>NZ_JACCCM010000004.1:2003-5340 GCF_013409665.1 Pseudoclavibacter sp. JAI123 | reverse complement strand
GGTCGATTCTCGATCGTCTATCGAGAACCACAAAGTGGACGCGAACAGCAACAACATTCATGTGCATGTTTTATCAAATCATCAGCTTATTAGTACCGGTCAGCTCCACACATTTCTGTGCTTCCACATCCGGCCTATCAACCCAGTCGTCTACTGGGAGCTTCTCCCCCGAAGGGATGGAAATCTCATCTTGAAGCCGGCTTCCCGCTTAGATGCTTTCAGCGGTTATCCGTTCCGAACGTAGCCAATCAGCGGTGCTCCTGGCGGAACAACTGACACACCAGAGGTTCGTCCATCTCGGTCCTCTCGTACTAAAGATAGATCTTCTCAAATTTCCTACGCGCGCAGCGGATAGAGACCGAACTGTCTCACGACGTTCTGAACCCAGCTCGCGTGCCGCTTTAATGGGCGAACAGCCCAACCCTTGGGACCTACTCCAGCCCCAGGATGCGACGAGCCGACATCGAGGTGCCAAACCATGCCGTCGATATGGACTCTTGGGCAAGATCAGCCTGTTATCCCCGAGGTACCTTTTATCCGTTGAGCGACAGCGCTTCCACAAGCCACTGCCGGATCACTAGTCCCGACTTTCGTCCCTGCTCGACTTGTCAGTCTCACAGTCAAGCTCCCTTGTGCACTTACACTCGCCACCTGATTGCCAACCAGGTTGAGGGAACCTTTGGGCGCCTCCGTTACTCTTTAGGAGGCAACCGCCCCAGTTAAACTACCCACCAGGCACTGTCCCTGAACCGGATTACGGTTCGAAGTTAGATATCCAGAATGACCAGAGTGGTATTTCAACAACGACTCCACGAACACTAGCGTGCCCGCTTCACAGTCTCCCACCTATCCTACACAAGCCACACCGAACACCAATACCAAGCTGTAGTAAAGGTCACGGGGTCTTTTCGTCCTGCTGCGCGTAACGAGCATCTTTACTCGTAATGCAATTTCGCCGAGTTCGCGGTTGAGACAGCTGGGAAGTCGTTACGCCATTCGTGCAGGTCGGAACTTACCCGACAAGGAATTTCGCTACCTTAGGATGGTTATAGTTACCACCGCCGTTTACTGGGGCTTAAATTCAGAGCTTCGCCGAAGCTAACCCTTCCTCTTAACCTTCCAGCACCGGGCAGGCGTCAGTCCGTATACATCGTCTTGCGACTTCGCACGGACCTGTGTTTTTGATAAACAGTCGCTTCCCACTGGTCTCTGCGGCCATCAATGCGCTTTCAGGAGTAAATCCCTATACGCCTCAGGCCCCCCTTCTCCCGAAGTTACGGGGGCATTTTGCCGAGTTCCTTAACCACGATTCTCTCGATCTCCTTGGTATTCTCTACCTGATCACCTGTGTCGGTTTGGGGTACGGGCGACTAAAACCTCGCGTCGATGCTTTTCTTGGCAGCAGAGGATCACCGACTACCTCACATACGTGAGTTCCGCGTCAGATCTCAGGCTTCACGAGTGACGGATTTGCCTATCACTCACCCTACATCCTTGCCCGGATTCAACCAATCACCCGGTTCGGCTACCTTTCTGCGTCACACCTGTTAATACGCTAACCGCACCAGAACGGGGTCGAGCGCTAGGCTTCCCACCCACCCGAAGGCAGACGAGAAGATTCGGACTCTTAGCACTACTGGATTAGCTTGGGCGGTTTTTCGCCGGCCACGGGAATATCAACCCGTTGTCCATCGACTACGCCTGTCGGCCTCGCCTTAGGTCCCGGCTTACCCAGGGAAGATTAGCTTGACCCTGGAACCCTTGATCATTCGGAGGACGGGTTTCTCACCCGTCTTTCGCTACTCATGCCTGCATTCTCACTCGTGTAGCGTCCACGGCTGGTTTCCACCGCCGCTTCACTCGCCACACGACGCTCTCCTACCCATCCACACGACTGGACCACGAAGGCCTGTCTATACATATGAATGCCACAACTTCGGTGGCGTGCTTGAGCCCCGTTACATTGTCGGCGCGGAATCACTTGACCAGTGAGCTATTACGCACTCTTTCAAGGGTGGCTGCTTCTAAGCCAACCTCCTGGTTGTCTGTGCAACTCCACATCCTTTTCCACTTAGCACGCGCTTTGGGACCTTAGTTGGTGGTCTGGGTTGTTTCCCTCTCGACTATGAAGCTTATCCCCCACAGTCTCACTGCTGCGCTCTCACTTACCGGCATTCGGAGTTTGGCTGACGTCAGTAAGCTTTTGGGCCCCATCGGCCATCCAGTAGCTCTACCTCCGGTAAGAAACACGCAACGCTGCACCTAAATGCATTTCGGAGAGAACCAGCTATCACGAAGTTTGATTGGCCTTTCACCCCTAACCACAGCTCATCCCCCCAGTTTTCAACCTAGGTGGGTTCGGTCCTCCACGAAGTCTTACCTTCGCTTCAACCTGGCCATGGATAGATCACTTCGCTTCGGGTCTAGGACATGCGACTGAATCGCCCTATTCAGACTCGCTTTCGCTACGGCTGCCCCACACGGGTTAACCTCGCCACATATCACTAACTCGCAGGCTCATTCTTCAAAAGGCACGCCGTCACAGCTACAAGGCTGCTCCGACGGATTGTAAGCAAACGGTTTCAGGTACTATTTCACTCCCCTCCCGGGGTACTTTTCACCTTTCCCTCACGGTACTTGTCCGCTATCGGTCATCTGGGAGTATTTAGGCTTATCAGGTGGTCCTGACAGATTCACACGGGATTTCTCGGGCCCCGTGCTACTTGGGATACTCTTCAACGTCAATACACGCATTTCGACTACGGGACTCGCACCCCCTCTGGTCAGCCATTCAAAGCTGTTCGTCTATACGCTACTGTCACGCCCACTGCCTGGTAGAGCAGCATGAAAAGTCCCACAACCCCGACCGTGCAACCCCTACCAGGTATCACACACGACCGGTTTAGCCTGATCCGCGTTCGCTCGCCACTACTAACGGAATCACTGTTGTTTTCTCTTCCTGTGGGTACTGAGATGTTTCACTTCCCCACGTTCCCTCTACCCGCCCTATATATTCAGGCGGGAGTCACCAGGTCACCACAAGGGGCCTGGCGGGGTTTCCCCATTCGGAAATCCTCGGATCAAAGTTCGATTATCAACTCCCCGAGGCTTATCGCAGATTTCTACGTCCTTCTTCGGCTCCAGATGCCAAGGCATCCACCGTTTGCTCTTAAAGATTTGATTTACACATGAGTAGCCAATCATTTCATTCTCAGAAACTCTTGACTAAAATTGCTGAACACCACAAACCCAACCATCCGAAGACGATCAACATTTGCGGCATTCAAGATGCTCGCGTCCACTGTGTAGTTCTCAACATACGATCGGTACCAACCCT
>NZ_JACCCM010000004.1:0-1911 GCF_013409665.1 Pseudoclavibacter sp. JAI123 | reverse complement strand
ACCATCACGTTTCCAACCCCAAAGGGCGTACTCCGCACGAACAACAACAAGCACCGAATAGTCAAATGTTCCACCCATGAGCGCCACCGGTCGACGTTTGCGACCGAAATGACTTCAGCTCCACACCCCAAAGAGTGCGTGCTAAGTGCTCCTTAGAAAGGAGGTGATCCAGCCGCACCTTCCGGTACGGCTACCTTGTTACGACTTAGTCCTAATTACCGATCCCACCTTCGACGGCTCCCTCCAAAAGGTTAGGCCACCGGCTTCGGGTGTTACCGACTTTCATGACTTGACGGGCGGTGTGTACAAGGCCCGGGAACGTATTCACCGCAGCGTTGCTGATCTGCGATTACTAGCGACTCCGACTTCATGGGGTCGAGTTGCAGACCCCAATCCGAACTGAGACTGGCTTTTTGGGATTCGCTCCACCTCGCGGTATTGCAGCCCATTGTACCAGCCATTGTAGCATGCGTGAAGCCCAAGACATAAGGGGCATGATGATTTGACGTCATCCCCACCTTCCTCCGAGTTGACCCCGGCAGTCTCATATGAGTTCCCACCATTACGTGCTGGCAACATACGACGAGGGTTGCGCTCGTTGCGGGACTTAACCCAACATCTCACGACACGAGCTGACGACAACCATGCACCACCTGTATACCGACCTTGCGGGGCGAACATTTCTGAACGTTTCCGGTATATGTCAAGCCTTGGTAAGGTTCTTCGCGTTGCATCGAATTAATCCGCATGCTCCGCCGCTTGTGCGGGCCCCCGTCAATTCCTTTGAGTTTTAGCCTTGCGGCCGTACTCCCCAGGCGGGGCGCTTAATGCGTTAGCTACGACACGGAAACCGTGGAATGGTCCCCACATCTAGCGCCCAACGTTTACGGCATGGACTACCAGGGTATCTAATCCTGTTCGCTCCCCATGCTTTCGCTCCTCAGCGTCAGTAATGGCCCAGAGATCTGCCTTCGCCATCGGTGTTCCTCCTGATATCTGCGCATTCCACCGCTACACCAGGAATTCCAATCTCCCCTACCACACTCTAGTCTGCCCGTACCCACTGCAGACCCGAGGTTGAGCCTCGGGATTTCACAGCAGACGCGACAAACCGCCTACGAGCTCTTTACGCCCAATAATTCCGGACAACGCTTGCACCCTACGTATTACCGCGGCTGCTGGCACGTAGTTAGCCGGTGCTTTTTCTGCAGGTACCGTCACTTTCGCTTCTTCCCTACTAAAAGAGGTTTACAACCCGAAGGCCGTCATCCCTCACGCGGCGTTGCTGCATCAGGCTTTCGCCCATTGTGCAATATTCCCCACTGCTGCCTCCCGTAGGAGTCTGGGCCGTGTCTCAGTCCCAGTGTGGCCGGTCACCCTCTCAGGCCGGCTACCCGTCGTCGCCTTGGTGAGCCATTACCTCACCAACAAGCTGATAGGCCGTGAGCCGATCCATAACCAAAAAATCTTTCCAAACACAGACCATGCGATCGTGTTAGATATCCAGTATTAGCCACCGTTTCCGGAGGTTATCCCAGAGTTATGGGCACGTTGCTCACGTGTTACTCACCCGTTCGCCACTAATCCACCCAGCAAGCTGGGCTTCATCGTTCGACTTGCATGTGTTAAGCACGCCGCCAGCGTTCGTCCTGAGCCAGGATCAAACTCTCCGTAAATGAATAACAACCAAACAACCCGAAAGCTGCCTGATAAACATCACGCCACCACACCGAAGTGCGATGACAAGTTTGAAACTGACAAAAAACAAAACAACACCAAACCCGAAGGCTCAGTACTGACTTGTATTGTCCAAATATGTTTCCAAAAGGAATCCTTACCCCTCCAAAAAGAAGAGGCACGGGATCAAATTGGCATTTGACATAGTGCACGCTGTTGAGTTCTCAAGAATCG
>NZ_JACCCM010000003.1:0-512628 GCF_013409665.1 Pseudoclavibacter sp. JAI123 | reverse complement strand
TGGCAGATGCTGATCTTTCTTTCAGAACTGTCTGGCCCGTGCGACCCGCTCTCGCGTTTCGCTCCGTCGGCCTGACGAGTGATTACATTACGCAGAGACCTAGCGACGCACAACTCGGGGCGATCCCGGGCGTGTCGCCCGCATCCCCTGCTCCACCCGCGCTCCGGGCCACTGGCAGGTCAGCCCGCGTCAACGCAGTCAGCCGGCGTAGACGCGCTGAGCTCCACCATCAAACTTCTCGAGGGCCCCGGTCTCCCCCGCCCGAACTGCGCGGCCGCCGAGCCAGAGCGCGTAGACCAGGTAGAGAGCGAGCGCCGCGGCGCCGATGCCGATCTTGATCGGCCACGGCCAGTCCTGACGAGTCACGAACCCCTCGACGAGTCCGGAGATGAACAGGAAGATCGTCGTGCCGATTGCCACGACGATGAGCGCGCGGCCGTCGTCAGCGAGCGACTGCATCCGCGTCTTCGCCCCCGGTGCCACCCATGCCCAGAAGATGCGAAGACCTGCCCCAGCAGCGACGAAGACCATCGTGAGCTCGAGCAGGCCGTGGGGCGCGATCCAGAGGAAGAAGACGTCGAGGTGCCCGTGAGCACCGAGGACAGCTGCGCTCTGGCCCAGTCCGAGCGCGTTCTGCACGAGCACCACCGGCACCCACAGTCCTGTGATGCCGAACGCGATGCACTGCGCCGCGATCCACGCGTTGTTCGTGAAGACGCGCGCAGCGAAGCTGGATTCCGAGAACTCGGAGTAGTAGCCGACGAAGTCCTCCTCGGCGTACTGCTCCAGGGCGGCCTCGGAACCGAGGAAGCCGAGGATCTCCGGGTTCGCCACGATCCACCAGTAGCTGAGCGCGGCGACCGCGATCGTGAAGAGGGCCGCGCCAAGCGTCCACCACCTCACGCGGTAGAGCGCAGCAGGCAGCGCCATCGTGAAGAACGCCCCGAGCAGCACCAGGATGTTTCGCCCGGCTCCGGTGAACCTCCCCCGCGCACGCGACAGCTGCACGGAGAGGAACTCCCCCTCCCGAGTCTCCCCGTAGCTCGTGCGCAGCGCCGACAGCTCCGTCGACGAATCCTGGTAGCGGGTGATGAGCTCGTCGATCTCGGCGCCGGTCAGATTGCGGCGCCGAGCGAGCGCCCCCAGGCGCTGCCAATCCGCCGAACGGGCGGTTGTGAGAGCTTCAAGATCCATCTGTTTCAATACTGCCATGGCCACTCAGACGCGACCCAGGGAACGCCTGAGCGTCACCGACGAGCAGCTTGTCGTCGGCGAAGGAGTCCACCTGGACGTGAGACCCGCGGGCTTTGCGCTCCGGGCCGCCTCCTCCGCCCTCGACGCGCTGGTCTACATGGCCGGCTACATCGGACTCCTCATCCTCACGATGACCATCCTGTCGAGCGACGACTTTCCCGTTGCCATCGACGAAGCGCTGCTCAGCGCCATCGCCATCGCCCTGCTCGTCGCCTGCCTCGTCGTCGCCCCCTGTGTCGTCGAGACGCTCACGCGCGGGCGATCGGTCGGCAAGTTCGCGACCGGCCTGCGGATCGTCCGCGACGACGGTGGCACGTCAGGGTTCCGTCAGGCATTCATCCGCGCCCTCCTCGGATTCATCGAGCTCTACGGGTCGGCAGGCGGCATCGCCATCATCACAGGTCTCGTCAACTCCCGGGCCAAACGGCTCGGCGACGTCCTCGCCGGCACGACCTGCCAGCGCGAACGGGCCCCGAAGCTCCGCCGCCACCTCGGGCCGATGCCCCCGCAGCTCGTCGGGTGGGCGACGATCGCGGACGCAGGCAGGCTCCCCGACCGCACCTCGCGTCGCATCCTCGACTACCTGGACCAGTCCGCGCAGCTCACTCCGGCACACCGGGACCGGGCGGCAGGCGAGATCGCCCGCGAGACGCTCCCCCACGTGCATCCGATCCCGGATGTCGACGCTGACACCTATCTGCGGGGCCTGGCTGTCCTGCGCCGAGACCGCGAGCTCGCGGCCCTTGCCGCGATCGCCCGGCGAGAGGACGCACTCGCGCCCACCCTCAACGGCATGCCCCACTCCTTCCCCGACCGAGGCTGAACGGCTCGGTCACCGAGCGACGACGACGAAGCCCGCCAGAACAGCTGGCGGGCTTCGTCGTCTCGGCGATCGGACGTGGCCGAACGGATCAGTATCGGTAGTGGCTGACCTTGTAGGGCCCGCCGACCTCGACGCCGATGTAGTCGGCCTGCTCCGGCGTCAGCTCGGTGAGCTGCACGCCCAGGGCATCGAGGTGAAGGCGCGCGACCTGCTCGTCGAGGTGCTTCGGCAGCACATGGACGCCGATCGGGTAGGCGTCGAGTCGCTGCCAGAGCTCAAGCTGCGCCAGGACCTGGTTCGTGAAGGAGCTGCTCATGACGAACGACGGATGACCCGTCGCGTTGCCGAGGTTGAGCAGGCGCCCCTCCGAGAGGACAAGCACCGAACGCGAGTTCGGAAGGCGCCACTCGTGCACCTGCGGCTTGATCTCGACGCGCGTCGCTCCTTCAAGCCGCTCGAGGCCGGCCATGTCGATCTCGTTGTCGAAGTGGCCGACGTTGCCGACGATGGCCATGTGCTTCATGCCGAGCATGTGCTCGAGCGTCAGCACACTCTTGTTGCCGGTGCACGTGATCCAGATGTCGACCTGGTCGAGCACGTCCTCGACCTTCGCGACCTGGAAGCCGTCCATCGCGGCCTGCCACGCGCAGATCGGATCGATCTCGCTCACGATCACGCGGGCGCCCTGCCCGCGAAGGGCCTCCGCAGCCCCCTTGCCGACGTCGCCGTACCCGACGACAAACGCCGTCTTGCCGCCGATGAGCACATCCGTCGCACGGTTCAAGCCATCCGGCAGCGAGTGGCGGATGCCGTACGTGTTGTCGAACTTCGACTTCGTCACCGAGTCGTTCACGTTGATCGCCGTGAACTGCAGCTCCCCGCGTTCGGCGAGCTCGTAGAGTCGGTGGACACCGGTGGTCGTCTCCTCCGTCACGCCGCGCACCTCCTCGGCGATGCGCGTGAAGTGCCCGGCGTCGTGCGCGAGCGACTCGCGAATGGTGTCAAGGACAACGCGCATCTCGGCGCTGTCCTCATCGCTCGCCTCCCGGACGGACCCGGCGAGCTCGGCCTCGCGGCCGAGGTGCACGAGCATGGTCGCGTCGCCGCCGTCGTCGAGGATGAGGTTGGGGCCGACTGCTCCCTCTGCGCTCCAGTCGAAGATGCGCGAGGTGCACCACCAGTACTCCTCGAGCGTCTCGCCCTTCCACGCGAAGACCGGCACTCCGGTCGGGGCCTCGACCGTGCCCTCCGGCCCGACGGCGACGGCCGCGGCCGCCTCGTCCTGCGTGGAGAAGATGTTGCAGCTCGCCCAGCGGACCTCGGCCCCCAGGTCGGTGAGCGTCTCGATGAGCACCGCTGTCTGGACGGTCATGTGCAGCGATCCCGCGATGCGCGCCCCGGCCAGCGGCTTCTGCCCGGCGTACTGCGCCCGGAGCGCCATGAGCCCAGGCATCTCGATCTCGGCGAGACGGATCTGGTGGCGACCCGCGGCTGCCAGTGCCAGGTCCGCGACGACGAACGGACGTTCGGTGGAGAGCTCGATACCCGACGTTGGTGCCATGAGTGCTGCTTCCTTGCTCCGGGGGTGGTGGTGGATGCTGCCGGCCCCGGCCCCGAGAGGGGCGCGGAGGCCCGTTGCTACTGCGCTCGGATGAGGGACAGCACCTGGTCGCGAAGCGACTGCAGGCGTGCCTCGTCCTTGGCTTCGGCGTTCAGACGTAGGAGCGGCTCCGTGTTGGAGGCGCGCACGTTGAACCACCAGAAGCCGGTCTCGTCCGCACCGCGGACCGTGAGCCCGTCGAATTCCTCGAACTCGGCGATGCTGGCGAAGGCGTCGACGATCCGCGCCAGGGCGGCGGGCACATCCGCGACGGTCGAGTTGATCTCCCCGGACGCGAAGTACGGGTTCTCGAGCCCGCCGATCTCGGAGAGCTGCTTGTCGGATCCGCCGACCGCTGCGAGCACGTGCATGGCGGCAAGCATCCCGTTGTCGGCGCTCCAGAAGTCGCGGAAGTAGTAGTGCGCCGAGTGCTCGCCGCCGAAGACCGCGTCGGTGGCCGCCATCTGCGCCTTGATGAGCGAGTGGCCGACCTTCGTCTGGACCGCCTTCGCGCCCTCCTGCTCGATGGCCTCCGGCACGTGACGGGAGACGATCAGGTTGTGGAGGATCGTGGGCTCGTTCTCGCCGGCTGCGCGCACGCGTGCGATCTCGCGTCGCGCGACGATCGCCGTGACGGCGCTCGGCGAGACGGGCTCGCCGAGCTCGTCGATCAGGAAGCAGCGGTCGGCGTCGCCGTCGAAGGCGAGACCGAGATCCGCGCCGTGCTCGACGACGGCCGCCTGCACGTCGACGAGGTTCTTGGGGTCGAGCGGGTTCGCCTCGTGATTGGGGAAGGTACCGTCGAGCTCGAAGTACATGGGGATGATCTCGAGCGGCAGCGCCCCGAGACCGGCCGCGTCGCCGAGCACGGCGGGCACGGTGAGCCCGCCCATCCCATTGCCGGCATCGACGACGACCTTGAGCGGGCGGATGCCCGAGAGGTCGACAAGCTCGCGCAGGTACGCCGCGTAGTCGGCGAGCACGTCGATGCGCTGCTCCGAGCCCGGCCGATCGACCGCGGGGATGCCGTCGTCGAGGAACGCGGCTGCCCTGTCGCGGATCGCGGAGAGACCGGTGTCGAAGCTGAGCGCCTTGGCGCCCGCGAGCGAGAGCTTGATGCCGTTGTAGGCGGCGGGGTTGTGGCTTGCCGTGAACATGGCGGCGGCCGCGTCGTAGCGGCCGGACGCGAAGTAGTCCTCGTCGGTCGAGCAGAGGCCGATGTGCGTGACGTTCGCGCCTCGCGCGACGGCACCGCGGGCGAAGGCGGCGGCGAAGCCAGGCGAGGAGTCGCGCATGTCGTGGCCGACGACGACCGTCTGCCCGGCGAGAGCGAATTCGTCGACGAACCCGGCGCCCAGCGCCGTCACGAGCGTCTCCGTGAGCTCGCTGCCCACGAGCCCCCGAACGTCATAGCTCTTCACGACACCAGAGAGAGAACCCCGCTCGTCAGTCGACGCGGGTGCGATAGCCACAGAAGTCATGAACCCAAAACTACCGGACGCATCATGCTCCACCCCTGCGGTGGCGTCGAGCGTTCTGCGTGGCGTGCGCACAGGTCGTAGCTGTGCGGTTCCGCCGCGAGCGCAAGCGGGCCGATGACGGCGAGCTTGTCCTCGTAGTCGAACGTCAGCGTGTACTCCGCTTTGCGGGAGCACGCGACTCGTGAGCATGGTCGATTGGGCATCGGGGCAAGTGTACGCCGGGCGTAAACTCGCAGTCATGCCACGTCGCCGCCGGGAGAAGAAATCCGAGAACGCCAGGAGGCAGGCGCGCCCTGAGCGCGGCCTCGCCCGCGGAAGGCACGGCAGGGGCATCCGCTCGAGCGTCGCGGGCCCCTACCTTCCGATGCTCACCGGACGCGTGGTCAGGTTCGAGAACCATGTCGCGGATGCCATGAACTACCTGCGCGCGGCGAATCCCGAACGGCTCGCGAACGTGCAGGTCGACATCGCCAACGTGCCCAAGACGCTGCAGCACTCCGATGGCATGGACCGCTGGCATGTCGAGGCTCCGAACCGGATCATCCTCTATCGAGTCGCGATCGATCGGCTCGCGCGGCTGCACTGCGAGGACCCGGTGCACTACAGGATGCTCGTGGAACGGTGCGTGCTGCAGGCGGTCGCCGAGCTGCTCGGCTCGGACCCGTGGGACATCGCGCCGGAGCGCTTCGGCGACGAGTGACCTCGCCGGCCGCGGGCCCGGCGCTCAGCGGTAGACGGTGATGACCTCGGCGAGCGGGTTGCTCGCTGAGATGGGGATGGCAGCGAGCTGGCCGTCGCCCGCGTAGGCGAGCTGGACGGAGACCCGGTCGAGTCCCTCGAGCCGGTACTCGCGGCCTGCCTCGACGTCGACGGACGTGGTGCCGTGCGCCGGGATGGAGATCGCAGTCTCAGTGCCGTCCTCTGCGATGAGCGTCGCGGTCTTCTCGACCCCGTCGGCGTCGGCGAGCTGCAGCTTCGGTGACGGGCCGTTCGGCACGGCCACGACCTGGCCGCCGCTCAGCGCGGGAACCGGCTGGTACCAGGCCAGGTCCGAGGAGGTCGCCGTGGCCGTCGTCTGCACCGAGGCGACGACGGGGTGGCTTGCCTCGATCTCGAGGGTGTACTGGCCGATCGGGTATCCGGTGAGCGGGATCTCGGTGGTTCGGCCTCCCTGGATCGTCAGCGAGATCGGCTCGAGCGAGGTGCCTGCTGCATCGCGAACGGCCACCGCGAGCTCGGTCTCCTCGTCGCCGGGCGCGAGGACGCGAAGCGTGGCGCCGCGCTCGAGCACCAGGGTGCCCTCCGCCTCGGACGCCGTGCTCGTCGAGGGCACGCCCACGATCGAGAAGGAGGTGCTCGGCGCGTCCTGCGCTCCGATGATCTCGATGCCGCTTGGCGTCGCCCCCGAGGTGCGCGTCTGGTGCAGTGTGGAGGTCACGCTGCCGGAGACGGCTTCGACCTGCACGACGAGGTCGCCCCGGTCGGGCGCCACGCCCTCGAGGCTCACCACCTCACGGCTGCTGGCGGGCACCGCGATCTCGCGGATCGTCGGGGCCTGCACCGTGCCATCCGCCGTCGTCACCGTCACGCGGACCTCGGCGGCTCGGTCGGCGGGGTTCACGATGACCAGCTGCGTGCTGCTGCCCTCCGCGGTGCTCCCCCCGACGAGCCACTGCTCGGCGGACGGCATGCGGCAGGATGTCGCGGCGAAGCCCGCGGCCGAGGGCTGAGCGAGCTCCAGTGTCTGTGCCGCTCCGAACTCGGTCGGGGCGCCGTCCTCGGTCATCCCCGGAACCGTGAAGCGGACCGGCGCGAGCGCCTGCTGCTCGTCGGCGGCTGGGGTCGACTGCACGATCGGCTCGATGTCGAGCTCGTCGAGGTCTCCGGCGAGACGGATGCTCGTCGTCCCCAGGGTCGCTGGCAGCGTCGGGTCATCCGTCGCCAAGCCGAGCAACGTGAGGGGGCCTGGGCACACGCGCTCCTGCGCGCTCGCGACCGGGCTGACGAGGACAGCATTGGCGGGAGTGGAGAGCACGGCCTCCGGTGCGAGCTGCACCGCCGCGACCACGCCTCCCACGGTCACGAGCGCGGCGCCGACGCTCAGGACCCGACAGATGGGACGCCGGCCGCTCGCGGCCGGTCTGGAAGCCTCGCGGGCGGCGTCGTCCGCAGCACGCGCCTCGGCGATCACGGTCGATTCATCGGGCGTCATGGTCGCCTCCCCGTGCTCCCGTGCCGAGCACGTCGTCATCGTCGTCCTCGAAGTCATCGACGGTGAGCGACGTGACGTCGCGACGCAGCATCCGCTCGCCATCGTCGAAACCGTCACCGTCCAGGTCGTACCAGGGGCGACCGGTGGTCTTCTCGCGGCGGCGCATATCGGCGGCACGCGCCGTGAGGCCCCCGGTCGGGAGGGCAGTGAGGAGGGTCAGCGCGAGCAGGACGCCTTGCACGATGAGCATCCACCGCCCGAGCGTCGTCCCGGTGTTCGCAGTGTCGAGGGGGCCAGCGACGCTCGGGTCGGTGGGTTCGAGCGTGGGTCCGACCACCTGCCAGAGCGCGCCGAACTCCGTTGCGCCCGCCGGACGCAGGCCCGGGTTCGCGTCGAGCGAGGACACGAGTCGGCCCTCCATAGTCGCCGCGTCGCTTGAGCCCTCCGGCACGAGCAGGTACGAGATGCCGAGCGCGTGCAGCTCCTCTGTCGGGCGGAAGAGGGAATCCGAGGCGAAGTTCACGGCCAGTTCAGCCAGGCGCTGGTCACCGGAGGAGAAACCGACGCTTGTCGTGCGCAGCGTCGATTGCGAGTCGAGGCCGTCACCCGTTCCCCGTTCGAGCCGCACCTCGACCGCGCCACTCGCAAGCGGAACGATGACGAGGGTCCCCACCTCGTCAGAAGCTCGCCCCTGGGCGTCGACGATCGCTGGAAGGGACCGGCCGTCGCCTGCGCCGACCAGTGCGTCGCCGCGCGCCACCGCAGTTGCCGGCAGTGCAGCCAGGAGCACCATGCCCGCGATCGTGACGCCGGCGAGGACGTGCGAGGCGCGCGCTCGGATCGCCCCGAGCGTCGCCGCGGCCGCCACCACAGCGCCGAGCCACATGAGCGACTGCGCACTGCCCGGCCACAGCGAGATGTTCTCGACGCCGACGTGCGCGAACCCGAGACGGGTTGCCGCCGCGCTGGTCACGAAGCCGAGGAGGAGGAGCTGGAGACCGAAGAGCGCCGCGCGCCAGTTACGGCCACCGGGGGCGAGGACCGCGAGAAGGAACAGGGGCGCCACCAGGACGGCGGCGATGATCGGGGCGAAGGGATACGCCTCGAGCTGTCCACCAGCCCAGCTGGGATCGGCGACGAGCGACGTGGGGAAGCCGAGGAGCAGCTGCCACGCATCCGGCGCCGTGCTCGCGAGCGGGACGCCCGGGTCGGCGAACAGGGCCAGCGGCCGCCCTCGGTTCCATTGCGCGACCGCGAGCGGAGCGAAGAGGACCAGGGTCGGAGCGGCCGTCAGCAGTCGTTGCAGGAACCCACGACCGCCGATCACCAGCCAGACGAGCCAGACGACGGCAAGCGGGACCGCGAGGAGCGGAGCGGATGCGATCGCGACTGCGGCGAGCAGGCCGGTGGCCGCCGCGCGCGACCAGTTCCGTGAAGCGCTCAGGGCGGAGAAGATCAGCCATGGGAGGACGAGGTGCGCGATGACCGCCGCGATGCGCCCCTCGGCCAGCGCCACCAGCAGCGGGGGCGCGAGCATCCAGGCGAACGCACCGAAGGCGCGGAGGCCGGCCCGCTTGGTGAGTCGCGCCACAAGAAGCCAGGCGCCCATCGCGGCCAGCGGGAGGGCGAAGAGCCAGACCAGCACGATGCTGAGACTCGGGTACCAGAAGGTGAGGGTGCCGAGCACCGCGAGCACATAGGTGAAGGGGTCTGCCACACCGAAGGCCCCGTCGCCCACGTCGCGGACGCCGTACCCCGTCCTCCCCCACAGCGCGCCGATCGAGTCGGCGAGGGGAAGGAGTCCGCCACCGGACAGCGTCGTCTGACCGATGAGCGGCAGCGCCAGCCCGAGGCCGAGCAGCGTGGACACGAGCAGCACCCAGAGGCCGCCGGAGCCGACCAGCGAGTACCGCTCGCGCTCCTCGTGCGTGAGCGCACGCAGCTCCTCGCGCTGCAGGCCCAGCGTCTTCTGGTTCTCCTCGGCGCTCACGAGCAACGGCTCGATGACCGTCCACGACTCGGTGCGGGTCTTCGCGAACTGCGCCCTCGAGCGGGCCGCGCCCGTCTTGCCGAACGTCACGCGAGCGGCGGACCTGAGCTCTGCGAGGATACGCCGCGGACGCTTCCGAACGAGGTGCCAGACGCCCTTGAGGATGGCGATCGGGATGAGCAGGAGCCGGAGCACGGCGAACGCGGGCGGCGGGGTCTTCGTGAGACTGCGGTGGACCCTCGCGGTATCGCGCGCCGCCGCGACGGCAGAGGCGCTCATCGAGGGGTTCATCGCGGCCGTGCCCGGAGCCTCCGGGTCGCAGGCGACTCGAGCAGACGGGGTCAGGAGCACACGTCCGCCGGCGAGCCACACACGCGTGCAGAAGTCGAGCGCATCGTCCACTGCCGGGAGACCGGGGTCGAAACCGTCGAGAGCCAACCACGGTTCACGGCGCACCAGCATCCCACCGGCCGCGACACCGAGCACGTCGGAATCCTGATCGAACTGGCCCTGATCGAGCTCGTCCTCGCGAAGGCGCAGGCTCTCACCGTTCTGCAGCATGGACTGGCCGAACTCCACGAGCGTCGCGGCGTCGTCGCTGCGCACCAGCTTCGGGCCGGTCACCTCGAGCGACGGATTCCGCTCAGCCGTCGCGAGGAGCTGCTCGAGCGCATCGTGCTCCGGGGCGTTGTCGGCCGCGAGCAGCCAGAGCCAATCCCCCTCCGAGTGGAGCCCCTGCTCCTCGAGCACGGCAACGGCTTCGGCGACGGCACCGCCGAAGGTCGTGTCGGTCTCCAACGTCAGCAGGATGTCCGGCTCGGACGCGCGCATGATGTCCAGTGTCGAATCCGTCGAGGCCAGATTCACCATCACGACGCGTTCGGGGAGGCGCGAGGAGCCCTCGAGCGCGGCGATGGTGCGCTCGAGCGCGCGCGACGCATCTCGCGCGACAAGGATTGCGGTGACTCCGGGACGCATTGAACGAATGGTATTCGGGTCCCCCGGCCGATCTCGCATTGCGGGCGGCAAGCCGCGACACGCGTCGACGTCGCACTGGCTCGTCTCCCGCTCATGCATCCGACTCCCCCGCACATGGATGCACGAAGGGCCCCGCCCGACCGGAGTCGAGACGGGGCCCTGCCTGCTCGCGCGCTCTCACCCGAGACTGACTGGCCAAGACGATGCGGCCCGGGCCTGACGCCCGTGACCCGCGCCGCTCAGGCTTGCTTGCGGAGCTTGCGCCGCTCCCGTTCGCTCAGCCCACCCCAGATGCCGAAGCGCTCATCGTTGGAGAGCGCGTACTCGAGGCAGTCGCTCCGGACCTCGCAGGAATCGCAGATGCGCTTCGCGTCGCGCGTCGAGCCGCCCTTCTCCGGGAAGAAGGCTTCGGGGTCGACCTGCGCGCACAGCGCGTCTGCCTGCCAGGCGAGCGGGTTGTCGTCTCCGACATTCCTGCGGACTCCTGGGACGCCGAGGACGACCGGGTCGACATACCAGTCTTCGGGAACCGAGGGGTTCCTCCCTGGAATTGCCATATCACGTTCTCCCCACGTTGCTTGCGGGCACCTGCCCGCGCGTCGGAATCATTACATCGTTGTAATTCACCCCGCGTCAAGTCGGAAGCCCTCAACACTAAGCCCGGTCTTGAGACTTTTCGGAGAAGCCGCGCGGGATTCGCGACGGCGTGTCGCCGAGGATCCCTGAGGGACCAGGAAACGGCGCGCCGGAATGCCCGCGCCGGAAATTCCCAGCTAGTCGGCGTGTCGCATCGGCACCGTGTCGCGCCTGTCGAGCCCCGGACCCGCCGCGAAGAGGTCGACCGAGCCAATCACTCGCACCGGCAGCTCGTCCGGGGTCACGAAGACAGACTCGCCCGCCGAGATGGAGGCAGTCGTCTTGGCTCCCTCGAGACGGGCCTCCCCCTCGAGGCAGAGCAGCATCGTGGGCCCATCGAGGTGGATGGTCTTGACCGTGTCGACAGGACTCGGAACAACCCGCACGAGGCGGAAGTCGGGGATCTCGGGCCGATACTCCTCCACACCGTCCTGGATGCGCGTCGCCGCGATGTACGGCGGGGGCACCGGCGCGAAGTCCAGCCGTGCGAGCAGCTCGGGAATGTCGATGTGCTTGGGCGTGAGCCCGCCACGCAGCACGTTGTCGGACGCCGCCATGATCTCGATGCCGAGCCCGCGGACGTAGGCGTGCATGTTCCCGGCCGGCAGGAAGATCGCCTCACCACGACGGATGGTGATCTGGTTGAGCAGGAGCGCGAGCGCGATCCCGGGGTCACCCGCGTACATGCGCGCGAGCGTCGCGATGATGCCGCGCTCACGAGCGAAGCGCTCGGCCTGGTCACCGGCCTCGTCGCCCGCGAGCGCGACCCGGGACACGGCGGCGACGAGTTCATCAACCGCCTCGCCACCCTCGAGGAGCCACGTGACGAGTCCCCGGAGATCCTCGCCGGTGGCGAGCGAGCGGACCCGCGCGCTGAAGTCTGCAAGCGCCGCGCGCCCGGCTTCCGGCTGCCCCTGGTCTGCATCCGCCCGCTGGGCGAAGTCGCCGACCACGGCGGCGACCTCACCGAAATCGCGGAAGCCGGCGAGGGCATCCATCGTCTCGCTCAGCGCGAGGAGCATCTCTGGCTTGTGGAGCGGGTCCTTGTAGTTGCGCTCCGGCGCGCTGAGGGGGATGCCGGACGAGTTCTCTCGATCGAACCCGCGACGGGCATCCGCCAGCGTCGGGTGCACCTGCAGCGACAACGGGGCCGCCGCCGAGAGGACCTTCAGGAGGTACGGGAGCCCAGGCCCATCGCCCTCCCGCAGGCCCATGGCGTACCGCCCGAGCGTGGCCACCGGCTCCTGCGCGATCCAGGCGTCGAGCGTCGTCGCCCCACCCGCCAGTTCGGGGTCGACGATTCGACTCGGCGCCCCAGGATGCGCACCGAGCCAGAGCTCGGCTTGCGGCACTCCGTCCCAGTCCGCGTCGTCGAGGGTGCAGGCACCGGTCGTGCCGAGGAGCTGCGAGATCGATCCCGGGGCACCCCAGGCGTAGTCGCGGGGCGCATTCTTCAGTGGCAGAAACATCACGCGAAGGCTACCGAATCTCTGTCCGCCTGTGGGAGAGGTGCGACGAACTGCATGGCAGATACAAGGGTGCGCACCCAGCTCGCGTTCGACTTCATGGTTTCCACCAACCCGGTGGCGCACCCGGCTCACCTCTTCGTAAGCTCGCGGAGCGCTCGATTCGTCGCCGGAGGCAAGGCCGCCACGGCCTCGCAGCGCCCCACCCCGCTCGACCAGGAACAGGACGGTCATGGACGACAACGAGTTTCAGCTGCTGCCAGGCGACTTCACCGGGCTCGAGGCCGAGCTCTCTCCGGAGGAGAAGCGCCTGATCTCGAATCTCCGCGACTACCTCGAGCGCGACGTGCGCCCCGTGATCGACGCGCACTGGGAAGCCGCGACCTTCCCGCGCGAGATCGTCCAGGGCCTCGCCGCGGCCGGCGTCGTCGGCCTCGCGTTCGAGGAGACCAGACGATTCGAGAACTCTGCGGTCTTCCGCGGGTGGACTGCCCTCGAGCTCGCTCGCGTCGATGCGAGCGTCGCGACCTACGTCGGCGTGCAGAACGGCCTGGCCCTTGGCGCCATCGGCCTCTGCGGTTCCGTCGCCCAGCGTGAACGCTGGCTCCCCGCGCTGGCGTCCGGTGAGATCGTCGGCGCCTTCGGACTCACCGAGCCCGGTTCCGGCAGCGACTCCGCCAGGGGGCTCACGACGACCGCCGAGCTCGTCGGCGACGAATGGGTGCTCAACGGCGCGAAGCGCTGGATCGGGAACGCGACCTTCGCGGACATCGTCGTGATCTGGGCCAAGGATGTGGCGGACGGGCAGGTGAAGGGCTTCGTGGTCGACACCTCCCTTCCCGGCTTCACCGCGACGAAGATCGAGCGGAAGGTGTCGCTCCGCATCGTGCAGAACGCCGACATCACCCTCGACGGCGTGCGCGTGCCCGCCGACGCGAAGCTCGAGCATGCCAACTCGTTCAAGGACACCGCCCGTGTTCTGCGCAAGACCAGGGCCGAGGTCGCATGGCTCGCGACGGGCATCGCCGTCGGCGCCTACGAGACCGCGCTCGCCTACGCGAAGGACCGGCTCCAGTTCGGCGCCCCCATCGCTGCACGACAGCTCATTCAGGAGCGCCTCGTCGACGCGCTCGGACTCATCACCTCGAGCATCACGCTGTGCGTTCGGGTGTCGCAGCTCGACGATGACGACGCCCAGCGCGACGAGCACTCGGCGCTCGCGAAGGCGGTGGCCACGGGAAACATGCGACAGGTCGTCGCCCTCGCGCGGGAGGTATGCGGAGGCAACGGCATCGTCGCCGACTACGGTGTCGGCCGGTTCTTCGCGGACGCGGAGGCCATCTACTCGTATGAGGGGACCAGAGAGATGAACACCCTCATCGTCGGCAGGTCGATCACGGGCCACGCGGCGTTCGTGTGAGCGGCGCCGGCCGTCGCGCGGCCCTGGCTTCCAGCGGACCAGCACCGATCGGGTCCGCGAGTGAGCGAGAATAGGCCGGTGAGCTCCACCCGAATCCCCGCAGACTCCATCGCGACCGAACGCGCCCCATGGCGTCGATTCGTGTCCCGGGTACCGGGGAGCCCCGGGCTCACCGCCTTCGCGACGTTCACGTTCTTCACGGCCTTCGCCGGCGACTTCTGGCGCAACCTGCTCACCTGGTACGGCTTCGGTGTCGTCGTCGCGATCATCATCGGCATCTCGATCTGGCTCCTCGCCAGCAAGAAGCCCCTCCCGAAGATCATGCATCTTCCGTCGGCGCTCGTCGCGTTCGTCGTCTGGTGCGCCTTCTCCATCATCTGGTCCGCCTACCGACCCGAGTCGCTCCTCGGCTTCGGCATCCAGCTCGTGACGGTGATCGTCGCCCTCGCCCTCGCCGTCTCGCTCACGAAGCCGCAGTTCCTGCGCGCCTTCAGCGCGGCCATGCGCTGGATCCTCGGCCTCTCGCTCGCGTTCGAGGTCCTCGTCGCCATCTTCTTCCCCGGCGGCGTGCTGCCCCTCGCCCTCCTCATCCCCGGTCAGCTCGAGCGCGTCTCCGGCATCCCCGGAGCCACCGCCGAGACCGTGCCGGCCGCGTTCCTGTGGAGCCAGGGGCACATCTTCGCGGGCAGCGCCATCCAGGGCATCCTCGGCAACCGCAACCTGCTCGCCATGGCCGCGCTCCTGTGCGTCATCGCCGTCGCTGTGCAGTGGTACGCCAAGCAGATGAAGCGGTGGCCGGCGATCACGTGGATCGTGCTCGGCCTGGTCGCGATCCTCCTCTGCAAGTCGGCGACCGTCTTCGTGGGGTGCGCCGTCGTGCTCCTGGCCGTGGCCCTCGTCTTCATCGCACGCCCGCTCAGCAACGCGCAACGGTGGGGCATGTACGGCGCGGTCTTCGCCATCATGCTCGTCGTCGGCTGGATCGTGCTCCAGTTCAACACGCAGCTCTTCGGCCTCATCAACCGCTCGAGCGACATGTCGGGCCGCGGCGACATCTGGGCCGAGGTCGGTCGGCTCGGCAGCGAGCACTGGCTCACCGGCATGGGGTGGATCAGCTACTGGGCCCCGTGGGTGGAGCCGTTCAAGGGACTCCTCGTCGTCGACGGGGTGCACTTCCTGCAGGCCCACAACGCCTACCTCGACGTGTGGATGCAGACGGGCCTCATCGGTGCGTTCTTCTTCGTCGGCATCGTGCTCTCGACCCTCATCCGCACCTGGTGGCTGGCCGTCGACCGCCCGCAGACCGACGCCAGCGGACCCCGCGACTTCCCGCCGACGGCCATGCTCGCGTTCCTGCTCATGGTCGCCCTCGCGGTGCAGTCGCTGACCGAGTCGCGCCTCCTCGTCGAGGGGAACTGGCTGCTGCTCTGCTACCTGGCGATCTACTCGAAGCTGCGCATCCAAGACCTCCCCGCGCTGCCGAGGCGCACCATCTCGACCAAGACGGGGCCCCTGCCGATCGTCGAGCGCAACAAGCTCGAGGGCGTCTGACGCTTCTCCTCCGCTACTTCCCGGCGTCGCGGAGCAGGTCGTCGCAGGCGAGCACGAAGGACTTGCCGGGCGCGACGGCGAAGACTCGCTCGCCCTCCGGCTCGCCGACACAGGTTGCGACCGCATCGCGGTACTGCGCCGACCAGGCAGGAACGGCGCGGCGATCATCCGGCACGGTCGCCCACTGCGACACCACCGCGGCCCCGACGGCGAGCAGGAGAGCCGCGGCGGCCAAGCGCGCAGCGCGCGGGGCTCGCACTCCCCAGCGCTCGACGATCGCGGACGCCGCGAGCGGGAAGCTCGCGAGCGCGAAGATCGCTGCGGCGGCCCCGTAGCGGATGTCGATCTGCGCAGTCAGCCAGTCACCACCCTCGAACCGGGCGAACTGGAAGATCGTCAGAGGGTTGACGAGGAGCGTGCCACCGAATGCCGCAGCCGAGACCAGCAGCAGCGCGGCTAGGGCCACGCGCTCCGGTCGCCGCCCGATCGCCATCACGAGCCCCACCGCGAGCGCGAAGGGCACGAAGGCCAGCACCAGGATGCCCGCCCCCTGGCTCGCGAGCGCCACCGCGTTCGACTCGGTGTCGCCGCTCCAGACGGGAAGCAACGCCGTCGCGCCCCAGCCGACGAGCACATCGGCGACGGAGATGGGCCCATGTGGGGCGTTGAACTGAGGCCGGGGGGCGAGCAGCCACGTCACGAGCTGAGGCAGGACGCCCAGGAGGGCGCCGGTGAGCAGGAGCCACACCGCTTTGCCGCGATCCCAGAGGAGGCGAAGCAGCAGGATGGGCAGCGCGACGATTGCCTGGACCTCCGTCAGGAGGCAGACGAGGACAACAGCGGCCCAGAACCCCCGCTCCGCCCTGGACACGTCGCTTCGGGAGACGAAGATCCACACCACCAGCCACAGGCAGTACGTGTGCAGGTTCGCGAGGTCGCCGAGCACCTCGCGGCTGATGAGCGGCACGAACACGGGAACGAGGGCGACCGCGACGCGCGCAGGCAGCCACGTGACGATTCCCCTGGCCAGGCGGAACGTGCCGGCGCAGACCAGGGCGGTCGCCAGGAGGCTCAGGAACGAGACCGCCACACCGAAGTTGTCGCGCGGGAAGAGCTCCGCGGCGACGATCGTGAACACCCGAGGCAGGAAATGCTGGTAGCCGGCGTACGGGTGGAACAGCGTGGCGAGGCTGCCGAGCTCGATCTGCTCGCGCAGGAACGTATCGCCGTCCTCTGCCCAGAGCACTCCGTGCGCCCCGGCCGGCACCCGGAACCACGCCAGCACGAGGGCCACGGCGAAGACACCGGCCAGCCAGGCGGACTCGCGGTGCGGAGCGAGTCGCCACCGTTCCGACTCGGAACCGACTGCTCGCGCGCTCATCCGTCGATGCTATCCGCCGCCGAGCCGACCCCGCGGCGAGGGAGACGGACAAGGGAGTCACCGGCGATATGCTCGTGGCCATGCCAAGCAGCGCACCCGATACCCGAAGCTCCGCAGAACTGGTCGTCGAGATCGAGGCACTCCGGGAGCGCCTCGACGAGCTCGCCCGCGAGCGGGCTGAGGAGAAGGCCGAGAACGCCGAGCTCAAGGCGAGGGTCCTCGCACTGCAGAACTCCCTGGACGACGCGCACTATCACCTCAACGTGCGGCCGACGACCGCGCAGCGCGCCCGCAACCTCCTGCGTCGTCTCCCCTCGCTGGCCCGGAGCATCCCAAGGCGCATCCTCGCCGTGCCACGGCGCATCCTGGGTGGCATCAAGTGAAGCTGAGCGACCTCAGGTCGCCCAAGCGGCTCGGCATCTTCTTCTTCTTCGATGAGCAGGGCATCGTCGACGAGTACGTCACGACGCTGCTCGACGGCATGCAGCCGCACCTCGACCACGTCATCGTCGTCGTGAACGGCGAGCTGAACGACGCAGGCCGCGAGCTGTTCACCGCGCGCCCCGGCACCGACCTCATCGTGCGTCCCAACGAGGGGTTCGACTCCTGGGCCTACAAGACCGCCATCGACTCGATCGGCTGGGAGGGCCTCGCCGAGTACGACGAGTTCGTGATGTTCAACTTCACGATCGTCGGCCCGGTCGCCGACATGGGCCTCATGTTCGACACGATGGATGCGAAGGACCTCGACTTCTGGGGCATCACCGTGCACCACGCGGCCCCCTTCGACCCGTTCGGCGTCCTCGAGACGCCGACCCTGCCCGTGCACATCCAGTCGCACTTCATCGCCGTGCGTCGCTCGATGTTCCTGTCCGAGCCGTTCCAGGACTACTGGGATGACCTGCCGCAGATCCCCGACTACTCGCACGCCGTCGCGAAGCACGAGGCGAAGTTCACGTGGTTCTTCGACCGCCTCGGTTTCACGTGGGAGGCCTACGTCGACACGACCGACCTCGAGCCGTACACGCTCTACCCGCTCAACACGTACCCGGTCGAGCTCATCGAAGAGCGCAACTGCCCCATCTTCAAGCGCAAGACCCTCTTCGCGGGCATCCCGTCGACGATCGAGGAGATCGCCGGGTTCAACGCGACGCGGCTCTACGAGTTCCTCGAGACCTCCGGGCGCTTCGACATGGCACAGCTGCGGCCGCACATGCAGCGCAGCATGGACCAGTACGCGCAGTTCTCCACGCTCCACGACTGGGCGATGCTCGAGTCCACGGCCGCGTCGTCGACGGAGTTCGCGGTCCTCGTCCCAGTGGGCGCAGGATTCGAGGAGCGCCTCGCGCAGGCTCGCCTGATCGAAGGCCGGGCCGCGCTGGTCGTCACCGGAACCCGCACCCGGCTGAGCGACGCGGACGCCCTCATCCAGGCCTCTGGCGCCCTCAGCATCGAGGTGGCCTCGCACTGGTCGGAAGCCGGCGGCCGCATCAGCCAGGACGTCACGATCGTGCTCGGCCCCGACGCGTTCCACCAGAGCGGACGCCAGGCGGACCTCGTCGACGCGCGCGCGTTCGGCGCAGAGACCTTCGGGCTCCCCGACCCGTCGGCGGCCATCGCCGAGTTCGAGCGTGCTTCAGAGCTGGGACTGCTCGTCGCGGCCCCGCTGCTCCACGGCGAGCACTTCGGCGAGCTCGGCCGGGAGTGGGATGACACCACGCCGGCGTTCGAGGGCATCGCTTCGATGCTCGGGATCGCGGTGCCCTACTCGCGAAAGACGTCGCCGTTGCAGGGGTCGGGCGGCACGGTCATCCTCCGCACCGAGGCGATCCGCACATTCGGCGCGTCCGTCGCGTCGGCGCCGTACGGAAGCCTCGTGCAGCTGAGCACCCGCGACTGGCAGAAGCTCGTCGCTCTGGCGGTGCAGACCGCGGGCTTCGTGCCCAGGGTCGCCGTCACGCCGGCGCTCGCGAAGTACCTGCTGTCGATGACCTTCGACCTGCTGCGCCGCATCAACCGCGCCGCCGGGCCGAGCGGCGGTGCGCGCGCGTCGACGCTCGTCGCTCGAGTCGAGTCCCTGCGCTGAGCCGCGGTCGGCCGTGCTCCCTCGCGAGGGCGCACGGCCGCAGATCACTGCCTGATCGTGGCGCGCTCGAGCACGTCTCGGCAGGAGAGGTCGAAGTACCTGATGCCCGGCGCGCTCTCGAAGGTGTAGCTCGACTCCGGCGCGGCCTCGCAGGCGACGACCGCGGCCCCGACCTGCGCGCTCCACGGCTTCGCCATCGTCTTCGCTGAGGCCACCTCCGGCCCCTGGATCGCGATGTAGCCCAGGACGACGGTCGAGAGGACCAGCACGACCGTGCGCGACAGGACCGGGAACCTCGGGCTGAAGCGCATCACGAGCGAGGACGCCGCGAACGGAAGCGCGGCGAGCACGAACAGAGCCGCGGCCGCGCCGTACCTGAGGTCGATGGGCACGAGGAACCACTCGGGGCCCACGAACCGCGCGTACTGGAACGACTCGTGCGGGTTCACGAGAAGGGACCCGCCGAAGGATGCCGCCGAGATGAAGAGCAGGCCGCAGAGCGCGAACCGCTGATACCCCTTGTCGAAGACGAGGGCAGCCAGGGTCGCGAGCACGAACGGCAGCACGGCGAGTGCCAGGATCTTCCACCCGTACTCGGCCAGGAGGATCGAGTTCGTCTCACGGTGCCCGTTCCAGATCGGGAGGACGGCGTTCACCAGCCAGCCGACCACGACATCGGGAATGCCGATCTCGACACCCTCCTTGATGGGGCGCGGCGTCGTGAGCCAGGAGAACATCTGCGTTCCCACGCCGATGAGCGTTCCGGCCGCGATCGCGAGGACTGGAATGCTGCGGTCCCAGAAGAGGCGCACGACCACGAGCGGCACGACGAGCAGCGCCTGCACCTCGGTGAGACAGGCGATGAGCGCGACGACTCCCCAGAGGACGCCCTCGATCTTGCTTGCTGGCTTCGAGAGCGCGACCCACGCCGCCAGCCAGAGGCAGTACGTGTGGAGGTCGGCGAAGTTGCCGATGATCTCGAGGCTCAGCAGCGGCACTGCCACCGGGACGAGCGACATGAGCACACGGCCCGGGATCCAGCGGATGATGCCCCGAGTGAGCCGGTAGGTCGCAGCGGCCGTGAGCCCCGCGAACACGACGCAGACCGTGAAGACGGCGCGGTTGTAGGACTCGAGGGGGACCCATTCGACGACAGCAGCGCTGAAGACCCTCGGCAGGAAGTGCTGGTACCCGGCGTACGGATGCAGGAGCGTGGCAAGCGTTCCCCGCTCGATCTGCTCCTTGAGGAAGATGACCCCGTCCTCAGCCCAGACCACATCGTGATCCGGCAGCGGGATCCGGAACCACGTCCAGACCGTGACCACGAGGAAGACCACCACGACCCAGACCCAGTCCCGCCTGGTCCAGTCCGGGAGACTGGATGCACCAGGAGCAGGGCTGACCACGCTGGCTGTCGTCCTCGTCATGCGTCTCCTCTTTTGCAAGCGGCCGCGCGTCCTGCGCCGCCTCGTCCACCGCAGCAAACATCATGGCACGGAACGTGTGCCGCCCTTGCTGGCCTCGGATGCCGATCTTCGTGCTCCGTTAGAGTGAGGGCCTTGTCGAAAGGAACGTCATGACAGAACGCCAACGGGTGCTGGTGACCGGCGCTGGGGGGTACATCGGGCGCCACGTCGTGAACGCGCTGCTCGCCGAGGACGCAGACGTCGTGGCCGTCGTCCGACCCGGTGGCGCCGCCAAGGTCAACCCGGCTGCGACGATCGTCGAGCTCGACCTGCTGAGCAGCGACGCTGACTACTCGAGCGTCCTCGAGCCGGCACCGACCTCGGTCATCCACCTTGCCTGGGAGGCGGGCTTCGCCCACAACTCCCCCGTGCACATGCTCAAGCTGTCCGATCACTTCAGGTTCCTGAACTCGGCGGTCGAAGCTGGCGTCAAGCGCCTCGCCGTGCTCGGCACCATGCACGAGGTCGGCAGGCACGAGGGTGCGATCACCGCCGAGACGCCCACCAACCCGCTGTCGCTCTATGGCATCGCGAAGGACGCGCTGCGCAAGTCGACGTTCCTCGCCTTCGACGAGAAGGTCACGCTGCAGTGGCTGCGCGCCTACTACATCTACGGCGACGACCGGAACAACCAGTCCATCTTCACGAAGCTCCTCGAGGCCGCGGACGCGGGCAAGACCGAGTTCCCGTTCACCTCCGGCAAGGCGAAGTTCGACTTCATCCACGTCGAGGAGCTCGGCAGGCAGATCGCGGCCGTCGCCCTCCAGGATGAGCTGCGCGGCGTCGTCAACGTGGGCTCGGGTGTGCCCGTCTCGCTCGGCGAGCACGTCGAGCGGTTCATCACCGAGAACGACCTCGACATCTCCCTGAAGTACGGGGCGTTCCCCGACCGTCCGTACGACTCCAAAGAGGTCTACGGCGACGCGAGCGACATCCAGTCGTTCATGGCGACCCGCGCCGGCGCCTGAGCACCGACACAGAGAGGGGCGCGCCGTCGATCTCTCGACAGCGCGCCCCTTTTCTCCGTCCTGACGGTCAGCGCCTGAGCACCGACTTCGCCGCGCGGCGCGCCTTCCGTTCGAGCTTGACCGCCGGCATCTGCTCGACCGCCTGCAGCTGCTGGCGGGCCCCGAGCAGCTCGGCGCCGAGCCGCGCCGCCTGTGCGCGAGCATCCGCTGCGCTGTGCTCGGCGGCCGCCGTGCGGTCCTCACGCAGCTGCAGCTCGTAGAGCTTCGTCTGCGCCTCGGCCTCGCGCTGCCCCAGCTCGTTGTAGGCCGTCCGCAGACCGACGAGGTCCAGCTCTCGCTGGTACAGCGTCGAGTTGCGCTCGTCGACTTCCTCACGAAGCAGACGCACCTCCTCGTGCGCGACGTCGTCATACCTCTGGAAGAGCGCGGCCCGCTCGCGGAGGCGCAGCAGCTGCTCGTCCGAGTAGACCTCGTCGTGACCGTCGTCCAGCGTCGCGGAGAGCTGCGCGGGCACCACGGCGGCGTCGCCGATCGCGCGCAGGGCGTCGATGATGGATGTGTCCTCCACGTAGCCGCCGTCGGCGAGCTCGGACGTCGTGGGCATGCGCAGCGCGAAGAAGTCCTCGAGCACGCCGGCCTTGTACCGCCGCCAGTCGCGCATGCCATGGTGGTTCGCGCTCGGGCGAAGCCCCGGGTTCGCCTCGAAGCCGAGCGCCATCGCGACCGTCTTCCGCTCGAACTGCGACCAGGAACGCCACGGCACGTGCAGCACCTCGAGCTCGAAGCCCTCCGGCACGTCGCCCTGCTGCTCGAGGGAGACGAAGTGGTTGCCGTGCGCGACCTCGACCTCGTCCGAGCCCACGTGGATGGCGTTGGGAGTCGGGTGCGCGAACACCCCGGCGCGGTTCAGCTGCTCGATGGAGCGCTCGTCCCGGAAGCGGAGGCGAGCGAGCCCGCTGCCTTCGCGCCCGAACGAGCCGACCATGTTGACGACCGGGACGCGGAACGTCGTCAGGTCGGGGCTGTAGTGCTCAAGCGCCTGCCTGACGGTCAGCGAGCGGTCGCGCGCGAACACGAACTCGTCGGCATCGCCGTTGATGACCCAGTCAGCACCGTGCTCGGAGTACGCCGAGCGAGCCATGCGCGTCACGACCTGGGCCTGCTGCTTCTTGTGCTCGGGATCGTGCAGGAGGGTCATGACCCCCTTCTCCTCGTACTGCTCGAGGATCTCGCGGGTTCCATCGACCGACGCGTTGTCGGTGACGATGAGGTGGTCGATGCCCTGAGCGAGCGAATGCTCCACGACGGCCGCGATGATGTCGGCCTCGTCGCGAACCATCATGGTCATGACGATTTTCATGGGCCAAGGCTACCCCGCTGTAGCATGGGGCATCGGCTGGCGCCCACCGGCGCCCGGCCCCGACAGACTCCAGCCGGGGTCGCCGTGAGCAGAGCAAAGGACGCCAACCTCATGCGTCGAGTGGTATTTTTCCTCGTCTACGACAAGCAGGGACACGTCGGCGGCTACGTCGAGCACTGCCTCCGCGAGCTGCGCGCCCACGCCGAGCACATCTTCGTCGTGTCCAACTCCCCCCTCACCACCGACTCGCGGCGCCGCCTCGAAGCCGTCGCCGACACGGTGTGGGAGCGCGAGAACGTCGGCTACGACGTCTGGGCGTACCGCGACGCGCTCCGCGAATTCGGGTCAGACCGCCTCCGCGACTACGACGAGCTCGTCCTCGCCAACTACACCTTCTACGGGCCCATCGGCTCGTTCGCGCCGCTCCTCGAAGAGGCCGACGCGAAGACCGTCGACTTCTGGGGCATCACCGACCACGCGGCCGTGGTGCCGAACCCCATCACGATGACCGGCGTCATGCACCGCCACATCCAGTCGCACTGGATCGGCGTGCGCCGCAGCATGTTCACCTCAGATGCCTGGCGCTCCTACTGGGACGACATGCCCCGCATCGACTCCTACGACGACTCCGTCATGTTGCACGAGGCGCGTTTCACCCACTACTTCGAGTCGGCGGGCTTCTCCTCGTGGGTCGCCTACGCGTCGGCCCACTACGGCGACCAGCACCCGATCTTCAACCTCGCCGACGTGCTCATCGCCGACGGCTGCCCCATCGTCAAGCGGCGCTTCTTCTTCCACGACCCCATCTACCTGGACGAGCTCGCCATCATCGGCAAGCGCGTGCTCGAGCAGCTCGAAGAGAAGCACTACCCGCTCGACCTGCTCTGGCAGGACATCGGCACGACGGCCAAGCCGCGCATCCTGAACACGAACGCGGCCCTCCTCGAGATCATGCCGGACGTCGACCTGGGCGGCGCCGACCCGAGCGACCTCCGCGTGGTCGTCATCGCGCACGTCTTCTACGAGGAGATGATCGACGAGATCGTCGACCTCGCCAACACGATCCCCGGCGGCTACGACCTCGTCGTGACGACCGCGAGCGCCGACAAGCAGACCGCGATCCAGGAGAGGCTCGTGGAACTCGGCCGCCCGGACGACGACGTGCGCATCGTCGGCTCCAACCGCGGCCGCGACATCTCGGCGTTCCTGCTCACCTGCAAGGACGTCCTCGAGTCGGGACGCTACGACATCGTCGTCAAGCTGCACTCGAAGAAGAGCCCCCAGAACGGCTTCAACTCGGGGCGGCACTTCAAGGAGCACCTGTTCCAGAACCTGCTCAACTCCCCCGGGTACACGACGAACCTGCTCCGCCTCTTCGTCGACCACCCCACGCTCGGCATGGTCTTCCCGCCCATGATCCACATGGGCTTCCCGACGCTCGGCCGCGCCTGGTTCGCGAACCTCGAGCCGGCCAAGGAGCTCGCCGCGAAGCTCGGGATGCGCGTCGAGTTCGACGAGACCAGCCCGCTCGCGCCGCTCGGCTCGATGTTCATCGCCCGCCCCGAATCGCTGCGCCCGCTCGTGCAGGCCGGCTTCACGTGGGAGGACTTCCCCGACGAGGGGCAGTACGCGGATGGTGGGCTCCCGCACGTGCTCGAGCGACTGCTCGGCTACTCCGCGATCAGCGAGGGCTTCCACGTCCGCACGGTGCTGACGACGCACAACGCCGCCATCTCGCACACGCTCCTCGAGTACAAGGTGCAGGAGATCACGGCAGGCCTGCCCGGCCTGTTCCGCGAGCAGGTCGAGCTCGTGCGTCGGTACATCGCCTCCCAGGCCGAGTCCCCGCTCGGTCGCGCGAAGGGCATCGTGCTGAGCCGGACGCCGGGACTCGCGAACGCGCTGCGCCCGGTCTACAGCCGGTCGCGCGCCGCGTACCGCAACTTCCGGGCAGGTCGCTGACCCGCCCCACCTCGCGCGTGCGGCCCTCGGTGGCCGCGCCGCGAGGCTCCGAATTGGCCCCGAAGCCTGGTGTTAGTCTTGGGCGGCCCCTCCGTGGGGCCAGCGTCACAAGGTGTGCGGAGGACAATGTCTAAGCCTGTTTCTGTGAGGTCCCAGTCTCGGGGTCTCACGTTCAATCTCCTGGTCAATCTCACACTTCGTGAGATCCGGTCGGAGTACAAGCGCACTGCGCTCGGGCGAATCTGGTCGCTCATCAACCCGCTCGCGCAGATCGCGACGTTCTCGCTCGTCTTCGGGCTGCTCTTCGAGATCTCGGCCCCTCCCGGTACGAACTCGGGCGTGCACTTCTTCCCGCTGTGGATCGGCATCGGCGTCGTGAGCTGGGGCTTCATCTCCAACTCCGTCAACGGCGGCATGGGGTCCCTCGTCTCGAGCGCCGACCTGCTGCGCAAGGTCTACTTCCCCCGCTGGGTGCTGCCGCTCTCGCGCATCCTTGCGAACGCGTGGACCTACATCATCGAGATCGCGGTCATCACACTCATCATGTGCTTCATCGGCGGCCCCATGGTGCTGGCCTACCTGCCGCTCATGATCCCGCTGCTGGCCCTCATCATCATGTTCGTGCTCGGACTCGCGCTCATCCTCTCGGTCGTCGTCGTCTACTTCCGCGACATCGAGCACCTCTGGGGCATCCTCACGCAGCTGTGGCTCTACGCCTCCGGCGTCATGTTCCCCCTGCAGATGGTGCAGAACGCGCAGGACAACCTGACCGAGGAGGGCAGCCTGCTCTTCGGCGAGCCGTGGCCGCTCGTCTTCCTCTTCCAGCTCAACCCGACGCAGCGCATGCTCGAGTCGATCAGGAACATCGTCTACGACTACCAGGTGCCGCCACTCGAGAACTGGCTCTACATCGGGGTCTGGGCAGTCGTGATGCTGGTCATCGGCATCCTCGTGTTCACCCGGTTCTCGAAGAACATCGTGGAGGAGCTCTAAATGGCAGGCACAGCAGTCGACGTCTCCGGCGTCTCGAAGACCTTCCGCATCTACCACGACCGCAACCAGTCGCTCAAGGCGACGGTGCTCAAGGGCGGGCGGGCGAAGTACGAGGAGTTCAAGGCCCTCGACGACGTGACCTTCGAGGTCCCGGAAGGCGGCACCTTCGGCCTGCTCGGCCGCAACGGCTCCGGCAAGTCGACGCTGCTCAAGTGCATCGCCGGCATCCTGTCGCCGAACACCGGGACCATCACGACGCGCGGCCGCATCGCCGCGATGCTCGAGGTCGGCTCCGGCTTCCACCCCGAGCTCACGGGACGCGAGAACGTGTACCTCAACGGCTCCATCCTCGGCATGTCGAAGCAGCAGATCGACAACCGCTTCGACTCGATCGTCGACTTCTCCGGCATCGAGAAGTTCATCGACCAGCCCGTGAAGAACTACTCGAGCGGCATGTACGTGCGTCTCGGCTTCGCCGTGTCCATCCACACGGAACCGGACGTGCTGCTCGTCGACGAGGTGCTCGCCGTCGGCGACATGGACTTCCAGGCCAAGTGCCGTGCGAAGTTCGCCGACTTCAAGGCCAGCGGCCGCACCGTCGTCGTCGTCTCGCACGGCCTCGAGGGCATGCGGGAGTTCTGCGACCGCGCCGCCTGGCTCGAGCAGGGCGTGCTGCAGGAAGTCGGCCCCGCGACGGCGATCATCGACAAGTACCGCGATTCCGGCAACGTGACCGAGATCATCGAGGGCGGCGGCCAGCGCCACGGCAGCGGCGAGCTCTACATCGACACGATCGAGCTCGTCGGCGAGAGCGGCGCAGTCGACAACGAGATCCGCACGGGCGAGTCGCCCACCATCCGCCTCAACTTCGAGGCAAGGCGCCCGGTCGAGCGCCCGAACTTCAAGATCGCGATCGAGACGCTCGAGGGCGTCCGCATCTGGAGCACCTCCTGCAAGCAGCTGGGCTGGCAGCCCGACTCCGTGCAGGTCGGCCAGGGCAGCATGGACTTCCACCTCGACCGGCTCGCGCTCGCACCTGGTGAGTACGTCGTCAACGCCGAGGTGTGGCGAGACGAGAGCACCACACCCGTCGACAGCCTCACCGGCTCGTTCCGCTTCGGCGTGCACGCAGGCACCCCGTTCGCGCTCGAGGGCGTGCTCGCGATGGACGCCCGCATCGTCGCGAAGCTCCCCGGCCAGTAGCGCCGCACAGCTACCGCAGAAGACCCTCGCCTCGGCGGGGGTCTTCTGCGTTGTCGTCCGATCACTCGAACCCGCCCGTAGAGAGAAGACCCCCGCCAGGTGAGCATCGCTCACCCCGGCGGGGGTCTTCGTATCGTGCGGTCTGGCGTCAGCCGGCGACCGGCTCTCCGATGCGGAACGTGGAGAACAGCTCGCGTGACAGCTGGAACGTCGTGGGCTCCGTGGTCGCAGTCGGCTCGGCGGCGGGAGTCTCGTCGACGCCAGCACCGGCCTCAGGGGCCTCAGCGGGTGTCTCGACGGGCTCCTCGGTCGAGGTCGCGGTCGGCTCGGCGGTAACCCCGTCCGTGGCATCCGGGCGGCTCGTGTCCGTCGGCGCCTCGTCGGCGCTCGCCGCTTCGGTTTCCGTCGCCTCAGGTGCAGCCGTCTCGGTCGGTTCTGCGGTGGCCGTCGCCGTCTCGGTCACGACGGGAGTCGCAAGCGAGGGGTCGACGGGGTGCAGCACGCCGTCCTTCACGAGGTATAGCGTTCCGTCTGGGCCGAAGACCCGGTCCGTGATCGGCTCGGCGGTCGTGGAGACCGTGAGTCCCGCACCGACCTCGGGCGAGATGAGCGCGAAGTCGAGACCGAAGGCAGCCGCGTACTCCGGGGTGGCGAAGGGCACGAGCTCTCCGTCGACTCCGATGTAGGAGACGCCGCCGACCGTGACAGCCGAGGTGTAGAGCGGTGAGGTGTTCTCACCGAACTCCGCGAAGTTCGCGTCCGGCACGCTGCGCGGGTTCTCGATGGCGAGTCCGAGCTGCGCCGCTACCTCGGGCGAACCGACCTGCAGGAGCTCGTCGCCGTTCACGATCCAGGTGCCGGTCCCGGCACGGTTGGTGATGACCTCACCGGCCGTGAGCGGGACAGCTGGCTCCGGCGCTGCCGTCTCCGTCGGCTCGGGAGTGCCGGGGGCATCCGTCGACGTCGGAGTGGGCTCGAGCGTGGGGTTCGTGGGCTCCGGAGTCGCACTGGCGGTCGGAGTCGCGGTCGCAGTCGGTTCCGGCGTCGCCGTTGCCGTGGGCTCGGGCGTCGCGGTGGGAGTCGCCGTTGCCGTCGGAGTCGCCGTGGCCGTTGCCGTTGGAGTCGGCGTGGCCGTCTCGCTCGGCGTCGGCTCGCCCCAGCCTGCTGGGAGCTTGGTGAGCTGCGCGCCCGTCGCGATCTGGTCGGCGAACGCGGTCGGGACCGAGATCACGTTGCCGACGGCGCCGAACTCCACGAGGAGCTTCGGGGACGAGATGTGCTGCTTCTCCCCATCCGTGATCAGGAAGATCTTCCCGCTGCCGTCCTTGATGAACTCGGTCATCGAGGCACCCGCGTTCGGGACGACGCCGCAGAGCTGCGCCGAGATCCCCGGGAAGTCGATGCCGTAGGCCGCTTCGAGCTCAGGCGTCAGCTTGTACGCCTCTCCCTCGGTCGCGACGTAGGCGTCGTCCCCGCAGCGGAACTGGTTCGTCGTGATGGCCGTGTCCCGAACCGGGATGCGGTCGAACGAGGCCTGGGTGATGACGTAGGGGCTCGAGCCGAAGCCGTAGTCCTCGGCGAGCTCGCTGCTGGCCACCTTCGTGAGGTGGGCGCCGTCGAGCACGTAGAGGGTGTCGCTGTTCGGGCTCTTGATGAGCGCGCCGTTGGTGATGCCGTTACCGGTGTCGATGCCGTCGAGCGTTCCCTTCGGCACCGTGTAGATGGTGCTCGAGATGCCGCGCTTCGTGGCCTCGGCCTCTGCGTCGCTCTTCGAGGAGAACTCGACGCGCTCGCCGCCGACGACGAGGTTGATCGTGTCGGATCCGCTCTCCTGCACGAAGTGGGCGCCGGGGACGGAGCCGTTCTTGCCAAGCGAGCCGATGATGCCGGCCGGGAGGGAGACGAACTTCGAAGCTCCGTACGTCGACGCCGGGACCCGCAGGAGCCCGCCATCGGTGTGCACGTAGCTCGACGTTCCGTCGGTCACGAGGGGCTCCGCCGAGAGGGCGTCGCCCTGGGTGAGCTTGCCGTAAGCCGGGCCGAACCTTCCGGACGCCTTGAACGCGCTGAAGTCGGCGAGCGATGCGGGAACGGCATGAGCCGTGAGGTCACTGTCGAGCACGACCTTGCCCGAGCCATCGAGCTTCTCGACGACGGCTCCGCCGGTGAGGAACGGCTCGCCATCGCTGAGGAAGTCGATCTTGTCGTCCTTCAGCTTCGTGGTGCCGATGTACATGCCCTGGGCGCCGAGCTCGGCGATGTCCGCGACCTCGCGCTTGGTCGTGCCCTCGATGAAGAAGATCTGACCGCTCGTGTTCTGGACGAACTTCTCCAGCGCGCCGCCGTTGTTGAACTTGTCGAGCTGCTCCTGGGTGATCTTCGCGAGGTCCGAGCCCTGCTGGTAGCCGAAGTCGGCCGCCACGGTCCAGTTGCGAACCTTCCGGAAGACGCCGTCGTCGATGTAGTACGGCGTGTTGTCCGGGCCTACGAGGATCTCCCCGACGTTCGCGCCGGTCGTGTACTTGTCGAGCGTCGATGCCGGAACCGTGGAGACGGCGCCGAGCGCGTACGCGAAGTCAGCGACCTTGGACGCGGTGACCGGGTAGCGGACCTCCTCGGAGAGGAAGTACACCTGCGAGCTGCCCTCGGCCTTGACGAGCCACGGCACGCTGACGGCGCCCTTGGGGTCGCCGAACCAGTCGGTGTACATGCTCCAGAAGTTGCGGTTGCCGTACGCGGAGCATCCATCGCCCTCGCCGTACATGTTGTTCAGCGCGGCCTGGTTGGGCTGGTACGGCGTGTAGTTGTAGAGACCGGCCGTCGCGTAGTTCGAGATGTAGACCGCGGAGGAGCCGCAGGAGAAGTTGGGGTTGTACAGCACGTTGTTCGACGCGAACGGGATGTGGTTGAAGCTGTACGGGTTGGCCTTGTAGTTCTGGAACTGACGCGCCGCGTTGTAGACCTGGTAGAAGAAGCCGCCGTAGCTCTGGTCGCAGGGTGCCGTGTCCGGGCAGCCGAATCCGGTCGCCGCCGCGAGGCGACCGAGGGTCGGGCTCTGCATGGAGACGAGGCTCTGCTCCTTCTCGAGGAGCACGAGCATGGCCTTCTGGCTGAAGTTGCAGGCCTGGCCGACCTTCGCGATGATGTCTGCCGCCGATTCGCCGCCGCCCGCGCCCGAGTAGGCGGAGCAGTACTGCGTGGCCGGCATGGAGGGCGTCGCCTGCGTGTAGTTGCGCAGCGCCGTCGGGGACGACGAGCCGTTGCGCGAGACCAGGAACTGCTGCACCTCGGCCGCGGACATCGCGTTGCCGTTGTAGAAGTTCTCATCGCTGATGAGGTTGCCCGGGTCGAAGCCGCTGGCGTCCGCCGCAGCGGCGGCCTCGATGCCGCCGTTCGTGGGGCTCGAGGCGATGAGCTGCAGCCCGAGCAGCCCGGAGGCTGCTACCGCTGCGGTAGCGAAAATGGCAAGAGTACGGCGAAACATGAGTTCCCAACGCGTCGGTCGACTGGGTTGCTGCGCATCCACGGAGTGCACCGAGAAGGCTCAGCAGTTTCCAAGTATGCATACATGCGCCACGGAACTCCACACCCGTCCCAACTTTCACACGAGTCACATAAACAACATCCGTGTCAGCGTCGACCCTGCGAAGCCCGGAAACACAACGATCACGGCCCCAGGCAGGTCCGTGATCGTCGCGACACGCCCGAGGAGAGAAATCCAAGGAATCCGGTCGCTGTGCCGTATATGCGAGCTACTCGGCCCGTTCGAGTCTCTGCGCGTCGATCCAGTCGCAGAGGAGGCCCACACCCTCATCCACCATGACTCGAGGACTCCAGCCCAGCGCGGCGCTCGCTTCCGACACCTCGCAGGACGCGTGACGGACGTCGCCATTGCGGAACTTCCCGTTGATCTCGGGCGCAGGCGCCCCGTAGTGGGCCGCGATGAGCTCAGCGAGGCGGAGGATCGACGTGCCCTCCCCCGAGCCGATGTCGTAGGCGTTCGCGTTCGAGTCCGACTCGAGCGCGCCACGCACGATGGCGTCGGCCACGTCGTCGATGAAGACGAAGTCTCGGATGATCTGGCCGTCCTCGTAGACGGGGATGACCCGGCCGGCCTTCGCCTCCTGGGCGAAGAACGACACGATCCCGGTATACGGATTGATGAGCGACTGACCTGGGCCGTACACGTTCTGCAGGCGGAACAGCACATCGGTGACTCCGAGCGACAGGCACCACGAGCGGAGGATGTGCTCCTGCGCGAGCTTCGTGGCCCCGTACACGCTCGTCGGCGAGGGCGCCACCTTCGAGGAGACGAACGGGAGCGCGGAGAGCCCGGGGAAGTCCCACTCGCCTCGCTCGAGCATGGCGGCGGAACGCTGGCCCGGGTAGCTCACGGCCCCCTGGGCGTCCACCCAGGCGCCCTCGCCGTAGACCGCGCGGCTCGAGGACAGCACGATCTTGCTCGGCAGCTTGTCGGCGCGGACAAGTGCGTCGAGCATCTCGGTCGTCCCGACGACGTTCACGCTCGCGTGGCGCGTGGCCTCAAGCAGCGACTGCCCTGTGCCGGTCTCCGCGGCCAGGTGGATGATGACGTCTGGAGTCACGTCGCCGAGGAGGGCATCCCAGTCGGCCGCCGAGGCCACGTCGCCCTGCACGAACTCGACGCGACTGTCGAGTTCACTCGGGCGCTCAGGGACCGGGTGGATCTGCGGGTGCAGGTTGTCGAAGGCGACGACCCGGTCGAAATGCTCGGGCAGGCGGTGGGAGAGCGCGGATCCGATGAATCCGGCTCCCCCGGTGATGAGGCAGGTCGTCATGGCGTTGCTCCTTAGGGTCTTCCCCAAGGCTAGCGAAGTGCCGTGGCAGGCGACGATGGCGCCTGCCAGGCTACTCGGCTGGGAGGACCGGGATCCAGTTGAGGTACCGCTCCGTCATCTCGAAGATCACGACATCCGGCTGGTAGTCGGCCGCCTCCGCGAGCACATCCGGGATCTGCTCGGTAGCGCTGCCGAGGTTGCTCGTCACCTGCTTGGTCTCGGCGAAGCCGGTCTGCCAGGTCGGTCCTGCGCTGTTGCCCTGACTGTCTCGCACGATCAGGGCGCGCAGGTCGGACTGTGCCCCCTCCGTCACCGTGGTGGCCGGCAGCTGCAGCATGTCGAGCCCCTTGCCGGCGTCGACCTCGAGCACGGAGCCGTCGTTGAGCGTGGCCTGCATCTTCGGTGGAGCCTGGTCCAGCACCGGAGTGCCCCACCCGGTGTCCGTCGTCGGGAACCCGTAGGCCTCGAACTCGCTGATGACCGGCATATCCCCGACGCTCGAGTAGTCGAGCGGGGCGAGCGCCTGGTACTTCGCGTCGACCGCTGCGAGGCAGCCGGCGAGCTGCTCCCAGCCGATGGCGGCGCCGAACGGTGACCAGTGGCTGTTGCCGGGCGCGTAGACCGCACCCTCCTCAGATGCGTCGCGCAGCGCCTGGCGGGTGTCGACGAGCGGCAGGTCGGGATGCGCGTCGACCAGGTAGTCGAACGCCGTCGGCCCGCGGAGCTCTTGCGCCCACCCGGGCAGCTGCTCAGGATGCACCGACCAGTCCGCGGGGACGACCTGGACCACGAAGTCGATGCCCTGTGCGCTGAGGCCCTCGTCGATGGTCCGGAAGTAGTTCGCCCACTCCTCGCTCTCCTCGTCACTGAGGAAGCCGCGGCCGAGGGCCTGTGAGAAGTTGTTCGCCTGCGTGTCGCCCCAGAAGACCCAGCCGTTCTCCCCTGGGACGAAGAGCTGCGCGTCTGGGTCGGAGCCGATGTGCTCGTCCCAGACCGCCTCGCTGGCCTCTCGCTCCTCGCCCGTCCATGGGGAGGTGGTGACGGGGTCCAAGAGACCCGGCTGGCATTGCTCGGCCGGCAGCCGGGTGGCCTCCGACTCGGGAGCCTCCGCCGGCGGCACGAACTCCTCCATCGCTATGGCGTTCCGGGTCTGGTATCCCGCGACCGTCGCCACGATCGCAGCGATCAGCAGCAGGATCAGCGGGATGAGACGCACCCGGTGCCACCGCTGCGCCCAGGTCAGACGCCCCGTCTCGGACTTCGGCTCCTCGAAGCCGCTGTCTGGCCGGACGCCGCTCGGACCGACGGCGGTCATGAGCTCGCCTCCACGCGTCCGGCGCGGATCCGCGCGGCGAAGTTGGACGACGAGTAGGCGGGGTTGACGATCCTGCGCTTCACCGCATCCACCACCGGGGTGCCCCGCTCGAGCAGCCAGACGAGCCACTTGGGGGTCCAGTTCTTGAGGCTCATCGCGGGGCTCTCGATCAGGTGCCAGGAGATGTACGCGCAGATGTGCGCGGCGACCGCGATGACGAGGTGGTAGACGAACCAGCCGGCGTTCTGCAGGCCGAAGTACGCCCCGAACTGCATGAGCGGCCAGGCGAAGATGTAGATGCCGTACGAGAGGTCGCCGTGCTTCTCCCATTTGTTGAGCCGCGGCGTGCGGATCGCGAACCACATGAGGAAGTACATGAGTCCGTACTGACCCCACATGTTCCAGCCGCCGAACGCGTACGCGAAGCCCGCGATGCCGAGCGCGAGCACCGCCAGCCGGTCATCGATCGGGATCTTGTCCCCGAACAGGGCGAACAGCATCCCGAACGCGAAGGGGGCGAAGAACATCGGGTAGAAGGGGTTGGTGAGGAACGGGCTGAGCGAGGTCATCTCGACCCAGCCGCTCCAGGTGAGGAAGTTCACTCCGATGATGCCGACGGCGATGAGGCCGCCGACGATGCGGTTCGAGAACACGCCGAAGAGCCCGAGGAGCCCGACCATGATGTACGCGCGGAACTCGTAGAACAGGGTCCACGCCGACCCGTTCCAGTCGAAGCCGCCGATGCTGGCGAACGGCAGCGAGCTGCCCATGCCCGCGATGTTGCGCTGGCCGAGCTCGAGCCACATGTTGCTCAGGAAGTACGTGAAGGGCGACTCGGTGTCGGCGTCCCAGTAGCCCGCCATCGAGCCCGTCTCCTGATGCCAGGCGATCGGCGCGAGAATGAACGCCGTCGTGAGCAGCGCGAGCCAGAAGGCAGGGAAGATACGGAGAGCCCGCCGCCAGAAGAAGCGGAAGATCGTCGACTTCCCGCGGCGGCTCTGCGTGATCAGGTAGCCGGAGAAGAAGAAGAACCCTGCGACGGCGACGCCGCCGACGGACTGCTCGCTGGAGATCTGAGTGCCGAGGTCGTGCCCGCCGTAGAACCCTGCGAGGGGTCCCGCGTGCGCGAAGATCACCGCGAAGGCGAGAAGCCATCGGAGGAACCCGATGCTGTTGGCCCGTGGATCGAAGGCCTTGTCGAGCGTCAGCGGCATAGCTTCCTAGGTCGTGGAGTCGTTCGCCCGCAAGCAGGCGGCGCTTCATCCTACACAGAGAGCAGAATCGCGATTTCGGGCCGTCAGGGCGGAATTCCGGGGCTTCGGCTAGGAGACGGTGACCGTCATCGGCTCGCTCGAGCCACTGCCAGCCGGGCCCTCGTACTGCATGACGGCCGACCAGTCGCCGGCCTTGATGGCCGGGTCGCGCAGGTTCACGATGCAGCTGGACGCGTCGGTGTCCCCCGAGGTGGGGGCGGTGGCCGTCGCGGTGGCCGCGAACGTCTCGGGACCGTTCTTGAGGACCAGCGTGCACGTGCCGCCCGGGTCCGTGGTCGAGACGAGCGCTGCGGCGGAGATGACGCTCTGGTCCGGCACCCAGTAGACGCGGCTGAGCGAGACCTGCACGCCGGAGGCCTCGGCGGGGTCGCTCGGCTCGGCCGTGGCCGTCTCCGTCACGGTGACGGTCGGCACGGGCGTCGCCGTGACGATGAGCGTCTCCGGAACGGCGACCTCGGTCGCCTGCGGCAGCGTCGTGACGGGTGCCGTGTTGTCGGCAGGAGCGCCCTGGCCGAGTGGGTTCATGAGCACGAACACGATCGCCGCGATCGCCACGGCCGCCGCTATGAGGAGGCCGATGACAAGCCCCCGGCCGGTGCCACGGCGTTCGGCCTGGCTCTCCAGCTCTTCGAGCTCGTCGGGGTCGTACTGCCCGCCGAGCGGCGTCTCGCCGTTGCTCATCTGCCACCTCCAGTCGCAGACACGGTACCCCGGCGCGGGTAACGGCCACCTGATGCCGCGCCGCGAAGCGGGGTCAGCGGATGCGAGCGAGCAGTCCCTTGGCGTCAGCGGCGAGACGCCGCAGCGGCTCCTCCAGCGCCGGCATCCGGTGGAAGAGCGACGCGGCGAGACTCGCGACGCGACTGCCGCCAGGCTTCCGTGCCCGCGCGAGCCGGTGCGGCGCCCGCACCTCAGCGCCGAACTCCGCGACGAGGTCCTCGTACTTCGCGGCCAAGAGGGCGTAGTCGCTCGCGAGCCCGTCGGCTGTCTCCGCCTCCGACACGGCGAACCCTGCATCGAACACGAGGCGGCTCGCGAGCAGGTCGAGCAGCCGGGAGAGCTCGCCGTCGGGGAACCGGGCCTCGAGCGCCGAGAACCCATGCGCGTCCAGGACCGCGGCGAAACGGCGGAGCGCATCCACCCGGTACGCGGCGAAGCCCGCAAACGGCGCGACGGGCGAATTGGCGTCCAAGGGCGCAACCGCACCGAGCGAAGCGGCCAGCGCGGCCGCCTTCGCTCGCGCACCCCGCCAGCCGTCGGCGAGCAGCCCCGTGCCGATCGGCGGTGTGACAGGGACGACCATGCCGAGCGTTCGGTGGTCGGCGAACTCCCACGCAAGGGGCTCGGCGCGCTCGAAGACGACCCGGCGCCCACGCTGGCGGGCGAGCAGGGAAGCGCTCGCCGGCATCGAGTCCAGGGACGCGGCCGCGACCGACTCGACGAGCACGAGGTCGGATTCGAGGAGTCGCGCGTCACCGTTCGCCAGCCTGCGCCAGAAGTCACCGCGCACGATGCGGAGGTGGAGCCCCGAGATGGTCGCCGACTCGTCGCCGCTCGCCTCGTCGCGAACCCACTCGTGCGTGAGAGCGGTGGATGCGCGACGCAGGACCCTGGGCCCTGCCCCCACTCCCCCGGCCAGCACACGGCTCGGCGCGAACCTCGCCGTGCTCTCGACGAGCACGTCGATGGGGAACGCGCGACGCTCGAGATCGAGCGCGACATCACGAGCGGACACACCCCGATGGTCGAGTTCGACGGGGTCGTGGACGAAGATCCGGCGCTTCACGAGCGGCGCACCGGCCTCGAGCAGCAGGACGGGCGTCTCGAGGCTCGGATTGGCGACCGGTGCCCCCTCGACTCTGAAGTTGCCCGCCGGGAACTGCGCGCCGACCGAGAAGCCGCGCTCCGCGAAGAACGGCGAGAACCGAGCCTCGTGGTGCCGCACCGAATCGTCGTACGACCGGATCTCCGGCAACGACGCCCAGTACTCGGCCCACGCATCGCTCACCACGACGCTCCGGCGCACGGCGATCCAGTGCGACTGCAGATGCGCTGGCATCGTGCCGCGGCGCGTGTACGGGTCGGGCGTTAGCTCGCCGTGCTCGGTGACGCCCCACACATCGTGCCCCGCCGCATCCGCCCACTCGAACGTCGCGGCGAAGTCGCCGACGGGGCCGAGGAACGTGTAGTTCGCGAGGATCACCTCGTCGAAGGCGGCCAGACGCTCGGCACCGATCTCCTCGAGCGCCGCACGGTAGCCGCCGACGTCGAAGCCCTCATTGGGTCGCTCGAAGACCGAATCGGCGACCGCGCCCAGCGACGCGCGCGACTCGTCGGTCACCGAGCCGTTCACGACGACGAAGAGCTCACTCGCGTGCGGGCGCAGGCCGCGCAGGGCGTGCAGCACGCCAGCGTCGGCGACGCCAGCCCTGTCGAAGAGCAGGTAGATGACAAGTCGATTCATAGTCGCGGGCGGCCGATACGGCCGACTCCTCCCCTGAGCGCGTGCAGACTCGTGCCAAGCTAGCACCACCGCGCACCAGACCCAGGAGAGCAGATGCCAGCTTCGCGACTCGTCGCCGAACGCCGACCAGAGGACGCACGCGAGCCACGACTCGGAGACGCCGCCGTCACCGCGGTCGTCTGCACGCACAACGGCGAGAGATTCCTCGAGCAGCAGCTGCTGAGCATCCTGTCGCAGAGCCACCCCGTCGCCGAGATCATCGTCTCGGACGACGCGTCCAGCGACGGCACGGTGGAGCTCGCCCGCCGCGTGCTCGAAGCCTCCGACCGGGCGTTCCGCATCTACACGCGAGACGAGCCGCTGCGTGTCAGCGCGAACTTCAGCTTCGCCCTCGGCGAGGCCCGCACCGAGTACCTCGCGACGAGCGACCAGGACGACGTCTGGCACCCCAAGAAGGTCGAGCACCTCCTCGCAGCCCTCCTCGGTGACGACGAGGCGCTCCTCGCCCACTCGGACGCGCTCCTCGTGGACGAAGACGGCGAGCCCATCGGCGGCACCCTCCTCGACTCGCTCGAGATCACGCAGACCGAGTGGCGCGACTACGAGAACGGGCGGCAGCTCGAAGCGCTCACCGCCCGCAACTTCGTGACCGGCGCGACCATGATGCTGCGCGCATCCCTCGTCTTCCGGGCAGGCAATGCGCCGGCCCCCTGGATCCACGACGAGTGGCTCGCGACGACAGCCGCCCTCGTCAACGGCCTCCGCGTCGTCCGCGAGCCCCTCATCGACTACCGGCAGCACACCGACAACCAGATCGGGCAGACCGCGCCGACGCTGCAGGTCAAGATCGCGCAGGCGACGAAGGACGGCTCGGCCGACCAGCTGCGCCGCTACCGCCGCGCCGTCGCCCTCCTCAAGCGCGTCACCGAACTCGGCGGCACGGCAGAGCAGGAAGCCCACGTGCGGCGCAAGGTCGCCCACGAACGGCAGAGGGTCCAGCTGCCGACCGCACGAATCCGGCGCGTGCCCCGCATCCTCAGGTGGACCCTGCGGGGCCGCTACCGCACCTACTCGCGCGGCAGCTACGACATCGCCCGCGACCTCTTCCAGTCACTGCGGGACCGCGACGCGCACACCGGGAGCTGAACCCCGGCTGCGACGCCGACGACGAAGGCCGTGACTCGGACGAGTCACGGCCTTCGCCATCATGAGGGACCCGCTACGCGAGCAGTCCCTGCATGTAGCGTCCGTATCCGCTCTTCTGCAGCGGCTTCGCGAGCTCAGCGAACTCGGCGTCGTCGATCCACCCGGCACGCCAGGCGATCTCCTCGATGCAGCCGATCTTGAAGCCCTGGCGGTCCTCGATGACGCGCACGTACTCGCTCGCCTGCATCATCGACTCGAACGTGCCCGTGTCCAGCCACGCCGTGCCACGGTCGAGGACCTGCACCTGCAGCTTGCCCGCATCCAGGTACGCCGAGTTGATGCTCGAGATCTCAAGCTCGCCACGCGCGGACGGCTCGACGTTCTTCGCGATCTCGACCACGTCGTTGTCGTAGAAGTAGAGGCCGGGCACCGCGTAGTTCGACTTCGGCACCTCCGGCTTCTCCTCGATCGACACGGCCTTGTTGTCCTCGTCGAACTCCACGACGCCATACGCGACCGGGTTCGACACGTGGTACGCGAAGATCAGGCCGCCGTCGAGCACGTTGTTGCCGCGCAGCGACGAGCCGAGGCCCGAGCCATGGAAGATGTTGTCGCCGAGCACCAGCGCGACCGAGTCGTCGCCGATGAACTCCTCGCCGATGATGAACGCCTGCGCGAGCCCATCCGGCGACGGCTGCACGGCGTACTCGATGCGCATCCCGAGCTGCGAGCCGTCACCCAGCAGGGCGCGGAACTGCTCGTTGTACTCGGGCGTCGTGATGATCAGCACCTCGCGGATGTCCGCCATCATGAGCGTCGACAGCGGGTAGTAGATCATCGGCTTGTCGTAGATGGGCATGAGCTGCTTCGAGATGCCCTTGGTGATCGGCCACAGGCGCGTGCCCGACCCGCCGGCGAGGATGATTCCCTTCATGGCTACGCACCCGCCTTCGCGCTGAGCTCCGCGTAGTAGGCGCGAGCCTCTTCCCAGCTGGGGAGGAGACCGGATGCGGCCGCCTCGGCGAGCGAGGGGGCATCCGTGTCCTTCGGGGAGAGCAGCAGCTCGCCGGCCTCCTCGGGGAAGCGCAGGTCGACGTCCTTGTCGAGCGGGTTGATGCCGTGCTCGCGCTCTGCGTGGTACGTGTCGGTGACGAGGTAGCTGACCGTCGCGTCGTCGGTCAGCGCGACGAACGCGTGACCGAGGCCCTCGGAGAGATAGATCGCCTTGCGGTCGACGTCATCGAGACGGACCGAGTCCCACTCGCCGAACTTCGGCGACCCCGTGCGGATGTCGATGACGAAGTCGAGCACGGCGCCGCGCGTGCACGTCACGTACTTGGACTGGCTCGGCGGGATGTCCGCGAAGTGGATGCCCCGGACCACGCCACGCGTCGACACCGAGGTGTTCGCCTGCTTGAGGTCGATCGAGTGCCCGACAGCTTCTGCGAGCTTGTCGAAGCGGTACCACTCCAAGAACACGCCGCGGTCGTCGCCGAACTGCTTCGGCGTGATCTCGTAGCTGTCTGGGATGCTGAGTTCGCGAATCTCCATGCCGAGGAGTCTAGTGCGGTGCGTGCAGCGATCGCGCTCCGACGCACTCGGCCATACTTGGGGGCTGGCGACCTGCCCGACCCACGGGGTTCGCCGCACGCAAGAGAGAAAGAGGACGACGGATGCACACCAACGCCGAGTCGCGCACGCCGCCGCGCGTGGCCGTCCTCCTCGCGACGCACATGGGCAGGACCTACCTCGACGAGCAGCTCGACTCGATCCTCGACCAGGCAGGGGCCGACCTCCACGTGTTCGTCTCCGACGACGGATCGACCGACGGCACCCTCGAGCTCCTCGCCGAGCGGGCCGCAGCCGACGCGCGCATCACGATCCTGCCGCCCGAGACCTTCGGCGCCCCCGCCCCGAACTTCTTCCGCCTGCTCACGACGATCCCAGTCGAGGAGTACGACTACGTCGGCTTCGCAGACCAGGACGACGTGTGGATGCCGGGCAAGCTCGAGCGCCACATCCGCCTCCTCACCGAGGGCCACGCCGACGGCGTCTCCTCGAACGTGACCGCCTTCTCGGAAGACGGCACGCGCATCCTCATCAAGAAGGACTACCCCCAGCGCCTCGCCGACCACCTCTTCGAGACGCCGGGCCCCGGGTCGACGTTCCTGCTCACGAGGCGCTTCGCGCACCTCGTCGCCGAGCAGCTCGACAACCCCGACTCCCCCGCACGCGAGGCCTTCGCGCACGACTGGCTGATCTACGCCCTCGCGCGCGCCGCCGGTCTGCGCTGGATCATCGACGGCGAGTCGACCGTCGACTACCGGCAGCACGTCGCCAACGCGGTCGGCGCGAACACCGGCCTCGCCCAGGCCTGGAAACGGCTCCGCCTCACCTCCAACCGCTGGCACCGCGGGCAGGTGCAGCTGACCGTCGAGGCGTGCATCCACATCGCCTCCCCGGAAGAGCTGCCGAGGCTGCAGTGGCTGCACGAGATCCTCGTGGAGTTCACGTACCGGGACGCGCTGCGGCTCGTGCGACGCTGGCGTCAGCTGCGCCGCAGACCGCGCGATCGCGCCGCCCTCGCCACGCTCATCACCGCACGGCTGTGGTAGCACGTCGGAGGGCCGCGCTAGAGTAGCTCCGACCGCGCGCGGGCCACACCGCGCCGCTCGAACCGCACAACCATCGGCAAATTTCCATCGGCACAGCCCGGCCGACGATTGAACAGGACAGGTATGAAACTTCTCGTGACCGGCGGGGCCGGCTTCATCGGCTCGAACTTCGTGCGCCGCGCGCTCCAGGACCAGTACGAGGGTCTGGAAGGCGTCGAGGTCGTCGTCCTGGACAAGCTGACCTACTCGGGAAACCTCGAGAACCTCGCTCCCGTGTCCGACTCCGAGCGGTTCACGTTCGTCGAGGGTGACATCACCGACGACGACGTGCTCGACGAGTGGATCCCGAAGGTCGACGCAGTCGTCCACTTCGCCGCTGAGTCGCACGTCGACCGCTCCGTCCGCGACGCGTCCGTGTTCATCGAGACGAACGTCGTCGGCACGCAGAAGCTGCTCGACGCGGCCCTGCGCCACGAGCTTCCCCGCTTCGTGCACGTCTCCACCGACGAGGTGTACGGCTCGATCGAAGAGGGAAGCTGGAGCGAGACGTTCCCGCTCGAGCCCAACTCGCCGTACTCGGCGTCGAAGGCATCCTCCGACCTCATCGCGCGCTCGTACCACCGCACGCACGGCCTGAACGTGTCGATCACGCGCTGCTCGAACAACTACGGCCCGTACCACTTCCCCGAGAAGGTCATCCCGCTGTTCGTCACGAACCTCATCGACGACAAGCACGTTCCCCTCTACGGCGAGGGCAACAACATCCGCGACTGGCTGCACGTGGACGACCACTGCCGCGGCATCGCGATGGTGCTCGTCGGCGGCAAGCCCGGCGAGATCTACAACATCGGCGGCGGCACGGAGCTCACGAACAAGGAGCTCACGCAGCTCCTGCTCGACGCGACCGGCAAGGACTGGTCGTACGTCGACCGCGTCCAGGACCGCCTGGGCCACGACCTCCGCTACTCGGTCGACATCTCGAAGATCCAGCGCGAGCTGGGCTACGAGCCCAAGGTTCCGTTCGAGCAGGGCCTGGCTGACGTGGTGCAGTGGTACCGCGACAACCGCACCTGGTGGGAGCCGCTGAAGGAGCGCGCTGCCCTGTGACCGATTCGACGTCTGTCCCCGCCGCGGCGGCCGCACCAGCGGCCGCCGCGCGGTTCCTGATCACGGGTGCATCCGGGATGCTCGGCCGTGACCTCCAGCGTGCCCTCGCGGGCCGGGACGTCACCGCCCTGGATCGCGCCGCGCTCGACATCACCGACCCCGCGGCGGTCTCGGCCGCCGTGGCGGGGATGGACGTCGTCATCAACGCCGCCGCCTACACCAACGTGGATGGCGCGGAGACCGATGAGGACACCGCCTACGCGGTGAACGCGACCGGTCCCGCCGTGCTCGCCGCCGCGTGCGCGGAGCACGGCGCGAAGCTCGTGCATGTGTCCACCGACTACGTGTTCCGCGGCGACGCGACGTCCCCGTACGAGGAAGACGCCGACCACGACCCGATCTCCGCCTACGGCCGCACGAAGGCGGCGGGCGAGACGGCCGTGCGCGACGCCCTGCCGGACGCCTCCTACATCGTGCGCACCGCCTGGCTCTACGGGGCCGACGGCCCGAACTTCGCGAAGACCATGGCGCGCCTCGCGGCGACCAAGCCCGAGGTGTCCGTCGTGTCCGACCAGCTCGGACAGCCCACCTACTCGGCCGACCTCGCGGCCCAGATCGTCGCGCTCGTCGACGCCGACGCACCCGCAGGCACCTACCACGGCACCAACGCGGGCATCGCCTCCTGGTACGACTTCGCGCGAGAGATCTTCCGCCTCGCGGGCTTCGACCCCGCCAACGTGAAAGAGACGGACAGCACCGCGTTCGTGCGTCCAGCCCCACGACCCGCCTACTCCGTCCTCGGCCACGACGCCTGGCCGAGCGCGGGAGTTCCACCCATGCGGCCCTGGCTCGACGCACTCGAAGACGCCGCCGCCCAAGGAGTCCTCAGAACCTGATGGTTACCCTTCGTGTCCTGCTCGATCGCGCCGCCGACGAGCGCCCAGGCGGAACCCGGCGTTACAGCGAGGAGCTCGGACGCCAGCTCATCGTGCGCGCGCCACGCGGGTGCGACGTCGAGGCGATCATCCCCAAGCGGTCGCGCGAAGAGGTCGCGCTGCTCGAGGAGCGCGTGCCCGGGCTGACGAACGTCGTGCAGGCTCCACTTCGTCCGGAGCGCCTCGAATCGTCCTGGTCTCGAGGGCTGCTCACGAACTCCGTCGGCGGCGGGTTCATCCACAGCTTCACTCCCCTCGCCCCCATGCGCGACATCTCACTCAGCCAGGGCATCGACCAGACGGTCGTCACCTGGCATGACATGACGGCGTTCACCCACCCCGAGCTCATCAGCTCGCACACCGTCAAGCACCACAAGGCGCTGCTGCGCCGCGCGTTCCGCTACGCGAGCGGCATCGTCGTGCCGACCAACGCCGTCGCCGACCAGGTCATCGAGCACTACGACTTCGGCGACCGCGTACGGGTCATGAGCCCCGCCGCGGCAGCCAGCATCCGCCTCCCCGAGTCCGAAGAGGCCGGCGATGCGATCGCCGAGACGCTCGGACTCCCAGACGACTACATCGTCACGCTCGCCTCGCTGCACAAGCGCCACGGCCTCGCGCAGCTCCTCAAGGCACTCGGCGAGCGCAGCCTCGACGGCGTCAAGCTCGTCGTCGTCGGCCCGACCGAGCGCGGCGACGTCACCCTCGACGCGCTCGTCAGCGAGTCCGGGGTCGCCAGCGAGCGCGTCGTCGCCGTCGGAGCCATCACCGACGAGCAGCTCGCCGTCGCGCTCCAGCGCGCCAGCGCGCTTGTCGTGCCCAGCCTCAGCGCCGGATTCGGTCTGCCCATCATCGAGGCCTTCAAGTTCGGCACCCCCGTCATCACCTCCGACGACCCCGCCCTCGTCGAGGTGGGGCTCGACGCGACCCTCGTCGTGGAACGCGGCGACGGTATCGCCGACAGCGGCTACCCGGAACGACTCGCCGGCGCCATCGCCGGGGTCCTCGGCGACAGCGACCTCGAACGTCGACTGCGCCTCGCCGGCAAAGACCGCGGCGGCATGTTCTCGTGGGAGATCTCGGCCGACCAGGTCTGGAACTTCCACGCCGACCTGTAGCCGCGTCTCCGGCTGGAAACCTCACTTCGTGGCGGGAAAGTTCCCCCAACGAAGTGAGGTTGCCATCCCGAACCCGGTGACGGGATGTGGAATCCGCGGCTGAGGTCGATTCGCGCTGTGGATAACTTCGCCCTGATGGGCGAGCGCTCCCTACCCTGTCCGCATGACGACAGAAGCACCGCTCCCGCCCTCCCGTCCGGGCTCCGCCTTCACCACGGGTGAAGGGCTCCGTGCCGGCCTGAGTGCACGTGAAGTCTTCGGATCGAGCTACGCGCGCCCGCACCATGGCATCCGCACCAATGAAGAACCGGTCACCCCCGAAGAGATGGCGACGGCCTATCTCCCGCGGATGCGCGACTGGCAGGCCTTCGGGGACACGACCGCTGCGATGTTCTGGGGGCTGCCGGTGCCGAACCGCCTCCTCACGAGCATGACGGTGCACATCGTGGTGCCAACCGGGAGGAATGCTCCGAAGGGGAACAGACTCGCAGCCCGGCGCATCTCTCCGGACAAGTGGGAGCGCGTCGAGCACCGGGGCACGCCACTGGCAAGTCCGGCGCTGACTTGGGCGCTTCTCGCGCGCATCCTTTCGATACGGGAACTCGTCACCGTCGGGGACGCTCTTGTCTCCACATCGCGAAACTACCGTTCGCTCCGCCGACCGGACGACCCGAGCATTCCCGACAACGAATACGCGAGCGTCCCTCCCCTCGCCACACTCGAACAGCTCAGCGAGATGAGCAGTGGCTGGGGGCGAACCATCGGTGCGTCCCGAATCCGCCTGTCTCTGCCGCTGATCCGCGAGGGTGTCGAGTCACCGAGAGAGACAGCGACGCGCCTAGCGCTCCTCGCCGCGGGATTCCCCGAGCCGACGGTCGCTCACGAGGTCTTCCTGGCAGGCCGATTCCTGGGTCGGGTCGACCTCGCCTACCCGGAGCTCAGGATCGCCATCGAGTACGACGGCAAGCACCATTGGACCGAGGAACAGGCGCTCAAGGACATCGCGCGCATCAACCGAATCCAGCAGGCTGGTTGGCTCGTGATCCGAGTGACCCGAAAACAGCTCGCGAACCCCGCCGAGTTTTTTGCGCAGGTCCGCGCGGCGTTGAAGCGCGCCCAGGCGAGATAGCCCCGACTCGGGATGGATAAATCACCTCGTGCTGGGGAACTTTCCGCAAAGAAGCGAGTTTCCCATCCCGAAGCCGAGCGGAGGCGCGAGCCGAGCGGAGGCGGGCGCGCGCTACTCGGCGGGCGCGGTCTCCTCGGGGGCCGGCGCCTCTGGCGGGTCGGAGGCGATCGCGTCCTGCACGGCGACGTGGATGGCGGGGATGTCGGGGTTGCCCTGGTCGAAGTTCGGCGGCACGATGTCGAGGCGAACGCTGTTGCCGCTGCGGGACTTCAGGAGGAGGTCGCCGACGTAGCCGATCATGCCCTCGGGGATGTCGGTCTGCACCACCTTCTCGAGCGCATCCGTGACCGGGCCGATCTTGCCGAGCAGGTTGCTGGGGGTCATGGTCGCCACCATCGCCTCCTGCAGCTGTCGCTGGCGTTCCATGCGTGCGAAGTCGGTGGTCTCGTAGCGGGAGCGGGCGTACCAGAGTGCGGTCGAGCCGTCCATGTGCTGCTGTCCCACCTCGATGAACTCCGTCGCGGGCGCCCATCCGGGTGAGCCGTCGTCGTTGATGCCGATGCCGACGCGTTCGGTGACGTTGATGTCGACGCCGCCGAGGGCGTCGATGAGCTCGGTGAAGCCCGCCATGTCGACGAGCACGTAGTACTGGATGCTCAGCCCGGTGATGCCCTCGACGGCGTCGCGCATCGCCTCGATACCGGGCTCGGAGCCCTTCTCACCGGCGTCGGCGTAGCTGCCGTTCTCGGAGATCGTGGCCTCGGTGTAGACGGAGTTGAGGTAGCAGACGTCGACGGCGCAGCCCTCGTAGAGGTTCGGGTAGAGGTCCTGCATCGGCCCCTCGGAGAACGGGAAGCTCTCCATCGCTCGCGGCAGTCCGATGGTCGTGAGCTTGCCGGTGAACGCGTTGAAGCTCATCACGCTGATGGAGTCGGGGCGGAGCCCTTCGCGGTCGTCGCCGCGGTCACCACCGAGCATCATGATGTTCAGCTGACCGTCTGCTGGCAGCTGGATGCCGTTGGAGGCGCCGCCGAAGAGCCCCTCGATGGCGGACCTGCCCTGGTTGGCGACCTGCGAGGTCACCGCAGCGAAGACGAGCGGCACCGTGACGAGCACGACGCCGACGATGGCGATGAGGGGGCGCGCGACCTGTTCGAGCTTGATGATGCGCACGAGCCGCAGCGCGTCCAGCCCGCTCACCACCCACATGGCGATGTAGAAGAGCAGCACGAGGTGCGCGATCGTGATGCCGAGTGTTGTCGAGAAGACGAAGAGCAGGGGCCCGCGGAGCACGAGGGCGAGGATGACGACCACGAGGATCGCGGCGATGCCGCCGAACCAGATGGACAGCATGAAGCGCCCGAACTTGCGGTTCCCGGCGAGCACCTGCGCGGTTCCCGGCAGGAAGAAGTTCGCGACGAGCAGCCACCAGGCGCGCCTGGTCATGAGCTGCGGCGAGCTGGCGTCCGGGTACCGGAGCGGGAGGGTGAGTGTCATGGGGTCCTGCGGTCGAGGAGCATGGATGCGGCGACGGGTCTGGCCGGCGACGGCTTGGCTAGAGCGACTGCTTGAGGGCGTCGTTCTTGGCTTCGACGGCGTCGCGCAGTCCGTCACTGTAGTCGGCGAGTCTGGCCGCGAGCGCTTGATCGCCTGTGGCGAGGATGCGTGCGGCGAGGATTCCCGCGTTCTTGGCTCCGCCGATGGAGACCGTCGCGACGGGGATGCCGGCGGGCATCTGCACGATCGAGAGCAGCGAGTCCATGCCGTCGAGGTACTTGAGCGGCACGGGGACGCCGACGACGGGCAGCGTTGTGAGGGAGGCGACCATGCCGGGGAGGTGCGCTGCGCCACCGGCTCCGGCGATGATGACGCGGATGCCTCGGCCGCGCGCTTCGCGGCTGTAGCTGACGAGCTTCTCCGGGGTGCGGTGCGCGGAGACCACTTCGACCTCGGCGGGGACGCCGAACTCGGCAAGCACGTCGCGGGCCTCGTGCATGACGCGCCAGTCGCTGTCGCTGCCCATGATGATGCCGACGAGGGGCGCCTGCTGCGAGGCTTCGTCGGTGGGCGCGGGCGATGCGGTGGGGTTCTCGCTCATGCGTGCAAGCGTAGACGCGGGTTCGCCGGGCGCCGCTGAGGCGTGCCGGTGGGGCCTTTCCTCCGGGCGCGCCAGGTCACACGCGTCAGACGGTGCTGTCGTCGTCGAAGGCGGCCGCCGCTGCGCGAGCACGGTAGGCGACGTCGTCGAGTTCCTGACCGGCGACGGTCACGTGTCCGACTTTCCGCCCGGGACGCGCGGACTTGCCGTAGCTGTGGATCTTAGCGTCGGGATGCGCGTGCATGGCCCGCTCGTAGCGGTCGCCGTAGCTGCCTTCTTGCGGGCCGCCGAGCACGTTGACCATGACGGCGTGCGGCGCCGTCATGCCGGTGTCGCCGAGTGGGAGGTCGAGGACTGCGCGGAGGTGCTGTTCGAACTGGCTCGTCGTGGATCCGTCGATCGTCCAGTGGCCTGAGTTGTGGGGGCGCATGGCGAGCTCGTTGACGAGGATGCGCTGGTCGGTGGTCTCGAAGAGCTCGACCGCGAGCACTCCGGTGACGTCGAGGCCGAGGGCGACGGACTGGGCGATGGTCGCGGCGACGTAGCCGAGGCGGTCGTCTGCTCCTTCTGCGCCGGGCGCGGGGGCGAGGACTTCCGCGCACACGCCGTTTCGCTGCACGGTCTCGACGATGGGCCAGAGAGCGATCTCACCGGAGGGACGGCGGGCGACGAGCTGTGCGAGCTCACGCCGGAAGTCGACTCGCTCTTCGACGAGGAGCGGCTCGCCTGCTTCGAACCAGTCGGCGCCTTCCGCGCCGGACCGCACGATGCGCACGCCCTTGCCGTCGTACCCGCCGCGTGGGGTCTTGAGGACTGCGACGCCGCCGTTGGCATCGATGAAGGTCTGCAGTTCGGCTTCGTCCTGCACTTCGGCCCACTCGGGGATGGGGATGCCGAGTTCCGCGAGCCGTCGGCGCATGAGCAGCTTGTCCTGCGCGTACTGGAGGGCGTGGGGTCCCGGCCGCACGGCGACACCGGCGTCGACCAGCCCGCGGAGGACGTCCTGCGGGACGTGCTCGTGGTCGAAGGTGACCACATCCACGCCTCGGGCGAACGCGAGCACCTCTTCGAGCACGTGCATGTCACCGACCTCGGTGACCGCCCGATCTGCGCTCTCACCGCGGCTGGCGGCGAAGACCCGCAGGTCGATATCCAGCTCGATGGCGGGCGGGAGCATCATTCGCGCGAGCTGCCCTGCTCCGATGACGCCGACGACCTGACCCATGGTTCGCTCCGTTCGAGAGTGTGCCGGCAGTCTGCTGCCGTGGAGGAGTCTGTGCGCCCGCATCGAATTCGACGTGAGGGGACTTCTCCCCGCCTTCGGTGCTGTGGCAATCTCGTGCCTGTGCTCTGACGTGTCTATACTCCGACGAGGGTCACAACTCCCCGACAGTTTATCCTGCTTGCGGCGGCATCATCCCCGCAAGTGCCCCACGATGGAGGTCGAGCGCTTGACCAATCGCTCCCACAAGCACGCAGAGCCGCATCACTCTGAGCCTGAGGATTTCGTCGGCTTCGTCGCTGCTGAGACGGCGGAGTTCGATCTTCCCGCCCAGCGCACCTCGAGGTCGCTCTGGGGCCGCGTCGCCAACGTGTTCCGACGCATTGCCGCGTCCAAGGGCATGATGGCGCAGCTCATCAACTTCGGTCTGGTCGGCGGGGTCGGCTTCGTCGTCGACACGGGCCTCTTCAACGTCCTCATGCTGACCGTGCTCAATCCGAGTGAGGTCGCGCACGGTGCGCTCTGGGCGAAGGTCATCTCGACGTGCGCCGCGATCGTGACGAACTGGATCGGCAACCGCATCTGGACGTTCCGCCAGCACAAGCGCCAGGACAACTTCCGCGAGGCGATCGAGTTCTTCGGCGTCAGCCTCGTGGGGCTCGGCATCGGTCTGCTGCCGATCTGGTTCACGAACGCCGTGCTCGACAACCACTCGCTGGTGGCGTACAACATCGCGAACCTCGTGGGCATCGGCCTGGGTGCGATCTTCCGCTTCATCCTCTACCGCTTCTGGGTGTTCTCCCCGAAGCGCGTCGCCGAGATGCAGGAGAAGAACGACTCGGACGTCGCGACCAGCTGACGCCGGCCCGCGCCCCGAAACCGACCTCTTCGACCCTACGGCCCGCTGAGTTCCCGGATGCACGCGGCGACCGAGTTCGCGCTCGGGACGTCGACGAGTCGCAGCCGCTGCCCTGACACCGAGGTGATGACGATCGTTCCCGAGCGGAACATCGCCTGCCACAGGTTGCGCCGGACGGTGACGTCGACGATCGCGTTCATGGGGATCTCGCGGTTCTCGCTCGTCAGCGTGCCGTGGGAGAGCACGACCCGGTGCGTGGTGATTCGGTTCCGCGCCTGGAGCCACATGACGATGGGCACGATCCCGAGCAGGACGATCGCGGCGAGCGAGACGAGCAGCCAGGCGTGGCGGGCCCCGATGGTGGCCTCCTGCAGGGCACCCAGGTTGTAGCCGGCGGCGCCGAAGCCGGCGATGAGGATCAGCGAGGGCAGCAGGAGGCGGCGCCCGTGCTTGCGGACCCGCATGACCGTCTGCTCGGGCAGGCGCATTCCGAGCGGCTCGTAGTGGCGCTGCGGGCCGCTGTCTGGCTGCGCGGCGTATCCGTCGTACTGCTGGTTGCCGTGCTGCTGGCTGGGGTCGCCGTGCTGCGGGTACTGCGTGTACGCGTGGGGAGCCGCCGGCTGGGCGTACTGGTTCGGGTACTGCGCGGGCGCGGGCTGCGCCGGGTATTGCTGGTAGCCCGGCTGCGCGCTGGCGGGGGCACCGAAGATCTGGTCCCAGGACTGCTCGCTCGGGTGCGGTGGGCGGCCGCGCATCAGGCCCCGTTCTCGGGGCGCACCCGTTCGACATCGCCCGCAGCGACGGCTCTCGTCTCACCGTTGTCACCGCGGATCACGAGGTGCCCGTCTGGTGTGAGCTCGGTGGCGAACCCGTGCAGCACCTCGCCCGAGGGGAGGGATGCGGCGACTCGCGCCCGGAGGGTGGAGCAGACGTCGCTCAGCTCGCCGTGCGCGCCGCTCGCGACGGCGTCTCCCTGTGCCGCGCGAAGCGCGTCGAGGCGCGCGACGAACTCGGCGAGGTAGGCGGGAAGCAGTTCGGCCGGATGCGCGGGGAGCATGCCGCTGAGGGCGAGCGAGGTCGCGTGCGGGGTGGGGAGCTCGTCGGACTGCAGCGTGATGTTGACGCCGGTGCCGACGACGCAGGAGAGCTCGCCGTCACGAGTGCCGAGGACTCGGCCGAGAATGCCAGCGACCTTGTTGCCGTCGATCTGCACGTCGTTCGGCCATTTGATCTCGACGCGGGCCGCCTGCTCGTCGGGGCGGAAGCCCGGTGCGGGCGGTGAGAGCTCGAGGATCGCGCTGCGGAGGGCGAGGCCCGCGATGAGTGGCAGCCAGCCCAGGATGCGGGGAGCGGTCTCGTCGTCGGTGAGGCGCACGAGCGTCGATGCGGCGAGGCACTTGCCTCGGGGGGACACCCATTCGCGCCCGTGGCGTCCGACGCCAGCGGTCTGCGCGTAGGTGACCAGTGTGCTGAGGGCCGGGTTCTGGCTGGCCTCTCCTCCGGTGCGCTCCCAGATGTCGGCGAGCACGTCGTTGGTCGAGGTCGCCTCCGGCACGGAGATGAGGCGGAGCTCGGTGCCGGCCGCGCGCCCCCCGAGGAGGAGCTGGGTGATGGCGGGGGCGTTCACTGGGCACCCGCGATCGCCGAGCCGATGAAGGACAGGTAGACGAACGTCATCACGACGGAGGCGAGGACGGCGACGAACAGCGTGACGAGCGCGGTGATGGCGAGCGCCTTCGAGCGTCGCTTCTGCCAGAGGGCGACGATCGCGAGGACGAACGCGACCGCGGCGATGGAGAGCGCGAGCGCGATGTTGAGCACGGGAACGGGGATGAACGCGAGGACCAGCGACAGGACGGCGACACCGAGCGCCCACATCCCCCAGACGCTGCGGCGTGACTCGGGAACATCCTCCGGCCGGTCTCCGCGCGCGTTCGCGTCGTACGGGGTGACGGGGGCGCTCGGCGGCAGCATGCACTGCTGCGCCTGCGCATCCGGTGCGAGCGGTACTACCTCGGCGCCCGGTCGAGGCGCGGCCTCGTTCGGTGCACCAGTGCCCTGAGTCATGCCGTCAACCTCTCAAATGTCGTGCGTCGCGCGTGTCTCGTGCACGCCGCCGGGCACTCAGGCTAACCCGTACGGCCGCATGTGAGCCGTTGCCCGGTAAAGTAGCGCGGGTGAACTCCGCACCACTTGACTCCGCAGCGTCCGGCCCGACTCCCACGAGCACGGCCGACAAGATCGCCGACCTCAGGGCCCGCCACGCGGAAGCGGTGACGCAGGCGGAGGAGGTCTCCGCGTCGAAGCAGCACGCGAAGGGCAAGAAGACCGCACGCGAGCGCATTCTCGAGCTCCTCGACCCGGGTTCGTTCGTCGAGCTGGACGAGTACGTGCGGCACCGGACGACGGCGTTCGGCATGGATGCGCGCCGCCCGTACGGCGACGCGGTCATCACCGGCACCGGCACGATCCACGGTCGCGGAGTCGCGGTGTACTCGCAGGACTTCACGACGTTCGGCGGCTCGCTCGGCGAGGTCGCCGGCGAGAAGATCATCAAGATCATGGACCACGCCATGAAGGTGGGGGTGCCGATCATCGGCATGCTCGACTCGGGCGGGGCGCGCATCCAGGAAGGCGTCGTCGCGCTCGGCAAGTACGGCGAGATCTTCCGCCGGAACACGCAGGCCTCCGGCGTCATCCCGCAGATCTCCATCGTCATGGGTCCCGCTGCGGGTGGGGCCGTGTACTCCCCCGCGCTCACGGACTTCGTCATCATGGTCGACAAGACGAGCCACATGTTCGTGACGGGGCCCGACGTCATCAAGACGGTGACGGGCGAGGAGGTCGGCTTCGAGGAGCTGGGCGGCGCGCTCGCGCACAACCGCACCTCGGGCGTCTCCCACTACCTGGCAGCGGACGAGGACGACGCGCTCGACTACGCGCGCCAGCTCCTCTCGTTCCTCCCTGACAACAACCAGGCGGAGCTGCCGAGCTACGACATCGAGACGGAGCTCGAGGTCACGGACCTCGACAAGAAGCTCAACACCGTCATCCCCGACTCCCCGAACCAGCCGTACGACGTGAAGCAGGTCATCGAGCTCATCGTCGACGACGGCGACTTCCTCGAGGTGCAGCCGCTGTTCGCGCCGAACATCATCATCGGGTTCGCGCGCGTCGACGGCACCTCTGTCGGCATCGTCGCGAACCAGCCGAACGCCATGGCGGGCACCCTCAACATCGAGGCCGGCGAGAAGGCCTCCAGGTTCGTCCGCTTCTGCGACGCGTTCTCCATCCCGATCCTCACGCTCGTGGATGTGCCCGGCTACCTGCCAGGCACCGACCAGGAGTGGTCGGGCGTCATCCGCCGCGGCGCGAAGCTGCTCTACGCGTATGCGGAGGCGACCGTGCCGCTCGTCACCGTCATCCTGCGCAAGGCCTACGGCGGCGCGTACATCGTCATGGGGTCGAAGCAGCTCGGCGCCGACCTGAACTTCGCGTGGCCGACGGCCGAGATCGCCGTCATGGGTGGACAGGGGGCCGTGAACATCCTCTACCGCGGCGAGATCAAGCGCGCCGAGGAGGCCGGGGAGGACGTGGCCGCCGTGCGCACGCGCCTCGCGAACGAGTACACGTACAACGTGGCGTCTCCCTTCCTCGCCGCGGAGCGCGGTGAGCTCGACTCGGTCATCGAACCCGCGTCGACCCGCGTCATCGTCGCGAAGGCGTTGCGCACGCTGCGCACGAAGCGCGCTTCGCTGCCACCCAAGAAGCATGGGAACATCCCGCTGTGAGCCAGGAGCAGGTTCCCTCGCACGTCGGCCTCGAGCACATCGTGCGCACGGTCAGCGGCAATCCGAGCGAGGACGAGCTCGCCGCGGCGACGCTTGTGCTCGCGTCGATGATCGAGTCCGCGCAGGACCTCGACCGACCGCGTGACATCGTCAGGCGGCGCACGACGTGGGAGCTCTCCCAGCGCGGGATGCGGGGCGGCGGCTCCGCGAGCGACCCGTTCGGCGGCTCCTACCGGAGCTGATCCCACCCGCATGCGAACCGAGCGATCGTCTGGCGGGTTCCTGTTCGCCGTCGTCGCCTTGCTTGCCATGGTGCTGGTGTTCGCGACTCCTGCCGGTGTGCCCTCGGACGACGAGGGTGGCGCGAGTGCGGCAGAGCCGTGGAGCGCTGAGGGCGTCCGCGAGTGGTTCGAGGTCAACGTCTTCGGCACGCAGTCCCGCTTCGAACCGGTCGTCGTCGCGCCGGAGGATGCGCAGAGCTCCTCGCTGAGCTACCCGCCGCTCGTCACGGCCCCGCTCGGTCCGTGGCCGGAGGGGGACGCAGGCATCGACGCGTTCATCGCGGCATCCGGTGTTCCTGCGACCTGGGCTGCGGATGGCCAGACGGCCTGCCCTGAGGCCGCGCAGGCCTGCACGAAGCAGTCCTGGTGCGAGGGCAACGGCTGCCCGGTCGAGCCTCCGACGGCCAGCATCCATCTGCGTGCGGATGATGCGACGCTGTTCCCGACGATCACGGAGGTGGGCGCGTCGGTCCTGATCCATGAGCTGGGCCACGCGCAGCAGGCGTACGTCTTCCCGAACCCGGACGAGATGATCCGCGTGCTGGAAGAGGAAGGATATGGGCAGTTCTCCGGCTGGGACGGCAGCACCGTCCCCGCGGTCGAGGGGCACGCCGAGTGCTACACGCAGGCGCTCATCGCGAGCTCAGCGTATTTCGCGGACTGCCCGGTCGATCGGAAGGAGCGCGCCGTTGCGCTGCTTCTCGAGAAGCGGTCCTGAAGCGCCCATTTTGTCGCTACAGTGAGCGAAAACCACCGAGCCTCCAGGGGGAGAACATGGCGAAGAGCACCGTCACATCAGCACTCGCGATCGGAGCACTCGCGCTCCTCGGGTTCGGCCTCACCGGCTGCTCAGCGGCGCAGGAGATCGCGGACTCGGTCGAGAGCGAGGTCTCCGGTGGTGAGAGCGAGGTCCGCGACGACGAGACGCAGGAGGTCACCGAGTCGGGTGACCTCGACGTCTTCAAGCTCGCGATGGGCGACTGCTTCAACGACGCCGGCAGCACCATGGTCAGCGAAATCCCTGTCGTGCCGTGCTCGGAGCCGCACGACTTCGAGGTGTACTTCGAGGTCGAGATGCCCGCGGGCGAGTACCCGGGAGACGAAGCCATCAGCGCGCAGGCGGAAGCCGACTGCACGGCGCAGTTCGCGACCTTCGTGGGGCTTCCCTACGAGGAGAGCGCGCTGGACTTCAGCTACCTCACTCCCACCCAGCAGAGCTGGGATGACGCCGATGACCGCCTCATCCAGTGCATCGTCACCGACGAGGCCGCGCAGACGACGGGCAGCCTCGCCGGGGCAGCTCGCTAGGACGCTCTGGTCTCGTCGTTCGACGGAGACCGTGCGGTGAACGCCGGGTGCCTCGCGGATGCGAGTGCCCGGCGTTCTTCGCGTGCGGCGACGTCGTTCGGGTCAGGCTCGCGCGAAGCGCGCGATCGTCTCGAAGTGGTGGGTGTTCGGGAAGAGGTCGTAGGCGCGCATCCACTCGAGCGCGTAGCCGTGCGCGAGCAGGAGGCCCGTGTCGCGTGCGAGGGCGACTGGATCGCAGGCGACGTAGATCAGCTGGGCTGGCGCGAAGCCGGCGATACGGTCGACGACGTCTTTGCCTGCACCCGAGCGGGGTGGGTCGAGGATGACCGTGCCGCGGCTGATGCCTTCCCGGTCGAGGTGCGTGGCGTCACGTTCGAGGTGCACGAGGTACTGGTCGACGCGTGCGGTCACGGCGCTCGCGCCGCGCCATTCGGCGAGGTTCGCCGCGGCGTGGCGGGTGGCCGCCGCGTTCGACTCAACGGTCTCGATGAACGCGCCTGGCCCGGCTTCCTGCGCGAAGGCCGCGGCGAGGAGGCCGACGCCGCCGTAGAGGTCGAGGTTCACGGCCTCCGCGTCGACGAGTGCCGGGTCGAGCGCGTCCGCGACGGCGTTGGAGAGGGTCTCGGCGGCGAGTCGGTGCACCTGCCAGAACCCGTCTTCGTCGACCCGGTACTCGCGCCCGTTGACGACCTCGGTGACCACGCCCGGCTTGCGCCCGTGGGCGCCGTCGAGGATGGTCCGCATGCGCGTGTCGAGCTCAGCCGGCGCAACGAGTTCGATGCGCCCGGTTCCAGCGAGGCGCTCGCCGAGGGGAGCCAGCTCCTCGATGTCGCCGTGAGCGAGCGGCAGCGTCTCGGTCTCGACGACGCGGTGCGAACGCGCGGCGTATGGGCCGACGCGGCCGTCCTTGTCGACGTGCAGGGTCACGCGGGTGCGCCACCGGGTGCCACCGTTCTCGTCGTCGCCGAGCAGCGGTTCGACGACGCCCTGCCATTCGTGGCCGGCGAAGCGCGCCATGGATTCGCTGAGCACCTGCGCTTTGAGCTCCCGCTGCCGGGCGAGGCGGATGTGTCCGAGCTCGGCACCGCCAGCCCGGTCCTCCGGAGCTCGCTCGATACTCGCTTCCTGCCAGACGTGCGCCTGGCGGTCGGCGGACTCGCGCAGCACGTCGGTGGCGACGGCCCGAGCGAACGACTTCCGCACCTCGGTGATTCGCGCCAGCACTCGCTCCCCTGGCACGGCGTCGGCGACGAACACGACGCGACCCTCGTGGCGAGCCACGAAGATGCCACCGTGCGCGATGTCGCCGACTTCGAGTTCGACCTCGTCGCCTGGGGTGATCTCCGCCGAAAGGTGCTGGGTCGTGCCGTCCTGGGTCATGCGCTCGAGCCTAGCCGGGTGCGTGCATCCCGCCCTCCGCGTGAGGGTCAGAGGCGGGCGAAGAGACCGGGGTAGGTGAGGACGAAGCCCTGCTCGTCGGTCGTGATCTCACGCTCGAAGGAGCCATCGACTGCTTGGAAGAGGTAGCGGGTGCGACTGAGGCGGCGGTACCGCTGGCGGTCGAGGAAGACGGCGAACGTCTCTGTGTCGATGTAGGCGACCTCGATCTCGCGCTGCTCACCGACCTCGAGGCCGAGCCTGCGCATCGGAAGCGTGTTGGTGAGCGGCGTCGCACGGATGTCCACATCCAGTGCCCCGCTCAACTCCGGGGCTGGACGATCGCCGACGCGCCAGTCGCCGCGGCCATTGGACGTGATGGTGAGGCTCTCCCCTGAGCGGGGACGGCGGAGGGAGACGAGCCTGGTGCGCAGCACGGGGTCCGTCTCGAGCAGGTATTCGAGCTCCGGATCCTGCGCCGAGGCGGGTGCGCCGACGACGGGCGCTGAGATTCGGGAGTTCGCAGTGAGGGCTCCGACGGCGTTCTCGACGACGCTCGCCGACTCGACATGGCCGGTCGCCTCGGCCACCCAGGCGAGCGTGGCGGGGCCAGACACGGCCTCGACGCCTGGCGCATCCCACACCACCGATGAGCGGGAGAACCTGGTCTGCCTCGGCGCACGATACCGCGATTCGAGACGGGTCACCCGACGCCCCTCCCCTCGGAATCTGGGCGCTGGGCCGAACTGCGGAGCCTGATGAGCATGCGAGAGATCGTATGCAAGCGGCCTTGGCGCACTCTGGCAGGAGCTGGCGCGTTGGCTGACCGCGCCCTGACTGGCAGCATCGAGAGTCACGCCTCCCCTCCTCGATCTTCGGGACAGTCGCCCCGCGGTCGCGACTGTGCTTGTGGCACGGCCACGACCGCAAGGCGCCCCGATCGACGTCAGAGTTGCTGCCGCGCGATGCTCACGAGCCCATCCGCATCCAGGCCATAGTGACGGTAGAGGTGAGTCGGCGGGCCGATCAGGCTGTATTCGTCCCTGAGACCGTGGCGAACGAGACGCGCCCCAGCCGAACGCTCAGCCAGAACCTCGGCGACAGCTGATCCGAGACCACCGAGGATGTTGTGTTCCTCAGCCGTGATGATCACGGCGCTCCGCTCGGCCACCGCCGCAACGAGCTCCGCGTCCAGAGGCTTGATCGTCGCCATGTCCACGACCCCCACTGAGTACCCCTCATCCGTAAGCCGTCGTGCGGCTTCGAGTGCTGGATGGACAAGCGCACCGCAGGCCATGAACGTCACGTCGGTACCACGGGAATGCTCGATCCCCTTCCCGATGGTGAACTCGACATCGTCCCCGTACACCTGTGGGTCTCGACCCCGGCCGATCCGAAAGTAGATCGGCTCCGGCCAGTGGGCGCTCGCTCTGAGGGCGGCCCTCAGCTGGCGACCATCCGACGGCGAGATGACCGTCAAGCCGGCGATCGCTCGTGTGGTCGAGATGTCCTCGGTCGCGTGGTGGCTCGTTCCGTAGAACCCGAGGGAGATTCCCGTGTGGTGGCCAACGAGGCGCACCGGGAGCTTGGTGTACCCCAGATCCATCCTGATCTGCTCGCAGCAGAGCAATCCGAGGAATGACGCGAACGTCGCAACGAACGGCATGAGACCGCATGTGGCCATGCCAGCCGCGGCCGAGACCATGTGCTGCTCGGAGATGCCGAACTGCACGAATCGATCCGGATGCTGTCTCTCGAAGAGCTGCAGCCCGTTGGAGTACTTGAGATCTGCCGTTCCCGCCACGACCGGGACCCCGTCCTTCACGAGGTCGTCGAGCCCAAGGGAGAGGTAGTCGAGGTCAGGATTCAACTCGTTCAGCGCGCGGTACTGCCACGACTTCTTCGACTTCGGCCCGGTCATCGAGCTCTCCTTCCGTTGTTGATCTCTTCGATAGCGGACTCCGCGTCCTCCGGATCCAGGTACCCGAGATGCCACCCGGGTTCCTCCTCCATGTAGCGGACGCCCTTGCCCTTCTGCGTATGCGCGATCACGCACGTCGGCACCCCGTCCCGCTTGGCATGCTTGATGCGGTTCAGTGTGTCGCGCACCTCGATCACGTCGTGCCCGTCCACCTCGATGACGTTCCATCCGAAGGCGCGCCACTTGTCGGCGAGCGCCTCGACTCCGAGGACGTCGTCCACCGCTCCATCCAGTTGATAGCCGTTGCGGTCGACGATCGCGACGAGTCGATCGAGACGGTGGTGAGCCGAAGACATCGCCGCCTCCCACACCTGTCCCTCCTGCATCTCACCGTCACCCAGCATCGCGAAGACGGTGTAGTCGCGGTCGGACATCCTCCCGGCAAGCGCCATCCCGAAGCCGTTGGACAGGGCATGGCCGATCGATCCCGAGCTGAAGTCGATGCCCTTGACCTTCGTCATGTCTGGGTGATCGCCGTAAGGGCTGCCCAGGCGCGCATACGAATCGAGCTCTTCGCGGGGGAAGTACCCGAGGTCGGCGAGGTACGCGAACATGCCGACAGCGGCATGGCCCTTGCCGATCACGAACCGGTCGCGGTCCGCCCACCCAGGATCGTCGGGGCGGATGTCCATGACCGAGTAGTAGAGCGCAGCGAAGATCTCCGCCGCCGAGAACACGGAGCTGTAGTGCCCTGTCTTCGCTATCTCGATGAGCCGGATCGTCTCCGTGCGGATGAAATCGGCTCGGTCTTCCAGACGTGCTCGGTCGGTGTCGTCAGCCGAGACGGTCGTCGTCGAATGCATACGTGTTCCTTTCACGTTCGGTCAGCCTCGCTTCCGCTGACGGGGCGCGATCGCGTCCTCGTCGAGTGTCAGATCGCGACCCGCCACCTCGGGAGAGATCAGTGCTGCGATGAAGCCGATGAGCGCGAGCAACGCGACGTAGGCCGCGATCACCCACCAGTGGCCAGTGGCGGCAAGCAACAGGGCGACGACCAGAGGCGCGATGCCGGCACCGGCGAGCCCGCCGAGTTCCTTCGACGCAGTCACCCCGGTCAATCGGTGGCGCAGTCCGAACATCTCGACCATGTAGGCGGATTCGGTTGCATACATGCCTTGCACGCAGATGCCGGAAGCGATGATGAACGCGGCGAAGATCGCCCATGTCTCACCCGTGGAGATGAGCATCAGGCCGGGGAAGGCGAAGAGCACCTGGACCCCGGCGAGCACCAGGAACACCCGCCGTCGACCGTACTTGTCGGTGAGCGACCCGATCAGGGGGATCGCTCCGAGCCCGACGAGTGAGGCGACCAGGAGCGCCGTGGCCCCGGTGGTCTGGCCCTGTCCGGGGAGCGTGGCGACGTACCCGACGAGGAACACCTGGTAGAGGGCGCTCGTGCCGCCCTCTCCGATACGGAGGCCGAAGCACACCAGGAAGGACCGCCACCCGCTTCGGAAGAAGTTGGCGTAGAGCTCCTTCATCGAGCTCTTCCGCTGTCGGTCGGCCACCGACTCGAAGACGTGGCTCTCCTTGACCCGCTTGCGGACCCAGAGACCGAGGACCGTGACCAGGATCGACCCGAGGAACGGGAGGCGCCAACCCCAGCTCATCAACTGGTCCTCCGGCATCGTCGAGATGAGCAGCCAGACTCCGGTCGCAAGGAGTGAGCCCGTATTGGTGCCGAAGGAGACGAAGGACCCGACGAATCCTCTGTGCTTGCGAGGCGCGGACTCGACCATGAGCGCAGACGCACTGGCGAGTTCGGCTCCCGTGGCGAACCCCTGGACCATGCGGCACAGCAGCAGCAGGAGCGGCGCGACCACTCCGACTTGGTCGTACGTCGGGAGGAGCCCGATCGCGAAGGTGGATGCACCCATGAGCACGATGGTGAGCACCATGATGAACTTCCGGCCGATTCGATCCCCGACTGCACCGAGGAGGAGTCCGCCGATGGGGCGCACGATAAAACCGACCGCATAGGTAGCGAACCCTGCGACGAAGCCGATCTGCGGGGGCAGGTTGGAGTAGAAGAGCTGATTGAAGATGAGCGCCGTCGCGAGCCCGTAGATGACGTAGTCGTAGTACTCGAGCGTGGTCCCGAGTGCCCCTGCGACAGTCGTTCTCATCATCGAGCCCCGACTCTGGGGGGTGACGTTTTTATGCGTCTGCGTATCGGTCATATGCCTCTCCTTTGAGGTCATAGGGGGATGGGTCCGCGCCGAGTGACGCGGACCGGGTGAAGCGTTGCTAGTCGAGGTCAGCTGGCAGCACGGGAGTGGCCTGCTGGGTGTTCCCGATGGACTGCAGGCGTGTCGCAGTGAGCGTGATCTCTGAGACGGTCGTGCGTCCTGGCATCGTGATGGCCGCCAGGGTCGCCTGAGCGACGTCTTCTGGCTGGATGAACCACCGGCGCATCTCCTGCGGCGGCGGCGTCGGCCGTCGGTCCAGGATCGGCGTGTTCACGACGCCGGGGAGGATAGTCGTTATCCGGACCCCGGATGCGTGCTCATCACGACTCGCACCTCTTGCCAGACCGATCATGCCCGCTTTGGACGCCTGGTACGCGGCTCCCGAGTGATCGGGCCAGAGGGCGGCGACACTCGAGATGAGGACCGCGTCGCCGCGAGCGTCCCGGAGCTGCGACAAGGCGCCGCGCAGGAAGTAGAAGGCTCCGTTGAGGTTCACGTCGATGAGGTCATCCCAGGCGTCGAACTCCACGTCGCCGAACATGCGGGGGTTGATGTTCCGTCCCGCCGCCACGATGAGCGTGTCGATGGGGTCCTCCTGCGCGAGCTGGTCCAACAGGGATGTGACCGCTGCTCCGTCTGAGACGTCGAGTGTGTGCGGCACGTATGCGCCCGAAGCCAGGTGCTCGCCACCCACTTCTGCGAGCTCTTCCGCTCGGCGCGCGACTGCATGCACTCTCGCTCCGCCGCTGAGGAGCATCTGCGCGATCGCAGCCCCCATGCCGCTCGATGCGCCCGTCACCAGTGCGGTGCGGCCTTCGACGTTGCCCAGCTCTCGCTGGTGCGAATCAAGTCTCATGATTCCCCTCTTGTCCGTCCAGGTCGATGGTTGGTTCCATCGAACGGCGCAATAGTCTCACAGAATGGACCACGTCTGCAATGGGTGGTAATTTGAGGCTGGCGCAAAGGAGCGCCGTCCGAACGTCGATACGAGGAAGTGCGAAATGCCGAGAGCCGTCGAGATCACCACATGGCAGTGCAGAGTCCCACTGGAGCATCCGCTTCATTTCAAGAGCACCACGATCACGCACCGTGACTGCACCGTCGTGCGCGTCAGCACGGATGATGGACTCACCGGTGCCGCCCTGGGACTCAATCGCGGTGCGCCGCTCGACGCCGTGATCCAGGACATGCTCGCCCCGTCCGTCCTCGATCACGATGCACTCGATGCCGACGGATTCCAGCACCGCGCTCGGAGCAGGCACGCATTCGTCGACCAGACGGGGATGCTGGCTCAGGCGAGGTCTCTCGTGGATCTGGCACTCTGGGACATTCGCGGGAAGCACTTCGGAGCACCGCTCTGGCGTCTCCTCGGCGGAGGAAGAGAGACCGCGCCGGTATCCCTCGTCGAGGGATACGAGCTTCCTGGCGAGTCAGACGCTGATTTCGCGGCGCGACTCCTCGCGCGCGTCGACGAGGGCTACCGTTCGATCAAGGTGGAAGCCGCCGGGTATGAGAACCCGCGGCAGCTGCTCGACCGACTGCACCTCGTCCGCGAAGCACGAGATGCGACCGAGCTCGCACTCGTCGTCGACGTGAACGGATCATGGCCGACCCTGCGACATGCCCAGCGGATGCTCCGCGACCTCGAAGAATTCGACCTGGCCTGGCTGGAAGACCCCTTCCCTCACCACCGCTTCGAACTCCTGCGACCACTCACCGAGAACTCCGCAGTGCCGATTGGATCGGGAGACGACATCACCGACCCGCAGATCCTCATCGACCTCGTGACGAGCCGCGCCGTCGACGTGCTGCGCGTCGACGCAACCACTCTCGGCGGCATGCAGGACACGCTCGACGTGCTGGGAGCGGCGCGCCAAGCAGGCATCCCCACGTCGGGCCACGCGCATTCCTACGTTCACCAGCACTTGAGCTTCGCCAGCGAAGCCATGCACCACATCGAGGTGTTTCCCGATGACCGCCCGTTCGAGCCCTCGTACCGACTGACGACAGGATCGGTCTACCCGCACATCCAGGACGGGCTCCTGCACCGCCCTGCAGAACCGGGACTGGCTTTCACCCTCGACCTGGATCGCATCGAGCAATGGGCCGACCGGTCGACGACGCGGCGCGCAGCATGACCGTCAGCACCCTGGCCAGGTACGAGTGCGAACCGGGCGACAGAGAGACAGTACTGGCACTTCTCGAGCCCGCGCGAGCGGCGACGATCCAGGAAGAAGGCTGCCTCTACTTCCACCTGCTGCTGCCTCGTGAAGCTCCGGATCACATCTTCCTGATCGAGGGATGGCGCAGTGCGGAGGACCTGGCGGCCCACCGCACTGCACCGCACTTCACGGAGATCATCCTCGGGACGATCGCGCGACGTGTCCGCAACCGCTCCGTCGAGATCTGCGAGGAGCTTGCTAGTCCTGCGCCTGCGGGAAGTGGATCGTCATCCCACCATCAGCTGCGATCGACTGCCCTGTGATGTACGAGGAAGCAGGTGACAGCAGGAAGGCTATGACCTCCGCGATCTCACGTGGCTCGGCGAAGCGCCCCATCGGAGTCCGCGCTTCCACGGGGGCCGGATCCAGAAATCCGGAATCGATGAGACTCGCGATCGCGGGCGTCCGCACCCAGGCAGGCGCGACGGCATTGGCCCGTATGCCATCACGGACCCACTCGACGGCCAGCGTTCGGGCAACCCCCTCGATGCCAGCCTTCGCCGCGTTGTAGCCCAGCCGCTGCGCAACCCCCAAGCGGGCGCCCATCGAGGACAGGTAGACGATGGCCGCCCGCTCGGAACGCTTGAGGAGCGGATACGCCGCCCTGCTCATCCTGATACTCCCCATGAGATGAATGTCGATGAGGCGCAGCAGACTCGCATCAGAGACTTCGGCCGATGGTCCAGGATCCACGATCCCCGCAGCAGCCACGACCCCGTCGACTCGTCCGAATCTCTCTCCGACGGTCGCAAATGCCTCATTGACGGAAGCCTCGGAGGTCACGTCCACGCGTACTCCGTGATGGCCTTCCCCAGGCAGGCCGTTCACTGCATTCTGCAGATTCTCCTCATGCAGATCGAGGAGCACAAGCCGGGATCCTTGCTCTGCAAGCAGACCCGCCGTCGCGAGGCCGATGCCGCTAGCACCTCCAGAGATGACGATGATGGGTGCTTCGGTCATGTTCGCTCCTCTTCGTTGAGTATTCGCACATAGCAGACACTATGCCCAACTGACAGTAAATCACGAGAGTGGTCTCCAGCCCAGAATCGCGGGTCGGGCACCTGCTCGCACCCGACTCGGATCGAGGCACGCCCGGTCCATGCAAAGATTTGGTATGGCTCCCGACGCGGATTTGCAGCACCTTGAGGTGCTGGACAAAGCGAATGCGATCCTGACCGCACTTGAACACGGAGAGCGCTCGGCCAATGAAGTCTCGGAACAGATCAACGAACCGATCAGCACCACGTACCGCTTGATCCGGACGCTGCTCTCCCTGGATTGGATCTCGCATGGGAGCGCGCGGGGACTCTACCGAGTCGGCCTGCAGGCCATGGCCGCCGGTTCGGCATTCGTGGACACACTCGATGTGCGCGAGCTCCTCTCGCCCCTCCTTTTGCACATCCGAGACACGACCCTCCTGACCTCCTACCTGTGCCTCCCATCCGGGACACACGGAGTCTGCATCGAACGCCACGCCGGCCACGGCGTTCGACTGCTCGCACTCACCGTGGGCGGCTCGATGCCCATGTCCAGCGGCAGCGGTCCAGCCGCGATGCTGGCGGCGATGCCACCGCAGGATGCGGACGAGATCATGGACCAGCTCGGCGTCCGCGGTGACCAGCGCACCACCCTCAAACAGCGGCTCGCCGGCTACCACGAGCGGGGTTACATCGTCTCGGATGGTGACGCAACCCGCGGTGTCGCCTCGTTTGGGGCCCCGATCTTCGACCATGAGGGGCGTGTCGCCGGATCGGTAAGCGCAGGAGGTCTTCGCGACAGCGTGATCGGCAACGCGCGCCTGGCCGATCTGATCATCGAGACCTCCCGCTACGGGAGCGAACTCCTGGGATGGAAGGGAACAGATGGCCAAGCCCATTAAGCTGCTCGACAACGCGGATCAGATCATCACGCTCCTCAGCGAGATCGGGTCGGCAAGCAGCACGGTCATCGCCTCGGAGATCGGTGTTCCACGCTCCAGCGTCTATCGCCTCCTCGAAGGCCTTGCAGCGGCTGGATTGGTGCGCTTGGCACCGTCGGGTCAGGTCAGATTGTCCGAGAGGTGGCTGCACCTCGGACACGTCGCCCAGAAGAGCTTCTCGGAATGGCAAGCACACATCGATCGACTCGATGTGATCACCGCGGACACGGGCTACACCAGCTTCCTGTCGATCCCGACAGCCAGCGATGCTGCGTGCATTGCCTGGTCACCGGCGAGCAACCTGATCGTCCTCTCACTTCGACCAGGCCGTCGACTGCCATTCAACGTCGGAGCTGCCGGGAGACTGCTCTTCGCGCTGAGCCCGGAGGACACCCGAGACCAGCACCTTGCGCACTGCTCTTTTCCCGGTCCGACTGAGAAGTCGATCGCGACCCGCGAGGAGTTGATCACCGACGCCTCGCTCGTGCGCGAGCACGGGTGGATCCTCTCGGACGAGGACGTGACGCCCGGCATCTCAGCAGTCGGAATTCCGGTGCACTCGGAGGGAAAGGGACTGCTGGGCTGCATCTCCGTGTCCGGCCTGGCGCAGGATCTCGCGCCTCGTGCCGAGGAGATAGCCACCTACCTCCTGAAGGCGTCGAAGCCGCAGTAGCTGGGAGCCCTTGTTGCCTTGACCGGCGCGGCGAGGTGCACGACGAGCAGCTTCACTCCCGAAGAAACGCACCCCACTCCAGCACGACCTTTCCGCTTCGGGACGAGTCGGCAGCGAGCCGGAAGGCATCTCGCGCCTGTATCGCCGGAATGATGTCCGTGACGATCGCTGCGAGGTCCGTTCTCCTCGCAAGCAACTCGAGCGCCTCCGGCATCTCCCCGTCGAAGCGTTGCGAGCCGAGGATCGTGATCTCGTTGCTCTGCACCCTCCAGATCTCCGTCGCCACCTCCGTCGCCGGAAGAATCCCCAGCTGGATGACGACTCCGCCCGGACGGACCGCATCGAGAGCCGCGGTGAATGATGCGGCGACGCCGGAGCATTCCACGACGATGTCGAACGCCCCGGAGGGAACTTCGGCGTCCGTGAGCAGCAACGTCGCGTCCGCACCGATCTTCCGGGCGATGACTAACGGCAGATCATGGATGTCGGCAGCAGTGACGTGCCGCGCGCCCCGCTCCTGCAGCGCAGCCACGACGAGAGCCCCGATGGGCCCAGCCCCGGAGACAAGCACTCGCGCGCCGGTGATGCGATCGCGCGCACGGTCGATGCCGTGGAGGGCGATGGCGAGCGGCTCGGCGAGTACCGCGCGGCGCAGATCGAGTTCCGCTGGGATCACATGCAGCTGCTCCGGCCTGACGACCATCGCGCCACAGAACCCCCCTTGCGTATGAGGGCTCGTAGCAGCGCTGCCGAGATAGGTCAGGCCGGGAGTGAGGTGGATGTCGGCACCCTGCGATTCGCCGGGGACGCGACACGGACTTGCTGGATGGATTGCGACGGGAGTGCCAATGGGAAGCGCGTTCCTGGCACCGCCTCCGACGGCGTGCACGTACCCGACGAGTTCATGTCCAAGAACAAGGGGCTCCTGCAGTCGGTAATCGCCGTTCGCGCCGGATCGCGCATAGTGGAGATCTGATCCGCAGATCCCTCCGAACGCGATACGCACGACAACCCCCTCACGGGGCACGCTGGGGGTCGATCGCTCCTCTATCCGGAGGTCTCCGGGGCCATGGGCAACAACTGCAACTGTGTTCATCGAGCACTCCTTCGAGACCGGATGAACTCGCGACATAGTGAAGCGATGCAGGACATCCGCGCGACTTATTTCTACACAACAAACATGCGCACCACTAGGTGGGAATTAGCTCGCGGGTCCGGCGACCTCGCTCGACACCCCGGTACCCTCGCCTCATGCGCTTGTACCTCGCCTCGACGTCGCCCGCCCGTCTCATGCTGCTCCGCCAGGCGGGCATCGAGCCAGTCGTCATCCCGTCGAGTGTGGACGAAGACGCCGTGATCGAGGCCCGCCTCGCTGAGGGTCCTCTCGATCCGAGCGACTACGTGCAGCTGCTCGCCCGAGCCAAGGCGCTCGCGGTCGCGGATGCGCCAGACCCGTCGACGGGAGCACCGCTCGACGGGCTGGTGCTCGGCGGCGACTCGATGTTCGAGATCGGTGGCCGGATGCTCGGCAAGCCCTACGAGCCGCAGGTGGCCCGCGAGCGCTGGCTCGCGCAGCGTGGCCAGACGGGCACGCTGTGGTCAGGGCACTGGCTCGTCGACCGCCGTGGCGGCTCGAGCGCTTCCGGGGACGGGGTCGGGAGCACCGCGAGCGCGAGCGTGACGTTCGCTGGCGACCTCGACGACGCCGAGATCGACGCCTACGTCGCCTCGGGCGAGCCGTTGCACGTGGCCGGCGCCTTCACGATCGACTCGCTCGGGGCGCCGTTCATCGACCGCATCGAGGGCGACCCGTCCACGGTTGTCGGACTCTCGCTGCCCGCGCTCCGACGGCTCGTGCGCGGGTTCGGCGTCGAGTGGCCGGAGCTCTGGAACCGGGCCTGACCCTCCGCGACCCACGGGCTCGCGGCATCCCCCCGAACAAGCGATCTCGCGTATTCGGACACAAAATGAGCACAGACGCTCCTCACGTCTAGCGGATGTCGGAGGCCGGGCGTAACGTCGCGCTCGAGGCGCCAACGGTGACGTCTCTCAGGGAGGGGTCCTGCCATGTCCGCACACTCATCAGGAGCTTCTGGGCCAGCCCAGGAGATCGTCGATCAGCTCGGTGGAGCCGGGAACATCGACAATCTCACGCACTGCGCCACCCGACTGCGCTTCCAGTTGCGCGACGCCTCCGGCATCGACCAGGCGGCCGTCGAGGCCATCCCCGGCGTCATGGGAGTCGTACCCCAGTCGGGTGACCGCTACCAGGTTGTCATCGGTGGCGGCGTGCAGAACGTCTACAACGACATCCAGGCGCTCCCCTCCATGTCGGGAGGCGGGGCGCCCGCTGATCCGGAGAACGCGGCGTCCATCAAGGCGGCCGCGAGGGCAAAGGGGCCTCGCGGCAAGTTCGCCTGGCTCGACAGTGTCTTCGAGTTCTTGTCCGACTCGTTCCGGCCCATCCTCGGCGCGCTGCTCGGCGCATCCCTGTTCATCACGTTCATGGCGCTCATGAGCACCCTCGGCGTCATCCCCAACTGGGCCGACCCGCGCACCGACCTGCCACCGTCGTGGCGCTTCCTCAACCTGTGCTGGCAGGCGGTGTTCGTCTTCCTCCCCCTCTACATCGCCTACAACGCGTCGAAGCGAGTCGGGGCCGACCCGTGGATCGGCTTCGCCATCATGGGCGTCGTCATGCTGCCCGGATTCACGGGACTCGCGGACGGCATCGACCCGATCGAGGTCTTCGGCTCCGAGGTGTCGGTCGTGCCGATCTTCGGACTGCCGCTGACCGTCTTCGACTACAGCTCGCAGGTGTTCCCGCCCCTGCTCATGGCCGCGCTGCTCGGACCCCTGTACAAGGGATTGAAGAAGCTCATCCCCGAAGACCTCCACCTCATCTTCGTGCCGTTCCTGAGCATGCTGATCATGATCCCGCTCACTGCATTCCTCATCGGGCCCATCGGCGTGTACACGGGTGCCGGCCTCGCGAACCTGCTGCGGGCGATCAACGACTTCTCTCCGCTCATCTTCGCCATCGTCATCCCGCTCGCCTACCCGTTCATGGTGCCGCTCGGCCTGCACTGGCCCATCAACGCGATCATGCTCCTCAACATCCAGACACTCGGCTACGACTACATCCAAGGCCCGATGGGTGCTTGGAACTTCGCCTGCTTCGGCGCCACGGCGGGTGTGCTGTACCTGTCGATCCGCGAGAAGGATGCGCAGATGCGGCAGACCTCCACGGGCGCCCTCGCAGCTGGCCTCCTCGGCGGCATCTCGGAGCCGTCGCTGTACGGCATCCATCTGCGATTCAAGCGCATCTACGGGCGGATGCTCGTCGGCTGCCTCGTGGGCGGCGTCATCATCGGCATCGGCGGCGGCGTCAAGACGAGCGCCTTCGTCTTCACCTCGCTCCTCACGATCCCGGCCTTCGACAACATCCCGCTGTACGCCACCGCGGTCGGCGCGGCGTTCTTCGTGGCGATGTTCCTTGTCATCTTCTCCGGGTACCGCAGCCCCGAGCAGCAGGCGGCCTTCGAGGCGGCCCGCGTGCCTGTGGCCGATCTCGAGACCGCGAAGAAGGGCGAGAGCACGGACGATGTCATCGCGGCGGCCGGCGCCCGCGAGACAGAGACGCAGCCGCACACCATCGAAGTCCTCTCCCCGCTCGACGGCGAGATCGTGGCGCTCGCCGAGGTCCCGGACGCCGTCTTCAGCCAGGGCATCATGGGCCCCGGCGCCGCCATCAAGCCGAGCGGGAACGTCGTCTACGCGCCCGGAACCGGAACGGTCGCCGTCGCGCAGGCAACCGGGCACGCGTTCGGCCTGCAGCTCGACAACGGGCTGGAGGTGCTCATCCACGTCGGCATCGACACGGTCGAACTCGACGGGAAGGGGTTCGACGTCAAGGTCAAGGCTGGTGACACGGTGACGCCGGAAACCGTGCTCGTCGAGTTCGACCGCGACGTCGTGGAGGCAGCCGGCTTCTCACTCATCACGCCGGTCATCGTGCTGAACGCGGCCGCGTTCGCGTCGGTCGAGGCGGTCGGCCTCGGGGACGGGAAGGTCGGCACCCCGATCCTCGAGGCGGTGACGAAGGTGACCGCCTCCAGCGACGTGTAGCTGGCGCCGCTCGTCTCGACCAGGGGACGGCGCGCGTCAGCCCCGCGCGGCGCGGATCTCCCTCGCTGAGACGAGCAGCGTCAGGGCGCGTGCGTCGAACGAGTGGAACTCGGCGACCTTGCGCGCAGTCGCCAGTCGCTCCTCCGGAGTCGGCCATCCGGCCGCCCCTTCCGCGAGAAGACCACGCAGCTCATCGACGGAGGAGTAGGTGCGCACGGAGCCACCGAACTCGACGGGGAACCCACCGGTGATCTGGTCGGAGACGACGGCGGCACCGGCGGCGACGGCGTCGAACAGTCGGTTGGAGACGAAACCGTGCTGCGCCATGTCGTCCCAGTGGTCGTTGAGCACGATGCGTGCACCCCGGTAGGCGCCGGGAGCGGCGGCGTTGTCGAGGTACTCGGACGTGATGTGGCGTGCGTCGATGAACTGGTCCCAGAGGTCGCCGTACACCTCGAGGTCGGCGCCAGCGGCGATGGAGTCGCGCACGATGGGCCGGAAGACGTTGCGCGAGCGCCCGACGAACAGCACTCCGGACTCGAGGTCGTCCGGCTGAGGCTCAGGCGTGAACCGGTCGGCGTTCGTGGCCTGCAGCAGGGGGCGGATCTCGCGGTCCGGGCGCGACATGACGGCAGCCCATGGCACGCTCGCGGCGAGACGCAGGTCGAAGGGCAGGTCGAGCTCTTCCTCGCTCACCCAGTCCGGGTGGCTGATGATCCAGAGGATGTTGACGGCTCCGTCGACGAGCTCGGGGCGGTGGAACCCACGCAGGTGCACGGCAACATCGTCCTGCACGCTCGGGTCGGGCCGGTTGCGCGTCTCCCAGCGGTCGACGTACACGGTCTGCCCGAGGCGGCGCAGGGCGGCCGCGAGGTCGTCCGCGTAGAACACGTCCCCCCAGACGTCACCCTCAGGGGAATCTGGAGCCGGCACCTTGATGGCCCACGTCAGCGAGGGCTCGTCCGCGGGCGCTCCGACGACACGCTTGGCGCGGGACAGCAGGGTTCGAAGGAGGTTCTCGGCTCGGGGGGACACCGGGTCAGCTTAACCGTCAGACGGCGTCGACCCCATCTCGGGTCATCGCGGCGCGACGACGGCTGCGCCTCGGATGAGTTCCTCCAGGGTGCGGACGCAGACAGCCGGAACCGGGAGTCCCGACTGTTCAGCGGCGACGCGGATGCGCTCCTCGATGTCGGCGTTCTCGGCGAGGTGGTCGGCGGCGACTGACTCGGCCGCGGCCTCGCGGACGAGGATGAGCTGCGCGTCGGCCGGCCAGCGGTGCGCTCGTTCGGCGACGCGCGCTGCGCCGTGGGAGCCAGCCCCCTGGAGCTTGCCGAGGAGACGCTCCGCGACCTGCTCGGCGGTCCCCTCGCCGAGCTCACCGAGCAGCACGCCGAAGTGCGTGACCTCCCCGAGGTTCAGCTCGATGCTCTCGCGCAGCTCCGCGAGCGCCTGCGGCGTGGTCGCGGTGAGTTCGACGGGCATGATCGCGTCGGCATAGTCGTCGACGAGCAGCGCGAAGGGCGCGACGTCGCGCCCCACGATGGCAACGGTGCTGCCGCCGCGCAGGAGGGCGTCGGCGAGGCGCCGGTCGGCCCCGTTCTCGCCGCCGGCGATGCACCAGGTCTCGTTGGTCATGATCGACTCCGTTCTCCGCGGCGCGCTCGCTCGGGCGCCTGCATCCCGAACTATACTTAGGTGCATCCTCACTATTAGAGTGAAGCTTGGCAATCTCAGGAGGTTCCCATGGAAGCAGACGCTTCACGCGACGAGCTGCTCACACAGCTGAACGACGTCCGAGCCGAACTCACCCGTGGCCTTTCCGCCAGACACATGGCGCCATTCCTCGAGCTCGACATCACCGCACAGCAGCTGAAGACCGTCTTCCTCGTCACGACCGGCACCGTCACGACGATCTCACAGGCCGCCGAGCACCTCGGGGTCGCCGTCCCCACCGCCTCCGCGAGCATCGACAAGCTCGTCGAGCTCGGCCTCCTGACCCGCACCGAAGGCAAGCCCGACCGGCGCATCCGCCACCTCACCCCCACTCGCAAGGCCATTCGGCTGCACGAGCGCTTCCTCGGGCTCCGGACCGACACCGACGAGTTCGCCGCTCACCTGAGCGACGAGGAGCTGCGGGGCCTCGTGCTCGGGTTCGAGGGCATCCGCCGCGTGCTCCGCCAGCTGTCAGACGGAGCAGACGCGACGGACGGCGCCGGCGCGGTCGGCGCCTGACCTCACTCAGGGCGCGAGCGACCGCCAGAACAGCTCGAGGGATCGGCGAGCCAGAGCCTCACGCTCCCCGCGCGGCGTACGAGGTAGCACCCCGGCGAGCATCGAGAGCAGCAGGAGCACGTCCTCCGCACTGATGTCGCTCCCGACCCGGCCGGCCGAGCGCTCCCGTGGGAGGGCGATGTCGAGCACCGCGAGCATGCGGTCGCGCACTGTCGAGCCGTGCGCGTCACCGACGTCCGTCAGGGTGAGCTGGATGAGCCCGACCGACACGAGCATCTGCTGGACGATGAGGTCGAGGAGGTCCGCGAGGCCAGCGCTCGGCGACTGCATGAGCTCCTCCAGCTCGACGATGGCATCGCCGAACACCGCGAGCGCCAGTGCGCCCCGCGTGGGGAAGTGCCGGTAGAGGCTGCCCTGGCCGACGCCGGCCAGCCTGGCGACGGCGCTGAGCGGCGCATCCACTCCCCCCTCGGCGAAGACGACTCGCGCGGCCTCGATTAGCGCGCGGCGATTCTCGGGCCCCGCGCTTGGTCCTCGATTGGCTTTCGCTGGAGTCGACACCGGGATAGCATAATCCGGACAGTGTTGTCCGGTTCGTTCGAGCCGGCGCTGTCACCGCCTGACTCGAGGCTCCGGCGAGCGGCGAGCGGCGGACCGAGCAGAAAGCTGGCACCCAGATGACCTCGAGCGCGAACCCCCTGACCGCCGACAACACCATCGGCGAATGGCTCACCGATCCGACCGGCGGCGTGGTGATCCGCGAGATCCTCGCTCAGGGCGGGCAGGATGCCTCCTCCCTCGCGCCCGTCGCGGGCGTGCCCCTCTCGCAACTCGTCGAGCTCAGCCAGGGCAAGTTCCCGCAGGAGATGGTGGATGCGATGATCGCGCGCGTCAACAGCGGCGAGGTCACCCCCGCCTCCCCCGGCGACTTCGGCCCGGTCGCCGACCTCGACGCGCCGCGCGCGCCCCGCGCCGCCGCCTGGGTCGAGGCGGTGACCGGCGGACGATTCGCCGACAAGACCATCATCGTCACGGGCGCAGGGTCCGGCATCGGCAAGGCCACCGCGTCGCGCATCGCCCGCGAAGGCGGGAGGGTCATCGCCGTCGACGTCTCCGCCGAACGCCTCGCCACCCTCGTCACCGAGCACGAGGGCGCCGACATCGTCACGCTCACGGCCGACATCACCGACGACGCGGGCGTCGCCCAGATCGTCGAGGCCGCCGGTGCGCAGGTTGACGGCCTCGCGAACATCGCCGGCATCATGGACAACATGACGCCCGTCGGCGAGGTCAGCGACGAGATCTGGAACCGCGTCTTCGCCGTGAACGTGACCGGCACGATGAAGCTCATGCGCGCCGTGATCCCGGCGATGCTCGCCGTCGGCAAGGGCGCGATCGTCAACGTGGCCTCCGAGGCCGCCCTCCGCGGGTCGGCTGCTGGCGCCGCCTACACGGCGTCGAAGCACGCCGTGGCCGGCCTCACCAAGTCGAGCGCCTTCATGTACGGCCCGAGCGGACTCCGCATCAACGCCGTCGCACCCGGCGGCGTCGCCACCAACATCGAAGCGCGCTTCGACTCCGAGCTCGGCGCGAAGCGCGTGCAGCAGGGCATGGCGATCATGCCGACGCCGACGACGGGAACCGCCCTCGCCGCATCCATCACCTTCCTGCTGAGCGACGACGGCGTCAACGTGAACGGCGTCATCCTCCCCTCGGACGGCGGCTGGTCGGCCGCGTAGGCCCGCCGCAGGGAGTGCCCGCCGCACGCACGGTGGGCACTCCCCCCGCACGTAGGCTTCCCCCATGAGCAAACCCGTCACGCGCACGCGCAAGTTCTTCTGGATCGGCCTCGTCGTGATCGCGCTGGTCTTCATCGGCTCCGGCGTCTACGAGATGCTCGTCTAGCCGCATCCGTCGCCCCGACACCCCTGAACGCAGTTTCGGGATGGGTTTCGCACTTCGAGATGGGAAAGAACCCATCCGGAAGCGCGGAACCCATCCCGAAACGGTGGTGGACTACGAGGTGAGCGTGCGCTCCTCCACGTCCAGGTCGCTGACGGCCTGCTCGAACTGCGAGTTGTAGAGCCTCGCGTACGCGCCGCCCTGCTTCACGAGCTCGTCGTGCGTCCCCTGCTCGACGATGGAGCCGTGCTCCATGACGAGGATCAGGTCGGCGTCGCGGATCGTGGAGAGACGGTGCGCGATGACGAAGCTCGTGCGCCCCTGGCGGAGTGCCGCCATCGCCTGCTGCAGGAGAAGCTCCGTGCGGGTGTCGACCGAGCTCGTCGCCTCATCGAGGATGAGGACCTGCGGGTCGGAGACGAACGCGCGCGCGATGGTGATGAGCTGGCGCTCCCCCGCGGAGACGTTGGACGCGTCCTCGTCGAGCACGGTGTCGTACCCCTCCGGGAGGGAATGCACGAAGCGGTCGACGTAGCAGGCGGTCGCAGCCGCGAGCACTTCCTCGTCGGTCGCGTCCTGGCGCCCGTAGCGGATGTTCTCGCGGATCGACCCGGCGAACAGCCACGGGTCCTGCAGCACCATGCCGGTGCGGCTGCGGACGTCATCTCGCCGCAGCTCGGCGATGTCCTGCCCATCCAGCAGGATGCGCCCGCCGTCGAGTTCGTAGAACCGCATGATGAGGTTCACGAGCGTCGACTTGCCAGCACCCGTCGGCCCGACGATCGCGACCGTCTGGCCAGGCTCGACCGAGAAGTTGAGGTTCTGGATGAGCTTCTGCTCGGGGGTGTACGAGAAGGTGACGTCGTCGAAGACGATCTCCCCCGCGCCGTTCGCCGGCTTGGGAGCATCCTTCGAGTCGGGCTCCTGCTCGTCCTCGTCGAGGAGCTCGAACACGCGCTCGGCCGAGGCCGTGCCCGACTGCAGCACGGCGGCCATGCCGCCGAGCTCCGCGAGGGGCTGCGTGAACTGCTGCGAGTACTGGATGAACGCCTGCACGTCGCCGAGGCGGAGGTTGCCGCCCGCGACCATGAGGCCACCGAGCACCGCGATGCCCACGTAGGACAGGTTGCCGATGAACATCATCGCCGGCATCATCACGCCCGCCCAGAACTGCGCCTTGAAGGCCGCCTGGAAGAGCTGCTCGTTGTCGACCTGGAACTGCTCACGCGCATCCTGCTCACGTCCGAAGACGCGGACGAGTGCGTGACCCGAGAAGGACTCCTCGACGCGGGCGTTGAGGCGCCCCGTCTTCTTCCACTGCTCGGCGAAGTTCCTCTGCGACTTCGGCCCGATAACACCGAAGATGACCCCCATGAGGGGCAGCGTGACGAGCGCGACGAGCGCGAGCTGCCAGGAGATGGAGAACATCATGACGAGCACGCCGACCACGGTGAGCACGCTCGTGACGACCTGCGACAGCGACTGCTGCATGGTCTGGGTGATGTTGTCGATGTCGTTCGTGACGCGGCTCAGCAGCTCGCCGCGCTGCACGCGGTCGAAGTAGCTGAGCGGCAGCGCGTTGATCTTGCGCTCGACGTCCTCGCGCAGCTTGTACATCGCCTTCATCATGATGATGTTGATGACGTAGCCCTGCAGCCACATGAGCAGCGCCGAGAAGACGTACAGCGCGAGCACGGAGAGCAGCACCATGCCGAGTCGCTCGAAGTTCACACCCTCGCCCGGGGTGATGTCCATGGCCGCGACCATGTCGGCGAACTGCGTCTGGCCGGAGTCGCGGAGCCCCGCGACGACCTGCTCCTTGGAGGCTCCCGAAGGCAGCTGGCTGGAGACGACGCCCTCGAAGATGAGGTTCGTCGCCTCACCCAGCACGCGCGGGGCGATGACCGAGAGCACGACGCCGACCGCGCCGAGGAACGACACGATGATGAGTGCCGCGCGGTAGGGGCGGAGCCTGCCGAGCAGCCTGCCGAAGCTCTGCCCGAAGTTCTTCGCCTTGCCGGGAGCCACGCTGTCCCAGTCGCCGGACGACTGGCGAGCCTGTTCGGCGAGCTCGAGTTCGAGCTGCTCCTCCTCCGTCAGGACCTTCTCGACGACCTCCTTGGCCTTGCGACCGCGGCCGCGCGATGCCTTCGCATCCTGCTTCTGGTTCTCTGCGTCACGGCTCATGACTGTGCCTCCACTGCAAGCTGGGAATCCACGATCTCCTTGTACGTCGTGCAGCTCTCGAGCAGCTCGTCGTGTGTTCCGAGACCGACCATGTGACCGTCGTCGAGGACCACGATGCGGTCGGCGTCGACGATGGTCGAGATGCGCTGGGCGACCACGATCTTGGTGACGCCCGGCAGCTGCTCCCAGAGGGCGCGGCGCAACCTGGCGTCGGTCGTGAGGTCGAGCGCCGAGAAGGAGTCATCGAAGACGAACACCTGCGGCTCGTGCACGATCGCTCGAGCGATGGCGAGTCGCTGGCGCTGCCCGCCGGAGACGTTCGTGCCGCCCTGGGCGATGCGCGACTCGAGCTGCTTGTCCTTCTCCTGGACGAACGCCGTGGCCTGCGCGATCTCGAGCGCCTTCCAGAGGTCGTCGTCCGTCGCGGCCTCGCGGCCGTACCGGAGGTTGGAGGCGATCGTGCCGGTGAAGAGGAACGGGCGCTGCGGGACCAGGCCGATGCCGTCCCACAGGAGCTCCGCATCCGCCTGGCGCACGTCGACCCCGTTGACCTTGACGGTGCCACCCGTCGCATCGAACAGGCGCGGGATGAGCGACACGAGCGTCGTCTTGCCCGCACCCGTCGATCCGACGACGGCGACCGTCTCTCCGGGGGCGGCGCGGAACGAGATGCCGGTGAGGACAGGCTCGTCGGCGCCCGGGTACGTGAACTCGACGTCGTCGAACTCGATGACGCCGGGCTCCGGGAAGTCGGTCACAGGGTGCGCCGGCATGATGAGCGTCGACTCGGTGGCGAGCACCTCGGAGATGCGGTCGGCGCTCACCGCGGCGCGCGGGATCATGATCGTCATGAAGCTGGCCATGAGCACGCCCATGAGGATCTGCATGACGTAGGCCATGAACGCGAACAGCGTGCCGATCTCGACCGTGCCCTGGTCGACCTGGATGCCGCCGAACCAGATGACGCCGACCACGGTGATGTTCAGGACGAGCATGGCGAGCGGGAAGAGCGTGACGAAGAGGTCGCCGACGCGCTTGCCGAGCAGGAAGAGGTCGTTGTTCGCGACCTCGAAGCGCTTCTCCTCGATGGGCTCGCGCACGAACGCGCGCACGACGCGCACGCCGGTGAGCTGCTCGCGCAGGATGCGGTTGATGTTGTCGAGCTTCACCTGGAACTGGCGGAACAGCGGCACCATGCGGCTGATGATGATGCCGACCAGCAGGAGCAGCACGGGTGCCGCGACGCCGATGATCCAGGACAGGCCCACGTCCTGCTGCAAGGCCATGATGATGCCGCCGATCGCGAGCATCGGGGCTGAGACCAGCATGGTGGAGCCCATCATGGCGAGCATCTGCACCTGCTGCACGTCGTTCGTGTTGCGCGTGATGAGCGAGCCCGCGCCGAAGCGCGAGACCTCGCGCTCGGAGAAGCTGCTGACCCGGGCGAAGACGTCGGCGCGGATGTCGCGGCCGAGCGCCATGGCGGCGCGGGCGGCGAAGACCGTCGCGATGATCGAGCAGGTGATCTGGCCGAGCGAGATGGCGAGCATGACGGCGCCGGTCGACCAGATGTAGTCGGTGTCGGCGTTGGCAACGCCCTTGTCGATGATGTCGGCGTTGAGTCGCGGCAGGTACAGCGACGCGAGCGCTTGAAGGAACTGGAAGACCAGCACACCCGCGAGGAGCGGCCAGTACTTCCGTAGATAACGGGCGAGGAGCTTACCGAGCATCGATTCTCCGGAACGACGAGGCCTCTTCGACGGCGCATCCACTAACGTGGTGGATGCGCGTCACCGAAGACGCGGAGTGGACGGCAATGTGGGCGGGCCCGGAGCGGACCTGGCACGAATGACCATTGCTGGCTAGGTGCCTGGCTGGGCAAAAAACCGCAGCCCTGTAGCTAAGCACGAGGTGACATCACCTGCAATCGGCTTCCCACCCCATGGGAATGTGCGGCGACGCCAATGTCGCCCAACTGACAGCACCTCGGCGTGGTGAGAACCTCCAACCGCGCGCATCTGACAACCTTCTCCGGATAAGTTTGTCGAATCGAGCCAAATCCGGCCGCCCCGACCTCAATAGGCTTAGGAACCATGTCGCGAATCTCGAAGCTCCTCATCGCCAACCGTGGCGAAATCGCCGTACGCATCGCACGAGCTGCTCGAGACGCGGGTATCGCCTCCGTCGCCGTGTACGCAGACCAGGACCGCGACGCACCGCACGTTCGCCTTGCCGACGAGGCCTACGCGCTGCGCGGCACGACCAGCGCCGAGACGTACCTCGTGATCGACAAGCTCCTCTCCATCGCGCGCCGCTCCGGTGCTGACGCCGTGCACCCCGGCTACGGCTTCCTGGCCGAGAACGCCGACTTCGCTCGCGCCGTCATCGGCCAGGGCCTCACCTGGATCGGCCCCTCCCCGGAGGCCATCGAGGCGCTCGGCGACAAGGTCACCGCCCGCCACGTCGCCGAGAAGGTCGGCGCACCGCTCGCACCAGGGACGCTCAACCCCGTCGAGGGTCCGGACGAGGTGCTCGCCTTCATCGACACGCACGGTCTGCCCGTCGCCATCAAGGCCGCGTTCGGCGGCGGCGGACGCGGACTCAAGGTCGCCCGTGAGCGCGAGGAGGTCGCCGAGCTCTTCGAATCGGCCACCCGCGAGGCCATCACGGCCTTCGGCCGCGGCGAGTGCTTCGTCGAGAAGTACCTCGACAAGCCGCGCCACGTCGAGACGCAGTGCCTCGCCGACGCGCACGGCAACGTGGTCGTCGTCTCGACCCGTGACTGCTCGCTGCAGCGCCGCCACCAGAAGCTCGTCGAAGAGGCCCCCGCCCCCTTCATCACGGCCGAGCAGGAAGCTGAGATGCGTCGCGCCTCGAAAGCCATCCTCAAGGAGGTCGGCTACGTCGGCGCGGGCACCTGCGAGTTCCTCCTCGCCGCCGACGGCACCGTCGCGTTCCTCGAAGTCAACACGCGCCTCCAGGTCGAGCACCCCGTCTCCGAAGAGGTCACGGGCATCGACCTCGTGCGCGAGCAGTTCCGCATCGCGCAGGGCGAGGCCCTCGGCTACGACGACCCCCAGGTGAGCGGCCACTCCTTCGAGTTCCGCATCAACGGCGAGGACCCGGGCCGCGGCTTCTTCCCCGCTCCCGGAACCATCACGACCTTCCGTGTGCCTGGCGGCCCCGGCGTTCGCGTGGACTCGGGTGTCCGCGAGGGCGACATCGTGTCCGGCGCCTTCGACTCGCTGCTCGCGAAGCTCATCGTCACGGGCGCCACCCGCGAGGAAGCGCTCGAGCGCTCACGCCGCGCCCTCGAGGACTTCGAGCTCAACGGCATGCCGACGGTGCTCCCGTTCCACCGCTCCGTGGTGCGCGACCCCGCGTTCACGGCCGAGAACGGCGAGTTCGGCGTGTACACGAGCTGGATCGAGACCGAGTACAGCAACACCCTCGAGCCGTGGGGCGGCGAGGCCGGTGACGTCAACGAGCCCATCGCTCGGCGCAACGTCGTCGTCGAGGTCAACGACAAGCGCCTCGAGGTGTCCCTCCCCGAGCGCCTGCTTGCAGTGACGGGCGCCGGCCACGGCGGCGCAGGCCGCACCATGGCGGGCCACGCCCCGAAGCGTCGCACGCACACCAACGTCGAGACGCATTCGAGCGGAGACATCACCGCCCCCATGCAGGCGACGATCGTGAAGTTCGCCGTGGCAGAGGGCCAGAAGGTCGTCAAGGGCGACCTGCTGGTCGTGCTCGAGGCCATGAAGATGGAACAGCCCATCCAGGCTCCGCGCGACGGCGTCGTCGCGGCCATCACCGGCTCGGCGGGTGAGACCGTCTCGAGCGGCACGAAGCTGCTCGAGCTCGCCGACGCCGAGTAGCCTCGACAGGTGCCCGACGCCTTCCTGCTGACCTCCGCTCTGCTCTCGCCTCCGCTCGACGCGACGCTCGCCGCGTCCGACCCGAGCTGGCTCGAGTCGTTCACGGGGCTCGAGGGGTTCAACGGGTGGCTGCTGGCGCTCGTCATCGCCGGCGGCTTCGCGGCCGGCTGGGTGGATGCGGTGGTCGGGGGCGGCGGGCTCATCCAGCTCACGATGCTCCTCACCCTGCCCGGCGTCACGCCCGTGCAGGCGCTCGCGACGAACAAGCTCGGCAGCATCGCCGGCACCACGACCAGCTCCATCACGTACTTCCGGCGCGTGAAGCCCGACCTCCGCACGGCGCTGCCCATGGCGGCGATCGCGCTCTTCGGCGCGTACGGCGGCGCGATCCTCGCGTCCAGCATCCCGGCCGCCGCGTTCAAGCCGATCATCGCCGTCGCGATCCTCGGCATCGGCATCTTCACGGCCTTCAAGCCGAGCGTCGGGCAGCTCGACAAGCTCAAGTACGAGGGTCGCAAGCACCACGTCGTCGCGGGCCTCATCGGCTTCGCGATCGGCGTCTACGACGGCGTGCTCGGGCCGGGCACCGGCTCGTTCCTCGTCATCGCCCTCGTGTCGCTGCTCGGCTACTCGTTCCTGCAGGCCAGCGCAAAGGCGAAGATCGTGAACCTCGGCACCAACCTCGGCGCGCTGCTCTTCTTCGCGCCACAGGGGTACGTGCTGTGGGGCCTCGGCGCCATCCTGGCAGTCTCGAACGTCGCCGGCGGCTACATCGGCGCGCGCACCGCCATCCGCGGCGGCAGCAAGCTCATCCGCTGGGTCTTCCTCATCGTCGTGAGCGTGCTCTTCATCAAGCTCGCCATCGACATCTGGAACGAGTACTTCGGCGGCTGAGCGCACCGCGATCCGCAGAGGGGGATGCTGCGGATCGTCGGCCTCCGTGCGGGCCCGACTACTCGGTCTTGATGACCGATATCTCGAACTCCAACGTGATGCGCTCCGACACGAGCACCCCGCCGGAGTCCAGCGGCATGTTCCATTCGAGTCCGAAGTCGCGCCGCCGCAATCGGCGGCTCCCCTCGAAGCCCGCTCGGAGCACACCGAACGCATCCGTCTCGACCCCGACCAACGAGATCGGCACCATGACCTCCTGGGTGACGTCGCGGATCGTGAGATCTCCGGTCACGGCGTACGAGCCCTCGTCGATCTCCTCGATCTTCCTGCTGACGAACGTGATGTCCGGCCAGCGATCCACGTCGAAGAAGTCCGCGCTGCGCAGATGCTCGTCACGCTTCGCGTTCCGGGTATCGACGCTCGACGCTCTCACCGTCAGCGTGGCCTCAGACCTTGAAGGGTCGTCGGCGTCGACCAGAAGCTCGCCCTCGACGTCATTGAACGCCCCTCGCACCGTGGTGATCATGGCGTGACGCGCCGAGAACCCAATACGGGTGTGCTCCGGGTCGAACGCCCAGACTCCATTCACTTGCTCCACATCGATCATCGCTCCCCAATCGTGGATTCCCCCAGCCACGCACCCGCCAGAAGCAGGAAGACGCGGAACCACGCACAACGCGCAGCCAATCGGCACGATACCTGCGCTTGACGGGACTCCCCGCCAAAACGCTGGCGGCGGGCGAAAAGGAGAATGCGGATTAGCAGCGAGCGCCCGCAGAGGCCGCCTAGCTCTTCGTCTGCTCCGAGTAGGGCACGTGCATGGCGTGCGCCGCATCCGAGATGCTGCTCGCGAGCGACGGGTAGACGGCCCACGCGCGCGCAACCTGGTCGACCGTGAGGCGCTGCTCGATCGCGATCGACAATGGCAGCACGAGCTCTGAGGCGCGCGGCGCGACGATGACGCCGCCGATGACCGTGCCGAGATCGTTGCCCGCGATGAGCTTCACGAAGCCGTCGCGGACACCCTGCATCTTGGCACGCGGGTTCTCGCTCAGCGGCAGCTTGTAGACGCGCCCCTCCCGGGTGCCGTCCTCGATCGAGCGCTGCTGCCAGCCGACGGTCGCGATCTCCGGGTACGTGAAGATGTTCGACGCCACGTTGCGGAGGTTGATGGGACGCACCTCGTCACCCAGCGCGTGGAAGACCGCCGTGCGCCCCTGCGTGGACGCGACGGACGCGAGCGGGAAGAACTCCGTGCAGTCGCCCGCCGCGTAGATGTTCGGCACAGAGGTGCGGGCGACGCGGTTGACGCGGATGTGGCCGGAGGGCGTGACCTCGACGCCGGCGCCTTCCAGGCCGATACCCGAAGTGTTCGGGATGGAACCGACCGCGATGAGGCAGTGCGAGCCGCGCACCTCTCGCCCGTCGTCGAGCGTCGCCACGACCTCGTCGCCGTCGCGGACGACGGTCGCCGCGCGGGACTTGGACAGAACCGTCATGCCGCCCCGCTTGAAGACGTCCTCGATCACGTCAGCCGCATCCGCGTCCTCGTTGGGAAGCACGCGGTCGCGGCTCGAGACGAGCGTGACCTTCGCGCCCAACGCCGAGTAGGCAGAGGCGAACTCGGCCCCCGTGACGCCGGATCCGACGACGATGAGATGGCTCGGCATCTCCTTGAGGTTGTACAGCTGGGTCCAGGTGAGGATGCGCTCGCCGTCCGGCTTGCACGAGTCGAGGGTGCGCGGGCGAGCACCCACCGAGATGACGGCGGAGTCGAACTCGATGCGATCGAAGTCCTGCCCACCGGAGCCCGTGCCCACCGTGACCGCCGAGTTGCCGTCGAGCTTGCCCTCGCCCTGGATGACGTTGACGCCCGCAGCCTCGAGGGTGCGCTGCATGTCATCCGACTGGTTCTGAGCGAGACGCACCAGACGCTTGTTGAGCTTCGAGAGGTTCACCGCCACCTCCGGCTTCAGCGGCTTGCCGCTGTCACCCTTCGCGAAGAACTGCACACCCAGCTCGCCGGACTCGCGGATCGCCGTCGCAGCCTCCGCACTCGCGATGAGGGTCTTCGACGGAACGACGTCGGTGAGGACTGCGGAGCCGCCGACGCCGACGCGCTCGACGAGAGTGACTTCCGCGCCGAGGCGGGCGGCCGACAATGCGGCTTCGTACCCGCCTGGCCCCCCGCCGACGACGACGATGCGATGCTTGCGATCAAAAGGCGTGGCCATGAGCCCATTCTGCTCCTCCCGCATGAACCCGCCAAACCGGGCCGGTATCCAAGCCGTTTCCGGGCACGCGCGGAGTTCATCAGCCCTTGCTCCCCGTTCGCCGCGCCACGGTCGCTACGCTGGTGATCATGTCTACGCACGAAGCAGCCTCGATCGACGACCCAGCCACCTCACCCTTCGAGTTCGCGCAGGCAGCTGCCGCGGTCATCGCCGAGAAGACGGGTGTCGAACGCCACGACATCGCGCTCACGCTCGGCAGCGGATGGGGCCAGACCGCCGACCTGCTCGGTGAGACGATCGCGACCATCCCGGCCGACGAGGTGCCCGGGTTCGCGAAGTCCGACATCCCCGGTCACTCCGGGACCCTCCGCTCCATCCGCCTCGCGAATGGCAAGCACGCGCTGGTCATCGCCGCGCGCACCCACTACTACGAAGGCAAGGGTGTGCGCCGGGTCGTGCACTCCGTGCGCACCGCCGCCGCCACCGGCGCCTCCGTCATGATCCTCACGAACGGCGCAGGCGGGGTGCGGCCCGAGTGGGGCCCCGGCACGCCGGTGCTGATCTCGGACCACATCAACCTCACGGCCGACTCCCCCCTCGAGGGCGCGACCTTCATCGACCTCACCGACCTGTACTCCGCACGCCTCCGCGAGCTGGCGCTCACGGTGCGCGAACTCGACGAGGGCGTCTACGTGCAGTTCCGCGGCCCGCACTACGAGACACCCGCCGAAGTGAAGATGGCGCGCACGATCGGCGGCGACATCGTCGGCATGTCGACCGCGCTCGAGGCGATCGCCGCACGCGAGGCGGGTATGGAGGTCCTCGGCATGTCGCTCATCACGAACCCCGCCGCCGGCGTCTCGCCGAACCCGCTCAGCCACACCGAGGTGCTCGAGGCGGGCAAGGCGGCAGAAGCCGACCTCGCCGAGCTGCTGTCGCAGATCGTGGTGAAGCTCTGATGAGCGGCCTCGCACGCCAACTCCAGGTCGCCCTGCGACACAACGCGATCGCGTGGCGCGACCAGGACCCCGACGAGGTCACGCGCGCCGAGCTGCAGCAGCTCCTCGACGCCGCAGGCGACGTCTCGCCCGAGCTCACCGCCATCGAAGACACCGACACGAGCGAGCGAGCGATCGCCTGGCGTGACCTGCACGACCGGTTCTCGGCACGTCTGGCCTTCGGGACCGCAGGTCTCCGCGGCAGGCTCGGAGCCGGACCCAACCGCATGAACCGGGTGCTCGTCGCCCAGGCCGCGCGTGGCTTCGCCGACTTCCTGCTCGCGCGCGAGGAGTCGCCATCCATCGTGATCGGCTACGACGCCCGCAACAACTCGAAGCGGTTCGCCGAGGACACCGCCGAGATCATGCAGGCCGCAGGCGTGGCCGCGACGATCCTGCCGAGGCAGCTGCCGACGCCCGTGCTGGCCTTCGCGGTCCGCCGCCTCGCCGCATCCGCTGGCGTCATGGTCACCGCCTCGCACAACCCGAAGTGGGACAACGGCTACAAGGTCTACCTCGGCGGCGCCGATGACGGTTCGCAGATCGTCGCACCCGTCGACGCCGAGATCGCCGCGGCCATCGGCGCCGTCGCGGCCGGCACAACCGTGCCCGAGATCCCGCGCTCGACCGACTACGCCACGGCAGACGAGTCCATCGTCAGCGAGTACGTGTCGGCGACCGCTGCGCTGCTGCGAGGCACGCCAAGCGACGTCCCCTTCGTCTACACGCCCCTGCACGGCGTCGGATGGGAGACCTTCCGCGCCGTCATCGCCGAGCTCGGCATCGCCGAACCGGTGGTCGTCGCGCAGCAGGTCGAGCCGGACGGAGCCTTCCCAACCCTCGACTTCCCGAACCCCGAAGAGCCCGGCGCCCTCGACCTCGCCTACGAGACGGCGGATGCGGCCGGCATCGACCTCGTCATCGCCCACGACCCCGACGCCGACCGTCTTGCGGTCGCAGTGAAGGACGCAGCCGGGTGGCGCCGATTCGGCGGCAACGACATCGGCAAGATCCTCGGCTGGCGCGCCGCCGAGCAGGCGAAGGCGGACGGCGTGCACGGCACGCTCGCGACCTCCGTCGTCTCCGCCCCGGCGCTCGGGCGCATCGCGCACGAGTACGGGCTCGACTACGCCGAGACGCCCACCGGGTTCAAGTGGATCTCGCGCGCCCCGAACATCCTCTACGGCTACGAGGAGGCCCTCGGCTACCTCGTCAACCCCGAGACGGTGCACGACAAGGACGGCATCTCCGCGTCCGTCGCGATCCTCGAGCTCATCATCGGCCTGCAGGCCGAGGGACGCTCGCTCATCGACCACGACGACGCGTTCGCCGAGCGGTTCGGCACGTTCGTGTCGACACAGGTGTCGGTGCGCTTCGACGACATCACCGAGATCCCACGCGTCATGGCCGTGCTGCGCAGCCACACCCCGAGCGAGGTCGGCGGTGTCGAGGTGCTCGAGACCGGCGACCTGTCCGGCGACGAGGTGCCCATCGACCTGCTCCGCTACCAGCTCGCCGACGGCACCCGCGTCATGGTGCGCCCGTCGGGCACCGAACCCAAGATCAAGGTCTACGTCGACGCGTCGAGCGAGGAAGGCTCGCCCGCGGAACGAGCGGCCGACGCCGAATCGAAGGCCGCTCGCGCCGGGGAAGCCCTGCGAATCACCCTCACCACCGCGTAGACACCGCAGCGCACGTATCGGGAGCCCCTCGGGATGGAGATCCTTCCATCCCGAGGGGCTCCCGTCGCTCTTGCGCCGCTGTGCCTCACCCTCGAACCTTCCGGCCGCATCCCGCGCCTCGCATCCACTTCGGGATGGGAACCTCGCAGTCTTGCGGGAAACTTCCCGCAACGAAGCGACTTTGCCATCCCGAAACCGCGGGCGTGGCCCGACGCGAGCTTCCAGCCCGAGGCGACCTTCCCGGCCCGGCGCTACCTGCCCGCCCGACAGCGTCGTTTCGGGATGGCTTCCACGCTTCAAGGTGGGTTGCAACCCATCCGCGTGCGCGAAACCCATCCCGAATACGCACCGAGCAGAGTCCGGTCACGCACATCCACACTCGCAGCACCAACCCCAGACTTCGGGATGGGAACCTCGCAGTCTTGAGGGAAACTTCCCGCAACGAAGCGACATTGCCATCCCGAAACTCCGGTCGAGGCCCGAGTCGACCTTCCTGACCCGATGGCATCGTTTCGGGATGGGTTTGACGCGCGCAGATGGGTTGCAACCCATCCGCGTGCGCGAAAGCCATCCCGAGTCCGGAGAGGCGAACGGATGCGGCGTGTCAGGAGGCGTGGGCGAGTTCGCGCTGCAGCAGCGAGCGCTTCACGTCGACACCCCATGCGAAGCCGCCGAGGGTGCCGTCTGAGCGCAGGACACGGTGACACGGCACGAACAGCGCCGGCGCGTTGCTGGCGCAGATGCTCGCTGCCGCCCGCACGGCCGTCGGACGACCGAGGGCTGTCGCGAACTCCGTGTAGGTGAGCGGATGCCCGGCCATGATGTCCCGCAGGCCGCGCCAGCCCTGCATCCGGAACTCCGCGCCGAACTGGGCGACGGGAACGTCATCGATGGCGTCGAGCTGCCCCTCGTAGTACGCCCGGACGGCGTCGGCTGCGGCACTGCATCCGCGGGTGAGGACCGTCGGCCTGGCCTTCGGCGTGATGCGGGCCACGACGAGCTGTTCGTCATCGCTCCACCCGGACGAGAGGACGGCGCCGTCGCTCTCGCGGGTGACGATCGTGAATGGGCCGTCCGGCGTGCCGAACGTCTCGATGACGGCCTGCTGCTCAGCATTGGATGCCGGCGCGACGTCGCTGGCGTGTGCGCGGCCTGCCGCCGTCGCTTGTGGGTTCTCGTGTGTGCTCATGCTGGTTGCTCCGTGCTGTGAGGTGCGGTCTGGGGTGCGGCGGCGGAAGCCGCGGGCGGTTGCTCGGCGGTCTCAGTCCTGTTGGTCTTCTTGGCGACGGCCCGCGCTCTGGGCGGTGCCGCTCCCCAGAGGTGGAGCGAGAGGTAGCTGCGCCACGGCCTGAACTGCTCTGCTATCGAGGTGAGGTCTTTCGGTTCCGATGGGAGGCCGAGGGCTCTTGCTCCGCTGCGCAGGGCGACGTCACCGGTGAGCAGCACGTCAGGGTTTCCGAGCACGCGCATGCTCACGTATCCGGCGGTCCAGTCGCCGATGCCTCGAAACGCGGTCAGCGCGGAGTGCTGTTCTGCGACGTCGTCGCCGTGCGAGAGACGCAGCTGTCCGCTGGCGATCGCCTCGGCGACGTTTGTGATCGTCGCTGAGCGCGCGCGGGGGCCGGCGAACGACTCCTCACCGAGCTCTGCGATGGCGGATGCGCTCGGGAAGAGCCGAGTCACGCGGCGACCCGGGACCTGCCCGGTCGCGGCGGCGGCGGTAGCGCTACCCGCCGCGTCCATCTCGTCCGGTCGGCGATCGTCGCCATCCGGCACCAGCGCCGCGCCCGCTCGCGCCGTCAGGCGGCTGAGCGCTGTGCGGGCCGCGGAGACGGTGATCTGCTGTCCGATGATCGCGCGGAACAGCATCTCGTCGGGGTCCACCGCTCCGGGAAGACGCCTGCCGGGGCGGAGGCGCACGCGCTCCGCGATGCCGGGATGCACGGAGAGGGCCGCGTCGATCGCGGCCGGGTCAGCGTCCAGGTCGAAGAGACGGCGCACGCGGGTGACAAGCGTCTGCAGGTCGCTGAGGTCGGTCAGCTGAGCCCGGAGGCGGAGCGACGAGGGCTGCGAGCCCCCCGCATCCACACTGAACCATGCTGGTCCGCCTGGCAGCAGGAGACTGCGCTCGTAGCTGTGCCCCGTCGCGATCTCCACGCCGTCGATGGCGCGCTCCCCCAGCCAGGTGAAGACACCGGCGGCGTCGTACGGTTCGCGGTAGGCGAGCGCAAGGGTCAGCGGGACCCCACCGGCACCGAGAACCGGGCCGCCCTCCTCGACACGGCCGCTGCCTGCTCGCATCCTCGCTGATCGGCCCCGTGAGGCGTCCCGCACCTGCGTGGGCGTCAGCTGGAAGACCTCCTGCACGGTCTCGTTGAGCTGCCGGACGCTCGCGAACCCCGCCGCGAAGGCCACGTCGGCGAGGGGGAGGTCGGTGGCGCCGAGCAGGGTCGCCGCGGTCCTCGCCCGCTGTGCGCGGGCGAGGGACAAGGGCCCCGCGCCGAGCTCGGCTGCGAGCACACGACCCAGGTGGCGAGCGGAGTAGCCGAGCCGCGCAGCCAGGCCGGGGACGCCCTCGCGCTCGACGACGCCGTCGGCGATGAGGCGCATCGCGCGAGCTGCGACATCGCCACGCAGGTTCCAGGCGGGGTCGCCGGGAGCCGCATCCGGCAGGCAGCGCTTGCACGCCCGGTAGCCGGCCTCGTGTGCCGCGGCGCTGGTCGCGTAGAACGTGACGTTCTCCCGGTGCGGCGTGCGCGCGGGGCAGCTCGGTCGGCAGTAGATGCCGGTCGAGCCGACGGCCGTGATGAACTGGCCGTCGAAGCGGCGGTCCTTGGCGAGGATCGCTCGGTACCGGTCGTCTCCGGTCAGGTTGGTGCTTGCCATGCGATGAGTCTGGCAGGTTCAGACCGCATCCACTCGCGGGAATCGGACACGACGGTGGCGATCGGTGGCGACCGGGCACGGTCCACGTCGGGGACCTCGCAGCGGACGGCGGGCGCCCGCAGCGCAGGTGTCAGGCGATGGCGAGCCCGGCAGCCACGAGGCGCGGCTTGAGCAGCTCGACAAGCGACTCTGGCGACGCGGCGGCGACGAGCTCGCCGAGGACGACCTCGTTGTCGAAGACCTTCGCGAGCGCGGCGATGAGCTGCAGGTGCTCGGATGCGCTCGTCGCGGTCATGCCGACGACGACCCTCACCGGGTCGTAGCGCGCATGTCCGAAACCGACGCCTTCTGGGTAGGTGATGACGGCGAGACCGTTCTGGATGGTCTCCTCGCCGGGTCGCGCGTGCACGAGCGCGACCCCTGGGCCGACGACGACGTACGGACCGAAGCGCTCGATGACACGCACCATGTTGCTCGTGTACCCGCGCTTCGCGAATCCACGCTCGGCAAGCAGCTCGCCCATCTGGCCGACGGCCTGGCGCCAGTCGAGGGCGTGTGCTGCGAGCCGCACACTGGTGGGGTCGAACTGCAGCTCAGGCGTCTCCTGCGCGCTCATGCTCCTGCCTCGTCGAACCCTTCGCTCACGATCTCCGCCAGCTCTTCGCGGTCTTCGATCGGCAAGAAGGCGCCTTCTGCGGCGTTCAGCTGGAAGGTCTCCAGATCTGCGAGGTCGTAGTCGAAGGTGTCCGCGAGCAGCGTCAGCTCTCGAGAGATGCTCGTCGCGCTCATGAGGCGGTTGTCGGTGTTGACGGTCACCGTGAACCCGAGCTGGTAGAGCAGGTCGAATGGGTGGTCTTCGATGCTCTCACCCCACGCGGCGATGGCACCGGTCTGCAGGTTCGAGGATGGGCTGAGCTCGAGGGGGATGCGGCGGTCGCGCACCCACTGCGCGAGTCGCCCGAGCGACACGTACGTGCCGTCCTCGTCTTCACCTTCGAGGTCGATGTCTTCCGCGATGCGCACACCGTGGCCGAGACGCAGGGCGTGCGCGTCGAAGATGGCGCTCTCGATGGAGTCGAGTCCGGCGGCCTCGCCGGCGTGCACCGTCGCGGGGAAGCGCTCCGACATGAGGTAGTCGAAGGCCTCCTGCAGGTTCGTGGGCGGGAAGCCGTCTTCAGGGCCGGCGATGTCGAAGCCGACGACACCCTGCTCGCGGTGGCGGACGGCGAGCTTTGCGATTTCGAGGCCGTTGCCCGCGTGGCGCATCGCGCTGACCAGCTGGCCGATGCGGATGCGCTTGCCGTGCGAGCGCACGTCGTCGATGCCCTCGTTGATGCCTGCCTGCACCGCGTTGACCGCGTCGTCCAAGCTCAGGCCACGCTTGAGATGCTGTTCGGGAGCCCAGCGGACTTCACCGTAGACGACGCCGTCGGCGCCGAGGTCGTTGACGAAGTCGCGGGCGACGCGGCGAAGGCCGTGCGCGGTCTGCATGACGGCCGTGGTCACGTCGAAGGTCTTCAGGTATTCGACGAGCGAGCCGGAGTCGGACTGGTCGGCGAACCAGTTCGAGAGCTCCGGTGCGTTTGTTGCGGGGAGCTCGAGGCCGATCTCGTCGGCCAGCTCGATGATCGTCTGAGCACGCAGGCCGCCGTCGAGGTGGTCATGCAGCGACACCTTGGGCAGCGTACGGATGTTGGTGCCGTCTCGCAGCGTGAAATCGCCCTCGTCGTATGGCGCGGAGCTCTGCACAGACACGGTGTTCCCCTTCGAATGTGGCCGCGATCCAGAAAATGCGGCCGTCCAGAGCCATGATTCTATCTGGCGGAGGCAACCGGCGCGCGACCTGGCGTGGCGGTGTGGAGAAGGTTTCCCTTCTCCACACCGCGAGCCCGACTACTCCGCGCCGACGCGGCCAGCGATGAGCGGACCGCCGGTGAGGATCTCCGAGCCGGCGTCGCCGATCTCGTACGCCCCCTCGAGCGCCTCGAGGGCACGCGGGAAGCGGGCGGCATCCTCGGCCGAGAGCGTGAAGAGCACGTCCCCCTTCTTCACGGCATCGCCCGGCTTCGCGGCGAGGTCGATGCCTGCCGAGTGGATGACCGGGTCCTGCTTGCGCGCGCGTCCGGCTCCCAGGCGCCAGGCCGCGATGCCGAACGGCAGCGCTTCCTGGCGGACGAGCACACCGTCGCGGTCGGCGCGGACGTCGTGCGTCTCGCGCGCGACGGGCAGCGCCCCATCCGGGTCGCCGTCCTGCGCCGAGACCCACCGGCGCCACACATCCATCGCCGCGCCGTTCTTCAGCGCACCTTCGACGTCGGCGTCCGGCTGCCCCGCGAGGCGGAGCATCTCGCGAGCCAGCTCGACCGTGAGCTCGACGACGTCGGCGGGGCCGCCGCCGGCGAGCACCTCGACCGATTCGCGCACCTCGTTGGCGTTGCCGATCGCGAGCCCGAGCGGGACGTTCATGTTCGTGAGCAGCGCCGAGGTGCGCACACCGGCATCCTCGCCGAGCGCGACCATCGTCTCGGCGAGCGCACGCGAACGCTCGATGTCGCCCATGAAGGAGCCGGAGCCGAACTTCACGTCGAGCACCAGCGAATCGGTGCCCTCGGCGATCTTCTTCGACATGATGCTCGAGGCGATGAGCGGGATGCACTCGACGGTTCCCGTGATGTCGCGGAGCGCGTAGAGCTTCTTGTCGGCTGGAGCTAGGCCTGCACCGGCTGCGCAGATGACGCCGCCGATCTCCTGCAGGAGGGTGAACATCTCCTCGTTGGAGAGCTCGGCACGCCAGCCGGGGATGGCCTCGAGCTTGTCGAGGGTGCCACCCGTGTGGCCGAGTCCGCGGCCCGAGAGCTGCGGCACGGCGACGCCGAAGGAGGCGACGAGCGGCATGAGCGGGAGCGTGATCTTGTCGCCGACACCCCCCGTGGAGTGCTTGTCGACCGTGACCTTGCCGAGCCCGTCGAAGTTCATCCGCTCACCCGACGCGATCATGGCGAGCGTCATGTCGCGGATCTCGGTGCGCTCCATGCCGTTGAGGAAGATGGCCATCGCCATCGCCGCCATCTGCTCGTCACCCACGTAGCCGTTGGCGTAGCGCGAGATGAGCCAGTCGATCTCGGGCGTCGACAGCAGACGACCGTCGCGCTTCGCCTTGATGAGGTCGACGGCGTCGAACGCCTCGACTGCGGACTGGGCGGGGGTGGAGCTCATTTGATCCCTTCGAGATCTCTGGGGCCGAACGCGTCCGGCAGTACCTGGTCGATGGTGCGGATGCCCGAGACGGTGTCGAGGAGCATCCCCGGTGCCGAGAACTCGTACAGCAGCTGGCGGCAGCGGCCGCACGGCATGATGACGTCGCCGTCGCCGTTGCAGCATGTGAAGGCGACGAGCTTGCCGCCGCCGCTCGCCTGGAGTGCCGAGACGAGTCCGCACTCAGCGCAGAGGCCGACCCCGTAGCTCGCGTTCTCGACGTTGCAGCCGACGACGATGCGACCGTCGTCGACGAGCGCGGCCGCGCCGACGGAGTAGTTCGAGTAGGGCGCGTACGCCTTCGTCATGATGTTGCGCGCAGCCTCGCGGAGGGTCGCCCAGTCGGGCTCGAGCGTTTCGGTTCCTGTTGCCGTCATGGCTGCACCTATGCCTTCACGTAGGGTTTGCCCGCCGCGGCGGGGCCTCGGGACTGGCCGACGAAACCGGCCACGGCGAGGATCGTCACGATGTACGGGATCATCGCCATGAACTCGGGCGGGATGTTCGCCCCGACCTGGCTCACGAGGGTCTTGAGGTTCGAGGCGAAGCCGAACAGCAGCGCGGCGAGGGTCGCGTAGACCGGGTGCCAGCGGCCGAAGATGAGGGCGGCGAGGGCGATGTAGCCCTGGCCGCTCGTCATCTCCTGGCTGAACGAGCCGACGCTGCCGAGCGTGAAGAAGCTGCCGCCCGCGCCGGCGATGGCACCGGAGAGCAGGACGTTCCAGAAACGCGTCTTGTTGACCTTGATGCCTACCGTGTCGGCCGCCTTCGGGTGTTCGCCGACGGCGCGGAGGCGCAGCCCCCAGCGGGTCTTGAAGAGCGCGAAGGTGAGGACGGGCACCGTGATGAACATCAGGTACACGATGAACGTGTTGTCGAACAGCAGCGGCCCGATCACGGGGATGTCGCTCAGCAGCGGGATCGCGAAGCGCGGGTACTTCTCGTTCTGCGCGATGGTGTTGAGGAACCCGCTGTCGCGCGTCATGACGCCCGAGTAGAGGAAGTTCGTCAGTCCGATCACGAGCATGTTGATGACGACACCGACGACGACCTGCTCGACCAGGTAGCGGATCGAGAAGACGGCGAGGATGAGCGAGACGAGCATGCCGGCGAGGATCGCGCCGAGGAGGCCGAGGAACGGGTTACCCGTCATCGAGCCGATCAGCGCTGAGGTGAAGGCGCCGGCGAGGAGCTGGCCTTCGATGGCGATGTTCACGACGCCGACGCGCTCGGAGACGAGGCCCGCCATCGAGCCGAAGATGAGCGGGGTCGAGATCGCGAGCGTTCCCGTGAGCAGCCAGGTGAGCGGCACGTTGGCGTTCGCGCCGATGAAGACGATGAGCGCCCACACCCAGAGGATGCCGAAGACGACCATGACCCACATGGGCAGCTTCGCCCCTGCGGCCGTGCGGAGGAAGGCGACGACGGTGATGCCGGCGAGGATCACGCCGATCACGAGGTTCGTGACCATGGTCGGGAGGACCAGCGGGTCGAACTTGATGGGCACGCCGTCCGAGTTCAGGTCGATCGTGCTCGAGGCACCGGCAGGTGCGAGAAGCCCGAAGACCACGAGCACGAGTGCACTGAAGAAGGCGTACGCGATGGGGGCCTTCCAGCTGCGCGTCGTGCGGACCTCAGCCTTGGTGCTCGCGCCCACCGGGATCTGCTCCTCGGTGCTCGGCGTCACTGCGGTCATGCGTTCACCTCGTTCTTCGTGCCGTTGCTGCCCTTGCCTGTGCCGTCCTTCGTGCTCGACGGCCCGTCATCCTTCCCTTCCCTCGACGCGCGGATGCGGTCGAGCAGGCGGATGCCGGAGGGCTTCGGCAGGCGGAAGATCGCACGGATGAGCGGAGGTGCCGCGATGAAGAGCACGATGAGGCCCTGGATGACGGCGACGATGTCGATCGGGATGCCCTCGACGACCTGCATCGGGAAGGAGCCGGCCTTGAGCGCGCCGAAGAGGAGACCGGCGAGGATGATGCCGACGGGGTGGCCCGCACCGAGGAGCGCGACCGTGATGGCATCGAAGCCTATGCCCGCGTGGACGCCGGGGTCGTAGCCGGCGGTGGCGCGGCCGAGCACCTGCGTGGCGCCCGCGAGGCCGATGAACGCACCGGCGATGGCCATCGTGAGGAACGTGATGAAGGCGACGTTGATGCCTGCAGTGCGAGCGGCGCTCGGGTTGAGGCCGACGGCCCGCACCTTGAAGCCGATCGTCGTGCGCTCCATGATCCACCAGTAGACGAAGGCGGCGATGATCGCGAGGATGAAGCCCCAGTCGGCGGCGCCCACGAGATCGGGCAGCTGCGCCGACTCGACGATGGGCTTGGCCTTCGCGTTTCCGCCGGCGCCTTCCGCCTGGAAGACGGGGGTCTTGAGCAGGTACGTGAGGCCCCAGAACGCGATCCAGTTGAGCATGATCGTGACGATCACCTCGTGCGCTCCGGTCTGCGCCTTCAGCCAGCCGGCGATGCCGGCCCAGATCGAGCCGCCGACGATGCCGGCGAACGCTGCGACGAGCACGTGCACGACGAAGGGAAGCTGCAGGCTCGCGCCCACGAAGCCGGTGAAGAGCGCGGCGATGAGGATCTGGCCCTGACCACCGATGTTGAACAGGCCAGCGCGGAACGCGAACGCGACCCCGAGGCCGGCCGTGATGAGCGGCGTCGCCCACATGAGCGTGTTCGTCAGCGGAACGAATCCGTTGCGGGGCGAGTAGACCGCACCCTCCCACAGCGCGCGGAACGCACCGCCGATGACACCGCCCGCGGCGGCGAAGAGGTCCATCGGCCGGGAGAAGAAGTACCCGGTCGTCTCGAGCACGTCGTCGCTCGTGAAGACGACGAGGAGCGAGCCGATGAGCAGCGCGAGGACGATCGCGAGGATGGAGCGCAGCGGCCCACCCCCGAGGATGTCGCGCCAGAGGCCGTGCCACGGCGACTGCTCGCTCGCGGTGACCGGCACCTGCGTGCCGGGTGGTGGCGGCGTCTCGGCCGTCACGTTCTGGAGCTGGCTCATACTTCGACCCCCGCCATCATCTGGCCGAGCACGTCGCGAGACGTCTCCGGTCCAACGATTCCCATGCTCTTGCCCTGGTACATGACCATGATCCGATCCGCCAATTGCACAACCTCGTCGAGCTCGGTCGACACGATGATGACCGGGATGCCCGAGTCGCGGACGCGCACGATCTGCTCGTGCACGAACTCGATCGATCCGACGTCGAGACCGCGCGTCGGCTGCGAGGCGATGAACATCCGCAGGTCCCGGCCGAGCTCGCGCGCGAGCACGACCTTCTGCTGGTTGCCGCCGGAGAGTCGGCCGACGGCCGTCTCGATGGAGGGCGCCCTGACGTCGAAGTCCTTGACGTTCTTCTCGGCGAAGGCCGTGATCTCCCGCAGGTTCAGCGCGATCCCGTTTGAGAACGGTGCGCGGTCGGCGCGGTCGAGCACGAGGTTCTCGGCGATCGTGAAGTCGCCGACGATGCCATCTTCCGTGCGGTCTTCCGGCACGAAGCCGAGCCCGGCATCCAGCGTCTTCTTGACCGTCTGCCCGATGAGCTCGTTGCCGTCGAGGCTGATCGAGCCGAGCGCCTTCTTGTGGAGGCCGAGGATGGCCTCCGTCAGCTCGGTCTGCCCGTTTCCCTGCACGCCGGCGATCACGAGGATCTCGCCCTCGCGGACCTCGAAGCTGAGGTCGTCGACCTGCTTGGCGCCGACCTCGTCGAAGACCGTCAGCTCGGAGACGACGAACGTCGTCTCGCCCAGCTTCGGAGCTTCCTTGTCGACGTCGAGGTCGACGGCGCGGCCGACCATCTTCGCCGCGAGCTCCTCGTTCGACTCGCTCGGGAGTGCCGTGCCGACGACCTTGCCGCGGCGGATGACGGTGATGCGGTCTGCGACCTTGCGGACCTCGCGCAGCTTGTGCGTGATGAAGACGATGGACGTGCCCGCCTTGCGCAGCTGGTCCATGATGACGATCAGCTCGTCGGTCTCCTGGGGTGTGAGCACGGCGGTGGGCTCATCCAGGACGAGGATCTTCGCGTCTCGCGAGAGCGCCTTGATGATCTCGACGCGCTGCTGCGCGCCGACGGGCAGGTGCTCGACCAGCGCATCCGGATCGATGTTGAAGCCGAACTGCGCTGAGAGGTCGCGAACCTTCTGGCGGGCGCTGTCGATGTCGAGGACGCCGGCGCCGTTGGCCGGCTCGTGGCCGAGCATGAGGTTCTCGGCGACCGTGAAGACGGGGATGAGCATGAAGTGCTGGTGGACCATGCCGATGCCGGAGGCCATGGCGTCACCCGGCCCGGAGAAGTGCTGGACTGCGTCGTCCAGCAGGATCTCGCCCTCGTCGGCCTGGTACAGGCCGTAGAGCACGTTCATCAGGGTCGACTTGCCAGCACCGTTCTCGCCGAGGAGCGCATGGATCTCGCCCTCCTCGATGGTGAGGTTGATGTTGTCGTTGGCCGTGAAGGCACCAAATCGCTTGGTGATGCCTCGAAGCTCGAGTTTCATAGCGGTCCACTTCGCTGTGCGGTAGTGCGGGATACGGCCTGGTGGGCCGGTCGTGCTGGAGCCGGGCGGCGGGTGGCCGCCACCGACTCGGATTGCATGCGTAGGCATGCTACGGGGCCGCCGCGAGTTGCGCGACGGCCCCGCATCCATGTTGTGCCTGGACGTCAGTCCAGACGCCGGAGGGTCAGACCTTTGGTGAGGAAGGCGACAGGTCCGGGTACTTGCCGTCGATGACTTCCTGCTTCAGGGCGTCGATCTCGTCGAGCGTGCCTTCGGGCAGCTCAGACTCGAAGGTGCCGAAGCCCGAGAGGCTGACACCCTCGTTCTCGAGGACGCCCGTGTAGGTCGTGCCGCCCTCGAAGGTGCCGTCGACGCTCTGGGAGATGGCGTCGAGAACGGTGACGTCGAGTCCCTTCATGATCGAGACGAGGATGATGTCCGCGTACTGCTCGTCAGCGATGGCGAGGTCGGAGTCGACGCCGAGGATGACAGCGTCCTGGCCGCCTTCGCGGATCGCTTCTGCTGCGCCCTGGTAGAGGGGGCCGCCGACGGGGAGGATGACGTCTGCGCCCTGGCTCAGGAAGCCGGTGGAGATCTCCTTGGCACGGGAGACGTTCGTGAAGTCATCGACGAACGAGCCCTGCTGCGAGTCGACGTCCCAGCCGATGACCTTGACGTCCTTGCCCTTGGCCTCGTTGAAGTGCTTGACGCCGTTGGCGAAGCCGTCCATGAAGATCGTGACGGTCGGGATGGCGGCGCCGCCGTAGGTGGCGACCGTACCCGTCTTCGAGTACGCAGCTGCTGCGTAGCCCGCGAGGAACGCGGCCTGCGCCGTGTCGTAGTTGAGCTCGAGCACGTTCGGGATGCCGAGGCCTTCGACGTCGACGATCGCGAAGTCGACCTCTGGGTTCGCCTCGGCGGCGGCAGCCGTCGCATCGGCCAGCTTGAAGCCGACGGGAACGATGATGTTGCAGCCCTGGTCGACCATGGTCGTCAGGTTGGCCGCGTAGTCGTCCGGTGTCGCCGACTCTGCCTCGAGCACGCTGACTCCGAGCTCGGACTCCGCGTTCTCGAGACCGGTGTGTGCGAGCTGGTTGAAGGAGCGGTCGTCGAACCCGCCCTCGTCAGACACCATGCACGCGGTGAAGTCGGATGCACCTTCAGCTGGCGCGTCGCCCGCGTCCGGAGCTGGGGCACAACCGGCGAGCACGAGGGCTGCGACGCCCATGGTGCCAATTGCAGCGAAGCGCTGCTTCGAAGAGATAGCCACTCTCGATCCTCCTGAGTTGGATGTCCGTCGCGCCGCAGAACGCGGATGCCGACGAAGCTGGTGATTGCCCGAGCATAGCCGTAGCCCGGCGTCACAATACGGCCCAGATCGGAATCGAAACCCGACCGTTGCACAGTTACGAGTGTGTTTCTCGGCGCGTCGGGCGCCGATTCTCACGGGGCCGGAATCTTCCGGGCCGATCGGTCGGTGAGGGTGCTCGATCGGGTCGCAGATCCGCTCAGTTGGCGCCCGTCGGCGACGACGGCGACTCGACGACGATCTCGCCGGCCACGATCTTCGCCTTCAGATCCTCGACCTCGGCCTTCAGCTCGGCGGGGATCTTCGAGTCCCAGTCGTGGAAGGAGGAGAGCCCGACTCCGTCGTTCCCGAGCGTGCCGACGCTGTTGCCCGGCTCGAAGGTGCCATCGATGTCTGAGCCGATGACACCGAGGATCGCCGGCTCCATCCGCTTCTCGACCGTCGTCACGAGCAGGGGGCGGTACTCCTCGCCGAGGAGCTCGTAGCCGTCGGAGTCGACCCAGATGATGCCGACGTCGCCGGCCGCGAGCGCTGCCGCAGCGGCGCCTTCACCGGCCTGGGCTGCGACGGGCATGATGATGTCTGCCCCCTGCGAGATGAGCCCCTGCGCCGTCGTCTGCGCCGCGTTCGTGTTGGTGAAGTCGTCCGTGAACGAGCCCTGCTGCGTCTTGGGATCCCAGCCGACGACACGCACCGACGCGCCCTTGGCGGTGTTGTACTGCTCGACGCCCGCCGCGAAGCCGTCCATGAACACGGTCACGGGTGGCTGGTTGCCGCCGCCGAAGGTGCCGACGACGCCCGTCTGGCTGACGCCCGCGGCGAGGTACCCGGCGAGGAACGCGGCCTGCGCGGTGTCGTGCACGATCGAGGCCACGTTCGGCCCTTCGACGACCTCGTCGACGGTCGAGTACGTGATGTCCGGGTTCGCCTCGGCGGACGCCCTGGTCGCGTCGGCGAGCTCCCACCCGACCGTCACGATGTAGTCGCAGCCCTCGCCGACCATGGTCTCGAGGTTCGTCTCGTAGTCGGCCTGCGACTGCGAGACGGTCTCGCGCATCTCCACGCCGTACTCGTCCTGCGCCGCCTCGAGCGACTCGAAGACGGCCTGATTGAAGGAGCGGTCCTGAATGTTGCCGCTGTTCGCGACCATGCACGCGAGGTAGTCGCTGCCAGCGCCCGCCGCATCCGTCGAGCCCGGGGCCTCCGGCGGAGCCTGGCAGGCAGTCAGGGCGAGGGTGGCGACGGCGAGGGCACCGAAGGCGCCTGGGATGCGAGAGCGAGACATGCCGGAAGAGTAGTGGGAGCCGCGCCCAGACCGCTACGCGCGTGCACGGATCGTTGTGACCGTGCACGCGCGCAGAGGAGAGGGAGGCGGACTACAGGACTTCCGGGCGCCTCGACTCCTTGATCTCGGCGACCAGCTGCTTCACCTTCTGCGCGTTGGCCGCGGTCGTGACGAGCAGCGCATCCGGCGTATCGACGACGACGATGTCCTTGATGCCGGCGATGGCGACGACTCGGTCTGTGTGGTTGACGATGAGCCCGGAGCCGTCGACGACGACGACGTTGCTCTCGTCGCCGTGCACCGTCACGCCGTTGCCGTTGGTGCTCTTGCGGAGTCGGCTCACCGCTGCGAAGTCACCCACGTCGTCCCACTGGAAGTAGCCGGGGATGACGGCGAGCTCACCGCGCGCGGCGGCCGGCTCGGCCACCGTGTAGTCGATGGCGATCTTCTCGAGGCCGGGCCAGACGCGCGCCGTGACCTCGGCCTGCTGCTCGGTGCCCCAGGCATCGGCGATCTCGTTGATGCCCGCGGCCAGGACCGGGTTCGACTCGGCGAGCGCCTCCATGAGGCGGTCGACGCGCGCGAAGAACATGCCGGCGTTCCACAGGTACTCGCCAGACGCCAGGTAGCGGCGCGCGGTCGCCTCCTTGGGCTTCTCGACGAACGCGTCGACCTTGCGGGCGCTCGGTGCGGCTGGGATCTTGAGCGGCTTGCCCGCTCGGATGTAGCCGAATGCGGTCGACGGCTCGATGGGCTGGATGCCGATCGTCACGATGACGCCGGCGTCGGCAGCCTCGACGGCCTCGCGCACTGCGGCGGCGAAGCGGTCGGTTGCGCCGATGAGGTGGTCAGCGGCGAAGGAGCCGATGATGGCGTCTGGCACACGGCGCTGCAGGATCGCGGCGGCGAGGCCGATCGCCGCCGTCGATTCCCGCCCCTCGCTCTCGAGCACGATGTTCTCCTCGATGAGCTCGGGAAGCTGCGCGCGCACCTCCTTCGCGTGCGCCTCACCCGTCACGACGAGCAGCCGGTCTTCAGCGCACAGCGGCGCGAGCCGGTCCCAGGTCGCCCTCAGCAGGGTCGAGCCGTTTCCGACGACGTCGTGGAGGAACTTCGGGGCTTCGGCCCGCGAGAGGGGCCAGAGTCGGGAACCGACGCCTCCCGCTGGGATCACGCCATAGAACCGATCGATCGCATCTGCCATGCGCAACACCATAGGGGAACACTGTCTCCTGCTGGTTTCGGCGTGACGATGCTGTGGATATGTCGTCGGGAACACGTCGCCCGGAGTTCACCTCGACGCCACGCTGGCCGCCTACGTTCGCGTCATGCGCATCGCGGTCGTCACCGAGAGCTTCCTCCCCACTGTCAACGGCGTGACGAACAGCGTGTGCAAGGTGCTCGACCACCTCGCACTGCGCGGTCATGAGGCGATGGTCATCACCCCGGCCGCCGGCTCGCCCAGCGAGTATCGCGGCTTTCGGGTCGTCGAGGTGCCAGCCCTCGACTACCGCCAGTTCCCGGTCGGCCTCCCCTCCCCAAGGGTGGACCGACTGCTCGCCGAGTTCGCGCCTGACATCGTGCACGCGGCGAGCCCCCTCTTTCTGGGATCGCAGGCGATCGCCGCCGCGAAGCGACGAGGCATCCCGAGCGTCGCCGTCTTCCAGACCGACGTCGCCGGGTACACGAAGCGCAACCGCCTGAGCGCCATGGAGGGCTTCGCCTGGTGGTTCATCCGCTGGCTGCACAACAACGCCGACCTGACGCTCGCGCCGTCGAGCGCGGCGCTCGGTGATCTGCGTCGCGCGAAGATCACCAACGCCACCCGCTGGGGTCGAGGGGTTGATCTCGAGACCTATCACCCGCGGAACAAGCACGAACAGGCCGTCCAGAACAGCCGCCGACGGCTTGGCGCCGAGTCGCGCACGATCATCGGCTACGTCGGCCGACTCGCGCCGGAGAAGCAGGTCGAGCGCCTCGCCTCCCTGCGCGGCCTCGACGGGGTGCAGCTCGTCGTCGTGGGCGATGGGCCTTCCGAACCGAGCATCCGCAAGGCGCTCAAGGGCGTGCCCGTGCACTTCGCCGGCAGGCTCGGTGGCCGCGACCTGGCTCTGGCCTACGCCAGCTTCGACGTCTTCGTGCACACGGGAACTGAGGAGACGTTCGGCCAGACCATCCAGGAGGCGCACGCGAGCGGCCTCCCCGTCGTGGCGCCGTACGCCGGTGGGCCGATCGACCTCGTCGAGCACGGCGTCGATGGCTTCCACTTCGATCCGGACCGAGCGGGCGACCTCGACCTCAGGGGCATGCTCGAGCAGCTCGTCGATTCCCCGGGTCTTCGAGCTCGCATGGGCGAGGCGGGCCGGCGGCGCGTGCTCTCCCGTTCGTGGACGAGCGTCTGCGACGAGCTCCTCGCGCACTACGCTTCCGTCATGACGGATGTGCGGCAGCCGAGCGTTCTGCCCCACGTCTGAAGGGCCAGGTCCCGCCGACGCGGCTTCGCACGAAGGAAGGTATACCTTCCCAGCTGAAAAGCGCGGAAGGCGTAGTCTAGGCGGGTATCAACATGCCCAACGCAGTGTAGTTGGGGCCTGCCGCTCATCTTCACCTCCTCGGCGCAAGAGTCCTGAGCGGAGAACGCAACGCGACAGAAGGGCAATCCCGTGTCAGCCGTACAGACACCAGCTCCGGCGGGCTCGACAGCCCCGAAGAAGTCAGCGAAGAAGCCGCATCGCGGCGGCACGCTGTACCGGGGGAACGAGGGCATGTGGTCCTGGGTTCTCCACCGCATCACCGGCGTCTCCATCTTCTTCTTCCTGATCGTGCACGTGCTCGACACGTCGCTCGTGCGCGTCAGCCCTGAGGCTTACAACGCGGCCATCCACACCTACCAGACGCCCATCATGGGCATCGGCGAGGTCGGACTCGTGGCAGCCATCTGCTACCACGCGTTCAACGGCATCCGCATCATCCTCATCGACTTCCTGCCGGGCGGCGCGAAGTACCAGAAGCTCATGTTCTGGATCGTCATCGGCCTCTGCGTCGTCACGATGATCGGCTTCACGCCCCGCCACCTGATCAACGTGTTCAGCCACTAGGAGGGAGCTGCCATGACTATCGAAACCATCGAGTACCCGCGCTCGGCAGCTGCCGCCAAGAACAGCACGAACTGGGAGCGCATCGGATGGGCGTTCATGCGCGTCTCCGGCGTGCTGCTCGTCATCCTGATCTTCGGCCACCTGTTCACGAACCTCATGGTCGGGCAGGGCGTCGCAGCGATCGACTTCGCCTTCGTCGCCGGCAAGATGGCCGACCCGTTCTGGGTCGTCTGGGACACGCTCATGCTCGTCCTCGCGTTCATCCACGGCGCCAACGGCATGCGCACGATCATCAACGACTACGTGTCGAAGGCCAGCACGCGCCGCGCGCTGCAGGTCACACTGTTCATCGTCACGACGGTGCTCATCGTCCTCGGCCTCCTGGTGATCTACACGTTCGACCCGTGCCCCGCCAACGGCGCCGCCGAGAACCTGCCGAGCTTCTGCCCGGCCTAGCCGCGGCGCTCGGCCACACGACTTCCACCACCTGAGAAAGAAGAGCCACAGACATATGGCAGAGAAGCTCGCTCCGACGCGCACCGTCGACGGCGTCCACTACCACCAGCACGAGATCGTCATCGTCGGCGCCGGTGGTGCAGGGATGCGCGCGGCCATCGAGGCCGCCCAGGGCGCAGACACGGCTGTCGTCACGAAGCTCTACCCGACGCGCTCGCACACCGGTGCGGCCCAGGGCGGCATGGCTGCGGCCCTCGCGAACGTCGAGGACGACAACTGGGAGTGGCACACCTACGACACCGTCAAGGGCGGCGACTACATCGTCGACCAGGACTCTGCCGAGATCCTCGCGAAGGAAGCCATCGAGGCGGTCATCGACCTCGAGAACATGGGCCTCCCCTTCAACCGCACGCCAGAGGGCAAGATCGACCAGCGCCGCTTCGGTGGCCACACGCGCGACCACGGCAAGGCGCCCGTCCGCCGGGCCTGCTACGCGGCCGACCGCACCGGTCACATGATCCTCCAGACGCTCTACCAGAACTGCGTCAAGCACAACGTGAAGTTCTTCAACGAGTTCTACGCGCTCGACATCGTCATGACCGAGGTCGACGGCCAGGAGGTCCCCGCGGCCATCGTGGCGCTAGAGCTCAAGACGGGCGAGCTGCACGTCTTCCAGGGCAAGGCCTTCATCTTCGCGACGGGCGGCTTCGGCAAGGTCTTCAAGACCACGTCCAACGCGCACACGCTCACGGGTGACGGCATGGGCATCGTCTGGCGCCGTGGCCTCCCGCTCGAGGACATGGAGTTCTACCAGTTCCACCCCACCGGTCTCGCTGGCCTCGGCATCCTCCTCACCGAGGGCGCACGCGGCGAGGGCGCGATCCTGCGCAACGCATCCGGTGAGCGCTTCATGGAGCGCTACGCGCCCACCATCAAGGACCTCGCACCCCGCGACATCGTCGCCCGCTCCATGGTGCAGGAAGTCCTCGACGGTCGCGGCGCCGGCCCGCACAAGGACTACGTCTACCTCGACTGCACCCACCTCGGTGCCGAGGTCCTCGAGACGAAGCTCCCCGACATCACCGAGTTCGCTCGCACGTACCTCGGCGTCGACCCCGTCACCGAGCCCGTGCCCGTGTACCCGACCGCGCACTACGCGATGGGCGGCATCCCCACGAACAACGCCGGCGAGGTGCTCTCCGACAACGAGACCGTCATCCCCGGCCTCTACGCAGCCGGCGAGTGCGCCTGCGTCTCGGTGCACGGCTCGAACCGCCTCGGCACCAACTCGCTGCTCGACATCAATGTCTTCGGCAAGCGAAGCGGCCGCAACGCCGTCGAGTACGTGAAGACCGCCGAGTTCGCTCCCCTGCCCGACGACGCCGCCGCGTTCGTGAAGAGCATGGTCGACGACCTCCAGGCATCCACCGGCACCGAGTCAGTCGCCGGCCTGCGTCGCGAGCTGCAGGAGACGATGGACAAGAACGCCCAGGTGTTCCGCACCTCGGAGACGCTGACCGAGGCGACCAAGGTCATCCACTCGCTGCGCGAGCGCTACACGCAGATCGCCGTCTTCGACAAGGGCAAGCGCTACAACACGGAGCTCCTCGAAGGCATCGAGCTCGGCTTCCTGCTCGACCTCGCCGAGGTGCTCGTCTACTGCGCCCTCAACCGCGAGGAAAGCCGTGGCGGCCACATGCGCGACGACTTCCCGAAGCGCGACGACGTCAACTGGATGCACCACACCATGGCGTACCTCACCGGCGACCGGAAGTCCCCCGACCCCGCCGACCACATCCGACTCGACAAGAAGCCCGTGCGCGTGACGCGCTACGAGCCGACCGAGCGCAAGTACTAGGAAGGGCTTCACAGAATGACTGCTGCAACAACTGAAGCACCCGAGGCGCCCATCGAGGCTCCCAAGCCGTTCACGGTGACGCTCAACGTCCGCCGCTACAGCCCCGAGACGGACACCGAGCCGTACTGGGAGGCGTTCGACGTCGAGATGTACCCGACCGACCGCATCCTCGACGCGCTGCACCGCATCAAGTGGGACCAGGACGGCTCGCTCGCGTTCCGTCGCTCCTGCGCGCACGGCATCTGCGGGTCCGATGCCATGCGCATCAACGGCCGCAACCGCCTCGCCTGCAAGACGCTGGTCAAGGACCTCGACATCTCGAAGCCCATCTACGTCGAGGCCATCAAGGGGCTCCCCCTCGAGAAGGACCTCATCGTCGACATGGAGCCGTTCTTCGAGGCGTACCGCGAGGTGCAGCCCTTCCTGAAGGCACAGGCTGAGCCCGAGAAGGGCAAGGAGCGCTTCCAGTCGATCGCCGACCGCGAGCGCTTCGACGACACCACCAAGTGCATCCTGTGCGCCGCGTGCACCACGTCGTGCCCCGTGTTCTGGACCGACGGCCAGTACTTCGGCCCCGCCGCGATCGTCAACGCGCACCGCTTCATCTTCGACTCCCGTGACGAGGACGCGAAGGTCCGCCTCGACATCCTCAACGACCGCGAGGGCGTCTGGCGCTGCCGCACGACCTTCAACTGCACCGAGGCCTGCCCCCGCGGCATCCAGGTGACGAAGGCCATCGCCGAGGTCAAGCAGGCCATGCTCAAGGGCCGCGTCTAACCGACGAGCATCCACACGCGAAGAGGGGCAGCCGAGTTCGGCTGCCCCTCTTCGCGTGTCGGCCCCTCACGTCGACGTGACTCTCGCTCCCGAGCGCGCGCCCTCCACCCTCGACCCACCGCCCCACCTAGCCTGCTCCTATGACCACACCCGGCTCACCCCACGAGACCAGCGTCGTCAAGGCGCAGACGGCCCCGGATGCGCGGGACCCTCGCAAGCCGGAGGGACTCAAACCGGTTCTCGGCCCAGCCTGGCGGTACATCCTGACGCGCGCCATCCGCGAGTTCCTCCGCGACAAGAGCACGGTGCTCGCCGCCGCGCTCACGTTCTACATGCTGCTGGGGGTCTTCCCCGCGCTGTTGGCGCTCATGTCGGTCATCGGCCTCTTCGGGCTGACGGAGGAGGCGGTGTCGTTCATCGATGAGATGTCGACCTACCTGACCGATCCGACCTTCGCGGAGACGCTGCGGAACACGGTCGAGCAGCTCGGCGAGTCCAGCGGCGCGGGCACTGCGTTCGTGGTCGGTCTGCTCGGTGCCCTCTGGTCGGCGTCCGGGTACGTGAACTGCTTCTCGCACGCCATGAACACGGTCTACGAGATCGACGAGGGTCGCCCGTTCTGGAAGCTCCGCCCGATCATGATGATCTGGACGATCGTCCTCCTCGTGCTCATGCTGCTGATCTTCGGGATCCTGGCGCTGTCCGGCCCCGTAGCCGCGGCGGTCGGCGGCCTCATCGGCCTCGGCGACGCATCGCTCGCGGTCTGGAGCTTCGCCCGCTGGCCCATCGTCCTCGCTGTCGTGATCGTGATGATCGCGGTGCTCTTCTACGGAACGCCCAACGTGAGGCTGCCGAAGTTCAAGTGGATGACGCTCGGCGCGTTCATCGCCCTCTTCGTGACGGTCGTCGCAAGCGGCGGGTTCTTCTTCTACGTCGCGAACTTCAGCAGCTACGAGCGGCTGTACGGCGGCGTCGCCGGAGTCATCATCGCGCTGCTCTGGCTGTGGATCGTCAACCTCGCTCTGCTCTTCGGCGCGCAGTGCGACGCTGAGATCGAGCGGGTGCGGGAGCTGCGCGGGGGCATCGAGGCTGAGCAGAGCATCCAGCTGCCGCCGCGCGACACGAAGGCGAGCGCGAAGAGGCTCGAGCAGATCGACAGGGACATCGCGAAGGGTCGCGAGCTGCGAAACGGTGTCGGGCTCGACTGAGCGTCTCCGCGCCGGGATGCCCACCCCGGGGTGACGCGGTGCGCGCGCGGCGGAGGGAACCCGCTGGGAGACGCCCGACACGGCACCCCGCGCACGCCTCAGCCGCACAGAGGTCCGCGACCTAGAATCGTGTGGTGCCCATCACTCGCACGCTCATCGACACCGCGGCCCGCTGGCCGAGCCGCACTGCGCTTGCCGGCGACGGCGAGCGCCTCAGCTACGGCGAGCTGTCCCGCTCCTGCGCCCAGGTCCGGGCAGGCGTCGAGACGCTGCTCGGCTCGTCGGAGCCCATCGCGAGCGGCGCATCCGCCGCCGAGACCGCCGGCGTGCCGATCGTCGCGCTCTCCCTGTCGCGCGCCTTCGACGCCGCGCGCCTTCTGACGGGAGTCATCAGCTTCCGCGCCGTCGCCGCCGTGCTCGACCCGCTCTGGCCACTCGAGCACCGACTCGAGATCCTGCGCCGCGTCGAACCGGCGCTCGTCATCACCGACGACCCGGAGTTCGCCGAGCAGCTGGACGCCGCAGCCTGGGGTGCGACGGTGACGTCGCTGGCGTCGTTCGACCTGGCCGCCGCGGAAGCGCTCGCCAGACGAGGCGATGCGGCACCTGGCCCCGAGGTCAGGCCGCGTGACGAGCCCTTCCTGCTGCTCTTCACATCGGGCACCACCGACCTCCCCAAGGGGTTCCTGCGCACGCGCGGCAGCTGGGACCACAACGTCGGCATCAGCCGACAGTACCTCGGCACCGCCGACGGCCGCTCGACGATCGCGCCCGGCCCACTCTCCTACAGCCTCACGCTGTACGCGCTCGTCGAGGTGCTCGGGACGGGTGGTTCGCTCCACCTGCAGAGCGGATTCGATGCGCGAGCGGCTTCGCGCACCATCGCGGAGGAGCGCATCGAGCGTTTCGTCGGTGTACCCGCCATGCTGCTCGCCCTCCTCCAAGCAGCACGCCGGAGCGAGCAGTCGCTCGCTTCGCTCGTCGAGGTCATCACGGGCGGAGCCAACCAGCCGGAGCACATCCGCAGCGGCTTCGAGGAGGCCGTCCCGACCGCCCACCTGCGCAGCTACTACGGAGCCTCGGAGATCGGGTTCATCGGGTACAGCGACGAGGGCGACGGCACGAACCTCGCCCCCTTCGCTGGCGTCGAGGTGAGCGTCCGCGATGAAGCCGGGGGCGAGGTGCCGGCTGGCGAGACCGGCACGCTGCATATCCGCGTGGGGTCAGCCGTCGAGCGATACCTCGCGGCGACAAGCGCAGACCGCATCACGGACGCCGAGGGGTGGGCGAGCGTCAACGACCTCGCGTCGTTCGAGGACGGGCGCATCCAGCTGCTCGGCCGCGCCGGTGACGTGGCCGTCTCCGGCGGGCACAAGGTGTCGCTCCCCCAGGTCGAGCGCGCGCTAGCCTCGCTGCCCGGCTGCGAGCAGTGCTGCGCCGTCCCGCTGCCGGACGACACCCTCGGATCGCTCGTGGCGGTGGTGATCGAGGGTGATCCGGATGCGCTCCCCGCCAAGGCGCAGATGCTCGGCCACCTGAGGGCACGGCTCGCGCCCCAGTTCGTGCCGCACCGCCTGTACCGCGTGCAGCTCCTGCCGCGCACCGCCGGCGGGAAGATCCGCCGCGCGGCGGCTCTCGAGCTCGTCACCTCCGGTGAGGCGGACCGCCTGTGAGGCGCGCGGTCGTCACCGCCGTCGGCGCGGTCACCCCGAACGGGCTCGACGCCGCCAGCACCTGGGCGTCGCTGCTCGCGGGGCGCAGCGGCATCCGACGGATCGAGAGCATCGACGTCGCCGACCTCACCGTGCGCGTCGCGGGCGAGGTCCACGGCTTCATCGCAGCCGACCACCTCCCCAAGCGGGATGTCGCCCGCCTCGATCGGCACGCGCACTACGCTGTGGCCGCCGCCGACGAAGCCATGCGCTCGACGGGCATCACGCCAGGCTCGCTGCCGTTCGACTCGACCAGGTTCGCTGTGACCATCGCGACCGGCTCCGGTCCCGTCTCGCTCACTCAGGACGCCGCGCGCATCCTCGACAGCTCCGGGCCTCGCCGCGTGCCACCAGGCGTCGTCGTGTACGGCGGCCCGGACGCAGCCGCCGCCTACCTCAGCGAGCGCTACGGCGCGCGCGGCGCCACCGCCGGGCTCTCCGCGACCTGCGCGAGCGGCACCGTCGCCCTCGGAGAGGCCATGCGCACCATCAGGCACGGGTACGCCGACGCCGTGCTCGTCGTCGCGGCCGACGACTGCCTGAACCGCGTCAATCTCGCTGTCAACGCAACCCTCGGCGCCCTCGCGATCGGGCACGAGGATGCGCCGCACACCGCGAGCCGACCCTTCGACCGCGCGCGCCACGGGTTCGTCATGTCAGCGGGTGCTGCAGCGCTGCTCGTCGAATCGGAGGAGAGCGCGATCGCGCGGGGCGCCGAGATCCTCGGCGAGGTCGCCGGCTACGGTGCCACGTCAGACGCATACCACCCGACGGCGCCCCGCCCGGACGGCAGCGGCGCCCTCGCGGCGATGCGCGCGGCTCTGGACGACGCAAGCCTCGACGCGAGCGGGCTCGACCACGTCAACGCGCACGGCACGAGCACGCCGCTCAACGACGCCATGGAGACGTCCGCGCTGCGCGAGCTCCTCGGCTCACGTCTTGGCGAGGTTCCCGTGACCGCGAACAAGTCCGCCACGGGCCACCTGCTCGGCGCCGCGGGGGCCCTCGAGGCGGTCATCTCGCTGCTCACGATGCGCGACTCCGTGATCCCGCCGACCCTCAACCTCGATGACCCGGAGTTCCCGGACCTGGACGTCGTCGCGCACGAGGCCCGCCCAGCGCGCATCCGCACCGTGCTGTCGAACTCGTTCGGCTTCGGCGGGCACAACGCGTCACTGCTGCTGCGCGAGTTCAGCGCCTGACCGCCGCGCCAAGCCCACGGCTCAACTCCCCGCCGACCGCGACGCCCGCCCGCACGCCCTCTCGTCCGCCCGCCCGCTCGCCCGCTCGCCCTCTCGCCCGCTCGCCCGCTCGCCCGCTCGCCCTCTCGCCCTCTCGCCCGCTCGCCCGCTCGCCCGCTCGCCCTCGAACGCTGCCAGCCGACTGGCGCGAATGACGCCCCGAGAAGGGCACATCGACTGGCGGTGATCGCCTCAGCGAAGGCCGTCTGGGACATTCGCCTGGCAGCGATCCGCGGCGGTGAACCTGCTCGCTAGAAGGCCGGCGGCACGTCCAGCGACTCGAGCGTCTCCCGAACCTTGTCGCTCGTGAACGCCTTCTCGAGTGCGGTGATCTCCGGAGTGCCGAGCTTGTCCTCGCGCGTCACGAGCGTCACCGCGAACTGCTCATCCTGCTCGACCGCGAGGCCATTGTCGACCGGCGTCAGCCCGAGCTGTCGCGCGAACGACGGCAGGTTGAAGACCGCGTCTGCCTCCTCGTAGGCCGTGTTGAGCTGCAGCAGATCAACCTGCGTGATGGCCAGCTCGCGCGGGTTCTCGGTGATGTCCGCCACCTTGGCCGTGAATCGTTCGACCCCCTCATCGAGGGTGATGATGCCGCCATCGGCAAGCAGCTGCAGCGCGCGTCCCGCGTTCGCGCTGTCGTTGGGGATCACGACGCTGCCACCCTGCGGCAGCTCGTCGAGCGAGCCCAACGTCTTGGAGTAGAACGCGACGACCGTCGAGTAGATCGGCGTGACGCCGGCAAGCGACGCGTCGTTCTTGGTGTTGAACTCCTCCATGAACGGCACGAACTGCACGAAGTTCGCGTCGATCTCACCGTTCTCGACGAGCACGTTCGGCTGCACGTAGTCGGAGACGGGAACGAGTTCGATCTCGTAGCCGTCCTCGATGGCCTCGGCCGCCGCTTCGACGACATCCGTCATGGGGGTCACGGTGGCGGCGACCTTGATGGTGACGACATCGCCACCGCCGCTCGCCCCATCGACGGCCGGCGCGCATCCCGCGGTGAGGAGGGCGAGGGATCCGACGGCGAGCGCCGCCCCGATCGTGCGGAGTCGAAGTGTCATGGCTGGTGGTTCCTTTTCGGTGCGTTCGCGGGGTGGATGCAGGGGAGGGATGCGCTCAGCGGCGGTCGAGCGCCACCGAGAGCCGGTGGCCACCGGTCTGCAGCAGCTGAACGCACACGATGACGATCACGATCGTCGTGTACATGAGCGGGTAGTCGTACTCCTGGTAGCCGTAGCGCAGAGCGAAGTCGCCGAGGCCGCCGCCGCCGACGACGCCGAGCACCGTCGAGTACGAGAGCAGGCTGATCGCTGCGGAGGTGAGCGCGTAGACGAGCCCGCTGCGCGCTTCGACGAAGAGGAACCGGGTGACGATCTGCCCGGTGTCGGCCCCCATCGACCTTGCCGCGTGCAGGACGCCGGACGGCACCTCGAGCAGGATCTGCTCGACGAGCCGCGCGTAGATCGCGACACCGACGAAGCACAACGGGAACGTGGCCGCCTGCGTACCGAACGTCGTGCCGAACACGAGGCGCGTGAGTGGGATGAGGAAGACGACGAAGAGCAGGAACGGGAACGAGCGCACGACGGTCACGTAGAGGTTCGCTGCCCGCCAGATGACGCGGTTCTCGCGCACTCCGCCGGGGCGCGTCAGGAAGATGACCACGCCGAGCGGCAGCCCGAGCACGATCGCGGCGGCCAGGGAGAAGACGAGCATGTACCCCGTCTCGCCGAGCGCCTGCCAGATGGCGTCCGCGTTGGCTGTGAGAGAGGTCACGATGCTGTCGACGAGCTCCATCACGATCCGAGCACCCGCTTGGCGTGCTCGACGTACGAGCCGCGGTCGTCCCGAGCGCTGTGCTCGACCGCCACGATCCCCTGCAAGTGGCCCCTGTCGAGGATCGCGGCCCGGTCGCAGATCGCTTTCACCGCGGCGAGCTCGTGCGTGACGAGCGCGATGGTCGTACCGAAGTCGTCCCTGGTCGAGGCGAGCAGTCGCAGGATGTCGCTTGTCGTGCGCTCGTCGAGCGCGGAGGTGGGTTCATCGCAGAGCAGCAGCGGGGGTCTCGTCACGAGGGCGCGCGCGATGGCGACGCGCTGCTTCTGTCCGCCTGAGAGCTGCGCCGGGTAATCCCCGCCACGGTCGCCGAGCCCCACGTAGTCGAGCAGCTCGTCGACGAAGGCCGGATCGCGGCGATGCTGCAGCCGAAGCGGAAGCTCCACATTCTGCCGAGCCGTGCGATTCGCGAGCAGGTTGAAGCTCTGGAAGACCATGCCGATGCGGCGGCGCAGAGCCCGACGCTCTCGTTCGCGCATCGCAGACGGGTCGGCGCCCTCGATGAGCACCCGGCCCTCGCTTGGCGTCTCGTCGGCGTCGAGCAGCCGCAGCAGTGTCGACTTTCCCGCGCCCGACTCTCCCACGATGCCGATGATCTCGCCGCGGCGGATCTCGAGGTCGATGCTGTCGAGCGCTGGCTCACCCGCTCCGTATCGCACCGTGACGCGTTCGAGAGCAGCCACGGGGCCGGGGTCTGACATGCACACTCCATCGTTTCTGGATTCTGTACAACTATACGCGCTAGACGCCCGCATTGACGGCCGAGCGCAGAGCGAAGCGGGGTGCATCCGGAAGACTCCGGATGCACCCCGCTCGGGATCTGCGCGGCCGCGCGGCGACGCGCTCGGCCTCGGATCGAGTGGCTAGACCTCGACGACCGGCACGGCCGTCGTGATGACGCCGCGCGTCGCGAGCGCGTCGACGACGCGGCCCTTCGCGCCCTCTGCCGACTTCGCGAAGATCGCGAGGTGCGCGATCTCCTTCGCCTGCTCGAGCGTGACGCGCTTGAGTGCCGCGCGGACCTCGACGAACGCGGGCGGCGCCATCGAGAGGGAGCGAACGCCGAGCCCGACGAGCACGATCGCGAGGTTCGGGTCGGCCGCGGCCTCCCCGCACACGCCGACATTCTTCTGGTGGTGCTCGCCAGCGTCACCGATGCGCTCGATGAGTCGCAGCACGGCCGGGTGCCACGGGTCCTGGAACGCCGCGACGCTGCCCAGCAGGCGGTCCGCGGCCAGCGTGTACTGCGTCAGGTCGTTGGTGCCGACGGAGACGAAGTCGCTGGTCTCGAGGATCTGCTCGGCGAGGAGCGCTGCCGAGGGAACCTCGATCATGCTTCCCGCGGTCATGAGGCCGTACTCGCGGGCGAGCGACGTGAAGTGCTCGCTCTCGTGCGCGTCGGAGACCATCGGGGCCATGACCCAGACCTTCGCCTCGGTCGCGGCCTGCGCGTTGGCGAGCGCCTGGAGCTGGTCGCGGAGGATTTGCTCCTTCTTCATGAGCACGCGGATGCCGCGGAGCCCGAGAGCCGGGTTCGGCTCGTCGGCCTCGGTGAGGAACGCGAGGGGCTTGTCCGCCCCGGCGTCGAGGACGCGCACGACGACCTTCTTGCCCGGGAAGTGGGCAAGTGCGGCCGTGTAGTCGGCCGTCTGCTTCTCGACCGTCGGGGCGGTGTCGCTGTCGAGGAAGAGGAACTCGGTGCGGAAGAGGCCGACGCCCTCTGCGCCGAGTGCAGCTGCACGCTCCGCGTCGGCCGGCTTGCCGATGTTGGCGAGGATCTGCACGGGAGTGCCGTCTGCGAGCTCGCCGGGCTCGACTGGGGCCGCCTTCATCGCCGCGACGCGGTCGATCTCGGCCTGCGCCTCAGCGATGCGCTCCGCGCTGGGCTCGGTGATGACCTGCCCCTTGGCGGCGTCGACGACGATCGTCATGCCGTCGAGCAGGCTGTCGGCTTCCTTGACGGCGACGACGGCGGGGAGGCCCTTCTCGGCGGCGAGGATGCCCGTGTGCGCCTTCGGGCTGCCGTCGCGCGTGACGAGTGCGAGCACCTTCGACAGGTCGAGCTTCGCCGTGTCGGCCGGCGCGAGGTCGTGCGCGACGAGGATGAACGGGGTGTCGCTCGAGGGGACCTCGGGGGCGGGGACGCCGCGGAGCAGCGCGATGACGCGCTGCGAGACGTCGCCGAGGTCGGTGGCGCGCTCAGCGAGGTAGCCACCGAGGCTCTTCAGCATCTCGGCGAAGGAGGAGAAGGACTCGAAGACAGCGCGCTCGGCGGTCTTGCCGGCTTCGGTGGCCGACTTGATGCTGTCTGCAAGCGACGGGTCCGCAGCCATCATGGCCTGCGACTCGAGCACGTTCTTCGCGGCGCCGTCGACCGTCGCCGCGCGAGCGGTGAGGGCCTCGCCGGTTTCACGGAGTGCCGCGATCGCTCGCTCGTACTCGGTCGCGGCGTCGCCAGTGGCGCGCTCGTCGGCCGGCTCGGGGAGCGGATCAGGCATGCGCAGGACTTCACCGAAAGCGACGCCGGTCCCGACGCCAAACCCCGTGTATTTCATAGCAACTCCTTCGTGCTGGTAACTCAGACAGCGTATCGGCACAGCAACGTAGGCTTCGACCGTGATCGAGCAAAACTCAGGCAAGAGTTCGCGCAGTTCCACGTTCGCGCCGCCGTTTCCGAAGTTCCCCCCGGAGGCGCCGTTCGGCGAGCGCATGAAAGCACTGATCGCCTGGGCTCAAGCTACTCGCCCTGCCCGAGTCTTCGCTCATTTCGGGGCAAGAAGCGCCTCGGTACTCGCCGGCGGCATGGCGTATTCCGCTATCTTCTCCATCTTCGCGGGTATCTGGCTCCTCTTCTCTGTCGCGGGCATCTTCCTCGCGACCAGTCCGGAGCTGCGCGACGGGCTCATCGGAGTGCTCAATTCCTCGCTTCCGGGCCTGATCGGGGAAGACGGCGCCATCGACCCGAGCCTGCTCGAGAACACCGGCGCATTCGGCTGGGCGAGCGCCATCGCGCTGGTCGGTACCCTCGGCACCGCGCTCGGCTGGCTCGCGCAGGCGCGCACGGGCATCCGCACGATCTTCGACGTCCCCGTCGCCACGAAGCGCAACTTCGTCGTGCAGAAGCTCGTCGACCTGGGCTTCCTTCTCGCGTTCGCGATCGCCCTCGCCATCTCGGCGGCGCTCACCGTGCTCTCCTCCACGTTCCTGTCGTCGCTGCTCGAGACCGTTGGCATCGACGAGTCGAGCGGCTTCGCCCTGGTCGTCATCCGCATCGTCACGGTGCTGATCCTGCTCGCGTTCGACACCGTCGTTCTCGCCGGCATCCTGCGCATCCTCGCAGGCCTGCGCATCCCGACCCGTTCCCTGTTCTTCGCCGCATTCCTCGGGGCGATCATCATCGGCATCCTGAAGCAGATCTCGACAGCGCTCATCGGCGGCGCGACGAGCAACCCGCTTGTCGCCTCCTTCGCCGTCCTCCTGGGCCTCATGATCTTCCTCAACCTGCTCTGCACGGTGCTGCTGCTCACCGCCTCGTGGGTCAAGGTGACGATGGATGACATCGGAGCGTCTCCGAGGCTCCTCACCGCGAAGGAAGCCAGGGAGGAGTCGACCGACACCATCCTGCGCGCCGAGCGTCAGAAGATCGCGACCGAGGTCATCGAGGCGAGGGAGCGCCTCAACTCGGCGCCACGCTTCTTCCGCTGGAAGGCGATGGCCGAGTACCGCTCCCTGCTGCGCGAGCAGCGTCGCGTCGAGGCCGAGGCCCAGCGTCGCCGCTTCGAGGGCGGACGGGTCTAGCGTCGGTTGGAGCGAGGGCGCCCCGGGGCCCCGTGTCGGTGGTCGCGTCTAGACTCGAGCCCATGCCAAAGACCATTCGCATCGCGTCAGTGAACGTCAACGGAGTCCGTGCCGCCTACAAGAAGGGCATGGGCGAGTGGCTCGCTGAGCGCGACGTCGACATCCTCGCGCTGCAGGAGGTGCGTGCACCCACCGAGGAGCTGCACAAGCTCATCGACACGGCCGACTGGGAGCTGCACGACCACCTGGCCACCGCGAAGGGGCGAGCAGGTGTCGCGATCGCGTCGCGCATCCCGATCCGCGAGGTCCGCACCGACCTCGGGGCGGAAGACTTCGACTCGGCCGGCCGCTGGCTCGAGGCCGACTTCGACATCGACGGCACTCCGCTGACCGTCGTGAGCTGCTACGTGAACTCGGGTGAGGCAGACACGCCGAAGCAGGACGAGAAGTGGAAGTTCCTCGACGCCATGAGCGCGAGACTCCCCGAGCTGCAGGCGCACAGCGCGCACTCGCTCGTCGTCGGCGACCTCAATGTCGGGCACACGAAGCTCGACATCAAGAACTGGAAGGGCAACGTGAAGCGCGCAGGCTTCCTGCCGCGCGAGCGCGCCTACTTCGACCGCATCTTCGGGGAGAGCGGTGCCAGCGTCGAGGGTGCGGACGGCTCCACCGGCACCGGGCTCGGCTTCGTGGATGTGGGCCGCCGCCTCTCCGGCGAGGTCGAGGGCCCGTACACCTGGTGGTCGCAGCGCGGCCAGGCCTTCGACAACGACACGGGCTGGCGCATCGACTACCACGTCGCCACCCCTGACCTCGCGCAGCGGGCCGCCAGCTACGCCGTCGACCGTGCGGCGAGCTACGACACTCGCTGGTCGGACCACGCGCCTGTCGTCGTCGACTACACGTTCTGAAGCACCTTCCCACTCGCGTCACCAACCGCACGACCCCGAGGAACAACAGATGACCAAGCCCGTGCTCTTCTCCGGCATGCAGCCCTCAGCCGACTCGCTCCACCTCGGTAACTTCGTGGGCGCGCTCAGCAACTGGGTGCCCATGCAGGAGGACTACACGGCCATCTACTGCGTCGTCGACCAGCACGCCATCACGGTGCCGTTCGAGCCGGCGTCTCTGCTCGAGCGCACCCGGGTGACGGCGGCGCAGTACATCGCGGCCGGGATCGACCCCGAGCGCTCGATCCTCTTCGTGCAGTCGGCCGTTCCCGCGCACGCGCAGCTGCAGTGGGTGCTCTCCACGATCACCGGCTTCGGCGAGGCCAGCCGCATGACGCAGTTCAAGGACAAGTCGCAGCGCTACGGCACAGACACGACCACCGTCGGCCTCTTCACCTACCCCGTCCTCATGGCTGCCGACATCCTGCTCTACCAGGCCGCCTCCGTGCCGGTCGGTGAAGACCAGCGCCAGCACATCGAGCTGACGCGCAACCTCGCCGAGCGCTTCAACTCTCGTTTCGGAGAGACCTTCGTCGTGCCGGAACCGCACATCATGAAGGAAACCGCGAAGGTCTACGACCTGCAGAACCCGACCGCGAAGATGTCCAAGTCGGCCGAGTCCGACGCCGGACTCCTGCGGCTCCTCGACGACGAGAAGGTCACCCGCAAGAAGATCATGCGCGCCGTGACCGACGCCGACGGCGAGATCCGCTTCGACCGCGAGGCCAAGCCCGGCGTCTCCAACCTCCTCACGATCGCCTCCGTCCTCTCCGGATCGACGATCGACGACGTCGCCGCCCAATACGCGGGTGGTGGGTACGGCGACCTGAAGAAGGGCCTCGCGGCGCTGGTCGAGTCGACCTTCGCGCCCATCCGCGAGCGCACCGTCGAGCTCCTCGCCGACCCGGCCGAGCTCGACCGCATCCTCGCCCGAGGCGCTGAGCGCGCCAACGAACTCGCGCTCAGCACGCTCGATCAGGTCTACGAGCGGGTCGGGTTCCCGAAGCCGATCCGCTGAGTCTCCGCACCGCCAGGTCGTTGCATCAGGGCGCTCTGCACAGCTCACGAGATCGCATCATTTCCGGCTCCTCCCCGCGCTAGGATGACGCAATGCCCGAAACGCTCGTCATCATCCCCACCTACAACGAACGCGAGAACGTCCGCTCCATCGTGGACCGCGTTCTTGGTGCCGACTCGCGCATCCATGTGCTGGTCGTCGACGACAACAGCCCGGACGGCACCGGCGAGATGGCCGACGAGATGGCCGCGGCGGATGAACGCGTCAGCGTGCTGCATCGCGCAGGCAAGCTCGGGCTGGGCACCGCCTACCTCGAGGGCTTCGCCATCGCAGCGGAGCGCGGGTACACCTACGTGTTCGAGTTCGACGCCGACGGATCGCACCCGCCGGAGCGGCTGCCCGAGATGATCGACGCCCTCGACGCCGGCGCTGGCCTCGTCATCGGCACCAGGTGGATGCCGGGCGGACGCACCGAGAACTGGCCACTGCAGCGCCAGATCCTCTCCCGGGGAGCGTCGATCTACGCGCGCGTGCTGCTGCAGAGCAAGATCCGCGACATCACGGCCGGCTACCGCGGCTACCGCGTCGCCCTCCTCCAGGGCTTCGACCTCACCCGCATCAAGAGCGCGGGCTACTGCTTCCAGATCGAGATGGCCTGGCTCTTCGAACGATCCGGCATCCGCGTGAGCGAGGTGCCGATCACGTTCGTCGAACGCCAGGAAGGCGCCTCCAAGATGTCGAGCGACATCATCGTCGAGGCAGTCTGGCGCGTCTTCGCGTGGGGCCTCGGCTACCGACTCGGCGCATTCTCGCGTCTAGCCGCTCGGTAGAACGAAAGCGACCCCATGAGCGATTCCCCAGCGTCCATCACCTTCGAGGCGGAGACCTCGATCCCCACCAGGCACGGCGTGCTGCGCTTCCGCGCCTACACCGATGACGCCAACGGCCAGCTGCACCTCGCGATCATCTCCGGCGAGCCGGAGAACGGCGCCATCGTCCGAGTGCATTCCGAGTGCCTCACCGGGGAGGCCTTCGGCTCGCTGAAGTGCGAGTGCGGGCCACAGCTCGACGCATCCCTCGAGGCCATCGGCAGAGACGGTGGCATCGTGCTGTACCTGCGCGGCCACGAGGGTCGAGGCATCGGCCTCCTCAACAAGCTCCGCGCCTACGCCCTCCAGGAGCAGGGGCTCGACACCGTGGATGCGAACCTCGCGCTGGGCCTGCCCGCCGACAGTCGCGCCTACACGGCCGCCGCGCAGATGCTCGACGACCTCGAGATCTCCCGCATCCGCCTGCTCACGAACAACCCAGCGAAGGCTGAGGCGCTCGAGGCCCACGGCATCACCGTCGAGGAGCGCGTGCCCCTCGAGGTCGGCCGCGAGGATGCGAATCTGGCGTACCTCACGACCAAGGTCCAGCGCATGGGGCACATCATGAGCGAGCTCCCACAGCTTCCGGGCGACGACGACGCGAGCTGACCTGCGCCACGCCGTCGCGGCCAGGCCGCCGCGCGCTGGGTAGAGGGCCAGCGAACGCGACGAATGCGGTGTAACCTCTTCTCGGCCGGAAGCCACAAGCATCCGGTCGAACTCGCGTCAGCAGACCTGCAATCAACCGGGCCGGGCGCGTTCCATCCACCGCTGCTCTGAGTTCCTGCACCGCGCAACCCGCACCGAAACCGCGTCTCACCAGCGAGCCAGCTGTCTCAGGAGCAACGTGTCATCCCCCAGCAAGACCACGCCAGGTGCATCGGCCGAGGAGTTCGAGGTCAAGAACTCCCGCGGGAAGGTCCTCACCGCGAGCCTCGTCGGAACTTCCATCGAGTTCTACGACTTCTACATCTACGCGACCGCGGCGAGCCTCGTCTTCCCCGCTCTCTTCTTCCCGAACGACAACGAGACGACGGCGCTGCTCGCCTCGTTCGCCGTCTTCGGTGTCGCGTTCATCGCGCGCCCCATCGGCTCCATCCTCTTCGGCCACTTCGGTGACCGCATCGGCCGCAAGGGCACCCTCGTGGCGACGCTCCTCACCATGGGTATCGCGACCTTCGCGATCGGCCTCCTCCCAACGGCGCTCACGCCGGGCTGGGAGATCCTCGCGCCGACGCTGCTCGTCATCATGCGCTTCTGCCAGGGCCTCGGGCTCGGCGGCGAGTGGAGTGGCGCCGCCCTCCTCGCCACCGAGAACGCACCGGCGGGCAAGCGCGCCATCTACGGTACGTTCCCGCAGCTCGGCGCCCCGATCGGCTTCATCCTCGGCAACCTGCTCTTCGTGCTGCTCTCGCACTTCATGAGCGACGAGACGTTCTTCGCGTGGGGCTGGCGCGTGCCGTTCCTCCTCAGCGCGATCCTCGTCATCGTGGGCCTCTGGGTGCGCATCAGCCTCATGGAGACGCCCGCGTTCGAGAAGGTCGTTCAGGCCGGCGAGGTCTCCAAGGTCCCGCTCTTCGCCGCGTTCAAGAGCAGCTGGCGCCAGATCATCCTCGGCACGTTCATCATGCTCGCCACCTACGTGCTCTTCTACATGATGACGGCGTTCACGCTGTCGTTCGGCACCAAGGCAACGCGCGAGCAGGCTGCCGCGAAGGCGGCCGAAGCCGGGGAGCCCTTCGACCCGAGCACGTGGGTGCCGGGGCTCGGGTACCAGCGCGAGACGTTCCTCATCATGCTCATCGTGTCCGTCGTGTTCTTCGGCATCTTCACGCTCGTCTCCGGCCCGTTGGCCGAGAAGTACGGGCGCCGCAAGATGCTGCTCTGGACAACCGGCGCGATTTTCGTCTTCGGCTTCGCGATGACGCCGCTCATCGGCCTGCACGAGTTCTTCGGCCCGCAGGCGATGCTCATCATCGGCATGACCCTCATGGGCCTCACCTTCGGCCCCATGAGCGCTGTCCTCCCCGAGCTGTTCCCCGCCAACGTGCGCTACACGGGCAGCGCGATCGCCTACAACCTGTCGAGCGTGTTCGGTGCCGGCTTCGCGCCCACCGTCTTCATCGCCCTCTGGGCGTTCGGCGACGGTAGTCCCTTCTGGGTCGGCGTGTACCTCGCCGGTGCGGCCGTGCTGACGTTCGGTGCGCTCCTGCTCTCCAAGGAGACCCGCGACATCGCCTACGTGACCAACACGAAGTAGCTCTCGCACCTCGCCGACGGGGCCGCGCATCCATTGCGGATGCACGGCCCCGTCCTCGTCGCTCGCCCGCCCTCGGCCAGGCGAGCCGTTCCAGGTCGCGCCGGGTACCCTTGGCGGGTGCGCGCACACGACTGCGCGCCATCGGCGTGCGCGCACTTCAGCGCGCTGCGGGCGAAAGGCCAGGAGTTTGGGCGACAAGCCAGTGAGTTCAGCATCGGTCGGCGGCGAGGACACGACGCAGAAGAAGCGGGGTGGCTTCCTCGGGCGTCCGCCTCGCGACGCATCCGGTGCGCCGAGGGCCACGTTCAAGCAGCTCCTCCCCCACCTGCTCGTGAACAAGCCGCTCCTCGCCGGCATCATCGCGATCAGCATCTTCAGCTCGGCGTTGAGCCTCGCGCAGCCGCTGCTCGTCAACGTGCTCATCGGGCAGGTCGAGGTCGGCACGATCGCCGCCTGGGTCGTCTGGGTGCTTGTCGGCGCTGTTGTCCTCGGCGCGATCGCGAACGGCGTCCAGCACTTCCTCCTGCAGCGCACTGGCGAGTCGATCGTCCTCAACACCCGCCGTCGTCTCGTCGCGAAGCTGCTGCGACTGCCCGTCGCGGAGTTCGACGCCCGCCGAACGGGTGACCTCGTGTCGCGCGTCGGCAGCGACACCACCATGCTGCGGGCTGTCCTCACGCAGGGTCTCGTCGAGGCCATCGGCGGTGCGCTCACCTTCATCGGTGCCGTCATCGCCATGATCGTGCTCGACGGCGTGCTCTTCCTCATCACCTTCGCCGTCGTCGTCGTCGCGCTCCTGCTCGTCGTCGGCATGTCGATGCGCATCCGCGAGGCCAGCGCCGCAGCACAGCAGAAGGTCGGCGACCTGACCGCATCCGTCGAGCGGGCCATCTCTTCCGTCCGCACCGTGCGGGCGTTCGGGGCGACCGAGCGCGAGGAGCGCCTCGTCGACGCCGACGCCGTCGGGGCGTACCAGCGCGGCCTCGACGTGGCCCGCATCTCGGCGTTCATCGTGCCCGTCGCGGGCTTCGCCATGCAGGGCGCGCTCATCGCGGTGCTCGGCGTCGGCGGGCTCCGCGTCGCCGCCGGCGACCTCAGCATCGCCAACCTCATCGCCTTCATCATGTTCCTGTTCATGATGATCATGCCCCTCGGCCTGTTCTTCGGTGCCCTCACGGCCGTCAATACAGCGCTCGGCGCCCTGGGCCGCATCGAGGAGATCATCGCCATTCCTGAAGAGGGGTCAGACGACCGAACCGAGGCCCCGCTTGTTGTCCTCGAAGGGCCGGCGAACGAGCACGGGGCTCCGGATGCGCCCGCCGTCGAGTTCGACGCGGTCTCCTTCCACTACCCAGAGGACGTCGTGCGCGCCCGCGCCGCCCGCGAGCGTGCCGCCGCGAGACTCGAGACGATCCGCCGCGAGTCCTCACGCGGCGGCATGGCAGCGGCCATGACGGGCGCCGCATCCGATCCCGACGCCCGGCTCTTCGCCGAGGACGGCGCGCAGGCACGAGTCGAGGCGCCCCTCGTGCTCGACGGCGTCAGCTTCGCGCTGCGTCGCGGTGAGCGTCTCGCCCTCGTCGGCCCCTCAGGCTCCGGCAAGTCCACAGCCCTCGCACTGCTGGAGCGCTTCTACGACCCGACGGGCGGAAACATCCGCCTCGGCGGCGTCGATCTGAGGTCCATCGACCGGCAGCAGCTGCGCGCGCAGCTCGGCTACGTGCAGCAGGATGCGCCGGTCCTCGCCGGCTCCCTGCGAGAGAACCTGCTCCTCGGGCGGCCGGACGCCGACGACGTCGCCTGCGAGCAGGTGCTGCGCGAGGTGAACCTCGGCGACGTGCTCGACCGCAGCGACGACCGCCTCGACACCCAGGTCGGCGAATCAGGCGTCATGCTCTCCGGGGGCGAGCGGCAGCGCCTCGCCATCGCGCGCGCGCTGCTCTCAGCCCCGCCCATCCTGCTGCTCGACGAGTCGACATCCGCCCTCGATGGGGCCAACGAGCGACTCATGCGCGACGCGCTCGACAAGGTGTCCGAAGGACGAAGCGTCATCGTCATCGCCCACCGCCTCTCGACCGTCGTCGACAGCGACGAGATCGTCGTCCTCGAGCACGGCCAGGTGCTCGGCCGCGGCAAGCACCTCGAGCTCGTCGACACCGTGCCGCTCTACCGCGAGCTCGCGCAGCACCAGCTGCTGCTCCCCCGCTGACTCCGCGGCGGCCCGCGCCTTCGCCCCCTCGGCCACGCCCACGCCCACGGTTCCGGGATGGGACGGGATGGAAAAGTCGCTCCGTGCCGGGAAACTTTCCAGCACGAAGCGACTTTCCATCCCGAATCCCTGAGGTCGAGACCCGATCAGAGCGCCCGGGGCGGCGGCGCACGGGGCGCGAGCGACGCTCGGCATGCCAGTGTCGGGATGGGTTGCGCGCTTCGGGATGGGGTACAAGCCATCCCGAAGCGTGCAAGCCATCCCGAAATCAGGTGTCTGTCCACGCCGCGGACGCAGACGCAGACGCGGACGCGGACGCGGACGCGGACGCGGACGCGATCCGACGCGATCCGTTCCGATCCGACCGCCATACGCCGTCTCGGGATGGGATAGTGACGTCGCTCGGGGAAACTCTCCAACACGAAGCGACTTTTCCATCCCGAGAACCCGGAGGTCGGGACCCGGTCAGTGCGACGAAGGGCCGGGCCGCTACTCGACGGTGATGCCGGCGGCGCGGAGCTCTTCGAGGGCAGCCGCACGCGTCTGGGGGCTGACGGCGGAGGTGAGTCCGTCGATGACGCGCACCGCGAACCCGGCCCGTTGGCCGTCGAGCGCGGATGCGCGCACGCAGTGGTCGGTCGCGATGCCGACGACGTCGAGCTCGTCGACGCCGCGTGCGCGCAGCGCGTCGGCTAACGTCTCGCCGTCAGCCGTTGCACCGTCGAACGCGGAGTAGGAGGGCGTTCCCTGGCCCTTGAAGATGTGCAGGTCGACGAGCTTCGTGTCGAGGGCGGGGTGGTAGTCGGCACCTGCTGTCCCCGCGACGCAGTGCTCCGGCCAGCTGTCGACGAAGTCGGGCTGCGCGTGGAAGTGCCCGCCGTTGTCGCTGTCCGCGTCGTGCCAGTCTCGGGACGCGGCGACGACGTCGTACTGCTCGCGGCTGCTGGCGAGGTGCTCGGTGATGCCGGCGGCGACGGCCGCACCGCCGTCGGTCTCGAGGGCGCCGCCCTCGGTGAAGTCGTTCTGGACGTCGACGATCAGCAGTGCACGGCTCATGTCACCAGTCTGCCGCAGGCCACCTGGATGGGCCAGGCGCACGTGGACCGCGCACGGCGTGCGTCACCAGTTGGCGAGGGACGCTCCGCACGAGTAGGTGCGCGCGGCGATGGTGTCGAGGGCGTCGCGGTTCGCGGGCGTGACGGCGCCGACGACGAAGAACGCGAACGTGAGCCTGCTGCCGTCCGCGGCGGTCAGGTAGCCGGCCAGGCCGTAGACCTCGTTGATCCAGCCGGTCTTCGCGGTGATCGCCCCCGGGGGCACTCCGAGCGGCGTGAGGCGCGACTGCAGGGTGCCCGTCTGGCCTGATGCGGGGAGGTCGTCGAGCAGCTGGGAGGCGGCGATGTCGGGCTGAGAGATGGTCTGGAGGAGCTCTGCGACCAGCTCGGGCGGCACCCGGTTGTCAGCGGAGAGGCCGGATCCGTCAGCGAGCACGAGTCCGCTCGTGTCGAGGCCCAGCGTCGTGAGCGCCTGGCTCGTCGAGTCCTGGATTGCGTCGAAGTCCGTTCCGATGCCCTGTTCGATCGCCACGAGGCGCGCGAGCATCTCGGCGACGTTGTTGTCGCTGTCGATGAGCGCGTAGTGCACGAGTTCGGAGACGGGTTGCGACCAGACTTCGGCGAGGAGCTTGGCGCCGTCCGGCGCAGACCCGCTCGCTCCCGTGGTCGCGGCACCGAGCCTCGTGGCGAACGCGGCGGCCGCGGCCCCGCTCGGGTCCTCTGTGCGGGGCGAGACGAGGCTCGCCGGGTCCTGGCGTCCGCCGTCGACCATGAGCGCGGAGATGGGGCTGATGTAGCCGTCCGTGCGGTCGGCCTGGGACCAGGAAGGCTGCCATTCGGCGCCGCTGAAGGCGGATTCGTCGACGAGGACCTGGGTGGGCGCCGTGCCGGACAGGCTCGGGTCGTTCGCCCATGCCGTCCGGGTCTGCGCTGCGAGGTCCGCGAGGGTGCCGGTCGCTCCGGAGTAGTAGCTGCCGGCGCCGCTGTCGGTGGAGGCGAGCGTCACGTCTCCCCCGCCGACGATGACGACCGTTCCGGGCTCGCTGCCGGCGTAGACGCGGGTCGGGATGCGGAAGTCGGGGCCGAGCACCTCGATCGCGGCAGTCGTCGTGAGGAGCTTCATGACGGAGGCCGTCGGGACCGCATCCGTCGCCTTCCGCTCGTAGACCGTCTCGCCGCTCTGGGTGTCGACGACGACACCGTGGAAGTCGAGGGCCCCAGCGGCACTGGCGACGTCTTCGATTGAGCACGTGCGCACGGGCTCTGCCGCGGCGGCCTCGACGGGGGTCTCCCGGACGGCACCGAGCGTCTTCGGGGCGAGCTCCTGGGCCTCGCCCGCGAAGGCAGGGGCCGCGACGGCGAAGCCGCCTCCTCCCGCGGCGAACCCTGCGCCGAGCGCGAGGACGCCCGCGAGGGTGAAGCCGATCAGGCGGCCAGCACCTGGGCGCCGCGTGCGCGCGCTGCCTGAGCCGGCCATGTCACCTCCGAATGGAACCTGGGCGCCCCGCGTCTCGTGACGCCGCGCCAAGGTGCCAGTCTAGCCAGCGCTCGAGTGCGTGCCGTCTGACGTCGGGCATGCGACCCAGGCCATCGGTCGCACAGTGCGATCTCGAGATCGGGTCAGCTGAGCCCGGCCGAGCGCCGGTAGTGGAGCAGCAGCGTGTGATCGCATTCGAGGACCCCGGCGAGGGCGAGCGGATGCTGCGCGAGCGTCTCCGAGTGCGCGATGCGCCCTTCCTGGCCGCCCACGAGCGCGGGCGACACGGTGAGGCAGAGCTCGTCGAACGCGCCCTGGGCGTTGATCTCGCCGAAGAGCGTTGGCCCGCCCTCGCAGAGCACCTCGCTGTGGCCGAGCTCGCGCAGCATGGCGCGCAACTCGGTGACGTCGAGGGTTCCGGGGCGGTCGGGATGCTCTGGCACGGTCAGCACGGTCGCAACCTCTCGGAAGGGCGCGAGCCGTTCCGGGTCGGAGACCGGAGTCACGACGATCGGCGGAACGGGTGCGTCGGCGAACATCTCATGCTTGGGGTCGAGGGCGAGCCGACTCGAGACGATGCCGAGCGTCGGGTGCGCGGGCCGTCCCCGCGCCTCCCGCCACGCGACGGAGGCCTCGGAGACGCGAAGGCCGACGTAGCCCTCGTCTCTGAGCGTGCCTGCCCCGACGAGCACGAGGTCGGCGAGGCGGCGCAGCAGCTCGAAGACCCGGTGGTCGGCTGCCGTGCCGAGGCTCCCCGACCGGCCGTCACCGCCCATGGCGGCACCGTCGACGCTCGCGATGAAGTTCAAGCGGAACGCGCCGTTCGCGGGGTAGGCGTAGTGGGCGAGCAGCTGCTCGTCGTCGAGCCACCCGTGCTCGCCTTCTGGGCCGAGCAACGAGCGGATCGCCGCTGATGGAGCGTTCATGGTGAGAGCATGCCACGGCGACGTGCGCGGCAGTGGTGAGTTGGATGCGAGCGGGGTGGGCGCTACAGGTTGTGGCGCGTGTACGCGGGCGCGCGCAGTCCGAGGATCGCTTCGGTCATCCTCGTCGCGTCCACCGCTTCTGGGACGTTGTGCATGCGGACGATGCGAGCGCCGAGCAGGATGCACGCGACGGCGGATGCAAGCGAGCCCGAGACGCGGTCCCGCTTCTCCCGATCAAGGGTCTCCCCGATGAAGTCCTTGTTGGAGACGGCGGCGAGCACGGGGAAGCCGATCGATGAGATCTCGTCGAAGCGCCTGGTCAGCTCGAGCGTGTGCAGGGTGTTCTTGTTGAGGTCATGCCCCGGGTCGATGATGAGCTGCTCTTCCCCGACGCCGAGTTCGATGGCACGTTCGGCGCGTGCTGCCAGGAACGCCCGCACCTCGCCGACGACGTCGTCGTAGTGCGGGCGCGCGAGCTCCGCCCTCGGCGCTGCGACGCTGTGCGTGATGACGAGCTGCACGCCGGAGCCCGCCACGACTCTCGCGAGGTTCTCGTCCCGGAGGCCGCTTGTGTCGTTGATGATGCCCGCGCCCGCCTCGATGCAGGCCTCCGCTACGCGCGCACGGTACGTTTCTGCGGAGATCGGCACGCCGGTGCGCTCTCGGACAGCACGGATCACCGGCACGACGCGGGCGATCTCATCCGCTTCCGAGAGCTCCTCACCTGGCGCGAACGGCTGCCCGCCGATGTCGACGATGTCGGCACCTGCGCGTTCGGCGGCGAGCACCGCGTCCACGGCGCTCTGGAGACCGAACGTCGCCCCGTCGTCGTAGAACGAGTCTGGAGTGCGATTCACGATCGCCATGACCGCGACCCGGCGCGAGAAGTCGAACGGCTCCACAGTTCCCAGCTGGTGCACGGGGCTCCGCAGCGGCGGGAACGCGAGAGGCGGGTGCTGATCGGGGTCGTGGTGCCTGCGCTCGAGCATCTGCTCAGCGTACGGGAGGCGGGGCGCCCGAGAAGACAAGAGCCCCTCCGCACCGAAGTGCGGAGGGGCGATGGGGCCGCCTGCGAGAATCGAACTCGCGACCTATTCATTACGAGTGAATCGCTCTGCCGACTGAGCTAAGGCGGCCTGCCTGCAGCTCAACTCCCTGGGGTGCTGAACTCGACACCAAAGCATAACGCACACTTTGCTCAAGTGCACATCGGGGTGTCGCGGTCAGCAGACCAGCCCCTCGGCGGGCACGGTGCCGTCGATGAAGTAGGCGTCGACGGCACCGGTGACGCAGCTGTCGCCCTGCGTGTAGGCGAGGTGTCCCTCGCCCTCGAAGGTGAGCAGCGTGGCCGATTCGAGCTGCTCGGTCACGGCCTCCGCCCACGCGTACGGCGTGGCCGGGTCGCCGGTCGTGCCGATGACGAGGACCGGGTCGGCTCCCGCACCGGTGACGGGTGCGAGCTCGTTGGTGGACGGGAACGCCCACTGCTGGCAGGTCGTGTCTCCGAGCGCTTCGGGTCCTGGAATGCCGATCGGGGTCGACTCTGCGATCTGCCGGTTGAAGTCGGCGATCTTGGCGGGGTCGGTCTCGACCGGGTAGTCGAGGCAGTTGATGGCGGTGAAGGCCTCGAACATGTTGTCGGCGTAGGTGCCGTCTGGCCCGCGACCGTAGTAAAAGTCGCTGAGCGCGAAGAACCCTGCAGGGTCGCCCGCTGTCTCATAGGTGGCGAACGCGTCGCTCAGGTACGGCCAGCTCTGGTTGTTGTAGAGCGCCGAGCTGATGGCCGTGTCGATGACGCCGCTCGTGAGCTTCCGGCCGTCTGCGTTCACGGGGAGGGTGTCATCGGCCTCGGCCATGAGGGTGTTGATCTTCGCTATCGCCTCGTCCACTGTGCCGGTGAATGGGCAGCTCGTCGTGGTCAGGCAGTCTTCGAGGTAGGTGCGGGTGGCTTCACCGAAGGCGCCCTGCTGGGCGAGCACCACCTGGAACGTCGACAGGGTCGGGTCCGTGGCGCCGTCGAGCACGACGCGGCCGACCGTCTCCGGGAACATGTCGATGTACTGGGCGCCGATGTCGGTGCCGTACGAGAACCCGAAGTAGTTGACCTTCGGGTCGCCGACGAGCGCGCGCAGCAGGTCGAGGTCCTGCACGGTGCTCTTCGTGTCGACGAACTCGAGGAGCGGTCCCGTGTTCTCGAGGCAGTCGTCGGCGAACTCCTTCGAGTTCGCGGTGACCTCCGCGATGATCTGCTCATCGCTCGCGGTGTCCGGATCGAGATCTTCGTTGACGCCATAGAACCACTCGTCCATGCCGGCATCGTCACGGCACTCGACCGCGCTCGACTCACCGACACCGCGCGGGTCCCAGCCCACGATGTCGAAATCCTCCATGAGCTCCGGCGTGAAGACGAACTGGGCGCTGTCGCGCACGAACGAGACTCCGGATGCTCCGGGACCGCCAGGGTTGGTGAAGATCGTCCCGATCGGGTTGCCGCTCGATGCGGGTACCTTCACCATGGCGAGCTCGATCTGCTCCGAGGTCCCGTCTGCCCAGTCCATCGGAGCTTCCGCGGTTGCGCACTCGAGACCGCCGCCGCACGCGTCCCAGCCGAGGTCCTGCTCGTAGAACGTCTGGATGCTGGGGTCGAGGCCGGTCGGGATGACGTCGACGTCCTCCGTCTGCATGCCGCCCCCGGAGCCTCCGCCGGCGAGCGTCGTCACGAGCGTGCATCCGCTGAGCAGGAAGACGACTGCACCGGTCAGGAGCGAGGCGCCGATGCTGCGCGTCGCCGCGCGACGGGTGGTCGGTCTGGTCATGATGCTCCCTGCTGCGATGGCGTCCAGCTGATCAAGAATGCCTCGAGGACGAGCGCCACAGGAACGTTTGCGGCGAGTCGTGCTCTGGCTTTGCTCGCCGCGTCGATGCTCGTGAGCACGTCGTCGGAGCTGCGCGAGCTCGTTGCAGATTCCAGTTCGTGCCGCCGGTGCTCGTTGACGAGCTCGACAGGGAGTGCCAGCTGCAGCATGAGCAGGTCTCGCAGCAGGGAGACCGAGTCGGTCAGGATGCGATCGATTGCATCGACCTGACCGCGCTTCGCTCTGCGCTTCTGATGCTCTTCGAGTTCACGGATCTGTCCGCGCAGCTGCCTCGGCACTGCCTGGCCCGGCGTGAGGCCGAGAGACCGGAATGCGGCTGCCCGCTCCTTGTCGTCGCGGTCTGCCGCGTTGGCGGTGGCGTCCTCGTCGGCGATCGCGACGAGCTGTGCGGCCTTCCGGACGGCGTCGCCGGTCGTGCGGATGTCGAGCAGGCCGTCGAGGGACGCGTCACGGCGACCCCACGCGTCTTCGCTCGTGGCGAGTCGTTTGGCCATGCCGACGTGGCTCTGCGCCTCGCGGGCGGCTCGCAGGGCGACTTCCGGCTCGATGCCGTCGCGACGCACGAGCAGCCCGGCGACGTCTCGAACCTCCGGCACCCGAAGCCGCACGCTGCGCACGCGTGAGCGGATGGTCGGCAGCAGGTCGGCCTCGCTCGGCGCGCAGAGCACCCACACGGTCGACTCCGGTGGCTCTTCGATGGCCTTGAGCAGCGTGTTCGAGGTGCGTGCGACCATGCGGTCGGCGTCTTCGACGAGGATGACCCGGTAGCGCCCGGTCATCGGCGACATGGATGCGCGCTCCACGAGTTCGCGTGCCGTCTTGATGTCGAGCTGCACGGTCTCCGTGACGACGGCCGTGAGGTCGGGGTGCGAGCGGGCGCGCACCTGAACGCAGGACGGGCACACGCCGCATCCGTCGTTCGGGCACAGCAGTGCCGCCGCGAAGGCGTAGCCCATGTTGCTTCGACCCGAACCGGGCGGGCCGGTGATGAGCCACGAGTTCGTCATGCCGCTCGTGTCCACTGCACCGCGTTTGGAGGCCTTCGCCGCGTTCGAGAACAGGGCGATCGCGTCGTCCTGACCGGAGAGGTCGTCCCAGACGGTCATGGCTACTCGCCGACCGGGCGCCGCTCGAGGAGCTCGGCGACGCGGGTGCGGATGCGCTCGGCCACGTGCTCTCGTGGCTGGGTCGCGTCGATCACGAGGAACCTGTCCGGGTCGGCGGCGGCAAGGCCGAGGAAGGCGGAGCGGACGGCGTCGTGGAAATGCTTCGATTCGGCTTCGAGCCGGTCGTACGTGCCGCGGGTCGCGCCGATACGTCGGCGCCCTTCGTCCGGATCGAGGTCGAAGAGCACGGTGAGGTCGGGGAGCAGGCCGCGCGCGGCCCACAGGGAGAGGTCCCTGACCTCGTCGGCGCCGAGCTCGCGCCCCGTGCCTTGGTAGGCGATCGAGGAGTCGAGGTAGCGGTCCTGCACGACGACGTCGCCGCGCTCGAGCGCGGGCCGGACGATGGTAGCGATGTGGTGTGCACGGTCGGCGGCGTACAGGAGCGCCTCGGCCCTGGCATCCATGTGACCCTTGCGGTGCAGCACGAGTTCCCGGATGTCGGCGCCGAGGTCGGTGCCGCCCGGTTCGCGCGTGCGCACGACCGTCTGCCCGAGGGCCGCCAGCCATTCCTCGAGCAGGGCCGAGTGCGTCGACTTGCCTGCGCCGTCGCCGCCCTCGAGCGTGATGAAGAGGCCCGTCATTCGCTGCTTGCTGCCCCGCTGGCCTTGGCCGCAGGCTTCTTGGCGGGCGCGCGCTTCGCGGCAGGCTTCTTCGCTGCGGTCGTCTTGGTCGCCGCCGCCTTGGAGGCGGCTGGCTTCTTGGCGGCGGGCTTCTTCGCTGCCGGCTTCTTCGCTGCCGTGGTCTTGCGCTTGACGGGACCCTTGGCACGCTTGTCGGCGAGCATCTGCACGGCTTCCTCGAACGTGACGTCCTCCGGGTTGGCGCCGCGCGACACGGTCACGTTGGTCTCGCCGTCGGTGACGTACGGACCGAAGCGACCGTCCTTGATCTTGATCGGCTTGCCGCTCACGGGGTCGGCCTCGAACTCCTTGATGGCCGCCTTCGTGGTGCGTGCCCCGTACTTGGGCTGCGCGAAGAGCTCGTGCGCGGCCTCGAGCGTGACGGTGAAGATCTCGTCCTCGCTCGTGAGCGACCGTGTGTCGGTGCCCTTCTTCAGGTACGGCCCGTACCGGCCGTTCTGGGCCGTGATCTCGGCACCCGTCTCGGCGTCGACGCCGACCACTCTGGGCAGCTCGAGCAGCCCGATCGCCTGCTCGTAGGTGACCTGCTCTGGGATCATCGACTTGAAGAGCGACGCCGTGCGTGGCTTCTCGGCAGCGGCGGCCTTCTTGGCGCGCGGCTTCTTGACTGGACGCCCCTCGGCAGCGGCGGCTTTCGCCTCGGCCTCTTCGGCGAGTGCCTTGGCCTTGGCCTCAGCCTCTGCGGCGGCCTCCTCGGCCTCCGACGGAGCCTCGGTCACGTACGGGCCGAAACGGCCGTCCTTCACGACGATGCGCTTGCCGGTTTCGGGGACGACGCCCAGGACGCGATCCGTCTGGATAGGCGCCTCGACGAGCTCGATCGCTTTCTCTGCGGTCAGCTCGTCGGGGGCCAGGTCTTCTGGGACGTTGACGCGCCTCGGGGTCTCGCCTTCCGTCTCCGGAGCGACCTCGAGGTAGGGGCCGTAGCGGCCGATGCGCAGGACGATGCCGTCGGCGAGCGGGGTCGAGTTGATCTCGCGGGCATCGATCTCGCCGAGGTTGTCGATGACGCCGCGGAGCCCCTTGTGGTCGTCGGTTCCGAAGTAGAACCCGCGCAGCCAGTCGTTGCGCTGCTCGGTGCCGGCGGCGATGCGGTCGAGGTCGCCTTCCATCTGCGCCGTGAAGTTGTACTCGACGAGGTCGTGGAAGTGCTCTTCGAGGAGACGCACGACGGAGAATGCCGTCCAGCTGGGGACGAGCGCGCTGCCGCGCGGCGCGACGTACCCGCGGTCGATGATGGTGGAGATGATGGATGCGTACGTCGACGGGCGGCCGATGCCGAGCTCGTCGAGCGTCTTGACGAGGCTCGCCTCCGTGTAGCGCGGGGGCGGGCTGGTCTCGTGGCTCTTGGCGTCTGCCGTCTCCGGATCGAGCTTCTGCCCCTTGGTGAGCGGCGGCAGCTTCGCTTCTGCGGTGGTCGAGTCGTCGCGCGCCTCGTCTTTCCCCTCCTCGTAGGCGGCGAGGAAGCCGCGGAAGGTGATGACGGTGCCGGACGCCTGGAACTCGGCGACGCGGCTCGTGACGGTGCCCTGCGCATCGGAGACGTCGATGGGCGAGGCGTCGATCGTGACGGTCGCCGTCTGCCCCTTGGCGTCGGCCATCTGCGAGGCGATGGTGCGCTTCCAGATGAGGTCGTACAGCTTGAAGTCGTTGGGGCTCAGCTTGGGCCGAAGCTCGCTTGGCAGCGCGAACGTGGAGCCGGCCGGCCTCACGGCCTCGTGCGCTTCCTGCGCGTTCTTCGACTTCGAGCCGTAGAGGCGGGGAGCCGATGGAACCGTCTCGGCCCCGTAGAGCTTGGCGGCCTGCGTGCGTGCAGCGTTGAGCGCCTGCGATGACAGTGACGAGGAGTCGGTACGCATGTACGTGATGTACCCGTTCTCGTACAGCGACTGCGCGACGCTCATCGTCTGGCGTGCGGTGAAGCGCAGCTTGCGGGCGGCCTCCTGCTGCAGGGTCGAGGTCGTGAACGGCGCGGCGGGGCGTCGAGTGTACGGCTTGGACTCGACGGAGGACACCGTGACGGGAACCGTGCCGGCCGTGAGCTGCACGGTCAACGTGGTCGCCTCGGCTTCACCGAGGATCACGGACGAGTTCTTGAGCACACCGTGGTCGTCGAAGTCGCGTCCGGTGGCGACGCGCTCGCCGTCGAGCTTCGTCAGACGGGCGACGAAGGCCGACCCTTCCTTCCCCTGCTCGGGCGCGAAGCGGGCTTCGACTCCCCAGTAGCTGGCCTTCACGAACGCGAGCCGCTCGCGCTCGCGGTCGACGATGAGGCGTGTCGCCGCTGACTGCACGCGGCCGGCGGAGAGTCCGGGGCCGACCTTGCGCCACAGCACGGGCGACACCTCGTAGCCGTAGAGGCGGTCGAGGATGCGCCTGGTCTCCTGCGCGTCGACGAGGTGCACGTCGATGTCGCGCGTGCGGTCCTTCGCGGCTTCGATCGCCTCGCGGGTGATCTCGTGGAACACCATGCGCTTGACGGGGACCTTCGGCTGGAGCACCTGCAGGAGGTGCCAGGCGATGGCCTCTCCTTCGCGGTCCTCATCAGTTGCGAGGATGAGCTCGTCGGCGTCCTTGAGCGCCCGCTTGAGCTCGGCGACGGTCTTCTTCTTCTGGTCGGAGACCACGTAGTACGGCTCGAACCCGTTGTCGACGTCGACGCTGAACTTCCCGAGGGAACCCTTCTTGAGCTCTGGCGGGAGGTTCTTGGGCTCGATGAGGTCGCGGATGTGTCCGACGCTGGCGAGCACGGTGTAGTCATCACCGAGATACTGCGAGATGCTCTTCACTTTGGTCGGCGACTCGACGATGACCAGTGTGTTGCTGCCTGACACAAGCGTTCCTTGGATGGGTCTGCGTGCTCTCGCACGACGATTCCGGCTGGCCGGAGTTATGTGGGGGCTGTTGCCACCCGTCGGCGCCCATTATATGGATGGGCTGGTACATGGACGGGGTGGCTGGGCGGAAGCCTCCGACTGCCGGCGGCTCCGCTTCACGGCTTCTCAGTGAGGTGGCGGTCCTGCCCTCGACGGTTCCGAAAAGACGAACGGGCCGGACTCTACACGAACTCGCACAACGGCCTCACGGCCGCTGACCGTGCAGGCTTCGAGCGAGGCACCGTTCGCGGCGACGATGCGGGTGGCTTCGGCGCACGGGTCCCCCGGCTTCAGCCCGGATGCGACGTCGGCCGCGGCCAGCGCGCCCGCGTCGGCTGCGGCGTGCGCGGCCTGTCTTGCTGGGAAGGCGGCGAGCACGCTGACGGCTCCGACGGTGAGTGCAAGAAGGAGGAGCGAGACCGCCAGCACGACAACCCCGCCAGCGCCCCGGTCTCCGCCCAGGCAGCGGAGAGGTGCCGACGCTTCGGCGCTCATCGTCCGCCGCCGAGAGCGCACGCGCGGGCGCCGACATCCACGGGGAGCACGCGCTCCCCGAGGATGAGTGGCGTGGACGCCCTCGCACAGACGAGGCCGTCCGCGCGACTGATCTCGAGGTGCGCGTCGGGTACGAGCGAATGCACGTGCTCGCGAGCGATGGCCTCGTCGTCCCCACGTGCGACGAGCCTGACGGCGTCGGCGACGGCGTCCTGCAATCGGACCTGCACGACGACGCCCTGCAGTCCCGTGAGACAGAAGGCGAGCAGGAGGACGACGGCGGGTGCCACGATGGCGAACTCCGCCGTCGCCGAGCCACGCTGGGAGCTCGCGGGCAGGAGCCATCGGGGCACCCGACGCATCATTCGTCCAGCGTGAGGGCGGTGCGGATTATGTTCTCGAGCAAGCCCCTGACCTCGTCGCTCTGCATGATGACGACGAGGAGCCCCGCGAACGCGACGGCTGCCATCGTCGCGATCGCGTACTCGGCCGTCGCGGCCCCCTCGTCATCGCGCATCCGCTGCCGGAGTCTGCTCAACAGGCCTCGGGATGCGTCGCCGAAGGTCGTGATCTGGAACATGGGTGTACCTCTCTTATTACGTATTGACGGTTGGAATGCGGCACGGGCGTATCGGGCGGCTCAGAGCCGCGAGATGGTCTGGGTCACGACGGCGAGGATGAGCGGAGCGACGCCGAGCAGGAGAAAGGCCGGGAGCACGCACAGGCCGAGCGGCAGCATGAGGCGCACGCCGAGTTCGGCCGCTTTCCTGCTCGACGCGGCGCGCGCGTCGCGTCGCTCGAGCGCGGCTTCGCTGCGCAAGAGGGATGCGGCGGGCACCCCAGCGTCGCGGGCGAGCTCCAGGACTCGGTCGACGCGCCCGCCGCCCAGGCCGGTTCGAGCCGCCGAACGCCCGTCGGTTCCGAGCGCCGCGTCGTCGAGCGCGCGTTGCACAAGCGGGCGGACCGCGGCGACGGATGTGCCTCCAAGCATCCCGAGCGCCGTCAGGTCCAGGGCGAGGCCTGGCAGCTGCTCTCGTCGGGAAGCCGCTGCGATGAGTGCCCTGTTCCAGAGGTGCGCGGAGACCATGAGGGCGACCCCTCCGCCGAGACAGGCGAGGCCGATCGGCGTGCCGAAGAGCATCCCGAGGCTGTCGAAGCCGAGTGCGAGCCCGAGGAGGACTCCGACGGCGGGCAACGCCATGACCAGCCGCGCGGCGCTGCTCGGGCCCGCGAGCGCGAGTTGCACCTCCCGCTCGAAGGCGCCGAAGTCGCGGAACGTCTGGGCCAGTTCGCCGAGGCCCCGGGCAAGCGGGGCCCCCGTGGTCTCGGCGAGGGACCAGGCGCAGCCGAGGGCTCGCCAGCTCGGCTCATCGTGCTCCCGGAGCATCGCACCGACTCGCTTGCCAGCGCGCACGCCTCTCGCGATGGTGAGCTCGACGGGATCGCTGGTGGCGGCGCGCCACCGCGCGGGGCGAGGAATCCTCAGGCGGAGCCTGCCCTCCACCCAGGATGCGAGCCGCCTCCAGGCGATTCGTCCGGACCTCGGTGATTCTTCGGAGGCGGCGAAGCTCGCCACGTGCTGCCACGCGGAATCCGCTGTGGTGCCGCCTGCGAGCAGGGCTGCGAGTCGCTCGACGACCGCCGCGGCGCGCTCGGCAGCGTGGACATCGTGCTGGGTCATCGCCGGCCGAGACCTCGGTGACCCGGATCGTGTCGGCGGTCATCTCCGCGACGGACATCAGCCTCACCGGCGGTGGCAGACGCGAGGGCCGTGACGTTCTCCGCCTGGCCAGATTCTCGACGCAGGACTGACGCGATGGCCAGGCGCCCGGCCTCATCGAGGCAGAACTCCCCGATGTCCGCGAGCCGCCGATGCCCGACGGACGTGCGCTCGACGTGCATGACGAGGTCGATGGCGCTCACGGTCTGCCTGGCGACCGCATCCTGCGTCATGCCGGCAAGCGCGCCGAGGGCCTCGAGGCGCGAGGGCACATCGGCGAGGGAGTTCGCGTGGAGCGTGCCCGCGCCGCCGTCGTGCCCCGTGTTGAGTGCGGCCAGGAGCTCCCGGAGTTCGGCCCCGCGACATTCGCCGAGCACGAGCCTGTCCGGGCGCATCCGCAGCGACTCGCGGACGAGACGCTCGAGCGGCACGCTCCCGGCCCCCTCGATGTTCGCCTGTCTCGCCTCGAGCGAGACGCTGTGGGGATGTGCGATGCGCAGCTCGGCGACGTCCTCGATCACGACGATGCGGTCGCGGGGGTCTGACTCCGAGAGGAGCGCGGACAGGAACGTCGTCTTCCCGCTTCCGCCGGCACCCGTGATGAGCACATTGGCACGAGCTCGCACCGCTTCCCGGACGAGCTCCTCCGCGCCAGGAGAGAAGAAAGCCTGCCGGTCGAGCTGCTCGATGGTGAGCTGGCGGACCCGCGGTGCCCGAATGGACAGGAGCGTGCCGGAGATCGACACCGGAGGCAGCACAGCGTGCACGCGGATGCCGTCAGCGATGCGCACGTCGACGCACGGCGCGGATTCGTCGAGGTGCCTGCCGCCGGCAGCGACGATACGGACGGCCAGTTCGCGCAGCGCCCGCTCGCTCGGCGCCACCCAGGAGTCTTCCCGCTCCGCGCCGCCGCCTCGATCGACGAAGAGGCCGTCGGTGCCGTTGACGAAGAGGTCCGTGACCTCGCCATCGGCGACGTACATCGCCAGGGGACCGAACGCGTCCGCCTGACCTCGAGTCAATGTCCGAACGGATCGCGGCGTGCTCTCCGCGGTGCGCGGCGGCAACGGCAGCGAGGCCGCACGCTGCGAGGCCGGACGAGCGACGAAGCGCTGGCCTGATGTCGATTCGAGAGCTGAGCCGTGTGCCATGCACGAAGCGTACGAACGCCGGAGGCCCACGAGTCCGATGGCCGTCGCGCCTGTGCATGGGCCACTGTGCACAGGGCACACGACGACGGAGTCGCGCCGGACCGAACCGGGGCCGCGGGAGAATTGGAGAGGCGCCCGGACAGGGGGATATCCGAGCGCCTCAGCTCATGCAGCGTTCAGGGGGGGTTGATTGCTGCAGAGCGACGATAGTTGCGACAGAGAGCGAAACCATCGAGGTCCATGGTAGTGCATATTTCGTCCGGAAAACTAGCCGGTCGGCTGTCTATCGAAAAATGTTCGGCTACAGCCCGCACTTCCGCGCGAGATCACGGTTTACGCCACATTTTTCACCCCCGACACGCCGCGCGCTCACGTCTGCGCGTGGCATGGACTGCGCCACGGCTGGCACACGTTCGGACTCACGTGCTCCCCGAAGCGAGGTGGCCCCGGGAAGCCCGCGGACATTCCCCCCGAAAGGCGGGAGTCGCGGCACATGCTGGCTCCGTAGACTTCTGGCACGCTGCGCCGCATTGAGGCGGTGCCGGATCGCAATGACGCGAAAGGACCTGTGGTGGCTGACAAGATCGAACACCTCCTGGAAGACCTCGAGACCTTCCCGCCAAGCGACGAGTTCACGGCCTCCTCCCCTGTGCCAGCGGACCTCGCGGCGCGGGCCGAGGAGGACAGGCTCGACTTCTGGGCCGACCAGGCCAGGGAGCTGCACTGGTCGACCCCCTTCACGGAAGTCCTCGACTGGAGCGACGCCCCGTTCGCGAAGTGGTTCGGCGACGGCACGCTCAACGCCAGCTTCAACTGCGTCGACCGCCACGTGCTCGCCGGCAACGGCGACCGGGTCGCGATCTATTGGGAGGGTGAGCCCGGCGACAAGCGCACCATCACGTACTCGGACCTCCTCGGCGAGGTCAAGCGCGCCGCGAACCTCCTGGAGAGCCTCGGTGTCACGGCGGGGGACGTCGTCGCGATCTACATGCCGATGATCCCCGAGACCGTCGTCGCGATGCTCGCCTGCGCGCGCATCGGCGCCGTGCACTCGGTCATCTTCGGCGGGTTCAGCGCCGACTCCATCCGCAGCCGCGTCGAGGACGCGAACGCCAAGCTCGTCATCACGAGCGACGGCAGCATCCGCAAGGGCCGCATCTTCCCGCTCAAGGAGACCGTGGATGCGGCGCTCGAGGCTGAGGGACACACCGTCGAGCACGTGCTCGTCGTGCGTCGTGCCGACAACGAGGTCTCACTCACGCCGGGCCGGGACCTGTGGTGGGACGAGGAGATCGCGCAGGTCGGCGACGAGCACGTGGCGAAGCCGTTCCCCGCCGAGCATCCGCTGTTCATCCTCTACACCTCGGGCACCACGGGGAAGCCGAAGGGCCTCCTGCACACGACGGGCGGCTACCTCACGCAGACCTCGTTCACGCACCGCACGATCTTCGACCTCAAGCCGGAGCAGGACGTGTACTGGTGCTCGGCCGACGTCGGCTGGGTGACGGGGCACAGCTACTTCGTCTACGGGCCCCTGGCCAACGGCGCGACGCAGGTCATGTACGAGGGCACGCACGACACCCCCGACCTCGGCCGCTGGTTCGACATCATCCAGCGCTACGGCGTCACGATCTTCTACACGGCGCCGACGGCGATCCGCGGCTACATGAAGTCGGGCAGGCAGATCCCCGCCAAGTACGACCTCTCGTCGATCCGCCTGCTCGGCTCGGTGGGCGAGCCGATCAACCCTGAGGCGTGGGCCTGGTACCGGGAGGTCATCGGCGGCAACCGGGTGCCGGTCGTCGACACGTGGTGGCAGACGGAGACGGGGGCCATCATGATCTCCGCGATCCCCAGCCAGGTGGCGCTCAAGCCCGGTGCCGCCCAGGTGCCGGTGCCCGGTGTTGTCGTCGAGGTCGTCGACGATCAGGGCGAGCGGGTCAACCCGGGCGAGATGGGGCTGCTCACGATCACCGAGCCGTGGCCTTCAATGGCGCGCGGCATCTACGGCGACCGCGAGCGGTTCATCGAGACGTACTGGTCGCAGTTCCCCGGGCGCTACTTCGCGGGCGATGGCGCGGGCGTCGACAAGGACGGCCACCTGTGGCTGCTCGGTCGCGTCGACGACGTCATGAATGTCTCCGGGCACCGACTTTCGACCACGGAGATCGAGTCGGCGCTCGTCGACCACCCGTTCGTCGCCGAGTCGGCGGTCGTCGGAGCGAGCGACGAGACGACAGGCCAGGCGGTCGTCGCGTTCGTCGTGCTCAAGGAGAGCAAGAAGGCCGAGATCGAGGCGTCGGACGCACCCCAGGTGCTGCGCTCGCACGTCTCGACGAAGATCGGCGCGATCGCCAGGCCGCGCCAGGTGTATGTGGTCGCCGAGCTGCCGAAGACGCGTTCCGGCAAGATCATGCGCCGCCTGCTTCGAGACGTGGCGGATGGCAAGGCCGTGGGCGACACGACGACCCTCACGGATGCGTCCGTGATGTCCGCGATCTCCGCGGGTGTCGCATCCGGGACCGCCGACGACGACTGATCCGCACGGCGAGACGAGCGAAGCCCTGCACCTCTCGGGAGAGGGATGCAGGGCTTCGTGGTGTGCGGATGCTCGCGAACGAGCTCGCTACTCGTAGGCGACGATGAGGTCGACCTCCACGGGCGAGTCGAGCGGCAGCACCGCGACGCCGACCGCGGCGCGGACATGCTTGCCGGCGTCGCCGAACGCGAGGCCGAGCATCTCGGAGACGCCGTTGGCGACCAGGGGCTGCTCGGTGAAGTCCGGAGCGGAGGCGACGTAGACCGTCACCTTCACGACGCGCGTGACGCGGTCGAGGTCGCCGATGACGGACTTGATGGCGGCGAGCGCGTTGAGGCCGGCGAAGGCGGCGAACTCGATCGCATCGTCGCGCGGGACCTCGGCGCCGACCTTGCCCTTCTCGGGGATCGCGCCCTCGATGAACGGCAGCTGGCCGGACGTGTAGACGAGACCGCCGTGCTCGACGGCCGGGACGTAGTCGGCGACGGGAGCTGCGACGGGCGGCACCGCCATCCCCATCGCGCCGAGACGCTCTTCGACCTGGCTCATGACTGCTCCCCCGCGATCGGACGCTTCATGTAGGCGACGGAGCCGCCCTCAGCATTGGTGGAAACCTGGACCAGTTCCCAGCCCTGAGCACCCCAGTTGTTGAGGATGACAGTGGGGGTGTGCAACGGGAGCGGGGTGATGAAATATTCCCACTTCTGCATGGACGTCCTCCTGTGCGTGAGCGCTCAGGCGCTTCATGGGGTTCTCATTGAACACTCCTGAAGACGCCGAGAGCGGGTGTGACTTACCCTTGATCCTATGTCTGTCACGAATCCAGGGGCGCCCAAACGCAACATTCTGGGCGGCCTCCTAGGGCTGCTCGGTATGAGCGGAGTCGCGGGCGTGCTCGTCACGGCCATGATCACGCCGCTCATCGCCGTCACCGGTGTGGCCGCGAACAGCACCATCTCGCTGTTCGAGAACCTCCCGACGTACCTCGAGATCGGCTCGCTGCAGCAGAAGACCGAGCTGTATGCCTCCAACGGACAGAAGTTCGCCGAGTTCTACAACCAGAACCGCGAGGAGGTCTCGCTCGACCAGATCTCCCCGTACGTCGCAGCAGCGGCCATCTCGGTGGAAGACCCGCGCTTCCGTGAGCACGGCGGCGTCGACGTCATCTCCGCGGCACGAGCTCTCGCGCAGTCCGTCATCGGCGACGGCGCGGCGGGTGCATCCACGATCACCATGCAGTACGTGCGCAACGTGCGCGTGCAGACGGCCGAGGCGATCCCCAACCAGGAGGAGCGCGACAAGGCCTACCTCGAGGCGACCGAGACCACCACGGGCCGCAAGCTCCAGGAGATGCGCCTCGCGATCGGCGTCGAGAAGCAGTTCTCGAAGGACGAGATCCTGCAGGGCTACCTCAACATCGCCCTCTTCGGCGGAACGACGTACGGCATCGAGTCGGCGGCGCAGCGCTACTTCGGCAAGTCGGCGCTCGACCTGAACCTGCAGGAGTCGGCGAGCCTCATCGCCATCGTGCAGGAGCCCAACGCCTACCGGCTCGACGTGCCAGAGAACATCGAGGCGAACAAGATCCGCCGCGACTACATCCTCATGCGCATGATGGAGGAAGGCGCGATCGACCAGGCGACCTACGAGGCGACCATCGCGACGCCCGTCGAGCCCCGCCCGACCGAGCCGAGGCACGGCTGCGGCGCGGCCGAGGGCAACGCGCAGTACTTCTGCGACTACGTCCGGCTCATCATGGTGCAGGACCCGGCCTTCGGCGAGACCTACGAAGAGCGGCAGTTCAACTTCCAGACCAAGGGCTACCAGATCAAGACGACCCTCGACCTCGACATGCAGGCGCAGGGCCAGGCCTCGATGGCCTCCGCGGTTCCCGCGTACGTCGAGGGCATGGACATGGGATCAGCTGCCTCGATGGTCGAGGAGGGCACGGGCCGCGTGCTCATGATGGTGCAGAACACCGCCTTCGGCGACACCGAGGAGCTTGCTGCCCAACCCGGCTACACCTCGGTCAACTACAACACCGACTACGAGTACGGCGGCTCCACCGGCTTCCAGGTCGGGTCGACGTACAAGATGTTCACGCTCGCCGAATGGCTCGCATCGGGCAAGTCGCTCAACTCGTCGGTCAACGGCAAGGACCGCGCTTTCAACCTCATCAACTTCCAGAACTCGTGCCTCGGCGCCGACGGCGGCTCCTGGTCGCCGACGAACGACGGTGGCGCGAAGGTCGGCAACGTCTCCGTCCGCCAGGCCACCTCGCAGTCCATCAACACGGCCTACGTGGCGATGGCTGAGCAGCTCGACCAGTGCCGCATCCGCGACACGGCCATGGCCATGGGCGCGCACCGTGCCGACGGCGCGGTCAACGAGTCGAACCCGGCAGCCGTGCTCGGCACGAACACCATCGCGCCGCTCTCCATGGCGACCGCGGTAGCCGGTTTCGCGAACGGCGGCGTCACCTGCTCGCCCATCGCCATCGACAGCATCACGCTGCGTGACGGCTCCGCCCTCGAGGCACCGAAGTCGACATGCAACCAGGCGGTCACCCCCGAGGTCGCCGCGGGAGTCACCTCGGCGCTCCAGGGCGTTGCAAACGGCGGTACCGGCAGCGCGTCCAACCCCGGCATCGCACCGCTGATGGGCAAGACCGGCACGACGGACAGCGGCCTGCAGACGTGGATGGTCGGCGCGACCTCGAAGGTCGGCCTCGCCGTCTGGGTCGGCAACGCGAGCGGCCAGGTGCCCATGTACGGCGTTGACCTGCCCCGCGCCGTCGGCAGCCAGACCCGTCACGTCATCTTCAACGACGTCATCGCGCAGGCGATGCGCGTCTACGGGGGCGACTCGTTCCCCGAGCCCACCGGCAGCGCCGTCCAGAACGAGCAGGTGACGGTCCCAGACCTCGCCGGCAAGTCGACGGCAGAGGCGAAGACGTCACTCGAGGGGCTCGGCTTCAGCGTCTCGGTCGGCAACCCCGTCGAGTCCGAGCAGCCCGAGGGGACTGTCGCGAGCACGCTGCCGAGCGCCAACACGCGCGTCACGCAGGGCACGACGATCACGATCAACCCGTCGCGCGGACCGGACACCGCGCCGACGTCGGACGCCCTCGCCGCCCCCGACCTCGCGGGCCAGACCCAGGAACAGGCGCAGTCGACCCTCTCCCAACTGGGGTTCAACGGCACGATGGCGATCCTGACCGAGAAGAGCGCGACCGTTCCGAGCGGGCAGGTCATCCGCACCGACCCGGCCCCCGGCGCGGAGCTCGAGCGCACCGGGTCCATCCAGGTCTACGTCTCTTCCGGCCCCTAACGGGTCATCGCACTGACTGAAACGAGTTCCACCATGGCGAATCCTGTCGCCACCTCGAGCTCCGGGAGACCTTCCCGACTCGGACCAGGCTCTTCATCTCTCGGAGCCGCAAGCGCCGTCGCCCTCACCCTTCTCGGGGTGGGGGCGGCGACCGCCGTCTACGGCACGATGATCGAGCGCCGGGCCTTCCGCCTGCGCCGCGTCGAGTCGCGCATCCTGCCGCCAGGCTCGGCCCCCTTGCGTGTACTGCACCTCAGCGACTTCCATGTCGCGCCGTGGCAACGCAAGAAGCAGGACTTCGTGCGAGGCCTCGCCGCGCTGAAGCCCGACCTCGTCGTCGGCACCGGCGACAACCTGGGTCACGTCGACGCCATCCCCACGGTCGCGCACATGCTGGAGCCGTTCGAGGGCATCCCCTCGGTGCATGTCTACGGCTCGAACGACTACCTGGGCCCCGTGCTCAAGAACCCGTTCACCTATTTCGGTCGCTCCGCGCACGTCGCGAAGAAGGCCCCGCACCTCGACACGAAGACCCTCACGGGGCACTTCAACCGCCTCGGCTGGACGCCGCTCAACAACATGGCGGCCGTGCTCGAGGTCGCCGGCAGGCGCATCCGCTTCTTCGGCGTCAACGACCCGCATATCGAGGCCGACGACTTCGCGGCGGCGGGCAAAGCACTGCGGGAAGCGTCGGAGGGCCAGGACTGGGACCTCACCATCGGGCTCGCGCACGCCCCGTACCAGCGGGTGCTCAGCGGCCTCGTCGACCTCGGCGCGGATGCGATCTTCGCCGGTCACACCCACGGCGGCCAGGTCTGCGTGCCCGGCTACGGCGCACTCGTCACCAACTGCGACATCCCACGCGAGCAGGTCAAGGGCCTGAGCGCCTGGACCTCGCGCGGCCGCACGGCCGCACTCCACGTCTCCGCCGGCCTCGGCACGTCGATCTACGCTCCCGTGCGTTTCGCGTGCCCGCCGGAAGCGACCCTCCTGACCTTCCTACCCCGGGTATCGTGACGCCATGGCAACAAAGAAACGTGGAAGCTGGAAGCGCGGTCCGTTGACGCGCGTCCTCGGCCTGGTCGGGGTGAGCGGCCTCGCCGCCGTCCTGATCACCGCGCTCGTGACTCCGCTCGTCTCCGTCGCCAACATCGCGGAGAACAGCTCGATCAACCTCTTCGAGAGCCTCCCCGACTACCTGGAGATCAACGAGCTCCAGCAGGTCACCGAGCTCTACGCGAAGCAGGGCGGGCAGGACGTGAAGTTCGCCCAGTTCTACAACCAGAACCGCGTCGAGGTGCCGCTCGACAAGATCTCGCCATGGGTTCCGCTCGCGGCGATCTCGGTGGAGGACCCGCGCTTCCGTGAACACGACGGCGTCGACGTCATCTCCGCGGCCCGCGCGCTCGTCACGTCCGTCATCGGCGACGCCTCCGCAGGCGCCTCCACCATCACCATGCAGTGGGTCCGCAACGTGCGCGTGCAGGAGGCCGAGGCCATCCTCGACCCCGCCGAGAGCGAGAAAGCCTACATCGAGGCGACCGACCCGAACACGGGGCGAAAGCTGCAGGAGATGCGCCTCGCCATCGGTGTCGAGCAGCAGTACTCGAAGGACGAGATCCTCCAGGGCTACCTCAACATCGCCCTCTTCGGCGGCACCACGTACGGCATCGAGTCGGCCGCCCAGCGCTACTTCGGGAAGCCGGCGATCGACCTGAACCTGCAGGAGGCCGCAAGCCTGATCGCCATCGTGCAGGAGCCGAACGCCTACCGCCTCGACCGCGAAGAGAACATCGAGGGCAACAAGGAGCGCCGCGACTACATCCTCATGCGCATGATGGAGGAAGGCGCCATCGATCAGGCGACCTACGAAGCCACCATCGCGCTGCCCGTCGAGCCGAACGTCAAGGACCCGAACCACGGCTGCGAGTTCGCGGAGGGCAACGCCAAGTACTTCTGCAAGTTCGTGCAGCTGTCCGTGCTCCAAGACGAGGCGTTCGGCGCCACCGAAGCTGAGCGCAACTTCAACCTCGCAGGCAAGGGCTACAAGATCTACACGTCCCTCGACCTCGACATGCAGAGCGTGGCCACGCAGTCCATGCAGAACGCCGTGCCGTCGACCTACCCGGGAACCGATCTCGGCGCTGCCGCCTCCATGGTCGAGAACGGTACGGGACGCATCCTCGCGATGGTGCAGAACACCCAGTTCAGCGAGGTCGCAGAGAACCAGGAGCAGCCCGGCGTGACCTCCGTGAACTACAACGCGGACTACGAGTACGGCGGCTCGACCGGCTTCCAGACCGGATCGACGTACAAGATCTTCACGCTCGCCGAGTGGATCGCGTCGGGCAAGTCGCTCTACTCCTCGGTGCCCGGCCAGAACCGCACCTTCTACCTGGAGAACTTCTCCAACACCTGCGAGGCCGAATCCGACGGCCCGTGGGCACCGACCAACGACAGCGGCCAGCGCGTCGGCACCGTCTCCGTGAAGTCGGCGACGGCGTCGTCGATCAACACCGCCTACGTGACGATGGCCGAGCGGCTCGACCAGTGCCGCATCCGCGACACCGCGATGGCACTCGGCGGCCACCGCGCTGACGGGGCCATCAACCAGTCCGTTCCCGCCGCCATCCTGGGCGCCGCCAACGAGATGGCGCCGCTGTCCATGGCGACCGTCATGTCCGGCCTCGCGAACAATGGCGTCTCCTGCTCCCCCACGGGCATCGACCGCGTGACGCTGCCCGACGGCACCGAGGTCACCGGGCCCAAGTCACGCTGCATCCAGGCCGTCTCCCCGCAGGTCGCGGCCGGCGTCGACGAAGCCCTTGCTGGCGTCGTCAACGGGGGCACCGGCTCCCGGTCGAACCCGGGTATCGTGCCGCTCATCGGCAAGACGGGCACCACCGACAACGGCCTGCAGACGTGGATGGTCGGGGCGACGACGAAGGTCGGCCTCGCTGTCTGGGTCGGCAACGCCAACGGCCTCCTGCCGATGTACGACGTCGACCTGCCGCTCGCGGCGGGAAGCCAGACACGTCACGTGCTCTTCAACGACATCATCGGGCACGCGATGAGCACCTACGGGGGTGGAGACTTCCCCGAGTACGTCGAGGATGAGGACGCCCTGGTTCTCGCCACGATCCCAGACCTGACGGGACGCTCCACGGAAGAGGCGCGCCAGGTGCTCGAGAGCCTCGGCTTCGGCGTCTCGATCGGCCCTTCGGTCGACTCGGACCAGTCGCCTGGAAGCGTCGCGAACACCCTGCCGACCGCGAACACGCGTGTCGACAAGGGGACGACCGTCACCATCCACCCCTCCGCGCTCCCCGATGATTCGACGACCGGCCTGCTGGCTCCGGACGTGACCGGGAAGACGCAGGACGAGGCGACCTCGCTTCTGGCCGGTGCAGGGTTCACCGGAACAGTGACCGTCATCTCCGAGGCGAGCGCCACCGTTCCGAGCGGCCAGGTGATTCGCACGGATCCTGCAACGGGTACGCCGATCGAGCCGACCGGGCAGCTTCGCCTGTTCGTCTCGTCTGGCCCCTAGAAGTTTCCGTGGCTCGCGCCCTCGGTTGGCGGCGCGAGCCAGCTTCGGGTACTCTTGGGGAGTTCGCCGCTCGGCGGTGAGCGATCGGGGTGTGGCGCAGTTTGGTAGCGCGCTTCGTTCGGGACGAAGAGGTCGTGGGTTCAAATCCCGCTACCCCGACAGATTGGTCCGAGTTCGCAGTGCGAACTCGGACCTTTTTTGTGCGCGCGTCAGCGTATGCCTTGGCGGTCCGCGTCCTGGCAGTTCGCCAGCGCGAATCAGGTCACCTCCGGCGGAGCGTCCGGTTCCGTTCGACACGATCGGATCCGGCGGCGAGCTGGCGTTGCAGCATCCAGACGAAGGCGGCGGCGACGCCGATCCCAGGCACGTCGCGGAGGACGCTCACGCGAGACAGTCGGTCCAAGAGCTCCGCGATCTCGTCTGGGCTGTGGCCGGGTGCGTCCAGCTGCGCCTGGAGCGGGAGTGCCATGGCCGCGGTGACTCCGCAGATCGCGAGCTGGGCCGCGAAGGTGGCGACCACCAGACCGCGCGGGACACGGGTCGGGCACCAGCGGATGAGGAGGCCGTTGAGCGCGGTAGCGGCCAGCAACGGCACGGGCAGCCATGGGATCAGCCGCTTGCCGAAGTCTGCGTGGTACGCCGCGAAGTCGTCGATGGCGATCAGGTTGTACCAGGAGGGGTAGGTGACATGACCCTCGAAGAGGCCGATGCCGGTCACAGCGAAGGTGAGCGTGGCCGTTGCGGTCAGGAGTCCGTCGGCGAGTCGGGTGCGCTGGATGGACGCAGCGGGCAGGATGGGGGTCGTCTTTGACATGACTTGAGTGTACTCAATTGAATTGAGACACCTCAGGCGAATACGCGAGAGGATGCTGTGAGTCCACGTCGATACGACAGCCAGGTGCGCGATGCGGCAGCCAGGGAGACGCGTCACCGAGTGCTCGAGGCAGCACGGGCCTCGTTCCTCGCCGAGGGGTACTCGCGGACCACGGTCAAGGCGATCGCCGCCGCAGCCGGGGTGTCAGAGCAGACCGTCTACTCACGGATCGGCGGCAAGGCGGCCATCCTGAAAGCGGTCTACGACACCGCTCTTGCTGGCGACGACGCCCCCATCCCCCAAGCCGAGCGGCCAGCGACCACACGACTGCAGCACGCGGGCGACGCTCGCACCCTGCTGGCTGAGTACGCCGAGCTCGCAACCGACATCAACGCCAGACTGCGCCCGCTCCTGGAGCTCGTCCACGGAGCCCGCGCGGTCGAACCGGACCTGGACGAGCTAGCCAGGACGGGCGCCAGGGAGCGGCGCTTCGGGACGACGATGATGGCCAAGCACTTCGTCGGAGCGGGGTTCGCTCGCCCCGGCCTGGACGAGCAGAGCGTGCTCGATCTGGTCTGGGTGCTCAACTCGCCCGAGGTCTACCTCCTCCAGGTCCGCGAGAACGGACTCACGGACGAGCAGTACCGCAACTGGCTGACCCAGACGCTGTTGGACAGCCTGACCGACCGACGCGGGACCGGTTCGGCAGGATGACCCTCGCCTGACCCGCGATGGCCTCCGGATGCGCTCGCCAGAGCCCCTCGGCGGCCATGGTGTAGCTTCGGCGCATGTCGAACGCGTGGGCGAAGTGCTGATCCCGGACGACCTCGTGCGGCGCCTCTCGGGGCGGCCCGCGGACATCGGCGATGACGGCGACGCCTGGCTGCGCCGACTGCCCTCGCTCATCGACGAGCGGCTCGACGCCTGGGATCTCTTGGTGGCTGGTGATGCCCGCCATGGGCACAACGCGATCGTCATCCCGGTCACCCGGCGCGGTGAGCCGCAGATGCTGAAGCTCAGCTGGCCGCACCGGGAGGCGGCGTCCGAGCACCTCGGCCTGCGGCATTGGAACGGTGGAGGCATCGTGCGGCTGGCGGCCGCCCACCCCGCGGACTTCGCGCTGCTTCTCGAGCCCCTCGACTCCGGTCGAGACCTGCACGCGATCGAGACCGATGACGCGTGCCTCGTGATCGGCGGCCTGCTGCGTCGGCTGAACGTCGCTCCCCCGCGCTCGGTTCCCGACTTCCGCGCGGAGGCGCGCGGGTGGATCGAGCCGCTGCGTGCGCATCCGCCGTCGGTGCCCCGCCGCTGGGTGGACCGGGCGCTCGACACGTTCGACGCCAGACCCTACGAGCCGAGGCTGCTGCATCTGGATCTGCACTTCGGCAACGTGCTCGCGGCGGGTCGGGAGCCGTGGCTGGCGATCGACCCGAAGCCCGTGGCGGGTCCGGCCGGCTTCGAGGTGTACCCAGCGCTGCGCACCCGCGTGGAGGACTACCGCGGCGGGTCGCTCATGCACGCCGAGGTGCGAAGCCGAGTCGAGCTCATCTGCGGCGAGGCCGGCATCGACCTCGACGACGCAAGAGAGTGGTGCATCGCGCACGCCGTGCTGAACGCCCACCAGGTCGCCGAGGAGGGATGGCCGACGCTCGTGACCATGCACCTGGCCATCGCGAAGGCGCTGTCGGACCTCTGAGTGCGCGCACGGGGCCGGATACCCGAGAGGCGGTCAGCTGTTTCTCGTTTGTAAACTCTCGACTCGCATCTGGTTTACGTCTTGTGTCGCGGGCGAGATCGTCGCAGGATCGTCAGCATGGATGCAGACGTCATTGTCATCGGCCTCGGGGCCGCCGGTTCGTACGCGTCCTGGAACCTCGCCTGCAACGGCGCGAGCGTGCTCGGCCTCGAGGCGCAGTCGCTCATCCACGACGACGGGGCCTACGCGGGCGAGAGCCGTCTGTTCCGCGCGGCGTACCACGAGGGCGCCCACTACGTGCCGCTGCTCCTCGCGTCCCGTCGAGCATGGCTGGAACTCGCCGACGAGAGCCTCGCTCCGATCTTCCACCCGACCGGGGTGCTCTCGATCGGGTCACCGGCAGACCCCCGCATGGAGCAGGTCCGTCGTTCGCTCGCCGCGGCCGACATCCCGCACACCACGTTCACGACCGCAGAACTCGCGGCACGCTACCCGCAGCACCAGGAGCTGAGCGACGAGATCGCTGTGCTCGACGAGCTGGGCGGCGCGCTTCGACCGGAATCGGCGGTCACCGAGATCCAACGGCGCGCGACCGCGGCCGGCGCCGAGCTCCGCGGCAACTCGCCGGTGCTCTCGATCGAGGAGACCGGTGACGCTGTCCGCGTCGTGACCCCCGAGGGCACGCTCACGGCCAAGCAGGTCATCGTCTCGGCTGGCATCTGGACCCCGAAGCTCCTGCCGACCCTCGACCGACACCTCACGATCAAGCCCATTGCCCTCACCTGGTTCGCCCCGCAGAACCCCAGCGACTTCGCCCCCTCCGTCTTCCCCGCATTCATCCGCGACCACGGCGCGGTGCACATCTTCGGCGTCCCGACGCTCGACGGCTCGCTCGTGAAAGCCGGCTACGACGCGAAGTGGGGAGACATCGATGCCCCTGACCACCTCGAACGCCGGTTGAGCGCCGCGGAACGCGCGAAGATCTCGCGAGACATCCACACCCTCCTCCCCGGACTTCCGGACGGGATCGCGAAGCACTCCGTGCATGCCGACATCTTCACCGCCGACAAGACCCCAGTCATCGGGAGGATCAGCGACCGGGTCACGGTCGGCACTGGATACTCGGGGCACGGGTTCAAGTTCACCCCCGCCTTCGGCGACCTCCTCGCGGACATCGCGCTCGGCCGCACGCCCGAGTTCGACATCTCCCGCCTGTCCCCGCACCGGTTCGCCGCATGAGCGAGATCAGCCTCAAGCAGCTGCGCTGCTTCGTCGCCGTCTACACGGAGCGCAGCTTCACACGCGCAGCCAAACGACTCGGCCTGGCCCAATCGCCCGTGAGCCAGGCCGTGGCCGCACTCGAGAGCCAGCTCGGCGTGACGCTCTTCGAACGTGGCGGCCGCGATGTCACGCCGACGCCAGCCGCCGAGGCCCTGTACCCGGAGGCCGTCGAGATCCGCCGCCGCGCCGAGGGTCTCCAGCGCCTCGCGTCGGCAGCCAGCGAGCAGCCCGCGACACGGGTGCTGCGTATCGGCTCGGTCAGCTCGCTGTTCGCCAGCGCGCTGCCCGCGCTCATCCGCTCGGAAGCGCTTGCACCCTTCGCCGTCGACGTGTCAGACGGGAGCAACGCGGACCTGACGGCGTCTGTCGACGACGGCGACCTCGATGTCGCCCTGCTCCGGGACCTGTCCCCCGACAGCGACCGGCACGTGGTCGCCTTCCGCGAGCGCCTCTGCGTCGCGGTCGCCGAGGGACACGAGCTCGCAGGCCGGGAGGCGATCTCCACCGACGAGCTGCGCGACCATCCCCTGGTGCTCTTCGACCGGGGCCGCGCTCCGCTCGCGTTCGATCTGACGGTGGGTGCCTTCCTCCGGTCGGGCAACCCGTTGCGCATCGCCTCCCGGGTGACCAGCGAGCAGGCGATGCTCGGACTCGTGAGCTGTGGGCTCGGGGTCGCTCTCGTCCCGCAGTCCCTCGCGGTGCATCCGTGGCCCGGGGTGGCGTTCCGCGAGCTGCAGGATGCGGAGCACAGCTACCCCCTGGCCGTTCGGGTCACCGCCGGCGACCCGCTTGGCCTCCTCGAACCGCTGGCCACGTCCCTCCGTTCCTGGGCGTCCGCGCACGCCCTCATCCGCTGACCACACCACCCCAGCCGGTCACCGTCGACCGGGCCGAAGATCCCCACCACAGAAAAGAGTCCCCGTGGAGTACACGCCTCAAGCTCTCCTCGTCGACGCAGGCCTCATCGGCATGCTGCTCATCATCGGTACGCTCGCGAGAGCCACGATCAAGCCCCTGCAGACCATGATGATCCCGGCTTCCGTCATCGCGGGTGCGCTCGGCCTGCTCCTCGGCCCGAACGGGTTCGGGCTGCTGCCCTTCTCCGACCAGCTCGGCACGTACGGCTCTCTGCTCATCGTCATCGTGTTCGCGTGCCTCGCGCTCACCGATGACTTCAACATCTTCAAGATCGGCCGCAACGTGGCCGGCTTCGCCGCCTACGGAGTGCTCATGTACTCGCTGCAGGTGGTCATCGGCCTCGTGCTCGTGCTGCTCCTGCTCGGCCCGCTGCTCGGGGCGCCAGACAGCATCGGCCTGATGCTCTTCGCCGGCTGGGCTGGCGGCTTCGGCTCTGCGGCTGCGATCGGGGCGGTGTTCGCGGATGCAGGGCAGCCGGAGGTGCAGTCGATCGCGTTCACGGCGGCGACCGTCGGCATGCTCGTCGGCGTGGTCGGCGGCATCATCCAGGCGAAGATCGGCGCGATGCGCGGCCACGCGAAGGAGTTCGCGGGCATGAAGGGCATGCCGGATGATCTGCGCACGGGCGTGCTCGACCAGGTCAAGGCGCGCCCCGTGATCGGCACGCACACCTTCTCAGGCGGCACGATCGAGTCGCTCGCATTCCAGGCGGCGATCGTCGCGGCCGTCGCCGCGGGCGCCTATGGCATCAACCTGGTGCTCGGCGAGCTCATCCCTGCGGTCGCGTTCCCGCTCTTCTCCATCGCGTTCATCGTCGGCCTCGTGCTCCGGGGCCTCATGGCGGTCACCAAGACCCGCAAGTACATCGACCCCGACTCGCTCCGTTCGGTCTCGGGCGCGGCGACCGACGTCCTCGTCGTGTGCGGCATGGTGTCGATCGTGCCGAGCATCGTCGCCGACAACTGGCTGGCGCTGCTCATCCTGTTCCTCGTCGGGCTCGCCTTCTGCCTGTTCCTGGGGTTCTTCGCGGCGCCGCGACTCATGCAGGACGGCTGGTTCGAGCGTCAGCTCTTCACGTGGGGCTGGGCGACCGGCGCCGTCGCGACGGGCATCGCGCTGCTGCGCATCGTCGACCCCCGCATGAAGTCGCGCACACTCGAGGACTTCTCGATCGCCTACCTGCCTGTGGTCCCCGTCGAGGTTGCCGCCATCACGTTCGTCCCACTGCTCGTCATCGGCGGCGCCGCGTGGGTCGCGGTCGGCATCTGGGGTGCGATCGCGCTGGTCGCGGCCATCGGAGGCGCGATCGTGATCTTCACGGGCCGCAAGGGGAGCGGCAGAGCTGGGTCTGATGCGAACGAGGTGGTGACCACGTTCTGAGGGCACGCCGCCCGCAGATGGGTTGTTCTCGCCCCGTTTCGGGCGTCGAGACGGGGTGAGAACGACCCATCCGGAGAGGATGCGCCGAGCGAATCCTCAGCCGCGCAGGATCCCTGCCGCGTAGGCGGCCTGACCGATGTGCTGGGCCGCGTCGTCGATGATGCTGACGAGGCGGGCGGCTCGCGTGACGGGCGGGTCCCAGTCCTCGTCGATGACCTCGCCGAGGGCGTCTGCGCTGAGCGAGCGGATGTGCGCGCGCAGCGCATCCGTCGCGGCACGCAGGTAGTCGAGCAGCAGCGCCGCGTCGTCGACGACCACGGCCCGCGCCTCGGCGGGCGTGTGCCCGTATCCGACTGAATCGCCCAGCTCGTCGAGCCCGAAGCGGGTGTCGAATCCTTGCGAGGACCAGACTTCCTCACCCTCGGTGAGCCCGGCGACCTGCGCGTCGATCTCGCGTCCCGTGTGCCAGAGCAGCCAGGCGATCGAGTTGTCGTGCCCGCCTGGGTGCGCGTTGAGCGCGTCGGGGCTCAGCTCGGTGGCGAGGCGCTCGGCGGCTTCGAGGGGGCGCCCGGCGAAGTCGTCGAGCACGTCGACCGCGGACGCGCTCATGCGCGGGACCGCCCGAGGTTCACGAGGTCGTGGCCCGCTTCGATGGGCTCGAGGTTGGGTCCCGGAGGGGTGCCGTCGCCGAACGGGGAGCCGCCGAGCTGCTCGCGGAAGTGCGGCAGGTTCCAGTTGTGCAGCTCTGGGCCCGCTGGCACGATGCCGCTCGGATTGATGTCGCGGTGCACCTCGTAGTAGTGGCGCTTGATGTCGACGAAGTCGGTGGTGTCGCCGAAGCCGGGGGTCTGGAAGAGGTCCCGCGCGTAGGCCCACAGCACCGGCATCTCGCTGAGCTTCTGCCGGTTGCACTTGAAGTGGCCGTGGTAGACGGCGTCGAAGCGGGCGAGCGTCGTGAAGAGTCGCACGTCGGCTTCGGTGATGGTGTCGCCCATGAGGTAGCGGCGGGTCTCGAGCCGTTCGGAGACGATGTCGAGCGCAGAGAAGAGCCGGTCGTAGGCCTCGTCATAGGCCTCCTGCGAGCCCGCGAAGCCGCACCGGTAGACGCCGTTGTTGATCTCCGTGTAGATGTGCTTCATGACGGCGTCCATCTCGTCGCGCAGCGGCTCAGGGTAGAGGTCGGGCGCCCCGTCGCGGTGGAACTCGGTCCACTCGGTCGAGAAGTCGAGCGTGATCCACGGGTAGTCGTTGGTGACGACTCCGCCGCTCGGCACATCCACGATCGCGGGCACCGTGATGCCGCGCGGGTAGTCGGGGAAGCGAGTGAGGTAGGCGTCCTGGATGCGCGGGATGCGGAGCACGGGGTCGAGACCGTCCGGGTCCTTGTCGAACGTCCAGGAGCGCTTGTCGTGCACGGGTCCGCAGACGCCCATCGAGATCGCGTCCTCGAGACCGAGGAGACGGCGGACGATGATGGCGCGGTTCGCCCAGGGGCAGGCGCGGGCCACGACGAGTCGGTAGCGGCCGGCTTCGACGGGCCAGGTCTGGATGCCGTCGCCCACCGGGCGGGCATCCTTCGTGATGCGGTCGCCGATGTAGTTCGTGTCGCGGTCGAAGGGCTGACCCGCTTTCGAGTACACGCCCTGCTCATCCGCTTCGTCGCGGGCTTCTTCGCCGTCTGGCCGTGCATCCTGCGTCGCCTGAGTCATGTCGCAATCCTAGGAAGCGGATGTGGATGCTCCCTGGGGGCGGAGGTGCGGGGTGGGAGGGCGTCAGGCTGCGGGAATAATTTCACTGGCCCAAGACATAACTAAAGTGTCGTCCTGCGACTGCCGGGCGATGCGATTCAACGAAGGAGCAGCATGTCCCGGTTCACCAACAAGGTCGTTCTGATCACTGGCGGAGGGTCCGGCCTCGGCCGCGCGACCGCCGTCCGCGTCGCGAGCGAAGGTGGGAAGCTCGCGCTCGTCGACATCTCCGAGCAGGGTCTCGAGGCGAGCAAGGCCGCCATCCTCGAAGCTGCGCCGGACGCCGAGGTCTTCACGACGACCGCGGACGTCTCGAGCGAAGCCGAGACCGAGGCGTACGTCGCGGCCACCGTGGAGCGCTTCGGCCGTATCGACGGCTTCTTCAACAACGCCGGCATCGAGGGCCGCCAGAACCTCACCGAGGACTTCGGCGCCGAGGAGTTCGAGCGGGTCGTCTCCATCAACCTCCGCGGCGTCTTCCTCGGTCTCGAGAAGGTGCTCAAGGTCATGCGCGAGCAGGGCTCCGGCTACGTCGTGAACACGGCTTCCGTCGGCGGCATCCGCGGCGTCGGCAACCAGTCCGGCTACGCCGCCGCGAAGCACGGAGTCGTCGGCCTGACCCGCAACTCGGCCGTCGAGTACGGCCAGTTCGGCGTGCGCATCAACGCCATCGCGCCCGGCGCGATCTGGACCCCGATGGTCGAGAACTCCATGCGTCAGCTCGACGCCGAGAACCCCAAGAAGGCGGCAGAGCAGTTCATCCAGATCAACCCGACGAAGCGGTACGGACAGCCGGAGGAGATCGCGGCCGTCGTCGCGTTCCTCCTCTCGGACGACGCGAGCTACATCAACGCGGCAGTTGTGCCGATCGACGGCGGGCAGTCCGCGAAGTACTAGCCGGGCGCCGATCTCGGAACGGGGCGGCGGGCCCGACCGTCAGCAGGCCACTGGTCTACGCTGACGGCATGACCGCCGCCCCGTCCCCAGATGTCGACGCCTACTTCGCCGAGCTCGAGCATCCGCTGAAGGACGTCGCGGTTGGCCTGCGCGAGTTGCTTCTCGACGCGCACCCCGCCGTCGTCGAGAGCATCAAGTGGAAGGCACCGAACTACGAGGTCGCCGACGACTTCGCCACCCTCAACCTGCGGCGACCGACAGCCGTGCAGCTCGTGCTCCACACAGGCGCGAAGGTGAAGCCCGAGCATCCGGAGATCGTGGTCTCCGCTCCCCCGAAGCTGCTCACGTGGCCCGGCCGGAACCGGGCCATCGCGTCGTTCTCGAGCCTCGCCGAGTTCGAGGACGCCCGCGAGGCGCTGGCCGGCATCGTGCGGTCCTGGGCCGACCAGGTCGAGGCCTGACCGACCGCGGACCCTGCAACGTGCGATCAAAGAGCGGCGCCGCTCAGCGCGCCGAGGTGTAGCTGTTCCCCGCGGCCGGGACGCCGCCGAAGATCTGGTCGATGGTGACGAGCACGAACCCTCGGTCGTGCAGGCCCGTGAGGATCTCGGGCACCGCATCCACCGTCGAGTCGTGGATGTCGTGCATGAGGATGATCGAGCCCGCCTCGGCCTCGTTCGCTCCGCGATCGACGATCGTCTCGTGCGGCGGCCCCTCCCAGTCGAGGGTGTCGATATCCCAGAGAATCGAGGGCATGCCGACCTTCGTGAGCACACGCGCGTCGACGTCGCCGTACGGGGGCCGGAAGACGCTCGGCCGCTCGCCGGTCGCGGCGAGGATGGCGTCGTTCGTCTTCTTGACCTCTTCCTCGATCTTCTTGTCGTCGAGGGTCGTGAACTGCGGATGCGACCACGAGTGGTTGCCGAGCTGGTGCCCGTCGTCGTCGATCTGCCGTGCGATCTCCGGATAGCGCTGCACGTTCGGGCCGACGAGGAAGAAGGTGGCGGTCGCGTCCTGCTCGCGGAGCTGCCCGAGCAGGGTCTCCGTGATCGGGGCTGGGCCGTCGTCGAAGGTGAGGGCGACGCACGCGAACAGCTCGCAGTTCACGTCGCGCTCGCCCGCCAGCGGCCGTTCGCCAGCGAGCAGCGGCTGCGGCGTCGCGGAGGCCGCGACGAGCTCGCGGCCGAGGTCGGTGAGCATGGGGGCCGCCGCGTCGGCTGCGATGTGGATGCTCGGGAAGCGGTGCGAGATCGGCTCGCCGACCACCAGCGTCGTCTCACCGTCCGGGGAGATCGGCGGGGCCGCGTTCGTGCCGCCGGACACATCCATCTCGGGGGTGAGCAGCCCGGCGGGGATGCCGATGCGCAGCCCGCCGTCTGGCGTCGGCGTGACGTCGGCGAAGCCCTGCGCGAGCACGGCGGCGTTGGCCTCGCTCGGCGGCGCGACCTGCGTGTCCCAGAGCGCTCCGAGCTCGCGGCGCGCGGCGAGCACGAGCTCGTTCCAGATCGAGAGCGCCGCGTCTGCCGTGATGACGTCGGCCCCGCCCGCTTGCTGCGCCGTGGCCGTGTCGGCGAAGAACACGAAGCTCTCGTCGCGGGTCACGGCCGGCGTCGCGCCGACGGTGCCCTCGACGACGCGCACGCGCTCGCCGAACTCGCTGCCACTCGCCACCACGATCTCGCAGGTGATGACCAGCGCCTCCCCCTCGGTGGCGCCTCCCTGCGCGAGCACTTCCGCCGCGGGGATACTGCTCGAACCTGCTTCGCAGCCCCGGCTGCCGAGCCCGGCACCGGCCGCGGCCGCCTCCGGCTCGTAGACCGTGCCGAGACGTGATGCGAACGCGCCGACGGTGTCGACCACGAGCGAGCGGACGCGCGTGTTCAGGTCTGTCTGACCCGGCACCTCCGTCCACCTCGCGTCCACCGCCGGCGCCGAGTCGCGGATGCGGTAGTGATCGAGCGGGGTCGCGCCAGCCTCTGCACCCGCGACGTCGCCGGTGGTCTCATCGAAGCTCGTGACGGTGGCGCGCACGGGCGGCTGCCAGGCGAGATCGGGTGCTGGCGTGCAGGCCGCGAGCGCGAAGGTGGCAACGCCGAGCATCGCGACGCCGAGAAGGCGGCGGACGGGGCGGCGCTTGGAGCACTGTCGGGTCGCATCCGTCATGCGACTGGCCCGCCGATGCTCTCGAGGATCTGGGCGATCGCCGGACGGTAGCGGTCGAGGTCGTCGGCGCTGGCGCTGAACTGCACCGACGCGTTCGGCGAGACGGCGCCCGGGCTCGACACGGCCGCGGCCCCGACCATCACACCGGGTGCGCCCTGCCCCTCGGCGGCGGGCTGCCCGTACTCGTAGCTGCCGTGGCGAACCGAGAGCCCGTCCTTCGGGGCCTCGTCGATCCAGAACAGGCTGCCGAGCCCGGAGGTCAGGGCCCCCTCCGGCACCTGGCCGTCGCGCACGAGCGACTCGGCGGCCTCCACGGCTGCGGCGTCGGAGGCATCCACCGTGGACAGCGGCTGCGCCGGCACCCGCAGGGTGATCTCGAGGCGCGCATCCGGGCTGCGAAGCGTGACGACGTCTGTTCCGAAGTAGTGGGGCACGATGACCCACCCGGTTGGCGCGACGACCGAGACTCCCGTCTCCTCGCCGCCCACGGCGACCGTCTCGTCGGCTTCCGCCGCTCGGCTCGTCATCTGCGTGAGCAGCGAGCCGCCGAAGAAGAACCCGAGCACGGCGAGCGCAGCGACCAGCACGACGCCGAGCGCGACGTACAGCCAGGGGCTGCTGCGCGTGCGCTCGGGGGCTGCGTGATGCGGGGTCGTCATCGGAGGCTCCGGACTGTCGGGGGCGCGGACGGATGCACCCAGGCTACTGACTCGAGCGCGCTTCCGATCGGCTCTCACGCGAAAGTTCGTGCCCCTCGCTGCGCCGGGGGCGGACCTGTGGTCGCCTCACCGGCGCGGGCGCGACCACAACTCACTCCTGGTCTCGCGAGGGGAGGCGGTCTCGGAGCGCGACGAGGAGGACATCGAGGGCCAGCTCGAATGAGCGCTCGACGCGTTCTGGCCCCGATTGGGAGCCGGCGAGGAGCTTCCCGAAGAGCTGGGTGGGCGCCTCCGGCTGCCAGACCTGTTCCGGCGAGGCCAGCTCGAGGCCGAAACCCAGCGCGAACGCGTCGATCATGCCGACGAGGGTGAGGATCTCGTCGTCGGGGAATCCGCCGGACTGCAGCGCCACGGCGAGGTCGTCGTAGGCGTCGATCACCGTCGGGCTCGTGATGGTCTTCCCGATGAGGAAGGGGAGGAGCGCCGGATGGTCGGCGTACATGCGCCGCTGTCGGCGCACGACATCCTCCACGAACGCGTCCCACGGTTGATCGGCGGGCAGCGTGCGATACCGCTCGACGAGGCGGCCACGCATGAGCTCGACGATGTCGTCGAGCCCGGAGACGTGCTTGTACAGCGATGACGGCCGCACGCCCAGCTTGCGGGCGATGGCGTTGACGCCGAACGGCTCGGCTCCCTCGACCAGCTCGAGGCCGGCGTCCGCGATGAGGGTCGGCGTGAGGCCCACGATCCTACGTCGGTCCATCCACTCGCTCCTTCGCGCGCCGCGACGTTGTGCATCCCGGTTCGGGCATTCGAGGAAAATGTTCGGGATGACTACCGCTCGAGCCCGTCTCCGTGCATACTAGCGAACACCATTCGCTGGCGAATGGTGTTCGCCAAACGTCCGTCTCCACGACGCGTCACGACTCTGCACGTAGCGACCCGGCCCCGGCCGAGCCCAGACCCCACTGGAGCCCCATGACAACTGCAGCCGAACTCAGCACCCGGGTGCCCCTGCGCTTCGCGCCGGCCTCCGCGACGTTCGCCATCGCGATCGCGGGGTACCTCGCCGTGAACCTGTCGCCCTACATGATCAGCGCGGCGCAGGATGCGGTTGGCCTCGACGTCCTCGCCGCGAGCTGGCTCGTCACGGGCACGCTCCTCCTGACCGCCCTCGCAGGCCTTGCCGCCGCGGGCCTCTGCGCCGGGGCTCGCCGCCACCAGGTCGCCCGCATCGGGCTCGGCATCGCGACGCTCGGCTTCCTCGCTGCGGCCCTCGTCCCGGCGCTCACCATTCCCGGCCTGCTGATCGGCGGCATCGGAGCGGGCGGCGCCGTGGCCTCGGCGGGGGCGGCGATGGCGTCGTTCCGGAACCCAGACCGCGTTGCGGGCTGGAACGGCTTCGCGAACCGAGGCGTCATCACGATCGTCCTCGCAGTCCTCCCCATCCTCGGACTCGCGCCCCTCAACGTCTTCGGGGCGCTCGCCCTCTTCTCAGCCATCGGACTGGTGATGACGAAGTGGCTCCCCCGCGCGCCCATCCTCGACCCCGGCGCCAGCCTCGGAACAGCAGGGGCCGCCACGGGTGAGGCCATGCCCATCGAGATCCCGCCGACCGGCACGATTCGCACGCAGAGCGCGGCGCCCTCGCGGCTCCTCACGATCAGCGGCTTCGGGCTCCTCATCGTCTTCGCGCTCTGGGCGGTCAGCGAGGACTCACTCTGGGCCATGATCGGCATAATCGGCGCTGAGACCAGCCGCCTGACGCCGGAGGGGCTGGGCATCGCCCTCTCCGGCGCTACCGCCGGCGGGCTCCTCGGTTCGCTCGCGCTCATGGCGGTCGGCAACCGCCTCGGCCGTGCCGTCCCGCTTGTTGTCCTGCTGGTGCTGGGCGGCATCCTCAAGATCGTGCAGGGCACGCTCACCAACGAGACGGCGCTCATCGTGGCGTTCGTCGCCTGGAACTCGATCTACGCCGTCGCGTTCATGTACTTCCTGTCGACGGCGGCGGCGCTGGATGCTCGCGGCCGCTGGTCGGGTCCGCTGCTGTCGGTGTACCTCGTCGGCTCAGCCCTCACGCCCCTCATCGGCGCCAGCCTGAGCGAGCTCCTCGGCGCGCAGGGCTTCACGCTGGCGCTCGGCATCACGAGCTTCGTCCTCGCCGTACCGACCGGCATCATCGCCGCCATCTCCACTCGCACCGAACGATCCATCCCGAACACCGCGGAGGCACTCGTATGACCACCACCCTCTACCTGAACGGCCGCGTCTTCCAGGGCACCGCATCCGCTGATCCCATGGATGACGTGGACGCGAGCGCGTTTGTCGTGCGTGACGGCGCGTTCGCGTTCGTCGGCGGCGAGGCGGATGCGCGTGCCTTCGCTGCGGAGCCAGACGTGACCGTCGACCTCGGCGGGCAGCTGGTGCTCCCCGGCATCACGGATGCGCACACGCACCTCGTCATGATGGGCGAGGCGCTTGGGCAGGTCGGGCTCACGGACGCGCGCGATCTCGCCGAGGTTCAGCGCCTGCTCGCGGAGGCTCGGGCCGCTGACCCGGATGCGAGGGTCCTTCGGGGTCGGGGTTGGCTTTTCGATTCGATCCCCGGCGGCGCCCCGACAGCGGCGATGATCGACGAGGTCGTGGCCGATGTGCCCGTGTACCTCGACGCCAACGACTACCACTCGTGCTGGGTGAACAGCGCGGCGCTGCGCGAGCTCGGCATCACTCGTGAGACGCCGGACCCGAGCGGCGGACGCATCGAGCGCGACGCCGACGGGGAGCCGAACGGCATGCTCTACGAGACCGCCGCGGTCGAGTACGCGTGGGTGCAGCGCGACCTCGCGATGACCGACACCGACCGCGACGCCGCCGTTGAACGCGTGCTCGCCGCCTACAGCCAGGCCGGGGTGACGGGAGTCGTCGACATGGCGCTCAACGAGGTCGCACTCGATGCGCTGCAGCGCGCCGCCGACCGCCGTGACGGCCAGCTTCCGCTGCGGGTCGCCGCGCACTGGCTCGTGTCCAATGCCGACGACGATGCGGCGAACCTCGAGCAGGTCGAGCGCGCCAGGGGGCTCGCGACCAAGTACGCGTCGCCGTGGCTGCGGGTTGTCGGCATCAAGCTCATCCTCGACGGCACGATCGACGCCTGCACGGCGGCGATGAGCCAGCCGTACTCGGACGGGTCGAACGCCGACGCCATCTGGCCGGCGGAACGTCTGCTCCCCGTGGTCGCGGCCGCTGATGCGGCTGGCCTGCAGATCGCGATGCACGCCATCGGAGACGCCGCGAGCACGATGGCGCTGGATGCGCTCGAGGCAGCGTTCGAGGCGAACGGCGACATCGTGCGTCGGCACCGCATCGAGCACCTCGAGTACGCCGCACCCGGCACGGCGGAGCGCATGGCGGCGCTCGGCATAACCGCATCCATGCAGCCCGTGCACGCCGACCCCGCGATCCTCGGCAACTGGATCGCGCAGCTCGACGACGACCGTGTGGAGCGCGGCTTCGCGTGGCACGAGTACGAGGACGCGGAGACGACGCTGGCGTTCTCGACGGATGCTCCCACCGCTCCCTACGGTCCGCTCGCGAACCTCTACGTTGCGGCGACCCGCGAGTCGGCGCTCGACCCGAGTTTCCCCGCCGCGCAGGTACTTGGGCGCACGGTGCCGATCGAGCGCGCGATCGTGCACGCGACGCGGGATGCGGCAGCCTCGGTTGGTGACGCGAGCTGGCGGGGCAAGATCCGCGAGGGCTTCGCTGCCGACTTCTTCGTCGTCGACACAGACGTGCTGAGCGAGCCCGCCGCGAGCCTGCTCACGGCGCGGACGGTGCTGACGGTTGTCGGCGGGCGGGTGACGTTCGAGGCGTGAGGTCGCGCCTAACCGAGGACAGGTGATCGCGCAGAAACGGGGTCAGGACCACACGGGAAGCAGCGCTGGCCGCCCCAAGTGTGCGCACAGGAGCGAGTACTCGCCCCGCCTACTTGTCGTAGACCTCACGCCGGTGGCCAGCGTGAACGATCACCACGGTCAAGACGTCGTCCTGAATGCGATACAGCACGCGGTAATCACCGGTCCGAACGCGCCACTCAGGGCGTCCGGTGAGCTTCTTCGCGGCAGGTGGTCGTGGATCCTCCGCGAGCAGCTCGACCGCGGCCTGGATGCGACGCTTCGCTTCCGGCGGGAGCTTCTTGATGGCTCTGGCCGCCGCCGGGAGGACCAGGATCTGGTAGCTCACAGAGCGAGGCCGAGGTCACGCTTGACGGCATCCCACGGAATCGGCTCCTCCCCCAGCGCCTCGGTCTCTTCCCACGCAGCGTCCACTGCTCGAATGTCCGCGAGTTCCTCTGCGTCCTCGAGGAGCTGCTGCAACTGGGCGGCGTCGATCACGGCCGCGACGGGCCGGTTCCGCCGAGTCAGGTACACGGGCTCGAGGCGCGCGTCGTCGATGATCGAGGCCAGGCGAGCACGGGCATCGGTGATAGCGATCTGACTCATGGGGACAGCGTACGTCGAATCGAAGAAAACGTACATAGTGCGCGATAATGCACTGAAAGTTCGAGACCTGGGAAGCGATCTGAGATTGCCCCTACCCGAGCAGTTCCACACCCGCCTCCGCGACAACCGCCCGCACCTCGTCGAGGTACCGCTGCGCCTGCTCGGTGAGGGGGATCGCGGAGTTGAGTGCCTGAATCTAGTCGTTCTCGGCTACGTCGATCGCAATCCTCGTCAGAGCCTCCTCAGCTGGCAGCGCCGCCTGGTCGGCGGGCGACAGCTCGTATCGACTGACAGCGACCGGTTGCTTCGAACCGGCCAGTGAGTACTTGACGACCGTTTCGTTCTTGTCCGCCACGAGCAGAATGCCGACAGTGGAGGCATGTAACTCGGGGATCCGCATCTGCTCGTCCACGAGCGCAACGTAGAAGCCGAGTTGTCCGGCGTCACGCGGGTCGAATTTCGTTGTCTTCAACTCGACGACCACGAATCGCACTTGCTGCCAGTTGAAGAACAGCAGGTCCACGTAGAAGTCGTCGCCGTCCACTTCGAAGTGCACTTGCCTGCCGACGAAGGAGAACCCCGAGCCGAGTTCACGGAGCGTCTCTACGACACGAAGCGTGAGCCGCTCCTCAAGTTCGCGCTCGCTCGCGTCCGAGTCGATCGCAAGGAAGTCGAGGGCATACGGGTCTTTGGTGAGCTGCTGGGCAAGCTCAGAGTCGGCGCGTTTCAGCGCTGACCCGAAGTTGGATGGCGCGGCTCCAGCCCGCTCGTGCAGACGGGCCGCGATTTGGTGTTGCAGAACCGCCCGACTCCACCCATGGTGGGCATCCTGGGCGGCGTATCAGTCGCGAAGGCGTTGGTCGTCGAGCTTGTCCAGGAGCTGGATGGTGTGGCTCCAAGGCAATTGGCCAGCAGGCTGTTGGCGAATTCGATCCTCGCTCGACCAGGCTTCCGCGAGCCGACGCGCATACTTCAGGTTCGACTTCGAGAAGCCCTTCATCGTGGGGAACTCGGCGCGAAGATCCGCCGCGAACCGGGCCAGCACACCGCTGCCCCACGACTCGGTGCGCTGCCGTTCGATGATGGTGTGCCCAATGAACCACCACAATGCGATGACTTCGGTGTTCGCCTTTCGCTGCACGACGAAGCGTGCTTCGTGCGCGCGCCGGACTACAAGGGCCAGCGTCTGTGCGTACCCGGACGGGAGTATCTCAGTCACTCCCCCAGCGTCCTCCACACCACCGACAAAACCACGCCTCATCGGCGCGATCCGCCAACAGCCTGTTGGCGAATTCCGGAGCACCCCTGACACTCCCCCTACCCGAGCAACTCCACCCCGGCCTCCGCGACAACCGCCCGCACCTCGTCGAGGTACCGCTGCGCCTGCTCGGTGAGGGGGATCGCGGAGTGGCCGATCCAGCCGATCTCGATGCGTTCGTCCACCTCCAGGGGCACGGCGACGATGCCAGGGTCGAGGTCGTCGCTGATGATGCCGGTCGAGATGGTGTAGCCGTCGAGGCCGATCATGAGGTTGAAGATCGTCGCCCGGTCGGAGACGCGGATCTCCCGTCTGCTCGACAGGGTCGAGAGGATCTCCTCCGCGAAGTAGAACGAGTTGTTCGCGCCCTGGTCGAACGTGAGCCTGGGCAGGTCCGCCAAGTCGTCGAGCGTCGCGCGCTTCCGGGACGCGAGCGGGTTCCGCCGCGACACGAAGATGTGCGGCTGCGCGAGGAACAGCGGATGGAACACCAGGCCGGAGTCGCGCAGCAGCTTGTCGATGACGTTGCCGTTGAAGTCGTTTCGGTAGAGGAGACCGAGCTCGCTGCGGAGCGTCCGCACGTCCTCGATGATCTCCCACGTGCGGGTCTCGCGAAGCGAGAACTCGTACTCCGCCGCCCCGGTCGCCTTCACCATCCGCACAAACGCATCCACCGCGAACGAGTAATGCTGCGCCGACACCCCGAGCAGGCGCCGCGACGGCGGACGGCCCAGATACCGCTGCTCGAGGAGCGCCATCTGCTCGACCACCTGCTTCGCATACCGGAGGAACTCGGTGCCGTCGGTGGTGAGCGAGACGCCGCGCGCCGACCGGACGAGGAGGGCGCGGCCCACGCGCGACTCGAGGTCCTTCATCGCCGCCGACATCGTCGGCTGGGCGACGAAGAGGACGTCGGCGGCGGCGCTGATCGAGCGCTCCGCGGCGACCTCCACGAAGTAGTGGAGCTGCTGCAAGGTCACGCCGTTCGATCGCCGACTCATAGCCCAAAACTATAGTGACGAATAGTTGCGACGGATTACCCGATAGCCGGCGCCCGCCTGCACAATAAATGCATCCACGCCCACAGGCCTGCCGGCCTCACGACTCCCGGATTGGCCTCACATGGCGAACGACATCACGTTCAACATCACCACCACGCGCTTCGACGAGCACTACGCGCCGTCGGACAGCTCCCGCATCACCACGAACTTCGCCAACCTGGCACGCGGCGAGCACCGTCAGCAGAACCTCCGCAACGCGCTCACGATGATCGACCGGCGCTTCAACGACCTCGCCCGCTGGGACAACCCCACCGGCGACCGCTACACGCTCGAGCTCGACATCATCTCCGCCTCGCTGCAGTTCGACGACGACGGCGACGACCGGGAGTTCCCACTCCTCGAGGTCCTCGACATCGGCATCGTCGACCAGCAGACCGGCAAGCGCCACCAGGGCATCGTGGGCAACAACTTCTCCTCCTACCTGCGCGACTACGACTTCAGCGTTCTGCTGCCAGCCGCGAACGCGGGCGGCACCGGGTTCACCCTGCCGGACGGCTTCGGCGAGCTGCACGGCAAGCTCTTCCAGCATTTCCTCGACTCCCCCGCCTACCAGGAGCGGTTCCACAAGGCCCCCGTCATCTGCATCAGCGTCTCCACGAGCAAGACCTACACGCGCACCGACAACCACCACCCGGTCCTCGGCGTCGAGTACCGACAGGACGACTACTCGCTGACCGACCAGTACTTCGGCAAGATGGGCCTGCAGGTCCGCTACTTCATGCCGCCAGGCAGCGTCGCGCCCCTCGCCTTCTACTTCCGCGGCGACCTGCTGAGCGACTACTCGCTCCTCGAGCTCACCGGCACGATCAGCACCATGGAAGCGTTCCAGAAGATCTACCGCCCCGAGATCTACAACGCCAACTCAGCCGCCGCGAACGTCTACAGCCCCACGCTCGACCAGCACGACTTCTCCCGCACCGAGATCGGCTACGACCGCGAAGAGCGCAGCCAGCTCGCGAAGACACAGGGCGCGTACACGGCCGAGCACTTCGTGAAGCCGCACGGCGACGTGCTGGATGCGTGGGCCGCCAACTACTCCGTCTCCGCCCGATGACCGACGAAGGATCGACGATCATGAACACCCTCCTCCCCGTTGCCAGCGTTGGCAGCCTGCCCAAGCCGTCGTGGCTCGCGAAGCCCGAGGTCCTCTGGTCTCCCTGGGAGCTCGAGGGCGCAACGCTCGTCGAAGGCAAGCAGGATGCGCTGCGCATCGCCGTGCAGGAACAGCGCCGACGCGGCGTCGACATCATCAGCGACGGCGAGCAGACCCGTCAGCACTTCGTGACGACGTTCATCGAGCACCTCGAGGGCGTCGACTTCGAGAACCGCGAGACGGTCCGCATCCGCGACCGCTACGACGCGAGCGTCCCCACGGTCGTCGGCGCCGTCAGCCGCAAGCAGCCCGTCTTCCTCGACGACGCGAAGTTCCTGCGCGCACAGACCGACCAGCCCATCAAGTGGGCGCTCCCAGGGCCGATGACGATGATCGACACCCTCTCCGACCGGCACTACAAGAGCCGCGAGAAGCTGGCGTGGGAGTTCGCGACCATCCTCAACCAGGAAGCCAAGGAGCTCGAAGCGGCCGGCGTCGACATCATCCAGTTCGACGAGCCCGCCTTCAACGTCTTCTTCGACGACGTGGCGGACTGGGGAGTCGCAGCCCTCGAGCGCGCGGCAGAGGGCCTGCGCGCCGAGACGGTCGTGCACATCTGCTACGGCTACGGCATCAAGGCCAACAACGACTGGAAGGCGACCCTCGGGGCCGAGTGGCGCCAGTACGAGCGGACGTTCCCGCTCATCCAGAAGTCCTCCATCGACATCGTGTCGCTCGAGAGCCACCACTCCCATGTGCCGACGGACCTCGTCGAGCTCATCCGCGGCAAGAAGGTCATGCTCGGCGCCATCGACGTGGCAAGCGAGCAGATCGAGACGCCGGAGGAGGTCGCCGACACGCTCCGCAAGGCCCTCCAGTTCGTGGATGCAGACAAGCTCATCGCGAGCACGAACTGCGGCATGGCTCCCCTGCCGCGCGACGTCGCCTACGGCAAGCTGAGCGCGCTGTCTGCGGGAGCTGCCATCCTCCGCGCGGAGTTGGGCGAGCAGGCCTAACCGCTAGCCCGGGATGAACGCGACGGGGTCGGATGCGGCGGTCAGATGCGACCTAGACGCGCCCGGCCCCAAGGCGTCCGTGCGACGCTTCGAGGTAGCAGTTGCCGCACATCGACTCGTAGCTGACCTCGCCCTGGTCGATCGCGACCTGGCCACCGTCGAACACGAATTCGCCCGCGACGCGGCGGCCGTTGAAGATCGCTTTCCGCCCGCAGCGGCAGATCGTCTTGAGCTCCTCCAGCGAGTGCGCGATCTCGAGCAGCCGCTGGCTGCCGGGGAATGCGATCGTCTGGAAGTCGGTGCGGATGCCGTACGCGAGCACGGGGATGCCGTCGAGCACCGCGATGCGCAGCAGCTCGTCGACCTGCCAGGTCGTCAGGAACTGCGCCTCGTCGACGAGCAGGCATGAGATGGGCTGCCCGTCGGCGACCAGCGCCGCGAGCTGCTCTCGGGGACTGTCCTCGGCACCCACCAGGATCTCGACGCGCCTCGTCATGCCGAGGCGAGAGGCGATCTCGCCCTCAGCCTTCGTGTCCACCGCGGGCTTCGCGAGCACAACCCGGTGCCCGCGCTCCTCGTAGTTGAACGCCGCCTGCAGCAGGGCCGTCGACTTGCCCGAGTTCATCGCCCCGTAGCGGAAGTACAGCTTGGCCATGGTCCTCCTCGTTTCAGGGCTGAGCCCGGTCGATCGTACCCGCACGCAACGGCATGCGCCCACCCCGCGGCGCCGACGCCGACGTGCGACGTCAGAGCCGCTTGACCATCTCCAGCTCCCGCTTCCGCCGGTTCAGCGGGTACGGAATCGTGGAACCCGTCGCGACGAACCCGCGCCGCTCGTACGCAGCCCGAGCCCGGTCGTTGTCCTCGTGCACGTGCAGCATGAGACCGGATGCGCGCGACGACGCCCACGCCTCGACCTCGCCGAGCAGCGCATCCGTCACCCCCGCCGCCGGGCCCCGGTAGCCCTCCGCCACGTAGACGCTCACGAGCATGGGCCACGGCTCGTCCCTGAAGGAGACGCAGCCCATCGTGCCGACCCAGCTGCCGTCTTCGAGCTCGGCGACGAGCGAGATGCCGTCGGCGGCCGCGCCCCGCGCGCCACGCCTGCGCCACTCCCGCTCATCATGGCCGAACGCCTCCGCGAGGGTTTCCGTGTACGCGATCGGGGTGTCCTTGAGCATCTCGATCCTGATCGCCCGCACCGCCCGCCAGTCGTCTGGCGTCGTCGCACGAATCGTGAACTGAGCTTCGGTCATCGCACGAGCGTACTCGCCGCGCGGCGTTCACCTGCCGCCTCTATCGTCACCTCGACAGCACGGTGGCACGGACGAGGTGGGGCAGCGGATGACGACAGGTGCGGGGCCGAGGAAGATCGGCACTCTCGGCGCGACGGCCATCGGCGTCTCCGCGATGCTCGGCGCCGGAGTCTTCTCCGCCTTCGCCCCGGCGGCCCAGGCGGCGGGCGGCTGGCTCCTCCTGAGCCTCGCGATCGCGCTCGCCGTGGCCGCGAGCAACGCCGCCTCGACCGCGCAGCTCGCGCGCCAGCATCCGGGAGCAGGCGGCGTGTACCTCTACGGTCGCGAGCAGCTCGGCGAGTGGCCGGGGTTCCTCGCCGGCTGGGGGTTCGTGATCGGCAAGACGGCGTCGGTCGCCGCCATGGCCATCACCGCCGCCGCCTACCTCGTGCCCGAGCCCTTCGCCCGGCCGGTCGCGCTCGCCGTGCTGCTCGCCGTCACGGCGGCCGGGATGCTCGGCATCACGCGCACCGCAACCGTCGCGACGGTCATCGGCAGCGTGGTGATCGCTGGGCTGATCTGCGTCATGATCGTCGCGCAGGTCTCTCCGCCGATGTTCGGGTCAGCGAGCGGCGACGATGCCCTGTTCTCGGCGCACGGGGTGCTGCAGGGGGCCGGCATCCTGTTCTTCGCCTTCGCCGGTTACGCCCGCGTCGCGACGCTCTCCGAGGAGGTGCGCCATCCAAGGCGCACCGTCCCGCGGGCGATGCTCCTGTCGTTCGTGATCGTGAGCGCCCTGCTGGCCGCACTCGGCTGGGTCCTCCTCACCACGCTCGGTCCAGGCAGACTCGCGCTCACCCCGGCCCCGATCGCGGCGCTCGTCGAAACCCAGCCCGTCGCAGTCGCCGCGGTCCGCGTCCTCGCCGCCGTCTCGTCGATCGGCGCGCTCTCGGCCGTCCTCGCAGGCAGCTCCCGCACCGCCATGGCGATGGGGCGTCGTGGTGACCTCCCCGGTGCGCTGGCGCAGCAGCATCCGTCGGCCGCGGTGCCGAGAGCCGCGGTGCTGGCCGTCGCGGTCGGCGCCGCCCTGCTCATCTGCGTCGGCGACATCCGCGAGGTCATCGGCTTCTCGAGCGCCGGCGTGCTCGTCTACTACCTGGTCGCCAACCTCAGCGCCCTCACGCAGGCGCGGGAGCACCGGAGCGCGCCCCGCGCCGTGTCGCTCTTCGGCGCCTTCGGCTGCGTCGCCCTTGTCGTCACCCTGCCACCGCTCGCCCTGGTGTCTGCCCTGGCGGTCTTCCTCGTCGGCGTCCTCGCGCGCCTCGCGCTTCGGGCGAGACGCGGCTGACCAAGCGCTCGCAGCCACGTGGCGCGTGGCCGCGGTTGCGCCCGCGTGGCGCGTGGCCGCGGCAACGCGTCCGCGCCACAGCGGCTCGCGGCACGAACGGGCTCGACGCGGACAGTCACGGTGACGAGGCGACGAACATCGCCCGCTGAAGCAGCATTTTCGACCTGACGTCACCTTGACTGGCACATGAAGTGTCGACAACGACGCAGACCCACATCACCATGACCCCCTGGCGCGGTGAGAGCTCGAAGGCCCCAGCGCTCCGCACGCCAGCGAGGCCGCCCCGCTTGTGCGGGACGGCCTCGGTGGCGTGCGGTGACGGGCCGGGGTGTTGCCCCGGCCGAGGCCCCTAGTGCGCGTTCAGCTCGAGCGCCTTGGCGCTGGCTGACTGCGTCGAGTCTGCGAGCTCCGCCGACGCGTTGACGTCGCTGCCGAGGCTCGGAACGAGTGCCTCCAGCTTCGGCGCCCACTCCGCCTTCTTGTCGGGGTAGCAGCGGCCGAGCAGGTCGATCATGACCGGGACGGCGACGGATGCGCCGGGCGAGGCGCCGAGGAGGCCCGCGATCGAACCGTCCTTCTTCGCGACGACCTCGGTGCCCATCTGCAGGATTCCACCGCGCTTCGGGTCCTTCTTCATGACCTGCACGCGCTGACCGGCCGTGATGAGGCGCCAGTCGGCGGAGTTCGCCTCGGGGAAGAACTCCTTGAGCTGCTCGAACTTCTTGTCCTTGCTCGCGAGCACCTGACCGACGAGGTAGGTGACGAGGTCGAAGTTGTCCTTCGCGACGGCGAGCATCGGGATGAGGTTGTGCGGGCGCAGCGACTTGATGAGGTCGAGGTAGCTGCCCGTCTTGAGGTACTTGGGGCTGAAGCCCGCGTACGGCCCGAACATGAGGGCGGGCTTGCCGTCGACGACGCGGGTGTCGAGGTGCGGCACCGACATGGGCGGGGCACCGACCGATGCCTTGCCGTAGACCTTCGCGAGGTGCTTCTCAACCACCGCGGGGTTGTCGGTGCGCAGGAACTGTCCGGAGATCGGGAAGCCACCGTAGCCCTTGATCTCCTCGATGCCCGACTTCTGGAGGAGCGGGAGCGCCCCGCCGCCAGCTCCGACGAACACGAAGCGCGCGCGGGTGACGTTCTTGCGGCCCTTCTGCTCGCCAGCGAGCTGCTGCGTCGCGATCTGCCAGATGCCGTCGCGCTGCTGGCGGAGCGCGATGACCTCCGTGTTGAGGCGCAGCACGGCGCCGCGGTCGACGAGGCCCTGCACGAGCTTGTGGGTGAGCGAGCCGAAGTCGACGTCGGTGCCCGCGGCAACGCGCGTCGCCGCGATCTTCTCGCCTGCCGGTCGGCCTTCGACGAGCGTCGGAGCCCAGGCCTTGATGACCTCCGGGTCGTCCGAGAACTCCATCGTCGTGAAGAGGGGCTCGGTCTTGAGCAGCTCGAAGCGGCGGCGCAGGAAGTCGACGTTCTCGGCCCCACGCACGAACGTCATGTGCGGCACGGAGTTGATGAAGCCAGACGGCTCGGGCAGCTCGCCGGCCTCGACCAGCGTGGCCCAGAACTGGCGCGACACCTGGAACTGCTCGTTGATCTGGATCGCCTTGGACGCGTCGATGACGCCGTCCTTCTCAGGCGTGTAGTTGAGCTCGCAGAGGGCGGCGTGGCCCGTGCCTGCGTTGTTCCACGGGCTCGAGCTCTCCTGAGCGAGCCCGTCGAGTCGCTCGATGATCTTGATGCTCCACTCGGGCTCGAGCTTCGAGAGCAGCGAGCCGAGGGTGGCACTCATGATGCCCCCGCCGATCAGAACGACGTCGTAGATCTTCTGTGAATCAGTCACCGAATCAGTCTACGACGGGGGCGGATGCGCATCCGCTTCACGTGGGTGGTGCGGCCTGCACATTCGCCCGTTTTTGCTGTTTTCGAATGCCCTACGCCCGAAACAGGGGACGGTCCACCCCGACCACGACCGCGAACGCAAAAACGGACGCCCGCGAGGGGCGTCCGTTCTTGTGCGTGCGAGCTCGGCGGTTACGCCTTCGCGGCGACGAGCTCCGCGATCTGCACCGCGTTGAGCGCGGCGCCCTTGCGGAGGTTGTCGTTCGAGATGAACAGCGCGAGGCCCCGGTTGCCGTCGACCGACTGGTCCTGGCGGATGCGGCCGACGAGGCTCGGGTCGGCCCCGGCTGCCTGCTGAGGCGTGGGCACGTCGACGAGGGCGACGCCGGGTGCCTGTGCGAGGAGCTCACGGGCGCGGTCGGGCGTGAGCGCCTCGGCGAACTCGGCGTTGATCGACAGGGAGTGGCCGGTGAAGACGGGCACGCGCACGCACGTCCCGCTCACGCGCAGCTCGGGGAGGCCGAGGATCTTGCGGCTCTCGTTGCGCAGCTTCTGCTCTTCGTCGGTCTCTTCCGTGCCGTCGTCGACAACCGAGCCGGCGAGCGGGATGACGTTGAATGCGATGGGCGCGACGTACTTGTCGGGGGCCGGGAACTCGACGGCCGAGCCGTTGTGCACGAGCCCGAGGAGCGCATCCTCGCCCTGACCGACGGCCGCGACGGCCTGGCCGGAGAGCTCGCGGGCGCCTGCGAGCCCGGAGCCGGACGTGGCCTGGTAGGTCGACACGATCAGGCGCTCGAGGCCGGCGGCCTCGTGCAGCACCTTCAGGACCGGCATGGCGGCCATGGTCGTGCAGTTGGGGTTCGCGATGATGCCCTTGGGGGGCGCGACGATCTCTTCCGGGTTGACCTCGGAGACCACAAGCGGCACCTCGGGGTCGCGGCGCCAGGCGCTCGAGTTGTCGATGACGAGCGCGCCGGCGGCGGCGAAGCGCTCGGCCTGCGCCCGCGACGTGGTGGCTCCAGCGGAGAAGAGGGCGATGTCGATGCCGCTGACATCGGCGACGGCGACGTCTTCGACCGTGATGTCCTCACCGCGGAACGGGAGGGTCGTGCCAGCCGAGCGGGCCGACGCGAAGAAGCGGATGCTCTCGACTGGGAAGTCGCGCTCCTCGAGGAGGGTGCGCATGACGGCGCCGACCTGGCCCGTCGCGCCGACGACGGCGACGTTCAACTTGGTGCTCATGAGTGCTCTTTTCTGCTCAGCCGCGTCAGCGGCCGGTGCCTGCGTAGACGACTGCCTCGGCGTCGCCGTCGAGGTCGAACGCGGTGTGGATGACGCGGGTGGCCTCGGTGACGAGGTCGGCCTGCGTGATGATCGAGATGCGGATCTCGGAGGTGGAGATCATGTCGATGTTGATGCCGGCATCTTTCAGCGCCGTGAAGAGCTTCGCGGTGACGCCGATGTTCGTGCGCATGCCGGAGCCGACGAGCGAGATCTTCCCGATGTCCTCCGTGAGGCGCAGCGACGCGTAGCCGATCTGCTCGCCCTCCGAGGCGATGGCGTCGAGCACGCGCTGCGCGTCCGCCTTCGGCAGCGTGAACGAGATGTCGGTGACCTTCGTGTCCTGCTCGGACACGTTCTGCACGATCATGTCGATGTTCGCGCCCTGCTCGGCGACGATCGTGAAGATCGCAGCCGCCTTGCCTGGCACGTCAGGGACGCCCGCGATGGTGATCTTGGCCTGGCTCAGGTCGTGGGCGACACCCGCGATCATTGCTGCTTCCACTTCGTACTCCTCTGCCCGATCTGGGTTGTAGACGATGGTGCCCTCGTGGTCCGAGAACGACGAGCGGACGTGGAGCGTGACTCCCTGTCGGCGTGCGTACTCGACGGCGCGGATGTGCAGGACCTTCGCGCCGGAGGCGGCGAGCTCGAGCATCTCCTCGCTGGAGATGTAGTTCAGCTTGTGGGCTTTCGGCACGATGCGCGGGTCGGCGGAGAAGACGCCGTCGACGTCGGTGTAGATCTCGCAGACATCCGCACCGAGGGCGGCCGCGAGTGCGACGGCGGTCGTGTCGGAGCCGCCGCGGCCGAGCGTGGTGATGTCTTTCGAGTCGCGGTTGAAGCCCTGGAAGCCGGCGACGATCGCGATGGCGCCTTCGTCGAGCGCCTCGCGCACACGCACGGGGGTGACGTCGACGATGCGCGCGTCGCCGTGCGTGGAGTCGGTGATCATGCCGGCCTGGCTGCCCGTGTAGCTCCTGGCGTCCATGCCGAGGTCCTTGATGGCCATCGCGAGGAGGGCCATCGAGACGCGCTCGCCGGTCGTGACGAGCATGTCGAACTCGCGTGCATCCGGAATCGTCGCGATCTGGTGTGCCAGGTCGATGAGGTCGTCGGTGGTGTCACCCATCGCGGAGACCGCCACGACGACGTCGTTGCCCGCGTTGCGGGTCTCGACTACTCGGCGGGCCACTCGCTTGATGCTCTCAGCATCCGCGACCGATGATCCGCCGTACTTCTGGACGATCAGACTCACGTGTCTTGTCTCCTCCGGTTCAGGATGCGCGTCGAGCTGTGCCCGCGCGCCACAAGCTCCCATCCTATCCGGCGGGGGCATGCCGTTCCTAGCGCGGGCCGCGTTCGTTTCCGTTGATTGCAGGCCCGTGGCCGAGTGGCGACATCCCGGTGGTCGGTGAGGGCGGCGGGTGTCGTGAGCCGGTCAGTCGATGGCGCGGCGTCCGGAGAAGGCGCGGCCGAGGGTGATCTCGTCCGCATACTCGAGGTCGCCCCCGACGGGGAGGCCGGAGGCGAGCCTCGACACGGGGACGCCGATGCTCGTGAGGAGCCTGCTCAGGTAGGAGGCTGTGGCGTCGCCTTCGAGGTTCGGGTCGGTCGCGACGATGACCTCCTTCACCTCACCGGACTCGAGCCGGGCGAGGAGGGTGCGGATGTTCAGGTCGTCGGGCCCGATGCCCTCCATGGGGTTGATGGCGCCGCCGAGGACGTGGAAGAGCCCGCTGAACTCGCGGGTGCGCTCGATGGCGGCCACGTCCTTCGGCTCCTCGACGACGCAGATGACGGTGCGGTCGCGGCGCGGGTCGCGGCACACGTTGCACTCCGGGCCCTCGCTGACGTTGCCGCAGACGGTGCAGAACTGCACCCGCTCGCGGACGGTCGCGAGGATCTGCGCGAGCCGCGACACATCGAACGACTGCGTCTGCACGATGTGGAACGCGATGCGCTGGGCGGACTTGGGGCCGACGCCTGGCAGCCGACCGAGTTCGTCGATGAGGTCCTGGATGATGCCTTCATACATGGGTCAGAGTCCCCGGCCTTCGGATGATGCTGCAGACACGGCTCAGTAACCGCCGTCTTCAGGTGGTGGTGGTGCGGAGAAGTCGTCTTCGGGTGGCAGCTCGACCGCTTCGGGCTCGGGCACGATGATGTCTTCGCCGATGAAGCGGGCACCGAGTCGCTCGCGCACGATCGCCTCACCGTAGCGCTCGACGCCGGGAATGACGGGCGCGCTCGCGACGCGCTGGGTGCGCTTCGGGGCGGGCGGCGCCGCGGCGGGGGCCTGCGCTTCGTCGGCCGCTGTGGTGTGCGTCTCGGCTGGTGCTCCTGCGGGGGCCGAGGCCACGGCGGCTGCAGCTGGCGCGGACGCTGTGGGGGTCCGCGTCGCGGAGGCCACGCCCTGCGCGGTCCCCGACCCCGGGATCGCGGCGGTCGCCCATCCGGAGCCCGGCCCGTCGTCGGGGAGGGCTTCCTGGCCGGGGATCTTCGCGACGGTCCAGTTCAGGCCGCTCGAGGAGCCGGGGGCCGAGGGAGCCGCAGTGGCCTGCCCAGCCTGCGAGGCGGGTGTCTTCGCGTTCGTCGCCGGGGTCACTGCATGGCGCTCACGCTGCGCGGTCTGCCCGGTCTGCCCGGTCTGCCCGGTCTGCGGCCGAGGCGCCGTCGCGTCCCCGGACGCTCCCTGCGCGCGGGCCGCGTCGGGCTGTTGGCCTCGCGCCGGGTCGGGCTCCGCGTGGGCTGGCGCGGGCTCGTCGGTGCGGTTGGGCGCCTGAGCGCCGCCCGCCCCACTGGTCGCTGCCCCGCCAGGACGCTGCGGCTGGAACTTCACGGTGATGCCGAACATCTCGTTGATCGCGGTGCGGAGCACGGCGCTCGGGGAGTCGGTTGCGCCTCGCTCGCCGCGGAACTGGTCGAGCACGGCGCGGGACGGCACCTCGAAGACGAGCAGATCGCCGACGAGATCCCGCGGGTGCACGGACTGCGCGACGCTCCACGCGTGGGTGCCGCCGAGGTCGCGCATGCGCTCGAGCAGGGTGGGCCAGGCGTCGCGCAGCTGCGCGAAGACGGGTGGCTCGGCGGATGCGCGTGCCGCCGTGGCGTGCGGGACCGGAGCAGAGACGGACACTCGGCCGGGACCTGCCTCTGGCGCAGGCTCGGGTTCCGTCGCTGACGCGGCTTCTGACGCAGGTGCCGTTTCGGGCGCCGATGCGACCTCCGGAGCAGACACAGGTTCCGGTGCTGACGCGACTTCAGGATCCGGGGCGGATCCCGCTGCTGACGAGAGGTCTCGCGCTGACTCGAGTTCGGCAGCTTCGACTTCCGGCGCCGATGCGGTTCCGGATGGCGCCTCGACGTCCGACGCAGGCGCGCCGTCCGAGGCAGAGTCCGAGACAGAGTCCGCGACGGGCGGGGCGAGGGGTTCGTCCTCGGCCGGAGCGTCGGCGTCGGTCGGCGCTTCGCTGCTGCCCGGAGCGAGGACAACCGGTTCCGGCGCAGACACGGCCGGGGCAGACACGGCCGAGGCAGACACGGTCGGGGCCGGTGCAGGCGTTGCCGGTGCAACTCCGGAGCCGGGAGTCGCCGCGGCCCACGATGCGGCGGCCAGGCGCGCGGCGGAGGCGGTGTCCGGCTCCGCGGCAGAAGGGACCGAAGGAGCCGCCGGAGCGGCGGGAGGCGCTTGGCGCTCACTCGGTACCGAGTCGGCAGCCTGCCCGACACGCGGCGCGCGCGGGGTCTCGGGCTGTCGCTCCGAGGAGGGCTGCGGAGCCGACGCGGGCGCGGGCTCCTGGACGGGCGCGGCAACCTCGGACGCGGGCGCGGAAGCGGAAGCGGACGCCGCAGCCGCGAGTCGCATCGGCGACGTGCCTGGCGCATCCGCCACCGCGAGCAGCGTGCCGCTGTCGATGAAGTCAGCACGCGACGCGACGAGGATGCGCGCGACGAGCAGCTCGAGGTGGAGCTTCGGCGACGTGACGCCGCTCATCTCGGTGAGCGTCTCGTTGACGAGGTCGGCGATGCCGGTGAGTGCGGCGGGCGAGAACCGGCCGGCCTGCACGCGCAGGGCCTCGACCTCGTCCGCCCCGAGGCCGCGCAGGACCGCTCCGGCTCCTGGCCCTGTGGCCTTGGCGACGATGAGGTCGCGCAGACGCTCGAGCAGGTCCTCGACGTAGCGGCGCGGGTCTTGGCCAGACTGGATGACGCGGTCGACGGCCGTGTAGGCCGCTGCCGGGTCAGCATCGGCGAAGGCGTCGATCGACTCGTCGAGCAGCTCCTGGCCCGTGAACCCAAGCAGCGCGGCGGCGCGCTGGTAGCCGAGGAGGCCCGTCTCGGAACCGGCGATGATCTGGTCGAGCAGCGAGAGCGTGTCTCGCGCCGAGCCACCGCCCGCGCGCACGACAAGCGGGAGCACGCCGGGCTCAGCCGTGACGCCCTCGCTCGTGCAGAGCTCTTCCACGTACTCGAGCATGAGGGCCGGCGGGATGAGCCGGAACGGGTAGTGATGCGTGCGCGAGCGGATCGTGCCGATGACCTTCTCGGGCTCAGTCGTCGCGAACACGAAGCGCACGTGCTCCGGCGGCTCCTCGACGACCTTGAGCAGGGCGTTGAAGCCGGCCGAGGTCACCATGTGGGCCTCGTCGATGATGAAGATCTTGTAGCGATCGCGGCTCGGCGCGAGGATGGCGCGCTCGCGCAGCTCTCGCGCATCCTCGACGCCACCGTGACTCGCGGCGTCGATCTCGAAGACGTCGAGCGAGCCTCCGCCATCGCGCGCCAGTTCGACGCAGCTCTGGCAGACGCCGCACGGGGTGTCGGTCGGCCCCTCGGCGCAGTTCAGGCAGCGGGCGAGGATGCGTGCCGAGCTCGTCTTGCCGCACCCGCGTGGGCCGGAGAAGAGGTAGGCGTGGTTGACGCGACCGGTTCGGAGCGCGGTCATGAGGGGCTCGGTGACCTGCGACTGCCCGATCATCTCGGCGAAGTTCTCAGGCCGATAGCGGCGGTACAGGGCTGTGGCCATGCGCTCCATCGTAGACGGCACCACCGACATCCCGCGTTGCCCCGTCACCACCTGTTGGCGTCGCCGAGATCGCACTGCCCGCAGACCCCATCACTGCCAGCGAAGTGGCCCTTTGCGCGACCCCAACCGACATCGCCGCCAGCCAAGTGGCCCTTCAGGGGACCCAGAAAGGCCACTTCGCTGGCAGCGATCGCTCCGTTGGGACGAGCATGGGCGACGCGCCAGCCGGGCTCAGGCGATGGCGGCCAGACTCTGGCGCGCGATCTCGAGCTCCTCGTTGGTGGGGACGACCAGTACCTCGATGCGCGAGTCGTCGGCCGAGATGCGGTGCGCGTCCCGTGACGCCGACTCGTTGCGCTCGGGTGACAGCTTCACACCCAGCCATTCGAGGCCCTCGAGCACCTCGGCGCGCAGCTTGGCGTCGTTCTCGCCGATGCCCGCCGTGAAGACAATCGCGTCGGCGCCGCCGAGCAGCAGCATGTAGGCGCCCAGGTAGTGGCGGATGCGGTGCGCGTAGACCGCGAGGCCGAGCTGCGCGCGCTCGTCGCCCGCGTTGGCCTTCTGCCGCACGTCGCGCATGTCACCGGAGCCCGTGAGGCCGAGGAGCCCCGACTTGCGGTTGAGGAGGTCGTCGAGCTGGTCGATCGTGTAGCCGCCTCGACGCGACAGGTGCACGAGGACGGCGGGGTCGAGGTCGCCCGTGCGGGTGCCCATGACGAGCCCCTCGAGCGGCGTCATGCCCATGCTCGTCTCGATCGAGCGGCCGCCGTCGACCGCGCACATGCTCGCGCCGTTGCCGATGTGCAGCACGATCGTCTTGAGCTCGGCGAGGTCGCGCCCCAGGAAGCGGGCGGTCTCCTCGGAGACGAACTTGTGGCTCGTGCCGTGCGCGCCGTACTTGCGCACCCGGTGCTCCTTCGCGACCTCCGCATCCAGTGCGTACAGCGACGAGGCTTCGCTCATGGTCGTGTGGAACGCGGTGTCGAAGACCGCGACGTGGGGCGTCTGGGCGAACACGTCGCGCGCGCCCACGATGCCCTCGAGGTTCGCGGGGTTGTGCAGCGGGGCGAGCGGGATGAGGTCCTCGATGTCCTGCAGCACCTTGCCGTCGATGACCGCCGCGTCGAAGAAGCGTCGCCCGCCGTGCACGACTCGGTGCCCCACGACCACCGGCGGGAACTCGGTGAGGCTCGGCCCGTGCTCCTGGAACCCCCCGAGCATCGCCTCGAAGCCACGAGTGTGGTCAGGGATGTCCGCCTCACGGGTGAAGGTCGCTCCCCCGGTCTTATGGGTGACGCTCGCGACGCCCTCGCCGATGCGCTCCACGAGGCCGGACGCGAGCGTCTCCTCGCGGTCCATGTCGATCAGCTGGTACTTGAAGGACGACGAGCCGGAGTTGACGACCAGGACGATGCTCATGGGCACCCTTTCTCGAGACCCGCGGGAAGCGGGCAGAACGTGCGGCGGAGGCCCCTACGAGCCCTGCGCCTGGATCGCGGTGATGGCGACCGTGTTGATGATGTCGGAGACGAGCGCACCGCGGGAGAGGTCGTTGATGGGCTTGTTGAGGCCCTGCAGGATTGGGCCGATCGCCACGGCGCCCGCAGAGCGCTGCACCGCCTTGTACGTGTTGTTGCCCGTGTTGAGGTCGGGGAAGATGAAGACCGTCGCGCGGCCGGCCACCTGGCTGCCCGGCATCTTCTTGCTCGCGACCGCGGCATCCGTCGCCGCGTCGTATTGGATCGGACCCTCGACGAGCAGCTCTGGCATGCGCTCGCGCACGATGCCGGTCGCCGTGCGCACCTTGTCGACGTCGGCTCCGGAGCCAGACTCGCCCGTCGAGTAGGAGAGCATGGCGACGCGAGGCGCGATGTCGAACTGGCTCGCCGTCTCGGCCGAGGAGATCGCGATGTCGGCGAGCTGCTCCGCCGTCGGGTCCGGGTTCACGGCGCAGTCGCCGTACACGAGGACGCGGTCGGCGAGGGCCATGAGGAACACGCTCGAGACGACGGAGACGCCAGCCTTGGTCTTGACGATCTCGAAGCCGGGGCGGATGGTGTGCGCGGTCGTGTGGGCCGCGCCCGAGACCATCCCGTCTGCGAGGCCGAGGTGCACCATGAGGGTGCCGAAGTAGCTGACGTCGCGCACGCGCTCGGTCGCGGCCTCGATGGTGACGCCCTTGTGCGAGCGCAGTCTCGCGTACTCCTCGGCGAAGCGCGCGACGTAGTCGGGGTTGCTCGTGCTGAGCACGTGGGCGGCGGAGATGTCGACGCCGAGCGCGGACGCACGGCCACGCACCTCCGACTCCTCACCCAGGATGGTGATCTCGGCGACCTCGCGGGCCAGCAGAGAGCCGGCGGCGACGAGGATGCGGTCGTCGCTGCCCTCAGGGAGCACGATGTGCTTGCGGTCCGAGCGTGCGCGGTCGAGGAGCGTGTTCTCGAACATGAGCGGCGTGACGACCAGCGACTGCTTCACGTTGAGGAGCGCCACGACCTCGATGGCCGGGATGTGCTGCTCGAACTTCGCGAGGGCGAGGTCGATCTTGCGGCGCGAGATTCCCGCCGCCGCGAGTCGGCCGCGCGTCTGCATGATGCGCTGCGCCGTGTCGTAGGTTCCGAAGTTGGTGCGGATGATCGGCACCTCGACATTGAGGCCGTTGATGAGCCGCTCGATGGCCGGCGGGAACTCGAACGGGCCGTTCACGACGATGCCCGTGAGGGACGGGAAGGTCTCGGCGCGCTGCGCGAGGAGCACGGCGAGCAGCACCTCGGTACGGTCGGCCGCGATGACGACCACCGCGCCCTCCTTGAGGCGTTCGAGGACGTTCTGCATCGACATGCCCGCGAGGACGATGCCGAGCACCTCGCGGCCGAGCAGCTCGCGGTCGCCGTAGACGAGCTCGCCGCCCACCGCGTCCAGCAGCTGCGAGAGCGAGGGGGCCATGAGCAACGGCGTCTCGGGGATCGCCCACACGGGAACCTTGTGGCCGAGCTCGCGCAGAGCCCGCTCGGCGACAGCTCGACGCACCTCTTCCGTGGCGTTCTCGTCGGCGCGGTTGATGGTGATCGCGAGCAGCGTGGCGTGCGCGGCGTCAAGTTCGGGCAGGGTCACCTCGAGCGCCTGCGCGAGCTGCTCCGGGGTGCGCGGCTGGCCCTTGTCGGCGTCGAGGCCGGTCAGGACGAGCAGGACCGGCGCGCCGAGGTTCGCGGCAACCCGTGCGTTGAAGCCCAGCTCGGCCGGGTTGCCGACGTCGGTGAAGTCGCTGCCCACGATGACGACGGTGTCGCAGCGGCGCTCGAGCGCACGGTACCGGGTGACGATGCGGGAGAGCGCCTCATCGGGGTCGGCGTGCACGTCGTCGTAGGTGACGCCGAAACCGGACTCGTACTCCGGACCGCGGTTCTGAGGGTCGAGCTGCGAGAGGAGCAGCTCGAGGATGTCGTCGCGCACCTCGGCGCTCTGCACGATGGGCCTGAACACACCCACGCGCCCGATCGAGCGGCTCAGGGCGTTCACCACCCCGAGCGCGACGGCTGACTTGCCAGAGTGACCCTCTGATGACGTGATGTAGATGCTTGTCCCCACGCCTCGCAATGCTAGTCGGGTGATGAGTCAGCGGGCTGTCGCGATCCTGCCAATTGCGGATGCACCGGATTCGCGTCTCGCGCCCATCGCGCTATGATGGTCGACGGCTCCTCGCGTGGCGCCATCCAGGCCAACTCCCCCAGGGCGGAAACGCAGCAAGGGTAACCGGGCTCTGGCGGGTGCGCGGGGGGTCTTTTCTTTTCTCCGGCGAACTCGGCAGCTCGGTGCCCCTGGCAGATCGCCCGCCGCGAACGCTGGCCTCGAACTCAGACTCACCAGCTTGACTGGCTGGCATGAGAATCGCAGTCATCGGTGGAAACGGTCAGATCGCACGCCTTCTTACGACCCAGCTCCTGCAGCGCGGGCACCGCGTCACGAGCGTCGTCCGGAATCCGGAGCACGTCGACTCCCTCAAGGAGCTCGGCGCGGATCCCGTGATCGCCGACCTCGAGCAGAGCACGCCAACGGACCTCGCGAAGCAGCTGGGGCATGTGGACGCGGTCGTCTTCGCGGCAGGTGCGGGCCCCGGCAGCACGGCGGAGCGCAAGCTCACGCTCGACCGCGACGGGGCGATCCTGTCGGCGGATGCGGCCGAGCTCGCGAACATCCGCAGGTTCGTCGTCGTCTCCGCAATCGGCACCGACACCTTCGACCGGGACTCGGACGACGTCTACCAGGTGTACCTCCGCGCGAAGAGCGAAGCCGACGCCAACATCCGCGGCCGCAGCGCGAAGCTCGACTGGACCATCGTCCGCCCGGGAGGGCTCACCGACGACGACGCCACGGGCAGCGTCAAGGTCGGCGAGCAGGTCGAACGCGGGTCCATCCCCCGCGCCGACGTGGCAGCGGTGATCGCGGCCCTCCTCGACCGCCACGCCGGCATCCACAAGCAGTTCGAGGTCGTCTCCGGCGAAGAAGAGATCGGCTCAGCAGTCAAGAAGCTCTAGCGGAGGGCCCGCCGGGCCTCCCTCTTGGGGCAATTCGGCGCTCGCGTTCACGAACAGTCGCGGGAACCGGTATGCTCTTTCGAGGTGAGCGCCTGGCGCTCCCGTGGAGGATTCGCCTAGTGGCCTATGGCGCACGCTTGGAAAGCGTGTTGGGTGAAAGCCCTCAGGGGTTCGAATCCCCTATCCTCCGCCATGTGCACGTGAGCCCCGACCCGGGATCCCCGGTCGGGGCTTTCGTCATGTGCCCGCCGTCCGGCGCATACATCTGGGCAAGACATGCTCACTGCTCGAGGAAGCTGCACTTCCCGCATGTCTGTGGTGAGCCGGCGAATGCAGGGCGAGCGGATGCGGGGCGAGCGCGCGAAAGAGGGCGCCACCCGGAGGTGACGCCCTCTCAGCGAAGTGCTCGATGAGCTGCTAGGCCTTCTTGGCTGCCATGCGGCGAGCGACGAGCACGCCGGCGCCGGTCGCGAGCGCGAGGAGGCCGATGCCTGCCGCGCCGAAGACGTCCTCAGCACCCGTGGTGGCGAGCTCAGGCGTCGTGTGGCCGGCGTTGGTGCCGCCGTTACCCGCGGGAGCTGCGGTCGACGTGGGCGCCGTCGTGGTGCCAGGCGTCGCCTCGGCGATCAGGAACGTGAACGTTGCAGACAGGCCGCTCGACTGCGAGAGGGTGACGGTGTACTCACCAAGTGGCAGCGCAGCGCCCGACTGGTTGATGAGGACGCCCGGGTAGGTGCCGTCCTCTGCGACGACGGAATCGTCGGTCGGGTCGACCGTGACCGAGGAGCCGTCAGGGTAGACGACGGTGATGTCGAGCGCGAGGCCGGGCGTGAAGTTCTGCGCCGTGTACGTGATGTTGTCCGTGGGGAGGAAGCTGTCCGCGTTCGCGTAGGCGACAGGGGCTTCGACCGTCGGGGTCGGCTCAGCGGTCGGCGTGGGCGTTCCCGTGGACACCGCCGCGACGTTGAAGCCGAACGTGACGACGTTCTGTGCGGGAGCGCCAGCAGCGTCGACGTAGTCCTGGGTGACGGTCACCGAGTAGTCGCCCTCGTCGAAGAGCGCCGTGTTGGTGATCTCGCCGGCGTAGGAGCCGTCTTCTCCGACGTCCCAGCTGTTGCCTGCGCCCGCGGGCACCGCCTGTGCGGTTCCGTCGGGGAACGTGAGCGTGATGCTCGAAAGCGGAGCCTCGGGCGCCAGGCCCGTGAGGACGTAGGTGATGCCCTCGTCCGGCGTGAAGCTCGGCTTCGTCGCCGCGCCCGCAGCGGCCGGAGCCTCTGCCGTCTCGGTGGGCTCGGCCGGCGCCGACTCGTCCGGGGTCGACGTCGGCGTCGACTCCTCGGTCGGGGTCGTCGTGGCCGGGGCCGACTCGGTGGGAGTCGTCGTCTCGGTCGGCGTCGCCGACTCGGTGGCGGCCGGCGTCTCGGCGGGCGTTGCTGGCGGCGTGGTGGTCGCTGCGAATGCGGGAGCAGCGGTCAGCACGGCGCCGCTGGCGAGCACACCGAAGGCGATCGTGAGGGCAGAAGCGCGCTTGCGCGACGAAGAGAATGAGGAAGCCATAACCCAAGACTGGCCTGACTCACAGGTGATGTCCAGAAGGCTCCACACGATTTCGGTGGGCTGCGCCCGGATCAGGACTGCCGCATGTGGGAGAAAGCCCAGATAAGCGCTGCTTTCTGCGGCCAAACATGGACCGGTTTCAGTTGTGGGGACTTCTTCCCGACTGGTTGAAAAATCATGAAAGATCACCCCGGCCTGAAAGCAGCAGCGGGGCTGGCACCGTATGGTGCCAGCCCCGCTCAGCGTCAGTCCAGGTCGTGCGGTCGTCAGCTCTCGCGACGGCGGCTCAGGAAGCGCGCTCCCGTGACGGCCGCCGCGCCGAGCCCAAGGACCAGGAGGCCGATGCCAGCGGCACCGAACGCATCCTCAGCGCCCGTCGTGGCGAGGGACTTGCTCTGGGCCTTGCCCTTGGTGTCCGCGGTCCCGCTCGCGTTGCCGGCACCGCCATTGCCAGCCGGCGCGGCAGTCGAGCTCGGGGAAGTCTCGGAAGTCGCGGGCGTCTCACCGGTGACGGCGAAGGACGTCGTTGCCGTCTGCTCCTCTGCCGGCTCATCAGCCTCGAGCTCGACCGCCGCAGACGACTCCGCCGGGGCAGTCAGGTCGGACTCCTCCTGGACAATCAGCGGCACGCCTCGCGCAGAGTCGGCCGCCGGAGCGTCGGTCTCCTCGCCAGCGGCAGGGCTGATGCTCGTCAGGGTGATGCCGTAGTCGCCGGCAACCCAGGCACCGTCGTAGGTGATGATTCCTGCGTAGTTGCCATCCGCATCCGGAACGATCGGCTCGGCCGACTCGAACTCCGCAGTCGTCTTGTCTGGAAGCAGCAACGTGAGGCCGAGCTCAACACCGGGAGTGAAGCCGGTAGCGACGTAGGTGATGCCCTCGGCCGCCTCTTCCTGCGTGTAGCTGGCCTGCTCGGTGGCGACGGCCGGCGCAGCGACGGGCGCTTCGGTCTCCGTCGGCTCCGGAGTCACCGTCTCGGTGGCTGTGGGTGGGACGCTCGCCGTCTCGGTCGGCTCGAGCGTCGGCTCTTCGGTGAGCGTAGGCTCTGGCGTCTCCGTGGAGGTCTCCGTCGGCTCAGGTGTGGCCGTCTCGGTCTCCGTGGGCTCAGGTGTGGCCGTCTCGGTTTCCGTGGGCTCAGGTGTGGCCGTCTCGGTCTCCGTGGGCTCAGGCGTCGAGGTCTCGGTAGGAGCCGCTGCCGAGAAGGCCGTGGAGGCCTGCACGTCGTCCGACTCGAAGAGCACAACCGAGTAGTCGCCCTCGCTCCAGTCCTCGTCGCTGGTCAGTTCGGCGCTGACGGCGCCCGACGCGTCGACTTCGTGTGACTCGGTGCCCCAGGACCAGTTCGTCTGACCCTCTGGTCCGACGACTCGCACGTACACGAGGTTGCCCGGCGTGAATCCCGAGCCGGTGACCGTGAGGCCGGGGGCATCAGCGGAGATCGAGTCCGCAGAGACCGATGCGGATGCAGTGCTGGTCTCACCATCGACGCTCGCGTCTACCTGGTCGCCGTTCGCGGCGAACGAGGGCGCTGCCGTGACGGCGACTCCACCGGCAACGACGCCGAAGGCGATGACGAGGGCCGTGGTGCGAGCGCGAGCGCTCTTGAAGGTGTCGGAAAGCATGAAGGGACGCTAACACGGCGGATTATTGTCCGTCGAGGCCGAAAACGGGTCAAGCGACACGCGGAAAGTCGCGATTCTCCGTCGACACACCAGTCACATTCGTCACACTGACCTCAGAAATCGCATCTTCAACAGGGATTTCCCGGGGAAACGGAACGAGGCACCGCATCCGGAAACCGGATGCGATGCCTCGTGAAAAAAGTTCCTTCGGCGTGTCGGAACACGCCGCGAAGAACAGCTACGGGATGACTACTTGACGGTCACCGAAGCGCCGGCAGCCTCGAGGGCGTCCTTTGCCTTGTCAGCAGCTTCCTTGTTGACGCCTTCGAGAACGGGCTTCGGAGCGCCGTCAACGAGTGCCTTCGCCTCACCGAGACCGAGGCTCGTGAGGGCGCGCACCTCCTTGATGACCTGGATCTTCTTGTCGCCAGCACCCTCGAGGATGACGTCGAACTCCGTCTTCTCCTCCTCTTCGGGTGCGTCAGCTGCTGCAGCAGCAACGCCTGCAACTGCAACGGGAGCAGCAGCGGTGACCTCGAAGGTCTCCTCGAACGCCTTGACGAACTCGGAGAGCTCGATGAGCGTGAGCTCCTTGAATGCTGCGATGAGCTCGTCAGTCGTGAGCTTTGCCATGTGTTTTCTCCTTGTGTGTTGTTCTAGCCGCGAGATCCCGGAGGACTAGTTCGCGGACTCCTGCTTTTCGCGCAATGCCTCGACCGTGCGAACAGCCTTGGCTGCAGGCGCGGTGAACAGGTATGCGGCACCGAACAGCGAGGCCTTGAAGGCGCCGGCAAGCTTGCCGAGCAGAACTTCGCGGGACTCGAGGTCGGCGAGCTTGTTGACCTCTTCTGCGCTGAGAGCGTTTCCGTCGAAGAAACCGCCCTTCAGAACCAGCTGAGGGTTGTCCTTGGCGAAGGTACGAAGACTCTTCGCGACTGCGACGGGGTCGCCGTGCACGAACGCGATTGCGCTCGGTCCGGCCAGCTCGTCGTCGAACGCGGTGATTCCGGCGTTGTTCGCCGCAATCTTCGTCAGCGTGTTCTTCACCACGGCGTAGCTTGCGTGCTCACCGATCGTGCGACGCAGCGTCTTGAGCTGCGCAACAGTGAGACCGCGGTACTCAGTCAGCAGGACGGCGGTCGAGTTCTGGAACAAGTCCTGAAGCTCGGCAACAGTTGCTTCCTTGGTCGCCATGGCACTCCTCTCTCTCTTGCACGTGAATCACGTTTGTCATTCACGCACCGCAGGCGCATCTTCGATGCACAACACACAAAAAACGCTCCGGCCGCAGATGGCCGGAGCGGAGAGGATGCGATTGCTCGCACGACAACTTTGCTTCGTACACCTGCGCGGGACGTTCTTGCGAACTCTTCGTTCGTGTACGTTCTCACGCACAACGAAGACCTGCGGTCTTGGGCTTCGGTAAGAGTACATCCTCGTGGGCATCTCGTCAACGCGGGTCGCGCACTCCGTCACCGCGGTCCGCGGAGGCTGTCGACGAGCAGGTGCGCGCTCGGGTGGGAGCGCTGAGCTTCCACCGCGTGGAGCTCGGTTCGAGGCGACCCCAGCAGGGGGCGCGTGATCACTCCTGGCATGTGGAAGCGCGCGACCGACGCGGGCAGGATCGATGCGCCGACGCCAGCTGCGACGAGACCGAGCACCGTCTCCTGGTGGATGACGCTCTGCACGATGCGCGGCACGGCCTGCGCTTCCCCGAGCCAGGACATGACGGCGGACACGAAGCCGGGCATGAGCTCGAAGGGAAAGAGCACAACCTCTTTCTCGTGAAAGCTCGCGGGTGCCACGGTCGACTCTGCGGCGAGCGGGTCCCCCGCCGGAAGCACCGCGACCAAGTCCTCGCCTTCAAGGAGGGTCGTACGCAGCCCGGGCACCGCAAGAGGGTCGCGCAGGATCCCCACGTCGAGCTCCCCCTCGAGCAGGAGCGTGATCTGCTCAGCGCTCGTGAGCGACCGAGGCTCGAGGCGGATGCGCGGCCTGAGTTCCTGGAACGCCTGCAAGCCCCTTGGCAGCACGCTGTAGCTCGCGGAGCTCACGAATCCCACGCGCAGCCTGCCCGCGGTCCCGGCCGCGACGTCGCCGAGGTCGGCCACCGCGGCGTCAAGGTCTTCGAGGACCACGCCGACTCGCTGACGGAACGTGCGACCGGCCGCCGTCAGCGAGACGCTCCGAGTCGTGCGCTCGAAGAGCTGCACGCCGAGTTCGTCTTCCAGCCTGCGCACGGCGACTGTCAGGGGCGGCTGGGTCATGTGCAGGCTCGCGGCGGCACGACCGAAGTGCAGTTCATCGGCGACGGCGACGAAGTACCTGAGCTGACGGAGCTCCATGAGATCCATTCGAGAGAGCTATCAAAGTGTCCCTCAATGATATTGGACGCGGCGCGCAGTGAGTGGGGTAATCGAAGCACAGCAGCATCCGGACAACCTCTCGAGGAGCGGACATGACCGACACCATCGTCATCGGCGCGGGACTCGCGGGCGCAGCAGCGGCCTGGCAGCTCGCCGAGCGCGGGCACCACGTGACCGTGCTCGAGCGCACGACGCCCGCCAACGAGCACGGCAGCTCTCACGGGTCCGCGCGCATCTTCCGCTACGCGTATCCCGAGCAGACGTACACCGACCTCGTCGTGCGCTCGAAGGCAGGGTGGGACCAGCTGCAGCGCACGACCGGAACCCAGCTCATCCGGCCGACGGGTGCGCTCGACCACGGCGACATCCGCAACCCCACCGGCCTCGCGACCGTGCTGGAGGCAGCTGGCGTCGAGCACGAGCTCCTCAGCGCAGGTGAGGCGCGTGCGCGCTGGCCGCAGTTCCGCTTCGAGACCGACGTGCTCTGGCACCCTGGGGCCGGCGTGCTCGACGCGGGCGGCACTGTCGACGCGATGCTGGCCGCCGCGTCCGCGACCGGGAGGCTCGAGGTGCGGACCTCGTGGCCAGTCGCTCAAGTCGAGCGCCGAGGCGCGGGCTACCGCGTGCACTCGGCGGCCGGCGAGATTGCCGAGGCGGACGCGATCGTGGTCGCTGCCGGCGGCTGGCTCCCCGCACTCCTCGGGGAGCTCTCACTGCCGAGCGCATTCCTCGACCAGTTCCCAGCGCTCGAGGTGCGGCAGGAGCAGGCGTACCACTTCCCCTACCGCGAGGCGGGGGACGCCGGGGCTGACGCCGACCCCTGGCCCACCTTCATCTTCAAGTCGCGCGAGCTGCAGACCTACGGACTCCCCGGTGGCCGGGACGCGGACTGGCGGGGGCAGAAGGTCGCGCAGTTCAACGGCGGCAAGGTCATCGACTCCGCGCTCGGGCAGGACGGGGTCGTGGATGCGGCCAATCGGCGCGCGCTCGTCGCCTACGCCGAGGCGTTCCTGCCAGGCGTGGAGCCGGAACCCTACGCGGAGACCACCTGCCTCTTCACGACGACGCCGACAGAGGACTTCGTGATCGACCGAGTCGACAACCTCGTGGTCGTCTCCGCCTGCTCCGGGCACGGCGGGAAGTTCGCCCCACTGCTCGGGGAGCTGGCAGCCGACGTGCTCACGGGAGCCGGAAGCGTGCCAGCCGAATTCCGCGTCGCGGCCCAGGCCGGTGCACGCGCATGAACGGGGAGAGCATCATGGAGAGCATGGAAGCGACCAGCAGGGCCCAGCAGCCGACGAGCGTCTCATCGCTCATGCGCGAGATCGAGCACCTGGGCCGCGATCGAACGCGCGGCGGCTACAGCAGGCCCGTCTACTCGCATCCAGAACTCGAGCTGCGCGAATGGTTCCTCGCCGCAGCCCAGGCTCGAGGCCTCGACATCGAGGTCGACGCCAACGGCATCATCTGGGCCTGGTGGGACCGACCAGACGGCGACCGCTCCGGCGCGCTCATCACGGGGAGCCACCTCGATTCCGTCCCGGGCGGCGGTGCGTTCGACGGGCCCCTCGGCGTGACGGCGGCCCTCGCCGCGATCGACCTGCTGCGCAGCGAAGGGCGCGCGCCGAGCGTCGCCGTCGCGATCGCCGTCTTCCCCGAGGAGGAAGGGTCACGCTTCGGCGTCGCCTGCCTCGGGTCAAGGCTCCTCACGGGCGCCATCGACCCGGACCGCGCGCGCTCGCTTCGGGATGCGGACGGCACGACCTTCGCCGAGGCCTCCGCCGAGGCCGGCTTCGACCCAGCACACCTCGGTCCCGACCCCGCTCGGGTCGCGCAGTTCAGCGCGTTCATCGAGCTGCACGTGGAGCAGGGCCGCGGCCTCATCGACCTCGCGGGCCCCGTCGCGATCGGATCCTCCATCCTGGGCCACGGCCGCTGGCGCGTGAGCTTCACCGGCCAGGGCAACCACGCCGGCACCACGCTCATGGCCGACCGCCGCGACCCCATGGTGGCCGCGGCGCGCCTCATCGTGGGTATCGAGGAGATCGCCCGATCTGTGCCAGGAGCCCGAGCGACTGTCGGGCGGCTCGAGCCGGTGCCAGGCGGAACGAACGTCATCGCCTCCCGCGTCGACACGTGGCTCGATGTCAGGCACCCCGACGACGAGGTGACCGCCGCCCTCGTGGAGCGCATCCGCGCCCGAGCGACGGAGGTGGCCGCTGAGCAGGGATGCGAGGCGACACTCGTCGAGGAGTCGCTCTCCCCCACCGTGTCCTTCGACGCCAGCCTCCGAGACACGCTCCAGCGCGCACTCCCGGACGCGCCGGTGCTCGACACCGGCGCCGGCCACGATGCCGGCGTGCTCGCCGCGCACCTGCCGACCGCGATGCTGTTCATCCGCAACCCGAGCGGCATCTCCCACTCGCCGGAGGAGTACGTCGAAGACGTGGACGCGGACCACGGTGCGCGCGCGCTCGCCACGGCGATCATGGCGACAGGTGCGGCGGAGGTCTGAGCCCGACCAGATTTCGGCGAGATCGGCGCTTGGTACCGCGACTGTCGGTGGTGTGGGAAACAATAGACGGATGGTCATGTTCCGCCCGAGCCACGACGTCGACGAGACGTCCTGGTTCGGCGAACCCCAGGAGGCACCGAAGTCGCGCCGCCGTGACCGCGAGCTCTACGGCCCGGCCGCACTGATGGACTACGCGTCGGCACCCGCGCCGACATCGGCACCCAGAGTGGAGTCCCTGCCGCGCTTCTACACCTCGGAGACCAGGACCGCGCCGGCGACGACGCCGCTCTCAGCGAGCGAGGTCGGCGTGTGGCGCGCCCGCGGCCCGGCCTCTGCCGAGACATCCGCCATCGAGCTTCCCGCGACCCCGGAGGTCGAGGCCATGAGCGCGCACCTCCTGCGCGTCCTCGCCGACTCCAACGACCGCGCAGCCTGGCTCAAGGCCCGCGCCGACGGCGTCACGGCCACCGATGCGGCACGCCTCGCAACACCGTCATCGGTCAAGCAGGTCGTCAAAGACAAGGTCATGGGCAACTCGTTCAACGGAAACGCCTACACCGACTTCGGACGTCAGCGCGAGCCGGAGATCGCCAGGTGGGTCCTCGAGCGCCACGGCATCCCGGCAAGCGGCCTCCTGTTCCACGCCGAAGCGTCCAAGAGCCACCTCGCGACCCCCGACGGCCTGCACTGCGACGAAGAGGGCCGCATCCTCCTCGCCGAGATCAAGACCACGAACAAGGTGTGGAAGCGCATCCCCCGGTCCTACATGCGCCAGATCTGGTGGCAGCAGTACGTGCTCGGCGCCGAGCGCACGCTCATGGTGTGGGAGCGACACCAGGACTTCATCGTCGTCGACCGCGAACCGAAGTTCGTGTGGATCGACCGCGACGAGGAAGAGATCGCCAAGCTCGTGACCCTCGCCAACGAGGTGCTCAAAGACGTCGAGAAGTACCGGGGCGAGTTCGCCCAGTACTCGACCGGCAACGCTCAGCCTTTCCAGGGATACGGAAACACGCACAGCAGCAGCGACTACACGCAGTCGTTCTACGACGCCGAGACCTACGCGTAGCGAGCATCCTCCCGGCCACGCCCATCTGTTCCACGCGAGTCTCATCTCGTCCGCGCGAGAATGGCAGCTATGACTGACGCCGCAGATCTCCAGCCGACCTCCGACACCATGCGCGCCGCCCTCCTCACGGGCATCGGCGGGCCAGAGATGATGCAGCTCGGCGAGACCGCCGTGCCGCTCACCCTCAACTCGGACACGCTCGTGCGCGTCAAGGCGGCGGGGGTGAACCCCATCGACGGCAAGACCCGCTCGGGTGCCGGCGCGGCGAAGGCGATCACCAGCTTCCCGTCGACCCTCGGCGGTGAGTTCTCGGGCGTCGTGGTGCGAGCTTCCTACGAGCTCGCCCCCTTCCAGCCCGGCGACGAGGTGTACGGGATGCTCCTCTTCCCCCGATACTCGGGCGCGTACGCCGAATACGTCTCGGTCCCCTTCATGAGCCTCGCGAAGAAGCCCAAGAACCTGTCCTTCATCGAGGCCGGCGGCGTTCCGCTCGCCGTGCTCACCGCCTGGGCCGCCGTCGTCGAAGCAGGCGGCGTCTACACGGGACAGCGCGTCCTCATCCACGCTGGCGCCGGCGGGGTCGGCCATTTCGCCGTGCAGCTCGCGAAGTACTACGGCGCGCACGTCATCACCACGGCCTCCGAGCGCAACCACGAGTGGCTGCGCGAGCTCGGAGCCGACCAGGTCATCGACTACCGCAACGAGCGCTTCGAGGAGGTCATCAGCGAGCCCGTCGACGTCGTCATCGACCTCATCGGCAACGTCAAAGACCAGACCGGCAGTCGGTCCCTTCGCGTCCTCCGCGACGGCGGCACGCTCATCAACGTGCCGACCGGCAGCTACCCGGACCTCTTCGACGAGGCCGCCGCCGAGAACCGGGGCATCGTCGCCTCCACGCTCAAGCTCTCGCCCGAGGGGCGCATCCTGCAGACCATCACGCAGCTCTTCGAACAAGGGGCCCTGCAGACGCACGTCGACCGTGTCTTCCCCCTCGCCGAGGCCGGCGCCGCGCAGGAGCTCATCGCCGACGGCCACGTGCGCGGCAAGGTCGTCCTCGACATCGACGCGTAGTCCGCGGCATCCCCGACGCGGCTAGCCCGTCCTCGTTTTGAGCTCGAGCAGGTGGTCCCGAGTGAGGGCGGCGGCCGTCGGAGCGTCCTGCGCCTCGATCGCATCCAGGATGCGGAGGTGGACGTCGTGGTCGGCATCGCTGCCGAACTCGCCGCGAAGGCGCAGCATGCCGATCATCGCCTCCCTGCTGCGGGGCGCGAAGCCGTCGAAGAGCTCCGTGAGGATCTCGTTGTGAGCCGCGATGACGATGCTGCGGTGCAGCGCGATGTCCGCGTCGACATGCGCTTCAATACTCGTGCGCTGCGCGATACGGACCTTGGCGGCGCGGCCCATCGCCTGAAGCTCCGCGGCCGTGCGCCGTTCGGCCGCGAGCCCTGAGGCTTCCACTTCGATTGCGATGCGGGCCTCGATCACCCTCTCGATGTCCGCGCGCATCACGATCGAATCCAGGGGCTCAGCCGCGTCGAGAGCGGTGACGAACACCCCAGCACCCTGCCTGGTGGCCAGCACGCCGCTCCCCGCAAGCTGGCGGATGGCCTCGCGGATCGTCGACCGACCGACCCCGAGTTGGGGCGCGAGGGTCGTCTCGCCCGGCAGCTTCTGCCCCAGTTCCCATTCGCCACCGCGGATTCGCTCGAGGAGCAGCTGGGCAGCCTGCTCGGCAAGTGGTTCACGGCGAAGTGCGCTCATGCACCCATCATCCCCCACATTGCAGACTCCTCTACTTGTCTGAGGAGTTGTGATAGGTTCTGGCACATGCTCCCCGCATCACTCCTTCTCCTTCGCCGCCACGACGGGTCCTAGCCTGACCGGCTCCCCGTCGTGGAGCCGAAGCGCGCGCCGGTCGTCACCCCCCACGCGACCACCAAGGACAAGAACATGCACAGCACCGAATCCAGAATCTCCACACCCGCCGGCCCCGTTCCAGACCAGGCACCGCACTGGAACCGCCAGCGGCACTCGCAGATGCCCTCCCACCGCTACCTCGACGTGCACTCCCGAGTGGACGTGCCGCTCACCGAACGGGACTGGCCCGCGAATCGACTCACGACCGCGCCCCTCTGGGTTCCCGTCGACCTGCGAGACGGAAACCAAGCGCTCTCGGAGCCCATGGATCCCGACCGAAAGCGCCGGTTCTTCGAGCTCATGATCCGCATGGGATACAAGGAGATCGAAGTCGGCTACCCCTCCGCCTCCCAGACCGACTACGACTTCGTGCGCCTCATCGCGACCACCGAACTCGCACCAGAGGACGTCACGATCGTCGTGTTCACGCCCGCGCGCCGTGACCTGATCGAACGAACAGTCGCCGCCATCCAGGGGATCAGGAACCCGGTTGTCATCCACCTCTACACGGCGACAGCTCCCGCCTGGCGCGACGTGGTCCTCGGGAAGAGCAAGCAGCAGCTCAGGGAGCTGATCCTCGCTGGTGCGAGCGACGTCCTCGAGCTCGCCGGCCACCTGCCGAACGTGCGATTCGAGTTCTCACCGGAGGTGTTCAACCTCACTGAACCCGAGTACGTCCTCGACATCTGCAACGCCGTCACGGAACTCTGGATGGCGACCCCCGAGCGGCCGGTCATCCTGAACCTCCCCGCCACCGTCGAGATCGCGACCCCGAACATCTACGCGGACCAGATCGAATACATGCACAAGCACCTGGCGCGACGCGACTCCGTGATCCTCTCCGTGCATCCCCACAACGATCGAGGGACGGGAGTCGCCTGCGCAGAACTGGCGGTGCTCGCGGGCGCGCAGCGCGTGGAAGGGTGCATCTTCGGCAACGGCGAGCGCACGGGCAACGTCGACATCGCAGTCCTCGCCCTGAACCTGCACGCGCAGGGCATCGACCCCATGATCGACTTCTCCGACATCGACGAGATACGCCGCACCGTCGAAGACAGCAACCGCCTCGAGATCCACGCGAGGCACCCCTACGTGGGAGACCTCGTCCACACCGCCTTCAGCGGCACGCATCAGGACGCCATCAGGAAGGGGTTCGCCGAGCAGCGCTCCCGCGCCGCGCACGAGGGGCGCCCGGAACGTGATGTCGAGTGGCGGGTCCCCTACCTGCCCATCGACCCGGCGGACATCGGCCGCAGCTACGACGCCGTCATCCGCGTCAACTCGCAGTCGGGCAAGGGCGGTATCGCCTACCTGCTCGAAACCGACTACGGCATCGAACTCCCCCGGCGCCTCCAGATCGACTTCGCTCGACGCGTTCAGGAGCACACCGACGCGAACGGGCAAGAAGTGGGGGCCGCACAGCTGCTCGAGCTCTTCGAGCGCAGCTACCTGCGCGGCTCGTCTCCGGACGTCGAACTGCTCCAGCTCAGCGTCGAGACCCGCGCGGAGACCTCACGCACGAGCATCCACGTTGGCATCGACGGCACCGAGCACAGCAGAACCTTCGACGGCATCGGTCCAGCAGAGGCCGTCACGAAGCTGCTCGCAAGCGCGGGTGTCACCGTCGACATCCTCTCGCTCCACCAGACAGCACTCGGGTTGGGCAGCAGCAGTGAAGCGCTGACGCTCCTCGAGTACCGGGACCCCTCGGGCACGCATTGGGTCGCCGGCCGAGACCGGTCGGTGCTGTCGGCAACCGTCACCGCGATCCTCAGCGCAGCACGCGACAGCGTCTCGACGCGCGTGCACACACCCGCGTAGTCGGGGCGGCGAGGCCCGGCGGATGCGCTCGCCGGGAACGCACGAACGGCCCAGTCCGAGGACTGGGCCGTTCGTGCTGGCGGATGCGCGCATCCGCCTGAGCTCTGCAGCTCGCGACAGACTAGATCGCGTTGACGTCCAGCGGGATGCCGGGGCCGAAGGTCGTCGAGACGACAGCCTTCTGGATGTAGCGACCCTTCGAGCTCGACGGCTTGAGGCGGACGACCTCGTCGAGGGCTGCGCGGAGGTTCTCTCCGAGCTGCTCCGACGTGAACGCCGACTTGCCGACGATGAAGTGCACGTTGGAGTGCTTGTCGACGCGGAACTCGATCTTTCCGCCCTTGATCTCGGTGACAGCCTTCGCCGGGTCGGTCGTGACCGTTCCGGTCTTCGGGTTCGGCATGAGGCCACGGGGTCCGAGGACCTTTCCGAGGCGTCCGACCTTGCCCATGAGGTCAGGGGTGGCGACTGCGGAGTCGAAGTCGGTCCAGCCGTCTGCAACGCGAGCGATGAGCTCGTCGCCGCCGACCTCGTCGGCGCCAGCAGCGATAGCCGCCTCAGCCTTGTCACCCGTCGCGAAGACGATGACCTTGGCCGTCTTGCCGGTGCCGTTGGGCAGGCTGACGGTGCCACGAACCATCTGGTCAGCCTTGCGCGGGTCTACACCCAGGCGAAGAGCGACCTCGACGGTGCTGTTGAACTTGGACGAGCCGGTCTCGCGTGCGAGCTCGACGGCCTCGGCGAGACCGTAGAACTTGTCCTCGCCGATCTTCTCTGCCGCGGCACGGTATGCCTTGGACTTAGCCATGTTGTTCTCCTTCAAGAGTTGCGGTTGCGAGCCTGGCCGGCTCTCCCGCGATGTTCAATGCCGCGCCCGAGGCGCGACGTGTGGTGTTGGGAGCGGGAAGGCCTTAGCCCTCGACCGTGATTCCCATGGAGCGAGCCGTGCCGGCGATGATGCGCGACGCCATGTCGAGGTCGTTCGCGTTCAGGTCGGACTGCTTCGCCTCCGCGATCTCGCGGACCTGGGCGGCGGTGAGCTTGCCGACCTTGGCCGTGTGAGGCGTCGGGGAGCCCTTCTTGACGCCGGCAGCCTTCTTGATCAGCTCGGCAGCAGGAGGGGTCTTCAGGATGAAGGTGAACGAACGGTCTTCGTACACGGTGATCTCAACGGGGATCACGTTGCCACGCTGCGACTCGGTAGCCGCGTTGTAGGCCTTGCAGAACTCCATGATGTTGACGCCGTGCTGACCGAGCGCGGGGCCGATAGGAGGAGCCGGGTTAGCGGCGCCAGCCTGGATCTGAAGCTTGATCAGACCCGAGACCTTCTTCTTGGGTGCCATGTCTTTTCCTTCTTTCGATTCGAACTCCGCGCAGACGCGCGGTGCTCTCCCGGTGGCCCGGCGGTTCCGGACTCCGGTGGTTTAGGGGCAGTCGCTTGGTGGAGCGAGTGCTAGAGCTTGGTGACCTGGTCGAAGCTGAGCTCGACGGGGGTCTCGCGCTCGAAGAGCGACACGAGCACGGTGAGCTTGCCGCTCTCCGGCTTGATCTCGCTGATCGAGCCGGTGAGCCCCTCGAAGGAGCCCTCCTTGATCGTGATTGTCTCGCCGATCTCGAAGTCGATCTCTGCGATCGGCTGGCGCTTCTGCACGCCACCCTGACCTGAAGCGTTCGCCTTCGCGGGTGCTTCTGCGATCTCGACAAGACTCTTCAGCATCTCAAATGCCTCGTTGAAGCGCAACGGGGTCGGGTTGTGGGCGTTGCCCACGAAGCCGGTGACACCCGGGGTGTGGCGCACGACGGACCAGCTGTCCTCGTTTAGCATGAGGCGCACGAGCACGTAGCCGGGGATGCGGACGCGCGTGACCATCTTGCGCTGGCCGTTCTTGATCTCGACCACGTCTTCCATGGGAACTTCCACCTGGTAGATGAAGTCGCTCATGTTCATGGACTCGGTGCGCTGGTGCAGGTTCTGCTTGACGCGACGCTCGAAGCCGGCGTAGGTGTGGATGACGTACCACTTGCCTGGCTTGAGGCGCAGTTCGCGCTTGAAGGTCTCGTACGGGTCGACGTCAGGGTCTTCCTCGCGAGCCTCGACCTCTTCATCTTCGGTCGCGGCGGCCGCAGCCGCCTCTTCCTCGCTCGTGTCGATCTCGAGGACATCGTTGACGATCGCGTCGACCTCTGGGTCGACGACATCGGCGCCTTCTCCGTCGTCGAGGTCTTCCTCGGTCACGACTTCGTCGGACTCTTCGATCTCGTGGGCCTCTTCGAACTCTGCGTCGATGTCGCGGTCACCCTCCTGGGCCTCTGCGACTTCGGAGTCCTGCTCCAGCGCGGTCTCGTAAAGACCGTTCGGGTCGGCGACGTTCGGGTCTGACACGATTCCTCATCTCGATTGTGTGGTGCGGGGCTGCTCGCCCTTTTCGGTGGAGGCTCGGGAGCCGGAGCGGTGCGACTATTCCGTCGGAACGGGCGTCGCCGCCGGCTCACTCGGGAAGAGCGAGCTGCCCTGACCGAACACCCACGATGCGCCCCACCCGAAGAGCAGGTCGAGCACCGTGACGAGCAACATCATGAAGATGACGAAGACGAGCACGACACCCGTGAACTTGAAGAGCTCGGCGCGGGTCGGTGTGACGACCTTCTTGAGCTCGCCCATGACCTGGCGGAAGAAGAGAGCGATGCGGCCGACAAGGCCGCGCTTGGGCTCGGAGCCTCGCTTTGACTCGGCGACGTCGGTCGCTTCGTCGGACTTGCTTGGACTCACGCGCTCTCCCTTTCGATGGTTGAGACCTTCGATGGTGGGCCCCGTAGTGGGTGCGTTCAGCACCGAAATGCAGGGCGGACAGGACTCGAACCTGCAACCTGCGGTTTTGGAGACCGCTGCTCTACCAATTGAGCCACCGCCCTTTGCGTGAACACCGGATGCGTGCATCCGTTCACCCTGATACCGTCCGCAGCCGCTCCATAGGGAACGGTTTCAGGCGCGGTTCAGTATGTCGCTTTCGGCAACCAGGAAAGCATACGACAGGTGCGCGCCGGAAGTCCAACGCGGGTGCAACTCGCGGACGGCGACGTGCCTCCGGACCTAGACTCAAGGCCATGGTTTCCGACTCACGTCTCTCTCCTCGCATCGCCGCGATCGCCGAATCCGCCACCCTCAAGGTCGACGCGAAGGCCAAGGGCCTCAAGGCCGCCGGCCGACCCGTCATCAGCTATGCAGCGGGCGAGCCCGACTTCCCCACGCCGCAGCACGTCGTCGAGGCTGCGCTCGTCGCCGTCAGCGACCCCAAGAACCACCGCTACACGCCCGCAGCCGGCCTGCCGGAGCTCCGCGAGGCCATCGCCGAGAAGACCAAGCGCGACTCCGGCTGGGATGTCCCCGCCTCGCAGGTCATCGTCACGAACGGTGGCAAGCAGGCCGTCTACCAGGCCATCAACACGGTCGTCGGCGCCGGCGACGAGGTCCTCCTCCCCGCCCCCTACTGGACCACCTACCCCGAGGTCATCCAGCTCGCTGGCGGCACGACCGTTCCCGTCTTCGCCGGAGCCGACCAGGAGTACAAGGTCACCGTCGACCAGCTCGAGGCCGCGCGCACGCCCGCCACGAAGGCGATGCTGTTCGTCTCGCCGTCCAACCCGACCGGTGCCGTCTACTCCGAAGAGGAGACGCGGGCCATCGGCGAATGGGCTGCCGAGCACAGCATCTGGGTCATCGCCGACGAGATCTACCAGAACCTCACCTACGACGGCGTCCGAGCCGTCTCCATCGTCGAAGCGGCCCCTGCTGTCGCCGACCGCACCATCCTCGTCAACGGCGTCGCCAAGTCGTTCGCGATGACCGGCTGGCGCGTCGGTTGGATGGTCGGCCCCGCCGACGCCATCAAGGGCGCGGGCAACCTGCAGTCGCACCTGTCGAGCAACGTCAACAACATCGCCCAGCGCGCGGCCATCGCAGCCCTGACGGGGCCGACCGAGCCCGTCGAGGAGATGCGCCTCGCCTTCGACCGCCGCCGCAAGACGATGGTCGAAGAGCTCAGCAAGGTCAACGGCTTCCGCGTCCCGACGCCCGAGGGCGCCTTCTACGTCTACGCCGACGTGCAGCAGCTCATCGGCACGGAGATCGAGGGGCGACAGATCACCTCGTCGCTGGACCTCGCCGACCTCATCCTCGACGTCGCCGAGGTCGCCGTCGTGCCTGGTGAGGCGTTCGGGCCGTCCGGCTACCTGCGGCTCAGCTACGCGCTCGGCGACGACGCGCTGCTGGAAGGCGTGCAGCGCCTGCAGAAGCTCTTCGCCGGCGTCGAGCTCTAGGCACGCGGCGGCTCGGCACGGGCTGGCTCGGCACGCATCCGCTCGCCGCGCATACGCTTCGCTGAAGAGGCCAGTTTCACCTCATCCTGACGCTCAGGACGGGGCGGAACTGGCCTCTTCTCGCGGTTCTCGGTTCTCGGTCCGCGGGCGCGCAGGGCCCGCGAGCAGGCGCGACTACGGCGTCGTGAAGCTGATCTCGGCGACCTTCTGCGAGATACGCGAGTTGGGGTCGTCGAGCTCGCCGCCCCACGCATTCGCCAAGATGGTGATCTTCGTGCCGGTCGACGGCATGTAGCGGGTCGCCATCATCCCCTCGGACCCGTCCGACCAGCGCAGGCGCTGCGCGAGCAGCTCCAGCTCGTACCCGCCCTGCCCCTTGAGCACCAGCGGCACGGGATCACCGATCGGCTCGGGCTTCGCCGTGAACTGCAGCGAGGCCGAGTTCAACTCCGACCGCGTCATGTCCTCGTCGCGGTACTCGCTCTTGTGCAGGTTCTCCTGCGCCACCGAGAAGTACGCGCCGGACTGCGGGTCGCTCAGGATGTACAGGTTGGGCTGGCGCTCGGAGACGTCCTGCTCCCAGCCGCCGACAGGTGGGTTCACGACCGTGATGCCGTTCGGGAACACGACGTCCGTCGTGATCGGGATGTACCCGGCGACCGCGTCCTGGGGCGCGGCGGGCATGAGCGTGCTCGTCGGGACGGGCGTTGACGTCGGAGCCTGCGGGTCAGCGCCCCCGACGGGGATGGTGGGGTCGTTCGGCGAGGTGAACGCCATGAAGAGGCCGACCACGAGGGCGACGATCGCGACACCGCTGATGCCGATGCCGACGAGGAGACCGACCGGACGCTTGCGCTGCTTCTGCAGTTCCGGGTCCTCCCCCAGCTCGCGGCGCCTCGGCTGCGCGGCAGTCTGCTGCTGCGGCGCGAACCGGGGCGGCGGGACACCGGCGGGAAGATTCGCGGGAGGACCCTGCACGAACGGGGGCTGCCCTGGGAAACCGGCACCCGGCTGCCCCGGGCCCTGCACAGGACGTGACATCGGAGCCTGCGACGGGAGATTGCCCGGCCCAGGGAAGGAGGCGTTCGCGGGGTGCTGCCCGTTCGCGGGGTACTGGCCCGGCGCGGGGTACTGGCCCGGCGCGGGCGCCTGGCCCGGCGGGGGCGCCTGGCCCGGCGCGGGGAACTGCCCTTGCCCCGGTCCGGCAGCGCGCGGTGGTGCGGAGAACTGTCCAGGCACTCGAGGGTGCCCCTGCGGCACGCCAGCCGACGGCACGCCCCACGGGGTCTGCTGACCGGCACCCTGCGCGGGTGGCACGGGTCCACCTCCGCGCGGCCGATCCCGGCGTCGGTCCTGACCGCCGTTCTGGCCCGGCGGTGGTGTGATGGGCGGTTGCGTCATGCCTGCGAGAGTACCGCCCGCGTCAGGCAGTCGCCTTGGCGCGGGCGGTACTCACCGAGAGAGCTGCGGCTCAGTCGAAAATGCGGCGAAGCAGGTTCGTGTCTGCGAGGTCGACGAGCTCGTCACCGCGCCCGGACAGGACGGTGCGCAGGGCGTACAGCGTGAATCCCTTGACCTGCTCCGCTGAGATGGTCGGGGGAATCGACAGCTCCTGCCTCGCCGTCACCACATCGATGAGCGCCGGTCCGTCGTGCGCGAACGCCTCCCGGAGGGCACCCTCGAGGTCGTTCGGGTTCTCGACCCGCTGCCCGTGGATGCCGACCGCCTTCGCGACGTCTGCGAAGTTCGGGTTCTCGAGGTCGGTGCCGTAGTTGACGAAGCCGGCGGCCTTCATCTCGACCTCGACGAAATTGAGGGAGGAGTTGTTGAAGACGACGATCTTCACGGGGAGCTTGCTCTGCCTGAGCGTGAGCAGCTCACCGAGGAGCATCGCGAGTCCGCCGTCACCCGCGAGCGCCACCACCTGGCGATCGGGGAACGCCGACTGCGCACCGATGGCCTGCGGCACGGCGTTGGCCATCGTGCCGTGGCTGAACGAGCCGATGAGCCTCCGCTGCCCGTTCATCTCGAGGTAGCGGGCGGCCCAGACGACGGGTGAGCCAACATCCGGGATGAACACGGCGTCTTGCGTCGCGAGCTCGCTGACGAGTCGGGCCACGTACTGCGGGTGGATGGGCGTGCGCCCGTGGTCGTTGTCGGCGAGCGAGTCGAGTTCCTTGCGCGCCTTGCGGTAGTGCTTGACGGACGACTCGAGGTGCTTGCTGCTCTTGTTTCCCGCGAGGAGCGGGAGCAGCGCGTCGAGGGTGTCCCCGACGTCGCCGACCAGTCCCAGGTCGAGCGGCGTGCGCTTGCCGAGCTGCTCGCCGCGGATGTCGACCTGGATGATCTTCGCCTTCGATGGGAAGAACTGCTGGTAGGGGAAGTCGGTGCCGAGCATGAGGAGCGCGTCGCAGTCCTCGATGGCGCGGTAGCCGGACGAGAAGCCGAGGAGCCCCGTCATGCCGACGTCATAGGGGTTGTCGTACTCGATGAACTCCTTGCCGCGGAGCGCGTGGACGATCGGGGCTTGCAGCGCCTCGGCCGCTGCCAGCAGCTGCGCGTGCGATCCCTGCGTGCCGGCGCCGCCGAGAATGGTGACCTTCCTTGCCGAGTTGAGGATGTCCGCGGCCCTCGCGAGGTCCTCGTCCGTCGGGCGCACCACTGACCTGGTGGGGAGGATCGGTGCGGACTTGCGCCGCCCGGCGCTCTCCTTCAGGAAGATCTCCCCCGGGATCACGACCACGGCCACGCCCTGCTTCTCGACAGCGGCGCGCATGGCGATCTCGAGCACCCGTGGCAGCTGCTCGGGCACGCTGACCATCTCGCAGTAGACGCTGCTCTCGCGGAAGAGCTCCTGCGGGTGCGTCTCCTGGAAGTAGCCGCTGCCGATCTCGGCGGAAGGGATGTGGGCGGCGATCGCGAGCACGGGCACGCGGCTGCGGTTCGCGTCGTAGAGGCCGTTGATGAGATGCAGGTTGCCCGGCCCGCAGCTGCCAGCGCAGACGGCCAGGTCCCCGGTCAGCGCGGCGTCTGCCGAAGCCGCGAAGGCCGCGGCTTCCTCGTGCCGCACATGCGACCAGGCGACGCGCCCGTTCCGGCGGATGGCGTCGGTGAATCCGTTGAGCGAGTCACCGGGAAGCCCGTAGACCCGCTCGACTCCGGCATCGTGGAGGATATCGACGATCGTGTCAGCGACTGTAGTCATGGCGCGATCTTCTGCCTCGAACCGGGGAGACAGCCGAGCAATCGACAGCCTGTCACCGCGAGACCGTGCTAGGCGTTCCCGCTAGGCCTGGCTGACCCGCACGAGGTTGCCCGAGGGGTCGCGGAATGCGGCGTCGCGCACGCCCCAGAACTGGTCGGTCGGCTCCTGCAGCACCTCGACCCCGCCCGCCGCCTGCACCTTCTCGAAGAGCGCGTCGAGGTCACTCGTGCGGAAGAGGAGTCCGGGCAGCTCGCCCTTCGCGAGCATCGCGGAGAGCATCTCGCCGTCTTGCTCGGAGCGACCCGCCTTGGGATGGGAGAGCACGATCTCGAGCTCGGGCTGCTCCTGCGTCGACAGGGTGATCCAGCGGAAGCCCTCGTTCGGAACCTCGCTGCGCACCTCGAGGCCGAGGGCGTCTCGATAGAACGCGAGCGCCGCATCCGGGTCATCGGCGAACACGTGCACATGGCTGAGTGAGAGTGTCATGGTCCCGATGCTAGGACCGGCCACCGACATTCACTTCTCGGAAACTGCTCGAAGCCTCGACGACCGGTACGGCAGCCAGTCTCCCGCCCTTCTCGGCGCGCTCATGGACGCGCCTCGGCCGACCCCAGATCTGCGAGGTGCAGCTCGGGATGACGACGCTCTCGCGGTGATCGCGCGCCCGGTAGGCGCTCGGTGACTCCCCCACGATCTCCGTGAAGCGACTGCTGAACGAACCGAGGCTCGTCGCGCCGACTGCAGTGCACGCATCCGTCACGCTCACATCGCCTCGGCGCAGCAGCGCCTTCGCCCGCTCGATGCGCCTCGTCATGAGGTGCGCATACGGGGTCTCGCCGTAGGCCTCCCGGAAACGGCGGCTGAAGTGGGCCGTCGACATGTGCGCCGCCTTCGCCATGGCCGGAACGTCGAGCGGCCGCGCGTACTCGCGGTCGATGAAGTCGCGCGCGCGTCGGAGGCGGCGAAGCTCGTCGAGGTCGGTCGAGGCCATACCTCCAGTATGCGCGGGCGCCGTCGTGGGTTCGGTCACCGAAGTTGGCGGGCCCGCGCCTCCACCGATCGGTGGAGGCGAATCAGCCGGTCGGGCCCTGCCGCTGCGGGCAGGCTCACCGTTGGATAGGAGCATGAGCACACAGCCAGCCATAGAGGTCACCGACCTCGTCAAGCGCTACGGAGACCGCGACGTCGTCGACGGCCTCTCCTTCGAGGTCCGCCACGGCGAGACCTTCGCCCTGCTCGGTCCGAACGGGGCCGGCAAGAGCACCACCATCGAGATCCTCGAGGGCTTCCGCACGGCGACGTCCGGCAGTGCGCGTGTGCTCGGCCATGACCCGGCAGACGGGGACGCTGGATGGCGCGGCCGCATAGGCGTCGTCAGCCAGTCGAGCGCCGACATCGAGCGCTACTCGGCGCGTGAGGTGCTGCGTCACTTCGCGAGCCTCTACCGACAGCCTCGCGATGTCGCCGAGACCATCGAGCGCTGCGGGATCGCGCCGTTCGCGACGCAGCGCGTCGGTCGCCTCTCCGGCGGCCAGAAGCGCCGTGTCGATGTCGCGCTCGGCATCATCGGCAATCCGGAGGTGCTGTTCCTCGATGAGCCGACCACGGGCTTCGACCCCAACGCCCGCCGCGAGTTCTGGGGGCTCATCCAGCAGCTGAAGGGCGAGGGCATGACGATGGTGCTCACGACGCACTACCTCGACGAAGCGGAGCACCTCAGCGACCGAGCCGGGATCATCGCGGCGGGGAAGCTCGTGGAGATCGGCGACATCACGACGATCGGTGGGCCTGCGTCCCGCACTCCGCGGGTGCGCTGGCAGGAAGCCGACGGCCGATGGCGAGAGCAGAAGACGGATGCGCCCGCCCAGCTCGTAGCCGCGCTCGCGGACAGGCTCGGCCCGGAGCCCGCCGGCCTCACCGTCACCCGGCCCTCGCTCGAGGACGTCTACCTCGAGATCATCGGCGAGCATCCGGCCGCCAGCCCGGCGCATCCGGCGCAACCGGCAGCCGACACCCCCGCAGCACTCACTCCCGCACTCCTCGGAGGCACGAAATGACTCAGATCTCAGCACTCGGCACCGCTGGCGACAGCACGCAGGACGCCCCGACGTCCGGGCTGCGCGCGGCAGGCCGCCCGTCCAAGCCCAAGACGACGATCGGCAACGGGCTGCGGCGCATCTCCTTCGAGCTGCGGGGGTACTTCCGCCAGACCGATCAGGTGTTCTTCGTCTTCCTGTTCCCTCTGGTCATGTTCGCGCTATTCGCATCGATCTTCAGCGGTGAGACGGTCGTCGACGACCCGAGGTTCGCCGACGTGACGATGTCGCAGTACTACCTGACGGGCATGCTCGCGATGGCGATCCTCCTCTCGGGCATGCAGTTCCTCGGCATCGACATCGCCACCGAGAAGCATGAGGGCGGACTCGCGCGCCTCGGCGCGACCCCGCTCAGCCCCGTCTCGTTCTTCATCGGGAAGATCGGGCTCGTCCTCCTCACCTGCACGGTGCAGCTCGCCCTGCTCATGGCCCTGGCGGTCATCGCGTTCGACATCACGCTGCCGGACTCGGGCGAGCTGTGGATGCGGTTCGCGTGGCTGTCGATCCTGGGCATCTTCTGCTTCGCCGCCCTGGGCATCGCGATCTCCGCGGTCCCGCGGTCTGCCAGGTCGGCATCAGCGATCGTGCTGCCACTGGTGCTCGTTCCTCAGTTCCTCTCGGGCATCTACGTGCAGTTCTCGGTCCTGCCCGAGTGGATGCAGCAGGTCTCGAACCTCTTCCCCCTCGCCGGTCTCGTTCGGGGCATGCGCAGCGTGTTCCTTCCTGACGCATTCGCGGCGGCGGAGGTCGGCGGCACGTGGGGCCTCGGCAACGCGGCGATCACACTCGGCGTCTGGACGGTCATCGGTCTCGTCGCGAGCCTGCTGACGTTCCGGTGGAGCCGCGGCCGCAACTAGGTGCGAGCGCAGGTGGGCGTCGTTGTCGGTGGGTCGCGAGAGGATGAGCACGTGATGGATTTCCTGGTTCGCAACGGCCGCTGGTGGCACCTGCTGATCGTGGGCACGGCGCTCGCGAACGCGGTGGTCGCCGGCTTCGTCGCGGTCACGGCCCGGACTGCCGCCGAGCGCGCGGAAGGCCTCATCGCAACGGGGGCACTGCTCCTCATCCCCGTGGTGTGGCTGGTCTTCGGAGTGAAGTCCTTCGGGGACCGACGCCGGGGCGCGGCGCTCATCGTGCTCATGACGCTCCTCGTGACGGTGGCGATGGTGCTCGTGCCCTGGACCGGGTTCGTGCAGACCCTCATCTACCCGCTTGTCTGGCTCGTGTGCGTGAGCGCGCGGCGCAGCATCCTCGTCTCGATCGCCATCGCGTTCGGCATCGGCGCCGCGTCGGCGCTCTACAACGGTGTCGAGGAGATCCCGGACATCCTCCCCGGCCAGCTCTTCAGCGTCGCGGCGACCTGCGGTATCGGACTCTCGATCAGCTACGCCTGGCGGGTGGCGGACGAGCGGCGGGAACTGCTCGAGCAGCTCACCGCCGCTCAGGGTCACGTTCAGGAGCTGTCGCGGCAGAGTGGCGCATCCGTTGAGCGCGAGCGCATCTCCCGCGACCTGCACGACACGCTCGCTCAGACCCTCGCGGGGCTCGCCATGCTCGCCGACAGGAGCGCGAAGGACATCTCCCGCCTGCGCGACGATGAGGGGGCTGCCGGTGAGGCGGCGCAGGCGGCGCTCCTCGCCCAGGAGGAGCGCGCCGACCTCATCGCGTCGCTTGCCCGCGATGCCCTGGCAGAGGCCCGAGTGCTCATCGCCGAGAACGCGCCGGTGCGGTCGGCCGACGCCGCCGTCGCCACCTTTCCTGATGCTGTCGCGCGCCTCGTCGAGCGGTTCCGGCGGGAGACGGGGGTGCTGGCTGAGGCGCAGATCGAGGTCTCACCCGGCGCTCTCGACCGCGAGAGCGAGGTGGTCCTCCTCCGGTGCGCCCAGGAAGCGCTCTCGAATTCGAGACGGCACGCGCACGCCTCGAACGTGCACCTGTCCGTGACCCCGCTGGGCACCAGCGTCCGCCTGCAGATCGAGGACGACGGCCGCGGATTCGCGCTCGACGCCGAGCCCGCCGGCTTCGGTCTCGCCAGCCTCCGCGACCGCGCAGCGGCCATTGGCGGCCTCGTGTCAATCTCCAGCGAACCGGGCCGTGGCACGATCGTGACCGTGACGATCCCGGCGAGGGCAGGTGACCGCGCGTGATCCGCATCCTGGTCGCCGATGACCACCCCATCGTCCGCGCGGGCCTGGTCGGCATCTTCGAGGACGAAGCCGACATCGAGGTCGTGGCCGAGGCGGCAGACGGCGCCGCGGCGGTGACCCGGGCGCTCGCGACGACACCGGCGGTCGTCGTCATGGACCTCCGGATGCCGGTCACGGACGGCGTCTCGGCGACACGACAGATCCTGGCGGCCCTCCCGAGCACTCGTGTGCTCGTCGTCACGACGTACGACAGCGATGATGCGATCATCGGCGCCATCGAGGCCGGCGCAAGCGGCTACCTCCTCAAGACCGCGAGCGGGGCGGAACTCGTCGAAGCCGTGCGTCGCGTTGCTGCCGGCGAGCTGGCCCTGGCGCCCTCCGTGACCGCGAAGCTGGCCGCGCAGACCCGGGCGGCTGCTGTCGCAGCGTCCGGCGGTCCTGGTACCGCGCATCCGCCCGCCGGTTCGGCCGACGCCGCGCCCGCGCTGAGCGAGCGTGAACTGCAGGTGCTGCAGCTCGTCGCCGACGGACTCTCGAACCCCGAGATCGCGGTTCGCCTCCACATCGGGGAGGCGACCGTGAAGACCCATCTCGGCAAGGTCTTCGTCAAGCTGAACGTCAACTCGCGAGTGCGCGCCGTGACGCGCGGCCTCGACCTCGGCTTGCTCCGGCGAGGTGAGACGCCGGAGCATGCCAGGCGCCAGTCCTAGAGTCGGGGTCATGAAGTCTGCGCGTCGGGCCCTGCTCACCGTCCCCGTGATTGCGGCGGCGCTCGCCCTGAGTGGATGCGCGGACGCGTCCATGCCGACGAGCGTCGCGACCGACAGCTACGGCGGCCTGCCTCCCGAGCACAGCGGCGACGTGGGCGCCGGAGACATGGAGGGGCCGCTCGTGCTGTGGCTCGACGAGGGCAGCTCGATCTCTGTGACCACGTGGGGAAGCTCGGGGTGCCCTGCGATCCTCACCGAAGTCAACGTGGTGGACGCGCGGACGCTCGACCTGCAGTACGCGGACACCACCGCCTACGCCGACCAGGTGTGCACGGCGGATTATGCGCCGCACACGAGCGAGATCGACCTGCCGGCAGAGATCACGGGCGCGCCGCTGACCGTCTCGGTCAGCTTCGACGGCGAGGAGCCGCGCGCCTCCGTCATGCTCGACTGAGCCCGACACGAAGGGGACCCGTTTCGGTCGTGCTGAGGTCCACCTCTCATTCGGGTTGGGTCCCTCACCCGAGACACGATTGACGGGCAACCGCGGTATCGGTAGGGTCGCAGAACACGCCTAGCCAGAGAGGAGTCCCGATGATGCGCATGATCACGTTCAGCAAGCAGCCGCCGGTGACCCGTCTGCTGGGCGCCCACATCTCCTAAGCTCCGCGTCGCGGGTGGACTCTGTCCCCGCTCAGCCCGGATGCGCCTCGGCACAGGAGCCGAAGCCTCCCCATGCCGCCCCGGCAAGCACCATCGCCGTGCCATGCCCGCGCAGCGCCGCTCCTTCGCGAGCCCCTTCTTCGCACGTCTTCTTCAAGAGAAACGCCTCTCATGCACCACGTCATGACCACCGTCCAGACCCCAACGCCGAGCACCGTGCTCGTCACCTTCGCACCCACCACCACGACGACGTCCTCGCTGCTCCAGCGCCTGGAGCTGCGAGTCGCTCTGTGGCTGCTCCTGCGCACCGCGCGACGTCAGGACCCCGAGCTGAACCACGCTGAGCAGCATCGCCGCCGTCGCAACAACGCGGCGCGGGCCCAACGCGAGCAGGTTGCGCTCCGCGCCTGGTGCGCACAGTGCATGCACCACTGAATCGCGTCCGAGGGGAACGATTTCGGCACCACTAGGAAAAGCCCCGAAGCGCTGACAGCGCTTCGGGGCTTCCGCCTCACGGGGTCTTGCGGGCTCTAGAGCTCGAGGCCGACGAGGACGGGCTCGTTGACGAGCCGCACGCCGTACTCGGCTTCGACGCGGGCGCGCACGTAGCGTGCGAGCTCCACGATCTGCTCCGCCGTCGCTCCCCCTCGGTTGGTGATCGCAAGGGTGTGCTTCGACGAGATCGCCGCGTTCGAGCCCGGCAGCGAGAACCCCTTCTTCACGCCTGCGTGGTCGATGAGCCAGGCGGCGCTGAGCTTCACGAGCGGCGCGCCGTCCTCGTCCTTGCCCGCGTCGAACTTCGGCATCTCCGGCAGCTCACTCGCGAACGACGAACGCACGATGGGGTTCATGAAGAACGAGCCAGACGAGACGGAGTCCTGGTCGTGCGCATCCAGCACCATGCCCTTCGACGCCCGCAGTCGGACGACGGCATCGCGCACGACGTGCACGGGCATCCGCTCACCGAGGGGCACACCCAGGGCGCGGGCGAGCTGGTCGTAGCGCACGGGTTCGCTCTGGCCTTCCGGCATCTCGACGAGGTCGAGCTCGACGCGGGTGACCACGCCCCGCAGCTCACCGCGTTTGATGGCGGACGTGCGGTAGCCGAGGCTCAGGTCGGCGGCGTTGATCCAGCGCACGGTGTCGAGGTCGGCGTCGTAGAACTCGACGCGCGCGAGCACGTCGGAGAGCTCCTGGCCGTACGCCCCGATGTTCTGCACGGGCGTCGCGCCAACCGAGCCGGGGATGCCGGCGAGGGCCTCGATGCCACTCCAGTTGCGGGCGACGGCGTAGTCGACGAGCGCCGTCCACGACTCCCCCGCATCGACACGTATGCGCGCCTGACCGACCTTGTCGACGGGACCGTCGAGCTGGTGGATGCCCCGCGTGACGACGTGGAGGACAGGTTCGTCGATGCGGTCATCGGTCGCGATCGTGTTGGACCCGCCGCCCAGGACAAGCGGCTGCTCGTAGTTCGCGAAGAGCTTCCCGGCAGCGTCGACCAGCTCGTCACGGGTCGCGGCGGCGACGAGGTTCGTCGCCTCACCGCCCACTTGCGTGGTCGTCAGCTCGGAGAGCCTCGTCACGCGACGATCTCCTCAGGGAGCCCCGCGGGCACCTCACCCTGGAGGTTGGCGCGCACCTGCGACTTGGCGAGCACCGTCTGTCCGCCGAAGGAGACGACGAGATCGATGCGGCCGATGCCGTCTTCACCTGCGAGCTGACCGATTTTCGCGACGATGGACACCTCGGCGCCGTCCTGCGGGTCGACGACGACGGGGCGCGTGAACCGCACCTGGTAGTCGACGACGCGGCCAGGGTCGCCGAGCGCGTCGACGACCGGCTGCAGCGCGACGCCCATGGTGAGCATCCCGTGCGCGAGCACCCCGGGGAGACCGACTTCTTCGGCGATGTCGTCGCGGTAGTGGATGGGGTTGAAGTCGCCGGATGCGCCGGCGTAGCGGACGAGGTTGTCCCGCGTGAGCGTCACCGTGCGCTCCGCGATGACCGTGCCCACCTCGAACTCCGTGAAATCGGGGCGAGGGAGCTTCGCGATGGCAGTCGAATCAGTCATGCGGCTACTCGCTCTCGTTGGGGGTGGCGCGGACGACGAGCGTGGCGGAAGCCGTGACGACCGTCTCGCCCGCGGCGTCCGTCAGCACCGTCTCGGCGGTGATCATCGAGTTGCCGCCGAGCGACTTGACGCTCTTCACCTCGAGGGCGGCGCGCAGCTCGTCGCCGGCGACGATGGGGCGCGCGTACGTGAAGCGCTCGTCGCCGTGCACGATGTGCGAGAGCTCGATCTGGGCTTCAGGGTCGGAGAGCAGCAGCTGCAGCCCCGCGTCCTGCAGCACGGCGGGGAACGTGGCGGGCGCGACGAGGTCGGCGTAGCCAGCGGCCTGCGCGGCGGCCACGTCGAAGTGCGTCGGGTGCGAGGCCAGCACGGCCTTCGCGAACGAGCGGATGTGCTCTCGGCCCACGAGGTACGGCTCGGGGAGCTCGTACCGGCGGCCGGCAAGTTCAGGGTTCACAGACACGGCCGCCAGTCTACGGGGCGGCACCGACACTGGCATGAGGCCGCCTGCGCGCAGACCGCCGGGGAGTTCTGCCCTTTCCAGTGTCGGTGGCTCGTTCTAGGGTGCCGATGACGGCGTTCGGGGGAAGGACGCCGCTGCACCAAGTTCATGGGGGTTCCGTCTTGTCACGCATACAGATACGGCCGAGCGGCACGAGGAAGCCGAGAGTTGCGATGCGTGGCTTCGTCGTCGCGGCCACGCTCACGTCGGCACTCACCCTCGCCGGATGCACCGCGCCAGGAGGCTCCGAGGGTGGGACTCACGGGGGCTCGGGGCAGGCCCAGGCCACGCAGGGCGGCAGCGGGCCAGGCGCGACCGGGACGCCCGGCGTCGAGTCGATGGAGAAGGGCGACATCGTCGCCACGCAGGAGGTGACGCTGCCGGGCGACCGCGGAACGGCGACGGTCGAGATCGAGGCGCTGCGCGTCGACGGCCAGGTACAGACGCTCACGATGTTCGTCACCCCGCATCTCACCGACACGAGCGGCAACGCCGACAAGCTGGACCTCTTCCACTTCCTCGACCTCCACAACTTCCGGCCTCGGCTCGTCGACAAGGCCAACCTGAAGGAGTACAGGACGCTCGAGAAGGGTGGCGCGGAGTGGGCGAGCGACCCGCTGGCCACGGAGGCTGGTGACGGCGAGACGTTCAAGGCGTGGGCGGTCCTCGCGGCGCCGGAGGACGGCGCGACGAGCTTCGACGTGACGATCTCCGACGCCTACCCGCGCTTCACCGACATCCCGGTGATCTCGTGAGCGCCGTCGGCGCGATCGGCGCGCTGACTCTCGCGACGGTGCTCGCCTTCGGCGGCGCGCATCCGCTGACCGTCGACTCGCCAGACGACCTGCCGGAGCCGACGCAGGAGATGCTCGACGCGTCCGTCACCCGGTGGAACCCGGAGGGCTCGGTCACGCAGTGGTCGCTCGACGGCAGCGTCGACGAGCTCTCCAAGGAAGTCGATGAGGGGCCGAACACCGTGGTGACGCTGAAGAGCGACATCCTGTTCGACTTCAACAGCGCAGCCGTGCCTGACACCGCTGGCGTCGCGATCGCCGAGGCAGTCAAGGACGCCCCTCAGGGGGCCGCCGTCACGATCGGTGGCCACACCGACGGCGTCGGCGACCCGGCGTCGAACCTGACACTCTCCCAGCAACGCGCCGATGCCGTGGCCGCGGTCATCCGCGCCGAACGCCCCGACCTGCAGATCACGGCGACCGGCTACGGCGACACGCAGCCGGTCGCCGAGAACACCGCCGGCGGCGAAGACAACCCAGAAGGACGCGCGCAGAACCGCCGCGTCGAGATCACGTACGCGAAGGCCTAGAGCACCACCATGAGCAGAACACGCAGCACAGCCCTGGCCAGCATCTTCCTCGTCGGCACGCTCGCGCTGAGCGGATGCTCGCTGCTCGGCGGAGGGGACGGCGCCTCGCAGCAGACCGACGGCACCGACAGCACCTCCCACACAGACGGCTCGCAGGGTCAGGCCTCTGGAGAGCCTGGGGTCGTCGCCTACGACGAGTCGAAGGTCGTCGCGACGCAGGAGGTGACGATGCCGAACGGCCTCGGCACCGCGACGGTCGAGATCTACCCGCTCAGAGTCGAGGGCAAGACGCAGATCATGACGGCGTTCATCACGCCGCACCTGGCGAATGCGGATCCGAGTTCGCCGACGTACACGGACTTCAGGCTGTATGACTTCAACGGCGAGCGCAGGTGGGAACCTGTCCTCATTGACCAGGGGAACCTCAAGCAGTATTCACCCCTTGAGAGCACCGGTCTGGATTTCTGGACCACCGACTACGTAACGGCGATCGGCACTGACGGCATCCCGATGCCGGTCTGGGCCGTGTTCGCGGCGCCGCAGGACGGCACGACGAGCTTCGACGTGGTCATCGGCGAGAGCTACCCGCGCTTCGAGAACATCCCCGTCGAATAGCGGCCCCGCCCGCCGGGCAGTGCTGCTCGCCCGAGGACGCGCTGGATCGCTGCAGCTCGTGCCGTGAGATCTTCCTCATGAACGGGTCATGAACGGTTTATGAACGGCGACCAGTGTCGTACTCACGCCGCAGCGATTGGCGCTGTGGCCTCGAGGAGGTCGGCGAAGATGACACAGGTTCCAGGACGCATTCTGGTTGCCCCCAGCGGGTTCAAGGAAAGCCTCTCGGCAGAGCAGGTCGCGGACGCCATCGCGTCCGGTGTGCGCCGGGTGCTCCCCGGTGCGGTGATCGACCGCGTACCGGTTGTCGACGGCGGCGAGGGGTCGGCGCGGACGCTCGCGGCCGCCACGGGAGGTCGACTCGTCGAGCGCACGGTCACGGGCCCGGTCGGGCACCCGGTGTCCGCCGTCCTCGCCCTCCTCGGGGGTGACGCGAAAGGTACCGCGGTCGTCGAGATGGCCGAGGCCGCGGGGCTCCGCCTCGTGCCGCAGGACCTGCGGGACCCGGGCGCCACGACGACCTATGGTGTCGGTGAGCTCATCCGCGCCGCCCTCGACGAGGGCGCCAAGCGCATCCTCGTCGGCTGCGGCGACTCCGGCACCTGCGATGGAGGGGCCGGCGCGCTGCAGGCGCTCGGCGCGAGCATCACGGATACGGCCGGCGCCGAGATCGGTCCGGGAGGCAACTCCCTCGCGGACGTGGCGGCTCTCGACCTCTCCGGACTCGACGGTCGTCTCTCGAGCGTCGATGTCTTCGTCGCCTGCAACCCGCACAACGTGCTCACCGGCCCCCGCGGCGTGGCCCGCGTCTTCGGCCCGCAGAAGGGGGCGACGCCCCAGCAGGTCGACACCCTCGACGCGGCGCTCGAGCGCTGGGCCGGCGTGCTGAGCCGCGACGGCGTGCAGCCGAAGTCGTACGACCTCGCCACGGGCAGCTGCACCGGCGCATCCGGTGGTCTCGGGGCTGGCCTGGCCGGCGGCATCGGAGCGCGCCTCATGCCGCGGTTCGAGGTCATGCTCGACCACATCGACCTGGATGCCCTCGTGCGGCAGGCGGACCTCGTCATCACGGCCGAAGGGTCCATCGACGAGCAGACACCTCACGGCAAGGTGCCCGCCGAGGTCGCGCGACGTGCCAAGGAGCAGGGGAAGCCCGTGTTCGCGCTCGCCGGCACCATCGGCCGGCACGCGCGAGACGTGCACGACATCGGCATCGACGCGATCGTGTCGATCGTGCCGCTTCCTCTGACCCTGGAGGAGTCGATCGCCCGCTCGCCGCAGCTGCTCACCGACGCGGCCGAACGCTCCATGCGGCTCATGATGATCGGCTGCCAGCTCGGGCAGGTCGAGCGTTCCGAGCCGGTGCCGCTGCTGCGGAGCGTGTCGTGAGCGCGCGGGCTACGGCCGACCAGGAGCAGGCACACGACCGGGATCAGGAGCGCGAGCCGCGGCAGGAGCTTGGGGCAGAGCAGAGCACCCAGCACCGCAAGCGCTCACCGATCCCCTTCCGCGCGCTCCTCGCCGCTTGGACTCGCCTGCCCATCCGCACGCGCTGGGCCATGGCCCTCATCGCGGTCATCGGGGCAGTGGTCTGCCTACCCGGCGAGCTCCCGGCGGAGGTGCGGTTGGCGCTGTTCGCCTTCGGCTCGGCCACGGTGCTGTGGACGCTGACCGACCTCGAGCCCGGCTACGTCGCGCTCGGCGCTGGCCTGCTGGCGTGCATCCCGACGGGGCGCCAGGAGCAGTTCTTCTCCGCACTCGGCAACGACGTCGTGTGGCTCATCATCGGGGCGTTCATCATCGGCGGGGCCACGGCGGGCTCCGGGCTCGCCGCTCGCCTGACGAGCGCGATCGTCGGGCGGGCACGGACGGTGCGCGGACTGATGTGGATGGTCACCGCGGCCGTCGTCCCGCTGTCGTTCCTCGTGCCATCCACCTCGGGTCGCGCCGCCGTGCTGCTTCCCGTCTACCGCTCGCTGACGGAGCGGCTGGGCGACGCGCGGATCGCGAAGGCCCTCGCACTGCTGATGCCCACGGTCGTGCTCGTCTCGACGACGGCGACACTCGTGGGCGCGACGTCGCACCTCGTCGCCGTCGACCTCCTGCAGCAGACGACCGGCGACACCATCTCCTACCTGCAGTGGGCGCTCTGGGGCGCGCCGTTCGGTATCGCCGCGAGCGTCGTGGTGTGCGTCGCCGTGCAGGCCCTCTTCCTTCGCCGAGACGAGCGTCGCCGGCCAATCGCGCACCAGGTGTCCCTGCAGCCGTCAGGGCGGTCGCCGCTCACGCGCGCCGAGCGCATCGTGGCTGCGGTCGTCGGCCTTGCGCTTGTCGGCTGGCTGACGGAGCCGCTGCACGGGCTCGGCATCGCGGCCGTCACGATCATCGCCGCCGTTGTGCTCTGCGCCCCGGGCATCGGTGTGATGAAGTGGAAGGAAGGCGTGGCCGCGGTGTCCTGGCCGCTTGTGCTGTTCGTCGCCGGGGCGCTCGCGCTCGGCGGAGCGCTTGTGGAGACGGGGGCAGGCGACTGGATCGTCTCCAGCCTCTTCGCGGTGAGCGGCATCGAGGGGCTCACCTCTGCCCTGGCACTCGTGGTCATCATCGCGGCGCTCTCAGTGACCGCGCACTTCTACGTCACATCGCACACCGTGCGCGCGATCGCGCTCATCCCACCGTTCCTCGCGCTCGCTGCGACGGTCGACCTCTCCCCCGTCGCGGTGGTGTTCATCGTGAGCATCGGCCTCGACTACTGCCTCACGCTGCCGGTCAGCTCGAAGGCCCTGCTCGTTTTCACGGATGCCGACGGTGACGGCCAGGGGCTCGACCCGCGCGACTTGCTCCGGCTCTCGCTTGTGGTACTCCCCGCCTACATCGCGCTCATGGTCGTCACGTACGAGCTCTGGTGGAAGCACACGGGCCTGGCCTTGTAGGCCCGCGTTTCAGCTCGGTGCGGGGACGCTCTCGGGATGGAAACCTCGCTTCGTGCTGGAGAACTTCCCGCAACGAAGCGAGGTTTCCATCCCGAAACCCTGCGGGCGGGGCCGGCGAAGCAGGGCAGACCGAGGCGAGGCTCGCGACTCAGACGGCGACGAGACGCGGCTGAGCGGATGCCGTGGCCACGGCTGCCCCGGACACCGACGCGCGCGCCTCGGCTGCGCTCGAGAAGAGCGCGCGCTGCGTGAAGTCGAGCGAGTCGAGGTCGACGCGCGAGATCGTGTCCTCGGGAACCGAGGTCCAGCCGGCCGTGTCGATACCCGTCGACGAGAAGACGGTGGTGCCGTCGGCCGCGCGGAGCATGCTGAGCCGGTAGTACTCGTCGGTGTGCCCGTTGGGCAGCGTGGATGCGTCGATGCCGTAGCGCGCGAACGTCTCCTCGGTGACGTGAGCGGTGCTCGAGGCGTGGACGACGACGAGCTCGTCCGCGGAGAGGATGGTCGCGTTGAGGCTCGATTCGGGGAACTCGGCGCGCAGCACGCGCACGGCGGCAGCGGCCGCGTCCTCGAGCGAGAGCCCGTCGCGGACGCCCTGGCGCACGAGACCGAAGTACAGCTCGCTGTCGGTGTCGCCAGCGATGGTCGCGCGGATCTCCGGGCGAAGCAGGTCGTCGAAGCGCCACGTGGGAACGATCGAGCCGTTGTGCGCGAAGGCGAGGCCATCCGACACGAACGGGTGCGTGTTGACCTTGGTGCGCTTGAAGTCGTCGGTCGCGAGGCGCAGGTGCACGATGCGGGCGTTGGAGGGCGCGTCCGCGAGCAGCGTCGACAGCAGCGGGTCGTTCTGACCCGGCGTCGAGACGCGCAGCGATTCGATCTCGCGCTCGGTCTCGCCGAACCCGGCGGCGAGCCAGGCGGTGCCCCAGCCGTCGTTGTGCACGCTGGTCATGCGCTGGAAGGCGTCGCTGTTCATGTCTCCGATCACCTTCGTGACGGTGGTGTCACGTGGGGCTGCGTAAGCGAGCAGACGGCACATGTGCGAACTCCTTCCCAGTTGTCGAGCTTGCTGTCGGGTGTTGTTCGGAGCCGAGCGGCTCACGAGCATCTGACAATCCTGTGACAGACGTGTCGCCGGGTCCACCTTCGCGACGCTGTATGACGGACGATTGCGGCGGCCTACGCGGTTCGTACCCGCGGTGCCTGTCCACCATGAGTGCGATGTGCGGCCAAATCGGGTCCGCACGGACGCCGCGGCTTGACGAAACCCGCCTCAGCTCCGCGACGACCTCGCGAAGGCACGACGCAGGGCACTCGCCTTCAGCTCCACTTCGAGCGTCTCGGCCTCCGGGTCGCTCGCGAGCACGATCGCGCCGCCTGCCCCGATCGACCAGCCTCGGGCATCACGAACGGCCGTGCGGATGACGATGCTCAGCTCGGTCGAGCCGTCGGCGCCGAGCACGCCGAGTGCGCCCGAGTAGACGCCGCGGTCGCGGCCCTCGATGTCGCGCAGCAGCTCGACGCTGCGCAGCTTTGGGGCACCCGTCATGGACCCGCCGGGAAAGAGCGCCCGCACGACGTCGAGCGGGGGGACACCAGGCGCCGAGCCGCGAACCGTGGTCACGAGCTGGTGCACGGTCGCGTACGACTCGACGGCCATGAGGCTCGGCACGTGGACGGTGCCGGGCGCGCAGACGCGGCCGAGGTCGTTGCGCAGCAGGTCGACGATCATGAGGTTCTCGGCGAAGACCTTCGGGTCGTTCGCGAGCTCGCGGGCGGCTGCCGCGTCGAGCAGCGGGTCGGATGCGCGGGCGGTGGTGCCCTTGATGGGCTTCGTCTCGTAGTCGCCGTCTGGGGTGCCGCGCAGGAACCGCTCTGGCGAGGCGCTCACGATCGCGCCGCCGTCGAACTCGAGCAGCGCGGCGTAGGGGGCCGGGTCGGAGGCGCGGAGCTCGAGGAACAGATCGAGCGGGTCCGGGTCGGCGTCCGGCCTGAACTCGTTGGTGAGGCACAGCTCGTAGGAGTCCCCGGCGAGGAGGCGCTCGCGGCACCGGGCGATGTCGGCGGCGTACTGGGCTCTGGACGTGTGCCAGGTTCCGGCGACGAGGGTGTCCGGGCGGCCAGGGCTGGCGGATGCGCGGGGCGAGCTGGGCGCGTCGACGAGCGTCGTTCGAGGCTCGGCATCGAGCGCGTCGCGAACGACTTCCGCGAAGCTGTCTGCCGCTGGTTCCGCGAGCGCGAGGGTCGAGGCCGTCGCGACGACCGTGACCGCGCCGGTCGCGCGGTCGACGATGACGGCGCGGCGCGGGTCGAGCCACCACGCGTCCGGGAGGTCGGGCTCGGCGGCGTCACCCCGTGGGGGCAGCGCACCGAGCATCCGGACGCCGAGTTCGTAGCCGAAGTAGCCGAGCAGTCCGCCGCGGAACGCGAGGCCCTCGCCGCCGACGGGGAGCCTCCGCTCGAGCGTCTCCTGCACGGTCTCGAAGCTGCCATCGCCGAACAGCCGCAGCACTCGGGCCGGTTCGCTCGCCGCGCCTCCGTCCGAGATGGCGGCGTCGTCCGCGAGGATGCTCCACTGCGCCTGCCTGCCCGCTTCGTCCGGCACATCGACCCACACGCTCGCGGATCCCTGCCGCAGCACGTCACGGTAGATCTGCGTGGCGGCGGCCTCGGCGGCCGCACGCCCGTCGCCCTGCGGCCCGCGCACGACGCGGCTCGCGACGAAGAGGTCGCGCGCCGGCGGAGCGACCGCGTCGGAGCCGTGGGCGGGCGCACCGCCCCGTCCCAGCTCGCGTCCGGCTGGCTCCCCCCGGGGAGGTGCGACCCGGCGAGCCGCATCCACTGCCGCCACGAAGTTCGCGAGCATCTGTCGTCCGTGCTCGCTCGCGATCGACTCCGGATGGAACTGCACACCCCAGACGGGTCTGCCCTCGATCTCGAGGCCCTGCACGACGCCGTCCTCGCTGCGAGCGGTCACCCGCAAACCTGTTGGTAGCGGCTCGCGGACGGCGAGCGAGTGGTAGCGGGTGACCAGCGTGCGCTGAGGGATCCCGGTGAAGGGGCCTGTGCCGTCGTGCTCGAGTGGCGAGCGCCAGCCGTGTCTCGCCTCGGGGGCGGCGACGACCTCGCCGCCGAAGTGGAGGGCGATGCCCTGGTGCCCGAGGCACACCCCGAAGACGGGCAGGTCCACCCCTGGCGCGAGGGCAGCATCCAGCACCGCGGCCGACCCGTCGAAGTCGGCGGCGGTGGCCGGATGCCCTGGCCCGGGCGAGATGACGATCCCCGAGACGAGGCCATCGGCGACCCAGCCGACGCACACGCGGATGTCAGCGGGGTCACCGGCGTCGATGACCCGGACCTCGCGGTCGCTGAGCTCGAACAGCAGCTGCACGAGGTTGTAGGTGTAGGAGTCGCGGTTGTCGACGACGACGATCACGCGCCGCGCCCGTCAGGCGGGCGGCCGTCGAGGAGCGGCACGGCGCTCGTCTCCTCGAGGCGGGGCCGCCAGCGTCGCACGCGGGCGACGTCGAGGCCGAGGCGGGTGCCGTCGAGCATCGAGACGGGGCTGATGCCGTGGAGCGTGTTGAGGTACCAGAGCTCATCCCACCCCCGGTCGGCGGATGCGGCGAGCGGGTCGGCGAGCAGCTCGCCTTCCACGCGCGGGATGCCCGCCGTGGCGAGCAGCTTCTCGAGCACGCCCAACGTGGTTCCCGGAACGCGCCGATTCGCGGCGGGGATCACGAGGGTCTCGCCGCGCCAGCCGACGACGGTGCCATAGGCCGCCTCGGTGATGACGCCGCGATCGTCGACGAGCAGCGCGTCCGCGGCGCCTTGCTCGGCAGCGCTCGCACGGAGCTGCGACAGGGACGGGAAGTCCGGGCCCTTGACGGTCGGCCAGCGGCGTTCGTCGAGGCGCGTCGCGAGCTTCGTGAGCGGCCGTGCCTCCGGGGCCGGCCGCAGGGCGAGCTCGATGAGCACGCGGTCGCCGTCGGTGTCACCCTCGCCGTCGAGGCGTGCCGACAGTCGCGGGAACCATGAGTCGGCGAGGGGCACGCTCTCGAACACGTCGGCCCAGATTCGTCGCCAGTCGGCGTCGACGGTGTTGGTGCCTGCGGGGCTTCCCGACCAGAGCAGCGGGTGGGCGGTCGCCGCCTCCCCGAACAGCTCGCCGACGGATCGCTCGAAGCGCTCGCGGTGGGCGGCGTGGGCGATGACGCGGCCCGAGTCGACGCGCCACGACTCGAGGACGCTGACAGCCGCGGCCTTCCGGCCAGCGGCGTCGCTGTCGTCGCGCGCGGCGCCTTCGCTGGCTTCGGCTGCACCATGACCCTGCATCGCCCCATTCTGCCCCAGGTGCCGGCCGGATACTCCGGCCCCGTGGCGGTCGGCGTGAGAGCCTTGCTCGCATGATCCGCGTGCTGTGCTCCGTCAGTGAGCTCGAGGAGGACGGCGAAGTCGTGACGGTCGGCGACCGTGTCGAGCGCCAGGCCGAGTTCGCTTCCCGCGGCTTCTTCGGCACCGAGCTCGACCGCATCCGGTGGCACTTCGATCAGTATGCGGAGGCCCGCGTCTCGCAGCCCTGGCTGATCTCGGGCACCGTCGAGTCGCTTTCGGCGGTCTACGTGGCCCTCGCCCAGGTTCGGCTTCCGCGACAAGAGTGGATGCACGTTCCCGGCAGTGCACGCTTGGAACCACTCGAGAGCACACGCGAGACGCGAAGTCCGCAACGGGAGCGGGAGCGCACCGCCCTTCTCAAGCAGCCGCCGCCAGCCGACGTGTTCGGCTCCTATGGACATCCCCTGGCCTATCCGAAGGACGGGGACGAAGACCACGCCGGCTGGTGCTTCACGCTCGTGGACGAGACGGTGCGACCGTGGCCTTCCGCCGCCGTTCAACCGCGTCCCCGACCATGAGCACAGACCCCCGTACCGGCACCACCCCCACGATCGGACCAGCATGAGCACCCCAACGAGCGTCGTCTTCGTCTGCAAGAAGAACGGCGGCAAGTCGCAGCTGGCGGCCGCCCTCCTGCGCGCGCTCGGCGACGAGTCGATCAGCGTCGCCTCCGCCGGCACCGCGCCGGGCGGCTCCCTCAACGCCGAGTCGGTGGAATCGCTCGCCGAGCTGGGCATCGACGTCGGCGAGGAGCATCCCAAGCCGCTCACCTCGGAGATGCTCGACGACACCGACCTCGTCGTGGTCCTCGGCGACGAAGCGCAGCTGCCGGACGGCGTGACGGCTCCCGTCGAGCGCTGGATCACCGACGAGCCCTCCGAGCGCGGCATCACCGGCATGGAGCGGATGCGGCTCGTGCGCGACGACATCCGCGCGCGCGTCGCGGAGCTGCACACGCGGCTCCGCGACGCCTGAGCGGACCGCCGCCCGTTCCACCCTCAGGTCACTGAGTCCGCGCAGCTCCATCACTCGCGGAGGTCGCGAAGCTCACGAGCCGAGCCACGTGTCGCGCGAGGACGTCCGTCTCGACGTTGACGCGGTGGCCCACATCGAGCGTGCCGAGCGTCGTCGCGCTGAGCGTCTCGGGGATGAGCGACACCTCGAACCAGTGACCGTCCCCGGGCGCGCCGCTCGGGCCCGCAGCTCCCTCGGCGCTGACGGCCCCGACCGCGCTAACCGTGAGCGACACCCCGGACACCGCCACCGACCCCTTGTCGACGAGCAACCCGGCGTGCACCGGGTCGATGGCGAAGCGGATGCGCCGCCACGCGTCGAAGTGCTCGACCTCCAGCACCTCGCTCGTCGTGTCGATGTGCCCCTGCACGATGTGGCCGCCGAGACGGTCGCCGAGCCGCATGGCCCGTTCGAGGTTCACGGCGTCACCCTCCGCTCTGCCCCCGAGGGTGGATGCGCGCAGGGTCTCCCCCATGACGTCGGCCGTGAAGGCATCGGCGTGCAGCTCGGCGACGGTGAGGCACGCGCCCTCGACGGAGATGGAGTCTCCCACCTTGGCGTCGCTCACGCTGAGCGGGCCGCGCACCGTGAGGCGCGCATCCGTGTCGTGCCTGATGATGCTCGTGATCTGGCCGAGCTCCTCGATGATCCCAGTGAACACGCTACTGACCCGCCGTTCCAGCTGCTGCCGGGAAGTCGCGAAGGGCGGCGGCCGTCGCGACCGCGGCGAGCGCCGCGTCCGCCCCCTTGTCCTCGAAGCTGCCTGGCAGGCCGATGCGTGCCTGCACCTGCTCCTCGTCGTCGCAGGTCAGCACGCCGAACCCGACCGGGATGCCCGTGCGCACGGCGACATCGGTGAGGCCGTTGGTCGCGGCAGAGCACACGTACTCGAAGTGCGGGGTTCCGCCGCGGATGACGACGCCGAGGGCGACGATCGCATCGGGCCCGCTGGCGGCGACTCGGCTCGCGGCGACGGGCAGCTCGAAGGAGCCGGGCACCCGCACGATCCGCACGTCGGTGACGCCGGACGTCTCGAGCGCCCGGTGCGCCCCGTCGAGAAGCGCCGCCATCGCCGTGTCGTGCCATCGAGCCGCGACGATCACGACCCTCATCCCGGTGCCGTCTGCCTGCACCGCTGGTGCTCCCTGTCCGCTCATCGCCGTGCTCCTCTCGTCAGCGCCTCCGCGGCGCGCGTGCTCGTTTCGTGGTGGTGGTGGCTCTCCGTGCCGGTCAGAGCCGGGAAGCCCGGGTGCCGCCTCCGGTAGTCGACGATGTCGTCGACGTGCAGCAGCACGAGGTCGTATGCCGATGCGAGCGCGCCCGCCTCGGTGTACGAGAGCATCTCGCCATCGTCGCGCACGAGCTCGGCGATGACGCCGACCTCGCCTGCACCAGCCAGGCGCACGAGGTCGACGGCCGCTTCCGTGTGGCCGGGCCGCTCGAGCACGCCACCGTCGACGGCTCGCAGCGGCAGCACGTGGCCGGGGCGGATGAGGTCGCGCGGCGTCGAGCCGGCGGCCGCGAGCGCTCGCACGGTCGTGGCCCGGTCGCTCGCGGAGATGCCGGTCGTCACGCCAGCGGCCGCATCGACGGTGACCGTGTAGGCGGTGCCGCGGGCGTCCTCGCTGCGTTCGACCATGAGCGGCAGCTCGAGCCGGTCGGCGAGGTGGCCGGGCAGCGGCGCGCACAGCAGTCCCGACGAGTGGCGGATGATCCACCCCACCCATTCGGGCGTCGCAGTGCTGGCGGCGAGGATCGCGTCGACCTCGTTCTCGCGCGAGGAGTCGTCGGCGACGAGCACCGGGCGTCCGGCCTGCAGCGCGTCGAGCGCGCGGGCGAGCTGGCCACTCATGCTGCGACCCCCTCGGCCGCGACGGCGCCGACGTGCTGGGGGTGCGCGCGCGTGTCCCGAACGAGGTGGATGAGCGTGTCGACGCCAAGCGGATGCACGGACTCAGTGGTCCACCGGTTCGCGTCGCGCAGACGCCCGACGTCGAGCGACGCGACGGAACTCGCGCCGTCGCCCAGGAGGATCGGCGCGAGGTAGGCGTCGATCTCGTCGACGAGACCAGCTCGCAGGAACGCCGCCGAGATGGTCGGACCGCCCTCGACGATCACGTGGCGGGCGCCGAGCAGGTGCAGCTCCTCGAGCGCGGTGACTGGGTCGTGGGTCCTCAGGTGGACGAACAGCTCGGGGTCGGCGCGAACGGCGGCATCGGCGGCCACATCCCGCATGCCCATGACGACGCGCAGAGGCTGGGGCGCATGAACGGCCGCGGGCCCGCGGACGGAGAGCGTCGGGTCATCGGAGCGCTGCGTGCCCGTGCCCACGAGGATCGCGCAGGCTTCGGCCCGCCGCTGGTGCGCGTGCAGCCGCGCGGCTTCCGAGGTGATCCACCGGCTCGACCCGTCTGCGGCGGCGACCCGCCCGTCGAGCGTGGAGGCGAGCTTGAGCGTCACGAAGGGCCGGCCTTCGGTGACGCCGGTGAGCCAGGCGCGCAGGAGCGCCTCGCCTTCGGCAACCCGGAGCCGCTCGAGCACGCGCACCCCGTTCGACCGCAGCCGCGCAGCTCCCCCGGAGGCAACCGGGTTCGGGTCGGCGACCGCGAACACGACCTCCGCGACGCCAGCCTCGAGCAGGGCGTCCGCGCACGATGCCGTCCGTCCGGTGTGGGAGCACGGTTCGAGCGTCACGACGGCGGTCGCACCCCGCACTTCCGCCCCGGCAGACCGGGCGTCGTCGAGCGCGGCGGCCTCCGCGTGCGGGGTGCCCGCCCCTCGGTGGAAGCCGCGTCCCAGGATGCGGCGCGGGCCGCCGCCCGGAGACGGCGGTGCGAGGAGCACGCAACCGACCCTGGGGTTCGGGTCTCTGATCGGCCCGCGGGCCGCGAGGGAGAGCGCCAGTTGCATGGCGGCGTCGACAGACTCGACGCGGTTGGATTCTTGGATCGGCATCGCCGGTGACCTCCGCATTTCGCGTGCCACGGGGCCATATCCCGGTGCCGGCGCAGCCGGAGATTCCGGCAGCCGACGCCAACGAAGGCCCTCGCCGAAACGAGCGCCTCCCATGCACCTACCATCCGGACTTTAACCGTCGGTCCCAGAATTTCACTGAGTCAACCGCTCGCGGACGAGCGGGTCGCGGACTCTCACCGCCGGTTCGGACTTTCACCGACCCCGGAGCATGTTGCACGGCGAGCCTAGACGAGCCAACCATCGGAAGACAGCGTGTGACGCCCCGAAACCGACTTCGTTGCCAGATTCCAGGAACGCGGCCTACGCGACCACTTCGCGCAGGCCGATCGCGAGGTGCACGTCCTGGCGCTGACCGCCGGAGTGCACGAGCGCGGAGCCGTCATCGTCGACGGTGAGCTGCGTGCGGTGGCTGCGCAGGGCCGCGACGACGGCGTCGCGGTGCTGCTCGAGGTCGAACCATTCGAGGTCGCCGATCTCGGCCGCGAGATCACGTTCGCTCTGCTCGACGAGCTCGGCGAACCGGACGCCGGCACCCTGCGCGGCGGCGAGGCTCGCTTCCCGAGCTCGAACGTGGTCGGGGTGCCCGTAGCCGCCCGTCGCGTCGTAGCTGACGACGAGATCCGGTTCGTCGTGCGCGATGACGGCGGCGAGGTCGGCCGTCACCTCCTCGATCGGGGCCACGCTGAACGCCCGCAGGTCGGTGTCATCGGCGGGACCCGCGAGACCTGGCCGCAGCCAGCGCATCCCGGAGTCGTGGTACTCGCGCGCCTCGAGGCCCGCTGCGCGTGCGGGCGGTGTCCCGAGCCACCGGTGCTCGTCGATGCCGAGCGCATAGAGGGACCCGCGCAGCTCACGCTCGCGCACGTCCGCGAGGTCCGCGACCGACGTGTCGGCGGGAAGGACGCCCGCGACGATCTCACCGAGTTCACCCCGCGTGCAGGTCACCAGCGTCACCTTGGCGCCGCGCTCATGCAGTTCGCGCAGCAGCGCTCCGCCCGCGAGAGCTTCGTCGTCGGGATGCGCGTGCACGACCAATGCGTGGCGCACGGAGTCGAGCAGGCTCTCGCTGCCCTCAGGCACGCGACGACCCCTGCCCCGACTGAACGACCAGCTGACGGAACACGGCCAGGAGGCCCTCGGCACTGAGATCCCAGGAGTGGGCGAGCGCGTGCTCGCGAGCTGCGACGCTCAGGCGCTCGGCAAGTGCCGGGTCACGCAGGATGCTCGCGATGGCGGCTGCCCAGTCCGCGGGGTCGCGGGTCTCGAGCAGCGTGCCGGTGACGCCGTCGACAACTGCCTCGCGCAACCCGCCCGCGGCGGAGGCCACAACCGGCACTCCCGAGGCTGCGGCTTCGAGGGCGACCAGACCGTACGTCTCGGAGTGCGACGGGATCAGCACGACGTCGACGAGCCGCAGCTGGGCGGCGAGCGCCTGCCTGCTGAGCGAACCGATGTACTGCACGTGCTCGGCGAGCCCGTGCCGCGCCACCGCCTCGTGCAGCTTCGCTTCGTAGGCGCGCCCATCCTCGTCCGGAGGGGCGGCCCCCACGAGCACGTAGTCGGGGCGCACGTCGTCGTCGATCTCGGCGATCGCGTCGAGCGCCAGGTCGAAGCCCTTGAGCGGATGCAGGCGCCCAGCTGACAGGGCGCGATTGGGTCGCGATTCCCGGGCGGCTGGCTCGGCCCGCGCATCCCAGGCCGGGAAGAAGAGGTCAGCGTCGACGCCGGGCGGCACGATGTGGGTGATCGCCGAGGCGCCGCCGAGCCTCGAGAGGACGGTGTCCCTCTCCGCCCTGCTCACGACGACGATTGCGTCGACCGACTTCGCGAGCATCGCCTCGCCGGCGAGACGGCCTGGCGACTCCGCGCGCTCCCCGTCGGCGAGCGGCGTCGAGCTGCCGGCGGCGATGGAGTGGAAGCTCTGCACGATCGGGATGCCCAGGTCGCGCGCGACGGGGAGGGCGGCGACGCCGGAGAACCAGTGCTGGGCGTGGAGCACGTCGACGGACAGCTCGTCGAGGAGCACGGCGAGCGCATCCCGGAACTCGTCGATGACGTGCTCGTGCTCGCCTTTCGAGATGAGTCGAGCGGGGCCGGCCTCCAGGTTGTGGAGCCGGAGGTTGTCGCCGAGCTGCACGGTGGGAGCGGAGCCGGGGTCGCTGCGCCTCGTGATGAGCTCTACCTGGTGGCCGCGGTCCGCGAGCGCCTCCGCCTGCGCCAGCACCACGACGTTCATGCCGCCCGCGTCCTTGGTGCCCGGCTCGTCGAGGGGGGAGGTGTGGAGCACGACAAACGCGATGCGGAGGGGGCGCTCGTCGGGGAGGACATCAGGCATGCCTCCGACCGTAGGCGTCGCGGGCCCGCTTCGCCATTCGGGATGCCCCGCGTTACGCGGCCCAGCAGCCCAGCAGCCCCAAAGCGTTAGCAGAAACCAACGGTGATCTCTACCCCTCGCATTTTCTGTCGTCGGTCGGAACGCTTCAAGGAGGCCACGAAGATTGGGGGACCGCGATGGGATACCTGTACTACGGGGCGGACGCCCACGCGATCGAGATCGAGGACCGGCAGCTCGCGCACCTGCGCGTGGCCATCCTGAGCCTGCTTCGGGCCGGGCACAGCGTCGCCTTCACCTGCCCCCGCTCGAAGGAGCTGGGCGGCGGGCGCGAGTCGATCTGGATCACACCGCAGACCGACCTGCGCTTCCGCTTCCGCGGGAGTCGCGCGCCGAACCTCAACGAGCACTGGGTTCGAGCGATCATCGCGACGAACGATTCCGCCGCCGGACTCCACATGGTGCCCGAGTGCGCGCACCCCAGCGAGACTGCTGTCCCCCACGAGTCGGCGCCGCGCCAGAACGCGTCAGCGCCCCAGTGGGCGCACCCGCGTCAGCTCTCGAAGTCATAGAACGAGACGTCCGCGAATGGTGCGCCCTCGTCTCCATCGTCGGCCGCAACAGGCATCTCGCGCACGCTCACGGACGACGAGGTGGTGATGAGCTCCCACTGCTCCAGCGGGCCACGCATGGGGAAGCGCACCAGGTCTCCGCCCTGCCGGACCGCATCCACGATCATGTGCTGCAACGTCGGCATCGCCTCGTCGTCGACGTAGTGCGCACGGTCATCAACCGTTACCAGGAATGGCATGTCCACCTCCACCGGGAAAAGAACTCACCGTCCAGTGAACGCCTCAATGTGCCCAGAATCAGGGCCTGGACCATCCACACCGCATGTGTTATCGCGGGCAACCGCGGAGAGGTGTGCGACGCCCCATAGGATGACGGGAAGGGATCAGAGGACCGAGAACGGGATCAACATGGCACGGGACGCATTCGACGCTGCAGTGCAGACGCTGCAGGCGCCGCTCGACTCCGTGGAGGGGGTGGCCGATTCCCTCATCGACCTCTTCCCGGTCTCCGGGGCCACGGTCTCGACGCTCGGCGAGTTGCTCGGCAACCAGACGCTGTCGGCGTCGAACGAGGTAGCGGCACGGCTGGATGAGCTTCAGTTCGACCTCGGCGAGGGACCGTGCTGGGACAGCCTCACCACCGGCCGCCCCGTGCTCGCGCCGAACCTGCGTGAGCTGCCCGAGACCCGCTGGCCGGTCTTCGCCCCCGCGATTCCCCGCGACCAGGTGGGGGCGCTCTTCGCATTTCCCATGCTGGTGGGGCCCCTCCAGATCGGCGCCATCGACCTGTACGCTGCTGCTCCGACGACGTTCGCGCCGTTGCAGACGAGGCAGGCGGCTCGAATCGCCACGCTTGTCGGCCGCAACGTGCTCCGACTCGCACTCGCCTCGTCCACCGAGGAGGCGCAGCCCGAGAGCAAGCACTCTCGCCGCCGCGTCCACCAGGCCACCGGCATGGTGCTCGCACAGCTTGAGACGACCGCCGAAGAGGCGGTCCTGGTCATGCAGGGACACGCCTTCGCGACCGGCCAGTCGATGATGAGCGTCGCCGAGGAGGTCCTCGCGGGCAGACTCGCATTCCACTCGGGGCCGTCCGGGATCGAGGAGCGACGATGATCCAGGATGGACGGGACACGAAGCTCCTCGAGACCTTCGCGATCCTCGCGGACACGCTCGTCGCGGGCTACGACGTCGTCGACCTGCTGCAGACACTCGTCGACCGCTGTCAGTCACTGCTGGAGGTGACGGCAGCCGGCATCCTGCTGGCCGACGAGCACGGCGATCTCGAGCTGGTGGTGTCGACGAGCGAAGCGGCGAGTGTCGTCGAGACCATGCAGATCTCGGCGGACGCCGGCCCCTGCATCGAGAGCTACACGACGGGCCATATCGTTGCCGTCGAAGACATCCGCGAGGCCCCGGACTCGTGGCTCCTGTTCAAGGAGAGCGCGCTCGAGCATGGCTACCTGGCCGTGCAGGCCGTGCCGTTGAAGCTGCGCGACACCACGATCGGCACGCTCAACCTGCTGCGTGCGACGCCCGGAGAGTTCCCCGAGCGGGAGACCGTCGCCGCACGCGCCCTCGCGGATGTCGCGACCATCGGCATCATCCAGGAGCGCACGATCCGTCATGCTGACACCGTGCGCGAGCAGCTGCAGAATGCGCTCAAGAGCCGCGTCATCATCGAGCAGGCCAAGGGTGTTGTCGCCTACCGCCGCTCCATCACGCCCGAGGAGGCGTTCGATGTGATTCGCGGCTACGCGAGGTCGAATCGGCTGTCGCTCTCGCAGGTCGCCGCTCAGCTGGTGGCGCGCACGCTCAGCATCTGAACGCTCAGCATCTGACCGACCCCGTACTCACCGTGGGAGCGTACGCTCTCAGTGTTGGCCAGGACCTCGCCGATGAGCCCCGCGCACGCAGCAGGGCAGCGAGGTCGCCGCCATCCGCTGAACTCGGACCTTGGCGTCGAGATATGAGAGGCCTCCGCCGGGAGGCTGAACCGAGGTCAGCTATGTCCATACTTGTCACCGTCAACCGTGAGCAGTTCGTGTTGCGCGACCCGGAGGCGATCACGCGGGTACGCGCGGAGATCGAGGAGGCGGCCCGTTCGGGTGGCCGGATGCTCGTGATCGGCGACACCGCCGACGGCCCCGAGATGCTCATCACACCGTCGACGAACGTGCGCATCGATATCCTGCCGCTCGAAGCCCCGGACGAGGGCAAGAGCGACGACCGCGACGAAGTGGCCTTCGTCGACTTCGACGAATACTGAGTCGCCCGATTGGTCCGGCCGCCTACCGCAGCGTGCCAGGGTAGGGCGCGTCAGTGCCGACGAGAGCCAGCTTGCCCTCCTCGTCCGTCACCAGGAGCCCGGTGCTGCTCTCGGCGGATTCGCCGAGCCGCTTCAACCAGTCTCGGTTGATCTCCGGAACCTTCCCACCGAGGAACTTGAACTGCATGGTCGTGTTCGGGGTCAGCCAGATCGCGGAGCGCCCATCGCCGACGGAGGGCGAGTCCTTCCAGGACATCAGGAACGATTCGTTGCGGGTCAGCTTCTGCACGATCACGATCTGCAGATGCGTGAGGAGCCGGTCCTCGAAGTGGATCGACGTACCGTCGTAGACGAGCGTGCCCATGGTGTGCTCCTGTCAGCCTGAGGGAATGGGGCAAGGATACGGACCTCAACGGTGAACGCCCAGGATGCTCGTCGGTACCCTCTCCTCATGATGAGAGGCACCCCGGACACTCCCGACCGCGAGACGCTCGCGTGACCGGCGCGATCCCCTTCGATGTCGCACCGTGGAGCCTCGGCTTCACCGGGCTCGACCTCGACGCACCCCAGCTCGCGCATCTCGAGTCGGTGTTCGCCCTCTCCAACGGCCATATCGGCTGGAGAGCGAACTTCGACGAGGGCGACCCGCACGAGGTGCTCGGCACCTACCTGAACGGCGTCTTCGAGGACCACCCGATGCCCTACGCCGAGGACGGCTACGGGTATCCGGACACGGGGCAGAGCGTCGTGAACGTGCAGAACGGGCAGGTGCTCCGCCTGCTCGTCGGCGATGAGCCGCTGGATCTCCGCCGGGGCACGGTCGTACGCCACGAGCAGCGCCTCGACTTCCGCGCAGGCACGCTGCGGCGCGATCTCGAATGGACGTCTCCCGCAGGGCGCACGGTGCGGGTCACCAGCATCCGCCTCGTCTCGCTCACCCATCGCTCGCTTGCGGCCGTGCACTACGAGGTCGAGGCGCTCGGCGACGGCGTGCACGTGAGCGTGCAGTCCGAGGTCGTCGCCAACGAGGACATGCCGGAAGTGCATCCCGACCAGCGGGTCAACGACCAGCTCGACGAGCCGTTCGAGGGCCTCGGCCACTATTCCCTGGGCAGCGCGGCCACGCTCGTGCACCGCACCCTGAGGAGCGGCATCAGCATCGCCGTCGCCATGGACAACGTGGTCGCTGGCACGTGCGCGGCGCCTCCGAGCATCGAGACCGAGACGTCCCGAGACCTGGCCCGGACGACCGTGAGCGCGCAGCTGGCGGCAGGAGAGACCCTCGAGATCACGAAGTACGTCGGCCACGAGTTCTCGTCGACGCTCTCCCCGGAGGCGTTGCGCGACCGGGCGGAGGGCGCCGTCGACGACGCGAGACGGGACGGCTGGGAGCGGGTGCTCGCGGACCAGCGCGCGGACCTCGACGAGTTCTGGGCGTGCGCGGACGTGGAGATCGACGGATCGCCGCGACTGCAGCAGGCGACCCGCTTCGCGCTCTTCCACGTCTACCAGTCGGCAGCCCGGCTCGAGGCGCGTTCGGTGCCGGGCAAGGGCCTCACCGGCGCCGGCTACCTTGGTCACACGTTCTGGGACTTCGAGAGCTACGTGCTGCCGCTCCTCTCGGCGACGGTGCCGGCTGCCGCCGAGCAGGCGCTGCGCTGGCGGCACTCCACCCTCGAGTACGCCCGCGAGCGCGCGAAGCTCCTCAAGCTCGAGGGGGCCGCGTTCGCGTGGCGCACGATCGACGGCCGGGAGAGCTCCGGGTACTGGCCTGCGAGCACGGCCGCGTTCCACGTCAACGCGGACATCGCCGCGGCCATGGTTCACCACATCCGCACGACCGGTGACGAGCGCTTCGAGCGGGAGGTCGCCGTCGACGTGATCGTCGAGACCGCCCGGCTCTGGTGCTCGCTCGGTCGATGGGACCCGGACGGGGCACTGCACTTCGACGGGGTGACCGGTCCGGACGAGTACTCGGCGCTTGTCGACGACAACACCTACACGAACCTCATGGCGCGCCTGAACCTGCGCGCCGCGGTGTCCGTCGCGGAGCGACACCACGCCGAGGCGGGCGCACTGGGCGTCGATGACGACGAGATCAGACGGTGGATGCGTGCCGCCGACGCCATCGTGGTGCCGTTCGACGAGCGCCGCGGCGTCCACGCGCACGCGGCCGGGTCGACGGACCTCGCACAATGGGACTTCGCCGCCACCTCCGCATCCCAGTACCCCCTGCAGGAGCACTTCCCGTACTTCCACCTGTACCGCAAGCAGGTGATCAAGCAGGCCGACCTGGTGCTCGCCCTCTACTTCGCGCACGAGGCATTCACCTTCGAGGAGAAGAAGCGCGCCTTCGAGTACTCGGAGGCGCTGACGGTGCGCGACTCGTCGCTGTCCGCCTCCGTGCAGTCGGTCCTCGCGGCCGAGGTCGGGCACCTGCAGCTCGCCGCCGACTACCTGGCCGAGGCTGCGACGCTGGACCTCGACGACCTCCGCGACAACACCTCGCAGGGGCTGCACATGGCGTCGCTCGCCGGCATCTGGACGGCCGTCACGGCTGGTCTCGGCGGCCTGCGCGAAAGCGACGGGGGCCTCCGGTTCGCGCCGCGCCTCCCGGACCAGCTGACGCGCATCCGCTTCGGGATGCTCGTGCAGGGGCGACGGCTGCACGTCGAGATCCGGCCCGAGTCGACCGTCTACCAGCTGAGCTCGGGCGAGCCCCTCCTCATCCGCCACTTCGATGAGGAGCTGGAGCTGACGGCGGGGAACGCGCTGACGGCATCCACTCCCCCGCTCGCGGACCCGGGCCCGGCTCCGAGCCAACCAAAGCACCGGGCCCCGAGACCCTTCGCTGTGGCCATGCGGGAGGAGTGACAGCTTCCCGTCACTCCTCGATTGCGCCGCCGAGTCCGCGCAGGTGCTCGCGGAAGCCGATGCCGTGCTCTGTCCGTGCCAGGAGGTAGTCGCGGAAGCTCATCTGCTCGCGCAACGACGTGCCGTCCTGCATGAGGGTGGCCTGTCGTCAAGCGCATCCGCCGGACGCTGCCGCACGGCAAGCGGGCCGGGTGGCGACGAGCCGAGGCTCAGGACGGGCAGTCCGATGCTGCGCAGCTCGGTCAGAGTCGTTTGATCGGCATCGTGAGGCCGTGCAGAGCGGGCGGATGCGTACCCCCGGCCACCTCGGGCAGCTCCTGCCCGCTGGTCCGCGCTCTGCCGTCGGAGGCCTTGCGCGAGCGCCCGCCGCGCGGGTCGGCTACCGACGCCCGCCGCTTGCCCAGCGCATCCAGCACCCGCTCGCGTTTGAGCGCTGACTCGGTCTGCGCGAGCGCGGACAGCACCGTGAACACCATCGATCCAGAGGGCGTCGAGGTGTCGACATCGGCTCCGTCGAGGTCGAGCACGCGAAGCCCGACGCCTTCTGCGCGCAGCTCCGCGGCCAGCGTAAGCAGGTCACCCGTGGAGCGCCCCAGCCGGTCGAGAGCAGGCACGACCAGCGTGTCTCCCCCTTCCAACGCCTGAAGCGCCGCGTCGAGGGCGGGGAGGGATGCGTGTGCGCCCTCTGCCCGGTCGACGAAAAGCAGCTCAGCGGACACACCAGCGGCGCGAAGGTCAGCTTCCTGCCGGTCGGCGCCCTGCTGCCGGGTCGAGACCCTGGCGTAGCCGATGAGTTTGGGCACGGTTCTCCCGTCGCGCATCCAATGTCGAAACCGCGACTCTACCAACCGGACCGACCGGTCTCTGAGTGGCGGTCCGTACACATCCCGTTCGCTTTCCTCCGCCACGATGGGCGCCGCATCCCCCGACCGCACTCGCGCGGCGAACGCGCGGATGCGCGGCACCTGAACCTCGGAGGAACGCATGGCCATCGAACAACCCCAGGACCTGCGCGAGTACATCGAGCACCTGCGCACGCTCGGCTACTCGGTGCGCGACGGCCACACGAACGACCCGGACCTCATCGACCCGCAGGGCAACCCCGTCTACACGTGGCAGGAGGGGTACCCCTACGAGGAGCGCCTGAGCCGCGACGAGTACGAGAGCGAGAAGTACCGCCTCCAGGTGGAGCTGCTGAAGTGCCAGTACTGGATGGAGGACAACGACCAGCGCGCCGTGATCCTCTTCGAGGGGCGAGACGCTGCAGGCAAGGGCGGCACCATCAAGCGCTTCACGGAGCACCTCAACCCTCGCAAGGCGCGCGTCGTGGCGCTCGCGAAGCCGAGCGACCGAGAGCGCGGCCAGTGGTTCTTCCAGCGCTACATCCAGCACCTCCCCACCGACGGGGAGCTCGTCATGTTCGACCGCTCCTGGTACAACCGTTCCGGCGTGGAACGCGTCATGGGTTTCTGCACCGACGACGAGTACACGCAGTTCATGCAGCAAGCCCCCGCCTTCGAGAAGATGCTCGTCGACTCGGGCATCCACGTCACGAAGTTCTGGTTCTCGGTGTCGCGCACCGAGCAGCGCACGCGCTTCGCGATCCGCCAGCTCGACCCGGTTCGCCGCTGGAAGCTCTCCCCCATGGACCTCGCCTCGCTCGACCGCTGGGAGGACTACACGGCGGCGAAGGAGGAGACGTTCCGCCTCACCGACAAGAAGCACGCGCCGTGGACGATCATCCGCTCCAACGACAAGAAGCGCGCCCGCCTCAACGCGATGCGCTTCTGGCTCGGGCAGTTCGAGTACGAGGGAAAGGATCACGACGTCGTCACGAAGCCGGACCCGCTGCTCGTGATGCGCGGCAAGCAGGAGACCGCCGACGAGTAGGCGTGGCCTCACGCCCTAGGCTCTGACCATGCGCCACGCAGACTTCATCGACACGACCGAGGACGCCGCGAACGGGTTCGCGCTCCTCCTCGAGTCTGCGGACCACACCACCCCCGTCTCCTCGTGCCCCGGCTGGTCGCTCGTCGAGCTGGCGGCCCACCTCGGCGGCGTGCACCGGTGGGCGCGCGCGCAGCTGCTCGGCGGTGGGCAGCAGCTCGACCGTCAGACGCCGGATGCGCCGCTCGCCGACCGGGACGCGCTCGTCGCGTGGTTCCGCGAGGGCGCCGCGGACCTCGTGGCGACGCTGCGCGAGCTGCCGGAGGACGCGCCATGCTGGGCCCTCTACCCTCCTGCGCGTGCCTCGACGTGGGCGAGACGACAGGCGCTCGAGACTGCCCTGCACCTCTGGGACGCGAGCGACAGCCTCGGCATCGCGGTGCCGATCCGCCCAGACCTCGCCGCCGCCGGTGTCGCGGAGGTCGCCGAGGACATGTACCCGCGGCAGGTCGCGCTCGGACGGATGCCGTCGCTCGAGGAGCGCGTCGACCTGCGGATGCTGGACCGGCTCGAACGCCCAGGCGACGGCGGCAGCTTCGGCCTGCGCGTCCGGCTCGGCCCCGTCGACGAGACACCGGCGGGCACCGCGAACACCCTCGGTGGAGCGAGACCGGCCGACGCGACGCTCGAGCTCACGGCCGAGGCCGCGCTGCTCCTCCTCTGGAAGCGGCGCGACCTCGCGGCGGTGGATGCACGGGTCACCGGCTCCCGCGAAGTGCTCGAGCGTGTGCTCGGGAATCCGTTGGCCCCCTGAGCGCAGGAGAGCAATCCCCTAGACGCTGAGCGTCGCCGCGAACGGGTCTCGCGTGTGGTCGACGAGCGGGACCGGATCGACCGTGCTCTCGATGACCACGACCTCCCCGGCGGCCGCCGACTCCTCGATGGCGAGCATGATGTCGAGCACGTGCAGCGCCAGGTCCCCGGTCGCGACGTGCGGGAGCCCCTCCCGGATGCCCCGCGCCATGTCGAGCGCACCGTAGCCGCGGCCCGTGACCGTGCCCTCCTCCGGGTAGTCCTCCCAGGTCGGTTCGAGCACCTCCGCGTACTCCTGCGGGTGCCTGGCGACCCTCGTGCCCCCGTCGGCGTGGTTCGGGTCCGGGGTCAGGAGCATCCCGCCCGCCCCGATGATCTCGACCGTGCCCATCTCGGCGAGCGGGGAGTCGTTGCTGAAGGTGAGCTGCGCGCTCGCCCCGCTCTCGAACGTCACCAGCGCGTCCACGTGCGTCAGCACCGAGACGGGGAACGACTGCCCGGTGAGCGGGCCGAGCTTGACGGTGCGCGTCTCCTTGGCCGTCGATCCCGTCGCGTAGACCTTGCGGACAGGACCGAAGGCGCTCACGAGCGTCGTCACGTAGTACGGCCCCATGTCGAGCAGGGGGCCGCCTCCTTGGGCGAACAGGAAGGCCGGGTTCGGGTGGAAGAGGTCTGGGCCCGAGTAGCGCATCATGGTGCGCGCCGTGAGCGGGGTGCCGATGGCGCCCGCCGCCAGGTGCCGCAGGGCGGTCTGGATGCCAGGGTTCAGCACCGTGTCAGGCGCCACTCCCACGCGCAGACCGGCCGCGTCGGCGGCCACGAGGAGGGCCTTCGCCTCCTCCCGGTTGATGCCGATGGGCTTCTCGATCCACACGTGCTTGCCCGCCGCGATCGCGTCGAGGGCGACAGGCACGTGCACCGCGGGGATGGTGAGGTTGATGACGATCTCGACCTCCTCGTTCGCGAGGACCGACGCCGGCGAGCCCGAGAAGGGAACGCCGTAGGTCTGCGCCTTCTCGGCGGCGAGCGCCTCGTTCAGATCACCGAGCGCGACGACTCGCACGTCGGGGAAGCGCACGAGATTGACAAGATACGCGTCGCTGATCATGCCAGTGCCGATGATGCCGATGCCCACGGGGCCGCGCTTGGCACCCGGCGCTGATGTGAATGCTGCAGCGGCTGCTGCCTGCGGGAGGCTCATGCGCGGTTCTCCAGGTAGTCGAAGCTGGCGGCGATCGCGGCGAAGATGTCGCCGTCGAAGTGGTCGAACTCGATGACGGCGAACTCCGCCGACGGGGCGGCGTCGAGGGCCGCACCGAGCGGGATGACGCCCTGGCCGGCCGGAACCTGGCCGAGACCGGACGGGTCGAAGGGGGCATCCGTCCGGAACGGGTTCTCGACCTGGGGGCCGTCCTTGATGTGGAGCGCCTTGACGCGGTCGCCGAGGCGAGCGAGCAGAGCGGGAGCCTCCACGCCGCCGATGTGCGCCCAGTAGACGTCGATCTCGAGCACCACCTCGTCGTCGAGGAGCCCAGCGAAGTACTCGAGGGCCGGGACGCTGTCGATGCGGTTGCTGAGCTCCCACGCATGGTTGTGATATCCGACGCGGAGGCCATGCTCGGCGGCCGCCTTCGAGGCCTCGTTGAGCGCCGCGGCCGTCGCCTCCACCGCCTCGCGAGTCGACCAGTCGAAGACGGCGGGATCGATGACGTACCGCATGCCGAGCTTCTTCGCCGCCTCGAATGTGGTCGCGTGGCTCGGCACCGGCGTCGTCACGCCCTCGCGGGTGACCTCCTTCGCGACGAGCATCGCGTGTCCCGTGGGAGCTGCGATGCCGTGCCGCTCGAAGGCCGCGGCGAGCTCGTCGGCGCGATCCACGAACGCGAACGCCTCGACGTGGCGCACCCCGATCTCGGCGAGTCTCGCGAGGGTGCCGTCGAGGTCGGCCTCGAGGTGCGAGTTGATGCTGTAGAGCTGCAGCGACGTCGCCGGGCGCTGCGATTCCTGTGGGGTGCCGGGTGCTGCTGGTCGGGTGGTGGGCACGTTGACTCCTGTGTCGGTGGGCGCCCGCCGCGTCGCGGTTCGCTCTCAGGAGAGACGCTACTAGAAAATTGCCAGTTGGCAACTTTCATTTTCGGCTCAGCCGGTTCGGCCGAGCCTCTCGAGCAACCCCAGCGTGCCCGCGACGTCGACGCTCGGGTCCAGGAGCCAGCGAACCTGCAGCCCGTCGGATGCGGCCATGATCAGGTCGACGAGCATGGCCGCGTCCGCGCGGCGCTCCTCGGGCAGCGCCGCGAGCTGGCCGCCGACCTCGGCCGCCAGCTCGACCCTCGCCCGGGCGAACCGAGCCGTGAAGAACGAACGAGCAGGACCATCCCCAGCCTCGACCGACTTCGCGAGCATCTCCGTGAACAGCGAGACCATGCCGGGGAACCGCACGTTGAACTCGGCGCTCAGGCGCATCCGCTCCACGAGCGAGACGGAATCCGGCATGCGCTCGTCGTTGACGCGGTCGTGCTCGCGGATGACCTCGACGAGCAGCCCCTCTCGGGAGCCGAAGTAGTGCGTCAGCATGCCGTGAGAGACCCCGATGGACTCGCCGATCGCGCGCAGCGAGGCCCCGCTCGCGCCCGTCTCGCGAAGCCTCTCGTACGCCACCGCCAAGATCTCGCGCTTGCGCTCGACACCCTTCGCGTACCGACCCCGAACTCCGTCTGCTGCCACGCCCAGCATCGTAGCCGGGAGGTGGCAGGGCTGGCGGGAACAAGCCGGACGCACTGACCCCATGGTCCAGACCGATAAGACCTGCTGCCTGATCGGGGTTTTCTCAGCCACTGAGGGCTCGGCGAGCCGAAATGTCGGTGGTGCGGTCCAAGATTCGGGTATGAACTCGTACGACGGTGAACCGCTGAAGGTCTTGGGGCTTGATCCTCACGACCCGGTGTCGGTGTTGGCGTGGCGGAAGTTCTTGCTGGATTGGGATGCGGATCTGGCGGTCATGGCGGCCGCTGTGGCCGCGGATCAGGCGCGGGTGCGTGCGAAGTTGGCGGAGATGGCGTCGGTTCTGGATGAGCTTGATGGCACCGAGGAGCATGCCATGCACGTGCAGTCGCTCGCGGCGGAGATCGCGTTGATCGAGCAAATCGGGCAAGCGGCGGCTGAGGGGGCTTTGTCGGATGCTGGGATCGCGGTGCGCGAGTTCCCTGGCTTCGTGGACGCGCTCGGGGAAGGCAAGCTCAGCGAGGAGCAGCTTCGGGTCCTCACGGGTGCTGGCTTGTCGGTGTCGCATGCGGACGCGGGTGAGCAGTCCGCGCGACGGGGTGAGTTCGTGCGGGTGATGCTCGCCGAGCTGGATTCTCGGGTGTTGCCGCCGAAGGCATTGCGGATGGCCGCGGCCCGCGTCGCGGAGTCGCTGACGGAGGAGTCCGTCTCCGAGCGGCACGAACGGGCGCGGAAGACGCGGTACGTGTCGGTGACGGCGACGGAGAACGGCATGTGCATGCTGCGTGCCCGGCTCCCGCTGATCGAGGGCAAAGCCATCGCGGACCGGCTGCGGAAGCAGGGCAAGGCGCTCATCAGGGCACGACCGAAGCCCGCCCAGGCACGGCGAGCGCCAGAGGCTTCAGACGCTCCGGACGCACAAGAGGCTTCGGGCGTGCCGGACTTTACAGATGGGCCGAATGTTTCAGACGCGCCGGATGAGCGCACCATGGACGAGGTCAAGGCCGACCTGTTCACGGACATGCTCCTGACCTCCGACCCGATGTCCTGCGCGGCGGCGGCAGGTATCCAGGCGAACGTGCAGTTCACGATCCCGATCCTCACCGCCCTCACCAAGCTGGGCGGGAACGGTGCTGTCAGCAGCACAGGCAGCGGACCAGGCAGCGGCCGAGGCCCAGGCCCAGGCCCAGGCCCAGGCCCAGGCCCAGGCCCAGGCTCACGCGTTCGTGGTGGTGGTGCGGCGAGCTGTGTTGCTGGCGCGGCCCGTCTCACCCCGGCTCCGGCCCTGCTCGATGGCATGATCCCGGTGCCCTTCGAGGAAGCGATCCGCCTCGCCGGCACCGCAACCTCGTTCGTGCGCATCCTCACCCACCCCATCACCGGCACCGTCACGGCCGTCGACACCTACCGACCCAGCGCAGCCATGCGCGCCTTCCTCGCTGCCCGCGACATTCACTGCCGCTGGCCCGGTTGCCGACAGCCCGCGACCCGATGCGACCTCGACCACACCCACGCCTGGGAGCACGGCGGCAAAACCACCCTCGAGAACCTGTGCGGCTTCTGTAAACACCACCACGTCATGAAACACGCCACCGCCTGGACCGCCACCCAACTAGACGGCGGCGTCATGCAACTGCGCACCCCCAGCGGCAAGATCCTCACAGACAGACCCGAACACCACGACGTCTACTTCACACGCAACGACGAATACGAGACACCTGCGGCACCGCCCCAAGACTCTGTTGCGGAGACCGAGCGCACCCGAGCCCCAGAACCCAACGATGTTCCCGGCGACCCACCACCGTTCTGAGAGACACAACGAGGTACTTGCCACGCTCACCGCTGAGCCGAACGCGCCGCACGCGCCGCACACGTACGCACAACATGCCACGGACCCTTCCGGTGGGGGTGGCAGCACAGCGGGCACTTCCGGTGCGGGTCCGGTGCCGTTGCCCGTGCCGGTTCAGCGGCTCTCTAGATCTCGTCGACGGGGCGAGCCTCGTGATGGCGGGCGCCGTGCGTGCGCCGGTCCTCTTTCATCGCAGCCTCGGCGAGGTGACGCCGGCCGGCGACGAGCTGCTCCCTGACGTCGCGTTCTGCCGCCCGGAACGGCTCCCAGTAGGTGTCGTCGTAATCCTCGACGATCTGGAACGTCCACCGCCCTTCGATCACGTTGCGGCCGACCAGCTCCGAGTCGAGCCGGTCGGCGAGCTCATCGTGCCCCGCGTCCCGCAGTGCATCGGATGCCTCACCCAACGCCAGGTCGGCAGCCCCCGTCAACCGGTGGAAGCTGTAGAGCAGCCCGCGCGCCTGGTCGACCATCTCAAGTGCCTCGGTGAGCTTCCCCACGGCAGCGACGGTCGCCTCGTCGACGCCTTCCGGCGGCAGATGCTCGGCGCTTCGGCGCTCCCGCTGATCGTCGTCGGCCCCGGGCGCTCGCGTGTTCTCGTCGCTCATGGTGCGATTGTTGCGGCCGAGCCTGAGCGATCCGTGGACCCCCGCGCGGGACAGGTCCACACCTCCGGATTGGACCTCAAGTCCAACTGCGAGCGATTGGCACGAGCGCTTCCCGCCACCACACCCCTACGGTTGCCGCACGCGCTTCGTTCGCGCCGCATCCCCTCCGAAAGGACACCCCGTGACCACCTCGCGCCCCTTCGCCCAAATCGACGTCTTCTCCGAGACCCCCTACCTCGGCAACCCCGTCGCGGTCATCCTCGACGGCGACGGGCTCACGGGCGACGACATGCAGCGCATCGCACGATGGACGAACCTCTCCGAGACGACGTTCGTGCTGCCCACCACCGACGACGCGGCCGACTACCGACTGCGCATCTTCACCCCGGGCGGCGAGCTGCCGTTCGCCGGGCACCCGACGCTCGGCTCGGCGCACGCCTGGCTCGAGAACGGCGGTACCCCGAAGAAGGGCGGGCGCATCATCCAGGAGTGCGGCGCCGGACTCGTGGAGGTGCGCGTCGATGCGGGGCGCGTGTCGTTCGCGGCCCCGCCGACCCTCCGCAGCGGTCCGCTCGAGCCGGAGCTCCTCGCGCGCATCGTCGAGGCGTATGGCATCACCAAGGAACAGGTCGTCGCCCACCAGTGGATCGACAACGGGCCCGGGTGGGCGGTCGTGCAGCTCGCATCCGCGCACGAGGTGCTCGATCTCGACCCCGACTTCTCGCTGCTGCCCGACGACATGGTCGGCGCCGTCGGCGCGTATCCGGCCGGGGCGGCGCACGCGTTCGAGCTGCGCAGCTTCGCGCCGCGCATCGGCGTCGACGAGGATCCGGTCTGCGGCAGCATGAACGCCTCGACGGCCCAGTGGATGCACCGCACGGGCGCCGCGCCGGGCTCGAGCTGGCGGGTATCCCAGGGCGCGCGCCTTGGCCGCGCCGGCGACATCACCGTGACCGTCGACGACTCCGGCGTCGTCTGGGTTGGCGGCGCCACGACCACCCTCTTCACGGGAACCGCGCTCGCGTAACCGCTGCCGCTGCGCCTCGCGGCTGCCACGGCCCAGAGCGGACTTGTGGTCGTCAAACCTGCGCTTCAGCGACCACAAGTCCGCCCCCGATGGCAGCCCGGCCCGGCCCGGCCCGGGGAGTCAGCGCGGCGCAGCGCCCCGGCTCAGCCCTGGGGTGCCTTGCAGAGGCAGAACGGGTGGCCCGCGGGGTCGGCGTAGACCACGAATTCGTCGGGGCTGCCGGGTTTGTCGCTTGCCTTGAGGAGACGGCCTCCGAGCTCGAGCACTCTCCGGTGCCCCTCGTCGAGGTCGTCGATGTAGAGGTCCAGATGGATCTGCTGCGGGGGTTGACCGTCAGGCCACCTCGGTGCCACGTGGTCGGGAGCGAGCTGGATGCCGAGCCTCCACTCGCCGTCGGCGTAGACACTGTGCCAGTCGTCCTCCTTCTCGACCGTGCCCTCGAGCAGGGACGCCCAGAAGGCACTCTCGGCCTCGATGTCAGCGGCGTCGAACACGACGATCGTGCGGCGAATCCTCATGGCCCCTCCGTGGGTGTCAGCCTGCAGAACACGCTCACGCTACGGAAGAACGCTGACCGGCATCTGCCAGACGACGCGCACGCTCAGCCTCGGCCTCACTTCCAGTGGCGGGGCCGCGTGAGCGAGTCCGGAAGCTGGGTCGTTGCGTCACCGAACGCCGCCGCCAGTTGCGGTTGCGTGAGGTGCAGCACGTGGCGCAGGTCGGCACCGTGCAGCTCGGCGTCCCGCAGGTCGGCGCCGAGGAGGTCGGCCCATCGCAGGTCCGAGCCGCGCAGCTTCGCCGCGATGAGCAGCGCCCCGCGCAGCTCGACGGCGCGCAGGTCGCCTCCGGAGAAATCGGTGCCGAGGTAGACGCCGCGCGGCTCGACTCGCGACCAGGCCCCGGATGCGCGGCGTCGGGGCGCGTGCATCCGTCGCACCTCACGGCTCACGGCTCCCAGCAGGTCGCCCGCGGCGGGCCTGCTCGACTCGACCGCTGCTCGTAGCACCGCGACATCGGGTGACGCGGCCTGCGCATCCACACGATCGAACAGGGCGTCGATTCGGCGCAGCAGCGGCCGGTCGGCGGTGCGCCGCCTCGCCTCGGTCAGCAGCCACAGCACCTCGTGCAGTTGACGCACGAGTGGGAACACGGCGAACATCGCGTCGCGCAGCCCCTCACCGTCGCGCCAGTCGCCGCCGCCGAAGGTCTCCCGGGTGACCCGCTGGCCGGCGCCGTGGCATTCGAAGACGGTGCAGCCCCGGTACCCGCGTTCGAGGAGCACCGCGTGGATGCTGCAGCCGAGGTTCTCGTCGAGGTTGCGGCAGGGTTTGCCTGCTGGCTTCTCGTGGGCGAAATCGTCGCCCCGAGAGAAGGCGAGGGCCGAGCAGCAGAGCGCCACACAGCGCGCGCAGTCGCTCTGGAAGCGCGTGTCGTCTGCATCCGGGCCGCGCCCTGCGCCGGAAACGCCCCCGGTGGATCCTCCGGACCGAGGCTCGGCCGCTCGACTCGAAACAGGGTCGACGGTGAGCGGCATCGGCACGCTCGGCCGGTGCCGCAGCTGCTCGCCGGGGTCGCCTGGTGACATCGTGGCCACAGCCTACGTTCGCATCCGCATGCCCGGGCTGAGCGCCTTTCACCCTGTGGATCACTCTGAGCGGGCACATGGCGCACTAGCCCGCGCAGTCAATGTTCGGCGCACCGAACATTGTTCTTCCCCTCACCGTAGCGCTATGCTCTGGGCATGCTGACCCCCGTGCTGCATGCAGCCAGACGGAAGGCCACCCGCATCGTCGCGGCCGGCCTCGCACTCGTCACGCTCGCATCCCTCACCGCCTGCGCCCCCACTGCCGAGGACGACGACCGCCCCGTCGTCCTCACCACCTTCACGGTGCTCGCCGACATCGCCAGGCAAGTCGCCGGCGACGAGCTCCGGGTCGAGTCGATCACCAAGGTCGGCGCGGAGATCCACGGGTACGAACCGACCCCTCTCGACATCGCGAAGGCCTCCGAGGCCGACCTGATCCTCGACAACGGCATGAACCTCGAGGCCTGGTTCGAGCAGTTCGTCGCGAGCATGGATGTGCCGCACGTCGTCGTCAGCGACGGCGTCGAGGAGGTGCCGATCGCGGGCGACGCCTACGCGGGCCTCCCCAACCCGCATGCCTGGATGTCGCCCCTCAACGTGCAGCTCTACGTCGACAACATGGCCACCGCGTTCGCCGACCTCGCGCCAGCAAGCGCGAGCATCTTCGAGGAGAACGCCGCCGCCTACAAGGCCGAACTGCAGGCCGTGCACGACGAGCTCGTCGCCGCGATCGAACCGCTCCCCACCTCGCAGCGCGCGCTCGTCACGTGCGAGGGAGCCTTCTCCTACCTCGCCCGCGATGCAGGACTCGAGGAGGTCTACATCTGGCCCGTCAACGCCGAGCAGCAGGCCACGCCGCAGCAGATCGCGGGCGTCATCGACCATGTGCGCGACAACGGCGTGCCCGCCGTGTTCTGCGAGTCGACCGTCTCGGATGCCCCCATGCGTCAGGTCGTCGACGCCACGGACGCCGAGTTCGGCGGCACGCTCTACGTCGACTCGCTGAGCGAGGAGGACGGCCCAGTGCCCAGCTACCTCGACCTCATCCGGCACGACGTCGACACGATCGTGGCCGGCCTCACCGGCGAGCAGGGAGGCACCTCGTGAGCCCACGATCCAACGGCGCACCTGCCGGCACCACAACATCGCCCGCCATCGAGGTCGACGCCCTCACCGTGCACTACGGCGAGGTGCTCGCGCTCGACGGCGCCACCCTCGCCATCTCGCCGGGGCGGGTGTGCGGCCTCATCGGCATGAACGGCTCCGGCAAGTCGACGCTCTTCAAGTCCATCATGGGCGTCGTCCGCCCCGATGCGGGCACCGTCCGCATCCTCGGCGGCACATCGGCGGATGCGCGCAAGCGGGGCAGCGTCAGCTACGTCCCGCAGAGCGAGCAGGTCGACTGGGACTTCCCGCTCTCGGTGCGCGATGTGGTCATGACGGGCCGCTACGGGCACCTCGGCGTCACCAGGCGACCGAAGGCGCGCGACCACGCCGCCGTCGATGCGGCGCTCGAGCGCGTCGAGCTGAGTGACCTCGCGGGGCGCCAGATCGGGCAGCTCTCCGGCGGGCAGCGCAAGCGCGCTTTCGTCGCCCGCGGCATCGCCCAGGAGGCCCAGGTGCTGCTGCTCGACGAGCCCTTCGCCGGCGTGGATACGCGCTCCCAGGCGACCATGACGCGCCTCCTTCGCGAGCTCGCGGCGCAGGGCGTCTGCATCCTCATCGCCACCCACGACCTCGGCTCCCTGCCCGAACTCGCCGACGAGGCCGTGCTCTTCAACCGGCGCGTCCTCCTGCACGCGAGCCCGGAGGAGATCATCCGACCGGAGAACCTGGCCCTCGCCTTCGGCATCGACACCGGCAAGGGGGCAGCCGCATGAGCCCGGCATCCACCGCCAGAGTTGTGACGAAGTGCACCTTCCCGCCGCCGCGACAGCAACCATCCACAACTCTCCGCGACGGGCGAGGCGCGTGCGGCGCGCACGGCGAACGCCGCGAGCACCGCGAACCCCGACATGGAGACCGCGCATGAATCTCGTCGACCTTATCCTCGAGCCGCTCGGCTACGAGTTCATGGTGCGGGCCCTCATCACGACGATCATCACGGCCATCGTCTGCGCCCTCCTCAGCTGCTGGCTCGTGCTCATCGGATGGTCCCTCATGGGTGACGCCGTCTCGCACGCGGTCCTTCCCGGGGTCGTGCTCGCCTACATCGTGGGCGCGCCGTTCGCGCTCGGGGCCCTCGTGTTCGGGCTCGTCGCCGTCGGCCTCATCGGCGTCATCCGCGACACGAGCCGGGTGAAAGAGGACGCGGCGATCGGCATCGTCTTCACGACCCTGTTCGCGTTCGGCCTCGTCCTCATCTCGGTCACCCCGAGCCAGACCGACCTCAGCCACATCCTCTTCGGCAACCTCCTCGGCGTGAGCAACACGGACCTCGTGCAGATCGGCATCCTCGCCGCGATCGTCGCGGTCGTGCTGCTCGTGAAGCGGCGCGACTTCACACTCGTCGCCTTCGACGCGACGCACGCCCACGCGATCGGCCTCAACCCGCGCCTCCTGCGCGGCGCGCTCCTCGGGCTCCTCGCGCTGACGGCCGTCGTCGCGCTGCAGACCGTCGGCGTCATCCTCGTCGTCGCGATGCTCATCATCCCGGGAGCCACCGCGACCGTGCTCACGCGCAGCTTCGCGCGGATGCTCGTCATCGCCCCGATCGTGTCGGTCGTCTGCTCGGCCATCGGCCTCTACGCCAGCTACTACCTCGACGCGGCGTCGGGCGGCATGATCGTGCTCGCGCAGGGCGTCGCGTTCCTGCTCGCCTACCTGCTCTCGCCAACGCAGGGGCTCGTCACGTCGCGCGTCGTCGCGCGTCGCCGCGCGAAGGCCGCGTAGCGATCACGCTGTCAGGCCGACGTCACCCAGACCGCGCGGGCGGCGACGGGGCCGAGCGCGAACAGGGCCGCGGGGGCCGCATCCACGACGCTCAGCACCAGCGACTCGGAGTACGGGTCGCTTTCGCCGATCTCGAGTCGCGCCCCGACGGTGACCCCCTTCGCGGCGAAGTACTTGAGCAGCTCGGGGTCGGAGTCGGAGATGCGCTCCACGACAACGCGCGCGCCCACGTCGAGGCTGCTGAGCAGAACAGCCTGCGGGATGCTCACCTCTCCGGCTGCGGACGGGATCGGGTCGCCGTGCGGGTCGCGCTCCGGGTGCCCGAGCAGAGCGTCGATCCGCTCGACCATGAGGTCGGACACCGAGTGCTCGAGGTTCTCGGCCTCGTCGTGCACCTCGTCCCACCCGTAGTGCAGCACCTCGACGAGGAACGTCTCGAGCAGCCGGTGCCTGCGAATCATGGCGAGCGCGTGCGCGCGACCCTCAGCCGTGAGCGAGATGCTGCCGTAGCGGGCATGCTCGAGGAGGCCCTGGTCGGCGAGTTTTCGGATGCCCTCGGACACGGTCGAGAGCCGGAGCTGCAGGCGCTCGGCGACGATCGTCGCCGTGACGGGCGCATCCGACCACTCCTGGAGACTCCAGACCACCTTGAGGTAGTTCTGCGCGCTCACCGAGAGTTCTGACACCGACATGCGGACAAGCCTACGGGGCAGGGTGCGCGGCGCGCGGATGCCCGGAACGCGACCGTCGCGACGGCCGAGGGTCAGGCGCTCCAGCGGTCGCCGAAGCGGCTCTCGCCCGCGAGCATCGTCCACACCGTGGTGCTGAGCGGCGGGTACTCGGTCGCGATGCGGCGCATGAGCTGCGCGTCGTGAGCGCCGCTCTCCGGCGCCTCGTCGCCACCCCGCTCGAGCGCTTCGGCGCGCATGAGCAGCACGACCAGCTCGTCGACGGTCGGCAGCTCCTGCATGAAGCGCCACGGGTCCTCCCCGTTGCGGGCACGTGCGTAGATCATCGTCTCGCGCTCGTCCTGCGCTTCGGCGCGCAGGACCTCCAGGCTGGCTCGCCTGGTCAGTTCATAGCGCTCGGTTTCCACGCGACGAGCCTACGCGCCACCTCGCCATCCCGCTGGGACTTGTGGAATGGGCCAGGTGTGCCTGTGGACAGCGGCCCGCCCGGGGTGCCCCCGCGTGAGAGTCTTCTCACCTGCCAGGCTCTGGACTCCTGCGCCCCAGATAATCGATGGATGCGGGTGATGACGGCGGGCGAAGCGAGGCTGGAGGTGCGGCCGCGCTCTTCGGTGCGGGTGCGCATCCTCGCGTCGATCCTGCTCGTCACGATGCTCGGCATGGTCGTCGCGGGCGCCACGAGCTACGTCGCCGCCCGCGAGCGCGTGCTCACGGGCGTCGACGAACGACTCGTCACCGTGGCCGAGAGCGTACGCGGGCTCGTGAGCGGGCAGGAGCTCGCGGCGCCGACGACACCTGACTCGGCCAGTCCGCCTGCTTCGGCCAGCCCGTCATCTACGGCCAGCCCGTCAGCGACCGCACCAGACGCCGCTCGGACGTTCGCGAACTCCACCGAGGCGCTCGAGCTCGTCATGCAGCGCCTCATCCCGGAACGCAACGAGGGAGCCCTCGGGCTCATCGACGGGGCGCCCGCGTTCATCCCGTCCACCGCGACTCCGTTCTCGCTCGTCGACCTGCCCGCGCTCGTCGAACGAGCCGTGAGCGAGACCGCCGACGGCTCGGTGCGTATGGGCACCTTCGTCGACGCCACCCACGCGCTCCGGTATGTGGCCGTGCCGTTCACGGTGGGCGACGGCTCGAGCACGGCCCTCTACCTCGCGGCCTACGACCTGCGTGCCGAGCTCGCCGACACCAACAGCACCTTCCAGACCTACTCTCTGGTCGCCGTCGCCGCCCTCATCGTGGTCGGGCTTGTCGGCTGGTTCGTCGCGGGCCGCCTCCTCAGGCCCCTGCGCGAGCTGCGGGAGACGGCGGCCTCCATCACGGGCAGCAACCGATCCGCGCGCATCCCTGTCGTCGGCCGCGACGACGTGTCGGCGCTCACCGCGACGATCAACGGCATGCTCGACCGCCTCGACGGCTCCCTCACCGCCCAACGGCAGCTGCTCGACGACGTGCGCCACGAGCTGAAGACCCCAATCACGATCGTGCGCGGACACTTCGAGATCCTCGACCCGACGGATCCCGCAGAGACCCGAGAGACGGTTGCCCTGGCCCTCGATGAGCTCGACCGGATGAGCGAGCTCATCGACGACATCGAGGCTCTCGCCGTCAGCGAGCAGCAGGGGCTGCTGAGCCTGGCGCCGTGCGACGTGCTCGAGCTGACCGAGCAGGTGCATGCGAAGGCGAGCGCCCTCTCGGCGCACAGATGGGTGCTCGAGCAGACGGCCCCCGTTGTCGTCGAGGTCGACGCGCGGCGCATCACGCAGGCTTGGCTCCAGCTCGCCGACAACGCGGCGAAGTACTCGCCAGCGGGCTCCCGGGTCGGCCTCGGGAGTCTCGTGGATGCGCGCGGTGAGCTGCGCCTGTGGGTGCGCGACGAGGGCGTCGGCATCCCCGCGTCAGCCCAGGAGCGCGTCTTCGACCGCTTCGGGCGGGCCGAGACGGGGCGCAGCCAGACCGGATCCGGGCTCGGACTGTCGATCGTGCAGTCCATCGCGCGCGGCCACGGCGGGCGGGTCGAACTCGAGAGCGAACCGGGCGTCGGATCGATGTTCAGCATCGTGCTGCCCGGTGCCGACGCCGGACTCGCCTCGAAGCCGACCGACACGACTTCCGAACCCCAGCGAGAGGACCCCGCATGAGCAGCATCCTGGTCGTCGAAGACGAGGCGCGCATCGCCTCGTTCGTCGAGAAGGGCCTGAAGTCGAGCGGTTACGCCGTGACGGTCGCGGCCAACGGCACCGACGGCTTCGAGCTCGCCCGCGGCGGTGACTTCGATCTGGTGCTCCTCGACGTCGGACTCCCAGGGCTCGACGGCTTCGAGGTCCTCGACCGGCTGCGCACCGAAGGCAACGCCGTGCCCGTCATCATGCTCACGGCCCGGACCTCGGTCGAGGCGACAGTGCGGGGCCTCGACGGTGGGGCCAACGACTACCTCGCGAAGCCGTTCAAGTTCGACGAGCTGCTCGCCCGCATCCGCCTGCGGCTTCGGGACGCGGGCCAGGTGGCGGCCACCGAGCTCACGCATGACGACCTGCTGCTCGACCTCCGAACGCGCCGCGTGCGGGTGAACGGCGTCGACATCGACCTCTCGGCGCGCGAGTTCGGCCTCGCCGAGCAGTTCTTCGGGAACCCCGGTCAGGTGCTCAGCCGCGAGCAGCTGCTGAGCCGAGTGTGGGGGTTCGACTTCGATCCTGGCTCGAACGTCGTCGACGTGTACGTGCGCTATCTGCGCGGCAAGATCGGTGCGGACCGCATCGAGACGGTGCGCGGCATGGGCTACCGCCTGCGCTGAGGCGAACTCGGACGCCCCGACGGGATGCGTCCGCGCCGCAGGTCAGTCCTCGTCGTCCCCATCGTCGTCGTCATCATCGTCGTCGTCGTCGATCTGCGACGGCCCGACGGGGTCGACCGGTACGGGCGCCTGGATGCTCCCCGTCGGCAGCGAGGGCTGCACCGGGTCCGGCACGCTGCTGGGCGACGGCGAGCCGGTGCCGGCCGGGGCAGTCGGCGACGGGGTCACGCTGATGGTCGTCACGGGAGTCTGCGCACCGACGATGGGCCCGACGTCGAGGGACTCGCCCGGTGACGAGCGCAGCGACATGGCCTGAGCGAACGTGACCCCGGCGAGCGCGATCGCGAGCGCGCCGGCGCTCGCGAGGGCAAGCATCAGCCAACGCGGGCGGGGCTTCTGGCTGGTCATCGTCTCGGCTCCTTCGAGAGTGCGACGGCGAAGTCGAGGATGCGGTCCGGCAGCGCGTCGAGCCCGGCCCCGCCGCGGACCGCCGCGCCGAAGGCGTGCGAGAGCAGGTGGGTGAGGGCGACCGCGTTGGCGCGGATGCTCAGGTCGGGGTCGTCGGTGAGCGTTCCGGCCTGTCCTGGGCTGTTCCAGGTGTGCGCGAAGTCGCCCCACGCGAGGCGCACGAGTTCGGCGAGCTCGAACGTCGAGGTCCGGAGCTCGGCCCTTCCGCAGAGGTCGTGCGTGAGGGCGGTCACGATCGCGTGTGCATAGAGTCCGCCGAGGTCATCGGCGAGGTCGCCGACGCCCGCCGTGTCGATGTCGACGACGCCCGTGATCGTGGCGCGGCCGTCGGTCTGGGCGTGCGGCTCGACGAAGATCTGGCCGAGGTGGAGGTCGCCGTGCACGGTGCGCGCTGGCCCCGGGCGCGCACGGGCGACCTCCGCGCGGATGCACGCGGCCACCCCATCGATGTCGGCCCTGCGCGCGGGGAGGAGGTCGTAGAGGCGCAGCAGGTACCAGTCGAGTCCCGCCGTCAGGCTCGCGCGGGCCCCGCGGGAGACCCTGGCGGCGCCGATGGACGCGACCAGTGACTGCAGCTCCCGCAGGAACGCGAGCCGCGCGTCCGGTGTTCGTGGCACGTGTGAGTCGGCGGGAACGCCCGGCATGCGCTCGAGGGCGACGAGGCCCGCCTCACTCCAGCCTCGGCTTCGCGGCACTGCCACGCCGGCACCGGCGAGTTCCTCGTGGATGCGATGCAGCGGTTCCGCGTGCCCCGGTCGGACGACCTTGAAGAAGAGGGTCCCCTCGGGGCCGGCGAGACGCAGCACCGCCCGGCGCCCTGGCCGGTACGCGAGCATCTCGAGCTGCCCCTCGCCGACGGCGCCGAAGCGCGCCGCGGTCTCGCGCGCGGAGTCGGGGAACGCGGTCGCGGGTAGGGCGGGAAGGGCGGGGTCGTGCGGGTAGCGCCACACGCGCACCTGCTCGCGGGTCGCGGGGTTCTGCACGGTGGTCCACTGCTGCGATTCGCCGGCGACCGAAGCGGCCGCGGGGTTCGTCGCCGTGTCGATGAACAGACGGATGCGCTCGTCCGGTCCCTGCAGCGACGCGAGCTCGACGTCGTAACCGGCAAGCACGCCGTCGCCGCTCGGCTCAGCGCAGGCGAGCGTGACCGACGCCACCTCGCGGCCGGTGCCCGTGGCGACGGCCTCGATCACCTGCCTGGCTGCTGCGAACATGTGCTCCTCCTGCGGCGCTGCGCTGAGCTGCTGTCGTGCTGAGTGTCGAACCGAGTTCTCGGCCGCAGCGTCCCGCGGCTCTGCCTCGAACCTACCCGGGTCGCAGCGCGACAGCCCGGGAACGTGCTCAGCTGTGGAGAACGCCGACTACGCGCTCGGGACGGACGGCGGCGTCTGCGCGCTCACCGGGCTCTGCGCGGACACGGGGCTCTGGGCGCTCACGGGGCTCTGCGCGGACACGGGGCTCTGGACTGTCGGCACGCTCTGCGGGGTCTGCGCCGAGACGGGGCTCGGGGAGCTGAAGACGGGCGTCGCGGTCGGTGAGGCGCTGGTGCCCGTCGATGGGGAGGCCGACGGCGTGGTGGATGCGACTGGGCTGCTCGTCGCGGACGGCGTCGAGAGGGTGAGCTGCTCGCCGGGCACGTCGCGCACCTCGAGGGCGTTGGCGACGCCCGCCCCGCCGACGGTCAGGATGCCGAGACCGAGGGCGCTGGCCGAACCGACGATGATCCAGGTGTTCTTCTTCTTGTTCATGGCTGCTGCCTCCTGTTGACTGCCGAGGCGTGACTTCGCCCCGGTAGCCCCAAGTCTCGTGAGTGTTCATGAGACGCACAGTGGCCTGAAGATGAGAGCGGCCTCATCTTCGCGCGGGCGCCGCCGCGCAGGCGCGGACGCGTGAGGGGCGGGTGGATGCGTGCATCCACCCGCCCCTCACATCAAGAGCTGGAGCCGATCAGGCGGTCTGGCCCCGGTGCTTGCCCTCCGCGACTTCCTCGACGAGCTTCGCGTTGAAGGCGGGGAGGTCGTCTGGCGTTCGGCTCGAGACGAGGCCCTGGTCGACGTGGACCTCTTCGTCGACCCACGTCGCGCCAGCGTTGATGAGGTCGGTCTTGAGGCTCGGGAAGCTCGTGAGCGTGCGCCCGTCGAGCACTTTCGCGTCGGTGAGGATCCACGCGCCGTGGCAGATCACTGCGACCGGCTTGTGCGCCTCGAAGAAGTCGCGCACGAAGCTGACCGACGCCTCGTCGAGGCGGAGCAGGTCCGCGTTGCCGACTCCGCCGGGCAGGACAAGCGCGTCGAAGTCAGTCGCTCTGGCGTCGCCCGAGGCGACGTCGACGGCCTGCTCATGCCCGTTCTTGCCCGTCACGCTGCCGGACTCGGGTGAGACGAGTGACGCATCGCCTCCGGCTTCGGTCACGGCGCCCCATGGGCTCGTGAGCTCGCTGTCCTCGAAGTCGTTCGTGAGGAGGAAGGCCACGCGCTTGGTGTCGAGAGTCGTCATTGCTGATCGTCCTTTCGTCGGGGGAAAGAGTGTGCTGCTCAGTCGCAACCGGGATGTGCTCCCGCGACGAGCAGGCATCCACCGTCTCGCACGGACCTCCCCGAAACGTGGACGGCCCGTGTGCGCGACCTGGCCGTCAGCTGGACGAGCCCAGGAGGAGCTTCCGCAGCGCCGCTTCCCCAGACCCGCGCCCCGGCTCGACGACTCGACCCTGGGCGTAGGCCTCGATGACCCTCGGATCGATGTAGCTCGACCGCGCGACCGCGGGCGTGTTCCCGAGCAGCTCGGCGGTGTCCCGCACCGCCTGCGCCACAAGTGACGTGCGCTCGCGCACCGTTCCCCCGACTCCCAGCTCGGCCAGTCGACTCGCGGCGAAGACCGTGCCGTGCAGCGTACGGAAGTCCTTCGCCGTGAACTCGCCCCTCGTGCGCGCCCTGATGTCGTCGTTGACTTCGCGAGCCGAGAGGCGACGCCACGCTCGCCCGTCCTTCCACGAGAGGATGCGCCGCCCCGGCGACCCGCTCTCCCTGCGCTCTCCGAGGAACGTGACGAGTTCGAGATCCTCGATGAGGGCGCTCCACGGCACCCCGCTCTTGCCCTTGAACTCGAGCAGCACCTGCTCATCCTGCAGCGAGATGTGCCGGTTCAGGAGCGTCGTCAGTCCGCGGTGCCCGAACTGCTTCGCGGACCGCTCACTCCCGACGCGCAGGAACGCCGTGTCGAGGAGCTTGAAGCTCGCCGCGAGCGATGCCTCACGTCCGTCATTCACCGTGCGAAGCGCGCGGGTCGCCGCGCGGCGCGCCGACGGCAGCACGCGCGAGAGCTCGAGGGCCCGGTCGAAGGTCACGATCTGGCGCTTCGCGGTCCAGTCGGGATGGTAGATGTACTGGGTGCGGCCAAGCGCATCCACGCCCACCGCCAGCACGTGCGCGTTGTCGTGCGGCGCGATGCGCACGTCTCGCCACGCCGGCGGGATGGCGAGCGATGCGAGTCGAGCGCGCACCACGGGGTCGACGATGCGCTCACCGCGCTCGTCCCGGTAGCTGAAACCGCTCCCGGCTGCCTGCCGCGTCCACGCGGATTGAGTCGGCGTCCACCTTCGCAGTCGAACCATCTGTCTTGGCTAGCACCTGCGCGCCCCGCGAGGCAAGAGCTGAACGGCCATCGGCTGGGTAGCGTATTTCTAGGAGGTATCGCCTTCCCACAGATGTGGTGAGAACCCTCCACAGATCCCGTGGAAGTGGCTCCGCGCACATGTCGATGCGCGAGGATGCGACTATCCGTTCGAGACGGTCGCCAATGACGGCAGGAGCCTCATGCCATTCCCCGTTCCACCTCTCACCGCGACGATGCCCGCCGAGGGCCGAGTCGACCGCCTCTCCGAGCACACGTATCGCGTCGTCAAGGACGGCCGCATCCTGGGTTTCATCAACAAGATCGACGAACTCTGCGTCGTCTCGGCCGGATCCGACGCCGGGGCCGCCCTCGAGGTGCTGCAGACCCGCGACTTCGCGCGCGCGGTCAAGGAGCTCCAAGACCGAGCCTGACCCATGACCTCACGCCGCAGCTCCCCGGCCCGCTGGAAGACAGCGGGCCTTGGAGTCGTGGCCACCCTCACGGCGGCCTTCGCGCTGACCGGATGCACTGCGGCCGGATCGGGAGCGAGTTCGGAATCAGCCACCGGCACGTTCGCGCCGGCTCCCCCCGCCTCGTCGGCTCCCCCTGACCAGCCGGGCGGCGCCACGGAGGCCGCCGGCGACCTGATCTTCGCCGCCACCGCCGACGACCGGCATTCGTGGATCACGGCCGAGGCCCGCGTCTCGGGCGTCACTCGATCCGGCACCTGCGAGTACACCGCGAGCGCCGAGGGCGTCGACACGATCACGCGCACCGCCAAGGCCCTCGCCAGCAACTACGACACCGTCTGCGGCGACATCTCCTTCGAGCTCGGCACGCCGGGGACCTACACGATCACGGTGACCGTCACGGATGTCACGGACCAGCCGCTCACGGCCAGTACCGACGTCGAGTTCCTGGGCGCATCCGCCGACTGACCCCGGGCCGCGCGAGCCTACCGTCCGCGGCGCACGAGGTGGCTGGCCCTCGCGCCCGCCCCGCGCAGGAGCCGCTCGAGCTCGTCCGAGCGATGACCGAGACGCGGCGACTCGAGCGAGAGTGCGACCGCTCCGATCACCTCACCCGAGGCGCTGCGCACGCCGACGGCCGCGCACGTGTGACCTGGCACGAACTCCTCACGCTCCCAGGCCACGCCCCGCAGCCGGACCCGTTCGAGGTGTCGCTCGAGCTCGTCGCGCGACGTGATCGTCGCATCCGTGAACGAGGGCATGCCGTTCGCGTCGAGGAATGAGTCACGCTCCTCCACGCTCATGCCGGCGAGGATGATCTTGCCGAACGCCGTCGCGTGTGTCGCCTCGTGGAAGCCGAACTCGAGGGGGCGGATGCGCTGTGCACGCGCCGAGTCGGCGACGTGCGCCACGACCACATCCGTGCCCCGGTAGACCGCGAAGTACGCCGCCACGTCGCCGGCCTCGTGCAGCGCCTGCACGACCGCCCGCATGGGTGGAGAGACCCCGAGCTGCTGGTGCAGCGCCCGGCCGAGCTCGTGCACCTTGTAGCCCAGCTCGAACCGGCGCTCCTCGCGCAGGTGCACGAGGTAGTCCGCATCCACCAGCAGCTGGGCGAGCCGGTAGACGGTTGGCAGCGAGAACCCGAGCGTCTCCTTGATCTCAGTCGCGGTCGCGCCGCCGTTCTGGGCGACGAGCTCCAGCAGCGACAGCGCCTTGAGCGTGCTCGAGGAAGGCGCGGCCGACGCCGCACCCGGGCCCGCGTCGCCCTCGAGGGGAGGCACGGCGGCGATCGAGGGGGCGGATCTGCTTTCGGGGGCATCCACGTCGACACTCACCGCAGCAGTATGCGCAGTGAAGACTGGACCCGCGGTGAGTGTCGCGTGGCTCATGACGTCTCCCTACAGCTCGCCGGCGCGCAGCTGCGTCGCCAGGTAGTCGGCCTGGCGCATGGCGAGCGCCACGATCGTGAGCGTCGGGTTGGCCGCGGCGCTCGTCGTGAACACGGATCCGTCGCCCACGAACAGGTTCGGCACGTCGTGGGATGCACCCCACCGGTCGACGACCCCGTCCTCTGGTCGCTCGCTCATGCGCGCCGTCCCGAGGTTGTGGGTCGACGGATACGGCGGGGTGCGGTGCACGTGCTCCGCACCGACCGCCTCGTAGAGCAGCGTGCCGCGGTCGTAGCCGTGCTCGCGCATGGCCACGTCGTTGGGGTGGTCGTCGTAGTGCACGTTCGGGACGGGCAGCCCGTTCGCATCCGTCACCGAGCGGTTCAGGGTGATGCGGTTCGACTCCTGCGGCAGATCCTCACCGACGATCCACATGCCGGCCGTGTTCTCGTAGGCGTCGAGCACCGAGGTGAACGATTTGCCCCACGCGCCGGGGTCGGCGAAGCTCGCCAGGAACGCGGGCCCGAGCGAGAGGGTCTCCATGAAGTAGCCGCCCACGAAGCCGCGGCTCGGGTTGTGGCCGGACTCATCGCGGATCACGCCGGCCATCGTCTCGCCGCGGTACATGCGCACCGGCTTGTCGAAGCGGGCGTACAGCGAACCGGTCGTGTGGCGCATGTAGTTGCGCCCGACCTGGCCGGATGAGTTCGCGAGGCCATCGGGGAACAGCGAGCTCGCACTCAGCAGCAGGAGGCGTGGCGTCTCGATCGAGTTGCCCGCCACGACGACGACCCTCGCCCGCTGACGCTGCAGGTTGCCATCCCGGTCGAGGTAGAGCACCCCATCCGCTCGCCCGTCGACGTCATGCGTGATCTGCACGGCGTGGCTCTCCGTGCGAAGGTCGAGGAGCCCCGTCGCGAGGGCACGCGGGATCTCGCGCACCATCGTGCTCCACTTCGACTTGTTCTTGTCTCCCTGGAAGTTGAAGCCGTCCTGAATGGATGCGGGCCGCCCGTCGTACGGCTCCGCGTTCGTCCCATACGGCCCCGTCGAATAGTGCGTGTACCCGGCCCGCTTCGCACCCTCGGCGAGCACCTTGTAGTTGTTGTTGGCCGGCAGCGGCGCCCGCCCGCCCGTGTGCGTCGAGCCGATCGCGTCCTCGGCCTTCACATACCAGGGCGCGAGCTCGTCGAGCGTGATCGGCCAGTCGAGGAGGTTCGCCCCGTCGACGCGACCGTACGTGCTGCGCGCCTTGAACTCGTGCTCGTAGAAGCGCGGCGTCGCGCCGGACCAGTGCGTCGTCGTGCCACCGACCGCCTTCACGATCCACGCGGGAAGGTTCGGGAAGTCCTTCGCGATGCGCCACGACCCGCTCGTGGTGCGCGCATCCAGCCACGCCATCTGGTTGAAGGCCTGCCACTCGTTGTTCTCGTAGTCCTCGTTCTGCAGGTACGGGCCAGCCTCGAGGACAACCACCGGGATGCCCTTCGCGGTCAGCTCGTGCGCGATCGTGCCGCCTCCCGCCCCGGAGCCGACGACGACGACGACCTCGTCGTCCTGCGAGATGGGCTTCCCGAACTGCGTGGGGCGTGCGCCCGTGTCCTCGGTCATCGCTCGACTCCTTCGTGGCTCGCGGCGAGATCGCCTGGCTGGTTGGTGGAGATGGGGTTGCCGTCGCCGGCCGCCTCGGCTGCGGATGCCGCCGGGATGCGCACGGCACCCGTCTGCGGACGCTTCAGTCCGGGCAGCGGCGAGAACGGCACATCCGCCGGCTCCTCGATGAGTGGCTCAGGCACCCAGTCGAGGTCGTTGAAGCCCCGGTTCACGTACCCGCCGAGCTCGAACGAGGAGCCCTCGTAGCCGACCGCCTTCCACACCTCCGGGTCGTCGTAGAGGTTCAGCACCGTCGTGCGGCGGATGAAGCCGAAGAAGTCGGTGTGCTCGATGCTGCGCAGCACGGCCGTCGCCTGGTCCTCGTCGAGGGCGGTGAAGTCGCCCGCCGACAGGGAGTCGAGCGTGAGGAGCCCCTGCGTGAGCGTCACCCGAAGCCACGTCGACGACTTCGACTCCTCGAGGATGATCTGCGCGGTCCGCTCGTACGGCGAATCGGGGAAGGACGGGTGCGGGAATGCCACCCGGATGACGCGCACGAGCAGATCTCGAGCGTGCTCGGTGAGCTCTGTCTCGTTGAGCTGGGGGTACTTGGCCGGATATGCCATGGGTGTCGCTCTCCTCTCCATTGAGGTCTTGGTATGCGGTGGTCCCGATAGGCCCGTCGAGGCCAGACTCGAACCGTCCGGTGCCGGTGGGGGCCAGCATCCGCCTCGCGTCATCGGCGACGCGGCGGTGGATGCGGTGCTCATACGGTGCCCCGCACGATCCTCTCCTCACCACTCGCATTCTCGACATGCAAGAAACGGCGTTGCCTGGGTGGTCGCAGCGACGGGAGTCTGTGACGTGTCGGGGCGGATGAGAACGGCCCCGCGCATCCCGCAGGCAGCACCCTTCGCGCCTGCAGCAACTGAGAACAGGAGACAACGATGTCCAAGGTCCTTATCCTCGCCGGTGACTTTTCCGAGACCCTCGAGGTGTTCTACCCGTACGAGCGGCTCCGCGAGGAGGGCTACGAGCCCGTCATCGCGGCCCCGACCAAGAAGCGCCTGCAGTTCGTGGTGCACGACTTCGAGGGCTACGACACGTTCACGGAGAAGCTCGGGCACGGCTGGAACGCCGACATCGCCCTCGCCGACGTGAACCCCTCCGACTACGTCGCCCTCGTCGTTCCCGGTGGGCGCGCCCCCGAGTACCTGCGCAACAACGAGGACGTGAAGCGCATCGTGAGGCACTTCTTCGGCGAGGACTCCCCCGTCGCCGTCACCTGCCACGGGCCGATCATCCTCGCGAAGGCGGGCGTGCTCGAGGGTCGTACCACGTCAGGCTTCCCCGAGATCGCGGCCGACATCGAGGCCGGCGGCGGCACCTACGAGAGCTCGGAGGCCCTCGTCGACGGCAACCTCGTGAGCGCCCGCGCCTGGAACGACAACGGCCCCTGGTTCGGCAAGTTCATCGCGCTCCTTCGCGAGAAGGCCCCCCTCTCCGCGTAGCGCCCGCAGGCGCGCTCCCCGCGCCCCGCCCCTGCCCCGCTCGCTCCCGTCCTCGTCCCCGTCCCGGCGTAGACCTGGGGCTTGTGCATCCGCCATACTCCACCGGCGTGCGCAAGCCCCAGGTCTCACCTGCGCCGCCCACCGCGCCAGCGCACACCTCGGGCCAACGCATCCACACCACCCCCGCAGCATGCGCAACCCCCACGTCTCGCCACGCGTGACGCCGCCAGCGCCGGGGTTGACTGCGTTGTCACAGGAGTGCAGCCCGTGGTCTCTCCACAGGCAGTAGTTCCCCAAGACCGTGGATGCTGGCCCGCGTCTAGCTTCGGCCTATGACTTCGGGCCAGAGACCCCCGCGATTTCGGACAGAGCTCCCGGCTGAGCTCCGGGGGCAGAGCTTCACGGTCGCGGATGCGCAAGCGCTCGGGGTGGGCAGGGGCCGACTGCAGAACCGCGGCCTTGAGCGCCCCTTTCACGGAGTGCGCGTCGACGCCCTCGCACTCGAGCCGATGATTGAGCATGAGGCTAAGGCCGCTTCCATCCGCCGCAGGTTGCGAGCCCACGACCTGCAGTACGCACCGCTCTTGAAAGAGTCGCAGGCATACGGGGCGATCTCGGCGGCTCGCGTGCTCGGTCTCCCGCTGCCGTGGCCGCTGCTCAACGACACACGCGTGCATCTCATCGTGCCGGAAGGCAGGAACCTCCCGCGGCGACCCGGCGTGGTCACACGAATCGTGCCGCTGCGACTCTGGCGCACGTTTGCGTTCGAGGGAGTCCTCCTGCCGCACCCGACACTGCTGTACTGCCTGATGAGCCGTGATCTGCTGCGGTCGAATGCCTCCGCCGCGCGGACGGACCTGCTCAGTCTCGGCGACGCGCTCGTGACGGTCGCACGGAACTACCCGAACCGTGTCTGGAACGGCAACCTCACGACTCGCGCGGCCCTCGCGAGCGCAGTCGCCGAGTGGTCACCCGGTTACGGCTCCTCCGTGCTCCGCGAGATGACCCCGCAGATTCGCGAAGAGGTGGAGTCGCCGTATGAGAGCCTCATGCGCTTCGCGCTCCACGATTCCGGGTACCCGGAGCTCGCGGTGCAGCACTCACTGCAACTTGGCGGCGTGGAGCTGGCTCGGCCCGACTGCGCCGACCTCAAAGCCAAGATCGCCTACGACTTCGAGGGCCTCGGTCACTTGGTGAGCCCAAGCCAGTGGCGACGGGACGTGAAGCGAGCGCGGCTTGTCACCAACCTGGGCTGGCACGGTGAACGCCTCACGCACTCGGACCTCTGGCCGGACCCCAGTGAGTTCATCAGGCACGCGCACGGTCTCCGTGAGCGGCGATTGCGTCTCCTCGGCGAGATGTGACTCCCTGCGTGCGGTGAAATCTGACGCAATGCGCGCGCGCATCCCAAGGTCTCCGCGGGCGACGCCACAAACCTTGGCCCGGTGCACCCACACCGCAGAAAGCGAATGCGCAAGACCTAGGTCTGCCGAAGGGCTGCTTCAACAGTGCTGCCCGGGACCGGCCCCTAGCCCGGGCGGGCGGGCGGTACACAACGCGCGGATCCGCCACCCCTCAGCCAATCCTGCGCGGAGACCTGGGGCTTCCGCATCCACCCTTCGCGCAGGCCGTGCGCAACCCCAAGGTTTCCGCCGGTGACGCCGCAGACCTTGGGCAAGCGCATCCACGCTTCAGAGACAGGATGCGCAAGGCCCAGGTCTGCGGCGGGGCGGGGCGGGGGCGGAACCCCGACGGGTGTTGCAAGGGGCTGAGGGCCGGCCGGCCGCGCGGCGGGGCGGGAGAGGGGCGGGGGGCTAGCTGAACTGGATGCCGCCGTCGACGAGGATCGTCTGGCCGGTGACGTAGTCGGAGTCCTCGGACGACAGGTAGGAGACGAGCTGAGCGACGTCGTTCGGCACGGAGACTCGGCCGAGGAGGATGGACTTCGCGTTCTCCGCGAGCGCCTCACCCTTCGCGAGGCCCTGCTTCGCGCCGAGCTTCTCGTCGATGAGGTCCCACATGGCGGTGCCCACGATGCCGGGACCGTACGCGTTGACCGTGATCTTGTGCTCCGCCCACTCCATCGCGGCTGCCTGCGTGAGGCCGCGCACGGCCCACTTCGACGCCGAGTACGGGCCGAGGAGCGCGAACGGGCGGAACGCGACGATCGACGCCGCACCGATGATCTTGCCACCGCCGCCCTGCTTGATGAACTGCCTGGCCGCCGAGCGGTACTGGTAGAAGACGCCGGTGACGTTCACGTCGAGCACGCGCTGGAAGTCGGCGCTCGAGTAGTCGAGCAGCGACTCGACCTGCGCGATGCCGGCGTTGGCGATGAACACATCCAGCTTCCCGGCCTTCTCGGCCGTGAACTCGACGAGGGCGTCGACGGATGCCTCATCCGTGACGTCGACGACAGCTCCCGTCGCGCGGCCTCCCGCGTGCTCGATGGCGGTGACCGTCTCCTCGACGCCGGCCTGGGCGCCCTCCAGGTCGGCGACGATGACGTGCAGTCCGTCCCGGCCGAGACGCTCTGCGATTCCCTTGCCGATGCCCCGTGCTGCTCCCGTGACGATGGCGACGCGCTGTTCGGTGCTCATGAATCCTCCTTGACTCGAGCGGCGCCTGCGCTCCGGTGCGCGGCGCTCGCTGCGAGGCTATGGAGGACGCACCGCCCGACGAAAGCATCCCTCTCGCTGAGCGAGAACGCGCATCCGCACCCGCATCCACGCCCGCCACCCTTCATCCGTCACCCCGCACGCAGACACACGGAAAGCGCCGGTTCGTCGAGCAACGAACCGGCACTTTCCGTGTGGATGCGGGGCCCCAGAAGGTCGCCCGGAGGGACCAGCCGGAGGGACCGGCCGGAGGGATGTGAGTGGGAGTCCTCAGTCGTCCGCGTTCGCGGCTGCCGTCGCGACGATGCGGGAGGCCATCGTCGCGAAGATGAAGCCGTGGAAGGGGAAGACGGCCGCCCAGTAGAGGCGGCCGAGCAGCCCCTGCGGGAAGTAGACGGCGCGCTGCTCGTAGCGCGAGCGGATGCGTTCCCCATCCTTCTCGCCGTCGCCCTGCGCGTTCGTCTCGCCCTCGCCGTCGCCGACGGGCACGGCCCGCATCTCGAGCCAGGCGAGCCCAGGGACGCGCATCTCGGCGCGAAGGCGGAGCAGCGACCCGTGCTCACCGCCACGTTCGATCGTCTCGACGCGCCAGAAGTCGAGGGCGTCACCTTCGGCGAGACGGTCCGGGTTCGTGCGTCCGCGCCGCAGGCCGACACCGCCGACGAGCTTGTCCATGACGCCTCTGGCTCCCCAGAGCAGCTTCGACGAGTACCAGCCGTTGTCGCCGCCGATGCCCTCGATGACGCGGAACAGCTGCTCGGGCGGCACCGTGCTCTCCTTCGACTGCTCGTCGGTGAACACCGTCTGCCCTGCCCAGTCGGGGTCGGCGGGCAGCGGGTCGCTCGGCGAGTTGTGCACGTTCGCGTCTCGCCAGCTGGTCTCGGTCGCGCGCAGCTTCTCGCGGCCGAGCGCCAGCTCGACGGCTCGCAGGTACGTCGTGAGGCCTTCCTCGGGCGGCGGGATGAGCGCGTCCACGTCTCGGTTCTTGACGACGCACTCGTTCTGGAGCGACTCGACGAGCGGGCGGGCGATCGATTTCGGGATGGGCGTGACGAGGTTCACCCACCTCGATGCGAGGCCGGGCGTGAAGACGGGGAGCGAGGCGATGGCACGCTGCGGAAGGCCAGCTTTCACCGCGTACCCGTTCATCATCTGCCCGTACCTGAGCACGTCTGGCCCGCCGATGTCGAGCGGACGGTTCACATCCGCTTCCACTCGGGCGGCACCTAGGAGGTAGTGGAGCACGTCACGCACGGCGATGGGCTGGATGTGGTTGCGCACCCACTGCGGGGCCGGCATGTAGGGAAGCACGTCGGTGAGGTGGCGGACCATCTCGAACGACGCCGATCCTGAACCGATGACGATGCCGGCCTGCAGCACGATCGTCGGCACGGGCGAGTTGAGGAAGACCTCGCCGACCTCCTTGCGGGAGCGCAGGTGCTTCGAGAGCTTCGCGTCGTCGGGATGCAGGCCGCCGAGGTACACGATGCGGGAGACGTTCGCTTGCGCGGCCTGCTCGGCGACGTTCTCGGCGAGCTTCAGGTCGGTGCGCTCGAAGTCGGAGCCTGAGCCCATGGCGTGCACGAGGTAGTAGACGACGTCGATGTCCTGCATCGCTTCGCCAACGGCCTTAGGGTCGTCGGCGTCACCCACGACGACGTCGACCTGGTCGCCCCAGTCGTAGGCGGCGACGCGGCCTGCGTTGCGGGCGAGCACGCGCACGCGGTAGCCGGCGGTGAGGAGGCGCGGCACGAGGCGCCCCCCGAGGTAGCCGGTGGAGCCGAAGACGAGAACGCGGGGAGCGGACCCGTCGGGGCGCGGCTTGGCCTTGAGCGCGGGCTCGGTGCCGGTCGGTGCGGGGGTCGCGGGAGTGGTGTTGTTGGCCGGGGCGTCGCCGGTCGTGAAGTCGTTGCCTGCGGGGCCGGATGGGGGCGTGCCTGGGGATGCCATGCTTGCGAGGCTATGACTTCAGACTGACCGAAAGATGATGGGTTGACATCGCGAAGTTCGGGCCGTCCGGGACGGGGAAGACCCCCGAGCGGCCGAGCCGCTCGGGGGTCTTTCCGGCTGTGCTCTGCTCGGCGTCTAGCTCTGCACGACCGCGACCGGGTCGGTGGTGGGGAGGCCCGTCTCCGAGCCGCCCTTCGACTCGACGGTGACACCGACGGCCATGCCGGGCGCGAATGTGCCGTCGAGCACGCGCACTGCCGGGGATCCGTCGGCCATCGTCAGGATGCCGGCAGGTGCCGGCCCCTCGCCGTCGATGTACCAGAGCTCGTAGTCGTTCTCAGCTGGCAGCTGGGCCATGCCGTGGGCGACGACCGCCGACTGGCCGAGTTCCTCGGACCAGTAGACGGTGACGGTCCCGCCGCCGGCGACCTCGGTGCGGGCGCTGTCGACGTCGGGGGCGGCGAGGATCAGCGCGACGTCACCGTCGGCGGTCGGCGGCTCCTGCCCATCCTGCCCAAACCCGCCGAAGGCGAAGCCTCCGCCGAGGAACAGGCCGACGGCCAGCACGACGGCCGCGGTTGCCGCGAACATCGCCTGTGCGCTGCTGCGGAACCAACGTCCACGGGCACGCGTCTCGACGGGACCGAAGTCGTCCTCGCCGTGGCCGGTGCTGGATGCGCCCCCGCCAGCCGAGGCGACGCGACGATCGTCGTGAAGATCACGATCGTCGTCCTCGTCGGTCTGCGGCTCCGGGACGAGGGATAGCTTGCGCCGTCCCTCGCCGTCGGTGTCTTCGTTCGCCACGTCGGCTCGCGAAGGCACTCCAGTCGCGTCCGAGGCGTCGGCGGAGGACGTCGCATCCCGCTCGTCGCCGATCGGGTTCTGCTGCGGGAAGCTGTCGAGCTTCGCGAACAGCGAGTCCTTCATGGAGAGGGGCGGTCGGATGGGGTCCGTGGCCAGCGCGAGCTGGGCTGCGGCCTCCTGGTAGCTCTCGAACTCCTCGGAGAGCTCGCCGTCTTCCAGGAGCTTGTTGAGCAGCGCCCGGTCGGCGGCATCGTCGAAGTCGTTGGCGGAGAGCGCCTCTGCAGCAAGCAGCTGCTCGAGCTCTTCGCGTTCGCGATCCTGTTCGTTGCTCATGACTCCACCCCCAGCTCTCGTCGCAGCCGATTCATTCCGTCTCTGATTCTCGTCTTCACCGTGCCGAGCGGCACCTCGAGCCGTTCCGCGATCTCACTCTGCGTGAGACCCCCGTAGTAGGCAAGGGTGACGGCTTCACGTTGTTGATCGCTGAGCTTCGCGAGCGCCTGCTGTGCGCGCTTGTGCTCGATGCTGATCTCCGCGGATTCGGCGACGTCGTCGCGTTCCCCTTCGAAGTCCCGCACCCCGATCTTCAGGTCACGGTCCTTCGACGCCTGGGATGCACGCACCCGGTCGATGGCTCTGCGGTGCGCGACAGTCAGCATCCAGGTGGTCGCCTTGCCCTTGCTCGGCGAGTACGACGCGGCGGTCTGCCAGATCTCCAGCAGCACTTCCTGTGCGACCTCCTCGGATTGCGCCTGGTCGACAAGCACTCGCCGGATCAGCCCCAGAACTCGCGGGGCCATGAGGTCGTAGAGGGTGGAGAAGGCTTCCTTGCTTCCTGTGGCGGTACGCACGAGAAGTTCCTCTATCTCTCCGATGGTTTCGCTCACCAGTTCAGCTTGCCATCTCTCGAAGCTTTCGCGAATTCGGTTGACTTCAACCTGTGAATCGGCGGGAGCTCTGGTGGGGGCTGGGGCGTTCGGCCTGGCCTCAACCGAAGGTGAATGAGTAAGCATCCACGCCACCCCCCAGCGTCACGGTCAGCTCTCCCTGCTTGCTCTGGTCCCCTTCGAAGAGGAGGTACGAGCCTGGGTTGCCTTCGACCTGGATCTCGCGGGGGCCCGTGCCGTCGTCGACGGTCACCGTGCCCGATCCGCCGAGCACCATCCGGATGGTCGAGGCCGTGTACGAGAGCTTGATCTTGCCCTCGTCGTCGCTTCTGATGCCCTGCGAGTCGAGGTTGAAGTCGCCTTCGAGGGAGAACGTGTCCTGCTGCTGCTCGGCGGGGAACGTGAAGCTGCGGTCGCCCTGGCCGTACTCGCCCTCACCTGCGTAGTTGACGACCTTCGTCGGCATCAGGTAGGTCTCGGGGGTCGTGCTTCCGAGCTCGGGCGTCGTGTCCGAGGTGTCGGTCTCACCCGGCAGCTGCACGTCGGGGTTGGCTTCCTTGAGGAGGTCGCGGATCTGCGCCTCGGTCTCCGCGTATCCGCCTTCACCGAAGTGGATGGCGCGGACGGTGCCGCTCGCGTCGATCAGGTAGTGGGCTGGCCAGTAGCGGTTGCGGTAGTTCGTCCACGTGCCGAGGTTGTTGTCGAGTGCGACGGGGTACTCGATGCCGAACTCGTCGATCGCGTTCGAGACGTTGGATGCTTCCTTCTCGAAGGCGTACTCGGGCGAGTGGATGCCGATGACCTGCAGGCCGGCGTCCTTGTAGGCCTGGTCCCAGGCGGTGACGTGAGGGATCGAGCGGATGCAGTTGATGCAGGAGTAGGCCCAGAAGTCAATGAGCACGACCTTGCCCTCGGCTGCCTGCGCAGCGAGCTGCACCTCTTCGCCGTCGGGAGTGTTCATCCACTCCTGGATGTCGAGGATCTCGGGCGCGGGACCGCAGTCGCCGAGCTCAGGATCGCCGGGCGTGCAGTTGGTGAGCTGCTCGTTCTGGTCGTTGACGAGGCCGCCGAATGCGAGGGCCTCTTCGACCTGCTCGTTCGAGTTGAACTGCTCCTGCAGGCCCGCCGTGTAGTCGGGGACGAGGCGCTGGAGCAGCTGTGGGAGGTTGAAGACGAGGCCGATCGCGAGGGCGATCATGACGACGCCGGCCGTGATGCGGATGCCGCGCTGGTGCTTGCGGAACGACTTGACGCGCTCGCCCACCCGGCGACCGGCGAGGGCGAAGATGAGGAGCGGGATCGCCGCACCGATGCCGAAGGTCACCGTGAGGATGACCGTCTCGATGCCGATCTGGCCGGTCGAGCCTGCAACCGTGATGGCGGCGAGCACGGGGCCGGCGCACGGCACGTAGACGGCGCCGAGGGCGATGCCGAGGAGGAAGCCGCCGCGGTCGGTGTTGACCTGCTTCTGCGGGATCCACGAGAACGGCTTCTCGAGGAGGTGCTCGAACTTCGGCACGATGAGGCCGACTCCGATGAGCACCAGCACGATGATGCCTGCCCAGCGGAGCACATCCTGGGGGAGGCCCAGGAGGCTGAGGAGCAGCGAGCCGAGCAGCGTGAAGACGCTGAAGCTTGTAACGAGGCCCAGGATGACGAGGTACGGACGGGCGGATGCGCGCCGCTTCGTCTTCTGCTCGCTCTTGACTCTCGTCTTGAGCGTGCCCTCGTCGGGCCCATCGGCCCCGGGATCCTGGGCCTCGGCTTGCATCTCCTCGTCGCTGCGCGCACCCTGCACGCCGCCCGAGAAGAAGATGACGGGCAGCACCGGGAGGATGCACGGCGATATTCCCGTGATGAGGCCTCCGAGGAAGCCGATGAGTCCTAGCGAGATCATGTTGCGCTCCCTGCAGCGTGGCTGTCAGGCGGTCAGTGATGCCTGTGAACGGAGTTCGGAGCGGTGTCCGTTTCGGTTTGGTCTCACCACCTCTTCTGTTGCTGGAGGAGGTCACATCCCGGGCCTCGGAGGGGCACCCATATGTAAGGACTCGAAACCCGCGATTGCGACGCCCCAGAATTTATTCCGAACTTTTCCAATCCGTCCCGGGAGGGCCTCCGAATGTCTCAGTGAACCGCAACGGATGCGGCTCCGGCCCACCGGCCGAGAAATGAGGAGTGAAGTTATGCGCACTATCACCAGGAAGGGCTCACTCGCCCTCCTCTCGCTGGCGGCCATCTCGACCTTCGGCCTGGCAGCCTGCTCGAACTCGGCCCCCACGGCTGAGCCTGACGCCTCGATGGAAGCGTCCCCCATGGAGACGACCATGGAGTCGCCCATGGAGACCTCCATGGAGACGATGGACCCAGCCGCCAACCTTGTTGGCCCCGGCTGCGCGGACTACGCGGCACAGGTGCCGGACGGCGCTGGCTCGGTTCAGGGCATGTCCCAGGACCCGGTTGCGGTCGCGGCCTCCAACAACCCGCTGCTCACGCAGCTCACCGCAGCGGTCTCCGGACAGCTCAACCCTGATGTCGACCTCGTCTCGACGCTGAACGGTGGCGAGTTCACGGTGTTCGCACCGGTGGATGAGGCCTTCGGCAAGATCGATGCCGGCACGATCGAGACGCTCAAGACCGACGCGGACCTGCTCTCGGGCATCCTGACCTACCACGTCGTCGAGGGACAGATCCTGCCTGACGAGATCGCTGGCGAGCACACGACCGTCCAGGGCGAGACCGTCACCGTTGAGGGCTCGGGCGACGACCTGACCGTCGGTGCCGGTGGCGCCAAGGTCATCTGCGGTGGAGTCCAGACGGCCAACGCGACTGTCTACCTGATCGACTCGGTGCTCATGCCGCCGTCGAAGATGTAAGGCAGTACCTACTAACACAAATAACAGATAAGGCCCCGGATCTTGCATCCGGGGCCTTTCTCTGATTCTTTTCGCGCATCTGGCGGATATGACCGCGACTATCACAGGAAGAGCACGGCTTTCCGAGTGTTTGCGCACAGGATTTCCATATACCGATATCCGGGGTCCACAATGGACTGTCCGGTGAAGAGCCTGGCTGCACCGCTGAGCGCCACAAGCGCCACAAGGGGCGGCCAGCGTCCGACACCGGCGACTACAGTCAACATCGAACTTTGGAGCTCTCATGGGATTCCTCGCATTCCTCCTTCTCGGACTCATCGCCGGGGCCATCGCGAAGCTCATCCTGCCCGGCAAGCAGGGCGGCGGATGGATCGCAACCCTCATCCTCGGCGTCATCGGCGCACTGCTGGGTGGATGGATCGGCACGGCGCTCTTTGGCGCTGACGTCGACTCGTTCTTCTCGCTGAGCAGCTGGCTGCTCGCCATCGGCGGGTCGCTCATCGTGCTCGTCATCTGGGGCTTCATCACAAGCCGCGGCAGCAAGAACAAGGCGTAAGACGCCTCGCACGACCAGAACAGCGGGTCCCGGCAATCGCCGGGGCCCGCTGTTCTGCGTTGAGCTGTCACGAAGAGCTCAACACTCGGGCACGCGGGCGCGGGCACAGGCACAGGCACAGGCACAGGCACGATGCGATGCGATGCACAACCCGCAACGCTCGGCACGACAAAAGACCCGGCTGCCAGAACGGCAACCGGGTCTTCATCTGTAGCTGGAGAGAGATTCGAACTCTCGACCTCACGATTATGAGTCGTGCGCTCTCACCAACTGAGCTACCCAGCCAAGGGTTTCTGCAACAGACACCTGCTCCAGAATGGAGCCCCGAGTCGGGTTTGAACCGACGACCCCTTCCTTACCATGGAAGTGCTCTACCACTGAGCTATCGGGGCGAGATGCCAATCGAGCTTGTGGCTCGGAATGGCACCAGATGAGGATAGCACCTCACGGAACCCCGTGAGAACACGACCCTCGTCGTGGACCGCGTGTTACGCGCCAGCGCTTTCGCCTGGCATCGTGACGACCGTGGAAACCACGTTGAACTGCGTGAGGAAGGCGATCGGGTCGATCTTGTTGCCGTCCGCCGTGTGCACCTCGAGGTGCAGGTGGGGGCCAGTGGATGCGCCCGTGTTGCCGACCTTGCCGAGCTCGTCGCCGACCTTGACGACGTCGCCGACCTTGACCGCGATGGAGCCGGTCAGCATGTGGCCGTAGACGCTCTCGTAGCTCTGCCCGTTGATGACGTGCTCGACGATGACGTGCACGCCGAGGCCGCCGTTGTCGGTCGGGGTGACGCTCTTGACGGTGCCGCCGGCGATCGAGCCGATCGGCGTTCCCTGAGCGGGTGCGAAGTCGATGCCCATGTGGTTCGTGCTGCCGATACCACCGGGCGAGACGCGAGGACCGAAGTCGTCGGTGATCGCGACGCCGACCGGGAACGGCCACTGGACCGTCGAGGAGAGGTCGTTCTTGTAGGTGCCACGGTCGACGAGGCTCATGAGGTTGGCGGCGGTTGCCGACCCCATCGTGGTGACGGCGTACGCGTCTTCGCGCTCGACCGTCGTGCCTTCGCCACCGGAGACCGTGAGGGTCTGGCCGGGAACCGAGGAGACGGCGTCGGCGAGCGCTGCTGCACTGTCGCCTGCGACCTGGTCTTCCTGGGTGGAGGTCGCGTTGGCGGGCATCGTCGAGACGACGGCGATGGTCGCCGCGAAGCCGAGTGCCGTGACGCCTGCCGCGCCGCGGAGGAGGGCGCCGCGCTTCTTGTGCGACGACTCCGAGTTCTTGACGCGGACGAGGCCGCGGCGGCCGGTCTTGCTGTCGACCTCGGGGCGAAGAGCCTCTTCGTTGCGTGCGAAGCTCAGCGGCACTTCGAGGACCGCGACCGAAGCGCGCTCGATGCGAGCGGTCGACTCGGTCTCGTCGGAGCGGATCTGCGCGACTTCGGCGATGCTCGGCGTGACGATGGACGCGGGGGCCGGTGCAGGTGCGGAGACGACGGGCGCCGCCTCGGCGATCGACACGACCTGCGGCGCGAGGGCCGCGGTGATGACGGGGGCCGTCTGCACTGGAGTCGAGGTGCGCTCCGCCTCGCGGCGGGCACGGCGGGAGGTGAATGCCTCCGGCGTTGCCTCTGGCGCGCTAGCCGCGAGCGATGCGAGACGCTCTGCTTCGCGGAGTTCTCGACGGGTCATGGGCGCCGGCTGAGCCTGCTCCTGGCCCGATGTGAGAAGGGAAGTCAACGATTCATATCCTTACCGCGGTTTATAACGAACTGGTAAATAGTAACGCGCAGGTCACGGAAACTTCAAGGTCTCCGGAGAATCGAGGCTCTGTGTGGCCCGTCGCGAGGGTCGGCCCATCGGCCGCGTGGCCAGTAATCACGCGGGAGGGCGCGGGAGTCGACGACGTTCCAAGTCGGGCGTAATTCTTGCTGTCGAGCGCACCCCGGGCGTGCCACCGTCACGGATTCAGAGGCCAACCCCAGGAAGCATCGTGACCAGATCGGCCAGCTGGACCTCGAGCCCCGGCTTGGCCGCGATGATCAGGCGGCGCCCTTCGCGCCCCATCGCCTCGCCCATGACGACCGCGCCGGCCTCGCGGGCGACCAGCGCCGCCCCTGCGTGATCCCACGGGTTCAGCCCCGACTCGTAGTACGCATCCAGCCGATTGATCGCGATGTTGCAGAGATCAAGGGATGCGGCGCCCACGCGGCGCAGGTCGCGCACGCGGCCGGCAAGCGTCGTCCACTGCTCCGCCTGCTGCACACGACGCTCGGCCGAGTAGCTGAAGCCCGTGCCGACGAGAGCGAGCTCGAGAGGCGGGGCCGCGTCCACGTGCAGCCGCTCGCCGTTGCACCAGGACCCCTGCCCACGCATGGCGGTGAAGGACTCGCGACCTTCCGGGTTGACGACGGCTGAGGCGAGCGCGGTGAAGCTCGAGGGCTCAGAACCTGGATCGCCGAGAACGACCGCGACGCTCACCGCGTAGTTCGGGTAGCCGTAGAGGTAGTTGACGGTGCCATCGATGGGGTCGACCACCCAGGTCAGTCCCGTCTCGCTTGCCGTGGCGTCTGATTCCTCACCGAAGAAGCCATCGCCAGGGCGGAGCTCCTCGAGACGGCGGCGGATATGGGCCTCTGATTCCCGGTCAGATGCGGTGACGATGTCCACCGACGACGACTTCGTGTCGGCGACCGCCACGCCTTCCTTCCGGCGCGCAGCCACGAGCTCGCCGGCCTCCGTCGCGAGCGTCACCGCGATGTCGAGGAGCTCCCGCAGCTGCTCGGGAGCGAACTGATCGGCGTCTGGTGCAGGTGAGGAAGCGTCGCGTTGGGTCACCGCTGGAGCGTAGCAAGCGCGCCCTTCGCGGGCTGATTCTGTGTTTGTGTTTGTTTCTCTTGTTTTACGCCCGCTTCGGGCGTACGCTCTCCACCAGAACCAACACCCGGATCGCACAGGAGCATCCATGTACGCAACGGAGCGGCACGCGCTCATCCTCGAACGCATCACCCAGCACGGGAAAGTCGCCGTGCGGGAACTCGCGGGCGACCTCGACGTCACACCAGAGACCATCCGCCGCGACCTCGACCAGCTCGAGCTCGAGAACCTCGTCAGACGAGTCCACGGCGGAGCCGTCAGCAACTCCCTCGGCAGCCTCGCCGAGACCGCCGTCGCCGAACGGCAGCCGCTCAACCACGACGCCAAGGTGAGCATCGGCGAAGCCGCCGAGCGCCTCATCCCCCGCGGCTTCACCGGGTCCATCCTCATCGACGCCGGGACGACCACCGCCGAGATCGCCGCGGCCCTCGTGCGACGACCCTCAGACGAGCTCGCGAAGCTGCAGGTCATCAGCAACTCCCTGCCCATCCTCGCGCTCCTCGCGGCGCACAGCGAGCTCACGACGATCGCCATCGGCGGGCGAGTGCGAGGCCTCACGAGCGCCGCCGTCGGCCCGAGCGCCCTCACCCAGCTCGCCGCGCTTCGCCCCGACCTCGCCTTCGTCGGCACCAACGGCATCAGCGCCGAATTCGGGCTCAGCACCCCAGACCCCGACGAGGCGGCAGTCAAGTCGGCCATGTGCCGAGGCGCCCGCCGCGTGGTCGTCGCCGTCGACGCCTCCAAGTTCGACCAAGACGCCCTCACCCACATCGCGCCGCTCTCCAGCGTCGATGCCCTGGTCACCGACCAGCCCCCGCGTGCGGCACTCGCCGCCGCGCTCACCGAGAACGACGTGGAAGCAGTGCTCGCATGATCGTCACCGTCACCGCCAACCCAGCAATCGACAAGACCCTCGCCCTCCCCCACCCGCTCGCTCGAGGTGAAGTCCAGCGACTCACCGGCAGCGAGTCGCAGGCGGGCGGCAAGGGCATCAACGTCTCCCGCGCCCTCCGCGCCTCCAAGCTCGACAACCTCGCCATCTTCCCCGCATCCGCAGACGACGACTTCACGCACCTCGTCGAAGCCGAGGGGCTCCGGATGCTCCCCGTCCGCATCGAAGGCAAGGTGCGCACCAACTTCGCCGTCACCGAGACCGACGGCACCACCACCAAGCTCAACGAGCCCGGCCCGCACCTCAGCGCCGAAGAAGCAGACGCCCTCGTCGCCGCCGTCGTCGCCGCATCCCACGACGCCGACTGGCTTGTCCTCGCGGGCTCCCTGCCGCTCGGAGTGGACTCCTCCTTCTACGCAACGCTCATCGAGGCCGTTCGCGCCGAGCTCGGCGACGCATCACCGCGCGTCGCCGTCGACAGCTCAGACGCCCCGCTCGAAGCGCTCCTCGCATCCGGAACCCGCGTGCAGCTCATCAAGCCGAACGCCTTCGAGCTCGCCGACCTGAGCGGCATCTCCGACGGAGACACCCTCGAAGCCGACCCGCAGCTCGCCGCCGACGCTGCGGGGAGAGCCCTCGAACGGGGAGCCGACGCCGTGCTCGCCACCCTCGGAGGAGCAGGCGCCATCTACCGAGACGCCACCACCAGCCTCTTCGCCACCCCGCCACCCACTCGCGTGCGCAGCACCGTCGGAGCAGGCGACTCGTCGCTCGCCGGCTACCTGCTCGCGAGCGTCACCGGGGCCACCCCCGAACGCGCCCTCGCCCAAGCCGTCGCCCACGGAAGCGCCGCAGCTTCCCTCCCCGGCAGCGGAGTCCCATCCCCCGAGCAGACACAGCCGGACCTCGTCCGCATCGACCACCTCGCCACCACCGGCGAACACAGCAACAGCATCGCAACCAGCACCAAGGAGAACGCATCATGACCACCTACATCACGCCAGGGCTCGTCGCCCTCGACGTCGACCTGGGTGCGGACAAGACCGATGTCATCCGCAACCTCGCCGAACGCGTCGTCTCGCAGGGCCGCGCGACCGACGCCGCAGGGCTCGCCGCCGACGCCCTCGCCCGCGAAGAACAGGGAGCAACCGGCGTGCCCGGCGGCATCGCCATCCCGCACTGCCGCTCCGGCGCCGTCACCGAGGCCACGCTCGCCATGTCGCGCCTCAACCCGGGCGTCGACTTCGGCGCCCACGACGGGCCCAGCGACCTCGTCTTCTTCATCGCCGCCCCCGACGGCGCCCACGACGAGCACCTCCAGATGCTCTCCAAGCTCGCCCGCTCCCTCATGGTCCCCGAGTTCAACGACTCGCTCCGCGCCGCGACCACCCCGGAAGAGATCGTCGCGATCGTCGAGAAGGCCCTCGAGCCCGAGGAAGCCAAGCCGGCAGCTGCTGCCGCACCCGCGGCTCCCGCCGCGAGCGGAGCATCCACCGGCCCCGTCATCGTCGCCGTCACGTCCTGCGCCACCGGCATCGCCCACACCTTCATGTCAGCGGATGCGCTCACCGCGAAGGCCAAGGAGATGGGCATCGAGTTCTACGTCGAGCCGCAGGGCTCCTCGAAGGTCACGCCCCTCGACCCCGCCATCATCAAGCGTGCAGACGCCGTCATCTTCGCCAACGACGTCGACGTGCGCGACCGCGGCCGCTTCGCCGGCAAGCCCGTCGTGCAGTCGCCCGTGAAGCGCGGCATCGACCACCCGGACGAGCTGCTGGGCGAGGCCGTCGCCGCAGCCAAGGACCCGAACGCCAAGCGCGTCCCGGCCGCCGACTCCAGCGAAGCCTCCGAGAACAACGCCAACGAGAGCGTCGGCGCCCGCATCAAGCGCTGGCTGCTCACCGGCGTCAGCTACATGATCCCGTTCGTCGCAGGTGGCGGCCTCCTCATCGCCCTCGGCTTCCTCCTCGGCGGCTACGACATCGTCAGCGACGGCCGCAACACCGACATCATCCTGCAGAACTCGCTCTTCAACCTGCCGCCAGACGAAGCAACCCGCTCGGGACTCCTCGTCTACCTCGGCGCAGTCGCATCCGCCATCGGGCAAGCCTCCATGGGCTTCCTCGTGCCAGCCCTCGCCGGCTACATCGCCTACGCCATCGCCGACCGCCCAGGCATCGCGCCCGGCTTCGTCGCCGGTGCCGTCGCAGGCATCATGGGCGCCGGCTTCATCGGCGGCATCGTCGGTGGCCTCATCGCAGGTGGCGCGGCCTACTGGATCGGCTCGTGGAACGTGCCCCGCTGGATGCGCGGCCTCATGCCGGTCGTCATCATCCCGCTCGTCGGCTCCATCATCGCCTCCGGCCTCATGGTCATCCTCCTCGGCGGCCCCATCGCGGCCCTCACCAACGGCCTCAACACCTGGCTCACCGGCCTCACCGGCGCCAGCGCCGTGCTCCTCGGCATCATCCTCGGCACCATGATGTGCTTCGACCTCGGAGGCCCCGTCAACAAGGTCGCCTACGCGTTCGCAGTCGCCGGCCTCGGCGCCGGATCCTTCGACAACCAGGCACCCTGGATGATCATGGCCACCGTCATGGCAGCCGGCATGGTCCCGCCGCTCGCCATGGCACTCGCCACCACCATCGCACCGCGCCTCTTCTCCCCCGTGGAGAAGGAGAACGGCCGCGCGGCCTGGCTCCTCGGTGCAGCCTTCATCTCCGAAGGCGCCATCCCGTTCGCCGCAGCCGACCCGCTGCGTGTGATCCCCGCGAGCATCCTCGGCGGCGCCGCCACCGGTGCCATCACCATGGCCACGGGCGTCACCTCGCAGGCACCCCACGGCGGAATCTTCGTGTTCTTCGCCATCGGCAACCTGCTCTGGTTCGTGCTCGCGATCCTCATCGGAACCGTCATCTCCGGCCTCACCGTCATCGCCCTCAAGAAGTGGGTGCGCAAGGCACCGGTCGACGCCGACGTGCCAGTCGCCGCCTCGCTGCAGGGCGAGCTCGCGCACTAGGTCGCTCGCGTCTCACAACCAAGTCTCGGGATGGCTTTCTCACTTCCGGATGGATAATTTCCCATCCCGAAGTGAGATAGCCATCCCGAGACTCGTTGACGGTACGTGGGAGTGTCCGTCTGCGCCGGCCGCCGGCGACTTCCCTCAGCCCAGATGCTCACGGACCCACCGGTTCGGGCAGATACTCACGGTGACGTGGGCCGCGTCTTCGGCGCACGCGACCCAAACCTGCGCGTGACGTCACCGTGAGTGGCAAGGCGTGCGGACGCAGAGCCAACCCGCCTGAGCAGTGCGGCTACACCCCGGAGCAATGGGGCTCACGAGACCACCGGTTCGAGCGGTCGCGCTGACGCTCAAGGTGACGTGGGCTGCGACTCCGACGCGCACGGCCTGACTCCGCGGGCGACGTCACCTTGAGTGTCTGCGCGACCGTGCGAGTCGATCCGTTCGCCGTGCCGTTCAGGTTCTGCGAACTCCGAGGCCTCAGGGGCCTCACCCCGGAGGTCGGGGTGCGAAACGCTAGGCGGACTCGACGTCGGACGCCCGCCGGCACCTTTCGATCAGCGGATGGGGGTCGTGTCGACGTCGGGGACGCCGTCCTCGTTCATGTCGGCGTTGCGCGCCCGGCGAGCGTCGAGTCGAAGGGTGACGGCCGCGAGCGTCGCCGCGATGAGCGTTCCCGCGAGCACCGCGAGCTTGGCCGCCGCCAGGTGCTCGCTGTCGGGGAACGAGAGCTCCGTGATGAGCAGCGACACCGTGAAGCCGATGCCCGTGAGGAGCCCGACGGGGAGCAGGTCGCGGAGACCGATCGCATCCGGGAGCCGCAGCGGCGTGAGCTTCGTGACGAGGGCCGTCATGCCGAGCACGCCGACCAGCTTGCCGACGACGAGCGCCCCCGCGATCGCGATGAACACCGGCTGGGCGACAACCTCGCCGATCCCGTCACCGTCGACGACGTTTACGCCGGCCGCGAAGAACGCGAAGACCGGGAGCGCGAATCCGGCGGACAGCGGCCCGATGCGCTCCGCGAACCGGTGCGTGCGCGCCGAGGCCTCGCCGTGCACGAGCTTCGCCGGCACCGTGAAGCCGAGCAGCACGCCAGCGATCGTCGCGTGCACGCCGGACTCGTGCATGAGCGCCCACGCGACGATCGCGAGCGGTACCAGCAGCCACCAGACGGGCCGCTTCGAGCGCACGACCACGGCGAAGAGCGCGATGACGGCGAGCGAGGCGCCAAGGGCCAGCAGGTTGACCCCGGCCGTGTAGAAGACGGCGATGATGATGATCGCGAGGAGGTCGTCGACGACGGCGAGCGTCAAGAGGAACGTGCGCAGTCCGCGCGGGAGGCCCTTGCCGAAGATGGCGAGCACGCCGACCGCGAAGGCGATGTCGGTGGCGGTCGGGATAGCCCAGCCGCCGACCGCGGCGGGGTCGCCGAGCAGCGTCACCAGGAGCACGAACAGCAGCGCCGGCGCAGCCATGCCCCCGACGGCGGCGAGCACGGGGACCGCCGCCTCGCGCGGGTTACGCAGGCTGCCGGTCACGAACTCCTGCTTGAGCTCGACGCCGACCACGAAGAAGAAGATCGCGAGGAGGCCGTCGGCCGCCCACGTCGACAGCGACAGATCGAGGTGCAGGGATGCGGGCCCGATCACCACCCCGGACAGGGATGCGTAGCCGTCGCGCCACGGGGAGTTCGCCCAGGCGAGTGCGAAGGCGGCCGCGAGCAGCAGCAGAATGCCGCCCGTCGTCTCGCGCGACACCCACTCGCTGAGCCTCGTGAGGGGACCGCCGACCGAGACGGGCGCCGCGAGGGGCTTGCGGGCGGCGGGATGCTCGGCCGGAGCGGTCCGGTCGTCCCGGCCCGACCGGTTGTCCTGGGCGGGCTGACCGGCCTGGCTAGCCCGGTCGTGCTGGGCGGGCTGGTCGCTCTGACCGGCGCGGTCGCTTTGGTTGGAGTGCTGCTCCGGGCTGGGCTGGGCCGGTGAGGTCGGTTCTTCTGGTGCGTTCACAGGGGTCTCCTCAGAGTTCGGACCCGTCGTATCCCGACCGGGCCGCCGACCAGACTTCCCGGCACACCGGAGGCGATTCTACTCGGTCGGAGGGACCCGCGCGCGGGCACGATCTCCGAACCGCCGCCAGTCAGAGTGCCGCTCTGAACCGCTGGGAACGGCCACTTGGCTGGCAGCGATGGTGTCGGGGGATGCGCGTCGGCGGGTGGCGCGCACTCAGCGTTCAGCTCGGTGCGCGCGGGCGGGCGCGAGTGCGGGCCGGGTGTGGGCCGGGTGTGGGCGCGGTCAGAGGCCGCGGGTGAGGACCTCGTCGAGGGCTGCGACGAAGGTGTCGGCGCTCGCTTTCGTGAAGCACAGCGGCGGCTTCACCTTCAGGACGTTGCCGCGGTCGCCGGTGGGCTGCACGACGATGCCGATGGCGAGCATCCGGTCGCAGAGGGCGAGCGTCTCGGCCGTGGCCGGCTCGAGGGTCTCGCGGTCGCGCACCAGCTCGATGCCCTGGTACAGCCCGCGCCCGTGGATGGCGCCGATGAGCGGCTGCCGTTCGGCGAGGTCCAGCAGCTGCTCGCGCAGGTAGCCGCCGATTTCGCGCGCGTTCTCCTGCAGCCGGTCGTCGCGCATGATGTCGAGCACGGTGACGCCGAGCCTCGCGCTGAGCGTGGAGCCGCCAGCGGAGGAGAAGAAGGTGCCCTGGTCAGCGAGAGCCTCGGCGATCTCGGAGCGCGTGATGACGGCGCCGAGCGGATGCCCGTTGCCCATGGCCTTCGCAACGGTCACCACGTCCGGCACGATGGGCTCGCCGTCAGGGCCGGCGTGCTGTTCGAAGCCCCAGAACACGTCACCCTGCCGCCCGTAGCCGACCTGGACCTCGTCGGAGATGACCACTCCCCCGCCGGCGCGGACCGCGTCGTAGACGGCAGCGAGGTAGCCCGGGGGCACCTCGATGGCACCCGCGTTGCCGTTCCGCGGCTCCGCGATGAACGTGCCGACTGGGGCTCCCGCGGCGGCGAGGCGCTCGAGCTCGGTGAGCGCATCCGCCGCGTACCGCTGACCCGCGTCGTCAAAACGATGCGTGCCCCGGTAGGCGTTGGGCGCGTCGAGCGCGTGCACCCAGGGCGCGCGCAGCTCGGCGGCGAGCGGGTTGTCGGAGGTCGACGTCGAGACGGCATCGGCCGCGTACGACCAACCGTGGTACGACTCCTCGACGCAGGCGACGTCGTCGCGCCCCGTGAACGCCTTCGTGAGCCGGAGGGCGAGATCGACGGCCTCGGTGCCGCTGTTGACGAGCAGCACGGTGTCGAAGCTGTCAGGCAGAGTCTCGAGAAGCCGCCGGGAGAGCTCTGCGACCGACGCGTAGTTGAACCGTGAGTTGGTGTTGAGCATGCGCCACTGCTGCGCGACCGCATCTGCAAGCACGGGATGCCCGTGGCCGAGGGCCGTGACGTTGTTGACCATGTCGAGGTAGTGGCGGCCAGCCGTGTCGATGAGCATCTCGCGCCAGCCGCGCTCGAACTGCGGCGGATGCGCGTAGTAGTGGCCTTGCAGGGGCGCGTAGGTGTCGAGTCGCGCGCGGAGGGTCTCGTCGGCTCCTGTTCCGGCTCCAGCTCTGCCCCCGCTCGGAGCGAGCCCGATGAGCTCGCTCGGGTCGCCGATGACGGCGAGCCAGGCCGGGAACTCCTCGGCGGTCACGAAGCGCGGCACCGGCGCGGCAGCGGCGTCCACCGCCGACACCTCGCCGAGTTGCAGGGAGACCTGCGCCCAGCCGGCGATCTCGGCGAATGGGTCACCCTCGTCGACGCGAGTGGGGACAGCTGCGCTCTCTCCTTCGAGCGAGCGGCCCTCGACGAGCCCGCGGGCACCGGCGATCACGAGTGTGCGCGTGCCGTCCGTCAGCGTGACGTGTCCCTCGGCCGAGGACACGAGGCCCGAGAACGGTGCCGTCAGTGCGAGGTCGCCTGTGCTGTACAGCTCGACGCCGGTGGCGACGTTGGCGGGGGCGTCGCGGGAGACGCCCACCGAGCGGGTGAGTCTCGGCTCGCCGAAGCGAGTCGCGGCGACCCCGCCCGTGCGGGCGGCGAGCAGCAGCAGCTGTGCCTCGGCTTCGGCCCCTTCGTCACCGAGCCAGGAGCCGTCGCGCAGTGCGGTGCTCGTGTGGTCGAGGGTGACGACGCGGGTGCGGCGGGCGAGTTCGGGGTCGAGGAGCGTCGCGCCGCTGGGTACCGTGGCTGGCCCTGGCGCGACCGTGCGTCCGAGTGCTCGTCGGATCGCGGCCGTCGCGACGCGCGAGTCGAGGGCGGCCGGGACGGCGAAGATGGTCCACTCGCGCTCGAGGGCCTCCTCGGCATAGTCGTTGCCCTCGTCGATGGCGACCTGCTGCAGGCCGCTGACGACGAGGGTCGCGCCCCGGAGCACGATGAGCGGCCAGAGCGCGTCGATCTCGGCGTCGGTGAGCGGCACGACCGCGTCGAAGGCGCGGATGAGCGGCAGCACGGCGAGGGGGCGAGCGGGGTCGTGGTGGAACACGGCCGTGCAGGCGACCGCCAGCTCGGCGATGCGCCACCCCGTTCCCACGTCGCCGAAGTCGATGATGCCGGAGAGCTCGGGGCGGCCGAGCGCGCCGGCCGTCGCGACGAGGTTGTCGTCGGTGAGGTCGCCGTGGATGGCCTGCAGCGGCAGTTCGTGCTTGAGGGGAGCCAGCGCGGCCGTGACGTCCTCGAGCGCGCCGAGCACGAAGGCCTGGCGTTCGGGCTCGGTGACGTAGCCGATGAGCTCCTCGACGAGCTGCTCGCCGACTCGCAGATCCCACTGCAGCTCGCGGTCGAGACCGGGATGCTCGAAGCCGGCGAGCGTCGCGACGACCTGCCCGACGAGCGTGCCCATGGCCGCGATCGTGTCGGCGGAGAAGTGCTCGAAGTCGATGAGGGGCGTGCCCTCGACGAAGGTCAGCAGGCGGATGCTGTGCGGCGACCCATCGACGTCGGCCGTCTCGATGTCATGGCCGTTGACGCTGGGCAGCGGGGCGGGCGACGGGTGGCCCGCCCCGAGCATCCGCCGCATGGCCTCGTTCTGCGCCTCGATCTCGTCGCGGCGCACGGCCCGGTTGCTGACCTTGAAGAGGACGCGGCGGCTCGGCGCCTGCGGGGGTGAACCCGGCTCGGTGAACAGGAAGTTGCGGTCCTGCTGGCTGCCGAGCTCGCGAACCTCACCAGCGACGCCGTACAGCTCGGCCGCGAGGCGACGCACCTCGTCGATCGTGATGTTCGGGCGCGGCAGACCCTCTGCGAACGACGGAATGCCCTCTGCGAATGCGGCCATGACTGCTCCCCCTCGAGTCGCCGACCGGTGCGCGGTCGAACCGAGGCAATGCTAGCGGCGGCCGCCGACATCGCGATCGAGGGCGAGCACCCGCCAGCGCCAGGAGTTTCGAGTTGGAAACCTCACTTCGTTGTGGGAACTTTCCACGAACGAAGCGAATCTTCCAGCCCGAGAAGGCTGGTCCTGCCGTTGCAGCCATCAGCGTGGGGGGGACGCCGATGCTCGAACCACGCCCAGCGTGCGCGGCTGGGGATGGGTTCGCACTTCGGGATGGGGAGCAACCCATCCCGAAGCGAGGAACCCATCCCGAGACCCCGACGACGAAGCACGCTCGACGAGGGCAGCCCGACGACGCTGGACGACGCCCGGAAGCGGGCGTGCCCTACGCGAGCTCCTCCGCGAGCTTGCGGGCGCCGCGCACCGCGATGGCGACGCTCATGAGCGTGGGGTTCATCGTGGTGGCGGTGGGGATGAGTCCGTTGCCGCCGACGTAGAGGTTGTCGATGCCCCAGACCCGCGAGTAGGGGTCGGCGACGGTGGTGCCGTCGTCATTCGCGCCGGCGCGCATCGTGCCCTGGTAGTGGAGGCTCGAGCCGTTCGGCAGGAGGCGAGGTTCGGCGATGAAGGTGCCGAGCTTCTCACCGGCGCGGCGAAGGTGCGCCTCTCCGTCGGCGATCTCCGCTTTCTCGACGTCCGTGAGCGCGTAGTCGACGGTCATGTTGGGGAAGCCGCGATAGTCGAGCTCGTCGTCGTGGAACGTGATGCCGTCCTCGACGCGCGGGTGCTTGCGCATCCCGTATCCCATGTTGACGTAGCCCCAGCGGTTGCCGGCGTGCGGATGGGCGGGGTCGAGCGGGAACGGCGGGTTCTCGGCGTACATGACCTGCAGGGAGAAGGGATGGTCGGGCTCGGAGAAGGGGATGCGGTTGACGGCGCCGACGGGGTCGGCCGGGTTGAGGGCGCGGCGGGCGAGCTCCTCCTCGAGGTCGGCGTCGGTGGCGAAGCGCGCCATGCCCTCTGGGTCGAGGGCGACGGTCGAGATGACGACGGGGTGCTCGGTGAGGTAGCGGCCGAGGGCGGCCGGGCGGATGCCGGACGCCCAGAGGAGCTGCGGCGAGCGGAAGGCGTCGGCGGCGACGACCACGGCGTCGGCGGCGACGAAGCTCGTCTCGCCCGTGCGAAGGTCTTCGACGGTGATGCCCGTGACCCGAGCGTCGACACCCGGGCCCTCGCGCTCGACGCGCCGCACGAGGGTGAGGTCGCGCAGTTCGAAGCGCTCCGCGAGGGGGTTGCCGGCCTCGACGAGCGGGCCGAAGACGACGTCGGCCCCTGCCCAGCGGACGGTGCCGTCCGGTTGCGCGTCGCCCGCGACGGGGAGCGTGCTCGGCCCGAAGCCTTCCGGCAGTTCAGCGGAGAACTCCTCTGAGAGCAGCGAGCGGATGGCGGCTCCCACGCCGGAGTCGGCGAAGGCCGCCGACTGCACGTGCAGCAGCCGCTCGGCGCTCACGATGAGCTCATCCCACTCGGCGCTCTCGATGAAGTCGACGCGCTCGCTGAACTCGGGGGCCGGGGTCGCGCAGGTCCAGTGCGCGCCCATGCCGCCCACGTTGGTGGAGGCGGCCGCGGCCGGGAACGTCTCGGTGTGCGCCGACCCCTCGCCGCCGAAGTCGAGGAGGTGCGTCCCCTGCCGGGCCGTGAACATGCCCTCGACGACGGCCGCCTTGGGGATGCCGAGCGACTCGCGGAAATCGCCGGCCTGCGGCCCCTGCGAGCGCTCGCGGGCCAGCTCCTTCTCCGCCGGGTCGGCGATGTTGCGCACGCTCTCACCGGGAACGTCGGTGAGCTGCGGGCCCGCCTCGAACATCGTGACGTGCACGTCGGGGTTCGTCTCGAGGAGGATCCGCGCGTAGGCGGCCCCGATGGGTCCGCTGCCGACGATCGCGACGACTGGGTTCTTGGTCATGTGCTTCCTCCTTGGAAGTGAGGGGTGAGTGGATGCGGCTGCCGCGCTCAGGCGCGCGACGCCGGCTCGTTCTGGGGTTCGACGACGACGGGGATGCTCCCCGTCTCGTTGGAGAGGCGCCCTGGCGGGAGCAGCAGCGCCGCGACGAAGCCGACGGTGTACGCGGCGGAGAGGCCGATGAAGATGGGCGCGAACACGTCGCGGTAGATCTGTGCGACGGTCGCCTGGAAGGCCGCATCGCTGCCGCGCACGAGCTGCGGGGTGAGGCTCGCGGCGTCGAAACCGATGGGGAGCATCGCCGCGACGCCGGCCCCGATCACCCCACCGATGATTGCGGTCGTGACGGTCGACCCGACCTGGCGGACGATGTTGACGCTCGCCGTGACCGCCCCCGTGGCGTTCTTGGGGGCGGCGCTCTGCACGACCGCGACGATGAGGCTCATGAACGAGCCGGTGCCGAGCCCGACGGCGAACATGACGACCATGGGCACCCAGAGCGCGAGGCCGACGGGCAGCATCGACATGATGATGAGCCCGACGGCGCCGAGTGCCGTGCCGACGATCGGGTAGACGCGGTAGCGACCCGAGCGGCTGGCGAGGAAGCCCGTGAGCAGGTTGCTCACGAGCATCCCCATGACGGTGGCGATGGGCACGAGCCCCGAGACGGTCGCGGTGGTGCTGTACGCCATCTGCACGTAGGTGGGGAGGTAGGCGGTGATGGAGAAGAGGCCGACGCCGATGATCGCGGAGAGCGCCGTGCCCGCGGCGACGGTGCGGTTCTTGAAGATATGGAGTGGCACAACCGGGTTGGTGGCGCGCACCTCTGCCCAGAAGAACAGCGCGAACGCGGCGAGCGCGATGCCGAAGGCCGACAGCGCGGAGGTGAGCAGCTCGGGGTCGGAGACCCAGCTCACGCCGAGCACGAGGGCGACGAGTGCCGCAGTGAAGGCGACCGAGCCGAGGACGTCGAATCCGGGAGCCGCGGCGCGGGGGATGCTCGGGATCGCGACGAGCGCGAAGATCAGGGCGGCCACGCCGACGGGGAGGTTCACCCAGAACACCCACTGCCAGCCCCAGTTGTCGGCGATGATGCCGCCGAGCAGCGGTCCGATGAGGATGGCGACGGGGAACGCCGCTCCGATGATGGCCATGTACTTGGGGCGGGCACGCGGGCTCGTGACCTGGGCGATGATCGTCTGCGACATGAGCTGCAGGCCAGCTGAGCTCATGCCCTGGAAGACGCGGGCGACGATGAGCAGGCCCATGTTCGGGGCGAAGCCGCACGCGAGGGAGGCGATGAGGAACAGGACGAGCGACGACAGGAACACGGCGCGGGGCCCGACGATGTCGCCGAGCTTCCCGAGCACGGGCAGGAGGACGGTGCTCGCGAGCGTGTAGCTGACGACGACCCAGCCCATCTGCTCGAGCGCGCCGAGGTCGCCCGCGATGGTCGCGAGTGAGGTCGACACGACCGTGTGGTCGAGGGCGCCGAGGAAGGAGACGGTGAGGAGGGATGCGACAAGGAGACGGAGTCTCAACGGTGAGAGTGGCATAAAAGGGCCCGAACGATCGGACGATCTACGCGACATGGTGTGCCCTCGGCCGCTGCGTCGCGGCCGGTGACGGGTTCGTGGAACCCCTGCGTCGGACTTACTCTACCGAGACTTATGTTGAAAAACAACTAAAGATGGCCAGCAAGTCGCTCATCTCCGCCTCGCTGAGGCGGCAGCCCAGCCTCGATCTGCCGCTGGAGCTCGAGGTCGGCGAGCACGCCGGACAACTCCGCACTGATGTCGCCACGCAGTTCGGAGACACGTACCGCCTTGATCGCGCGACGCAGCTCTCCGCGCACCCGATCTTCGTAGCCCGACCCGACCAGCTGCTCGCCGTGCGCGGAACGCACCACACCGCTCGCATGACCGGTCCCGGCGTCGACGACGACCTCGACCTCTGACGCACCGAGCGCGGAGACCCGCAGCCACGGAGGGCCGGAGCTCCGCCGCCAGGACAGCGTTACCGGCGTGCCGGGCTCAGACTCGGCCAGGGCGGTCGCGCCCCTGGGCTCCCCTCGCACAGCCGTCAGCGTCAGCTGCGACCCGGTGAGCACCCGAGCCCAGCCGAGCGCGTCGCGCAGGACGCCGCTCGAGGCGGCGCCCCCGACCTCGACAGTGACCAGTCGAGCCCCATCTGTCAGAGGCTCCACGAGCGCACCCACCCCATCAGCGAGACCCCTCGGGAGGAACCGCCGCGCGACCAGCACGGGTACGCAACCCGCCGCCGATGCCACGCCTGCGCTCATCGGCGCACCTGCACCGGCGCCCGCGCGCACATGTGTGCCCGAGTTCGCTCCCACTCCCGCACTCGCATCCGCCACCGCATCCGCACCCAACAGGACCACCTCGTCGACGACGACACCGAGCGCGCCCGCGGCCAGGGCGGCGTCGAGCCCGGCAGCCCAGCCACCCGTGACACGGCCGTCCACGACAACCACCGCCCCCTCTGCACCTCCCGCAGCCTCCGCACTCAACGGCAGCGCTTCGATCGCCGCGCGATAGGCAGCCAGGACGTCGTCACGAGGGCCGACCGCGTCACATTCGAACGGCGGCACGAAGACGGGCACGCGCGCGCTCACGAGGCGCTCGCCTGGATGTGCGCCGCGGCGGCCGCGGCGAGCTCGAGGGCGTAGCACGTGTCCGCCAGCTGCTCGTCGTACTCCAATGGGGCACCGCCGTCGAGGAGTTCCGCGAGGGCCAGCCATTCGGCCTCGTAGCCGTCACGCGGCGACCTCGGCGGTGAGCTGACCGTCCCGTCAGCCTGTCGAACCGTGACGTGAGCGGCACCGTCGTGCACAAACGCGGGCGGGAAGTGGACATCGACGCGTGCTTCTCCCGCCGCCACCGTCAGCCGCCAGCACGCATCCGCCCCGTCCTCCCGCATGACGGCCGCGATCTGCACGTGGGCGCCACCCGAGCGGTAGCCGAGAACGAACCCGACCGGAGCGACGAAGCGCGCGAAGTCGATGCCATCGATCCCGGGAAGCAGGTCGCGCACGGCGGGCAGGTCGTGGATCGCGAGGCCCGACACAAGCTGCCGCACGATGCCCGCCTGCACATGGGCGGGGAGCCCGGGCGGTGGACGCCGCACGGAAGAGACCTCGCCCGCAGGAACCTCGGTGACCAGCCGGTGGTAGCGGTCGTTCGGCGGCAACGACAGCGTGACCCGCACGCTGTCGACCGGCGCGCGCAACTCCCCGATCGCGCGCCGAGCCTGCACCCACCCGGGGTCATAGAGATGGTTGGTGCCGATGAGCAGCGCGACTCCCCGCTCGCGACACGCGGCAACCAGCGCTTCCGCCTCCGCGACGGTCGTGGCGAGGGGTTTCTCGCAGAGGATGCCAGCCACCCCGGCGTCGAGGGCGGCCTGCACGTGCGCCGCGTGCTCGGCGGGCGGTGAGCAGATCAGCGCGACCTGCACGCGCTTGTCCTGGAACAGCTCGTCGACACCCGAGCTGCTGCTCGCACCCACACGATCGGCGAGTTCGGCCGCGCGGCCACTCCCCGAGTCGGCGATGTGAACAACCCGGAACAGCTCAGGGAAGCGAGCCAGGGTGGGGAGGTGGAGCGCGGAGACGCCCGGCCCGGCCCCGATGACACCGACTGACCACATGCGACCACTTCCTCGTGCGCTTTTGTATGTTTCATGCGAAAGATCGTTTTGGACGAACGTATCTGGGTGCTTCCTGCGGCGCAAGGTCGACATATTGGGTACAGTTCGCCCATGAGAGAGTCAACGCTCCGCTTCGGCGCTCAGACCGATGAGGTCACGAGCCTTCTCCGCGTCGTCAACCTCGTGCGGATGGGCGAAGCCCAGACCCGCCCGCAGATCGGCACCGTCACGGGCCTCGGCCGAGGGGTCGTCACCCAGCGAGTCGAGCAGGCGATCAGCATGGGCTTCCTCGAAGAGGGCGACGTCGGCCCCTCGTCTGGCGGCCGCGCCCCACGCACGTTGCGCTTCCGTGGCGAGAGCGGCCTCATCGTGGTCTGCGCCCTGGGCGCGCTGCACATCCACGTCGGCCTGGCGCAGCTCGAGGGCGACGTGATCGCGCAGGCGCACCTCGACTGGGAGATCTCGCGCGGCCCCGCTGAGACCCTGGATGCCGCCCTCGGTCTCGTAGAAGAGCTCCTCGCCGCCGACACGAAGACGCGCGGCAGCGAGCTGCCCGTCTGGGGCATTGCCGTCGGCGTCCCGGGCCCCGTCGACTTCGACTCCGGCCGCCCCGTGGCCCCGCCCATCATGCCCGGCTGGAACGGCTTCGATATCCGCCGCCGTTTCGAGCAGCGTTTCGATGCGCCCGTCTGGGTCGACAACGACGCGAACCTCCTCGCGCTCAACGAGCGCACGAATCGCCAGGTGCCCTCGGTCGACCTCATCTACGTCAAGGTCGGCTCCGGAATCGGCGCGGGCCTCGTCTCGCGCGGGCGCATCCACCGCGGCGCGAACGGCGCGGCGGGAGACATCGGCCACGTGAAGGTGTTCGGCTCGACCTCGCAGTGCCGGTGCGGCAAGATCGGCTGCCTCGAAGCGGAGGCAGGCGGCTGGGCGCTTGTCCGCGACGCCCAGCTCGCAATCGACGCGGGGGACGACGGACTCCTCGCGCGGCGCGCCCGTGCAGGGGAGGAACTCAACCCCGAGCTCATCGCGATGTGCGCGGAGGACGGCGACGCGCTCGCCATCCAACTCGCGCAGCGCTCCGCGAAGATCATCGGCGAATCGATCTCCGCCCTCGTCAACATGTTCAACCCGAAGGTCATCGTGGTCGGCGGCGCCCTGGCCTCCGCCGGCGAGATCTTCCTCGCCGAGGTCAGGCAGCGCGTCTACGAGCACTCGCTCCCCCTCGCGACGCGCGACCTCAACATCGTCGTCTCCGCCAACGACGTGCGAGAACCCCTGCGCGGCGGTGCGGCGATGGTGCGCGAGCAGCTCTTCGAGGAGACGTTCACGCGCTGGTTCGCGGATGGGCGTCCCACGATCTCGGGGCTCGCGCTCGGGCGCTGATCGCGGGGACCGCGCTCGGTGGCACTTCTGCAGGGCACCCTACTTCTTCCGATTTTAGACATAAGCAGGTAGATTCACTTCTAAAGCCGAAGATGGCCGTCACAAAGGAGTGTCATGCCCAGCAACGCCACGCGCATCCGCGCACCCCGGGGAGCGCGCTCGTGAGCCTCGCGATCCTGCTCGACGACGCACTGCGCAGCGACGGCGCAGGCTTCTCCCTCCGCGTCTCACTGCCCTGGATCCGCTCTCTGCCGCTCGCGAGCCTCCACGACCTCCGTGTGACGATCGACGGAGACGACGTGCCGCTGCCCGAGCTCGCACCCAGTCCGACGTGGTGGTTCGTGCAGGACAGGATCGTCGTGAGCTCCGACGTGAGCCTCGAGGCAGGCACGCACGAGGTGCTCGTCGCCTTCAAGCTGCTCATCCCCAACATGGGTGCGGGCCCGGGCCAGCCGCTGATCCTGCCGTTCGCGGCCGCCCGCCGGCTGGAACTGGATGCACCGCTCGAGGCCCCGCGCGCATCCCGCGACGTGCCGCTCGAGGCCGTCGGGAGCCCAGCGTGAGCGCGCAGCTGCCCGAGGGATGGACGCTCGCCGCATCCGCCTTCAACTGGTCGCCCGAGCTCATGGTCGCCGACCGCACCTCGCCAGAGATCGCGGCGTCGATCGGCGCAGCTGGCGTCGCAAACGTCATCGAGGTGGAGGCAGCGCAGACCTGGCGCACGTTCCCGAGCGCGATGGACGCCGAAACGGCGAGCATCCGCGAGACCCTCGACGCCACGGGCACCTCGGTGAGCATCGTCGGCGCGAGCCTCGACGACTGGCTGACGGCGACAGCACGTCGCTCGGAGGACGAGCGCTACGAGTTCCTCCTCCCCCAGCTGCGCGGCGCACAACGACTGGGCGCAGAAGGGATCCGCCTGCCGATCGGCCAGGCCGGACCCGCGCTCCTCGAACGGCTCCTCCCCGACCTGCACGAGCACGGCCTGACGCTCTACGAGGAGCTCCAGGGTCAGCAGTCGCCGGACAAGCCGCAGCACGCGGCCGCCGTCGAGGCGATCGCCGCGATCGACGATCCCCGCATCCGCCTGCTCGTCGACATCAGCATGCTCATGCCGTCGCTGCCGCCGAGCTACCTCGCGAAGCTGCGGGCCGGTGGGGTCGACCCGGCACTCGTCGATGCGCTCGAGCGCGACTGGCGGAACCCGGCGACACTCGCCGCCGTCCAGGGCGCGCTCCGCGACGGCACCGTGCCGCCGCAGGTGCACACCATGTTCATGAACCTCGTCATCCGGTTCGGGCGGTCGGATGCGCGGGATCTGCGCGGCATCCTGCCCCTGGTGAGTGGCGTGCACCTGAAGTTCTGGGACCTCGACGACCGCGACGGTCGCATCTCGAACCCCATCCGGGAGATCTCGGCTGAGCTCGCCGGCGTCGGCTTCACGGGCACGCTCTGCAGCGAGTGGGGCGGCCACGAGTGGATCGACTCGCTCACGCCGGAGCAGGCGACGCGCGCCCACCTGGCGCTCGCCCGCGAGGCGATCGCCGAGGGCGCATCCACGCCGGTGGCTGCCTGACTGCCGCCGTCCGCGCAGAAGAGTGCGGCAGCTGCAGGCTCCCATCCTCGGGAGTATGCATCTGCCGCACTCTTGTCGCCGTTCTGGGGCTGCCTAGTCCTGCTTCGTGGAGAAGGCCGAGTCGAAGGCCGCCTCCGACGGGCGGTACGTGGAGAGCTTGCGCACGAACCCCAGCGCCTCAGGAGCACCCACGAGGCGGTCCATGCCCGCGTCCTCCCACTCCACCGACAACGGCCCCTCGTAGCCGATCGCGTTCAGCATGCGGAAGCAGTCCTCCCACGGCACATCCCCGTGCCCGGTCGAGATGAAATCCCAACCCCGCCTCGGGTCAGCCCACGGCAGGTGCGACGACAAGCGCCCGTTCCGGCCATTGCTGAGGCGCTTCTTCGTGTCCTTACAGTGCACGTGATAGATGCGGTCCTGGAAGTCCCACAAGAACCCCACCGGGTCGATGTCCTGCCACACCATGTGCGAGGGATCCCAGTTCAACCCGAACGACTCCCGATGCCCGATCGCCTCCAACGCGCGCTTCGTGGTCCAGTAGTCGTACGCGATCTCGGACGGATGCACCTCGTGCGCGAACCGAACCCCGACCTCCTCGAACACGTCCAGGATCGGGTTCCACCGGTCCGCGAAGTCCTGATAGCCGGCATCCACCATCGCCTCCGTGGCGGGCGGGAACATCGCCACGTACTTCCAGATGCTCGACCCCGTGAAGCCCGTGACGGTCTTCACGCCGAGCGCCGCTGCGAGGCGGGCCGTGTTCTTCAGCTCTTCCGCCGCACGCTGCCGCACGCCCTCGGGGTCGCCGTCCCCCCACACTCGGTCGGACACGATGTCCCGGTGCCGCTGGTCGATCGGGTCGTCGCACACCACCTGCCCCTTGAGGTGGTTCGAGATCGTCCACACCTTCAGACCGTTGCGCTCCAGCACTTCCAGCTTGGAAGCCACGTACTCGGCGTCATCCCACCGCCACGGATCCAGGTGATCACCCCAGCAGGCGATCTCCAGACCGTCATACCCCCACTCCCCCGCAAGCCGCGCGACCTCCTCGAACGGCAGATCGGCCCACTGACCGGTGAACAACGTGACAGGACGAGACATGCTTCTCCTCTTAACTAACGTTCTCGAATGCTGAAGCCGCGCTGCTCAGACAGCGACGGCGGACCGGGTCTCGACCCATGCGCTCTCCACGGCCGAGCTGCGCTCGACGGCGTCGAGCACGCGCTGCACGCTGAGCCCCTCTTCGAAGCTCGAGTGCAGCGGGGCACCGTCGGCGATGGCGTTGACGAGGTCGGCAACCTGGTGCGTGAAGCCGTGCTCGTAGCCGAGCATGTGGCCGGCCGGCCACCAGGCCGAGACGTAGGGATGCTCGGGCTCGGTCACGAGGACCTGCGCGAACCCCTGCGTTCGGCTGTCGGCCGTGCGGTCGTAGTACTGCAGCGAGTTCAGGTCCTCGAAGTTCCACGCGAGGGCGCCGAACTCGCCGGAGACCTCGATGGCGAGCGCGTTCTTGCGGCCCGTCGCGAAGCGGCTCGTGTCGAACGAGGCGAGCGCCCCGCCCGAGAGCCGCCCGGTGAAGATCGCGATGTCGTCGACCGTCACCGACCCGGTGCCCGAGCCGTCCGCGAGCGGCCGCTCAGGGATGATCGTGTCGATCGTCCCCGAGACCCGGTCGACGCTCTGGCCCGTGACGAACTGCGTGAGGTCGATGGCGTGCGCCCCGATGTCGCCGAGCGCACCCGACCCCGCGAGCTCCTTCTGCAGGCGCCACGAGAGCGGCGCAGCCGGGTCGACGAGCCAGTCCTGCTGGTACGAGGCACGCACCCGGTGGATGCGGCCGATCTTGCCCTCGGCGATCAGGTCTCGGAGCAGGGTCACGGCCGGCACGCGACGGTACGTGAACCCGACCATCGATTTCACGCCGCGCTCTGCCGCGCGAGCAGCCGCATCCGCCATCGCCTCGCCCTCGGCGACCGTGTTGGAGAGCGGCTTCTCGACGATGACGTGCTTGCCCGCATCGAGCGCCGCGATGGCGATCTGTGCGTGCGAGTCTCCGGGCGTGACGATGTCGACGATGTCGATGTCGTCTCGCCCGATGACCTCGCGCCAGTCGGTGGCCGACTCCTGCCAGCCCCACTGCTTCGCGGCCTCCGCGACGGCCTCACCGTTGCGCCCGACCACAACCGCCATCTCGACCTCGGCTGGCAGGCCGAAGACGCGAGGCGCCTGCCGCCAGCCGACCGAGTGAGCGGCTCCCATGAAGCCGTAGCCGATCATGGCCACGCGCAACGGCCGGGTCATGCGAGCACTACCTCACGCTCGACGGGGACGCGGTTGGTGACGTAGCGGCCCGGCGCGATCTGCATGTAGAGGAGACGCATCGTGAGCACCACCTCTACCGTGAGCTTGTCGCCGGCGGCGGGCACCTCATCCAGTTGGATGACGATGTCGGGTCGGTCGGAGAGGAACCAGAGCGTCTCGGACTGCTCGGGCAGCTCGTCGATCGTGTACGAGCGACCCTGCAGCTCGAAGCGGAGCTTGTCCTTGGGGATGGCGACGCCGTTGACGTTGACCTCGACGTTGTCGACGGCCGACAGCCAGAGGCTGCGGTACCAGGGGATCTGCACGGAGACGCTGATGCCGTCCTCTCGGCGCGTGACGTCCTTCTCGGCGAAGAGTGAATTGTGTGTTGCCATGGTGTTCTCGTCCCTAGCCTCAGGCGACCGTGAGGCTGTTCGCCTCGGCCGCGGTCTCTTCGATGGCACGGCGCATGAGCGCGTGCTGCTGGCGCACCTGCTCGACCGGGTCGCTCTCGCCGAGGTCGGCGAACGCGTGGCCCTCCCATTCACTGGAGAGGTAGCCCTGGTAGCCGCCCTTCACGAACTGGCGCACGATGCGGGCCGTGTCCATGGCCGGCTCCTCGCCGTGCTCATCGATGTCGTAGAACTTCGCGTGCACGTGGAACATCTGCGGCATGATGTCGAGCCATTCCTCCGGCTCGACGAGACCGTGCATGTTGAAGGCGAGGCGCGTGAACGGCCCGAGGCGGGCGAAATCGAACTTCTCCTCCGTGAGGAAGTCCTCGAACGCCTGGTTGCGCACGTGCATCGGCTGCGGGCGACGCCAGATCTCGTCCATGACGGGGAAGTACTCCTCTGGCATGCCCATGCTGCTGAGCGTGCGCAGCAGGCGCGGCGAGAGGCTGTGCATCGTCGAGCTGAAGTCGGCGGTGAAGCCGAGGCGCTCGCTGCCGAGTTCCTCGTACATCTCGCGGATCGCGTGGATCTGCGGGGCGTTCGGGCCGGAGGGGGCGTGGATCTCATAGCCGAGACGCTGGTCGTACTTCTCGGCGAGCGGCAGGAGGCGAGCGAGCAGCTCCTTGCCGGCCGAGCGGATGACGACGGTGCGGAAGCCGAAGTCGTTGGCCGTCGCCAGCTGGCGTGCGAAGAACTCGTACTCCTCATCCGGTGTCATGTCGCGGTCTTTGCGGCGCCCCATGTCGAGGTTCGTGCCGACGGCGCTGGGCTCGAGGCCATCGCGCTCGAGGGTGTCGCGCCAGAACTTCACGAACTCCTTGTCGGTGTCCGGGTAGGTGCGCAGCAGCTGCGCGATGTTGAACTCGACGCCGGTGCCGAGCCCTTCCTTGTGCACCGCCTCTACGAGCGTCTCCGGCGTGTAGAGGCCGGCCGCGAACTCCGAGGTCAGCGAGTAGAGGGTGATGCCGAGCTTGATGCCCGTTCCTGCGATTCCGTCTGTCATGGTGTTCTCCTTCTGGTCCCGGCGCTCAGCTGCGTACGGGCAGTGCATGGTGGTCGGCGAGGATGCGGCGCGCCTCGGCCGGGTCGGTGATCATGCGCGATCCCGCATCCGCTGCAGCAGATCGCTGCACGGCGTGCTCGGCGCGGATGATGTCGAACGGGCTCTGCCAGTGGTTCCAGTGCCAGCCCTCGTACTCGCTCGAGACGGCGCCCGAGTACCCCTGCTCGACGAGCAGCGCGATGAGCTCGCGCACGGGAACCGAGGGCTCCTCGCCGTGCTCGTCGATGCCGAAGAACTTGCCGTGCACGTGCTTGACCCACGGCATGATCTCGAGCCAGTCCTCGACTCGAGCCGGGCCGAAGAGTCCCGTGCCGTTGATGGCGAAGTCGATCCCGAAGTCGGGTCGACCGTGCTTGGCGGCGAGGCCGATGAACGAGCCGAAGCGCTTGCCGTGCACGCCCTGGTCGGCGGGCGGGCCCTCGGCGTAGTAGCCGTCCCACAGCTCGACGAGCTCGGCGAGCAGCTCCTCGGAGGCGCCGCGGCGGCGGTAGGCCTCGACGGCCGATGGGGCGAACGCCTTGGTGGTGGCGCCCCAGTCGGCGGTGAAGCCGAGGAACGGGGAGCCGACCTGCTCGAAGCGGTCGCGCAGCGCGAGGATGCGGGGGTGCGAGGCGTACTGGTCGGCGTGCACCTCGAGCGCGAGGGTCACGCCGTGCTTCTCGGCGATCGGCGCGAGCTGCTCCATCGAGTCCGGCGTGATCGAGATCTGCACGCGGGCGACGGGGAAGCCGAGCTTCGCGGCCGCCTCGATCTGGCGCGTCATGTACTCGACGAGCTCATCCTGCGAGAGCAGGCGGTCGCGGTGGATGCCGATGTCGGCGTTGACCGCGAGCGAGGTGCGGACGAGGTCGAGCTCCTCGACGAGGTCGGAGAACCAGCCGGCGAACTCGTCGGTGATGTTCGGGAAGCCGCGGATGCTCGAGAAGCCGATCAGCTCGAGGCCGGGCCCGAAGCCCTCGGCCGCGACCTTGCGGATGAGTCCTTCGAGGTCGTACTCGCGACCGTGGAACGCGCGGGTGAAGCTGTAGAGGGTGACCCCCTGGATGGGGGTGCCGAGCTCGCCAGTCATGCGGAGACCGCCTTCATCGTCTTGGAGTTGTGTTCTTCGATGCGGAGCACCCCGTGGTCGGTGATGATGTAGGGGATGTAGAGCTTCAGGTCGACGTCGACCTGGTGGTCTCCGTCACCCGCGGCGATGGGGATGTCGCCTTCGACGACAACCGAGTCGGTCGGGAACCACCACTCGGTTGTGTCGCCCGCGAGCTCATCCGGTGCGTAGGTCTTGCCGTTCATGGTCCAGCGCAGCGTCTCGAGCGGGGCGGCGATGCCGTCGACCGAGAGGCCGAACTCGGAGATGCAGGATGCGGGGAGCGAGCGGTACCAGGGCAGGCGCACCTCGACCGAGGTTCGCGTGCCGTTCGTCTTGAGCGTGTCCTGCTCGATGATCCGATCAGGAATCATGGTGGCCTCCTAGCCAGTTGTCAGTCATGGTCAGTTCCGTGTCGCCTGGACAACGACGGCTGGTGCGGCTGTGAGCTTCGCCGCGACGTCGCGGGCGCCCTTCACCGCGAGCGCGACGCCCGTGAGCGTCGGGTTGCAAGCGGTCGAGGTGGGAATGACGCCGTTGCCGGCGACGTAGAGCCCCGGCACGCCCCACACCTCGCTTGTCGGCGAGCAGACGCTCTCGCCGTCGTCGGTCTCCCCCATGCGGGTGGTGCCCTGGTAGTGCAGGGATGCGCCGAACGGCAACACCATGGCTCGGTCGTCGAGTGGTTCGCCGATCGCCCGGCCCAGCGTCAGCAGGCGCTGCTTGGCGGCTTCCATGACCTCCCGGTCGTGGTCGGTCGCGGTGTAGTGGATGCGAACGGCGGGCATCCCGTAGCTGTCGAGGTGACCGTCCTCGAAGAGGACACGGTCGTCACGCTGCAGGTCTTTCGCGCAGAACAGGCCGAGGCCGACGATGGAGCCGGGGATGACGGCGTCGTCGTCTGCGATGGGAACCGGCGACGCATCGAGCTGCATGACCTGCCCGTGGAAGGGCTGATCATCGGTGTACGGGATCCAGCTCACGCCACTGGTCTCCGTGATCGTGCCTGCAGGGCGTTGAGCCGCATCCGCAATCTGGTCTGCCGACGCTTCGAGGCCCGTGATCCGAGCAGCGAACACGATCTGCGTCTGGTCGTTGAGGTAGCGGCCGAGGGCGTCCGGCCGAATGCCGGAAGCCCAGAGGACCTGGGGGGTGCGCAGCGCGTCCGCCGCGATGATGACGACTCGCGCTCCGACGAAGCTGAGCTGACTGTCGCCGGCTTCGCTGAGGTCACGCACCTCGACTCCTGCGACTGCTCCGTCGTCGCCGATGACGGTCCGGGTGACGAGGGATTCGTCGAAGAGCGAATAGTTGGGGTTCTGGCGCGTGACGTCACCGAGAACAACGTCGGAGCCTGACCACACAAGGCGTCCGTCTTCACGACGGCGGACGGCAAGCGGCATGCGCTGCACGCGGGCGGCTGGCTCACGGCCTTCGTCGACCGCGGGCGAGAGTCGGTCGCGAATGAGTTGCGTGAACGGTGCATCGTCGAAGGCATCCGTGGTGACGCCGAGCAGTCGGTCAGCCTCGTCGAGGAGCTCGTCGAGCTCGCTGGCCGTTCCGTCGAGGAAGGCGATCCGCTCGCTCTCGCCTGGCCGCGGGCAGGCGCCCGTCCAGTGGGCGGACATGCCGCCGACGTTGCTCGACATGGCCGCGACGGGCATCCCGTCGCCCCCGTCCACGGAGAAGTCGCCGTCGGGCAGGATGTAGGTGCCCGGGCGCGACTGCCGCTTTCCCTGGGCGAGCGCGACGGGGCTGTTGAGCTTGGATGCCGCTTCCCCGGTCCCCTCGGAGCGGCGCTGGGCTGCGCTCCGCGCCTCGAGGTCTTCGATGTTCTTGACGTGAGCACCGGGAGGGTTCGAGACGGTCGGCCCGACCTCGAACATCGCGATGCGCAGCTCCGGCGCCGTCTCGCTCAGGATGCGCGCGTACGTCGCGCCGGCGGGTCCGCTGCCGACGATGGCGACGTCGACGCGCTCTGGGTAGCGACTCATGCCGAGGCCGCTGCTTCCTTCACGTAGGCGACCGACGCCGCAGACTCCTTGGTCGGGTAGTACTCGAGACCGATCGGCCCGTCGTAACCGGATGCGCGCAGCACGGAGAACTTCTCCGCCCAGTCGAGCGCACCGCTGCCGGGCTCGCCCCGGCCTGGCGCATCCGCGAGCTGCACGTACTTGACGATGTCGCCGGCGTTGGCGAGCTCGGCGGCCATGTCCTCGCCCTCGACGGCCGAGTGGTAGATGTCGTAGAGCACGCCGAAGTTCGGGGAGTCGACGCCGCGCGCGACGTAGACGGCTTCGGAGGTGCGGTCGAGCAGCGCGCCCGGGTGGTCGACGCGGATGTTGACCGGCTCGAGCACGAGGGTGATGCCGGAGCCGTCGATCTGGGCGATGGCCTTCTCGTAGATGGCGATGAGCTCGTCGAGCTGCGTCTGGCGCTTGGAGCCACCGAAGCCCGTGCCGCTGCCGACGACGAGGCGCGGGCAGCCGAGCTCCTGGGCGATGGCGACGCCCTCGTCGAGGCACTGGTAGAAGAAGGAGTGGTCCTTGGGCGGGATCATGAACTGCGTGCGCGGTTCGGCGAGCTGCGCCGTGAGCTGCGTGCCGGTCTCCTCCAGCGCCGCTTTGAGGGCGGGGATGTCCTTGGGCTTGGCGGGCGCGTCCTTGCCCGTTGCGCCCCACATCTCGACGGCGTCGAAGCCGGCTGCGGCGGCCGCGCGGACACGGTCGTGGTAGTCGCCGGCCTCGGTGAAGAGGAGTTCGATGTTCGGTGCGAGCTGGTACATGTGTGGATCCTTTGCGGTGATCGAAAGTGGGGAGGCCGAAGCTTCAGAGGCGGTCGGCGAGCTGACGGATGAGGGAGTGCTGGCGGCGGACCTGCTCGATGGAGCGCCACGGCTCGCGCTCGCCCTCGTATTCGCTCGAGAGGTAGCCCGTGTAGCCGGCGTCCTTGAGGGCCTTGAGCACGGGCTCCCACGGGATCTGCTGGTCCTCGAGGTGCTCGTCGATGTCGTGGAACTTGGCCTGGATGAACACGACGTGCTCGATGATGCCGGCGATGTCGGCGGGGTCGACGCCGATGCCGTCGAGGAAGTCGGGGCGCTTGCCCGGCAGCTCGCCCGGGCGCAGCGGGATCGGCCGGTCCTGGAAGATGCCCGTGTCGAGGAGCAGCCCGAAGTGCTTCGTGCCGGTGCGCTTGATGAGCGCGATGTAGTCGTCGACGACCTCGTGCTTGATGGGCGTCGGCGAGTGGATCTCCGGGCAGATGATGACGTCGAGCTCTGCGGCGAGCGTGAGGCTCAGCTCGACGGCTTCCGTCCAACTGTGGTGGGGCACGAGGTCGCTCGTGACGACGCCGATCTTCGGGCGCACGAACCTGAAGCCGAGGCGCTTGGCGAGGCGCAGGTCGCGCTGGAGGATCTCGGCGCCCTCCGCGGCCGTGAGGTCGCGGGCCTGCGGTCCGCTCGAGTGCAGCCGCGTGTCGATCCAGGAACCGTAGTTGGTGGGCTCGAGCGCGTACTTGTCGAGCAGCGCGAACCACTCATCGACCCACTCGTCGCTCGGGTTCGGGTAGTTCGGGATGTGCCCCTCGCCGAGAATCTCGACGCCCGTCGCGCCGAGGTCGGCGATCGTGCGGAGTGACGTCTCGAGGTCCATGACCGTGCCGAAGTCGCCCATGTAGCTGTAGAGGGAGACGCCGTACTTGAACTGAGCGCCTGCTGCCTCGGGGGTGAGGGTGACGTGCTTCGTCACCTGGTAGCGGCTCGGCTGGTGCTCGAGCGGGATGTACGACATGCGCAGGCGCAGGTCGACCGAGAGCTCGTGCACGCCATCCGGCAGGCCGCCCTCGAGCGGAACGGTGACGGTGGCCGGTTCGTCGAGCTGCCAGCGCACATCCTTCGACACCCACAGCTCTTCAAGCGTGTACGTGTTCCCCTGGAGCGTCCACAGAGGGATGGTCGGGTCGACGTCGACGACGCCCGGGATCTGCACGCCCACCCCGTCGATGAGGGAGGCGGCCATGCCGCGGTACGACGGCATGCGCAGCTGGAACTGGAATCCGGTGACCTTGTCGCCCTCGCGCACGTTGCGGAAGCCGACGGACTGGATGAGGTCTCTCTCGAGAAGCATCGTTGCTCACTCTCTGTGTGTGTGCGTCCACTCTACGCACTTATGTCGGTTTTAGTCATAAGAAAGACTGATGTGCACCTTAGGTGCTGCGGATGCGGGCGCAGCGCAGGGCGCACACTGCCGGGTGGCTGCCTGGCCACCCTCAACTCAGTCAGTCCGCACACCTAGGGCTCACGCATCCACCTGAGCCTCAGCACCTGCGCAACCCCCAGGTCTGCGCGACGCCGAGCTCCGCACCTCCCGCGCCACTCACCCCTCGCCTCCACCCACTCCTCCCGCGCCCCTCCAAGCGCAGATGTGGGGGTTGCGCACGTGAATCACCGGATTCACGTGCGCAACCCCCACGTCTGGTCAGCTGGAGCGCGGCTCGGGTCAGGCGAGCGCCTGTACCTCGCGCATGCTGCGGCGGATGAGGGCGTGCTGGCGCTGCACGAGCACCAGCGGGTCCACCTCGCCGAGGTCCGCGAACGCGTGTCCCTCCCACTCGCTCGACATGTAGCCGGAGAAACCTCCGCGCACGAACTCCTCCGTGATCGCGCGGTAGTCGATGGCCGGCTCGTCGCCGTTCTCGTCGATGTCGTAGAACTTGGCATGCACGTGCAGGATCTGCGGCATGATGTCCGACCACTCGCGCACATCCACTCGCCCCTGCATGTTGAACGACAGGTGTGCGAGCGAGCCGAGAATGCCCGGGTTGATGCCGCGGCCCTCGAGGTACGCGATGAACGCCTGCTGGCGCTCGCGCATGGGCACATCGGTGCGCCAGATCTCCTGCAGCTTCGAGGTCGCGGCGTCGTCGAGGCCACGCTTCTTGACAGAGCGCAGCAGTGTCGGCGCCATGCTGTGCATGGTCGACGAGAAGTCGGCGACGAAGCCGAGCAGCGGGGAGTCGAACTCCTCGAAGACCTCGCGCACCTTCACGATCGGCTCGGCGTTCGGCCCGAGCGGTGCGTGGATCTCGTAGCCGAGCTTGAGGTCCAGCCGCTCGGCGATGGGCAGGATGCGTCGCAGCAGCTCCGGCTTCGCGCTCTGGATGCGCACGAGCGGGAAGTCGAGCTTCTTCGCCGACTGCAGCAGCGTCTCGGTGAACTCGAACTCCTCGTCGAGGCTCATGTCGCGGGAGCGGTTGCGCCCCATGTCGAGGTTCGCGCCGAACGAGCTGGCGTCGAAGCCGTACTTGTCGAACGCGCTGCGCCACTTCGTGACGAACTCGTCGGAGACGTGCGGGTAGGTGGGCACCATCTGCGAGGCGACGATCTCGATGCCGGGGCCGACGCCCAGCTCCGCGACGCGAGCCAGGAGGGAGTCGAAGTCGTACCAGCCGGCCGCGAACTCGGCAGTGGCCGAGTAGAGGGTGAGGCCGAGCTTGAACGGGTCGCTTTCGCGCGGCTCGGCGAACTCGCCGAGCGCATCCGCTGCCGATGCCTCGAAGTACGGGGTCGTCGCGGCCTCGGCGGCCTCGCTGGCCACGAGCGTGCGGGTGACGTCGACGTGGTTCGGCACGTAGAGGCCGGGCTCGGTCTCGCTGCCCGGCTTGATCTGCATGTACGGCAGCCGCAGGTCGGCGACGAGGTGGATGCTGTGCTCACTGCCGTCCGCGATCGGCTCGTCGAGCTCGACGATGAGGCGCGGGCGGTCCTGCAGGAACCACAGCACCTCCGACTGCTCGGCGATCTCGTCGAGGCGGTAGCTCGCGCCGCGGTGCTCGAGGCGGAGCTTCGACGCGTCGATCGGCGTGCCGTCGATCTCGAGCGCGAGGCCCGTGACCGAGGAGAGCCAGACGCTGCGGTACCAGGGCAGCTGCAGGCTGAGCGCGGCGCCATCCGGGTGCGGGAAGAGGCTCTGCTCGCTGAGGAGGGTGTCTTGCGTTGCCATGAGAGGTCTCGATTCCTAGTGCTTGAGTCCGCCGGCGAAGCCCTGCATGAACTGCTTCTGCGCGACGAGGTAGAAGATGAGGATCGGCACCATCGAGATGATGACGATGGAGAAGATCTGGTTCCACTGCGAGACGAGCGAACCGACGTAGTAGTACATCGCCACGGGGAGCGTCTGGAAGTCGGAGCCGCCGAGGAAGATGAGCGACGTGAAGAAGTCGTTCCACACGATGAGGCCGGCGAGGATCGCGACGGTTCCCGTCGCTGGAGCCATGAGCGGCAGGATGATCTGGAAGAACACCTGGGTCGGGCTCGCCCCGTCGATTGACGCGGCTTCCTCGTAGTCCGTGCCGAGGCCGCGGAAGAAGTTGGCGTAGAGGAAGATCGCGAGCGGCAGGAGCATGCCGGTGTAGAGCACGATCATGCCCCACAGCGAGCCCGTCAGGCCGAGCGCGCGGGCCCCCATGTAGAGGGGGACGGTGCCCAGCTGCGTGGGCAGGATGATTGCGATGAGGAAGATGTAGTACGACACCTGGGTCCAGCGACGCGTGCTGCGGGTGATGACGTAGCCGGCGAGCGCCCCGAGGATGACCATGCAGAGGATCGTGCCGCCCGTGATGATGATGCTGTTGAGCAGGCCGAGGAGCACGTTCGACTGGCCGGTCGCTGTCATGACGTTGGCGAAGTTCTCGACCGTCCATGTCGAGGGAAGCTCCGTGGCGGAGGTCGAGAAGACCTCCTGGTCGCTTTTGAACGCCGTGATGACGAGGAAGTAGAACGGCAGCAGGAACACGATGGCGACGAGCCAGACCGCGACTTCCCTGATCAGCGTGAACTTGGTGTACCTGAACATGTCAGCGTCCCTTCTCGGGGCGTTCGGCCGTGAGCTTCTGCTGGATGACGGCGAAGATGAGGATGATGACGGTGAGGATGAGCGCGAGCGCGGCGCCGTAGCCGAAGTTGCCGAGCGAGAAGGTCTGCTTGTAGACCTCGGTCGCGAGTGTCTCGGTGGCACCAGCCGGCCCACCGCCCGTGAGGGCCATGACCTGGTCGAAGATGCGCAGGCCGTTCACGAGGCCGAGCGTCGTCGCGATGGCGACGGCCGAGCGGATGGAGGGCAGCGTGATGTACCAGAACCGCTGGAAGAGGCTGGCGCCGTCGATCGCGGCTGCTTCTTCGATCTCGACGGGCACGCTGGCGAGGCCTGCGATGTAGATGACCATCGTGAAGCCCGTGTTCTGCCAGACGATGACGATGAGCACAGCCCAGATCGACCAGTTCGGGTCGGCGAGCCAGGCCTTCTGGTACTCGGCGAAGCCGAGCGTCCCGAGCAAGGCGTTGAGGGGGCCATTGAACTCGAAGATGAACTTCCAGATGTAGGCGACCGCGAGGGGGCTCAGCACCACCGGCATGAAGAACAGGGTGCGGAGGATGTAGCGGCTCTTGAGGCCGCGGTTGAGCGCGAGGGCCAGGATGAGGCCCGCGACGTTGGTGAGGATGACGGAGCCGAACGCGAGGAACAGGGTGTTCCCGACGGCGCCGATCTTGGTCGGGTCGGCGAAGATGTCGGCGAAGTTGTCGAAGCCGACGAACGTGAACGAGCCGATGCCGGTCCAGTTCGTGAACGCGAAGAAGCCTCCGGCGGCCGTCGCGGCGTAGTGGATGAACGCTACGAGCACGAGCCCGGGCAGCACCCACCACCAGTGACCGAATTGCAGGAGTGGACGCCCCTTGCGGGGAAGGGTGGCGTTCTTGCCACCCTTCCCCGTGGGCGACTGATCTTCAGCAGCAGACTCGGTCTTGCCGTCGCTGTGCAGTGTCGCAGTCATGAACTGGTTCCTTTGCTACTCGTGGATGCGGTTGAGGCTCGGCCTGACGATGTCGGCCATCAACCCCAGGCGGCATCCATTGATGCGAGGACTCCATCGACGTTCGTCTGACCCGTGAGCAGGCCCTGGACGCCGGTCTGCAGTGCTTCATAGACGGAGGGGTTCGGCCAGAAGCTGATCGGAAGCGCGGTGAACTCGCCGTTCTTGAGGAGTTCTTCGACACCCGAGTACGCGGTGCCTTCGAATTGGAAGTCCTCGAGCCCGGTGATGGGGAGGGCTCCGGAGACGTCGGAGAAGATCTTGGCGCCTTCAGGCTGGGCTACCCAGTCGAGGAAGGCCTGCGCAGCCTCCTGCTTTTCACTGGCTGCGTTGACCGAGAGAGCGTAGTTCGAGCTGGCGAGCACGCCTGGCTTCTTACCCGCTTCAGACGGGAAGGCCTCGATGGTGAAGTCCAGGTCGGGGTTTGCCGAGAGGAGTTCCGGAACAGCTGAACCAGGAAGGAATGCACCGAGCGAGGTGCCCTGCGTGATGTTGTTCGTGATGACGTCGAAGCCGGCACCCTGAGATCCCGCCTGGAAGCAGCCAGCCTCATTGAGGTCGACCACCGTCTGAAGAGTGTCCTTCCAGCCCTGCGAGTCGGCGAACGTCACGTCGCCCGCGGTGCGCTGGTCGTTCCAGTCGGGGGTGTCCGCATAGACGCGGCTGGCCGAGATGGACAGAGCAGTCATGCCCGTGTTCGGCCCTGCGGCGCCCGCAAGCGCGATCATGGATTTGCCTTCGCCGGTGAGCGTCGAGCATCCGCCCACAAGAGCCCCTGCGTCGGCGGGGAAGCTGGAGATGCCGGCCGCGTCAGCCGAGGCGTTGCTGTAGACGAAGCCCGAGACGGTGAAATCGACGGGCTGGGCGACGATCTGGTCCTCATAGGTGAAGAGCGCCTCCTGCCCTTCGGGAAGCACGCCCGAGACGGCGTCGTCCAGAGGGGCGAGGAATCCGGCCTCGGCGAGGCTCAGCGCCGCCTGACCTTGGCCTGCACCCGGAGCCGTCTGGATGACGTCGGGGGCGTTGCCTGCCTGCAGCTGGGTGCGGAGCGTCTCGCCGTAGCGGTCGTTCGGCTGCGGGTTGAGCGTGATCTTCACGTCGGGGTTTGCTTCCATGTACGCGTTCGCGAGCGCCTCGTATGGGTTCTCGAAGTTGTTCGAGGTTGCGTACGTGAGGGAGAACTCGGTCGCTCCGCCTTCTCCGGTGCCGCCGCCGTCTCCGCCGCCTGCGCAGCCGGAGAGGACGAGGACACCGGCAACCGGGAGGGCGAGTGCTGCGCTGAGGCGCATCCGCTGGTTACGGGAGTGAGACATTGTTTGCCTTTCTTGACAGCGTTGTCGAAGATCCTCCGGCTGTGCCGGAGCGTGGGTTCAGTCTGGCAGGCTTGTGCGCAAAACACACATAAGTAGTTGCGATGCTCCGCATAACTGTCGGCGCGGAACCCTCCGAGCGCATCACCCAGACGGATATGCTGGCGCCACACCCCTGATCCGGAAGCACAACGACGTGACCTCAGAAACACCGCTGTCCAGGCTCGACCTGAATCTGCTCGTCTCGCTCGACGCCCTTCTCACCGAGCGGAGCGTCACCCGAGCCGCCGAGCGGCTGCACCTCAGCCAGCCCGCGCTCAGCGCATCCCTCGGCAGACTGCGCACGCACTTCAACGACAAGATCCTCGCCCGCACCGGCAACACGTACGAGCTCACACCCCTCGCCGTCCGGCTCAGCGAGCTGACCGCCACCGCCCTCGACTCCGCGAGGCGCGTGTTCGACAGCCAAGCCGAGTGGAACCCCACGCAGTCCACACGCGAGTTCACAGTGCTCGGCTCCGACTACGGCTTCGCGACCATCGGCGCCGCGGTCTCGAAGCTCGCCGCCGAGACCGCTCCGGGCGTGCGCTTCCGGTTCCGGATGCACAACCCCAGCATCGTCGAGGACGCCATCGCGCAGCTCCGCTCCGTCGACGCCATGATGATCCCCCACGGCTTCCTCAGCGACCTTCCCTACAGCGACGTCTTCACCGACGAATGGCGCATCATCTGCACCGACGACAACCCGCACGTCGGCGAGCACATCACGATGGACAACATCGCCGAGCTCCCCTGGGTGTTCAACTACCTCTCCCGGTCAGCGTTCACCTCCGCGAGCAGGCAGATCCGCGAGCTCGGCATCGAACCCACCGTGGCCGCCGTCGTCGAGGGGTTCCATGTGCTCCCCCACTTCGTCCAGGGCACCAACCGGCTCGCACTCATGCAGAAGCGCCTCACCGACGTCCTCATCCCCCGCGAAGGGTTCCGCGTGCTCGCGCCGCCCTTCGACGCGACCCCCATCTCGGCCGCCCTCTGGTGGCACCCCACCCACAACAGCGACCCAGAGCACGCGTGGATGCGGCGCCTCTTCGCGCAGGCCGGCGCCGCCATGCAGGCGGAGACCGGGGCCGCGTAGGTCGGCGGCGCCGCGCGGAGACTGCGGCTGCCGCTGCCGCTGCGGTTGCGGTTGCGGTGCGGTGCGGTGCGGTGCGGCTACTTCGGGATGGGTTTCTCACTTCGTTGCGGAAAGTTCGCCAGCACGAAGCGAGGTTTCCACCTCGAGACTCGTCGCGCAGCGCCACCGGCCCACCCCGCCGACTCCACCGCGCCACTTCGGGATGGGTTCCGCTCACGCAGATGGGTTGCAAGCCACCCCGAAGCGCCAAAGCCATCCCGAAACTCGCTCGGCGGCGACGCCACCCGGCGCACTCACCCGCCCCAACCTCGGGATGGGTTCCTCACCTCGTTGCGGAAAGTTCGCCAGCACGAAGCGAGAAAGCCATCCCGAGACGGAAGAAGTGGGGGTCGGGTCAAGGGCAACCGGTGGGGTCAGCCGTCATCCAAGCAACCGTCATCGAGGCAGCAACTCAGCGGTCAGCGGTCAGCGGGTCAGCGGTCAGCGACTCAGCAATCAGCGATCAGCGATCAGGGGGTCAGCGGGTGAGGATGAGGGCGTCGCCCTGGCCGCCTCCGCCGCAGAGGGCGACGGCCGCGGTTCCGCCGCCTCGGCGGGCGAGCTCGTGCACGGCGTGGACGACGACTCGGGCACCGGATGCTCCGATCGGGTGGCCGAGGGCGATCGCGCCGCCGTGCGGGTTCACGACTTCGTCGGCGACGCCGAGCTCGGCCCGCGACTGCACGACGACGGCGGCGAAGGCCTCGTTGATCTCGATGTGATCGAGCGACGAAGCCGCGATGCCCTGCTTCTCGCAGGCCCGCGCGATCGCTCGTGATGGCTGCGACTGCAGCGATGCGTCTGGTCCGGCGACCTGGCCAGCTGCGCCGACGACCGCGAGCACGTCGTAGCCGTGCGCGTCGGCGAACGCGCGAGTCGTGAGGACAACCGCGGACGCACCGTCGGAGATGGGCGAGGCGTTGCCTGCCGTGATCGTCCCGTCCGCGGCGAAGGCGGCGCGCAGCCCGGCAAGCGATTCGGCGGTTGTGGAGGGGCGGATGCCCTCGTCGCGGCTCACCCGGACGGGGTCTCCGCGACGCGCGGGCACATCGACGGCGACGATCTCGGCGTCGAAGAGCCCAGCATCCACGGCCGCGGCGGCGCGCTGGTGGGAGCGCGCGGCGACCGCGTCCTGCGCCTCGCGCGTGATGCCGAGGCTCGTGTTGTACTGCTCGGTGAGGAGGCCCATGCTCTGCCCGGAGGCCGCATCCGTCAGCCCGTCGTGCGCCATGTGGTCGAGCGCCTCGACCGATCCGTACGCCCAGCCCTTGCGGGAGCCGGCGAGGAGGTGCGGTGCCTGGCTCATCGACTCCATGCCGGCCGCGACGACGAGCTGCGCGTCGCCGGTCTTCAGTAGCCGGGCGGCGTCGATGACGGCGGTCAGCCCCGAGAGGCAGACCTTGTTGATGGAGGCGACGTGCGCGGACGCTGGGATGCCCGCGGCGAGCGCCGCCTGGCGTCCGGCGTTCTGCCCGACTCCGGCGGAGAGCACGTGCCCGACGAGGACGGCGTCGACGAGCGACGCGTCGATGCTGCCCTGTGCGAGCGCGCCGCTGATCGCGGCGGTGCCGAGCTGCGGGGTGGTCAGCGTCGAGAGCTGCCCGTTGAGCTTGCCCTGCGGGGTCCGGGCGGCGGCGACGATGACGACGTCGTTCGCGGCCGGAGCTGGGCTCGTGCCGAAGTTCGTGCCGCTCATGCGCTCACGCGTCCTCTCGTTCGTGCCCGCGACGCAGTCCGTGCGCGGGGAACCGGCACGGCGTCGACGGCCGCACTGATGACGTTGCTGATGTCGCCGATGCGTTCGACGCGCAGCTCGACGACGTCGCCCTCCGCGAGCGGTGGCGGCGTGAGCGAGCCCGCGCGGCCCCACAGCTCGGCGAGGCATCCGCCGTTGCCAGCGGTGCCGGAGCCGAGCACGTCACCCGGCACGACCCGCGAGTTCCGGGACGCGTAGACCAGGAGCTGCGGGAACGACCAGCCCATGTTCGAGAGCAGGTCGCTGCCGATGAGCTCGCCGTTGACGAGCACCTGCAGCTCGAGCTCGAGGAAGCCGTCGGCGTCGTGCGCGTCGGCGAGCTCGTCGGCCGTGACGATCCACGGCCCGAGCGTCGCGGCGAAGTCCTTGCCCTTGCAGGGTCCGAGGCGCACCTTCATCTCGCGCGACTGGATGTCACGCGCCGACCAGTCGTTGAAGACGCTGTAGCCGAAGATGTGGCCGGCCGCGACCGCCTCGTCGAGGTTCGCCCCCTCGCTGCCGTCCACCGCGCCGACGATCACGGCGACCTCGAGCTCGAAGTCGAGCCGCTTGGTCACGGGCGGGCGGATGCTCGCCCCGCTGCCCACAAGCGAGTGCGGGTTGGTGAAGTAGAAGGTGGGCGCGTCGTACCACTCGGCGACGACGCCCGAGTCGCCGTCGATCGACTTGACGACGCCCTCGACGTGCTCCTCGAACGCGACGAAGTCCCGCACGCTCGGCGCCTCGATGGGGGCGAGCAGCTCGACGTCGGCGAGCGACGGGGCGAGACCGAGGGAACCGTCCGCCCAGGCGCCCTCGATGAGCGAGGCCGCGATCGCGTTGGCGCGGTCGAGGCCGAGCCTCGTCGCGCCGAGCACGGTCAACCCGTCGGCGAACGCGAGCAACCGGTCGCCGCCCGCGTGCGCGACGACGACCCCGTCGTGGGTGCTGCCGTCGTGCATCCACCTGGCATATCTCACCGACTCGCCTCCACAGCGTTCCAGACGCGGGGCAGCCGCGCGGCGTTGCCGAACAGGATCTGCGCCTCGTCCTCGGCGCCGAGTTCCGCGTCGTGGACACGCTCGACGGGGTTCTCGACGCCCATGTCGAAGGGGTAGTCGGAGCCGAGGAGCACCCGGTCGGCGCCGACGGCGGCGACGAGGTTCCGCAACGCGTCGGGCGTGTGCACGAGCGAGTCGAAGCTCAGCTGCCGCAGGTACGTGGACGGTGCGCGCAGGCAGGTGCGCGCCTCGGGCCGCACCTCCCAGGCGTGGTCGGAGCGGCCGATGAACGTCGGCAGGTAGCCGCCGCCGTGCGCCGCGATGAGCACGAGGTTCGGGAAGCGGTCGAGCACGCCACCGAAGATGAGGTGGGAGATCGCGGCCGCGTTCTCGGCGGGCTGGCCGACCGTGTTGGAGAGGTAGAAGCGGTCGAGGCGCTCGTCGAGGCTGCAGCCGAACGGGTGCAGGAACACGATCGCCTCGAGTTCCTCGGCACGGCGCCAGAAGTCGTCGAGGCGCTCGTCGCTGAGCTCCACGTCACCCGCGAATGACGACAGCTCGACCCCGGCCAGGCCGTTGGTCAGCACGGCGTCGTCGAGCAGCTCGACGAGACGGTGCGGATGCTGCAGCGGCACGAGTCCGAGCCCGCGCAGCCGTTCGGGCGCACCGGCCACGTGCTCGGCAATGGCCGCGTTGGCCTCCTTCGCCGCCCAGACGGCGAGCTCCTCGCCCGCCCACGGGTAGTAGTGGCTGGGCGAGGGCGAGACGAGCTGCACATCCACGCCCTGCGCATCCATCACCGCGAGGCGCTCTTCGAGGGAGATGAGCTTCGGGAAGCGCGACTTGATCATGGCACCGGATGCGGCGAGGCTCTCCGGCCCGTTGCGCTTGGCCTCGAGCTCGCCGGCGGCGGCGAAGCCCTCGGGGTCGCGGCCCTGCACCGAGCCTTGGAGGGCGGGGATGAGGAGGTGCGCGTGGACGTCGACGACCTGGCCGGCGGTGCCAGAAGCACGGCTGTCAGCAGTCACGTCGTTCGCCCCGCTCATGCCGGCACCGCCACGAGCTGCGCGACGCCGCCCATGAGGGCGGGCACGTTGCCGTCGCGCTTGCCCTCGAGCTGCCACTGGCCGAGGGTCGTGGACGCGTCGACGACGTGCGATGCGCGTGGGATGCGGCGGGCATGGAAGTCGTCCCAGAACTGCTGGTCGAGCTGGTCGCTCTCGAGGAGCATCGTGGCGAGCACGAGCCCGTCCTCGGAGGCCTGAGCCGCGCCCTGCGCGATGGTCGGAGGGCAGCTGTGGGCGGCGTCGCCGATGATGACGACCCGGCCGCGGTTCCACGCATCCGGAACGACGTGCGACGTGAACAGCGTGTAGTGCACGCGGGCCGACTCGGTGAGGGAGTCGCGGATCTCCTGCCACGGCCCGCCGTAGCTGCCGGCGAGGTCGCGCATGATCTCGACGCTCTCGGCTGGCGTGAGGCCGGTGCGGTCCTGCGCCTTCTCGACGAGGTAGGCGTAGATGCTGTTCTCGCCCGTCGGGCAGTAGCCGGCGATGAAGCAGCGGCCGCCGTAGTAGAGGTCGGTGTGGGTGACCTCGGCGGGGCGCTCGACGAAGGCGCGCCAGATGCCCATGCCCGTGCGCTCGGGCTTGGTCTCGATGCCGATGAGCGATCGGGTCGGCGAGTTGAGGCCGTCTGCGCCGATGACGAGGTCGACGCGCGAGGTGTCGCCCGCATCCGTCGTCAGGGTCACACCATCGGCGTCCTGCTCGAGGCCCGTGACGGTCGTGCCGTAGTGGATGCGCGCGCCGACTTCGAGGGCGCGCTCGGCCAGGATCTTGGCCAGGTCGGGACGGTACATGCCGGCCGTCGCCGGGTACTCGGGGCCGCCCGTGCGGGTCTCGGTGAGGCTCGCGATGACGGTGCCCGCCGGGTCGGGGGCGCGCATGCTGACCTCGTCGAACGAGTACGACTGCTCCTGGATGCGCTCCCAGATGCCGACCTGGTCGAAGACGCGCAGCGCGTTGCCCTGCAGGGTGATGCCGGAGCCGAGGGCCGTGACCTCGGACTTCGCCTCGTAGACGTCGACCTCGACGCCGCCGTCGGCCAGGATGATCGCTGAGACCATGCCCGCGACTCCGCCTCCGACGATGGCGACCTTGGAAACTGCACTCATGATGGTCCTGCTTTCTGCGTCTGCGTTGACGTTGAAGGTGTGCGTGCCGTGCGGCGGGGGCTGCTCAGCGGATGGCGATGGGGTTGACGGGAGACCCGACGGCGCCGGTGATGGGCAGCGGCGGGGCGACGAGGAGGAAGTCGTAGACCCCGTCCTCGGCGCTCGCCGCGGCGAGCGCCTCAAGGTCCCACATCTCGCCGATGGTGAGCCCCATGTTGGGGATGACAACCTGATGGAGCGGCTGAAAGGCGTCGTCGAACTCGTTGGGGCGCACCTCGAAGCCCCACGTGTCGGTGGCGATCGCGGCGATCTCGCTGCGGTGCAGCCAGCCGGCCGTCGTGAAGGAGAGCCCGGCGCTTGGGCCGCCCGCGTAGCCGTTCCACCCGTCGCGCTGGGCGCGGGCGTAGCGGCCGGTGCGCACGAGCACGATGTCGCCACGGCCGACGGCGGCGGTCGCGCCCTGCGCGCGGATGCACGACTCGAGGTCGGCGGTCGTGATCGCGTAGCCGTCCTCGAGCTCCCCGTCTTCGCGGAGGTGCCTGCCGAGATCCAGCAGCACGCCGCGGCTCACGATCTCGGCCGCGGTGTGCTCGATGCCGGTGACGAGGTCGCCGTCACTCGTCACGACCTCACCGGAACGGCGACCGTTCCAGGCGTAGCCGTGGTCGAAGATGTGGCCGAGGCCGTCCCACTGCGTGGAGCACTGCAGGGGCATGGCGATGACGTCGTCAGCCCCGCCGAGGCCGTGCGGGAACCCCTGGTTCGCGAGCTGTGCATCCGTGCCCGTGTCGAGCATCGTGTGCACGGGGTTCGTGCGGCGACGCCACCCCATCTGTGGGCCGTTCATGTCGAAGGGCTGCGAGAGCGAGAAGCTGCGGCCCGTGCGCACGAGCTTTGCGGCGGCTGCGCGCTTGGCGTCGTCGATGAAGTTGAGCGTGCCGATGCGGTCGTCGTCGCCCCAGCGACCCCAGTTGCGGTAGGTCTGCGCGGCGCGCGCGACTTCCGTGGTGGGGTCGGTGCGGTCGAGCTCGGCCGGGTTGTCGGTGGGGGTCCCCGTGACCGCGGGGGCGCCCCCGGCACCGGTCGTCTCGGCGACCGAGGTCATGACGACACCGCTTCCGCACGCACCCTGGTGGTCTGCGTGCCGAGGCCCTCGATGACGCTCACCATGACGTCGCCGCCGCGGAGGAGTCGGCCGTGCACGATGCCGTTGCCCGCGGGGCTGCCGGTGAGCAGCAGGTCGCCCGGGAGGAGCGGCATGTTCTCGGATGCGGCCGAGATGAGCGCGGGAATGTCGAAGAGGAGGTCGTCGGTGACGGCGTCCTGCATCGTGTCGCCGTTGAGCGTCAGCTTCAGCGTGAGCGAGTGCGGGTCGGTCACGAACTGCGCTGGCACGAGGAACGGACCGGTAGGGAGGAAGCCTGGCGCGTTCTTGCCGCGGTACCAGTCGGTGCCGATCTCCTTCATGTCCTTGCGGAAAATGAGGTCGCGCGTCGAGATGTCGTTGACGATCGTGTAGCCGGCCGCGTGGTCGAGGGCGTCGGCGCGGGAGACTCGGTGGGCGCGCTTGCCGATGACGACCGCAAGCTCCAGCTCCCAATCGTGCTGGTCGCTGTAGCCGGGCAGCTCGAGCTCGGCGTCGACACCGGCGACCGCAGTCGGGAGGCCGATGAAGAAGTACGGCTCGCCGTCCCTGGCACGCGCATCCATCATCTCGGCCGCCCACTCGCGCAGCTCCTCGATGGGGCGCGGGTCGTTCTTCGCCCGGCCGGCGGCGACGAGGTCGATGACGTGCGTGCGGTAGTTGGCGCCCGTCTGCAGCACTTGGCGGGGCTCGACGGGCGCTTCGAGGGTGGCGTCGTCGAGGGCGAGCCAGGTGCTGTCGTCACTGCCGCTGGTCTGCGCGAGCTCGGCGAGGCGGTCCCACGAGGCGGGCGCCTCGGCAAGGAAGTCGTTGAGGGAGTCGGCGCCGAGCTCTTCGCTGCTGAGCGGGCGGATGCGGCCGGCCGCGACGAGTCCGAGCTGCGGCTTCCCCTTCCCCACGCTGAAGCGGGCAAGAGCGAAGTCGGCGGTCAGGCCTTCGGACGACGATGTCACGGGTGGTCTCCAATTCACGACGCTTCGGTGCGTTCGTGACATAAGTCAACCGCGCGCGGCGCCATCAGCCAAGCCGGGATGCGTTATCCCGGGCATCAGGGTTGGTGATGGGGCGGTGAGCTCGCGCACGCGCGGCAAGCCGCCGAAGCGGTCAGGCGGGCCCAGTGAGCAGCGGCAGCGTCTCAGCTCGCCCGCGTTCCACGTGCGCCAGCGCGAGCGCCGCGGCCCGCTCCACCTGACCGCGCACGATCGCGTCGCAAAGGTCGCGGTGCTCGCGGTGCACCTCGTCGTCGTCACGCTCGCTTGCGATGTGGAAGAGGCGCTTGACGCGCCCCTGCACCGGCAGCAGGAGGTCCTGCAGCAACCGACTGCCTGCCAGCTCGACGACCGTGTCATGGAAGTCAGAGGTGGCGTCGGCGATGCGCGTCCCATCCGAGGAACCGACGGCGCGGTCGGCGACACCGAGGGCGGCTTCGAGCTTCTCACCCGACTCGCCAGCGGCGCACCTCGTGGCAGCGAGGCGCGCGGCGAGCACCTCAAGCGACGCGCGGACATCGAACAGCTCGATCACATCAGTGCGCTCCATCGGGGCGACCACTGCCCCGCGGCGCGGCAGCGTGCGGATATAGCCCTCCGCTTCGAGCCGGGGCAGCGCCTCCCTGATGGGGATGCGCGAGACACCCAGCGCATCGGCGACTTCGCGTTCGCGGACTCGGCTCCCCGTGGACAGCCTTCCGTCGATGATGCGGTCGCGCACCCACTCGTACACCCGCTCACCCTGAGAGATGGAAGTGCCCGAGTCTCCCTGCGCCGCGTCTGGATCTGCCGCCTCCACGATCACCTGCCTCCTCGTAGTGCTGCCGGGCCCGCTCAGTCAATCGAGGTGCGGGCGGCCAGCGCCTTCATCGTATAGGCCTCCCGTGCCCTGCTGACGCCCTGCTTTTGTATTCCAGAAAGATCGGGCATTATGGCCACGTGTTGCTATTTCAGCCATATACCTGTTCAGACTGGAGCGTTTGGCATACCATCTGTGATGTTCGGGCTCTGCCTGACATCGGTGCATCCCCCACGCAAAGGAGCCTGAGCATGACCGATACCGTCACACCAGTCGAGGACACGCGTCCGCGCACCCTCAAGCGCGCACTGGGCCTCCCGGCCCTCATCGGCTACGGGCTCGCCTCCATGGGCGTGCTCTCCGTCGTCTCCGTCTACGGCCCGGCCACCGAGCGGAGCGACGGGCACCTCCCCGCCGCATACGTCGCCGCGATCGTCATCATGCTCTTCACCGCGCACAGCTACGGCCGTATGGCAGCACACGTCCCGATCACGGGCGGCGCCTACGCCTACGTCACGCGCGGCTTCGGGCCGGCCGTCGGCTTCGTCACCGGCTGGGTGATGCTGCTCGACTACCTCTTCCTCCCCATGGTGAACTTCCTGCTCTTCGGCCTCTACTTCAACAGCCTCTTCACCGCGGTGCCCACGTGGGTCGGCACGCTCATCTGCATCCTCATCGTCGCGCTCTTCAGCATCATCGGGGTCAAGTGGTTCAAGCGGATGAACTTCGTCGTCATCGTCGCGTCGGTGCTCGTGATCATCGTGTTCCTGGTTCTGGCTGTGCTCAACGCCCCCGGCCTGACCTTGGAGTCGGTGACGCGTCCGCTCTCGATCGGGGAAGGCGGACTCGGCCCGATCCTGGCCGCGGCGGCGATCGTCGCCTTCGCGTTCCTCGGGTTCGACGGCGTCTCCACCCTCGCCGAGGAGACCCACGATCCGCGCCGCAAGATCCCCAAGGGGATCGTGCTCGCCACGCTCTTCGCCGGACTCGGCTACCTGGCGTTCTCGGTCGCCGGCAGCCTCATCGCCCCCGACTGGACGCAGCTCGACAACCTCGACGCGGCAGGCACCGAGCTCATGCAGGAGGCCGGAGGCGACGTGCTGATGGTCGTGTTCGTCATCGTGAACACGGTCGGCATCGTGCTCTGCGGCACGGCAGCGCAGATGAGCGTGAGCCGCGTGCTGTTCGCGATGGGCCGCGACGGCATCCTTCCCCCCGCGCTCGCGAAGCTGCACCGACGCTTCCGCACTCCATACGTGGCGGCCATCGTCGTCTCCGTCATCGCTCTGGTCGCGCTCTTCGTGACTCTCGACCAGGCCGTGTACATGATCAACTTCGGAGCACTCGTGGCCTTTGCCATGGTGAACCTCGCGACCGCCAAGGTGCTCTTCTTCGATCTCAAGCTGCGCAGCGGATGGGGGCTGCTCCGGCATCTGATCATGCCGATCATCGGGTTCGTCTCGGTCGCCTGGCTGTGGACGTCGTTGGCCCCGTTCACGTTCGTCCTCGGCACGGCGTGGCTCGTCATCGGCATCGTCGTCTACGTCGCACGAAGAAAACGCCACGGCGGCCCCCTGGCGCTCCAGATCGACGACGTCTCGACCGAGGCTATGCCATCGATCCCCTACCAGCAGTGACGCGGGGCGTACCCGCTGCCCCGCGCTCCGCATCCATCCTCGAGCCCGCCACCACGGGAGGCAGACCCATGACCGACTCCACCGCCCAGCCGACGCTGCGCACTCCCGGCCTCGTCGACGCGCACATCCACCCAGACAAGACATCGTGGGGTCAGGCGTGGCAGTCACGGCGCCCCGCCTCGACACTCGTCGAGCTGATCGACAACGACCGCACGGCGCAGGCCGGATACGTCGGGAGCGTCGAGGAGCGTGCGTTTGCGCTGTTCTCGCACGCGCTCGACAACGGCACGCTCGGGATGCGGGCGCACGTCGATGTGTCCTCAGAGCTGGGCACGCGGAACGTGGAGGGGGTCCGGGCGGCCGCCGAGCGCATCGGCGGTGACCTGACCGTGCAGATCGTCGCGTTCCCGCAGTTCGGGCTGCTGCGCAACCCGGGCACGTTCGAGACGATGGCGGCTGCGCTCGATGCGGGGGCTGACCTCGTCGGCGGCATCGACCCCGGCGGCCTCGAGGGCGACTTGCACGGCCACCTCGACGCGATCTTCGGCCTCGCCGACCGAGCGGGACGCGACCTCGACATCCACCTCCATGACGGCGGCGAGGGCGGACTGGCGCAGATCCGTGAGGTCGCGAGGCGCACGATCGCGGGCGGCAGGCAGGGACGGGTCACGATCGGTCATGCCTTCGCGCTGTGCGACGCGCACCTGCCCTCCTTCGGTCAGACGCTTGAGCTCGTCGCGGAGGCGGGCCTCTGGGTCGCGACGTGCGCGCTCGGCACCGACCCGGTGCCCGACCTCGACTTGTTCGAACGACACGGAGTGCGGTTGGCCGCCGGTTCCGACGGGGTTCGGGATGCGTGGAGCCCGTTCGGCACTGGAAGCATGGTCGACCGCGCCCACCTCCTCGCCTACCGCACGGGCGCGATGACCGACGCCGAGTTGGAGCGCACCTTCCACATCGCCTCCGTCTCCGGTGGCGAGATGATGGGCCTCGCGAGTATCACCGAGTGGGATGAGCGCAGCGACACCCGCCTCGAGTTCGCCGCCGAGAATCTCGCTCAGCTGGTCGTGGACCGGCCGGCACCGCTCCGCGTCCTCCGCGACGGCCGGGTGCTGCGTTGAACGGGATGCGTCAGCGTGCGGCGCGGCGCCAGGGAGTAGCGGCGGGCATCCTGGTCGTCGCCGTCGGGTTGAGCGTCCGCTTCCCCATCACGAACACCTCCGCGTTGCTCGGCGAGATCGGCGCGGGCTATGCGCTCCCGCAGACAGCCCTTGCAGTGCTCAGCACGATTCCCGTGATCCTCTTCGCGCTGGCTGCACCACTTGCGCCACTCCTCGTGGCCAAGCTCGGCCTGTCCAGGTCGCTCTCGCTGCTCCTCGGTGTGCTCGCAATCGCGACGCTCCTCCGCCCGCTCGGCCCGTCGCCCCTCTTCGTCGGGACAGCGCTCATCGGTGCCTCGATCGCGGTCCTCGGCATCCTCGCGCCACAGCTCATCCGGAGCGCGCTCGCTGCCCGCGCTGGCTTGTGGACCGGCCTCTACACCGCTTCGTTCGGCGTGAGCGCGGCCACGGGGGCGGCCCTCTCGGTGCCGCTCTTCCACGTTCTCGACGATGACCTGGGGCAAGCACTCGCTGCGTGGGGAGTCCCGCTGCTCATCGCGCTGGGGATTGCGCTCGGGCTCGGCCGTCGCATCGGCGCGCCCCTTCCCGCCCGTCGACCAGGGGGTGCGGAAGCGAGCGTCTCGATCTGGCAGGCCCGCGGCCTCTGGCCGGTGACGGGTTTCTTCGCATGCCAGGCGCTGCTGTACTTCGCGCTCACCGCCTGGCTTCCGACCATCGCGGTCGATCGTGGGGCGAGCGCCGCGCAAGCCGGGTTGCTGCTCGCCTGGATGAGCGTTGCGGGCCTCCCGGCCGCGCTCTTCGCACCGATGCTCGCGTCGCGGGCGCGCTGGCGAACTCCCCTGCTGATCGCCACGGCGACGCTTGGAATGGCGAGCCTCGTGGGTCTCGCCATCGCACCGCTCGAAGCACTCACGCTGGTCGTCGCGGTCCTCGGGATCGCACTGAGTTCGGCGTTCGGAATCTCCGTCGCCCTCATCGTGCTCACGGCGCCGAGCAGTGCGGCGACTGCCGCCTTCTCCGCCGTTGTGCAAGGCGTCGGCTACGCAGTCGCCGCCTTGGGGCCGCTCGTGTCCGGGCTGTTCGTCGGGGCCGGGATGAGCTGGCCCGCTGTCATCGCAGGCCTCGCGGGTGTCGCGCTGCTCGAGCTTGGCTTCGGAATCGCGAGCGCCAGGGCATCGCTCTCCATTCAGCGCTCGCAGGCACTGGAGGAGTCGGAGGCGCACGCAGTGGTGGGCGTCGGCTCGCCAACGCAGCGGTAGGAGGCTGCGCTGGACGCTGGCGGCAGCTCAAACGCGGCCTGGGGGCAGCCGACGACCATCTGAAGATTGGCGGTAGGCGGCTCGTGGCGGGTCAGCTGATCGCCCTCGCGATCGGCAGCCCGCCCCCGTGCGCGGTGAGGCCGCCGTCGACGGCGAGCTCGGCGCCCGTCACGAATGAGGTCGCCGGTGAGAGCAGGCTCGAGATGACGTCGGCAACCTCAGCAGGTGATCCCGTGCGTCCGAGCGGCGTCAGCTCGACGTTGATGTCGCGGAACGCGACCGATGCGCTCGCCGTCATGGGCGTCTCGATGTAGCCGGGGTGCACGATGTTCACGCGGATCCCCCGCGACCCCAGCTCCATCGCCGCGGTCTTCGTGATGCCGCGCAGCGCCCACTTGCTGGCCGCGTACGCCACGGCATAGTGCGCCGTGACCGCTGCGGCTGAGCCGACGTTGACGATGGATGCGCCGCCCGCCATGAGCGGGGCGAGCGCCTTGATTCCGAGTGCGGGGCCCGTCGCATTGACGGCGAAGGCCAGCTCGAAGTCCTCGGCGGTGACGTTCTCCATGCGCGCACGCCGCGTGATGCCGGCGGCGTTGACGAGTCCCGCGAGCGCGCCGGCGGCCGCGGTCGAGGCAGCGGCGAGCTCGGCGACAGCAGCCCAACCCTCCGGGTCGCGCACGTCGAGCATGACCCGGTGGACGCTCGGTCGCTCGGGTGCATCCGCTGGCCAAGAGAGGTCGGCCGCGATGACCGGGATGCGGTCGGCGAGGAGCCGCCCGACAACCGCTGCCCCGATGCCGGACGCGGCACCCGTAACGACTACAGGGGCGGACGCGGTGCTGGCGCTGGTGGTTTCTGACACGTGGCTCCTCTCGACGCGCGGCTCTGCGCATCAACTTCAACCCAAGCAGGGACGGCGGCGTCCGCACACATGAGATCAGTGATCTGCCTCATCGGTGGACTCGATGGAAGGCCCTCCGCGGCGTGCACCAATCGGCCGCTCAGCCTCGTCCTGCACGGCGCGCCTCGGCCTGGGCCTCTTGTCGTCGATAACCGACATGGATATGTTGCTTTTAAGCCAAAGTGGCCCTGGTCGGGCTGAAACCCACCAAGCTCCTCTACAAGGAAGTAGCAGGTACATGGCAAGAATTCGACATCTCGCAGCGGCTGGCTCCGCAGCGGCATTGCTCACGACACTGGTCATCGCAACTCCCCCAGCAGGCGCCGACGAAGCACCGAGCGGCCAGATAGTCCCCTTCACGCTCAGTGAAGAAGGCTACGAGACCACGGCCTTCGCCTACGTTCCCGACGTGGCCGAGTACGGCGAGCGCGCCACCGCGTCCCCGCTCATCGTCGTGTACGGGGACGCGCCGTACACCGCCGACTCTGCTCTCCAGACCGCCGAAGACGGCGGCTTCGCGCAGATCGCGGCCGACGAGCGAAGCCCGATCCTGTTCGTCAACCCAGCCAACGGCTCCACGTGGACGGACGTCGACGAACGTAGCCTCGTCGTCTCGAAGCGCCAATTCTCCGACTCGACCAACCTCGACTACACAACGGGAACCCCCGCGGGCACCAGCGACACCGGACTCTTCCCGGGGTCTCGCTTCCGCACCTACGTCTTCGCCGATGGAACCGGAGCCGACTTCGCCCACGAGCACCTCTACGACGGAGTCGAGGACGTCCACCCATACGTCTCCGCCTGGCCGGCAACGTACTTCCCGAGCGCCATCTACACGAGCAACGCGACAGCATCCGTCGTCACCGGTTCGGCCGAGGCCGAGGTCCCCGGCTACCTGGTCAACGGAACTGCGGCGATGCACGAGGCCATCACCGGCATCAACACGAGCTTCGGCACCGCGGTCGCCGCGACCTCTCCGGTTGTCGACGGCTTTGACGCAGCCTCGGTGAGCGAGGGTTATAGCGAGGTGCTGAGCACGTTCATGCGCCGCGACAGCTGGGTTGCCCCGCACACCTCAAGCCTCGTTCCGCTGACGGACTATGCGGCGCTGGGCATCGAGATGACCCGCGACGTGATCGAGGTGCAGGATGCTCGGGTCGAGTACTTCACGTACACGCCTGACTCCGTCGCTACGGCCACCGTGGACTCAACTCCGGTCGTCTTCCTCTTCCACGGCAACGGCAACCACGCGGAGGCCCAGGCCTCGATCACCGAATGGCCCCGAATCGGCGCCGAGGAAGGCTTCATCACCGTCTCGGTGCAGGATCACGCCGCGGTCGGCATGGGCGACGAGCGGATGCGCGCGGCCCTGGACAGCATCCTGGAGACGATCCCACAGGCGGACAGCACGCGCATCTACGCTTCCGGGTTCTCCATGGGCGGTCGCCAGAGCTGGTCGCTGGGTGCACTGCAGACAGAGCTGTTCGCCGGTATCGCGCCGACGAACGGGGTCTTCGCACCGCCCGCATCAACCAACGATCTGCGCCTGCCGACGTTCTACGCTGGCGCACCCCTCGGGCCATTCGATGAGCTGCCGTCCAAGAACGGCACTGCCAGCACGGTCGACGAGACGCTCGCATCAACGTTCGCGAAGAACGGCATCACCGACTCCTACACGTTTGATGCTGAGGCCGACCCAGTCTGGGGCATCGCACCTGACCGCACCGCGAGCTACACGAGCCCGTACTTCGAGGTCCAGACTGACGTCAACTACTACGCGGATGCAGACGGCCAGGAGATGGTGGCTCTCGCCATCAACCACGACGCGACCCATGAACCACTGAGCGTGACGACGGAGGCAGCTTGGGACTTCCTGCAGGACTTCAGCCGGGCCGCTGACGGTTCGATCGTGATCGGCGACCCCGTTCCGACGGCACCGCCAGAGACGACACCGCCAGCGACTACGCCTCCCGCGACGGCGACCGCTACCCAGCAGCCGACGACAACCAGCACCGCAACCGCGGCACCGACTCCGCCCGCCCCACAACCGACTGGCACGGAGGCCGGGAAGCCTGACTCGCTGGCGACGACGGGGAGCGAACTCACCGCACCGCTCGTCATAGTCGCGCTGCTGCTCGTGCTGGGCGCCGGCGCCGTCTTGCTGTCGCGTCGTCGGGCGAGCTAACTCACGCACGGACGCTGATCGGGGTGTCACTGGCTGGCTGCTACCCCCAGTGACACCCCGATCTCTGTTCGTCGGACCGCGCGAGATGTCGCCGATCGCCGGACTCGACGGCGCGAGGACTCGCACCCTACGGCTCGAGCACGGCACGACCCCACCCGCCGCCGTGGCGAACACAGCTTCGCCCCGGCCGATCTGCCGTTCGAGACGCTGCAGGAGCATCCGTCCGACAGGTCGCAGTGACCGGGGCGAAGCAGTGAGTGCGCGGATGCGTCAGCTCATGCTCGCCCAGAACTCGCACTGGTGCTCGGTCGCGAAGTCCTCGAAGGGCTTCTCGCCTTCCGGGGTCAGCTTGATGAAGGTCGGAGCCTCCGCCGTGAACGCCACCCACGGCGACCCCAGCGTCCCGGAGGTCAGGAATTCAGCCCAGTAGTCCATCATCCGATAGCCGAGCTCCTTCTCCTCGGCGGTCAGGGGACGCTCCACTTCCGCGTAGTCGAAGAGGTAGGCCAGCTCCGCCGAGTGGGCGCTCGACATGTCGATGCCGTCCAACGCCATCCCTGCGTTTGTCGGCGACGTCGGGTCTTCGAACTCGTACGCGTAGATCGTCGCCTGGTCTGCGGCACCCTCCGCGAACGTGAACGTGCTGCACCCGAAGGTGCTGTCGGTGTCGATCGCCGCGAGGGCGAGCGCCGGCTGATCGTAGTCCCCAGCCGGGTACCGCTGGAGAACGTCGTCGGCCTTCTCGGCGTACGTCTCGCGAACGCGCGCCTCGTACTCCTCAGCCGTCATCGAACCTGCATCCGGGCCCACGCTGAAGAAGATCCCCTGCTTCCCTTCCCAACGGTTGGAACCAGCCAGCACAGGGATCGCGTCCCAGTCTCCGGCCTCTATCGCGTCCATCGGCATCGCCGGGAGCACGTCGCTTCCGAACGTGGGCGAGAATCGGCCAGGCGTCTCCATGAGCACCTCGGCGTCGAGCCACTGCAGGCATTCCAGCTGCGCGGCGCCGGCGGGGCAGCCGATCTCGGCCGCCGTCGTGTTGCCCTCCTCAACCGCAGCCTCGAAGGGAGTGAAGGCTCTGAATGCACACGACCCGCTCTGCAGGATCGCACCGCTGAGCATCCCGGTAGTCTCTGGCGACGTCAGCAGGCCGCAGATCGACATCGCCCCCGCGGACTGTCCCGCAGCCGTCACCCGTGCGGGGTCACCGCCGAACGCGGCGATGTTCTCATTCACCCAATCCAGCGCTGCGACCTGGTCGAGCAGACCGAACGAACCGGCGTCAGCGCCCATCGATTCGGACGCGAGGTAACCGAGCGCGCCCAGACGATAATTGATGTTGACGACCACGGTGTTCGTGCGCTCGACGAACTCCGAGGGGTCGAAGAGCGCGCCGCTGCCACCGCCGAACCCCCCACCGTGGATCCACATCATCACCGGCAGCTCTGCGTCAGCGTCAACGCCAGAGGGTCGGTAGACGTTGAGATACAGGCAGTCCTCGCTCTTCTCGACGCCGACCACCTCGCCTCCCTGCAGACAGGCCGGGCCGAACGCGTCGGCTTTCTTCGTCCCCTCCCACGCCTCGGGGGGCTCGGGCGCCTTGAACCGGAGATCATCGACCGGAGGCGCCGCGTAGGGGAGACCGAGGAACGCATCCACCCCTTCAGCAGCAACACCCTCGATCGATCCCTGCGCGACCGCGGCAGTCGCACCGCCTGGTGAAGTCGAATCGCCCGCTTGCGGGGAGCATCCGGCAAGGGTCAGCACCGCCGCGGAGGCGAATGCGAGCCCCGCGAGGCCTCTCACCCGACGAACGCCGGGGTAGCCCTTCCGGGGGTTGCGGCGCGCTTTCGGGCGCGCCGATGAGTGATGTGTCATGACGACTCCAATGTCGTGAGGTGTCGGCGCCGCTTCGTGCGGTCGCCGGGTTCTCGATGGGTGGATGGAAAGGGAAAGCGGGAAGAAAAGCGGGCTGGGCAGCTAGGCGCCGAGCCACTCGCGCATCGCGGCAAGGGTGCGGTGCGCGCCGGCATCGGACGGCTCGTCGATGTGTCCGTGGTGCGAGTCGAGTTCGAGGCGGTACTGCGCGGCGACGCCCGCGCGCTCCAAGGTCCGGACGAAGGCCTCGGCTGACGGCACGAACGCGTCGCGCTCGCACGCGACGACAAACGTCCTCGGAAACCCGCGCCCGTTGCCCCACCCGGGGAACACCTGCGGGTCGGTCAAAGCCGCGAGGGATCCTGCGAAATTCATCGTGAGGCCGTCGAGGTGCGCAGCCTTCGGTGCCACCGCGGTCGGGTCGGTGGGATCGGGATGCAGGGCGGGATATACGAGGATCAGCCCGGCTGGCACGGGACGTTCCGCGTCGATGAGCCGCTGCACGGCCCCCGCGGTCAGCGTTGCTCCGGCGCTTGCCCCACCGAGTACGAGCCGGTCGCCGGGGACACCCAGCCATTCGAGCGAATGAGACCGAGCCTCCTCCCACCAGGCCAGCACGTCGTCGGACGGGACCGGGTAGTGCACTCCACGCACACATTTCGTGTAGTCGATGGACAGCACCGGGACGCCCCGGGATGCGAGTTCCAGAGAAGTCCAATTGGCTTCGGGTATGTCGAGGTGGCCACCCAGGAAGGCGCCGCCGTGGGCCCAGACGAATCCGACACCAACTGCCTGCGCGGTCTCATCGACGTAGATCCTGCCAGGCAACGGACCGTTCGGCCCGTCGAGGGTCACGTCTATCGTCGCAACGGCACCAAGGTGGGGGAATCGACGAACGAGCGAGTCAGCGTCGATGTCATCTCTCGGATCTGTGGGCTCACCGTTGCGACCGATCCACTCGATCATGTCGGCCACCGGCATCCGACGGAACTCCGCCGAGGTGATCTCGGACGCGGCGTTCTCGGGCATAGCGGCATCGGGGGCAGCATCCCCTGGCGTCTCGAGCCCGACGGGGCTGTCGGCCGTCACTTCGAGTCCCAAGCCGCGTCGAGCTCACCCAGCAGCCCGTCGACCGACTGCTGGCCCGTCAACAGGGCCTGCACTCCGGAGCCGAGCTTGTCGAAGACCGAAGGGTTGCTCCAGATGTTGACCGGGAACTGCGTGTACTGGCCATCCGCGATGAGCTGAGCGACCGGGGCATGGGTAGAGTTCGTGAGGTCGATGCCATCGATGCCCGTGATGGGGATCGTGCCTGCCGCATCCGCATAGCCTTCAGCGTTCTCCGGCTCGGCGAACCAGTCGAGGAACGCCTGTGCGGCTTCCTTGCGCTCGGACGCCTCACTGATCGAGACGGCGTAGTCGGAACTCGCAAAGATGAAGGGCTTCGCGCCCTTCGGAGCGGGGAACGACTCGACGACGAGCTCGGCTTCAGGCGAGCTCCGTCCGAGCTCGACCGCCGCGCCGCCAGGGATGAACGCGCCCAGGGACGTCCCTTGACCGATGCCGTTCACGATCGCGTCGAATCCGCTGCCCTCTGCACCGGCCTGGAAGCATCCGGCATCTTTCATGTCGATGATGAGCTGGAGGGTGGCCCTCCACCCTTCAGTACCGGCGAAACTCACCTCTCCAGCTGCTCGCTGCGCATCCCAATCGGGATTCTCGGCGTACACGTTGGTGGCCGCGATGGTGACCGCGGCGATGCCGCCGTTGATCGGAACGGAGCCTGCGAGCGCAAAGAGAGACGTTCCACCGTCGAGCGCCGCGCAGGTCTCGAGCAGCTCTTCGCTCGATTCCGGGTACGCGACGCCAGGCGCCTCGTTGAAGACCGTCCCCGTGATGCTGATGTCGGTGGGGTGACCGAACTGCTCGCCGTCGACGAAGAACAGCGGCTTGCTGCCCTCATCCACCAGCGCCGCGTTGGTTTCGGCAAGTGGCGCGAGCAGGTTCGCTTGCGCCAAGGAGATCACGGAGAGCGTCGTGCCGGATCCCGGCGTCGCCATGATCACGTCCGAGGCGTTGCCGCCTTGGAGCTGGGTCCGGAGGACACTGTCGTAGTTCTCCGAGGGGATCGGGTTCAGCGTCACCGTGACACCAGGATTCGCTTCCATGTACCGCTCGGCGAGCGCCGCATACGGGCTGTTCTCAGTGGATGGGTAGGAGAAGGAGAAGTCGAGCGAACCTGCGCTCGGCGTGGAGGCGCTGCTGTTGCTGCAGCCCGCGAGCGCGACGACCACGGCGACGGCGGTGAGACCTGTCGTGACTCGGGTTCGGGCGGGAGTGAGCGTGGGGGGCATGGTCCAGTCCTTGACGTCGGTGTCGTGGCGAACGCGTCTGGAGCTGACGGACGGCGGTGCCCGTCCAGGCGAACGCGTCCTGGGCAACGCCAATGTAGCACTAATCCGAATGAGAATTCGGATTTTGTTCTCGTTGTTCGGGCGCCCACTACTCCGAGGCGCCGACCGGACCTTCCCCCGCCTCGAGGAGCAGACGGGCAGTGCGAATCAGGTTCTTGACGAGACGCCGCTGACCAGCTGCGCTCTGGGGGGTCGAGGACTCAAGGTATTGAAACGTTGCAGCATCCAGGACCTCATACACCCAAGAACGCCACGAGTCAGAGGAGGGCGCGACCACGACGTCCGAAGCTCGCTCGAGTGATCCCATGATGACTTCACGCATCTCGCGCCAGGCGGCAGGACCGGCCGCATCCAACTCCTGCTGGGCCGCCGCGAGCTGCACCAGCGACCGGAGCGTCGGGGCGCTCGATGCCATTCCCTGCACGTAGGCATCCACTATCGATTCGACCGTCGCCGCACCATCCGCCTCAAGCGCCGCGAGCGTGGCCACCATCGAGGCCTGGATGCGAGCGAGCTCCTCCTCCTGCACGGTGCGCAACAGGTTCGCCCGATTGCCCACCCTGCCGTAGATGGTGCCGACCGAGACCCCGGCCCGCTCACTCACATCGGCAATGGTGACCCCGGCCGCACCATGCTCGGCCATGAGGGAGAGGGTGGCGGCCCTCACACGGGCGAAGGACTCGCGACTCCGCTGCTGCCTCGGCTGCGCGATGCCATCCATGGAACCCCCAGAGCGTCACCTGCCGCCGAACGCGATGCAGGTATGGCCGCCAATGATTCCACACGGCGGCACGCGAGCCCTAAGAGCGGGCAACGGGGGCGGGAATCGAGGTGCAGGCAAGCGCTCCCCCCTAGTTTCGGGATGGGTTCCGCGCTTCAGGATGGGCTGCAAGCCATCCGGAAGCGAGAAACCCATCCCGAAAATCGCGCCCCCGCTACGCGCGCTCGAAGACGGCGGCGAGGGCTTGGCCGCCGCCGATGCACATGGTCTCGAGGGCGAGGCTGGCGTCGAGGGCTGGCAGTTCGTTGGCGAGGGTCGCGAGCATGCGGATGCCCGTGGCGCCGATCGGGTGGCCGATCGAGATACCGGAGCCGCGCGGGTTGAGACGCGGGTCTTCGGCATCGATGCCCCAGTCGGCGAGGCAGGCGAGCACCTGCACGGCGAACGCCTCGTTGAGCTCGATCACTTCGAGGTCGTCGAGTCCGAGACCGGCGCGCGACAGCGCAAGCGAGGTCGCGGGCACCGGCGCGACGCCGAAGAGTCGCGGGTCGTTGCCGGCTACTGCCCACGAAACCAGCCGGACCGAAGGCGTCAGCCCAAGCTCAGCGGCCCGCGAAGGCGTCGTCACGATGCACGCCGCGGCCGCGTCGTTCTGCCCGCTCGAGTTGCCGGCGGTCACGGTGGATGCTGCATCCTTCTTCCCGAGGATCGGGCGCAGGCGGGCGAGGGCCTCAAGCGAGGAATCGGCACGCGGATGCTCGTCCCGGTCGACGAGCACGTCCCCCTTGCGTCCGGGCACGGTGACGGGAACCAGCTCGGCGTCGAACGCGCCGGATTCCTGGGCGGCGACGGCGCGCTGGTGCGACTGCAGGGCGAAGCGGTCCTGCGCCTCGCGCGAGATGCCGTACTCCGACCGCAGCAGCTCGGCACTGCCGACGTTGCCGTCGGGGCTCGGGAAGTTGACGCCGCCCACCGTCTCGCGTCCGCGGGCGAGCGCGTCGTGCAGCATGAGGCCGGCGGGCGGGGTGCCGCGGCGTCCCTGCTCCGTATAGAGAGGAGCGTTCGACATTGACTCCGCGCCGAGGGCGACGACCACGTCGGCGACGCCGGTCTGCACCTCCATGGCCGCGTTCATGACGGCCTGCAGGCCCGAACCGCAGCGGCGGTCGAGCTGGTACCCGTTCGTGGTGATGGGGAAGCCCGCATCCAGCGCCGCCACGCGCCCGAAGGCCGGCGACTCCATGGAGGGGTAGCCCTGTGCGCCGATGACCGAGTCGACGGCGTTGACGTCGAGGCCGCTGCGAGAGACGAGCGCCTCGAGCACGGCGACTCCGAGGGCACGAGCAGAGAGGGTTGCGAGCGACCCGCCGAGGCGGCCGACCGGCGTGCGCAGGGGCGAGCAGATGACGACCTCGCGCAGCTCGGTCACGCCGAGACCTCCTGCAGCGAGTCGGCCACCGTGAACACGGCCCCCGTCGCATCCCGAACCTCGGCGACCGTCACGCCGGGCGCCAGCTCGATGAGCACGAGCCCCGAGTCCGTCACGTCGAGGACGGCGAGGTCGGTGATGATGCGGTCGATGCAGCCCTTGCCCGTGAGGGGCAGCGTGCACTGCTCGACGATCTTCGGTGACCCGTCCTTCGCGACGTGCTCCATGACGACGAGCACGTGCTCGGCGCCGTTGACGAGGTCCATGGCCCCGCCCATGCCCTTCACCATCTTGCCCGGCACGGCCCAGTTGGCGATGTCACCCTGCGCGGAGACCTGCATTGCGCCGAGGACGGCGTTGGTGACGCGGCCGCCGCGGATCATGCCAAAGCTCGCCGCCGAGTCGAAGAACGAGGCGCCTGGCAGCACGGTGACGGTTTCCTTGCCGGCGTTGATGAGCTTCGGGTCGGCCTCCCCCTCCCACGGGTACGGGCCGACGCCGAGGATGCCGTTCTCCGAGTGCAGCACCACCTCGATGCCGTCGTCGATGTAGTTCGGGATGAGCGTCGGCAGCCCGATGCCGAGGTTCACGTAGGAGCCGTCCTTGAGCTCCTTGGCGGCGCGGGCGGCCATCTCGTTCCTGGTCAGCGGCATCAGGCGTGTCCCCTCGAGTCGGTGGATGAAGTGGGTGCGCCAGCGGCTTCGCGCGGCCGGACGGTGGTCTTCTCGATGGGCAGCTCGCCCGACTGCTCCGCGCTCAGCACGATGACGCGGTCGACGTAGATTCCGGGCAGGTGGATCTCGTCCGGGTCGAGCTCGCCCGGCTCGACGAGTCGGTCGACCTCGGCGATCGTGATGCGCCCGGCCATGCCCGCGAGGGGGTTGAAGTTGCGGGTCGACTTCTCAAAGATCAGGTTGCCGTGGCGGTCGCCGACGGCGGCGCGCACGAGGCCGAAGTCGGTGCTGATGGCGGTCTCGAGCACGTATTCCTTGGCGGCTCCGAAGACGTCGAAGGGGCGCTGCTCCTTGGGTTCGCTGACGAGGCCGACGGTGCCGTCGGTGTTGTAGCGGATGGGCATCCCGCCTTCCGAGACCATGGTGCCGGCGCCGGTCGCCGTGTAGAAGGCGGGGACGCCGACGCCGCCCGCGCGCAGCCGCTCGGCGAGCGTGCCCTGCGGGGTGAGCTCGACCTCGATCTCGCCGGACAGGTACTGGCGCGCGAACTCCTTGTTCTCGCCGATGTAGCTGGCGATGACGCGGCGGATGCGCCCCTCGGAGAGCAGCTCGCCGAGGCCCCAGCCGTCGACCCCGCAGTTGTTGGAGACGACCTCGAGGCCGTCGACGCCGAGCGCCTGGATGGCCCGGATGAGGGTGATCGGCACACCGGAGAGGCCGAAGCCTCCGACCGCGAGCGACGATCCCGCCGGGATGTCGGCGACGGCCTCAGCCGCCGAGGCGTAGGTCTTATCCACGTTCTGCTCCTTCGTTGGGGCTGGATGCTTGAGTGTCTGCGGTACCCGCGGCGTCGAGGCCCGCGAAGACCTCCTTGGCGATGCCGAGCGCTCCGTTGGCGGGCGGCAGCCCGGCGTAGAGGGCCGTGTGCAGGATGACTTCGGCGATCTCGGCGCGCGACAGGCCGTTGGTGAGGGCGGCGCGCACGTGCATCCGGATCTCGGCCTCGTGCGACCCGGTGACGAGGCTCGCGAGGGTCGCGATCGAGCGCTCGCGGCGGGACAGCTCTTCCCGCGCCCAGATCTCGCCCCACGCGTAGCGGGTGATGAAGTCCTGGAACGGCGCCGTCTCGGCGGTCGTGCCGGCGACGGCCCGGTCGACGTGCGCGTCGCCGAGCACCTCGCGGCGCACGCGCATCCCCTGCTCGTGCGCGGCAGCCTGCGTCGACTGGCCCTGCGAGGCGGATGCGCGCAGGTGCGTCGTGAGGAGGCGGGCGGCGGCGTCCGGGTCTTCGAGCGCGGCCAGGTGGGCGGTGCCCGCCATGGTCGAGTGGTAGCCGTTCGGGATGCGCTCGGTGAGCGCCTGCATCGCCTCTGGCGTCGTGACGACGTCGTGTTCACCGCTTACGACGAGGGTCGGGGCGCGCAGCGAGCCGAGCGACGCGGTGCGGTCGAAGGCGGCGAGCGCCTCGTTGCAGCGCGCGTACGACTCGTCGTCGATGTCGATGAGCGTCGAGAGCGACCGCGCTGCGGCCGAGAGCGGGTTCTGCTCGAGGAAGCCCGGCGCGAACCAGCGCTCGGCGCTGCCCGTGACGAGCGACGCGGTTCCGGATGCGCGCACCGCGGCGGCGCGCTGCTCCCAGCCCTCGGTGGTCCCGATCTTCGAGTCCGTGCAGAAGAGCGCGAGGCTCTTCACGCGGTCGGGGTGCGCGAGGGCCAGCTCGAGCGCAACCGCACCGCCGAGCGAGAGCCCGGCGAGGTGGAACGCACCACCGCCGGCTTCCTCGACGACGTCGAGCACCGCATCCGCCAGCTCGGCGATCGTGAACGGCTCGGCTGCGGCCGGGCTGGAGCCGTGACCCGGGAGGTCAAGGCGCAGGATGCGGAGGGTGCTGCCCGGCGTCGAGGCGCGGAGGGCCGCGACCGTGCCGTCCCAGAGCGCCATGGTCGTGCCGAGGGATGGCAGAAGGACCAGCAGCTCGTTCTGCGACGCTGGCTGGGTGCCGGGGGCGAAGGCGCCCCTGAGGCGTGGGATCGTCATGCCGTCTCCTCGCTGTTCGTGTCGTCGTCGGTGTCGCCGTCGTGGTCGTTGGCCGATTCCCGGTACAGGAACCGGCTGATGGCGGCATTCACGACCCGGTTGGCGGCCTGCAGCGTGACCTGGTCGGCGGACGCGACGGCGGAGTCGGCGAGGTGGTGCCGTGCCGTCTCGCGCTCGACGGTGACGCGGTCGAGGGATGCGGCGAGCCGCCGCGCAGACACGCTGGCGAGCTCGAGGAGCCGGCGCAGCGCATCCCACTCGGCATGCCATTCGCCGGCAGGCCGCTCGTCTTGCGAGACCGCGGCGACGGCCACGGTCGCCAGGAGGCCGGGCGCCTGGAGGGCGTTCGAGACGACGACGATGGGCGCGACGGGGTTCTGCTTGTGCGGCATCGCGGACGACGTGCCGCCGCCGCCGAGCGAGAGCTCGCCGACGCGCTCGCCGGAGGCGGTGACGAGGTCGCGGCCGATGCGGCCGAGTGCCGTGCACACGGCCGTGGCGGCGCTCGCGACGGCGAGCACGGGGGTGCGCTCGGCGTGCCAGGCGCGGCGCGGGTCGTCGAGGCCGAGGCCGTCGGCGAGGTGCGCCCGCAGGATGCTGGTGGTCTGCGCGCCGGACCCGAGGCGGTCGGCCGCCTCGCCGGTGCCGACCGCTCCCCCGAACTGCACGGGGAAGCTGAGGCCGTCGATGGCGGCGATGGCCGAGGTGACGCCGTCGAGCCAGCCCGCGAACTGCACGCCGAGTGTGCTCGCGGCGGCCTGCCGACCGAGCGTGTAGGCGACGCGGGGCGAGCGGCGTTCGGCGTCGGCGAGGCCCTGCAGTCGGGTGCCGGCGGAGACCAGGTCGGCGCGCACGGCCGCGAGCACGTCGCGCGCGTGCAGCATGCTCGCGGAGTCGACGATGTCCTGGCTCGTCGCGCCGGCGTGCAGGCGCGGGGCCTCGACGCCGGTGGAGGCGAGGGATGCGCGCAGCTGGCGCACCAGCTCGGGCACGATGACCCCGTCGGCTTCGATGCCGTCGCGGAGCGCGTCGGCGTTCAGCTCGGCGGCCTCGACGGCCGCTGCTGCCGCGCTCGCGTCGCGCGACTCAAGGTCGGCCCAGGCGCGCAGCAGCTCAGCCTCGACAACGAGCATGCCCCGCACAAGGCCGCCGACCTGGCTGGAGCCGGAGCCGGGCCCCGCCGCACCAGCGTCAACCACGCTCACAGCTCCTGCCCGAAGTCGAAGAAGACGGTCTCGCCGTCGCCCTGGAGGCGAATGTCGAAGCGGTAGCTGCCCGGCGCATCCGGTACCGCGATGAGCGTCGAGCGGCGTTCAGCGTCGATGCCTGCGAGCACGGGGTCGGCGTCGTTCTCGACCGGCTGGTCGCCGAAGTAGGCGCGGGTGAAGAGGTGGTGCAGCAGGCCGCGCGCGAAGATCGTGACGAGCAGGTAGGGCGCGGCGCCCGCATCCCGTCGCCCGGGCTTGATGGTCGTGAACGAGTAGTGGCCGTCGCGGTCGGCGGGCGTGCGCCCGAACCCCGTGAACGTGTAGCCGTCGCGTTCGAGGCTGCCGCGCTGCGCGACCGGGGCGCCGTCGGCGTCGAGGCCCCAGAGCTCCAGGATTGCATCCGGAACCACCTCTCCTGCCCCGTCGGTGACGGTGCCGTGGAGGCGGATCGCGTCCGGACGCCAGGGCGCGGCGATCTCGCCACCGCGCTCGTAGGGCAGGGCGTAGCCGTAGAAGGGGCCGACGGTCTGCGAGGGCGTCTGGCCGAGCGGCGTGGGAGTTGTTGCTTCAGGCATGGTCGACGTCCTCCGGTTCCATCCACGTGGACTTCGAGCCGGTGAGCACGATGTCCCACTTGTAGCCGATCGCCCACTCGTGCTCGCTGACGTCGTGGTCGTAGTTCGCGACGAGCCTCGAGCGCGCGGCGGGGTCGACGATGGACTGGTAGATGGGGTCGAGCGCGAAGAGCGGGTCGCCGGGGAAGTACATCTGCGTGATGAGGCGCTGTGTGAACTGCGTGCCGAAGAGCGAGAAGTGGATGTGCGCGGGCCGCCACGCGTTGCGGTGGTTCTTCCACGGGTACGCGCCGGGCTTGATGGTGGTGAGGCGGTACTCGCCGTCGTCGCCCGTGATGATGCGGCCGACGCCCGTGAAGTTGGGGTCGAGGGGGGCGGGGTGCTGGTCGCGTTTGTGCACGTAGCGGCCGGCGGCGTTGGCCTGCCAGATCTCGACGAGCTGGCCGCGCACGGGGCGGCCTTCGCCGTCGAGGATGCGGCCGGAGACGATGATGCGCTCGCCGATGGGTTCGCCGTTGTGCTGGATGGTGAGGTCGGATTCCTCAGCCGCCACGTCCGTATGCCCGAAGGCCGGCGAGACGAGTTCGATCTCCTCGGGGTCGGCGCGCACGAGCTGGTGCGTGGGGTGGCGCAGCGCGACGGAGCGGTACGGGGCGAAGTCGCGCAGCGGGTGGCTGCGGGCATCGTCGGCGTGCGCGGTGTGCATGTCGGCGATCTGCTGCGAGATGTGCGCCTGGCTGACGAGCGAGTCGACGGGGCCATCGAGCCGCTCTGGCTGTTCCTGCCCGGCGATCATCGTGCATCCACGAACGGGAGGCCGGCGTACTGCTCGGCGAGGCTGACCTGGGCGGCGTGCGAGGAGGTGACGTAGCGGATCTGCCCGAGCTGCCGTTGGAAGTCGAAGGCGCTCTGCTCGGCGGAGCCGTCGGCGGGGTGCACGTGGAGCATGTCGGTCATCCACTGCGAGAAGTGCTGCACCTTCCACTGCCGGTCGAGGGCCTTGTCGCTGTACTGCTCGAGGCCGGTGTCGTCGCCGGCGTAGTGGGCCTGGAGGGCTTCGGCGAGGAGGGCGACGTCGGCGATGGCCGAGTTGAGGCCTTTCGCGCCGGTGGGTGGCACGATGTGGCCGGCGTCGCCGACGAGGTAGAGGCGGCCGTGGTTGAGGGTGGAGACGACGAAGCTGCGCATGGGCAGGATCGACTTCTCGGTGATGGGGCCTTCGGTGAGGGTCCAGCCCTCGGTGCCGAGGCGCGTCTGGAGGGCTTCCCAGATGCGTTCGTCGCTCCAGTTGGCGATGTCGTCGTCGGGGCTGACCTGCAGGTAGAGGCGCGAGACGGTGCTGGAGCGCATGGAGTGCATGGCGAAGCCGTCGCGGTGGAGCGCGTAGATGAGGTCGTCGGTGGAGGGGGCGACGTCGGCGAGGATGCCGAGCCACGCGAATTCGTAGACGCGCTCGGCGACCTCGAGGGTGCCTTCGGGGAAGGTCTGGCGGCAGACGCCGTGGTAGCCGTCGGCGCCGATGATGTAGTCGCAGTCGAGGGTGATGCGTTCGCCGTTCGGGGCCGTGTAGGCGACGGATGCGCGTTCCCCGTCGACTTGTGCCGATTCGATCTGCGTTGATTCGATGTTGGTCGGCTGAACGTCGGTGGCTTCGAAGATGAGCTGCGAGCCGAGCCGTTCGTGTTCGGCGACGAGGTGGTGGACGAGCGCCTGCTGGCCGTAGACGGTGACGGTGCGGCCGGTGAGCTCGGCGAAGTCGATGTGGTGGCGTTCGCCCTCGTGCTGCAGGTAGATGCCGTGGTGGGTGAGGCCGTTGGCCTTGAGGTCGGCGTCGAGCCCATACTTGCCGAGGAGGTCGACGGAGTCCTGTTCGAGCACGCCGGCGCGGATGCGCCCGAGCACGTAGTCCTTGTCGCGCGCCTCGAGGATGCGGTAGTCGATCCCCGCCTGGCCGAGGATGTGGCCGAGCAGCAGGCCAGCCGGCCCGGCTCCGATGATCGCCACCTGCGTGGACTGGCGTGCGCCCGTCGCGGTGCTCTCGCCTGCCTCGGCGCTCTGGCCGTGGCTCTCGTCGCTCGTCATCGAACGCCTCTCGTCGTTGGGAAGGATGAGACGAGTGTGCGGTGCGGGTGGACGCGGTGGGCGGGGGTTTCCGCTGAGTGGAAGGATTCGAGAAGCTACCGGGCACCAAGGACGGTGGGAATGAAGCGCCGCTCGTGACAGGTCAGCGCTGTCGCAAAACCGACAGCGGATACACGTCTCCGCGGAGGGAGTTGCGACACATGGTTCTGAGAATCGTGTGACACGGACACACGCGGAAGCCGCGGCGGGGGCCACTCCGAGGTGAGACGTCTCGGACCCCTAGGGTTCTGCAACAATCCTGGCACCGGCGGAGAAAGATGGGAGCCTCGCGCCCGCAGCATGAGGCTCCACGCATCTGGCCCTGCTCAAACGGGCTGCCACTCTCGCCATGCTGCGGGCAGGACGCCCCCCGTGAGGAGTGAAGGGCGCCTTGGGCAGACGCTAGGAGGATATCGCTGTCTGTTCCGCCATGTGCAGCTGGCGAAACTCTAAGGTTGCGAGAACTCCCAACAATGATTGCGTCGGCCGCCGAACTGTGGAATGACGGTTGTCGTCATGTAGAGCTCTTGTTGCAGATTGGTCGCAAGGATCAAGCCTTGCTGGCACCACGTGTCCAGTGCGTCGAGGTCGGTGCATTCAGTGAAGGGGTTGCCTAGATCTTCCCAGTGGGCCGCCCATTCGCGGAGGCGGTCGGCCAGTTTCGGCGTGATGTTGAAGTGCTCGGGGTCGACGGCTCCCTCGTCTGCCCAGAGGAAGCAGTCGAGACCCCACTCCGGGAAGATGCGCAGGTGGCGTAACTCGCCTGCTCTTCGGAGGCGGGCGTGCTCGATGGCGTCGGCATCAGAGATGCCGTCGGGGACGATGAGCTCGACTTGGGTCACTGGGTCCAGGAGGCGGTGTGACATGTCCTCACTCAACACCACGCCGCTTCGTGCGCGGTGTTGAGTTCGTGCCCTGCGCCAGGGGCAGGTGCTCCCCCGCCTCCAGGCTCTCGCGAGACATCTCAGAACCCATGGGTTTCGCGACATAGCCCCGAGAGCGGTTGCGACGGTTGAAGCTCTTCGCGTCGGCCATATGCGAACCTGCGGGACACGGATACCCTAGCTGAATGGACCGAGTTACGAAGGCAAACATCCGGGCATTTCGCGACGAGCAGTCGTTCCCCGCAGGCTACGACGAATCTAAGCTGTTCGAGCACTTCGCAAATTACTGCGTGATCACAGAAGCTTACGGTGAAGAGTTTGACATTCACGACGTTCACTCCGGTGGAGGAAACGATCTGACCATTGATGGTCTGGCCGTTATCGTGAACGGAGTCCTCGTCCTAGCCATAGAAGAAGCTAAGGACCTACTTGACACGAACAAGCATCTAGAAGTCGACTTCATTTTTGTTCAGGCAAAGTCAGGGAGCAACTTCAGTGGCGAAGAGATGGTCGCTTTCAAAGATGGCGTCAAGGACTTCTTTTCCGAGGAATTGAAGCTACCCGTGTCGGAGAAAATCTCCGAGCGGCGGAAACTCATGTCATGGATATACGAGAATGGGGATCGATTCAAGCAGCGCAACCCCAACTGTGAGATGCACTTCGTTACTACTGGCTCCTGGCAGGATGATCACCAACTGATGGTAAGGATCGAGCGTATACTTGCAGAAGTCAAGGAAACCAGTCTGTTCAATGAGGTTCGTTTTGTTCCCGTCGGAGCAAAGGGCATACAGGAAAGCTGGCGGCGCAGCAAGGATAGCGTTGAAGCAGAATTCAACTTCGCCAAGAAGACCACCTTGCCGGACATAGACGGTGTCGAAGAGTCGTATCTGGGCGTCTTGCCCGTCTCTGAGTTCCTCAAAGTAATCTCAGACGACGAATCAGGAATAAAGAAGCATATATTCGTCGATAATGTGCGCGACTATCAGGGCGACAACTCGGTGAACGTAGAGATGTCCGAAAGCCTGCAAACGCCTGAGGGGCGGGCACGATTCGCAGTCCTCAATAACGGCGTGACGCTTGTGGCGCGGGGGCTCAAGAATGTGGCAGACAAATTTACTGCTTCTGACTATCAAATTGTTAACGGTTGCCAAACCAGCCACGTAGTCTACAACAACAAGGATATTTTGGGCGACGATATGCCCATACCGTTCAAAGTCATTGCCACGAACAATGAAGATGTGATTAGCGCGATTGCGACGGCTACCAACCGGCAGACCCAAGTCACGGTTGAGGACTTGTTCGCGCTCACCGAGTTTCAGAAAGACCTGGAGAACTTTCTGGGAAGTTTCGAGGGCAAGCAGAAGCTTCACTACGAACGCCGCTCCCGACAGTACGCGCAGCTAACGGGGATTGAGAAGGTGCGCATCATTACTAAGCAGATCGAGATTCGTGCGTTCGCGGCCGTGTTTCTAAACGATGCGCACCGCGCTGCGAGGTACTACAATGAACTTAAAGCAGACGTGGGCAAATCCATGTTCAGGACTGACCATAAGCTTGATCCTTACTACGCTGCGGCTTATGCATATTATCGATTGGAATATTTGTTCCGCAACGGGTTGATCCCCGTAAGCTATAAGCCAGCTCGGTACCACCTTCTCATGACGTACAAGAACCTTGTCTGCGCGCCGGATATGCCAGCGTTCACTGCAAACAAGATCGTGTCCTATTCGAGAACGTTGACGGATAGCTTGTGGGATGAGTCAAAGTCACTCGCGGGCTTCGAAAGGGCTTGTCGTGTCGTTGACGAAGCGCTGGGTGAAACGCCACTTACCAACGATGCTGTGAAGACTCGGCAGTTCACCGAGCGCGTGCTCGCCGCTTCTAAGGCCTGAACCTGGGCTGGGCAACGAGAGTAGACGCCAGCTTGTCCGCATCGCGATGCTGGGTCACCATGCAAACATGAACCTCGAACCGTCGTCGCGGCGGAGAACATAGAGACCGGGCTCACTGTCTGTCCCATCACGTTTCGCCGTCACACACTCGAGCTCGTCGCCGATTCGTTGGAAGCGCCCCTCCCCGTCCACCAGGCTGCTCGTGTGTCATCTCGACGGTAACTGGCTCGTCAAGAGCGGTGCTCATGGGTGCAGGGTTTCGCAGACGGGCTGCTACTACTGCCACTTGGGAGCGTGGCGGTTTCTGGGAACACTAAGGCCAGGATCGTGGCAGCGGTGCCGAGTATGCCGAACGTCACACTGAACATGTATGGCCATGAACTGACGCTTTTGCGTGTGCCTAGTGACAGGACCAGGCCCCCGAGAATTGTGCTCAGTCCGCCCGCGGCGATGGGGACTTTGAGGGCTGCGAGCCAGGCAACCCAAAGCGTGCAAACTGCCACCAAGTCACCCAGATTCCACTTCATCGCTGGACCGCGCCGCACAGCCGCAACCGCCGCCCGAAGCACCATGTGATCCGCCCGACCGTCGCAGCCCTGGAGGCCGCAGGATTCGGGTCACGACGGAACTCGACGAGACCACCCGCAGCGCGGCCGAGGTCGACGCCGCCCGCACGGAACGCGCGAACGACCGCGCCGCAGCGCTCGACGAAAAGGCCGGCCGCAAAGCGGCCGACGCCGGAGCAGCCGAGCTGCGCCGACAGCGCGATTACAACAGCCTGCCCGAGGGCGGGGAGCCCATCAGGATCGGGCACCGCTCCGAGGCGCGCCACCGCCGCGCCCACGACCGCGCCTGGTCGAGCCTGGGAAATAGCGTCGAGGCCGGCCGCGACGCTGAGGAAGCCGAAGGCCGCGCGAAGATCGCGGCCAACGCCAACGAAGCCCACCACGACCCCGTCACGGTCGCCAACCGTGTCGAGAAGTTGCGGGCCGACGAGCGACGCATGCAACGCCGCATCACAGAGCAGACGTACTCCTAAGAGCACGGGTATCAAGACGCAACGCCCGAGCAGCAGCAGGCTCGTGCGGACGCGCTCGCCCCGCACCTCGCGGAGCTGCGCGGCCAGATCGAGTTGTGGGAAGGCGTCAGGGCCGGGCAGATCGCGAACGGCCAGGCGACCGACGACGGCCGCCACAACGTCGCCAAGGGCGACGCGGTACGCGTGCGCGGCACCTGTGGTCCGTCGTCGCCCGATGCAACGCTAAGACGGTGGCCGTGGAGACGGAGTACAGCTGGACGAGTAAGACGCACCGGCACGAGGCGCAGGACCACCGCACCGCCGCGCAGCTCGAACAAGCGAAAGCGAAGAAGGCATCCGCCGAGACGGCCTAGCCGCCGAGGGTGCGCGTGGGGAAGATTCCAGCCGCACCCAGGCGGCCTGCGGCCGCTTCGATGGGGCGCATCCTCACCTGCTTTGCAGGGAAAGGGTCTTCCTGCCACCACCGTCTGTCGGATAAATGGGGCCCTGACGGAAACAGCGGGAGCAGGTGGTAACTGCGCCCGCTGTTGAGATCAGGTGTTGAGACTGCGGATGCGGTGGTGCGCCGACGCTGCGCAGCGTCTGGACTCAGTCGTCTGGATCAATCCACATGAGTGAGTCGAGGTCGAGCTCAGTACCTGGCGAATCAAGGATGACGTCGAGGGTGAGCCGGGCTGCGATTGAAGTGACTGCTTTCAGCCATTTCGCGAATCCCACGCCGGCTCTTCCTGCCTTGGTGTTACCTGATTGGATTATGCGGCGGGTTGGGTCTTGTGCTCTAATCTCTGGGGGGCGTTTCCTCCGGGTCATGGGGGCTCATGGGGGGCTGATGGGGGTGCGAGGGGGGCAATGTGATCCCTTTCGCTAGGTGCCGCACGGGCGGGGCCTCTCGGCCTCGGGGCTAGTCAGGCGGAGGTTCAGAATCGGAGCGCTTGAGCTCCTCCTCGGTGCCTTCTAGTCTTGCCAGGATGTAGCTCCTCAGGAACGCTGATCGCGTCACTCTGTGCCCTGACCCTCGGATCTGCGCTTCGATCTTTGCGATGCACTTGACCTCGGATTCAGGCAGTTGGATAACTATTGCCTGGTCAAGTTTTTCCGTAGAAGACTTCAGGCCCAGTTCGTCGAGAACCTTCGGGTCGTCCATCAATCTGATCGAACTCCTAGTCGTCTTCGATTGAGGCGCGGATAGGTTTCGATGAGGCAGTTGACTGAGCCATGGCATCTCCTTCGTATATTCGAGCCCACTGATTGCGAACCCAGCACCAGTGGGGTACGCGCATCCGCGTATGAGATTCCTGGCAGTGCGTCCGAACCCCTCTAGCTCTCTGCAAGGGTCAACGCCGTCGTGAACTGCCGCGCTGAGGGGATTGGTTAGCGTCCACGTATGCGACCACGGTGTCAGCACTCCAGAAATCTGGAGTATCGGGGTGGCCCCTGTCGTGCGCGTGGAACAGGCGCGGCGGATGGAGGCCGGTTTCCGGTCTGGGGTGACCCCAACAAAGCCGAGTGCACGAACTAGCTCGGCGCGCATCCGTCGGCTGGGTGCTGGATGTTGTGTAAGAACAGGGCTGGTGTGGTTGCCTGCCTCATCGAGGAAGTCGACGAGGCAGGCACCATCCAACAGATGGTCTACGCACAGCGTGACGGTGAGCTTCCGCGGCCAGAACATCACCGTCGACCGACCAGGGGGAAAGGGCAGGCCGCGCCAGGGGCGAACCTCGCCGCCGAGGCCAGCAGCGCGTGGGAGGAGAAGGTGGCCTGGCCCCCGGCCCGGCCCGGGGTCGCCGGCCTCGCTGAGGGCGGCTCGGACGAACAGTCTCCTTCGGTGAGCTCGCCGTCGTCTGGTGAGCACCGGTGTAGCAGTGCCATTGCTTAGTGCTGTGGCGGGGAGTTATTTATCCAGGTTCGGGAGCACTGAAGCGGCCTCGAGCAGACTTAAGCGCCTCGCGGGCATCGTCTTTGCTCAGTGCGTCTGTGGCGACGAGTTGTCGGACGCGGAACAGGTCTTTGGTGTCGATGAGGCATCCAGTGTTGGTTTCAGCGAAGGTGTCGAGGTCTTCCTGTCGGTTGGCGAGCGGAATCTCCCGCTGGTTGGGATCGATGTCTCGGTTGCTGTTGGGGATATACCAGAGCGCATCGGGCGCGCTCTGCTGTGTTTGTGTGTAGGTGATGGCTGCGCTGGAGAGCTGCAGCAGGGCGCCAGATTTCGCGGACCCTCGGTATCCCTTGATCTCCGCAAGGGCAGTCCAAGCACCGTCGGTGATACGAAGATCTTCGCGCTTCTTGCCCTTGTGTTCTTCCAGGGCGTCCGCGTCGATGACGTCAAAGCCGAGGTAGCTCAGTGCGTCGGCTACGGCAGCGACAAGCTCATCACTGTCGGAGGTGAGGAGCGCCTGCCAGGACTCTGAGGCCGTTGCGGCTTGGATGGCTGCTGCTTCGAGGCCTCGACGGCTGGCATCGAGCTCGGCGAGCACGCGGGCTTGTGCGGCGTCGTGGTCTGCGAGGTCTTGCCGGGCCCTGATTGCGGTTGGATGTGACCACGTGTCGGCGTTCATCCAGTCAGCCGATTCGGGGAAGGTGCCAGGATCGCTGGCACGCCAATGGGTGAGTGCGACAGCGAGCCATTCCTTCATGTTCGCGCGAGCCATGTCAGGCAGCCAGAACACGGAGTCATTGTCGAGGGTGGTTTCGTCGGATTCGAGGAGTGCTGCGAGGAAGAGTGGCGACCGGAGGTTCTCCACGATGAAGGGTGTGACCACGCGGCTCGGGTTTGTTGGTTGTCGAAGTCCGCGATAGGTCTTGTTTGGCAATGGACGGCAGCTGCGTTCGACGAGGGAGGTGAGCCCGAGAGCTGCGGCTGCATCGGTAACCAGAAGCCGTTCCGCAGGCCGAAACTGAGTGTGAGCAGCATCAAGAGGGCGAGAGCCGCCGTAGCCTAGGGAGTTCCTTACTCCGATTCGCCCGGGCTCTGTAGAGGGTTTGCTTGGTGGGTTCGCGAATACTAGTCGTCGCGGGAGCACCCCACTCAAGGTGTGATGTTCCGCTCCAGTGAGGACTAGAAGGTCGTGTTCCTCTGCGTGGATCGTATTGAGATCGTTGACAGCGATGATGCTTCCGGCCAGCGGTGTGATCTCCTCAACCTCAGCCGCGGTGAGTTTGAGTGCGAGGATGCGGGGACGGGGTGGGCCCACGTACGGATCTGTCATTAGGTCATGATGCCAGCGCATATGCCCACCGGACCAGAGCAGTTGGTGGTCGGCCTCCGTTAAGGGGTGGCATGTGGCGGTTGTGGTGGCCTGTTGAGTAGGGTCAGAACTGCCCGGTCAGAGTGCAGCAAATCGTGTCGCCGGGAAAGGGCGTTCATCTCTTCATCCCTCCTCGAAAGAGACCGGCCTCACCTGGCCCGGTCTCTTTCGATTTTTCCTGGTCGCTACGTTTACGCGATGAGAGGGATCGCCCCGAATATGACCCCCACCCCGAGCATCACGAGTGACACCACGACCGCACGCCAGAGCACCTTTTTGTGGTGATCGCCGAGGTTGACGTTCGCGAGGGACACGAGGAGCAGGATGGCCGGCACGAGTGGGCTCTGCAGGTGCACCGGTTGGCCGGTGATCGATGCGCGCGCCATCTCGACGGGTTCGATGCCGTAGGTCGCGGCGCTCTCGGCGAGGATGGGCAGGATGCCGAAGTAGAACGCATCGTTCGACATGAAGAACGTGAACGGTATGGACAGCACGCCAGTGATGACGGCGAGGAACGGCCCGAGTGCCGGCGGGATGATCGTTGTGACCCACCCGGCCATCGCATCCACCATGCCCGTGCCGTTGAGGACACCCACGAGCACTCCCGCGGCGAGCACCATCGAGACGACACCGACGATGGAGGGGGCGTGCGCGACGATCTCGTCGGCCTGCTCCTTGAGCTTGGTGAAGTTCACGATCAGTGCGACGGCCGCGCCAACCATGAAGACGTAGGGCAGTGGGTAGAGGTCCATGACGAGGAGCACCATGACGGCGAGGGTGAGCAGCAGGTTGAACCAGAGGAGCTTGGGTCGCAGCGTGGCGCGGTTCGGGTCGAGCATCGTGTCGGCCATCGCGGTGTCCGACGCGTCGATGAGGTCGGTCACCGCGATGGGGTCACGGCCGCCGCGCATGGTGACGATGTTGCCGGTGCGCAGGCTGGCGGCCGCCCCTGGCTTCATGTCGGCGCCACGGAACATCCGCGATCCGACGAAGCCACCGAGCGCGCCGGACGTTTCCAAGCGTGAGGTGTCGATACTGCCGGCGAGGCGGCGGCGCTCCGACAGGCCGAGGAACCATGCGAAGCCGAGAGCCACGAGGAGGCCCACGGCGAGCGAGGGCAGCATCGGCACGAAGATGTCGGTCGGCTGCAGTCCAAGCGCACTCGCGGCGCGCACGGTCGGGCCACCCCAGGGCACGATGTTGAGGGTGCCGTTCATGAGGCCGGCGACGCAGGTGAGCACAACCGGGCTCATGCCGAGCCGCAGGTAGATGGGCAGCATTGCCGAGGTCGTGATGATGAAGGTGGTCGACCCGTCACCGTCAAGCGAGACAGCGCCGGCAAGCAGTGCCGTGCCGAGCACGACCTTCGCTGGGTCGTCGCCGAGCAGGCGGGTGATGAACCGGATGAGCGGATCGAAGAGGCCAACATCGATCATGATGCCGAAGTACATGATCGCGAACATGAGCAGGGCTGCGGTGGGCGCCATGTTCCCGATGGCGTCGATGATCATGTCGCCGAGTCCGAGTCCTGCGCCGGCGAACAGGCCGAAGACGGTCGGCACGATGATGAGCGCGACCATCGGGGTGAGCCGCCTCGTCATGATGAGTGTCATGAAGGCGAGCACCATAGTGAACCCGAGCATGACGAGCACCCACTCCGCGGGTACGAACGCGGTCGCGTACCCTTCCTCAACTTCGGCCGTGCGCAGGCCCAGCGATACGACGTCCATGTCGACTCCTTTGTCGGCAGTCGCCCGAGGGCGCTGCAGGTGATTCGGTGACGCTACGGCCAACTCGGGGTGAGTGCCGGCTATCTCGCATTCCGCTGCGTTCTGCGCGTATCGTTGGTTCAGCGCATTCTGCTCACGCGCCTGTGCTGGGAGGGTGCTGATCGTGCGGTTCGCAACGAGGGTGCTCCTGCTGCAACTCGCGATGGTGGTGACGGTCGTGGTGCTGTGCAGCGCTGCGTTCCTGGTACTCGCAGTGCAGCAGTTGCGCGCCGAGTCCGAGTCGACGGCGCTGAACATCGCTCGCGCAGTTGCCGAGGACCCGGATGTGCGCTCGCTCGTCGCCGAGTTCTCAGCCGATCCTGGAACTCCGACCGAGGTGGCCCTGCGCGACGGCCCGTTGCAGGAGCGTGCGGTCGCGGTCGCGGGTCGCACCGACGCGCTTTTCGTGGTGCTGACCGATGACCACGGCATTCGACTCGCACACCCCGATCAGGACTTGCTCGGTCAGGTGGTGAGCACCCCGTTCGAGGCGGTTATCGGTGGCGACGAGGTGGTTGAGTGGGAGGTCGGAACCCTCGGCGAGTCGGCGCGTGCGAAGGTGCCGATCTACGCCCCGGATGCCGCGAGCGTGGTTGGGGAGGTGAGCGTCGGCTTCGAGCGCGCAAGTGTCTTCGACGATCTGCCGGCGCTGCTCGCGACGGCGGCCGGGATCGGGGTGATGGCTGTGCTCGTCGCACTGCTCGCGACGCTCATGCTTCGGCGCCGCCTCGAGCGCCTCACGCTCGGGCTGCAGCCCGAAGAGCTCGTGGCGCTCGTCCAGAATCAGGCGGCGGTGCTCGACGGGGTCGGCGATGGCGTGCTTGCTCTCGACCCGAGCGGCGTGGTGCGGGTCTGCAACGCTGAAGCGGCGCGGATGCTGAGGCTGCGTGATGCGGTCGGCCGCACGCTCGCCGAGCTTGGTCTGCCGGCCGGAGTGATCGACGCGGTCGCCGCTGCCGGGACTCTCACGACTGTGTTGCTCGACGATCAGGTGCTCTACCTCGACCGCCGATCGGTGAAGCATGAGGGGCGCCTGCTCGGCGACCTGCTCATCATCCGCGATCGCACCGATGTCGTGGCGTTGAGTGAGCGTTTGGAGACGGTGCGCGCGATGACCGGCGCGCTGCGCGTGCAACGCCACGAGTTCGGCAACCGCATGCACGTCGTCGCGGGGCTGATCGACGCGATGCGGGTCGATGATGCGCGCGCGTTCCTCACCGACCTCATCGGCCGCGGTGCGGTTGATGAGGTCGTCGACGGCATCGAGCTCGTGACCGACTCGTTTCTGCGTGCCTTCCTGAACGCCAAGGGGCTCGAGGCGAGCGAACGCGGGGTCTCCCTGCGCATCTCCGACGACACACTCCTTGTCGGCAGCCTCGACGCGGTGGAGGAAGCCGCGACCATCCTCGGAAACCTGATCGACAACGCGATTGCTGCAGCGGCGAGCGGCGGCGAACCGCGCTGGGTCGAGGTCGCCGCGCTCGACGACGGCGACGAACTCGTCGTGACAGTCGCGGATTCCGGCGGCGGAATTCAGGACGGCATCGACGTCTTCAGCCGGAAGCCGGGAGACGAGACTCGCGACACTGTGCACGGGCACGGGATCGGACTTCCGTTGTCGCGGGAACTCGCGCGGCGAGCTGGTGGTGATCTCTGGGTCATCGACGTCGGCGGCGCTGGCGGCGCTGGCGCAGTGCTCGGCGCGAGACTGCCAGGAGTTATGCGCACGAACAACGACGGGGACCAAGCGAGATGACCGAAGCCATCCGAGTGCTCATCATCGACGACGACTTCCGCGTCGCCGGGCTGCATCGAGAGATCGTCGACGAGCGGCCAGGGTTCGTCGCTATCGAGCCCGTGCGTGCGGCGGCGGACGCGGCGCTCGCGATCCGGCGTGAGTCGCCAGACCTGCTGCTCGCGGACGTCTATCTGCCCGACGGCGACGGCATCGACCTCGTGCGCGCGGCCGACGTCGACGCATTCGTGCTGTCGGCGGCGACGGATGCGGCGACCATCCGACGTGCGTTCCGGGCCGGGGCGCTCGACTTCCTCGTGAAACCGTTCCCACGCCGCTCGCTGACCGACCGCCTCGACCGGTACGCGAGGTTCCGTAACCTCATCGGCGGCGATGGACCTCTCGAACAGGACGACCTCGACCGGGCGCTCAGCATCCTGCACGGCGCGAGAGACTCCGGGTCGCTCTCGCGGTCGGCGACAGAGGCGCTCATCCTCGAGCGGCTCGGGCTGGAAGAAGCATCCGCCTCGGAGCTCGCCGAGCGCGCCGGCATCTCGCGGGCAACGGCGCAGCGCTATCTCGCCGCACTCGCGGCACGTGGCGTCATCGAGGTCAGGCTGCGCTACGGCACAACCGGCCGGCCCGAGCACCGATACGTGGCAGCAGGCTGAGCCAGCCGTGGTGTCACCGTCGCCCCAGCGAGCACTTGCCCCTACCGCCCGAAGAGCGCGAAAACACCCGAGGAGCAAGAGCGCGCTCGCGCCTGAAGCCAGGACCGGAATTGTGCGGCGATCTCGGTCACAAATCATGTCACCCAACGTGCTTGGGCCTCGACCGCCCGCGCGTTCGGTCTCACTGAGGGAGTCGTGAAAACGAGGCGCCCATGAGGCGCGCCTGAATGGCTCACCTTGCTCACCTGAGTGTCTGAGGGGTGCGTCACTCTCGCCGCATGGAGACGACACCGGAGAAGTCCAAGCAAGGGCGGTTGATGTCGAAGAAGTCCGCGCTGGCCGGTGCGGCGATCTTGGCACCGATGCCAGTCTTCGTGAGTCTGGTGACGTGCAGCGTTCAGTACTGGGCCGTGCCGCATGGATTGATCATCCTTGGCAGCTTCATACGATAGCGACGGCTCCAACCGGACTCCGGCGCCTCTCAGGCCGCCGAGCAGGAAGAGCTCTGGAGCGATGCCATTCACAGCGAGCGATGGCGCCGTGCGTTGATCGGTTGAGATCTTCACGGGTTTCGCGGGAGCGGTTGGTCGCTAATCGCGCGGATCTGTCGGGGGTGAAGTGCTGAGCAGGGTCACCCTCACGCGGCTCGCGTCATGTCGGTGGTGCTGGCTTCCTCGAGTGTGGTTGGGCAGTGCGTGTTGCTCGCGTGTGGTCGTGTGCTGAGCGTAATGAGTGCTTCGAGTCGCCGATGTGCTGCGGTCAGATCTTGAATCTGGGTCTCCATGCGCGCGCGCTCGTTCTCGAGCGTGTGAACGAGGACCGCATCAAGGTGCTTGTTGTCGATAGCAGGGAGTAGCCGCACGAGGAGGCGGCTGCCGAGTCCCGCGGTGAAGAGTTGCTGGATGAGCTGCACTCTCGTTACGGCGTCCTCGGTGAAGACTCGCTGTCCTCTGCTGCTGCGCTCGGGATGCAGGAGGCCCTGTTCCTCGTAGTACCGCAGCGCGCGGGTGCTCACGCCAGTCCGGTCCGCTACCTCACCGATTCTCATCACCAGAATGCACGCTCCTCGGACTTGCCCTTCACGTCAACGTCAACTTCTAGCCTACGGAACAAGCCGGGCGCTCGAGCCCGCAACCGACGAAGGAGAAGGACATGCAGATCAACGGAGCAATCGCGCTCGTCACCGGAGCCAATCGTGGAATCGGAAAGCGTTTCGTGGAGCAACTGCTGGCGAACGGTGCGAGCAAGGTCTACGCGACGGCCCGCAACCCGGAGACGGTCGCTGCCGATGACCCGCGCGTCGTGCCACTGCGGCTGGATCTTCTGGATGAGACCTCCATCGCGGCGGCAGCCGAAGCGGCCTCTGACGTGACCTTGCTTGTCAACAACGCCGGCATCACAACCGGTGCTGACCTTCTCACCGCACCGCTCGTAGAGATCAGGACAGACCTCGAGACGCACCTGTTCGGGACGCTGCGTGTCATTCGCGCGTTTCTCCCTGCGCTCGAATCCAACAACGAGGCGGCGATCGTCAACGTGCTCTCCGTGTTGTCCTGGGTTGCGACACCGGCGGGCTCCGGCTCGTATTCGGTCGCGAAGGCCGCGGAATGGAACATGACCAACGGCGTGCGGGTCGAGCTCACGGGGCGCAACATCCTGGTTCAGGGAGTGCACCTCGGCGGAGCAGATACGGACATGATGGCTGGAGTCGACGGTCCGAAGATCGACCCGGTCGAGGTCGCGAAGGCGAGCCTCGCAGGCGTCGAGTCCGGGGAGATCGAGATACTCGTCGACGACCCCGCCCGGTTCGTGAAGGCTGCTCTCGGAGGGGACGCCGCACAGCTGTATCGCTGAGTCCAGCGGCGGGCACCCTCTCCCTGTTTTCACGCCCGACAAGACATCTCTGAACCCACGGTCAGGAGATGCGGTCGGTGACCAAGCGAGGACGGATGATGCGGTCAGCGTCTGCAATGCCTCGGTGTACCCGGTGATGCCGAGGCGAACCTCCGACAACAACCTGTCCGACATGCTCGCCGATCCTGGGCCGCGTTTGCCACGATCGAACTGCAGTCGTTGTTGCTGTTCAGGCTGGGGCTGGAGAGTCAGTGGAGGCCTTCAAGCAGGGCCTCCACTGCGGCGTGCAGCGTTGTTGGCGGCACGCCGTCGAGCAGCTGGGTGGAGATCCCGAGCACGAAGGAGTGCATCAAGGTCGCCGACACCGCAGGGTCCAGGTCGGCTCGGAGGTCCCCGGAATTGAGACCTCGACGGATGCACGCCTCGATGCCCGCCCGATCCTGAGCGCGACGCGTCGACACGACTCGACGCGCAGCGGCATCGTCATCACCCGCTGCGCCCACCGTGGCGGACAACGCCACCAAGCACCCGCCTGGGTGTGCGGAATCGGACTGCATCTCGATCGTCCCGTGGAGCATCTGACCGAGCGCGACTAACGGGTTGAGCGTCAGATCGCCGACGATCTCACTGACACTCCCCGGCCCGGCGATGTACCGCTCAACCGCGCGCTCGAACAAGCCTTCTTTTGAACCGAAGGCCCCATACAGGCTGGCAGACGAGAGGCCGGTCGCCTCGCGCAGCTGCGAGACAGTGGACGCCTCGTATCCGTGACGCCAGAACACCTGCATAGCAGCATCGAGAACCTCGTGCTCGACGAAGGTCCTCGGCCGTCCTTGTTGTGCCATCTCACCCCTTCCGGATCGCTTGTTCCAGTTTGACATAGCGGCACTGCACATCGACTATAGGAACGATCATTCCGTAAATAGAGAAGAGCCGCAATGACCGTCCCCGTAACCAGATCCACCGCTGCAATCCCCCAGGAGGACAAGCGGCAGCTGCCGGTCGTGGCCTTGGTCCTCATGGCTTTCAGTGGGTTCATCATCATCATGACCGAGACACTTCCAGCGGGTCTGCTGCCGCTACTGGCGGCAGAGTTCCAGGTCAGCGATGGCAGCGCAGGCCAGCTTGTGACGGCGTACGCGCTCGGTACCGTTGTCGCCGCGATTCCCACGATCGCGCTGACGCGCGGCGTGTCCCGCAAGCCGCTGCTCGTCGTCGGGCTATTCGGCTTCTTCGTCGCGAACACCCTCATGGCCTTTGCGCCAACACTGGTCATCGCGCTCGTCGTCCGCTTCGTCGCCGGAGCGTTCTCGGGGCTCATCTGGGGCATGCTCGCCGGCTACGCCCGTCGCATCGTGACTCCCGGGCAGGCCGGCCGCGCCCTCGCGATCGCGATGGCGGGAACGCCGCTCGCACTCTCGATCGGGACCCCCCTCGGGGCCTGGCTCGGTTCGACCGTCGGGTGGCGGTGGTCCTTCGCCAGTGTCTCCGTGCTCACGGTGGTCGTCGTGCTACTCGTCGTCGCGTGCGTCCCGAACGCTCCGGGGCAGCGGTCCGGCACCCGCATCCCGCTAGGCCGAGTGCTGTTGATCCCAGGTGTTGCCGTGGTCCTTGGTGTGGTGTTCACCTGGATGCTCGCCCACAACCTGCTCTACACCTACATCGCCCCCTACCTCGGGGGTGCGGGAGTGGGGCTGCGCCCCGATGCCGTGCTCTTCGTCTTCGGCGTCGCCGCACTCGTGGGTATCTGGATCACGGGCATCCTTGTCGACCGATCGTTGCGTCGGCTGGCCATCGCGAGCACCGCGGCCTTTGTGCTAGCGGGCACGCTGCTACTGGTTGCCTCGACATCCCTGCCGGTGACGGTGGTTGCGGTCATCCTGTGGGGTGTCGCATTCGGCGGTTCCGCAACCCAGCTCCAGACGGCCATCGGCGACGCGGCCGGCGAGAGCGTCGACGTCGCGAACGCGATGCTCACGACGGCATTCAACCTCGCCATCTTCGGCGGAGGAGTGATCGGCGCGATCCTCGTGGACGGCAGCGGACCAGCAGCACTCCCCGTCGCCCTGATCACCCTCTCCACGGTCGCGCTCGTGGCCATCAGCTTCGGCCGCAGACACGCCTTCCCGCGCGGGCGTCGGTGATCGCACGGCGAGGTTGGTGGAGCTTCGGGATCTAGGCATGGGGCCGACGTCCCTCCCCCACGCCGGGTGTCTCAGAACCTCGGCCTCTTGGAACTCAAGGGACATGCGAACTCCTGTGTTCGCGCCGTCCGCGTGGACGCCTAGGAGGATCGACGCGTGGCGATCACCGGCGCCTCGTCGAGCAGCATGCTCGGACCGCTGAGATGCACGGTGACGCTCTCGACCGACACGGGTTCGGCCAGTTGGATGTCACTGACCACCCAGGCTGCTGAGTTTGGGCACGAGCTCTCCTCTGTTGAAGGCTCGACCTCGAACTGAACGGAGAGAGCGTCGATCCCTTCCTGCGTGACTTCCACAGGCACTGACCAGCATGCAGGCGAGTCCCACCGCTCGACTCTCAGCTCACTGCCGTCCGCGGACAGGGACGCGATGGGCCCGAGGACGTCTGAGGCGGGCAAGTCGCGCGCGACATGTTGCTCGAAATCGACGCTTGAAGTTGGCGCGGGCAGAGTCATTGCGCATCCCGCGAGAACGAGGATGAAGGAAGCGCTTGTTGCGAGTGAAGTGAACTTCGTCTGTCGTGTCGACACTCACCCTTTCCTTCACAATCGGTAGGAGCGCGTGAATCACGGATACGCGCCGTCCAGGGCTCAGGACAGCTACTGCCTGACCCTGCCCCCGGCACTGGTATTCGCCGGAGGTGACCGTTAACGTGCTCGCCATCCCGTGAAGCCCTGAGTTATGTCATAACCCATGGGTTTTTGCGACGACGCATAGGGCGTCCCCGTTCGTGGGCTCAGCACCCCACGGGCACTGGAGCATCGTCTGATTTCATCTGTAGCGCCTTCGCAGGTTCCAGATTGCGGCACAGCAACCGATCGTGATCGCCGCGAGCGTCAGCCACGCGGTCACGTGAGGACCGTTCAGGAACACGTTGCCCACCCCGGCGATGAGTACCACGACGGCAATGATGGTCGCCGCCCAGGAGAGTGGCCTGTTCAGCGCTGGCTTCGAACTCATGGAACGAGGCTATCCGTCACACGCGGCAGGCGTTGACGCGTGGGAGGCCTCGAAGACCATGGATCGTGAGACCTGCGTCGAATCGTGACTACGCGTCGCCCGGCTAGCTGAGAACGCGGTCGAGCAGTCGCATGGGGTCTGCAGAGATGACCTCGAAGGCACGCCGGGACTCAAGGGTTGCGATGCCGTGGACTGCCACCCAGGCCGCTAGCTCGTCGGCTTCGTCGCGCGACGGAGGCGCTCATCCTCGAGCGGCTCGGGCTGGAAGAAGCATCTGCCTCAGTTTCCTTGTCGGCGATCCACGGTGAGACCAGCGCGGAGGGCACGATCGAGGTCGCTGAACGCGCAACCGCTGAGCATGATGAGGGGCGCGTTGCGGGTGGTCTTCCGTCTGCTCCCCCAGGTCATTCCGACGAACGCCAGTTGGTCGGCGTCGGCGGTCCAGATGAAGACGACGCCGTCACCTCCGCGGGTCTGCTCCGGCAGCGGCACGTACCGGGTCGGGTCGCCGGAGGCGAACGCAGCGTGGAGCCGCTCGAACGCGTCCGGGCTGAGCGCGTGGTACCCCTCGAAACGCTTTCGGAGTGGCGTGCCGGTCTGCTCGCGAACCCACGCGCGCGTCCAGGACCCAGTGATCGCCCCGACAGCGAAGACTCCGAAGGTCACGGCGAGGATGATGATCGCGATGGGAAGAATCCCCAGCCCCCGCATCGCCTGATATCGCGGGCGCGACGCTTCCTCAGCGCTCTCCTTCGAGTACTCCATCAACCCGGCGAAGTTCACTACGGCGAACATCACCGCTGCTCCGCACAGCAGGAGCGCACCCGTCGCCACGATCGTGCGTGGCAGGGAACGCCGAGAGACGAAGCCAGGAGTCCGCGAAAACGTCGCGTCGTAGAGAGCCACACCCCAGCATCCCAGGTCTGCGGGCCTGCTGCCTGAGCAGGCCGGTCGGAAGACGTGCGGTCAATTGCTCGTAGCGGGAGGGACTCGCAGGCGTGACGTTGGTCAGCGCTCTCGCACTGGCGTGATCAGGACTCCGCCGAATCGCGCCTCGGAGTAGTCCCACTCGCGTCCATCAACCCAAACCCGCGCCGAGATGCAGGGCAGCGATTCGTGCTCGCCGTTCGGCCAGTGCAACACGAACCCGCCGCCGAACGACGCGTTCGATCCAGCCACGCGTGCACCATTCGCATCTACGGCGCGAGCTTCGCATTCGAGGCACAAGTACTCGGGGTACCGATCGGATTGGACGACTTGGGTGCCGCAGTTGGGGCAGGGCTGCGTTCCGCGTGCACCAGGAAGGAACGGGGTCATCTGACGAGCGTAGGTCGAACGGCGCGCGTGCTGTTCGCGTACGGCCTGCTGACCGAGATCGGGCACGGCCCGGAATGGTGGAGATGGGTTCGGAGTGTCCCGCTCCCCCAGCCTGGCCCGCTGAGGCATCGCGAAACCCATGGGTTGCGAGAACGAGGGTGATCCCCACGAGTACGTGTTTCCGCACGACCTCCCGCTAGTCGTCGTGAACACACCGCCGGACCGTGTCCGCCCTAGGCCAGCTCGAGGGAGAGTATGGGGCGGTGAGCACCCATTTCGACAAAACGTTCCGGGCCGATCCGCGGTTTGCGCGCAAACGAGTCGCAGGTCTCACCTGGTTCGGGATCGCGCTCATCCTGGCGGGCTTCGTCTGCATCGTGTTCACTGCGCAGAACTTCATCCCTCTCGCCGAGTGGGCCCGCGAGGGAGGCGAGGACTCGGCACTGGTTCGCAATCGCATGGCGGGCATCACGCCGCTTGTCATGATCGCGATCGAACTCGTTGGCATCGCTTGGGGGGTGTACCTCCTCATCGTCGGCGCTCGCCCGTGGCATGTCGCTGCGACCGGGACCCGGCTGTGCAAGCGCTACTACGGCTTCCATCTCAGCGATCAGACCTTCTTTCACGAGGCGCACCGGCGATTCGCGACCGGTGATCCGTCAGTGTTCGCGCCCTTTCCTCACCAAGTAGATGGCGGGCAGACGGTCGTGATGATCTGGACAGCCGACGCCGACCAGACCGCGTTCGTCGGCATCTCCTGGGACCAGAATCGGCGACGCACGCACAATCTGCCACTCATCTCGCACACTGGCCCGCGCTATCAGGCACTCGACGCCGCGCTCCGGAACAAGCTGTACAAGCCGCTGCCCGACGAGCACAATCCACTGCTGCGCCCCGGCACTCGACCAGCAGACTGAGCGAGCCGATCAGCCGCCGAACGAGTCCAGCGGTGTCCGCTGCCCTTCTCGAAACTCGTCTAGGGCCCGCTCGAAGGAGTACGACGAGGACCGGTAGAGCACGGATCCATCGTGCGCGACGAGGATCATGCCGCCGCCGCGAATCGATCGGAACACCGCGACTCCCCCATCGAACGGGGCCGCGGACACGGGATCTTCAAAGACCTTCCCCCGCTTCTCGTTGAGGGAGCAGAAGAGACGAAATCCCGAGTCCGCGAGTCGGCGGTCCGAGGCCGAGAGCCGTCCCCAATCGACCGAGGGTGGCACGGCATCCCCACGGCTGACGGGAACGAGGATGGGCGATAGGGCCGGTGATCCCGCCGCGTCGAGGTACGACTCGCGGATCTCCTGCGGCGTCGAGCGCAGCAGGTGGGTGAAGTCGCGGGCATCCCTTGCTGCGGTGATTCCAGCATCGGCGATCTCGATGCCCCGTTCGGAGCCGTCTGTCCCGCGCACGGACACCCACCCGGGTGCGACGGGCTCAAACCGCAGGCCTTCCGCGATCTCGACGGGAGGAGCGGGCTCGACGAGGAGGGGGAGCCTGAGCTGGGGAGCGTGCCGGGCAGCCGGACCGAACTGCAGCAGCAGATAGCGCTCAACGTCTTCGGCGCCGCGAGCTCGCATCCTCGTGTCATGTAGGCCACGGGAGTACCGGCGGACGCACCACCATCCGTCAGTGTCCGAGACTTCATAGCCGGTCTCGAAGTCACCGACGAGCACCGTGTCGCCACGTGCGGTCACCTCGGCGCCGCCGAGCGCGACGAACTCCCGGAAGGCCGTCGAGAACAGCCACTCGGGCGACCACGACAGAACGACGGGCGGGTTCACCTGGGGTTGACCGACGTCGAAGACGGGAGATCCGTGTGGGTCCAGCAGTGCTCGTCGAAGGGTCCCGAGGGGCACGGCCATGAGGTGACTGAACGTTCGGGGCTCCCAGGGAACCCCGCGAAGGAAGATCACTGTTCGGCTCGGATCGGCCACGTTCCAGAGACGAACGTTTCCCTTGCCGTCGGTCGCCGACTCGGTGCCAGCGGCGAGCGCTGGCTGAGTGCTTGTCGCCAGCAGCCCGAATCCACGCGTCCCCCGGACTGACGCGTTGCCGATGAGGAAGGTCAGGTAGCGCTCGACGTCCTCGAGCCGTGACGCCTGAAACTCCGTGACATAGCTTCCCGATCGCGACGCTCCGGCCACCAGATAGCCGGCATCGCTTGATCGGACTCGGTGGCGCTCCTCGCCACCCCTGCTCCACACTTCGACGTCCTCATCGTCGCTGCCGACCGCGTACCCAGCCAGCCCGATGAACTCGGCGAACATCGATGAGGGACCGAGTGCGTTGAGAAGCGTCACGCAAGCGACGGTAGCGTGCCCGGGCCGAGGGAACCCTGCCGGGTCTACCCGACCCCACCATGCCTCGAGTGCCTGCAGTCGATGCTCATCGCTGGGGTTTACTCGGCCGCGTGAAGCAATGTGGTCGATGCAGCTCCTTGTAGGCGGTGCATCTGTCTCAGAACCTCCTTCGTCTCGAAACCCATGGGTTTCGACACGTCACACCTGCGGAACGCAGACGGTCAAGGGCGAGACGTAGTGCGCACTCGACGAATCCCCCAGGTGTCCGTACTCAGCTAGCGCTTGGGTCGCTGAAGGATCAGATATCCAGTGACCGCGACGAGCACCAACGGGACGAGGATGAACAGAGCCTGTCCAGTTGTGAGCTGCAACACTCCAGATGCGAGGAAGCCCAGAACCAGGGCCAGAATCAATGCTGCCATCGCGAAGACCGTCGCACGACCGTTACGTGGTTTCATGCTTTTCCTTTCGAGCTCGCGGACCGACACTCTGGATCGGGGCGAGCACAGTTCACCCAGCGCAAGACCCACGGTTTTTGGCGTTGCCTCACCTGCTGTGTTGTGTTGGCTAGTGCCCAGCTGGAGGCGTTCTCTCGTTCTGCCGGCCCTCGCTGTCAGTCTGCTGCTCTGCGTGCCCTCGCTCGTTCGGTGCGGGGTGGCGGAGGCGTTCAAGCAGGGCGTGCCCGTCCATCCACCAGACGCGATCTGTGTCGTTCTCCTCGGACCACTTGCGCATCTTCAGCATGATGAATGCTCCGTAGCTGATGTACAGCGGGAAGCAGATGAAGCTACCGAGAATGATCCAACCGTGCGGTACTCCCCAGTACTGAACGCTGCACGTCACCAGAATTGCGAAGACTGGGATCGGTGCCAAGGATGCCGCAAAGGCAAGTGCGGACTTCTTCGACATCAATCGCCCCTGCTTGGACTTCTCCGGTGTCGTCTCCATGCGGCGACAGTAACGCACCCCTCAGACACGCAGGTGAGCAAGGTGGGTCCTGGCTGTAGGCGCGAGCACGCTCTTGCTTCTCGGGTGTTCAAACGAAGCAGGCAAGTCCACGGAGGCAACCCCGTCGCTCTTCGCCGCCCAAGATGTCATCACTTCAGCACTACCCCTGCAAACCGCTCGGATTGCGACTCAGGAGGAAGGTGAAGCGTGGAGGGCCGCGATGAGCGGGAGCGGCGCACCTGGTGTCGCCATCGTGGACGGGGACGAGAATACGTTCAGGGTTGTTCGCCTCGACAGTCTGGCCGAGACCTGCGCTTCTGTCCCGGCCAGCCTCGATGTCATCGGCCCGTCGTCCATCCGCGTGAACTACGAGAAGGCGTCCGCGTCAGACGAGGGGTGCATTCTGCTCGGCGAAATCGTCACTGATGAGCTGCCGTTACCTTCCATGAGCGGCGAGGACCCGTTGCAGTTCTCCATCGCGGGAAGTGACATTCGGCCGGGCGACTTGGTGAGCCACGCGCATACGACCTAGGCCACCGAGTTGCAACAGGGGTTGGTGGGAGGTCTGCCGCGGCTGCGGTCTCGGGCTGCCTGCACTGGTTGATCAGGCGCACCTGCGTGAGACATCTCAAAACCCATGGGTTTTGAGGCCTTGGGTCCGATCGTGTCTCCGCGTGGCGCGGTTAGGTTAGAACGCGGTCGAGTAGTCGCAGGGGGTCTGCATGGATGACCTCGAAGGCGCGCCGGGACTCCAATGCTGCGATGCCGTGGACTGCCACCCAGGCCGCTAACGCGTCGGCCTCGTCGGCCTGCGGGTGCTCACTGCGGTACTGCACTAACCAGCGCATCAGTACGGGCAATGACAGTTGGCGGAAGTTGCGGCCGGAGGCGTCGAGGAGGTCGTGGCGGGAGATGAGTTCAAACGAGTTTGGGTGCGACCGGGCGAACTCAATGTAGGCCTCTGCTCCCCCGCGAGCTCCCCTTCCGGCTGCATCGATGTGCTGCGCCAGTGCTGTCAGGCAGGTCTCCGCCACCGCCGCCAGCAGGGCCGCCCGGCTGGCGAAGTGGCGGCGGGGTGCCCCATGGGAGACTCCGCATTTGCGGGCAACCTCCCGGATTGTGACCGCAGCAATTCCTTGCTCATCGAGCAGTTCACGCCCAGCCATCACTAGTCGGTCGCTTAGAAGTTCCATATGGAGAGCCTCCCATGGGTAGACAGCATCTACACAAGTGGTAGACAGTGTCTACGTGATTGCTGACGGCCTTCCCCTCATTCTCTTAACGCTCGCTGCCGCGTTGCACGCGACCTGGAACGCACTGGTGAAGCGAGCGGACTCATCTGATCCGCTGTTTGTGTGGGTGACGAGCGCACTGGGCGCGCCTGTCTTCTGCGCACTACTGGCGTGGTGGGTGTTGCTAGGCGGCGGTCTCGGCTCGAACTGGTGGGCCGCGCTGGTCAGCACGGTCCTGCACACCATCTATGCACTCGTCCTCCAGCGCGCATACCGGGCCGCAGACTTGAGTGTGGTCTATCCAGCGTCGCGAGGTTTGGCACCGATCCTCGTGACGGTGGCGGCGGTCGCACTTGGTGCGGCGCAGCCGAACGTGGCTGTTTGGGTTGCGCTTCCGATTGTTCTTGTCGGAGTAGTGCTTACATCAGACCTTCATCCCATGCGCACCGGAAGGGGAATCGGTGTGCGGTACGGGCTGCTGATTGCGGGTTGCACTGCCGCTTACACGCTTTGGGACTCCTACGCGGCCCGGATTCTTGCGGTCGATGCCGTGCCCTACGTTGCGGTATCGAGCCTGGCGCAGGTTCTCCTGCTGACGTTCGCGATGGGTCGACGCGTGCGAGAGATGCCGAATGCCGTCAGGCGCGAGTGGAAGACAGCACTTCCCATCACGGTTCTCGCGCCGTTGAGCTACGGCTTGGTGTTTGTCGCCATGCGATACGCCCCGCCGGAGATGGTGGCCACAACGAGGAACCTCAACATCGTTTTCGGCGTCCTCGTGGGTGTTGCGCTGCTCCGAGAGCGCCCGAGTCGTCGCGCCTGGCTTGGGACGGCAGTCATCATTGCCGGCGCTCTCGTTGCGTCAATTTAGACCGCCCAAGGCGGAGCATCAGTCGGGAGGCATCTTGGGCATCAGTGAGACATCTCAAAACCCATGGGTTTCGCGAAACGGGGTGATGGCGGGTTTTCTCGGTCATGATGTTGTGATGGTGGGCAATGGACTGAAGAAGCGCATTCTGCGGCTGGCCTCCAGCTCGCTGGGGCAAGGAGATGCCGGCTCGCCGGCCTGGCCCTACGACGTCGACTTCGTGCTGAGCGAAGGCCAGTCGTGGACTGTCGGGCTCAGCGAGGGGGTGGGCCACGGGGCTGCCGGACGTGTCGTCAGCGCCGAAGAAGCCCTCCAAACGCACTCACTGGCGCACATCGTGAAGGCCGAAGGGAGCTGGCTGGTCCCATATCTTCGACGACTGCACGCTGGCGGGCGAGTCACCGAAGAGGAGCTCGTCGAGGACTATCGCAGTCGGCACGGCCGCCTTCCGCGAGTGATTGCCTAGTCGGAGCATCACGGCGACGGCCTCGCCGTGCGCAACTCACTGCGGATGCCAGGAGTCGACTCTCCTCTATTCGTGCAGTAGCTGAGCCCGTATGATCACGCCTCGTGAAGAGCCTGAACGTTCCGGTGCTCGTCGGTTCCAGCTCGTGGTGGGACGAGGCCGTCGAAGTGCCCAATATCGATCACGAACCTGCCGGACCCGCGGGCTGGCTGTGGGACCATCCATCGGTCTTCGACACAGACCACGACGAGACGCTCCTGTTCGCGGAGACCGGACGCGGGGTCTCCCGGTGCGGAACGGCCGACGACTTCGGTCAGGACGTCCTGTTCGAGAGCGTGCCCATGGGGTACACCAGCCTGACGCTGCTCGAGAAGCGCGCGGTCGTCATGGGTGGTCGCGTTGCGCGCCTGTGGCCTGGTGAACGTCGACCGCAGGGATACGTCGCGAGCACGGTGGATACGGCGGGGCGGCCTCTCGGGGCTGGTCACGATTCGATCCTCTGGCACAGCATCCACCGCGCACTGCGATGGTCGGCGATCGTCCCGGATCGCCCGTTCACCGTCGGTGCCGTGCACAGCTCACAGGCCTGGCACTGATCGCCGACGGCTCAGCTCGACCGCATCCGCATCCGCATGCGACTCCCGGTCAACCGGATTGGTGAGCCCGTTCGACTCGTCAGCTCCTTGGCCGGCGACCCGCCGGAGCCGTGAGCCCCGCGCGGAGGGCACGATCGAGGTCGTCGAACGCGCAACCGCTGAGCATGATGAGGGGCGCGTTGCGGGTGGTCTTCCGTCTGCTCCCCCAGGTCATTCCGACGAACGCCAGTTGGTCGGCGTCGGCGGTCCAGATGAAGACGACGCCGTCACCTCCGCGGGTCTGCTCCGGCAGCGGCACGTACCGGTTCGGGTCACCGGAGGCGAACGCCGCGTGGAGCCGCTCGAACGCGTCCGTGCTGAGCGCGTGGTACCCCTCGAAACGCTTTCGGACTGGCGTGCCGGTCTGCTCGCGAACCCACGCGCGCGACCAGGACCCAGTGATCGCCCCGACAGCGAAGACTCCGAAGGTCACGGCGAGGATGATGATCGCGATGGGAAGAATCCCCAGCCCCCGCATCGCCTGATATCGCGGGCGCGACGCTTCCTCAGCGCTCTCCTTCGAGTACTCCATCAATCCGGCGAAGTTCACCACCGCGAACACCACCGCTGCTCCGCACAGCAGGAGCGCACCCGTCATCACGATCGTGCGTGGCAGGGAACGCCGAGAGACGAAGCCAGGAGTCCGCGAAGACGTCGCGTCGTAGAGAGCCACACCCCAGCATCCCAGGTCTGCGAGCCTGCTGCCTGAGCGCGCCGGTCAGCTGCCGAACGAGCCCAGCGGTGTCTGCTCCCCCAATCGTTCTCGCGTGATCCTGGGGAGGATGCGCACGAGGGCGACCATGCCCACGAGTTCGACGAGCGTCTGCGTCACGACGACCACCGGAGCCAGCGCGAGCGCTGGTGGCAGGGCGAGCGCGAGTGGCAGCACGACGAGGGAGTTGCGAGTGGCACCGCTGAACGCCAGAGCTCGGGTCGCGGGAACGTCGAGGCGGAAGACTCGTCCGACCAGGAGGCCGACGAACACCATGATCACGAGGAACGCGACGTAGATCGGCACGAGCATGAGCAGCTGCGGCCCGGCAGCACCAACCGCTCCGGCTTGGGATGCGACGACCGTGAAGAGGGTCGCCATCATGAGCGGCACCATCAGGTTCAGCATGCTGCGCTCGATCACCCGACCGCTGCGGCGTCGTTTCGCGAGGAACTGGACGAGTGCGGCGGCACTGAGTGGCACCACGATCAGCAGCAGGAAGGCGCGCACGAACGGGCCGACCTCCACCACGGCCACCCCATCCGGGCCGAGGAAGATCAGCAGGTAGATCGGCAGGAGCAGCATCTGCGCGAGCATCAGCAGCGGGGCGGCTGCCAGCAGTCGGTCGGATGCGCCGCCCGCGAGGCCGGCGAACACGATCACGTAGTCGATGCACGGCGTGAGGAGCACCAGCAGCACCCCGAACAGCAAGGCCGGCTCATCCGCCACGAACCTCGAGAGTCCGTATGCGACGAGAGGCACGATCACGAAGTTCACGACTCCCACGGCCCCGAGGAAGCGACCATCGCGAAGTGACCTGCCGATGGCCGCGAACGGGACGCCCAGGAACGTCGCGAACAGCAGCAGCGCGAGCACCGGCTCAATCGCGAGTTCGAGGTGGTGCGCCCCGGGAGCGAGGAGGCCGAGCGCGCCGCCAGCTGCAATCGCCGCGAGGTACAAGGCGATCTGGTGGCGCTCCAGGACTGCGACGAGGCGCGTCACGAGACGGGGTTCGAGGTGAAGTTGATGGGCACGACCCGACGCTAAACCTTCGACGCGCTCGAAGGTCAAGCCCGCTCCGCGCTCGTAAGCTCCCGGCATGCGTATCTCTGAGGTCAGCAGGCGGAGCGGGATCAGCGCGACCGCGTTGCGCTATTACGAGAGCATCGGCCTCGTCACACCCCACCGCTCCAGCAACGGCTACCGGGACTACGACGCCGCCACCCTGCACCGACTCGATCTCATCGAGGCGAGCAAAGAGCTCGGACTCCCCCTCGCTGACACCAGCAGGCACCTCGCTTCCCTGGAGGTCGACTCCTGCACCGACGTGCGCGAGCAACTGCGGCCGCTCCTCGCTGAGCGGGTGCGGCAGATCGACGAGAAGCGGGCACGGCTGGACGAGCTCAGAGCACGGCTCACTGCGGCCAATCACGGCCTTGCTGCGTGTCCCGACCGCGACGACAGATGCTCCACGGAATGCATCTTCCGCACCTACAGCCAGAGGGCTGGAATCTGCTCCACCAACCCGGAGTGAGACGTCTCAAATCCATGGGTTTTCGGATGGCCCGCTTGGGGCAGGCAAGTGCTTTCTGCGGATTGTGGTCATTGGGCCTGGGGGCGGTCGTCTCCTCGCTTTTCACGTCGAAGTCCGCTCCAGGCCATCTGCACGCAGATGACGGCGAGTAGCACAGAGAAGGCGATGTTTGCGATGAAGGGTGAGAGTGTCGCGGCCAGGATCGCTCCGAAGGGCGACGCGGCGCTGGCAGCGATGCCAAGTGCCGCCGCCGCCCGTAGATCGACGTTCTTGCGCATCGTGTTCGCGATCGTGCCGGAGACAGCGCCCGGGATCATCATGAACAATGAAGCGCCTTTCGCGGCGAGATCGCTGGCCGCGAAAGCGAGCATCAGGGTCGGGACGACAACTACCCCGCCGCCGACGCCCAGCAGGCCAGAGAGAACGCCGGCGAAGGCGCCGGTAACTATGAGCAGCACCACAGTCAGGAGGTCGAGGTGGATCTCGGTGCCGCGATTTGGGATGACGAACCACAAGCTCGCTGATACGACAGCAAGGAAAACGATGAACGACCAGGTGAGGGCCCGCGTCGGAATCCTGCTGAGCAGGTAGCTTCCGAGTTGCGCGCCCACCGCAGCGCCGACAGCGAGGCAGAGCGCCATGCCTACGTCGAGTTGCCCTTGAGCTGCGTAGCTCACGCTCCCGACCACGGCCGTTGGCAAGATGGCTGCCACCGATGTGCCCGCTGCGCGGCGTTGATCAAAGTGCAGGAGGGCGACAAGTGCGGGTACGAGAATGATCCCCCCTCCGACGCCGAAGGTGCCCGAAAGCACCCCGGTGAGGAGACCGAGGCAGCACAAGATGAGGATGCCCGGTCGTGGCTCATGGGACATGACGGAGGTATCGCCTTCCTGCCAAGAGGCGGCGGTCGGGCCGCAGCCGCGGCGGTTTCCCCATCCGCGGCTGCAACCTCGTCGAACTAGTGGGTTGTCGCCCGCAGGTGCGCAGCGGGTTCGATGGCAACCTGTGTCACGTCTCCGCCACCGCGGGCACGCCTGACGGCCTCGGCAATTACGAGCACGAGCAGGTTCGGAGCAAGGGCGATGAGACCAGAGTCCCAGCTTCCGAGGGGAATCTCCGCGAAGGTGATCACCGCGACCGTGAGGGAGCCGGTGATGATGCTGAGCCCGACGGGCCACGCACCAACTCTCACGCGCCTCGCCAACGCGATGGCGACCGCCGGGGCGAACTGCGTCGTGCAACCGTAGGTCAGCAGGAGGAGGGCGCCGATGTCAGAACGAACGAGACCGAAGGCCAGCGCCAAGCCAATCGCGACGACGATCACCAGGTAGTTCACTGTCATCTGTCGCGCTGGGCGCAGCGTGCCGATGACGTTGCGGGTGATGAGCGTGGATATGCCCATGACGATCGCGGAAGCGGGAACCATGGCGGCTGATGCACCTGCGATCGCGACGACACCGACAAGCCAGTCAGGAAGGATCTCGCCGGACATCGTCAGCAGCACAGTGTTTCCGGTCGTCCCCTCTGGCAGCACGAGGACTGCTGCGAGCCCGACGGTGATCGGCAGGAACAGGACGAGCTGGTAGATCGGCAGCCATTTCGCGTTGCTGCGCAGAACCTCCCCGCTCTTGGCAGCGAGAACGGGCGGCCACAGGTGAGGAAGCGTGTTGAAGCTGGATCCGATCACCGTGACAAGCGTCGCGGTGACGAAGAACACCGGGTCGTACCCGTCCACCTGCATCGCGAGGAGAGTTGGGGCTTCTGTAGCAATTCTCGCGAAGATACCCGGGATCCCGTTGAAGGAGATCGCGAGGCCCGTCGCGATGACGATCATAGCCACGACCATCAGGATGTCCTTCAGGATTGCGACGCGAGCGATGCCCTTGATCCCTGACCAGGCGACGAAGATGGCGACGAGGATGCTCGCGATCACCATGCTGAGCCCGCGCGCACTCGTGCTTCCGGTTGCGAGCTCGACGATGAGGCCGAGACCGGTGATCTGCAGTTGCAGGTAGGGGATGAGGGCTAGTGCTCCGATGAGCGCGACAACCCGGCCAAGCCAGCGGCTCCGGAATCGATCCTCGAAGAAATCACCCATGGTGAGGTAGCCGCGGCGCTGACCGAGCTCACGAATTCTGGGCGTGACGAAGTAAAGACCGAGCCAGGAGATGGTCAGGTACGCGATCGCGAACGTCGAACTGACTCCACCCGCGAAGGCGATCCCCGCCAAGCCCAGGTAGCTGAAGGTCGTCAGCGACTCCCCGGCTTGAAGGAACCACGATGTCCACTTCGGGTTGCTTCGCTCGCCGACCGTCCAATTGCTCATGCTCTTCTGACGGCGACGGCTGGCGAGGCCGAGGCCGCCGATGGCGATGATCCCACCGATGATCATGACGGTGACGATCATCGGACCCCCTCCGCTTCCTCGGCGGCGATGCGGGTGGCTCGAATCTGTTCGATCTGCTGGGTGGCGAAGCGGTCTGCTTCTTGGGCATCCGCTTCCGCTCCGCCAGCCCGCTTGTACAGCACTTCTACGATCTGCAGGGCTGCAACCGAGAGGAGCACCATCAGCGCACTCCAGACGAGCACAGCAGGCAGCCCGAACCACAGGGTCGGCTCGACGGCGAATGGAAGGAAGGGTATTGCGAAGAACCCGAGGGCTGGAACGCTGACGATCGCGAACCTCCCGGGAGTGAAGAGTCTTGGGGTCACGATGCTCCTTGCAGCCTCGGTGATGCGTTTAGAGGGTCGGTCTGTGGGACGAGTAACCGGTGAGCGACTCGAAGGTCCTGGCAGTTCCGAGCAATCGCGCGTCGGAACCGAATGCGCTCACCATCTGCACGCCGATCGGGAGACCGTCGTCGGTGAAGCCGGCGGGCAGAGAAAGCGCGGGGGTCCCGAGCATCGTGATCATGGTGGCGGCTCGCATCCAGTCGAGGTAGGTGTCCTGGGCCTCGCCGGCAACTGACCGCGGATAGTCCCAGTCGATCGGGAACGGTGCCGTGGTCGCAGCCGGTGCGAGCAGGACGTCGTACTCGGCGAGGAATCGAGTGGCTTCACGCATGAGCTGACTCTGGCGTTCTTGGGCCCGCATGATGTCTCGTCCGCTGAGTGTGCGACCAAGACGAATGTTCCAGGTGAGGAGTTCGTTGAAATCCTCCGGATCGGCATCGGCGGCCTCGCCCCACTCTGACTCGAACTCGGCGGCGCGCAGCTTCATGAATGCCTCCGCTGCACCGTCGAGCTCGGGGCTCGCCAGCGACACGTGGGCTCCGTTGTCGTCGAGCAGGGCGACCATCGATTCGAGCACGCCTAACACCTCAGGTTCGACGGGGATACGTCCCCCGAGATCCGGCGCCCACGCGACTCGCAAGCCCGCCAAAGGCACGTGCCGTCCGGGCTCGCCCAGGTGAGGGGCAGCGACGGGAGTACGACCATGAGGACGGGCGATGACAGAAAGCAGGAGTTCGACGTCGTCGACCGTTCGCCCCATCGGTCCCACCGTGGTCAGGGGCGTGAGGAAGTTCGAGGCCTCGCTTGGGGGTACCAAGCCTGGAGATGGGCGCAATCCGACGACATTGCAGAACGATGCTGGATTCCGTAGCGACCCACCCATGTCACTGCCGTCCGCAAGCGCAACCTGCCTTGCTGCGAGCGCGGCGGCCGCCCCGCCGCTGCTCCCGCCAGCTGAGCGGTCAATCGCGTAGGGGTTCCGTGTCGCGCCGAAGACTCGGTTGACGCTGTGTGAACCGGCGGCGTACTCCGGCACGTTCGTCTTGCCGATGACGATGGCACCTGCTGCGCGCATCCGCTCCACGTGGAGGGCGTCGTGGTCAGGGACATGCTCGGAGTGCCTGACGGACCCGTACGTGGTGCGGAGCCCGCTTGTCGTGTGGGTGTCCTTGATCCCAACGGGGAGGCCGAAGAGGGGAAGGTCTGCACTAGGCCCGTGAGCATCGAGCTCACGGGCTCGGGCGAGTGCGCCCTCAGCATCGACGGTGACCACGGCGTTGACGACCGACGATCGTTCGATCTGCGCCAGGCACGCGGACACCGCGTCCACCGCTGAAGCTTCTCGCCGTTCGAGCGCGGCGCGGAGTTCGACGGCGGAGAGGTCGACTAAGGCGTCCATGATTTCCAATCGGTGAGATTTTCCCTGAATGTCAGGGAGTCAACCACAGATTGTTATATCTGCCAAGAGTTATGCAGACTTTTACACTTTCGGCCTAGATGACTGGAACGCTGTGCCCGCTTCGCTTGTAGACGCGCGTCACCAGCGACGCGCGAAGCGAACGAACGTCGGCGGTCCACGACCCGGTGAGCATCGCTCGAAGCCTCGGCAGATCCCCCGAGTTCACGTGGGCGACCAGCGAGTACTCTCCGAGCACTTGCGCCACGTAGCGAACCTCCGGGACGGCGGCCAGCTTCGCGCCGATGTCGTCGGCATGAATTGGTGAGCACGCGATGCGCAGGCAAGCCTCGACTGGGAAGCCGAGACACCGCGGGTCCACGAGCGCGCGAATCGCGACCGCCCCGCGTGACTGAAGCTCGTTCAGGCGGCGCCGCGCAGTCGGCTCCGTGATACCAGCCCGAGCAGCGAGCTCCGCGACCGACGCTCGCCCGTCAACTTCGAGCGCATCGACGATAGCTTGGTCCGGCGCTCCAAGCTGTTCGGATTCAGCCGTGGACTCCTCCGGGGCCTGAGGGCCGGCCAAGCGCTTCGACTCCTGCTCCTCGAGCAGGCCAGGGCGCCATTGTGCGTTTGTCTTGAAGTATCGCAAGACCGGTGTGGCCGAGATCTCCTGAACACCCTCGAACGAGGGGATCACGTGCAGAGTCATCGTCGCGAGATCGAAGGACTTCTCATGCACCTCCACCAGCAGGCTCGAGGGGTTCGCGAGCACCAGGAGGTAGACGACCCCTGGGTGCTCCGCGAGCTCTCTTGCGAGTGCTTCGATACGGTTCGGCGCGCAAGTGATCTCGATGACGCAGGTTGGACCCAAGTTGGCGAGCCCGACTACTCTGACCGTCCCGGTCTCGAGCAGGTCACGACCACGTCGCGCCACTGTGCGGAGCGGCTCCCCGAGCGCCTTGGCCACCGCACTCCAAGGAGCACGACCATCGAACTGGAGAGCGCCGACGATTCGTCTGTCTATCTCGGAGAGCAGATCAGTCACGGGAGCATCCTTCCAACAGGCCATCGCCCAGCATAAGTGCAGCGCGCCGACTTACTCGTTGATGCGGGACTGCAATGCCGACCGCCCCGGCACATTCCGCAGCAGCTGCCAGTCGCCGAACATCGCACAGGTACTGGACACCTGTTCGTCTCTACCACCGGTCGGCTTCAGGGCAGCCTCCACCCACCATGCGCGCTTCGCTTCAATCGTGTCTGTGAGATCGACTCCGGGGCCGGTTCCGGCAGAAGGCATGTCCCAAGCCCATGGGTTTATGAGCAGCGTTCTAGCTGTGGGGCCGTGCGTGTTCTCTGTTCTTTTGTGGGTGGTGCCGGTCATCTCTTGCCTCAGATCCCTCTCCACGAAGCACTGGCTGACGAGAGTCATTGCCCGACGGCCGCACACGAGCCAGTAGCGACATCGCGCCGCTGCTGACGGTTGATCGCGACGGGGAGGTAGCAGTAGTTGCCGACCACTTCGCAGGTCGCGCTGCTCTTGAATCCGCGGTAGTGTCAAGCCCCGGGTTTGGTGGAGGCTCGGTTAGACCCGTTCCATCTCTCTGATGGTGGGCGTTCGTGAGGCGAGGAATTGCTCTTCGGCCTCGATTGGTGGCCGGTGTCCGAGCTCGCCATGCAGTCGCCGGTGGTTATACCAGTCGATGTATTCCGCGACCGCGATCTCGAGGTGATTGATGCCCCGCCAGGGGCCGTGGTTACGGACGAGTTCTGCCTTGAAGAGCGAGTTGAACGCCTCGGCCAGGGCATTGTCATACGAGTCGCCTTTGGAGCCAACCGAGGCGACAGCCTCGGCTTCCTCGAGACGGTCGGTGTAACGGATCGCGCGGTATTGAACGCCCCGATCCGAGTGATGGATCAACTGTGAGAGGTCGCGGCCCGCGCGTTGCCGTGTCCAGATCCCCATCTCGAGCGCGTCGAGCGCGAGGTCCGTGTGGAGGCTCGTGGAGAGCTGCCAGCCAACGATGCGCCTCGGGAACACGTCGAGCACGAACGCCGCGTACACCCAACCCTGGAAGGTGCGGACGTAGGTGATGTCCGCGACCCAGAGACAATCGGGCGCGGGAGCGGTGAAGCGCCGATCAACGAGATCCTCCGGCCGCCCGGAGAACGGGCCCGGAATCGTGGTCTTGGGTCCTTTGCGCCGCGAGATGCCGCGCAACCCTTCGCGACGCATGAGCCGCTCGACCGTGCAACGAGCGACGGATTCCCCGTCGCGTCGCAATTGAGCGTGGACTTTCCTAGCCCCGTAAACGCCGTAGTTCGACGCGTGAACGTCGCGGATCTTCGCGACCGTTTGCTCGTCACTGACCGCTCGCTTCGAGACAGGCCTCGCCTTCGCCGCGTAGTACGTCGACGGGGCGAACTGCAGTTGCGTGCAGATCGGCTCGACCCCGAACTCGTCCTTGTTCTGGTCAATGAAATCGACCATCAGCGCTGTGGGCGGTCGAGCTCCGCCGCGAAGAAAGCCGACGCTGATTTCAAGATCGCGTTCGCCCGCCGCAACTCACGCACCTCACGCTCGAGATCCGCGAGCCTGGCCTGGTCATCGGTCGTGACACCAGGTCTCACCCCGGTATCAACTTCAGCGCGCTGCACCCACCCCCGCAACGTGTCAGACGGGATCCCGAGCTGCTGCCCGACCCTCGTGCACGCGCCTCGACGCCCGCCATTCTCATCCCGAGCATCCAGCACGAGCCGCACCGCTCGTTCCTTCAGCTCCGGCGGGTATCTCCGCTTGCTTGTCGTCATGGTTCCGTCCCCTCTCCAGGGAGTCAGGAACCTCCATCAAACCCGGGGCGATTCACTCGCCATGCTGCGGGCAGGACGACCCCCGTGAGGATTGAAGGACGCCTTGGGCAGACGCTACCGAGCGTCCGCGTGCTCCCCTCCCGTGCGCAGCGGACGAAGCAGCGCGCAATGCCGCGTGAGGTCCGGCGGGCTCGTGCTCTCCGGGTGATCAGGAGTCCCCCGACGCAGCGTCGTTCATGGTGACGACCAGCTTCTGAGCGGACACGCCACCGCGGAGCGTGTCGATCGCCCCCTGGAGGGCAGAAAGGCCGTCTCCGACAACGTGAGCATCCGGGTAGGCGCGATGCCGGCCCGATGCGAGAGCTTCGGGGAGGTAGCTCCCCCAGATGGCCGCACCAACGGGGGAGCTCGAAATGGCGCTTCCCCAGATGAACGAGGCCCTGATGTTGCGGGCACGGCTGCGTACTTGCAGGAGCGCGCTCCGTGTTCCCAAGCGCAGGAGCAGACGGGTCCGGGTGAGGGAGAGGCCACCTCGACGGGGCTGCTCATAGAACGACACGGGCGGGCTCGCCATCGCGATCTTCGTCGCCCCGGTCGCTCGCGCGACCTTCAGGCACGGTTCGGCTGACCCCACCGCGATGGCCAGGACACCCGCGACGACGGACCCGCTGACAGCGTCGATGATCCGGTCGACAACGTCCGCGTCGCGGTAGTCGAATGCCGCCTCGGCTCCCAACCCCTTCATCTGTTCGTGGTTGCGGGCCGAGGCAGTCGTGATGACTCGATAGCCGGCCGCTCGGGCGAGTTGAATCGCGTTGCCTCCCACGGCCGTCGCGCCACCCCACACCACGACGACCTCGTCGCGAGATCCTGAGTCCCCGAGGCTGGAGTAGTCCAACCCCAGCTGCTCGGTTTCGAAGAGCCCGGCTGCCGCCGTGGACAGCGCGAGCGGGAGGACGGCGCCCTCCTCGAATGCCATGGTGTCCGGCAGAGCGGCGGCAAGATTCGCGTCGACGGTGACGTATGCCTGGAAACCACTCTCGGAGACAGCATCGCGGCCCTTCTCCAGACCGATCGCGTACGCCGTGACGCGATCGCCGACCTCGAAGGCACCCACGTCCTCTCCGACCTCGACGACGACACCCGCGACATCCTCGCCGAGGATCACCGGGTACTGCAGCCACCCGTACATCAGCCGTCCATTGGACTGGATGATCGCATCCAACGGATTCACCGCCAGCGCGCGCACGGCAACCAGCAGCTGCCCCGGGCCCGGCTTGGGGGCGGGTGCGTCTCGAATCGTCAGGTCGGCGTAGGGGGAATCGATCCACGCCGCAGTGTTCTCTCTCAAGGCCGTTCGCTCTCCACAGGTGATGACATCTCGTGTCGTCACTGTACACGTGATGACACTCCGTGACATCATGTTCACATGCCTCGATGGTCCCCCGACGCTGCACTTCGGCTCGAAAGTGCGGCGGTACTCCTCTTCGAACGACAGGGTTTCGCCGGAACGACGGTGCCTCAGATCGCCGCAACGGCGAATCTGACCACTCGGACGTTCTTCCGGCACTTCGCCGACAAGCGCGATGTCCTCTTCCTCCGAGATCGCGAGTTCCCCCAAGCTGTCAGCGACTTCATGAGCTCGGTCCCGGCCGAAGCCGACGGTGCCGCCGCGGTGCGCGCGGGCCTCCTTTCGGCATCCCGAGGAATTCAGGACTGGCGAGAGTCGATCGCGCGGCGGCGCCTGATCGTCCGCAGCGAGCCGGCTCTGCACGAGCGCGAGCTCCTGCAGAGCCACCACCTCGCCCACGCGATCAAGGATTCACTGGATCAACGTGGCGCCACCCCTCGCTGGTCGCGCACGCTGGCAGCTCTTGCCGTGACCTGCTTCGACCTCGCGATGGACCAATGGCTCGAGGGGCCCGCCGATCACCCGCTGGAGGAATACGTGACGTCGGTCTGGGCCGATATGCGCGCGTGCATCGGCGAGTGAAGCGGCGACCAGTGCATGACGTAGACAGGTCCGCTTGCGGGACTTGGGGTGGTGAGCGACCGCGATCCGGTCAAGTGCTCGCAGCGGGAAGTTTCGCGTGACGTTGGTCAGCGCTCTCGCACCGGCGTGATCAGGACTCCGCCGAATCGCGCCTCGGAGTAGTCCCACTCGCGTCCGTCAACCCACACCCGCGCCGAAATGCAGGGCAGCGGTTCGTGCTCGCCGTTCGGCCAGTGCAACACGAACCCGCCGCTGAACGACGCGTTCGATCCAGTCACGCGTGCACCGTCAGCATCTACTGCGCGAGCCTCGCATTCGAGGCACAAGTATTCGGGGTACCGATCGGACTGGACGACGTGGGTGCCGCAGTTCGGGCAGGGCTGCAATCCGCGGGCACCAGGGAGAAACGGACTCATCTGACGACCCTAGGCCGAACGACGCGCGTGCTGTTCGCGCACGGCCGGCTGATCGACCTCGGGCGCAGCCCGGAATGATGGAGACAGGTTCGGAGTGTCTCGCCCCCCGGTCTGGCCCGGCAGAACATCCCGAAACCCATAGCTTTCGCGACGACGCAGGGCCGGAGAGAGCGCCGCGAAGCTCGTTGTGGGTCCGTGGCTAGAGCTCGATACTCATCGTGTAGACGAGTGGTCCGTCCGCGATCTGTGTCCGGTGACCGACCTCGAAGCCGTGTCGCTTGTAGAGGGAGACGTTCCGCTCTGCAGAGGTTTCGAGGGAGATGCGTGGAAATGGGGATGCAGCTACCTGACGCATGCATTCGTCGAGGAGTCGAGAGCCCAAGCCCTGGCCGGCTCGCTCGGGACGCACGCCTATCGTCGCGAGGTCCCATGACTTCTCGATCCTGGGCGGCAATTCGACCCCGAATACAGGGCCGAGACGATCGCCCATGAGCTCGGCGATTTCTAACTGGAGAGACTCAGCAGGGTCTGGCGCCCCGGGTGGCAGCATGGCGGCGACGCCGGCGAGATCATCGCTGACTACGACCACGCCGTGTTGTACGGCATGCGTCAGGTAGATGGCCTGGAGTTGCTCGAGTCGAGCGGAGTAGTCGTCGCTTGGAATGCTCCAGCGCGTCCATGGGTACGACTCGAAGGCGGCAGCAAGCGCAGCTGCCGCCTGAGCTAGGTCTGCATGAGTTGCATTTCGGATCGCTACTGCCACCAGGAAATTTTATGCTCCGTGACTGTTTCCTCAGAGTGAGGGCGCCGAGCGTCGATGATCGGCCGTCCTTGCAGCCATCCGGAGAGGATCAAGACGAGCGCGGCCCCGGTCAGGAGGCCATCGATGAGCCCTGGAGGGAGAAGGAAGATCATCAGCACGAGCGTCACCCCGCAGTTGAACAGCGACAACACCAGGCCCCACAGACGACCGCGAGCCATCGCGACGGCGCCTGTAACCCTCAGCGCACCGAAGATGCCGCTCATCGCCATCATCAAGTAGAGGTTCTCGTTGAGGTAGGGCAGGGCGAAGATGTCGACTCGCTCTGTGATCGCCACCTGCGGCACCCCGAGTGCCAGCAGGACGACGAGTCCAATCAGAACTGACATCTCCATGAACACGCCTTGCGTGATCAGGAGCCCACTGGCCCAGCGAAGTCGCGCGGACCGGTTCCGAGATGATGGCACGCACCCAACGTAGTGCTAGAAAGCGCCAGCGCCTCGCCCAGCGGAGCTCGGGCTCTGGTCTGGAAGCCGCAACGCTCAAGCTTCGAATGTTCGAGGCGATGCGATCGGTCCGTGAGCGAGGAGTCGCCGGGTCCAGTCAGCCAGCGCTGCGGTCGCGCACCTCGAGATGACGGCGTTCGGCATGATGCTCGTGAAGCCGTGGAACGCGCCTGGCCACACGTGGAGCTCGGCGTCACCGCCCGCGGCCCACAAGCCGCTCGCGTACGCGACCGTCTCGTCGCGGAAGACCTCAGCGCTCCCGCAGTCGATGTAGGTGCGCGGAAGGTCGGAGAGGTCGGTCGCTCGGGCGGGGGCGGCGAACGCGGAGACATCCTCTCCGGCGCGGCGGGATCCGAGATAGGCGTCCCATCCGAAACGGGTCATCTGGCGATCCGCGACCCCGATGCCGTCGATCTGCTTGGTCGACACCGTGGAGTCTCGGTCGTCGAGCATCGGGGAGACCAGGATCTGAGCCAACAGGGCCGGCCCTTTCCTGTCCCGGGCAAGCAGGGCCGTGCCGGCGGCGAGCCCACCGCCTGCGCTCTGCCCGACGATGACGATGCGCTCCGGGTCGATGCCGAGCTCATCGGCGTGGGCTGCGACCCACGTCAGACCCGCGTAGCAATCCTCGACCGGGTACGGGTCGGGATGCTCGGGGGCGAGGCGATAGTCGATACTGATGAGCACCACGTCGTGGTCGTTCAGGAGCCAGTCGTCGTACGAGTCCAGGTTGCCCAAGTAGTGGCCGAACACCATGCCGCCCCCGTGGATCGTGTAGAACGCGCTCGTGGTGCCCGTGCGGCCGATTCGTTGGATGACCGCGAGTGCGATCGGGGCTCCGAGGTGGCCGGGCACCGTGAAGGTGCGTCGTTCGTATCCGTGCGACTGCAGCCGCTCGTCGAGTTCTTCTTCCGTGATGTCGAGGCTGCGCATGTGCGGCAGCATCTCGGTCGTGAGCGTGAATGGTCCGCGCGCTTCGAGGGCGGTGAGGAAGGTAGCGAGCTCGGGATCGAACTTCGGGCGAGGCATGAGGTCAGACATCGGAGGGCTCCTGTGTGGTGATGGGTGTGATGAGGATGCGACGTGAACGTCGGATGCCGACGGCGACGAGCGCCGCGGCGAGGGCGGTGACGGTCAGGCCGGCGATGAGCATCGCGTCTTGGAACGACGCGAGCCGGTCAGGGGTCCACGTCGTTGTCGTGATGCTGTCGGCGACGAGAGCGGCGAGGATCGTGCCAGTCGCCGTGATCCCGACCGCGGTGGCGATCTCGCTCGCCGTGTCGACGAGCGCGGCCCCGATGGAGGTGCGGTCCTCGGGGAGTCCGCGCAGGACGTTGGTGCCTGCGACGACGCCGACCACTCGCATCCCAGTGGCGACGAGCACAAGCGCGACCAGGATCCAGGGGTAGCCGAAGCGGCCCAGGAGCGCGAACACGGCGAGGCCTCCGACGACAGCTGCCGCGCTCATCCAGGCAGCCCGGTCAAGACCCAGCCGTTGCACGACAGGGCCGACGAAGCGGCCGCTCGCGAGAAGCACCACGATCTGCGGCAGCGTGCCGAGCGCGGCCATGGCGGGCGTCCACCCCCACGCGAACTGCAGCTGCAGCGTGACCATGTAGGACAGCGCGGCCATCGCGAGTCCGGCGGCGGCCTTGTACGCCAGGCCGCTCGCGACCCGAGGTTGTGCGACGAGACGGAAATCGAGCAGCGGATGGCGCGCCGTGCGTGCCCGGACCACGAAGGCGGCGGCCGCGGCCACCGTGGCCGCTGCCGCACCCCACGCCACGGCGGTGTCGGTGCCGACCACGAACAGGGTCGGGGTGACGAGTACTCCGACGACGGCGGCAGTGCCGAGAAGCGCGCCGATCACGTCGATCCGGTCGTGGTGAAGATCCGCTCGCCGGTCAGCGACGACCCCGCTGCGGATCCCAAGGAAGGCGATCGCTGCGATCGGAGCATTGGCCACCATCAGCACCTGCCAAGGTGCCACGGCGAGGACGAACCCGCCGATCGTGGGCCCCGCGGCGAGTCCGACCAAGCCAGCGGTCGAGATGACCGTCAACGCTCGCACGCGCAGCTCGTCACGATCAAAAAGTCGGAAGGCCAACGCCATCGATCCCGGCGTTGTCATCGCCGCGGCGACTCCCATCAGTGCGCGCACGGCGATGAGTTGCTCAACCGACGTGACGAACACGGTCAGCACGCTCACGATCGCGAGCAGCACCAGGCCGACGAGCATGATCCGTCGGCGACCGAACCGGTCAGCGATCGCACCGAACAGCAGCATGAGGCCGCCGAAGGCGACCGAGTACGCCCCCGACACCCACTGCAGCGATGCGGTGGGTGCGGCGAGCTCGCGCCCAAGGGAGGGGAGCGCAACGTTCAGGACGGAGTTGTCGAGCATCTCGAACAGGAACACTGCCGAGAGACCGGTCAGCGCAACCCACGCGTCACGGAGTCGTGGCGGTGGAGCCTGGGTGGCAGGCAGGGATGATTCGGACATGGTCGCACTCCTTCGATGAAGAAGTGGCGACTCCCATGAGACCGCTTGTGCGTTTCCGCCTGCATCGGCAGGACGGGATTTTTCCCTCTGCGGGAAGGTTAGCGCATCGACATCCCATTCTGAACGCCGTCACGACTGCTGGCTTCTCGAGGCCTGTTGATCCCGCCTATCTAGAAGTCGAAGCTCCTGAGGTGCACCTCTTCACCGGCGGCCCAGCCCAGGACCGATGCGGTCAGGCTGCGTCCAGCGCAGACCTCGATCCGTGGGGCCGAACCTCGCCCGAGGTGAAGATCGGAAGCGCGTAGGCGCCGCGAATGCACTGCGACACCGCGGTGCGCGAGCGCTGAGATGGTTGGACTGCACGCCGAGGTGACCGCGCCCGTGATGAAAAGGTCGGTGGCATCGGCCAACCCTTCGATCCGGTCGAACACGTCGGCCGCGAGGGCGAGATCCTCAGCCCGCAGCGCCCAGAGGATTCTGATCCGTCCAGACTGCAGCGCAGCCGGTCCGAGAGTCAGCGTCGGGGTGATGCCGACTCCGCCAGCGATGATGACGAGATCGCCTTCGTCGCCCTGGGCACCCGGATCCGTCGAGTCGGGATGCGCGACGCCGCCGAAAGCGAGGACGGGCACTTCCAGATCGTCGCCAGGCACCCATTTCGCAAGGTGACGCGTGACGGGGCCGCCTTCCCGGACCGTGATCTCGAGTTCAGCGCTGTCCTCAGCGCACTCGGCGTCGGATCGAGCACGACACATAGCCGGGTTCAGCCGGCTCGACACCGTGAACGATCTGATGAAGTCATCGTTGAGCGACGACGGGTCGTGATCTCGCATGTGGGACCACCCCTGCGAGAGCTCGCCGGCGAAGCTCAGGGTGACGTGCTGTCCCGGTCGCCAGGTCGCGAACTCGCGGAAGACTCGTCTTGCGTCGGAGGAGTCCCCGTCTGGGGAGAGCCGGAGGAGGTACTTCGAGACCGTTGGCGTGAGCCGGATCCTGTCGATGACGCGCGCCCTCGCGATGCTGCGGGGCTCGCCCGAGTGGGAGGGAACGAGAACGCTCGCCCCGTCGGTCGGAAGCTCGGCCCGCAGCATCCGCACGGGAGGGTTGTACGGGGAGCGCTCGAGCGGCTGACCTCGAAACGGGAGCGCGTCAGCCAGGAAGCGCGCGTGTTCCACGTGGATGCGCACGACGAGAGCGCTGCGCGGCAGGACCGACTCGGCCTCATCCCCGACCAGCACCTCGGCTCGCCCCGAGAGGTACAGCACGTCGCCCGTCTCGAAATCGGGGAAGGTCATGCCGACGGCGGGGTCTTCGGCGAGGTTGCCGAGGCTCTGCATGAGGCGGTTGCCGGAGTACTCGGGGTACACCAGCTCCACCCCAGCCTCTTTCGAGTTGGTGGCGACGCGGACGAACCCGGGCGCCCCGCCGCGATTGTTCGTATCCATGCTCACGTCGCCGTGTCGACTCGTGAGGAAGAACAGGTCGGCCTTGGCGATGAGCTCGAGCGCTGGGGCGGGCAGCGGAATCGATGCGCTGACCAGCTCGGGCGAGGCCAGACGTGGAGTGATGATCCTCTTGTTGAGGTACTTCGGGCAGTTCCCGAGCGATTCCTCGACGGCGACCACCAAGCGCACATCGGCACGGGGCGTCCGCTCCTCACCCGCGGGAGCAACGACAACCCCAGCACCCGTGAGCCTCCCGGCGATCTTGACCCGGTCGCGGTGCTCGAGATCGATGGCGAGGCCTGAGACGAGACGTCCCTGATCGGCGCTCTCGCCGTGTACCGACTGCGGCTCTGGCTCAGAGAGCAGCGTTTCCAGCACCGGGTCGAGACCTACCCATCGCTGAGCCCCGTCGAACGGACGGCGCTCAAGGTGAGCGGATGTGGTGAGGCCGAGCACTCCGTCAGCCACCCGTCTCGCAGCACCCACGGAGCCGCCGAGCACTGAGGTCCAGACTCGCCCCTGCCGATCGCTCGTCCCCAGCGCAAGGAGTGGGCTTCGCTCGATCCTCGCCACGTAGGGATCTGGGAGGCCGCGCACCGTCGGATTCTCGACGGTCGGGACGCCGAGCCTGCGCTGCATCTCCAGCTCTCCCCCGTGCCAGCCTGGCTGCGTTTCAGGTGCCTCGTGCATGCGATCGATACCTCACCTCAGTCTGTGATCTGGCTTCCAGGAGCTCTAGCTGGGAACGCGCGGGGTCGCGTCGCTCAGGCTCGACCGGCAGGGCGCGCCTGAGCGTGCTTGCGCGCCTTCATGCGGTTGCCGCAGGTCGCCATCGAGCACCATTTCGCGGAACCGGGACGGCTGCGATCGAGGAGAAACAGGTTGCATTCCGTGTTCGCGCAGGCACGGAGACGCCCAGGCAGCAGCTCAGCGATCTCAGCCCACGCGAGTGCCGCCCGAACGGCCAGCATCTGGTCTTTCGGGGCCCGCGGAAGCCAGCGGATGCCCCCATCCGTCACCTCGGGCACGAGCTCGACCCCCTCCAGCAACGACTGCAGCTGCAGGTGCGCTCCGGGAACCTCCCGAACGAGGTCGTGCAGCACCTCTCTCATGCGACGGAGGTGACTGCGCTCGCTCGACGAACCGCTGCCGACATAGCGCTGCGCGAGTTGGGTCGCGAGTTCGCCGTCAAGCAGGTCCAGCTGCTTCCCCCGCTCGATTGGCGCACTGTTCAGCACGGTCAGCAACAGCTGCTCGTCATCGCTTCTCAGTTCCAGCATGCCTACCCTCCTCGGTTCACTCCATGCTACGTTCAGCGTAACCACTAAAGCAACTTTAAGGAGTTAGATCGTGCCTGTTGTCCACCACCGCACTGCCACCGTCGACGGACTCGAGGTCTTCTACCGCGAAGCCGGACCCTCCGACGCCCCTGTCCTGCTGCTCCTGCACGGCTACCCGACGAGCTCGCACATGTTCCGACACCTCATCCCCGCGCTCGCGAACCGGTACCGGGTCATCGCACCAGACCACATCGGCTTCGGTCGCTCCGCAGCTCCCGCCGTCGACGAGTTCGACTACACCTTCGACGCGCTCACCGACGTCACTCGCGGCATCCTGGACCTCCTCGACATCACCCGATACACGGTCTACGTGCAGGACTACGGCGCCCCGATCGCGTGGCGCCTCGCCCTCGCAGACCCCAGCAGCGTCGAGGGCGTCATCTCTCAGAACGGGAACGCCTTCCAGGAGGGATTCGTCCCCGAATTCTGGGCGCCCATCTGGGACTACGCCGCCAACCCCTCGATCGAGAACGAGCGCGCGCTTCGACCAGCGCTCGAGCGGGACGCGGTCGAGTGGCAGTACCTGCACGGCGTGCCAGACGCGTCCACGGTCGACCCGGATGCCTGGGAACACGATCTCACCCTGCTCGCCAGGCCCGGCGTGGACCGCGCGCAGCTCGCGCTCTTCGGCGACTACGCATCGAATCGCCCGCTCTACCCCGCGGTGCAGGCGTGGTTCCGAGACTCCGAGGTGCCGATCCTCGCGGTCTGGGGCCGCAACGACGAGATCTTCGGTGCGGCCGGTGCGGATGCGTTCAAGCGCCAGGCCCCACAGGCCCGCGTCGAGTTGCTCAACGGCGGACACTTCCTCCTCGAGTCTCACCTCGACGAGGTGGTCGACATCATCCTCGACTGGCGGAGCGGCTTCTAACGCGACTCGGGCACCAGAGCACCCGGCCTTCGCGCTTGCGTGGGTGTCAGCAGTCCCTGCAGCTGCTTCGACTAGCGTCGTGGCATGGGTTTCGCGCGGTCGGGTCGGGTCGTCGCTGTGCTCCAGTGGTTCCTCGCGGTGGTCATGCCGTTCTTCGCCGTGTTCGGGCGGGTGCTGTTCACCGGCGAGCTCGGCTGGCTTGGACTCTTCGGCATCGTCTTCAGCCCGATCGCGGCGGTACTTCTGCTCGTGCCGCCCATCCTGACGCGCTTCGACCGCGAAGCGACGCGTCGGCGCAGCGTGCGCAGCGCGTACGTCTGGGGTACTGCCGCCAGCTGGGTGGCGCTGTTCGCGATCGCGCTCACCGCCCCGGACAGCGGCGACATTCGCCCGTACCTCTCGCCGTTGCAGATGCTCACCGGCATCGGCCCCGACGCGACCACGGTCGTCACGATTGGCCTCGGCGCGGTCGCTGCCGCGGGTTGGCTGCTGGCCGTGGGGGTCGCCATCGCGGGCATCGTGCGGAGTCGACGAGTGGATGCACTCGAAGGCCCCGTGCGCAGCGCAGCTTCTGACCACCGCACTTTCAACTCGTAAGGAACGTCATGCATGCCCATCCCCAGCAGGTGACCGGCGCGCTCCTCGCGCTCAATGGCGCGAACGTGCCCTACGTGTTCCACGCGACGCCGACCGGCTTCACGGGCACCTGGAACTACGCCGACGCCAAGTGGGCCGGCGTCTTCGCTGCCGGCGCCGTTGACCGCACCTTCGAAGCGCTCATCGAGTTGCACGAAGACGGCACCTTCACGATCACGAATCAGACGCAGAGTTCCTCGGCGAGCATCGGCCCCGGCTCCGCCGGGTTCAGCCACACGACCTTCAAGGCAAGATCCGGTCGAAGAGCTTCAACAGCAGCGCGGCACCGATCGCATCCGACCACGGCCAGCTCGGGCACACCTTCGGGTGGAAGTTCGATAGCGACGAGATCGAACGGCCAGCTCGGGACGTGCTCGCGCAGCACGGCTGGACCGAGCGGAAGTCTGGCTTCTGGTCCAAGCTCTTCGGGGTGTAGCCGCACGAAGTTCGCGAGTGCATCGGTCGCTGCACGCTGAGCGAGGGCGGGGCGTTTCGCAGGGGATGCGCCGCTGCTTCACCGACCGCGGACGAACCGGTGCATCGGCGCCCGGCGCGCGTCAGGCGCTCCGCCCTGCTCGAGCCAGGCGATGTGGGCGGCGATGAGCGCCAGCGCGGCCTGGCGATTGACTCCCTCGCTCGAGGGCGTGCGCCGCGCATCCTTCGCCCGCTCGAGCCCCGGGGCCGACGAGTACCAGAACAGCTCGTACAGCGCCCGCCACTCTGCTGCCCCCATCTCCCGCCGCACACTCCAGGTCACGCTGAACCGAGCAATCGCTCGCCCGGAATCATCGAACATCGCGAGCCAGTCGCCGCCGCGAGGCACGCTGAACATGACCATCCGTCGGATGGCGCGAAACGGCACCGTACGGCGCCGCGTGTGCAGCATTCTCTGCGTCAGGTCGACGGTTGCGCGCCCCGGGCCAAAGAACCGGATCAGGACCACCATCACGATTACGAGTATCGGACTGGCGCCGATCGCGAGCGACTTCAGAGGCACTGCAGGGTCGAAGAGCAGTACCCCGGCGCCGAGGCCGACGACCACTGCGGAGGCGATCGCGGTAACGGCCATGGCCCCGATCCCCGCACGGCCGAACTCCACGCGACGGGTGGCAGCTTGCGCCACGGCCGAGGCCGCCATCAGGTGTAGAGCGTGACCTTGGACCAGTACTGTCCCCGCGCAGCGTCGTATTTACACGGCGTGTAGAGCGCCGACCGGTAGCCGAACGACCAGTTGCGGATGTACGACTTCGCCGCCTGCGTGCACGAGCTCGGGTTGGAACCCCACACGTACTGGGATGCGCTCGCCGCTTCCGCAGACGGGGCGGCGGCCACATTGGCACCGGCGCCGACACCGACGGCAAGGGCAAGACTCGCGACAATGGTGAGCAGCTTCTTCATCGGGGGCTCCTTCAGCTGGGTCGTTTCGAGTATGCGCAACCGCTCGCGCATCCACCAGGTCAGAACTCCCCGCGCCCCAGCGGGCCCTCGCGAGAGGATCACGGGGTCGACTGCCGCCTTCGTCGGCACGACGCCACGCGCGATCCTCCGCTACCACCAGATCGGCCTGCTTCCGGAGCCCGAGCGCGGGAGCGACGACATCCGCGACGCCTTCACACACACGCCACACCAGCGAGTGAGTCGGGCCCGCTTCTGCGAGGCTGAGTGGATGGAGGCGAACGCGCGAACGGTCGGATCGGTGTCGAAGGAGCTCGGGGTGAGCGTGCGCACCCTGCACCATTGGGAGGAGGTCGGCCTCGCGCATCCCTCCGGCCGCACCCCGGGTGGCTACCGAACCTACGACGACCGTGACGTCGCGCGGCTCCGCCGGGTGCTCATGTTCCGCGACCTCGGGGTCCCCCTCTCGGAGATTCCCGCTCTCCTCGATGGCACCGGCGCCGACCGACGCCTGGAGCTCGAGGCTCGGCGATCGAAGTTGGTGACGAAGATCACGCACCTCAAGCAGCTTGCCCGCGAGGTCGACGCCCTCGTCGAGGCGGACCAGAACGGGCCACTGCTCGACGACACCGAGTCGGCCGTGGCCTTCGGCCCGGATTGGAACCCGGACTGGGCCCGCCAGGCGCAGGAACGCTGGGGAGACACGGCCCAGTGGGCGGAGTACGCGGAGCGTTCGGCTCGCCGGACACCCCAGGATTGGCAGGAAGTGACGAATGCGGTGCGCGGGGTCGCCTCCGAGATGGGCGCGGCGAAGCGCGGCGGCGTCGCACCCCACAGTCCCGAGGCCGCGAAGCTCGTGGAGCGCCACCGACAGGTGTTCGGCGAGTTCTTCCACTGCACGCTGTCGATGCACGTCGTGCTGGGCCGCATGATCGCGAACGAGCCAGACCGCCGCGCGTTCTATGACGGCGTGGAGGCGGGCTTGGCGGCGTGGATGCGCGACGCCATCGATGAAGTCGCGCGGCGGTCAGGCATCGACCCGGACGCCGCCCGGTGGGAGTGACGCCGGCTACAGATCGGCCTCCGCCCTGGCGACACCAAGGCTGAGAGCACCGACCCCGATGATGTCGGCGCTGGCCACGTGCAGGGCTTCGGCGGCGCTCAGGCCACTCGCCTGCAGATACGAGTCGACGAGTCGGTTGCCCGCCGCGTATCCCGCCCCCGTCGGCAGCCCGACCGGTGCGACGCCGAACCGCTCGGCAGACGCATCCCCGTGTACCCACGCGGTGAAGCTCTGCATGCCTTGCACCCCGAGGCCGGACACGACCTTCCGCAGCACCGCTTCGTCCTGCAGGTGCGGGACGCCGATGGGCGTGTATCCGGGCTCACCGTACAGCTGCCGAGCGAACGCATCCGCGAGCCCCTCCGAGACGACCTGCTCCCCCACCGTCACGGAGCTCGGATCCCACACCACCCCGCCGGGCGCATAGCGCAGATTGTGGTTGAGCTCGTGGACGGCGGCCGCCTCCAGCCTCGCGAGGTTCTCGTCGGTCGGCCAGACGGTGAGCCAGATGAAGCCGGTCGCACTGCCGTTGCCGCTGAAGCCGCGAAGGGGGCCCATGAAGTGGGCGTCGCCGACGTCGCCGGGAACGAGGAGCACCGTGAGGTCCGGGATCAGGATGCTCGGGGTCGCGGCCGCCTGCACCTCGATCGCGCGGCTGAGCGCCTCCCCGATGCGCCGCCACGCGTCGTGCTCCCGGAAGAGGGCCAGCGCCGATCGCGTCTCGGCGACGTGCCGATCGAGCGCGCATCCGAAGCTCAGGAGGTGCATCTGCACGAGGTCCACCTCGCCCGGGAAGTAGCGGAACTGGTCGGCCATCGGAGCGAGCAAGTCCCGCAGCTTCGCTTCGCGCTGCGCTTCGGGCGCTCGCAGCACGGCTTCGAGGGCGGCATCGGTATCGACGATCGTGAGAGTCATGGGCGCCACCGTAAAGCCTGACGTCGCGTGAGGGTCAAGCGACTGCGCGCGCGAGCGATCGCGCGGCGCCCGTCGGCTACCTTCAGCCGCACTGCGATCGTCAAACAGTGGCACCTTCGCCGGGCTCCCCGGAGGACAGTCGAACTCGTGAAGCCGACGGGCAGCCCGCCATGTCGCAGACGAATCAGTGCCCCAGGCAGCATCAGGGAGTGCGTGCTGGACCAGCCAAACGTCGATGGCCGCGAGCGGAGCATGGTCTGTGCAGACCCACAGCCGCACCCTCGATGCGGTTTCGGAGGTCTCGGTCTCAGGTCGAGCCCGTAGGGCACTTCAGCATCCAGGTCGCATTCGGCCAAGTGGAGGCCTGTGCCCGAGGCTGCGGGCCGGACCGCGGGAGTTCCAGGCGTTGGAAGGCCCCGACGGGCACCCGTTTCTGACCTGAACCGCGCGCCCTGCTCAGGTCCGAGCCGCCCGAGCCCTCCGCAAGCCGGGCGCATCGGCCTGAGGCTCGTCCGGGCGCAGCAGCTCCCGGAGCCGGATGCGAGCGCGCTGATATCGACCTCGGGCGGTCGATTCCTTGACTCCGAGGATCTCAGCGGCCTGCGGCAGCGTGAATCCGTCCCAGAGGATCAGGCGCACGAGCTCACCTTGATTGGCCGGCAGACGGTCGAGCGCCTCACGCACTTCGATCGCTGCAGGGTCGGCGGCCTCGGGTTGCGCCTCGAGTTGCTGGCGCAGCCTCAGGTTCAGATCCGTGCGCCGGACCGACCCGCGGGCCGCGTTCGCCAGGAGTCGCCGCGCGACCCCGAAGAGCCACATCCGCGCCTGCTCGGGGTCTGAGGGCATGCGGTCGATGCGTCGCCACGCGACGACGAACGTCTCGCTCAGCAGATCAGCGGCGTCGGCCGGGACACTCACCCGCCTCCCGAAGTAGCTGAGCAGATCAGCCGCGTTCGCATCATGGAGCGCCTCGAGCGTCGCCTCCCGGCTATCGCGCCCCCGCCTGCGGATCACTCGCCACTCCCGGGCGTGCTGGCCTCGCACTGACCCGCCATCTCGAGCGACACTCCACCATCGAGGTAGCCGGCATCCTCGAACACGCGCAGCATCTCATCGCCCATGAGCGAGCTCGCGACGACGCCGCGGTCCACGTCTGGGACGTCCGCCGACTCTCCTCCCCCGGCTCCGATTCGCTCCTCCGAGGCTTGGCGTTCGTCCTGCTCCGCTACAAGCGCGGCTTCGACGTCTTCTGGAGCGATCGACGCGACAACCGGACCCCAGTCATAGTCGGCCAGGAACTCGCGCGCCGTCTCGGTGCGCTCATCCACTTCGGCGTCTGGCAGCCCGCCTCCGTACTCGGGGACGACGCGCGCGACAACCGTGCAGAGACCGAGATCACTGCCCGCGTCGAGCTCGAACGTGCGCTGCGCGGCGGCATCCGGGACCCACCCGACCCAACTCAGCAGGCCCGGTCCGGCGACCGCCGCCGTCGTCCCGACGCCCAATAGCCCGACGCTCAGGAATGCGACTCCGAGACCCGCGCGCAACCGGGAGCGTCCCGGCCGCCGCTCGGCCGCGACAGCCTGCGCGAGGGCGCGCGCCTCTGCCGCGTTCGTGGTGTCAGATCCAAGCGCCGGCGGCGCAGCTCGGCGCACCAAGCCGTCGATGTCGTCCATGTCGGTCCTCCTCAGTGGTTGCCCTTCACTGTGAACATGTCCGGATGCGCCTCCTCCTTAACGTGGCATGCGAAGTTCCGTGCAGAGTTTTTCTCGAGCAACCAGTGCACGATCACGTCGGGCTCTGAGATTCAGCAGCTCGCTGAGTCGATCGACGCCGAGGTTAGCGGGGAACGACCGTCCCATGGTGGTATCGCAGGGTTGGGCCTCGTGTGTCCCAGAGCGACGCGTGCCGACTGTTCTGGTCGGGCTCGTGGATCACGTAGTTCACCAGCACGAGCTCCGCGCTCACACGATTGAAGAGCCACTCGGATGTGCGTGGGACCGGGCGGCGCTCCTCGCCAGCGAGGGCCACCACCGAATCCGCGTAGGTCCACCGACGGCCCGAGCGCCCGATCTCTGCGAAGTCTTCAGCGAGGAGTGAGGACGTCTCGGCGGAGTCCGCCCGAACGGCCGAAGAGAGCAGCGCGAGTTCAGCGTTCTTGATGTCCGCGAAGTCCTCCGTGTACGCCTCCCACATGCAACGACCCTATCGACGCAGCTGGTCGCAAACCGCATCCATGCAAGTCCCCGCAGACCCCCGCTACGTTGGTCCCAATCGTTCAGCCCGCCCGGTCCGCCGGTGTGGGCTGGATTTTTTTGTCGGAGAGGACGCCGCGCGGGTCTCACCGAACCGCCTCCGGTAGCTCGACGGGGTGCTCCCGAATGCGGCCGCGAAGTTCTGCCGCAGGGTGACGGGGCTCCCGAATCCGCAGGCCGCGGCGATCTGGTCGACGGACAGCTCGCTGGTCTCCAGGAGGGTTCGCGCCTCGTCGAGACGCCGCGAACGCACCCACGCGGCCGGCGTCGAACCCGTCTCCTCGCGGAAGGCACGCACGAAGGACCGCTCGCTGAGGTGCGCCGCTTCCGCGAGGCGCGCCACGCTGAGCTCCTCGGTGAGGTGCTCGAGCACGAACGCGCAGGCGACCGCGATCGCTCCCCCACTCGAGTCGGCGGGCACGGGCCGCTCGATGTACTGCGCCTGCCCACCTTCGCGATGAGGCGCGACGACCAGGTGGCGCGCGACGCGGTTCGCGACCGCCGACCCGAGCCGGGTGCGCACGATGTGGAGGCAGGCGTCGATACCGGATGCGGTGCCGGCCGAGGTCATGACGTCCCCATGGTCGAGGTACAGCGCGGACAGCTCCACCGAGATCTCCGGGTGGCGCCGCGCGAGCTCCTCGGTGCTCTTCCAGTGCGTCACGGCGCTGCGCCCGGCCAGCAGGCCCGCATCCGCGAGCGCGTTCGCGCCAAGGCAGAGGCCCACGATCGGCACCGCTCTCGTGTGACGTTCTTGGAGCAGCTCCGCGAGCGCGGGGCTCGGCGCGACTCCATCCTGAATCCAGGAGGGCACCACGATGAGATCAGCGTCGCGAGCACTGTCGAGCCCCTCGATGCCACCGAGCGTGTAGCCCTCCGACGTCGTCACCGAGCCTGCATCCTCGGAGAAGAGGGACGTCTGCCACGGCGCCGCCCCACTGCGCGCGACCTCGTCGAACACCAGATGCGGCACCGAGAGGTGGAACATCGAGGCCCCATCGAAGGCGTAGACCGCGATCTTCATGCGTTCCCCTTTGCTTGGCGTGAACTCATCGTAAGCGTGCATTCCTGCCAGTGGCACCACGAGTCGCGGCGGCAGAACATGGAGGCACGGCGCGTGCCGTCACCAACGTCTGGAGCAGAAGATCATGACCTCCCCTCGCAGAGCCCTCGTCCTCGTCGACGTGCAGCAGCAGTACTTCTCGGGCCCCCTCGAGATCCAGTTCCCACCGCTGGCCGAGTCCCTGCCCAACATCGCCGCCGCCATCGACGCGGTGGTCGATTCTGGAGTCCCGGTCGTGGCGGTCCAGCACACGGCCGGTGAGCAGGCGCCCGTCTTCAACCCCACGACGCCCGAGTTCGCCCTGCACCCAGAGGTGGAGCTGCGTCGGCGGCCCGAGTGGAAGAGCGTCGTCAAGCAGTACGGCTCGGTCTTCGCCGACACGGACCTGCTCCCCTGGCTGCGAGAGCAGGACATCGACACGATCACCCTCGTCGGCTACATGACCAACAACTGCATCATCGCCTCGGCCGTCGAAGCGGAGGCGCACGGGATCGTCGTCGAGGTGCTCTCGGATGCGACCGGCGCCATCAACATCGCGAACAGCGCCGGCTTCGCCCCAGCCAAGACGGTGCACACCACGCTCATGACTCTGCTGCAGTCGAACTTCGCGGCTGTCGCGACCACCCACGACTGGACGCAGGCACTCGCCGACGGCCAGCCGCTCGCGAAGGACAACCTCCCTTCATCGGCGATGTTCGGCGCAGAGCTCGCCGCGCGCGGGTAGATTTCGGTGGTGCATGCACCCAGGACGACCTCACGGCGGGCGGTGTTCCTCGACATCGACGGCACCCTGACGACGGACCTCGGCGAGGTGCCGGAGTCGGCGCACGCCGCCATCAAGGAGGCGCAGGCCAACGGGCATCTCGTGTTCCTCGCGACGGGGCGCAGCCCGCTGGAGATCGACCCGCGGGTCGAGGCGGTCGGCTTCGACGGCATGGTGGCGGGCGCCGGCGCGTACGTCCTCTACGAGGGGTCGTGGATCGTCGACAAGCATCTCAGCGAGGCGGAGGCGACCGCCCTCACGCGCGCCCTCGACGAGCTCGGCGTCGACTACAGCCTGCAGGGTCGGCACGCCATGCACACCACGGTCGGGCACCGGTCGCGGATGCGGCGCATCCTGACCCAGTTCGGGCTCACGGATCTGGAGGAGTCGGGGCTCAGGCATCACGTCATCGACTCCGGCCCACTGGAGCTCGACCGGACCGCGAAGGTCGCGTTCAGCAGCGACGACCTGACGACGTTCGACCGGGTTCAGGCTCGACTCGGCACCGAGTACGCGATCGTCGGCGGCACCATGCCCGGCCTCGGCACGGGCGGCGGCGAGATCTCCATGCTCGGGGTGCACAAGGCTGCGGCCATCGAGGCGCTGCTGCCCTCAGTCGGCCTCGGCATCGAGGATGCGATCGCCGTCGGCGACAGTGGCAACGACCTCGAGATGCTGCTCGCCTGCGGTGTCGGCGTGGCAATGGGGAACGCGACGCCCGCTGCCAAGGAAGCCGCGGACTTCGTCACCTCGTCCGTCGGTGACGACGGCCTGCACGCAGCGTTCGTGCGCCTCGGCCTCATCGAGGCAGCTAGCTAGCTGAGTCGAGCACTTCCCGCAGCTTGGCTGCGAACGCTTCCGGCTGGCCCGCGTATCCGAATTCGCCACCCATGAACCCACCGTGGTGACTGGGGAAGACCGTCGCTTCCTGTCCGAGTCGCTCCGCGACCCCGATCGCGGTGCGGCCCGTGTACACCTTGAGCGACTCTTTGCCGACGGCGATGACGATGCGGGTCGGGGATGCGCGGAGCGCCTCGAAGTCGGGCTCGTAGAGGGGCACGGCCCAGGAGCGGTCGGAGAGCAGGGGGTCGCCCCGCTCGCCGTCGTCCTCGCTCGGCATGCCGAACGCGGCAGGGTCAGGGGCTGGGCGCGCGAGGTACTCCTCGGTGATCTCTCCCTCCCAGGAGGTCAGGGCGACGAACCCGGCCATGCCGGCGCCCCATCCCCGCTCGTCGTAGGTGCGCGTGTACGCGATCCGCGCGCGGTGCACGGCCTCCGCATCCGCGAGCACGCAGTCGCTCGGGGGCTCGTGCGCGACCAGGGTCGCGACGTCGTGCGGGAACGCGGCGACCAGCTCGAGGGCACTCACCGCGCCTCCGCTGCTCGCGAGCATGTCCACGGGGCCGGTCCCGAGCGCCCCGATGAGAGCGTGCAGATCTTGCGCCTGCGTGTGCGGGTCATTCTCGACCAGACCGTCTTTGCGGATGCTGCGGCCGAGCCCGCGCGGGTCGTACGTCACGACCGTGCGATCGTCGAACAGCGGCACCTGCGCCTGGAACCCGCTCGCGTCCATCGGCTGGCCGATCATGACGAGCGGCGGGCGGCCGTCCGCCGTCGGCAGCGGCCCGTGGACGTCGTAGACAAGGTCGACATCCGGGAGCTCGAGCGTGTGCTGCGCCATCGATGGCCTCTTCCTCGAAACGATCTCCCTGCATCGTAGGACGCTGTCCCGCTCCGCACCAGATATCGCGGGGGGCAAGACAGTCGTGCGAGAGCCACTGAAGCGGGCGACAGCGCTGGAGTCGCGGCGGATCAGTACAGCTCGAGAGCGAGTTCCTGCGCGAGCTCCATGCTCCGCCAGCGCGCAGGCGAGAAGTCGTACGGCATCATCTGCACGGCCTCGACGAGACTCGTCGACCCGCGCGTCGCACCGACCTCGGCCGTGGCGTCGGCGTCGGCGTCGGCGACGGCGACGGCGACGGGAGCTGGATGCAACTCCTCCCAGGCGTCGAACCTGTCGTTGTCGGCCTGCGCCAGGCCGGAACTCTCGATGACCCCGTTGAGCTTGGCCTCGAAAGCGGCCCGTTCGGCGGCCACCTCTGCCACGCGGGGGTCGTCGACGGCGACCGTGTCGTCGAGCGCCTCTTCGGCGGCGTCGACCCGGTCGGACGATTCCCGCAGATCCGGGTGGGTGGCGAGGGCGATGAATCGCGACGCCTGGACGGATGCGCCGAGCTCGCCGAAGATCCGCTCGGTCACGAGCAAGGCGTCCAGGTCGTCCTGCCGCAGAGCCCCGTCCGGTAGGTCAGCGAAGCGGTCGCTCACGACATCGGAGAGCAGCCCCAACCTGCTGCCCTGCGCGCGCATGCGCTGCACGGCCATCCGCTGCCGCTCGAGATCGGCCTGCCGGACGACGAGGGACTCCTCCAGCCGCTCCAGGATGCGCGCGACGTCATCGCCGTCGCCGCCGCCGCCGCCGTCGCCGTCGGCGTCGGCGTCGGCGTCGGCGGAGTCGGCCGCGCCCGCGCCCGCGAAGGCGTCCCGGATGTCATCGAGGGCGATGCCGGCCTCAGCCATCCGGCGGATCCACAGCAGTTGAATCATCTCGTCGTAGCCGTAGCGGCGGCGGTCGTCGCTCCCCCGCTCGGGCTCCGGGAGCAGGCCGATCTGGTGGTAGTGGCGAATCGCGCGCGGCGTGGTGCCGACGAACTCGGCGGCGCCGCCGATCGTGACCTGGCGCGGCGGGATGAACGACGAGAACATGTGCGGCCTTCCTCTGGGCGGGCGGGAGTGCATCCACTGCACCACATGACGCTACGGAAGCTGCAAGTCCGAGCTCGAGGTGACGGACCATCGTGCCGTAGGCGACGGGTCTAGAATGAGAACTGTTCTGGTGTTATGGTGTTTATGTACAGTGGAGTTCGCATGCGGAAAGTACTGATCTCAACAAGCGCCTCGGCGCCCATCTACGAACAGATCAAGACGCAGGTACGGTCGGCGATCCTGTCCGGAGACGTGGCGGCAGGCGAGACGTTGCCGTCATTGCGCCAGCTTGCTGCAGATCTCCGAGTGAGTGTCATCACGGTGACACGCGCCTACAACGACCTCGTCCACGAGGGCCTGGTCCGCAACGAGCACGGCCGCGGATTCGTCGTGCTGGAGGTCGACCCCACGATCGCCTCCGGAGCCCTGGAGCAGCGAGTGGCCGCCGCACTGCAGGAGCTGCTCATCGCGGCCCGAAGCGCCCACCTCGACATCGACGACATGCACCGACGCCTCGATGAGGCTTGGAGGAACAATGACTGACGACGCAGCGCAGATCACGGACCTGCGCATCACCCGCCCCGACTTCACGGTCGAGGACATCTCATTCACCATCCCACGCGGCTCGGTGGTCGGACTCGTCGGCCCGAACGGCGCCGGAAAAACCACGATCATCCGCTCCCTGCTGGGCCTGATCACCCCCGATGCGGGACACATCGAGGTGCTTGGCGGCCCCGCCGGCGCGAGCGCAGCCCTCGCGAAGACGGGCATCGTGCTGGACCGACCGACGGCTGCCGAAGACTGGCGCGTTACCTCGCTCGGCCGCAGGCTCGCGCCGTTCTACCCGAGGTGGGACCACACCCGCTTCGCGCAGCTGCTCGAGCAGTTCAGCATCCCGCAGAAGCGACGAGTCGGTGAGCTCTCGCGAGGCCAGGGCGTGAAGCTCGCACTCTCGTGCGCGCTGGCCCAGCGACCCGAACTCCTCATCCTCGACGAGCCCTCGAGCGGCCTCGACCCGGCATCACGCCGAGAGATCACCGACGTGATCCGCGAGTTCATGGTCGACCCGCAGCACGCGGTGCTGTTCTCGACGCACATCACGACCGACCTCGACGAGCTCGCCGACGACCTCATCGTGCTCGTGGGCGGGCGCATCGCGCACCGCGGCCCGCTCCCCGACGTCAAGGAGAGCTTCGCCATCGCGCGCGGCACGGGAACGGTACCCGCGAGCGCCCTCGGCCCCCAGCACACCGGCCAGGGATGGTCCGCGCTCATCCGCGTGGACGACTCCCCGCTGTACGGACCTGAGGTCGTGATCGACGAGGCGACCATCGACGACATCATCATCCACCTGAACGCCGCGCACGAGGAGGCAACAGCATGACGCTCGCATTCACTCGCTTCGACCTGATGTCATGGGCCGTCAAGAAGCAGACACTCCTGCTGCTCGCGTTCATCGCCCTCGTCGGCATCGTGCTCCCGGTACCGGGAATGGCGATCGCCGCATCCGCGCTCGTCACCTCACTCATCCTGTCCGCCCCATTCCTGGGCGATGAACGCGATCGACTCGACACGCTCTACGGAGTGCTCCCGATCTCGCGGAGCTCAGTCGTCGTCGGCCGCGCGGTCGCAGTGCTCCTGTACGGCCTCGCCGCCGTCGCCGTCGCGACCGTCGTGACCTTCGTCATGGCGTTGGTGCGCAACCGCGAGCTCGCGCCAGAGCTCCTCATCGTGAGCTACGCGGCGGCGTTCGCGATCGTCGGCCTGGCGGTCGGCGTGCAGCTCCCCGTGCTCTTCCGCGTCGGCTACACCCGCGGACGCTTCATGGTCTACGCGCCGGTGATCGTCATCGCGGGTGGAGCGTGGGTGGGCCAGGCCGCCGGCATCCTCGGCGACCAGACGTTCTCCGCACTGCCCCTCGAGGGTGTCGTCGCCGCGTGTGCCGCCATCGGCGTCATCGGCATCACCGTCGGCACGGGCCTCGCTGTGCGGTTCTACCGAGCGCGCGAACTGCGCTGACCCCGGCTCGCGCCACACACCATGCATTGCAATACCTTGCATTGCAAAGTAAAGTGCAATGCATGACAACCTCAGTCGGTGCGCAACTTCGCAAGGGTGTCGTCGAGTACTGCGCCCTCGGGCTCCTCCAACAGGGGCCCATGTACGGGTGGCTGATCTCAGAACGACTGGTCTCCCTCGGGCTCATCGGCAGCATCGGAACGCTCTACCCGTTGATGACTCGCCTGCGGGAGCGTGGGCTGATCGCCGCGCACGCCGACGACTCCGACTCGGCGCGCCCACGGAAGTACTACGCGCTCACCAGCCAAGGGCATGCCGAGCTGGAGCAGTTCCGATCCCAGTGGGCACCGTTCGCCTCCGCCGTGGAGGAAGTCACCCAACCACGCACGACCACGACCACGACCACGACCGACAGCATCGGCTCGCGCGATCAGACGGAAGCAGGAGACCAATGAAGCCCTTCGAATCGCAGAACGAAGTCGCAGGCAGCTATCTGAAGGAACTCCAGACCGCGCTCCGCGACGGGGCACCCCAGGTCAGGGACGAAGTGCTCAACGACATCGCGGACACGCTCCGCGGACTCGACGTCCACGAGACCCGAGTTCGCATCCGGGAGCTCGGGGCGCCAGGCACGATCGCCGCCGACGCCATGGCGGAGACGGCGTCGCTCGAAGACACCGGGCCGAGCCGCGCGTACCCGATCATCACGTCCGTCGCCCTCATTGTCGGCTGGTACCTGGTGCCGGTCCTCGGCTGGGTGGCCGGCCTCATCATGGTCGGCGCGAGCCAGCACTGGTCGTCGCGCGTGCGCAGGAACGGCATCCTCGCGTCCGTGGCCGTCATCGTCGTCTCGACGATCGGGCTTTTCGCGTTCCGAGGGACAGACGCGTGGCTCGCCGGCGTCATCATCTTCAGCGTGCTGCCGTTCCTCGGCAACATCTTCGTCGCCGACTACCTCCGCCGCCGGTGGGCGCTGCCCGGCCAGGACCTGGTGTCGACCGCGCGATAGCCTGCCCGCATGACAGGCAGCACCTTGCGATGGGCGACCGAAGCGGATGCGCGCAGTGTCGCGGTCGTGCATGTCGACTCGTGGCGGGCCGCGTACGCGGGCCTCATCCCCGCGGAGGTGCTGGCTGGCCTGAGCGTCGAGCAACGCTCAGAAGGCTGGAAGCGCTGGATCGCCGCATCGTCGCGCGGGGAGACCACGGACCTCGGCGCCGCGCAGCCGCACCGACTGCTCGTTGCCGAGGAAGGTGAGCGCATCGTCGGCTGGGTCGCGTTCGGACCCGGGAGAGACGCCGGTGAGGGTCACCGCGGTGAGCTCGGCGGCTTGTACGTGCATCCGGACCATTGGTCGACGGGGGTCGGCGCATCGCTCATCGGTCACGCCGAGACGGAACTCCGCGCGGCCGGGCACACGGATGCCTACGCGTGGGTCCTGTCGGGCAAGCAGCGCGCGATCGGCTTCTACGAGCGTCAGGGTTGGCTCGCGGACGGCGCCAGCAAGGTCGCGGATGAGGGCGGCGCACGCGCGCTCGTCGAGCTCCGGCACACGAAGCCCCTGCCCCCTGCCGTAGGGCGCGCCTCGAACCGCGGCCCGAGCGCTCTCGCCGGAGGCCCAGGCCGTCACCGGCCGAGCCCGCCCCGTTTAGCTCCGCCACCGCCGTTCAACTAAGATCCTTGCTCGGAATTGCAAGCCCTGCCACGGGGTCGCCTGACGCCTCGTGCCGACCGAGCAAGGAGCCGGCCGTGCAGTCGCCCGAATCGAAACTCACCCCGAGCAGCTACGGCGCGGTCCGCCGGACGAGCAAGGGAGACAAGCCTCCTCGGGTCACGCAGAGCTATAGCACCGTGTCGAAGGCGATCCGCCAGCAGGGGCTCCTCGATCGCACGCTCGGGTTCTACGGTGCACTCGCCGCGGGTCTCCTCGTCGCCCTCGCTGCCGCGATCGCCGGGTTCCTTCTGCTCGGTGACAGCTGGTTCCAGCTGTTCATCGCGGCGGCGCTCGGGGTCATCTTCACCCAGTTCGCGTTCCTCGCGCACGAAGCATCCCACCGTCAGGTCCTCACCTCGGGCAGGGCGAACGACCGTCTCGGCCGGTTCCTCGCCGCCGGCATCGTCGGCATGAGCTACAGCTGGTGGATGACGAAGCACACGCGTCACCACGCCAACCCCAACAAGAAGGGGAAGGACCCGGACATCGACTTCGACACGATCTCGTTCACGGAGGAGTCGGCTCGCGAGCAGCGTGGCCTGCTGGCGATGATCACTCGCAAGCAGGGGTACCTGTTCTTCCCGCTGCTGACGTTCGAGGGGTACAACCTCCACTATCGGTCGATCAGGTCGCTGTTCGCGCGCGAGAAGATCACCGGCCGGTGGGTGGAGTTGACGATGATCGCGGTCCGTTTCGCGATCTACCTCGGCGCGATCTTCTGGATGCTCCCGCTCGGTTTGGCGGTCGCGTTCATCGCGGTGCAGATGGCGGTCTTCGGCGTCTACATGGGGGCGTCGTTCGCCCCCAACCACAAGGGCATGCCGCTCATCCCCGCCGACGTGAAGCTCGACTTCTTCAGCAGGCAGGTGCTCACCTCGCGCAACATCCGAGGCGGCTGGTGGGCCAGCGCGCTCATGGGCGGGCTCAACTACCAGATCGAGCACCATCTCTTCCCGAGCATGCCCAGACCGCACCTTGCGCGCGCCCGCGAGATAATCCGCGACTACTGCGAAGCGCAGGACGTGCCGTACACCGAGACCTCGCTGCTGGAGTCGTACCGCATCGTGATCGAGTACCTCAACCGAGTCGGGCTGCAGGCTCGCGACCCGTTCGACTGCCCCGTCGCTGGCGACTTCCGGCGGCGGTAGGGAGGCCACGCGGGCCGATCTCGCGCGGGGCTCGACACCGTCGCCTGTCGCTACTCCATCTCCGGCTTCGCCTCGTCCGCCCGCTCCGCGAGACGACCAGCGATCCACACACTCAGCAGGGCGAGCGCGGCGGTGGCCCCGAACACCGCGAGGAACGCGGGCGTCGTGGCGCCGAGCCGCGCGACCACTGCCCCGCCGAGGCCGGCGATGACGGCCGTCGCGAGGGTCTGCGCGAGCTGCAGGCTCGCGCTGATGCTCCCCGCGGCCGAGGTCGGCGTGGCCGACATGGTCGCCGCCGTCGACGCGTTGAAGGCGATGCCCATCCCGACGCCCGCGATGGCCCAGCCGATGACCGCCCACCCGGGCCAGACCGCGGGGAGCGCGACGGCCGCCCCCATGAGCAGCTGGCCGCCGAGCAGCACGAGCATCCCGAGCCTTGTCGAGCGCGAGCGTCGCCCAGGTCGGGCGGCGTCGATCCGCGCCTGCACAAACGAACCGACGGTCCAGGCGAGCGCGCCTGCGGCCAGCCCGAGGCCTGCGATCGTGACATCGAGGCCGTGGATGCGCGTGAGGCCGAGCGGCAGGAACGCCTCGGACCCGAAGTACACGCCGCACAGGATGAACCGCACGACGACTCCGGCTGGCGCGCCACGGCGCGCGCGGAAGGAGCCCTTGGGAAGGGTGCGGTGCAAGCCCACCCCGGCGCCCACGGCCCCCACGACGATGAGCGCGAGCATCAGCGGGAGCGCGTCGACCTCGAGGCCGAAGAGCGCAGCTCCTGTCCCGGCCGCAAGGAGGACGGAGAACCAGACGGGCGCGGAGAACAACGTTCCGCCCTTTTCTCTCGGACGCGCAGAAACTCGACGCGCACCCGGCAGGACGAGGGGAAGCAGGAGGAGCGTGATCGGCGCGATCGTCCAGAACACGACCCTCCAGTCGAGCACCGCCGTGAGCACGCCCGCGAAGACGGGCCCGAGAAGCGAGGGGATCGTCCACGCCGACGACAGGAACGCGAACATGACGGCCTGGAGCCGGGGCGGATACGCGAGTCCGACCAGGCTGTACGCGTAGGCCATGATGGCGCCGACCCCGAACCCCTGAAGCGCTCGGGCGGCTACGAACATGCCCCACCCGGGGGCGAGGCCAGCGAGCAGACAGCCGAGTGCGAAGACCAGGCTGCCGGCCACGACCGACCGCGCCGGGCCTCTTTGATCGATGTCCCTCCCGGCGACGACGGTGCCGACGATGCTCGCGAGCATGAGCGCTGAGAGTCCCCAGCCGTACCCGCTCAGGCCACCCAGCTCTTCGGCGACGGCCGGGAGGACGGTCGCGACCCCGAGGGACTCGAACGCGACCGCGCCGACGCTCACGAGTATCCCGATCGTGAACCCCCGCAGCCGGGGCGAGAAGACGCCTCCGGCTTCGCCTTCCGCGCGCACTCCTGCTCGTGCCGTCGAGCCCGATCCTTCGTGTTGCATGCCGACTCCTCTTCATTACATTCCACTCCGGAACGTAATGAATGTAGGGTACGGTGAGGTCATGCCGCAACCAGAGCCGCACGCCGAACCCCGGGCCCGATCGACGCCGCATGGGCGTCCCCGCGACACGACGATCGACGCCCGTGCGACCGAGGCGGTCATCAGTCTGCTCGACACCGGTCAGTACCGCGCACTCACCATGGAGAACGTCGCGGCCGCAGCCGGCACGAGCAAGCCGGCGCTTCGGCGGCGCTGGAAGAGCCTGCCGGGCATCGTCGTGCACACGCTCATCTCGGTGCTCGGAACGACGCCGACCCCGGATACCGGCTGCGTGCACTGCGACCTCGTCAGCGGCATCTCGAACATCGCCGACGGGTTCGGCAACTCCCCCATCACTCGTGCGCTCCCCGGGCTCCTCGCCGACCTCGAGGCAGACCCAGAGCTCCGCGAGCTGTTCCTCCGCGAGTACTTCGAGGCTCGCCGTGCCACCACCAGGACAGTCCTGGAGCACGCCATCGAGCGAGGAGACCTGAGAGCAGACCTCGATATGGAGCTCACCCTCGACCTACTGGCGGCCCCGCTCTACTACCGAGCGTTCTTCGGCCACCAGCCGATTGACGCGAAGCTCGCCGAGCGCACGGTGCTCAGCGTTCTGACCGGCATCGCCGCCCCTGCCTGGCGCGAGCAGCACCACTCATAGGCCTGCCACCCAGCAGTACCGCCCCAAGGCGTCGATCCCCCACCCAGACGCCGCGGAACAACCCCAACCAACCCCAACCGCCTGGAACCTACTACTCCCTGTTCGCGGTGACAACGATCCCGTCCTCGTCTGCGTAGACGTGCTCGCCCGGCTTGAACACCACTCCCCCGAAGTTCAGCGTGACGTCGACGACGCCCACGCCTTCCTTCCGGCTCTTGCGCGGATTCGACCCGATTGCTTTAACGCCGAGGTCGAGGGCCGCGAGCTGGCGAACGTCACGCACGCATCCGTTGACGATCACCCCGCTCCACCCGTTCGACAGTGCGAGCTCCGCGATCATGTCGCCGAGCAGGGCGACATGGAGCGAGCCGGCACCGTCGACCACGAGCACTTCACCGTCACTTCTGTTCGAGAGCGCGGCCCGTACGGATGAGTTGTCTTCGTAGCAGCGCACGGTGCGTATCGGACCGCGGAACCTGGCGCGTCCACCGAAGTCGCGCATAGGGGCGTCGCACGAGCGGACGTCGTCACCGTAGAGATCGGCGAGGTCGCAGGTGCCGGACAGCGCCTGGTCGAACCGCACTTGAGAGAAGGGGAGCGGCCCCGGCTCTGCATAGGCGGTCACGAGGCGAGCGCGAAGACGATGGACGCGAGGATCGCGGCAATGGTGCCGAGGAGCGTCTTGAGCACGGTCCACGTCGCGAGGGTCTGCGGCACGGTCATGCCGAGCATCCTGCCGATAAGCCAGAAGCTGGCGTCATTCACCAGCGGCAGGACAGCCGAACCACCGGCCATGACGAGCACCAGCGCTGCAGACTGGATCGGGTTGAGCCCCGCTGTCGCGATGGAGGCGCCGAGGATACCGGCCGCGGTCGTGATGGCGATGGTGGTGCCGCCGAGGGCGATGCGCATGATGGCGGTGATGAAGAACACAGCGACGACAAGTGGAAGCCCGGTGTTCTGCAGCGACTCCGCGAGTGCCTCACCGATACCACTGGCCAGGATGACCGCACCGAACATGCCGCCGGCGCCCGTGACGAGCAGCACGGAGGAGATCGGCTTGAGCGCCTTGTCGAGCATGTCCTCGATGAGGACTCGCGTGCGGCCCAGACGGGTTCCGAGAACGTAGCAGGACGCGAGGACGGTCAGGAGCAGTGCAATCGGGATGGAGCCGATGAGCTGCATCGCCTGCACCCAGGTCGCGTCGCCGTCGAGCGCGCCGGTGCGGACCAGGGTGGTGCTGAGCGTGTTGGCGAGGATGAGGACAAGCGGCAGGAGCAGGAGCCCGATCAGGGCGGGGATGCTCGGTCCGGTCTTGACGCGAGTCACGAGCTGCGTCTGCACAGTGCCGGTCGCGGTGCTCGAGAGCGTTCCGCCTCCCCTGGGGTCCTCATCGGAGCCTTGCGCGGGAAGGTCGACCTGCGGGCCGCCAGCGATGAAGTCCGGGATGGGCAGAACGAGGCGCTTGCCGATCCAGCTGCCGTAGAGATACCCACTGAGGTACCAGGTGGGGATCGCGATGACCAGACCGAGGAGCGTGACGAGACCGATGTCAGCACCGAGCAGCACACCGGCCGCGACGACCCCGGGGTGCGGCGGCATGAGGACATGCATGACCGAGAGGGCCGCGGCTGGGGGCAGGACATAAAGGAGCATGCTGCCACCGAGGCGTCGTGCGACCGCGAAGAAGATGGGCAGCATCACCATGAAGGCCGCATCGAAGAAGATCGGGAACCCGAAGAAGAGGCAGGCGATGCCAAGCGCGAGCGGGGCCCGCTTCTCTCCGAGCCTGGCGATGAGAGCGTCGGAGAGCTTCTGCGTGCCACCGCTCGCCTCGATCATTCGAGCGAACATGACGCCGAAGGCGATGAGCAGCGCGATCTCACCCAGCGTCTCACCGAAGCCGCCGAGGATGACATCCATGATGTCGCCGACGGGGATCCTGGTCGCGATGGCCGTGCCGACGCTCACGATCACCAGGGCGAGCAGCGCGTGCATCTTGCCCACAAGGATCAGGAGCAGGAGGACTGCCACCGCTCCCGCACAGATCAGCAACAAGGGAGCAGTGCCCAATTGTACGAAGTCCAGTTCCACGTCTCATCCCATCGTCATTGGTGGTTCGAACCTCGGAACTTTGGTACTAACCATTGCTTTGATACCAACTTGCGAGGCGATGAGAACTCTACGCTGAGGTCACCGAATCGCGCAACGCCGAAAACCGAGACACGAGCGCATTGAGCTCCCACGTCGCCCGATTGGGCGCGAGTGCCGACCCCCCCCCCTTCAGGAGAGAGTGCGGCCGCGATCGAGCAGGCGATCGCTGTCGCGGGTCTTCGCCCGCCGCACCGTCGTCAGGTGCTGTCGGAGGTACGTCTGCGCAGCTTCCTGCTCGCCCATGAGCAGAAGATCGATGAGCTCGATGTGCTCACCGCAGAGCTCGAACGCCCGCTCACGATTGACGGCCTGCCGGTACTCGACGAGTCGGCGCAGCTTGTTCACTCGGACGACGCTGTCGATGATGAGCGCATTGTTGCTGCACCTGGCGACCGCCTCGTGCACCTTCGAGTTGAGGTCGAAGAGCTCCGGTGCCGAGATGGTCGCGAGCCCGCCGCTCCGCAGGCCAACCTGCTCATCGCGGCGGGCAAGCAGGAGGTCCCGGTCGACCGAGAACGTGGGCTCCATGATCGCATCCGGCTCGACCAGGAGCCGGAACCGGAAGCTGTCGACATACGACTGCATGGTGGTGAAGACCGGGAGGAACTCCCAGCCGCGACCGGGGAGCGGCGCAATCCACCCCTCGGCCGTGATGCGCAGGAGAACTTCGGCGACCTGGGGGCGGGTGAGCGCATACCGACGCATGAGCAGCGCTTCCGTGACTCGCTCTGGGAGCGCTTCATCAAGGCGGTCCTCAGCGATGCGCAGATAGGCCGCCTCGACCGAGTGCGGAGATGCAGCAGACTCGGCAGGGGCTTGAAGCGCCAAGGGAGCGACCTCGTACCGCCCCGTCTCGGTCTTGCGAAGCGCCCCGGACCCGCAGAGCTGCGTGAACGCCTTGCGAACAGGTGACCGCGACACCCGGAGACGCTCAGCCATAGCCCGCTCGGTGATGCGGTCCCCCACGGACAACCCGTCATCTCGGATGACGGCGAGCACCTGGGGCGCAAGCTGTGCGGCGAGATTACCCTCGGGCCCAGCTTCTTCGCGGTGCTCCATTGCGACCCCCTTCTGGTGTCACCACCACTTGTCCTGCCGGTCAAGGGTATCCATCTCCGACCACCCCATCTATAGTTGGCACGAATTCGCTCTTAGTACCAAAGTTGGGTGGCAGCACTATGACAGCAACATGGATCGACGCGGCGTTCGTTCGGGGTGGCACAAGCAAGGGACTCTTCTTCAACGACGCGAAGCTGCCCCGCGACCGAGCAGGGCGCGATCGCGTCTTCACCGTCGCACTGGGATCCCCCGACCGGTTCGGCCGCCAGCTCGATGGCATGGGCGGCGGAATATCCTCACTGTCGAAGGTCATGGTCGTCGCACCATCAACCGACCCGGACATCGACCTCGAGTACACGTTCGGCCAGGTCGATGTCGCCACACCCGTCGTCGACTACTCGGGGAACTGCGGCAACCTCTCGGCTGGCGTCGTGCCCTTCGCGCTCTTGGAAGGAATCCTCGCAGCGGACGACGGCGACCGCTCGTTTCGTCTGTTGAACACGAACACCGGGAAGGTCGTGGTCGTCAACGCAGCGGTGCAGGCCGGCCAGGCAATGACCGAGGGAACGTTCTCGCTGCCGGGCGTGACCCAGCCCGGCGCCCCGATCGAACTCGTCTACCCCGACCCGGCAGGCAGCCGCACCGGTGCCCTACTGCCAACAGGACGTCCCGTCGAGGTGCTGGACGTAGATGGCCGCGACGTCCGTGTCTCGCTGATGGATGCGGCAGTTCCTCTCGTGATCGTGCACGCCGACGACCTCGGACTCACTGGCACAGAGCTGCCAGACGACCTCGATGCGAACGTGGGGGTTTCCGGGCTCCTGGAGAAGCTCAGGCGCAGCGCAGCGGTCGCAATGGGGCTCGCTCAGTCGCTGGAAGACGCGCCACTTGTGGTGCCGAAGGTCGCCATCATCTCGGAGTCTGCCAACTCGGACACGCTGGACGGCATCGGCGTCCCCCTCGACGAGGCCGACATCACCGTTCGAATGATCTCGATGGGCCGCGCCCACAAAGCCATCCCGGGAACCGGGGCCATGTGCCTCGCCGCGGCCGCCCTCACCCAGGGCACGATAGTCCAGGAGCTCACCTGCTCCACCCCCAGCCAGGGTGGAACGCTTCGCATGGGCACGCCGTCGGGAGTCGTCGCCGCGCGTGCAGCGCTGACGGACGAGGAGTTTGGCGCGCCGGAACTCGCGAGCGTCTCGCTTCTGCGGACCGCGCGCGTGCTCATGCGCGGCGCCGTCGCCGTCTGAGGCCGCCGCGGCCACTGAGCCCAGGACGCAGTGTGACCTGGGTCCGCCACCGCCACGCAGGCGCGTAGGCAGTTGGCGGCTCAGTGCCTTCAGTCCGAGCTGCGCCCCCGAACAGTGAGGTGATCCCCGGTGAGCCGTCACCTCATGTCGCTCGTCGTCGTCCGGGCCATACTTCTGCACACAGCCTGGTCGGGGGCGCGCCTCATGGTGGGGTTCGCCGCCGTGGACTTCGCCGCGAGCCCCTTCGAGCTCGGCCTCGTCGCGGCGAGCTTCGCTGCCCCAGCGATCCCGTTCGCGATTCCCGCGGGGAACATCATGGATCGGTTCGGAGCCGGGTGGCTCCTCGCGGTCGGCACCTGCCTCGGCGTCGTCGCCTGCGTCGGCTCGGCGTTCGCGCCATCGCTCGCGGTACTGGTCATCGGAAACGCCGTGCTGGGCTTGGGTCAGCTGCTCTGCATGATTGGACAGCAGGGGTACGTCGTCGAGCGCGCAACGGGACCGAACATGGTCGGAGCGCTCGGCAACCTGACCTCCGCGATGTCCGTCGGGCAAGTGACCGGTCCCGCGCTGGTTCCGACTGCTGCCACAGCATGGTCCATCATCGGCGATGTGCCCGACTGGGGGAACGGAATGATCCTCTGCGCCGCCTTCGTCCTCGCTGCCGCCCCCTGCACGGTCTTGCTCGCCCGCGATCGACTGAAGACGCCCGCGGTCCGCGCACCCCGCCCTCGCATGCACAGGGCCGCTCTCTCCATCCTGCGCACCGAGGGAATCTGGCGCGCACTTGTCGTGGGCGGGATCGTGCTCGCGAGTGTGGACCTGCTGTTCGTCCTCCTGCCGGCGTGGGCCATCGATCGAGAGGTCGACCTGGTCACGGTTGGATGGCTCTTGGCCCTGCGTGGAACGGTCACGGTCGCCAGCCGCCTCAGAATCGCACGCCTGATCGCTCGCTTCGGGCGCCGCACGGTCCTGACGGCTGCGCTGTGGCTCGGCGTGGCCGGCTTCGGCCTTCTGGCGGTCGGGGGCTTTGCTGCGGCCGTCATCGCGATGATCCTGCTCGGCGTCGCCCTCGGCGTGCCCCAACCGCTCACGCTCGCCTGGGTCGTCGACCTCGCGGGAGAGAAGCTCCGAGGCTCTGCCCTGGGTCTCCGCGTCGCCTCGAACAGGCTCGTCCAGGTGGCGCTGCCGCTGGCCATCGGCCTCACCGCAGGCTCGTTCGGTGCGGCAGGCAGCATGACCGCCTCAGCCGTGCTGCTCGGTGGGGCCGCCGTCGTAACTGGGACCTCCGCTGGCGGCAGTGGCGGATCAAAGAGCCCTTCGACCTAAGCGGCCCGTGAGCGACAGGTGTTGCCGCGCGTTCCCGTTGATGGTATTTTGTTGCTAGCAAATACCACTGCGGTTGCCCTCACTGTTCTGGGCCGCTGCGCGGGGCGACGGTGCCCCCACCAGAGAAAGGCGCGCAATGAAGATCCTTGTACTCCCCGGGGACGGCATCGGCCCGGAAATCACCGGGCCCACGATCGAGGTCCTGAACGCCGTCGACGCGGCACACGGTCTCGGACTCGAGATCGAGACGGCGGAGATCGGGTTCGCATCGCTCGAGACGCAGGGCACCACCTTGCCCGAGGCCGTCATGCGCCGCATCCCGGAGGTCGACGGGGTCGTGCTCGGCCCCGTCCAGCACTTCGACTACCCCGACAAGGCCAGCGGCGGGCTCAACCCCTCTGCGGAGCTGCGCACCAAGTTCGAGCTCTTCGCGAACATCCGTCCCTGCCGCTCGCACAAGGACCTCAGCATTCTTCGCACCCCCATGGACCTGATCATCGTGCGCGAGAACACCGAGGGGTTCTACTCCGACCGCAACATGTACGCCGGCTCCGGCGAGTTCATGCCCGACGCAGACTCGGCGTTCAGCATCCGCAAGATCACGGCCGCGGCCTCCGAACGCGTCGTGCGCGTCGCCTTCGAGCTCGCGCAGGCGCGCCGCAAGAAGGTCACCGTCGTGCACAAGGCCAACGTCGTGAAGCTCTCGGACGGGCTCTTCCTCCGCGAGGCCAGGAAGGTGGCTGCAGAGTTCCCGAACGTGGAGATGGAAGAGCTCATCGTCGACGCCGCGGCCGCACTGCTCATCCGTCGCCCGGAGTCGTTCGACGTGATCGTGACGACCAACATGTTCGGCGACATCCTCTCCGACGAGGCCTCCGAACTCTCGGGCAGCCTCGGCCTGGGCGGCTCGCTCAACGCCGGCACGGACATCGGCGTCGGACAGGCCCAGCACGGTTCCGCACCCGACATCGCCGGCAAGGGGATCGCGAACCCGACCTCCCTCATCCTCTCCGCGGCGATGCTGCTGGATTGGCGCGGACGACGCGACGGCGACCAGCGCCTCATCGACGCGGCCGCCGACATCGAAGGCGCGATCGAACGCGTGCTCGACAACCCAGAGACGCGCACGGGAGACCTCGGCGGCACCCTCAACACCCGACAGTTCGCGGACCACGTGCTCGCCCAGCTCCCCGCGCCCGCTCGCACCGTCTGACCAGGAAGGAACCTCGAATGCCTACCTCCATCAATCCCACTACGGGCCAGCAGATCTCCGACTACCCCGTCCACACCCCCGCCGAAGTCGATGCGGCGCTGGAAGCCGCCGCCGTCGCCCAGCGGGCGTGGCGCGAGACCAGCATCACCGAGCGCAGCGCGCTGCTCACGGCGATCGCCGTGGAGCTCCGCGCCGGCAAGGAACGGTTCGCGAGCCTCATCACCGAGGAGATGGGCAAGCCCATCACGGAAGCGAGGGGCGAGGTGGAGAAGTCGGCGGTCACCCTCGACTACTACGCCGCGAATGCCGAACGCTTCCTCTCCTTCGAAGAGATCGAGTCGAACGCCACGCTCAGCGGAGTCGAGTTCGATCCCCTCGGCGTCGTGCTCGCGATCATGCCGTGGAACTACCCGTTCTGGCAGTTCTTCCGCTTCGCCGGGCCCGCGCTCGTCGCAGGAAACGGCGCGATCCTGAAGCACGCCAACAACGTGCCGGGATCGGCGCTCCTGATCCAGGAGATCGTCGAGAAGGCTGGCGCCCCGAAGGGGTTGTTCTCCACGCTCATCATCGACTCGTCCGAGGTGTCGAAGATCATCGCCGATGACCGGATCGCGGCCGTCACCCTCACCGGCTCGACCGAGGTCGGCGCGATCGTCGCCGCCCAAGCGGGGTCGGTGCTCAAGAAGCAGGTGCTCGAGCTGGGCGGTTCTGACCCGTTCATCGTGCTCGAAGACGCAGACCTCGAGCAGGCGGCCACAGTCGCCGTCAAGTCGCGCTTCAACACGGCAGGCCAGAGCTGTGTCAACGCGAAGCGGTTCCTCGTCGTCGAGGCAGTCGCCGATGCGTTCGTGGAGCTCTTCGTCGCGAAGGCCAGCGAGCTCGTCGTCGGAGACCCATCGCAGGATGCAACACAGGTCGGGCCGCTTGCGCGCGGCAATCTGCGCGTCACATTGCACGAGCAGGTCGAGCGCACCATCGCGGCGGGCGCGACCGTGCGACTCGGCGCGGAGCTGCCGGACGGTCAGGGCTTCTTCTATCCCCCGACCATCCTCGACCACGTGGGCACCGACGCGGCAGCCTTCACGGAGGAGACGTTCGGGCCGGTCGCAAGCGTCACGCGAGTCGTGGACGCCGACGAGGCCGTGCGCCTTGCGAACTCCAGCGAGTACGGGCTCGGCGCCACAATCTTCTCCGCCGACGTCGATCGCGCCCGTGCACTTGCGCGCCGCGTCGACTCGGGCGCGGTGTTCATCAACGGCCAGGTGGCGTCGGATGCTCGGCTCCCGTTCGGGGGCATCAAACGCTCCGGATACGGTCGCGAGCTGTCCGGGTACGGCATCCGGGAGTTCGTGAACATCAAGACCATCTGGGTCGGGCCGGTCAGCGCGTGAGCGATTCGCAGAGCGCGACCTCCCAGACCTGCCACGTGCTCCGACCGTCGGCGCTGCCATCCAAGAACCGCGGGGGCGGCGCGAAGACCGTGCCGCTCGTCACCTACGAGCGTGGAGCGACGTCGTTCCTGAGCGGGACGACGATCTTCGACCCCGGCGCCGCCATCGGACACCACGTGCACAACGTGCTCGAGTCGGTCGCCGTCATCGAAGGCACGGCCATCGTGGACATCGACGGCGAGCGCACGCTGCTCGACACCTTCGACACGACGGTGGTGCCGGCGAACGTGCCCCACCACTTCGAGAACGCCTCCGAGAGCGAGCCGATGCGCATCCTCTGGGTCTACGCCTCGGTGGATGCGACCCGCACGCTCCTGGAGAGCGGCGAGCATGGCCGCATCGACGGGGAGGGACTCGGGTCATCGTCCGACCGGTCTGCGAGCGAGGCGGCGGTCGAGGTCGTGGATCTCTTCGCGGCCGACGCCGACGGCGCCGCCTTGGAAGCGGCGGTCGCCGCGGCAGCACCGCTCTTCCAGCAGGCGGTCGGTGCGCGCAGCTTCACGCTGGAGCGCTCGGTCGAGGACAGCACGCACTATCGGCTCCTCGTGCGATGGGAGACGGTCGAAGACCACACGGAATCCTTCCGATCCTCCGAGGCCTTCACGAAGTGGCGGGAGCTCATCATCGAGCACCTGTCGACGCCGCCGAGGGCCGAGCACTTCCGGCAGGTGCTGACCGCCTTCTAGGCAAGAAGGCCCAGAAAAGGCTGGGCGGAACCCTCCAGGGTCCGCCCAGCCTTTCTGCGTTCGAGAGTGCGTGCCTGCTCTGTCCGACGGATGCGCCCGTCAGGCAGACCCCGTCTTCTCCTCGCCGACAGTGCTCAGGTGCTGCGCGAGGAACGAGGATGCCTCCTCGAGATTCCCGTCGAGCAGCAGGTCGGCGAGCCGCACGTGCTCGGCGCAGCGGACCGCCGCACGCTCGGGCACAAGCGCCTGCCGGTACTCGATGAGGCGGCGCAGGCGATTGATGCGGGAAAGGCTCTCCATGAAGAACTCGTTGCCCGTGCCAGCGGTGACGACTTCATGGAAGGCGGAGTTGAGCTCGAAGAGCTCGCTTCCGGTCACCTCGTGGATACGTCCGTCGATGAGCGCCTGCTGCTCGTCCCGTCGCGCCCGGAGCGCATCGACGTCGACGGCGTACCCGGGCTGGAGGATCGCGGCAGGCTCGACCAGCTGACGGAATCGGTAGCTGTCCGCGTACGACTTGATCGAGGTAAGGGTCTCCTGGAACTGCCACCCGTATCCCGGGAGATCAAGGATCCAACCCTCGTTGGAGATGCGTCGGAGCACCTGCGCGAGCTGCGCGCGGGTCACGTCGTAGCGGCGCATGAGGGCATTCTCGGTGACGCGCTCGGGGAGCAGGCCGTCGAGCCGCTCCTGCGCGATGCGCAGGTAGAGCTCGTCGAATTCTGGGACGCGTTCGGGGGGCGGAGCGTCGAAGGAGGCTTCGGTGACGACGAAGCCTCCGCTGTCGGCGACGGCGATGAGCTGCTGCTCCACGAGCTCCTGGAGTGCCCGCCGGACGGGCGAACGGGAGACGTTGAACCGCTCGGCGAGCGCCCGCTCCGCAAGCCGACTGCCGGGTTCGGCGTTCGATTCCCGGACGAAGGCGAGAATCTGGCTGGTGAGCTGGGCGACGAGTGGCGTCGCGCCGTTGGTCGCCTGCTTCGGCATGCGGCTCCTCGGTCGGGCAGTCAGGGGCCCTGTCATCTTGACAGACCCTGCGCCGACCGAGGAGCCGCAGCCGAGGCTGTCACCGACCCTGGTTGACCTTTGCCGGCGTCGCCGCCTCGTCGACCCGCTGCTCCTCGACCGACTTCGCCCGGCGTCCGCGGAACGCCATGATCGAGATGATCACGGCCCCGGCCACGAGGATGCTGTAGAGGATGATCGTGAGCGGGCTGTTGACGAAAAACCAGAAGTCACCCTGGCCGACGCTGACCGACCGCCGGAACTCGGTCTCCGCGAGCGGTCCGAGGATCACGCCGATCAGCACGGGCGCGAGCGGGAGATCGTAGCGGCGCATGACGAAGCCAAGCAGGCCGAGCACGATCAGCAGCGCGATGTCCAGCACGGACGAGCTGATCGAGTAGACGCCGAGCACCGCGAGCACGCCGATACCGGAGTACAGGTAGGGCGCTGGCACCTTCAGGAGCTTCGCCCAGAGCGGCGCGAAGGGCAGGTTGAGTGCGAGGAGCACGATGAGCCCGAGGAAGAGGCTCGCGAGCAGCGCCCACACGATGTCGGCGCTGCGGTCGAAGAGGAGCGGTCCTGGCTGCATCCCGTACTGACGGAATGCAGCGAGCATGATCGCGGCGGTCGCCGACGTGGGCAGACCGATCGCGAGGAGCGCGCCCATCGCGCTGCCGGCGGTCGCGTTACCCGCGGCTTCTGGCCCCGCGACACCGCGGATCGAGCCGCGGCCGCCGAAGTCGGGGTCGTTGCGTCGCTTCGCGAGACGCTTCTCGATCGTGTAGGCGAGGAATGACGGCACCTCGGCGCCGCCGGCGGGGATCGCGCCGAACGGGACGCCGATCGCGGTGCCGCGGAGCCAGGCGGGCAGCGCCTGCTTGATCTCCTTGCCGTTCAGCCACGGACGCCCCGACTCGATGATGCGGGCGCGGGATGGGTGGCGGCGGATGCGGGAGGCGATGAAGAAGACCTCGCCGAGGGCGAGCAGCCCCACGGTGACGACGACGATCGAGATGCCGTCGAAGAGGTGCGGCATGCCCACGGTGAAGCGGGAGGTGCCCGACACGTCGTCGATGCCGATGAGCGCGATGAAGAGCCCGATCGCGAGGGACGCGATGCCCTTGATGAACGACTCCGCGACGACCCAGGAGATCGCGACGAACGCGAACAGCGCGAGAGCGAAGTACTCGGCCGGCCCGAACATCGATGCGAGCTGCACGATGTATGGCGAGAAGAAGACGACGAGCGTTGTCGCGATCAGGCCGCCGGAGAAGGCGCCGAGGGCGGACGTCGCGAGGGCTTTCGCGGCCCTTCCGTCGAGCGCCATCCGGTGCCCTTCGAAGGACCCGGCGATGGCGGCGGCATTTCCCGGCGTGTTCAGCAGGATGCCCGCGATGGAGTCGCCGAAGAGTCCGCCGTAGTAGACACCCGCGAACATGATGAGCGCCCCGGTGGGGTCGAGCGAGAACGTCACCGGCAGCAGGAGCGCGACGGCCATTGCTGAGCCGAGCCCGGGGAGCACCCCGACGGCGGTGCCGAGGATGGCGCCGATGAACAGCCAGAGGAGGTTCATCGGGGTGAGGGCGGCGGCGAAGCCGCCCATCAGGTCGTTGAGCTGTTCCATCAGAAGATTCCTCCGAGGATGCCGGCCGGGAGGTTCAACCCGAGGCCGATTGAGAAGGCGATCTGCACGGCGGCGGAGAAGACCGCCGCGATGCCGAGGTTCGTGAGGTGCTCTTTCGTGCCGAGCGCGAAGCTGACCAGGAAGAACAGTGCCGCGGCGCTGATCAGCCAGCCGAGCGGTTGCAGGATGAGCAGGAAGGCGACGAATGCGGCGACGACGATCGAGAGGGTCTTCCAGTCGATGCCGATCACGGCTTCCTCATCAACCTCGCCGTCGACTTCCGCACGGCGGGCCGCTCTGACGACGCGGATGGCAAGCGCGATGCTGCTGACGAAGAGCAGGAACGCCACGATCGAGGGGAAGAACTGCGGCCCGGGTTCCGAGTCGCCGATGACGTCCATCGTCGCCGTGTTGTAAGCCATGAAGGCCCCCATCGCGAAGAGGATGATCGAGACGGAGAGCTCCCCGTACTTGGCCCCGACCCCGCTGCCCTCTGGTGTGGAGTGCTGGGTGCTGTGCGACATCGTGGTCATTTCTCGACTCCTTCGAGCAGCTGCTGCGTGATGTCCACCTGGTCTTCGATGAACGCGACGAACTCGTCGCCGACGAGGACGCGCTCTTCCCAGTCGTTGCGCACGACGGCCGCTTTCCACTCTTCGGTCTGGAGCATCTCCTCGACGATGGTGACGAGCGCGTCTCGTTCCTCATCGGTGATGTTCGGAGGGGCGACGAAGCCTCGCCAGTTCGGCATGACGACGTCGACGCCGGCTTCTGCGAACGTCGGCAGGTCGATGCCCTCGATGCGTTCTGGGGCCGTGATGCCGATGCCCCGGACCCGGTTGGTCTCGATCTGGTCGCTGATCTCCGAGTAGCCGGAGACGCCGGCCGCGACGGTGCCGGACAGCAGGGAGCCCAGGACTTCACCACCGCCTGAGTAGGCGATGTAGTTGACGTCTTCCGCGGCGATGCCCGACGCTTCGGCGAGCGCGATCACTGCGAGGTGGTCGGCGTTGCCGAGCGCCCCGCCGCCGATCGGGTGCCCTTCGGGGTCGGCCTTCCACGCCGACAGGAACTCGGTGGCGTCGCCGTACGGCGAGCTCTCGGGCAGCACGATGACGGGGTAGTCGGTCGTGACTGCCATGATCGGGGTGACGTCGTCGAGCCCCACGTCGCTGCCGGTGATCTCGACTCCGCCGACCATGGCGGAGCCGACGACGAGCATCGTGTCGTCGCGGTCGTTCATCTCGATCAGCGTCTGCAGGCCGACCGTTCCGGATGCGCCGGGGATGTTGATGACCTGCACGTTCCCGGAGATGCCATTTGCACGGAGCGACTGCTGCGACTCACGTGCGAGCGAGTCGTAGCCGCCACCAGCGGATCCAGGTACCAGGATACTCAGGCTGCTTGTCGGGCCGCCCGTACCGCCGCCCTGCCCCGCGTCGAACAGCGCAATGGGCACCGTCACCAAGACGGCCGCTATGAGCGCGATCCCTTTCGTTTTCAACTTCATCGTTGACCAGAGCCTCTCGAATCTTCATCGGTCCGTTGGGCGAATCGGGTGCCAGGCACCTCTGCCGTTTCGGTATTATGTCACCATAAAATGCCATTGGCAATCACGGTGACGACCCGGGGCGCCGCGGGATCGACACCGTGCAATGAAGGGGCGCGAAGCGAGCGGGGCCCCGCGGGGGCCTCCTCGGCTGCGGACGCAACTCGTCGACTCGAGGTGCCTCGAACTCCGTCCCTCGATAGACACACTGATATGCTTTCCGAAGCGGAATACATATCGAAAGGCGGATCAATGACGATCGACACCCCTCTGGCGCGCAAGCGCATCGCAATCACAGCCGGGGACCCCGCGGGAGTTGGCCCCGAGCTGCTCGCCCGCGCAATTGCACGACGAGCCAGCGGGGAGGGTGACAACCTCATTGTTTTTGCAGCGGAAGATGAACTCCGTCGCGGCTTCGAGCAAGCCGACCTCCGCGATTCGATGGACGAGTTCCTGGCGGCCGATGGCGTGGAGGTCCGTCCGCTCTCCGACTTCCCGTCGACTCCCGTCGGCGAGGTGCATGGCGACTCCGGCCGCTGGGCGCTGACCGCACTCCGTGCTGCTCTCGACGCGATCGAGTCCCAGGACGCCGATGCCCTCGTCTTCGGTCCGCTCAACAAGGCCTCCCTCCACGCCTCCGGCATGCAGGAGTACGACGAAATGCGTTGGTTCGAGGGTCAGATGCAGGCCGAGAGCGAGGTCTCCGAACTGAACGCCTCCGCAGGGTTGTGGACATCTCGGGTGACCTCACACGTGCCGCTGCGCGCGGTCGCGGACCTGATCACCGAAGAACGAATCATCGCAGTCACCCGCCTGCTCTCCGAGCAGATGAGCGCTGCGGGCTTCACGAACCCAAAGCTCGCCGTCTGCGCGTTAAATCCGCACGGCGGTGAGAACGGGAGCTTCGGCACCGAGGAGATCGACATCATCGCGCCCGCCGTGAAAGCGGCCGCGGCACAGGGCCTGAACGTCGAAGGTCCATTCCCTGCGGACACCCTCTTTGTGACGGCGAAGCGACGGGGCTACCAGGGCATCGTGACGATGTTCCACGACCAAGGCCAGCTGGCGCTCAAAGCGATGGGGTTCGCGGGAGGTGTGACGGTGGAAGCAGGGCTCGGCATCGCGATCGCCACCCCTGCACACGGCACGGCGTTCGACATCGTGGGCACGGGGCAGGCTGACACCGCCTCGATGTTCAACGCCCTCGACATCGCCGGCCGCCTGACCGACGCCTCGTGACGCGGCCGACGGTCGTCATCCTGGACGACGACCCCACGGGCACCCAGGCCGTCGCGGGCATCCCGGTGGTCACGGCGCCAACTCGGGAGAATCTCGCGTGGGCTTTCGAAACCTCCCCACGGGGCTTCTTCATACTCACTAACTCGCGGAGCCTCGACGAGCCGGTGATGGTCACACTGACGAAGTCAGTCGTCACTGACGAAGTCAGTCGTCACTGACGTGATGCGCGCGGCAGGATCGCAAACGGTCCGGTTCGTGAGCCGCAGCGATTCGACCCTGCGCGGGCACGTCGTGGCTGAACCGGAGGCCATCCGCAGCGCCCTCCGCGATATCGATGCGCCCGTCCCGGCAACGACCGTGTTCATTCCCGCCTTCCCCCGGGCAGGCCGTATCACCCGCAACGGCATGCATCTCGTCGAGGGTGTCGACGGTCTGGGCTTGGCGCACGAGTCGCAGTACGCCGGTGATGCGACCTTCGGGTACACGACCTCGTTCCTCCCCGCGCTTGTGGCGGAACGATCCGGGGGCGACCTGACGAGCGACGACGTCGCCGTCGTGGCCCCCGACGGCGTAGCTTCGGCGGTGCGCGAGGGCCGGGCCGCCTGGGTTGCCTGCGATGTCGAGGACGACGCGGATCTCGGGACCATTGCCGGCGCACTGCTTGAGGCCGACCCGTGCGCGGAGCAGGTATTGGTACATGCGAGCCCCGGCATCCTGCCCGCGCTTCTGAACCTCCCTGTGAGCTCCGAGCTCCCCCAGCTCGGCACCGCCCCGGAGGCCGGAGGCCTGAGGCCTGAGGCCTGAGGCCTGATCGTTGTCGGCTCTCACGTCGCCCAGAGGACCCGCCAGCTCAATCGACTGCTCGAGCAGACCGACGTCGCCCTGCTTGGGCTCGACGTCGACCGCCTCATCGACGCAGACGACGCCGCCTTCGAGGAGGTCGTCGAGCAGCTCACCACGCAGGCTGTGGTTGCGCTCGCGACTTCGCACGTCGCGATCGCAACCGGCCGCGCCGTGCGCACGTTCAGCGACCCCGACCGCAGCCTCGCGTTCGCGCGCCGCGTGTCAGACGCCCTGGTGGCGGTGACCCGGCGCACGACACAGCAATTCACCGTTACCTTCGTGGTGGCGAAGGGCGGCATCACCTCGAGCGACATCGCCACACGAGCGCTGCACATCGAGCGGGCGATCATTCGCGGTCGCGTCGGCGCCGGCATCGTGTGGCAACCCGTCGGCGAGAATGCCCGTGCGCCCTTCGCGCTCGTGCCGGGAAACATCGGAGACGACGATGGCCTCATGGAGGCCGTGCGGGGAATCTCTTACCAGCGGTCGTCCGCGGAGTAGCGCTCGATCATCTCCCAGATCGCGACGGATGCGGCGCCGCGCGCCCAATCGCTCATAGTGGTTGGCACGATCTCCGTGTCGAGTTCCGTGCTCCACGATGGCCGCGACTCGGCTATGGCCTCGTGCATCGCCGCCGCTCCGACCTTGGCGATCGCGATGCCCTCGCCAGAGAGGATGAAGCGCGTGACGTACGACATCGTGGCGATGCTGGCGATGAACCGGCCGAGGTAGGAAGCCGCCTCCGTCACTACGAGGAGCGCTCCCTGATCACCGGCTTGCGCCAGCTCGATGGCCTCGTCGAAGGAGAGCAGTCGCCCGCACGCCGCGGAGGCGGCGATGGCGACGTTGGTCGAAGCCAGGTACGCGAGCGCGCTTCCTCGCGGGCCCTCCGGAACCGTCGGTCCCGACGGATTCAGGATCAGCATGCTGGGTGACGGCGATGCCGCGTCGAGCTGCCTGACGACGTCACCATTGATGACAAGCCCGCATCCCACCCCCACGCCCACAGTGACCAGCGCGAAGCGCTCACTGTCGCGATCGGACGAGAAGAGATGCTGGGCGACGGTCAGAGCGGTCACGTCGTTTTCGACGATCACCGGGAGTCCAGATTCTCCGGAGAGCCGCTGCCCCAGCGGCACGCTGCGCCAGCCGAGACTGCGCGAGAGCACCACGCTCGAGTGGTCGTCGGTGTGGCCGCCGAGCGAGACGCCGACGCTGTGCACCGGCTCCCCCTGGGCCAGACGAGCGATCACGGCGGCCGCGACGCGGATGACGTCGTCCGGGGTCGACGAGGGCAGGGGTTGATCCACTCGAGCAAGGATGGACGCCCGGGCGTCCGTCAGCACGCCGTGGACAGCGTCGACCGCCACCTTCACGCCGATGAACCGCAACGTCGGGGACACATCGAGTGGGCGCACGAGGCGGCCATGCACTGGATCGGCAACGGCGTCAGCCTCGACGAGGAGGCCCTGCTCGATGAGTGGCCTTGCCAGGCGGGTCATGCTCGCCGGCGAGAGCCCAAGGCGGCGAGCCACGTCGCTCCGGGAGATCGGCCCATGCAGGACAACCGCGCGGGCAACGGCCCGCGCCGTGTCGATGGTCTGCGTCCCGGTCTCAATGATCGCCATGACGTTCATCGTACCGCTCCACCATTCCAAGCCGAAACACTAAACCTCGACATTGCTACCGCTGCAGTAGGTAAAGCAGCCCCATCCGCACGGAGTGGACGCCAAACCAGGGTTTCGAGGAGCAGATTGACCAGAGTATTTATTGTTGCAATAATCATGGCTACCCCCTGAAAGGCAATGGTGCTGATGGAATCCATGGAGCGACGCGTTCTCGAACTGAACGGCGCAGACGTATAGGTGATCGTGGATGCGCGGTCGGAGCAGGTCCCGCGCATCATCCATTGGGGTCGCCCCCTCGGACTCAACGCCGCGGGCCTCGAATCGTTCGCCGACGCGAGCAGGCCGCAGATCGCCTCAAACAGCATCGACAGCCCCGTCCCCTTCAGCATCGTTCCGGATGCCAGCCGCGGGTGGGTCGGTGCCCCCGGCGTCGAGGGACACCGCGGCGGCCGCGATTTCGCCTTGCAGCTGTCCACCCGCAACGTCAGCCTCGAGACGTCGGCCGACGCGCGAGTCGAGAATCGGTTCGTCGCGGCCCTCGCGGACGACGCCCTCGAGATCGAAGCCGACCTGGTGCTCGAGCTGCTGACATCCGGTCTCGTGCGCTCCCGCCTCACGGTGCGCAACACGGGCGCCGAAACGTACGCCGTCGACGCCGTGCGTCTCGGGCTCCCCGTACCGACTCGCGCCGGTGAAGTGCTCGACTTCGCGGGACGCCACATGCGCGAAGCGCAAGCACAGCGGCACTCCCTCACCGTCGGCACCCACGCCCGCGAGGGACGCCACGGTCGCACCGGCCACGACGCGAGCCTTCTGTACGCGGTAGGAACTCAAGGTTTCGGCTTCCGCCACGGCGAGGTGTGGGCTGCGCAGACCGCGTGGAGCGGAAATCACCGCACGTTCGTCGAGCGCCAGACCAACGGGCGCACGATTCTCGGCGGCGAGGAGATCCTGCTCCCCGGAGAAGTGGCCCTCACCACGGGCGAGGAATACTCGACTCCATGGATCTACGGCTCCTATGGTGAAGGCATCGACGGCGTCGGCCGCCGCTTCCACCACCACCTGCGGGCGCGCGAGCGCAATCGCACGACCCCACGCCCGGTTGTCCTCAACACCTGGGAAGCGGTCTACTTCGACCACCAGCCCGCCGCGGTCTTCGATCTCGCGACGAAGGCAGCCGAGGTCGGCGTCGAGCGCTTCGTGCTCGACGACGGCTGGTTCCTCGGTCGCCGGAGCAAGCAATCTGGCCTGGGCGACTGGACCGTCGATCGGGCGATCTGGCCGGATGGACTGCTCCCGCTCGCCAAGCACGTGCGCGGCCTCGGCATGGAGTTCGGGCTGTGGTTCGAACCCGAGATGATCAACCCCGACAGCGACGCCGCACGCGCGAACCCGGACTGGATCCTCTCCCCCGGGCACCGGCAGCCGCCGACCTCGCGATACCAGCAGGTGCTGGACTTGCAGAACCCTGCGGCCTACGCACACGTTCGGGACTCCATCGCCGGTCTCGTGCGCGAGCTCGACCTCGCCTTCATCAAGTGGGACCACAACCGCGACCTCACCGACGCGGCCCACGACGGCGGACGCGCTGCGGTGCACGGTCAGACGCTGGCGTTCTACCGCCTCCTCGACGAGCTCCACTCCGAGTTCCCAGACCTCGAGATCGAGTCATGCTCCTCAGGCGGCGCCCGGGCCGACCTCGAGGTTCTCGAGCGCTCGGACCGCATCTGGGCCAGCGACTGCATCGATGCGAACGAACGTCAGCGCATCGATCTCTGGACCAGCGTGACCGTGCCGCCGGAGCTCCTCGGCTCACACATCGGGTCGAGCATCGCCCACGCCACGAAGCGACGCCACGCACTGTCCTATCGCGCGATGACGGCGCTGCTCTCGAACCTCGGAATCGAGTGGGACCTGCGCGAGGCCACCGCCAACGAGCTGGAGGCTCTCAGCGGCTGGGTCCAGCTCTACAAGCAGCTCCGCCCCCTCCTGCACACCGGTGAGGTGGTGCGCAGTGATCACCCCGATCCGGCCCTCAGCATCCGCGGTGTCGTCGGGCAGGAGCGCTCGGATGCGCTGTTCTCGGTCGCCGCTGTCGCGACCGGTGTCGGGGCGCCTCCTGGCGCGGTGACGCTTCCCGGACTCGACCCCGCCGCGACCTACGACGTGAGCGCCGCAGCCCCCGCCGACGGAGTGCTGCAGTACAACGGCCACCCGCTCCCGGCCTGGTGGAGCACCGGTGTCCGAACCACAGGTGAGGCCCTCGGCCACGCCGGTATCCAGGTGCCAGCTCTGGCGCCCGACCACGCACTGCTCATCCGCGCAACGCAGGTGGGCGAGGAGGACTGATGGCAACCGAAACCCTGGCGATCCCGGCCAAGGGCCGCAAGCGCCAGCGCCGGCCCCGCCCGCTCGGCCGGGAGAACCTGGCCGGCTGGCTGTTCGCCGCACCAGCGATCATCGGCTTCGCGGCCTTCTTCGTCTGGCCTGCGCTGCGCGGCGCGTACTTCAGCTTCACGAAGTACAACCTGCTCACCGACCCAGAGTGGGTCGGACTCGACAACTACACCCGCATGTTCGCGGATGAGGTCTTCTGGAATGCGCTCGGCGTCACGGTCTACTACGTGCTGCTCAACATCGGCTTCCAGACGCTGCTCGCGCTCGGCGTCGCGGTCTTGCTGCATCGACTCACGCAGTCGCTGGTGATCCGCGGCATCGCCCTGCTGCCGTACATGATCGCGAACGTGATCGCCGCGCTCGTCTGGTTCTACCTGTTCGACTACCAGATCGGGCCGATCAACGAGCTCATCGCCTGGCTGGGGCTCGACCGAATCGCCTTCCTCGGCGATCAGGCCTGGGCGATACCGACCATCGCGTTCATCAACGTGTGGCGTCACCTCGGCTACACAGCGCTGCTTATCTTCGCCGGTCTTCAGATGATCCCGCGCGATGTCTACGAGGCCGGTGCGATCGACGGCGCTGGGGAGCTGCGCATGTTCCGCAGCATCACGCTTCCCCTGCTGCGTCCCATCCTCGCGATGGTCCTGGTGATCACGGTCACCGGCGCCTTCCAGGTGTTCGACACCGTCGCGGTCACGACGGGCGGCGGACCGGTCAACGCCACGCGAGTCATCAACTACTACATCTACGACGTGGCCTTCACTCGTGGCGACTTCGGATACGGCTCGGCCCTGGCCGTCGCCCTGTTCGTTCTGCTCGCGGTATTCACCTATATCCAGCTGCGGGCGACCCGCGCCAACCAGACCGACCTGGGATGACACCATGACCATGACGAAGAGTTCACGCACAAGCAAGAACGCAAGTCCGACGCCCCCGTCGGAGCAGCCCGCGGAGTCCGAAGTGACGGGCAAGAAGCCACGTCAGAAAGCGTCGATCGGTCGCATCGCGGCGTGGGTGCTGCTCTGGGTCCTGCTGCTGATCACCCTGTTCCCGTTCTACTGGATGCTCCGCACCTCGCTGTCGAACAACCTCTCGCTCGCTGGCAACCCGGGGAACCCGTTCCCCGTCGACTTCACTCTCGGCGCGTACAAGCGGGTCCTTGGGCTGGCCACCACCGAGGAATCGATGGCAGAGGGCGGGTCAGGCGCCTCGATCGACTTCTGGCTCTACCTTCGCAACTCGGTGATCGTCGCCACGCTCATCACCGTTGGCCAGGTGGTGTTCTGCTCGATGGCGGCCTACGCCTTCGCTCGGCTGAAGTGGACTGGCCGCGACCTGGTCTTCGGCATCCTGCTGTGCGCCCTCATGGTGCCGGTCATCTTCACGACAATCCCGAACTTCATCACCATCCGCGACCTCGGGCTCCTGAACACGCACCTCGGCATCGCTCTACCGACGATGCTCATGACACCCTTCGCGATCTTCTTCCTCCGGCAGTTCTTCCTCGGCATCAACCGCGAGGTTGAGGAGGCCGCCATCCTCGACGGCGCCGGCCACATCCGCCGTTTCACGTCGATCGCGCTGCCGCTCACGGGCTCGCCGATCGCGACGCTCGCCATCCTCACCTACATCAACAGCTGGAACGAGTACTTCTGGCCGCTGGTCGTCGGGCGCGCAGAAGACGTGCGCGTGCTCACCGTGGCACTCGGCGTGTTCCGATCGCAGACCCCACAGGGCGGACCCGACTGGGCCGGCCTCATGGCCGCGACGCTCATCGCGGCCCTCCCCGTGATCATCCTCTTCCTCCTCCTCGGCAAGCGCATCATCAACTCCATCGGGTACTCGGGCACAAAATGACCCGCACCTCCCCTCGCACCACACGAATCGAAAGGCACTCAATGAAGAACGCCAAGAAGATCGCCATCGCCGCGGTCGTGACCGGCACGCTGTTCGCAGCCACCGCCTGCTCCGGTGCCAGCGCCGGCGGCGACGGCGGCTCCGAAGCCGCGTCGCTGCGCTACTGGCTGTGGGACTCCAACCAGCTCCCCAGCTACGAGCAGTGCATCGCCGACTTCACCGAAGCCAACCCAGAGATCTCCGTACAGATCGAGCAGGTCGGCTGGAACGACTACTTCGAGACGCTGACGACCAGCCTCGTGGGCGGCGACGCACCAGACGTCATCACCAACCACGCGTCGTTCTACCCAGAGCTCGCGACCTCCGGGTCGCTGCTCGACCTCGACGACGTGGAGGTCGACCTCGAGTCGTTCCGCGACGGCCTCGCGGAACGATGGATCGGCGAAGACGGCAAGCGCTACGGCCTCCCGAAGGACTGGGACACGGTCGCGACGCTCTTCAACACCGACTACCTCACCGAAGCCGGATACACGCCAGAGGACCTCAACACTCTCGACTGGAACCCGGATGACGGCGGCACCTGGGAGAAGACCATCGCCCACCTCACCGTCGACGCGAACGGCGTGCGCGGCGACGAAGCCGGCTTCGATAAGAACAACGTGGCCGTCTACGGCCTCGGCCTCAAAGCCAAGTCCGGCATCGGCGCCTTCGGTCAGACCCAGTGGAGCCCGTACGCGCTGACGAACAACTGGACCTACGCCGACCAGAACCCGTTCGGCACCGAGTTCAACTACGCCGACGAGAAGTACATCGAGACCATCGAATGGTGGTCTGGCCTGATCGACAAGGGCTACATGCCCGGGTACGAGTCGGCGATCTCCGGCACCAGCATCCAGGAGGCCTACGGCGCCGGACGCTACGCGCTCGTCACCGACGGCAGCTGGAACGCCAAGGCGTACTTCGGCATGACCGGCGTCGAGACCGGCATCGCACCACTGCCGGTCGGCCCGAGCGGCGATCGCGCGGGTGTCATGAACGGCCTGGCGGACTCCGTCATCGCAAGCACGGAGAACCCGGAGGCGTCGAAGAAGCTGGTGGCCTACCTGGCGACCGCCGACTGCCAGGACATCGTGGCTGAAGCAGCTGTCGTCTTCCCGGCCGTCGAGACCTCAAGCGAGAAGGCCCGTGAGGCGTTCGATGCTGCCGGCATCGACGTCTCGGTCTACTACGACGCGTTCGAGGCGGGCGAATACGTCGAGGCCCCGATCGCCAACAACTGGAGCTCGATCCTCGCCATCATGGAGCCAGCCGTCGAGGCCGTCCTCCTTGGCCAGGGCGATGAGAACACGCTCAAGCAGGCAGCGGAGCAGGTCAACCAGCTGTTCCCGTAAGTACTGGGGTCGGTCCGAGGGGCATCTCGACGCGCTGCGTCGGGGTGCTCCTTCCTCGTGGGCGAGGCGGCGGGCGCGCATGATCGCGAACCGCTGACCGCTGACCGCCGCGAGGAACGTCGTGAAACCATGGACACATGGCACGCACACCGAAGGCGCTTCTCCTCTCCGGAGCCACCCTCCTGCTCGCGGCGACCGCCGGGTGCTCGACGAGCGCATCCACCTACGCTGACCTCGAGAACGCCCCGGTGGTCGAAAAACCCTTGCCGACTGACCTGGACGACCACGCCCTCGAGGGATTCGACGTCGATGCGACGCGATGGGTCGGAGAGTATGGCGGAGCTCAGCTCTGGCTCGGCCCGGGCGTCGACGAGTACGAAGTGTGTCTGCTCTACTACACCGAAGCGCAGGAGTGGGGCGGGGCGTGCAGCGGGGGTGGCGGCATCAGCAGCACTGGAATCGGGAACGGCCTCCGCTACGCGGTCGTGCCCGACGGCGAGGAGCCCCGCCGCGGCGCAACGCAAGTGTCACAGAACGTCTATGCGACGGGCGCCTGAACGTCATCGAATCGGGTGGCGTCCAGGACCCAACTGAAACGGCCGGGGCCCGAGGTAATGAGCTGGAGCGTCACTGGCGGCCGGCAGGACGAGGCTCCGGTTCATCTGGGTGGTGGTGCCTGTGGCCTACACCCGTCTACTCCGTCGCTCGGGGAGCCGTGGTTGGGTTCTACTGCTACCCGTTCTTTAACCCCGCAGCAGTCGGCGGCTACGGAGGCGTCGCCCTGTACTGCGTCGCGCTCCTCGCGGCCTTCGTTGTCCTGGCGACCGCGATTCGGGCACTTGGCAACGCATTGGGTCGCCGCCAGCGCGAGCGTACCGAGCGTTCAGGTGCGGGTGAGCAGATCAGCCGCTAGGCGGAACGACTTGATTCAAGTCTTTGATCAGACGGGGAGCTCGCCTACGTCGAACCTCGAGCAGCCAAGTTCTGGCCGGGTAGCTCAGTCGCACGACGTAGTAGTTGATGTACTCGACGACGCCGAACACCCACGTGAGTACGATCAGAGCCGCGATCGGCCACGAACTGGGCCACCAGAGCACGATGCCGACGAGCGCGCCACCAAACACCGCGAGGTCCAGCCACTTCAGAGCCCCGAACACGCGGGCGAGCCCGACGGGCATCCTCGAAGCCCCGACCCAGTTCCGCGCCAGGAGCCAGTAGGCGCCGCCCTGCAGCAGCACGAAGAGCAGTGGGGCGAGCGCCAACCAGAACGCCGCGAGGTCCATGCCCGTCGTCAGGATGGTCGGCACGGCCCACACCCCCAGCATCGTGAACGTCGCAACTGACGTCAGCTCGCCGGCACCGAGTGACAGGTATTGGCGGCGCGCGTCATGTCGAGTGCGAGGCCGCGAACCGCTCGGTCGAGACGGCCGCGCTCCGTCGGAGGGTGGCTGCCGGCGGTCCGTCACCGCGAGCGCTCAACAGGGTTGCCCCTGCCCCCGCTGCTGCTCCGCACCACGAGCTCGGTCGGCAGGATGCGGTGCTCTCCGATCCGCGGCGACTCGCCTTCCGCGTTCGCATCCACCCGACCCACGACCATCTCGACGGCGGCGGAAGCGAGCTGCGCGGGGTCCTGCGCGAGGCTCGTGAGCTGCAGGTAGGGCAGCTCGGCCTGCTCCGAGTTGTCGAAGCCGACGACGGCGAGATCCTCGGGGACGCGCTTGCCGAGGAGGCGCGCCTGCGCGACAACCCCCTGCGCACTGCGGTCGTTGAACGCGATCACGGCGGTCGTGTCGGGGTAACGCCGCAGCGCATCCTCGATGGCTTCCGCGCCCGCGGCTTCGGACGCTCCCCCAGCGACGATCGCGACCTCGTCTCCGAGCCCGGCCTCGGCCGTGGCTTCAAGGAACGTCGCAGTGCGCACCTCATCCCCCGAGACGCCCGGCGCCCCGAGGTACAGGATGCGCGAGTGCCCGCGCTCGTGCAGGTGCTGGACGGCGAGCTCGGTGCCGCGCGCGTCGTCCATGGAGACGCTGTCGAAGCGCTCGGACGAGTACTGACTGGCCACCGTCACGACGGGGACCTCGTCGGCGATCCGGTTCAGCTGCTGCTCGTCCAGCGACGCGCCGAGCAGCACGAGCCCCTCGACCCGCTCCCCCAGCAGCGCCTCGACCGCATCCGCCTCACCCCGCCGCTTGGTGACCGCGGCGAGCGACACGTTGTACCCAGCTGTCCGCGCAGCGAGCTGCAGCTCATCGATGAGCTGACCGTGGAACGGCTGCGCCGCATGGAAGACGATGCCAATGAGGCGCGACCGGCCCTGCTTGAGCATCCGCGCCCGCTCGTCGCGCCGGTAGCCGAGCCGGGCCGCGACCTCGAGGACGTGCGCCCGCGACTCGGGGCTCGCGCCCGGCACATCCCGCATGACGATCGACACGAGCGGCTGCGAGACGCCCGCCGCATCGGCGACGTCGCGCATCGTGACGCGCCTGCCGCCGCCCGGTCGTGCCGGGCGGCGGGCGTCTCGTGCGTCGGCGTCGCTCATACCTCGATGCTAAAGGCCTCCCGGAACCGACGCAGCGCGAGGTCGGAGTCCGCGGACGCAAACGCCTCCATCGCGACGACCCCCGTGTAGCCGAGCTCGTCGAGCGCACGCGCGACCCGCGGGTAGTGGATCTCGCCCGTCCCCGGCTCGCAGCGGCCGGGCACATCCGCCACCTGGATCTCGCCGATATACGGCAGCGCGCGCCCGCACAGGTCGACGAGATCGCCCTCGCCGATCTGCGCGTGGTACAGGTCGAGGTTGAGCCGGAGGTGCGGGCTGTCGACGGCCGCGACCAGCGCGATCGTGTCGCTCGCACGGTTGAATGGCACCCCGGGATGGTCAACGGCGTGGTTCAGGTTCTCGAGCGTGAAGACCTTGCCGTACTCCTCGCCGAGCTTCGCGAGCCGCTCGAGCGTGCGCAGCGCGGCGAGCCAGTCGGCCGGGGTCGTGTGCGCGCTCGGGCGTACAGGCAGGCCGTTGTCGTCGAGGCCCGTGCCGTGGATGACGAGGCGCGGCACGTTCAGCGCCTGTGCCGCCTCGAGGGACTCGCGCGCCGTCTCTACGATCGCGTCGGCCCCATCCGGATCGATGAGCTCGCCGCGGACGTAGCCCGACATGGAGCCGAACGTCGCGCCGGTCGCGACCAGCGCATCGAGGTCCTTCTCCCACCAGCGCCAGATCTCGACCTCGAACCCGGCCTCGTCGATGCGGCGAACGCGCTCCTCGAACGGCAGGTCGAGGAACAGCATCTCCGCGCAGGCGGCGAGCACAAACGGTGACGTGGCGGTGCCGGCATCCGCGTTTGCGCCTGCTCCGCGGCTCACGTCACCTTGACTAGCCGCAGCAGCCCCGCTCATCGGACGACCTCGACCGGTGCACCGGTCTTGACCGACTCGATGCAGGCGAGCGCGATGACCATCGCCTCGAGCGCGGCTTCCGTGCCCGGGCGAGGGCTCTCGACGCCGGCGACGGCGTTGACAAAGGCCTGCAGTTCGCCCGTGTAGGCGGCGCGCATGAGCTGCGTGTCGGCACGCACGGTGTCGAAGGATGCGCCGGCCGCGCCGTAGAGGCGGAGGCTGGACGCGGCGAGCTCGCCAGCAGTCGCCATGCCGGCGCTGCCGAAGACCTCGGCGCGGGTGTCGTAGCCGTAGGCGGCCGAGAAGTTCGCCTCGGCCGTTGCGATGGCGCCGTTGTCGTAGCGGATCGTGACGACGGAGGTGTCGAGGAGGCCCTTGTCCTTGAAGTCAGGGGCGACGAGCGCATCCGCGACGGCGTAGACCGAGGTCGCGCGGGCTCCAGGGTTGAGGAAGTTGAGGGTGTCGAAGTCGTGGATGAGGGTCTCGAGGAAGATCGTGAACGGCGGGATCGCGGCGGGGTTCGCGAGGCCCGGGTCGCGGGTCACGGAGCGCAGCAGCTGCGGGGTGCCGAGAGTTCCCGCGTCGAGGGCGGAGCGCAGCTCGGGGAAGCCGTTGGCGTAGCGGCGGTTGAAGCCCACCTGGAAGACGACGCCGTGGCGCTCGACGGCGGCCTCGACGCGGCGCAGCTCCTCGAGCGAGACGCCGGTCGGCTTCTCGCAGAAGATGGCCTTTCCGGCGGCGGCCGCCTGCTCGACAAGGGCGGTGTGGAAGCGCGGCGGGGCCGTGATGACGACCGCGTCGAGGTCGGGGCGGGCCAGCAGCTCGGCGATGTCGGTGTACGACTGCTCGACGCCGAGCGTCTCGGCGAGCTTCGCCGCTGCACCCTCGACCGGGTCGGCGATGGCGATGAGCTCGGCGTTCGGGATGTCGCGGGCGATGAGCGCTGCGTGGTTGCTGCCGATGCGGCCGGCACCGATCAGGGCGACGCGGATGAGGGGGTTCGTGGTCATGGTGTTTCTCCTGGGGACGGCGGTGCCGACACGACACTGTGCTGCTGGGTGCGCCCAGCACGCAAAGACTATTACGTACTAGCGCTCGGCGTCTAGTACGTATAAGGTTGCCTGCAATCGGCCGGTCGACCCGGCCCAGATCGCGGACAAAGGAGTTCTCATCACTTCCACGCACGGGGCATCAGCGTCAGAGACGGCCCTCCCCAAACTCACGCCAGGCCCGTACCGCAAGCGGCTCGGGCTCATCTCGATCGTCGCCTGCTTCGGCGGCCTGCTGTTCGGCTACGACACGGGCGTCATCAACGGCGCACTGCGCCCGATGGCCGCCGAGATCGGCCTCGACGCCTTCACCGAGGGCGTCGTCACGAGCTCGCTCGTGTTCGCCGCCGCCTTCGGCGCACTCTTCGGCGGGCGCATCTCCGACGCCATCGGCCGGCGCCGTACGATCATCATCCTCGCCGTCCTGTTCTTCGTCGGCACGGTCATCGTCGTGGCGTCGCCGAACTTCGCACTGCTGGTCGTGGGCCGCATCATGCTGGGCCTCGCCGTCGGCGGCGCATCCACAGTGGTGCCGGTCTACCTGGCGGAGCTCGCGCCGTTCGAGATCCGCGGTTCCATCACGGGCCGCAACGAGGTCGCGATCGTCACGGGCCAGCTCTCCGCGTTCGTGATCAATGCGATCCTCGGCAACACGCTCAGCCACATCGACGGGGTCTGGCGCATCATGTTCGCGGTGTGCGCGATCCCCGCCATCTGCCTGTTCTTCGGGATGCTGCGCATGCCGGAGTCGCCTCGCTGGCTCGTCGAGAAGGGTCGTCACGCCGACGCGCTGGCCGTGCTGAAGACGGTGCGCTCCGAGGAGCGCGCGATCGCGGAGCTCGGCGAGGTCGAGCAGGTGGCGGAGGAGGAGCAGAAGGAGTCGAAGGTCGGGCTCGCGGCCGTGCTCACCAACAAGTGGCTCATCCGCATCCTGCTCATCGGCATCGGCGTCTCGATGATGCAGCAGCTCACGGGCATCAACTCGATCATGTACTACGGCCAGGTCGTGCTCATCGAGTCGGGCTTCGAGGCCAGCGCGGCCCTCATCGCGAACATCGCGCCGGGCGTCGTCGCCGTCATCGGTGGCTTCATCGCGTTGTACATGATGGACCGCGTCGACCGTCGGAAGACGTTCGCGATCGGCCTCACGCTCACGACCACGTGCCATCTGCTCATCGGCGCCTCGTCGCTGCTGCTGCCCGTCGGCAACCCCGCGCGCCCGTTCGTGATCCTCATCCTCGTCGTCGCGTTCGTCGCCTCCATGCAGACGTTCCTCAACGTCGCCGTCTGGGTGTACCTCGCCGAGATCTTCCCGCTGCACATGCGCGGCCTCGGCATCGGCGTCTCCGTGTTCTTCGGCTGGATGACCAACGGATTCCTCGCCCTCTACTTCCCGAGCCTCATCGCCGGGATGGGCATCAGCGGCGTGTTCTTCCTCTTCGCCGGAATCGGGGCCCTCGCGCTCATCTTCACGATCACGCAGGTCCCCGAGACGCGTGGCGTGACCCTCGAGAAGCTCGAGGTCGGCGTCACGACGGGAGCCATCCACGTGCTCGGCAAGAGCCGCTAGACACCACAGAATTCAAGACTCGGCCGCTTCTGCGAGCGGCCGACCCGCCCGCGGGGATCGGCTTCGATCTGGACGTCCTGGCCGGACCCCGCGGGCTTTTCCTGTGCGCCTACCTGAGCGTCCGCCGACAAGCGCGAAGACGTGCAGCCAATGTCGGAACGCTTTCGCCCGCCCGCGTGTTGACCTGATGTTGGAGAGGAAATACCCATGACGCAGTACACGAAAGACCAAGACGCCATCGCTCGCCTCACGCCTGAGCAGTACGCCGTGACACAGCAGTCGGCGACCGAGCGCCCCTTCGACAACGAGTTCTGGCACAACGACGACCGGGGCCTCTACGTCGACATCGTCTCCGGCGAGCCCCTGTTCGCCTCGACCACCAAGTACGACAGCGGATGCGGGTGGCCCAGCTTCACGAAGCCACTGAGCGCGGAGAACATCGTCGAGAACTCCGACACGTCGCTCGGCATGCGGCGCACGGAGGTGCGATCGGCGGCCGCTGACAGCCACCTCGGTCATGTCTTCGACGATGGCCCCGTCGACCAGGGAGGGCTGCGCTACTGCATCAACTCGGCTGCGTTGCGCTTCGTTCCGCTCGAGGACCTCGAGACGGACGGCTACGGGCAGTACATCGGACTGTTCGAGGACAAGGCGGGCCTCTGATGGCTGACGAGCGCGCGATCCTTGCCGGCGGATGCTTCTGGGGGCTCGAGGAACTCATCCGCGACCTGCCTGGGGTGTTCAGCACGCGGGTTGGCTACGCCGGCGGCACCACCCCGAACGCCACCTACCGGCACCACGGCGACCATGCCGAGGCCGTCGAGGTCGAGTTCGACCCGTCGAAGACCTCATACCGTGATCTGCTCGAGTTCTTCTTCCAGGTACACGACCCGACCACGAAGAACCGGCAGGGCAACGACCGTGGCGCGAGCTATCGCTCGGTGATCTTGACGCTCACCCCCGAGCAGGAGCGAGTGGCGCGCGAGACGATCGCTGACATCGACGCATCGGGTCGCTGGCCCGGCAAGGTCGTCACGAAGGTCGAAGCGGCCGGCGAATTCTGGGATGCGGAGGAAGAACACCAGGACTACCTCCGCAAGCACCCGGGCGGCTACACGTGCCACTACGTGCGCCCTGGCTGGGTGCTCGAAGACGCGGCTGCGACGAGCTAGCCGCGAGCTCGTCCAGGGGCCCAGCTAGCCCGGATGCCCGCCGTCGGCTTCTCTCGACGGCGGGCACCGGACGAGCGCGATGGTTGCCCATCTCGAGCAGGTCGCCGTCAGCCGTTCGAGGATTCCCCATCCACGACCGCGGTGACCCGGTCGAGATACAGCGAGACGAGCTTCGCCTCCTGCGGCGAGAGGTCTTCTGAGAGGTGACGGATCTGGCCGGTGACCGGGTCGATCTCATCGGCATCGAGGTCGGTGTCGACCGGGACGATCATCTTGCGTCGACGGTCATCCGGGTCAGGCATGGTGCGGATGAGGCCAGCTTCAGTGAGGCGCTGGACGAGCATCGTGGCCGACGCACTCGTGACGTCAAGGTACTCCGCCAGGGCGCTGGGGCTGGTCGTGATGCCGTCGCTGGTGCGCTCGAGAATGAACCTCATCGCAGACCGGTGGGTTTCACTCAGCTCGCCGGTGGCCTGGCGCCGGCGGCCGAGGCGCGCTTCCGCGCGACGCAGTTCGTCGACGGCTTCCGAGGCGTCATCGCCTGGAGTGGGTGACGGATGCTCGCGCGTCGTCGAGCGGTTTTCGCGGTTGTTCGAGACGTCAGTCATCGGCGCGGAACCAGTCCGGGCTCAGAGGAAGGCGGAGACCGCGGCGAGGAAGCCGACGCTGAGCGTCGCCCCGATCGCGCAGAGGGCGAGGAACTCCTTGGGTAGCGTCCGCTGCTTGTAGGAGTCCCAGTACGTGTCCGAGGACGACAGCGCGGTGGACTTCTCGGGCGTGGTGGTGGGGGTCGCGGAAGTCATGTAGTTAGCCTAGCTACATTTACCGCGTCGCTCAAGGGGACTCCTCCCCTCCCTCAATCACCGGCACCCAGCGGCGGGACGATCAACGCCCCAGTGCACCCGAGATCCCGCGCGCCGCCATCCGCACCCCGAGCGCGAACTGCGGCTCCGCGAGGCGCTCGACGTGCGCGATGATCGAGACCGCCGCGACGACCTCGCCGTGCGCATCCACCACCGGGGCGGCCATCGAGAAAGCCCCCGGCGTCATCTCCTCGACCGACCTCGACAGACCCGTCGCGCGGATCTCCGCGAGCCGACGTCGCAGCGCCTTCGGGTCGGTCATCGTGTTCGGCAGGTACTGGCGCGGCTTCGACGCGACCACCTCGTCGAAGAGCTCGATGGGCGCGTGAGCGAGCAGCACGAGCCCGACCCCCGTGGCGTGCAGGGGCAGACGCGCGCCGACGTCGGAGATGACGCGCACCGCGTTCGGGCTCGAGATGCGTTCGAGGTACACCGCACCGAGACCATCCCGCACCGCGATGTGCACGTTCTCCTCCGTTGACTCGAGGAGGTCCTCCAAGTATGGCCGGGCGATCGCGCGGAGCCGCTCCGCAGTCGTGCGCCGCGCGCCGAGGCGCCACAGCTTGATGCCCACGCGGTAGGCGCCGGCATCCGTGCGCTCGAGGCCACCCCACTCGGTCCAGGATGCGAGCATGCGGTGCGCCGTCGACACCGGCAGGTTCGCCGCCGCCGCGATCTGCGTGAGCGTCAGCTCCTCCCGCGCGGAGAACGCCTCGGCGATCGCGAACAGCTTCTGCGCGACACTGCGCTCGTCACCACCGCCACCGGACATGCCGCAATGGTAGCCGCGAGCAGAACATCCACATCGATGATGCTCGGCATCATGAAGTTCAGCTTCCCTGATATGTGGGTTCGAGACGAAAGTTGTCATGTGCCCAAGACGGCACGCGCACACCGCGGCCGAGAACCGCCACAGACACACTGCACCAGACGAAAAGGATCGACGATGATCAAACTGCTCTCCCACCTCTCGCACATCGAGATCGCAACGCCAGACGTCGCGGCCTCGGTGAAGTTCTACGAAGAAGAGTTCGGCCTGCGCGTCGTCGCACGCGAAGACGGCAAGGTCTACCTGCGCTCGTGGGGCGACTACTACACGTACAGCCTCGTCATCGCCGAGGGCCCCGAAGCCGCCCTCAACATCATGGGATGGCGCACCTCCAGCGCCGAAGCACTCGACGAGGCCGCCAAGCGCGTCGAAGCAGCGGGCGTGCAGGGCCAGTGGGCTGAGCGCAGCGTCGGCCACGGCAAGTCGTACACCTTCACCGGGCCATACGGCCACACCATGGAGCTCTACTGGGACGTCGAGAAGTACCAGGCAGACGCCGAGCACGCCTCCGTCTTCCCCGACCGCCCCGAGAAGCGCTCGAAGCACGCCGTCGGCCCCCGCCAGCTCGACCACGTCACCGTCGCCGCCTCCGACGTGCGCGGCTTCGCGAAGTGGTACAACGAGGTCCTCGGCTTCCGCATCATGGCCTACACGGTGCTCGACGACCACCCCGTCACCGTCTTCTCCGTGCTCACCACGAACGAGAAGTCGCACGACCTCGGGGTTGTCCTCGACAGCTCGTCGCGCCCCGGCCGCATCAACCACTACGCGTACTGGGTCGACACCCGCGAGGAGCTCCTCCAGGGCGCCGACGTGCTCATGGAGAACAACGTCCCCATCGAGTACGGTCCCTCCATCCACGGCATCGGCGAGCAGAGCTTCCTCTACCTCCGCGACCCCAGCGGCATGCGCATCGAGGTCAACACCGGCGGCTACCGCAACTACGTGCCCGACTGGGAGCCCAACGACTGGAAGCCGTCCACAGGTTCCAACAACCTCTACCGCAACGGCGCCATGCCGCTCTCCATGACCGAGTCGTTCCCGCCAGACGCTGGCCACCCCACCGCCACCGAAGAAGGCATCCTCCCCGGCACGGAAGAGGCCATCCTCAACCCGTACGCCGTGCAGGGCCGCGGCTAGAGCGCACCGAGCGACGTCGCCGTGTCTCCAGCGGCGACGTGAGATCCGCACGACCGAGATCTGCGCGGGCCCCGCGCATCCACCAGGTCCTCCTTTCCTGGTGGATGCGCGGGGCCCGCGTTCGTGCGCGCGTGCGCGGCAGGCAGAGTGCCCGTCAGGCCGGGGTGCGCGTCAGCGTTCAGTGAGCGCGACGCCGGTGACGGATGCGAGCTCCTCGAGGAGGCATGCACGGAACTCCGGGTCGCGCACCCCGCTCGCGGGCTGCTGCTGCGCGCCGTGATGCCAGTAGCCGCCCGTGACCTGCAGATCGGGGTCGACCGCGAGGCGCTCCTGCGTCTCATGCCCCAGGTCGAAGTCGTCTGGCGCCCCGGCACCGCCCATCTTCGTCGCCACCCAGCCGGGGTCGACGGAGTTCGCGAGCACGCGAGGAGCCCATCGCTCCGCGACCGCGGCTGAGAAGGCCGCGACGAGCAGCTTCGTGTCGGAGTAGCTGGCAGACACTGATTCACCCGTCCAGTCGAGCCCGTCGAGCGTCGCTCTGCCGTCTCGGTGCATGCTGCTACTCAGGTAGACGTGCCGGGTCGGGGTGCTCAGCAGCGCGGTGAAGAGGTAGGGCGCGACCACGTTGACCGGTAGGAGGCTTGGGCCCGAGAGGACTCCGGCATTGTGAATGACCGCGTCGATGGCCGCGCCGTCGTTCAGCTCGCGCGTGGCATCCAGCACCGCCTCGCGGTCGGCGAGGTCAGCGACGACGACGTCCGCGCCTCGCCGAACCAGCGCAGCGACCGCGTCTGCTCGCCCCGGGTTGCGCGCGTGCACGATCACCTCGTGCCCCTGGTCGAGCAGCGCCTCGGCCGTCGCGCGGCCAAGACCGTCAGTGGAACCGGTGATGAGGATGCGAGCCATGCGCCCATCCTCACACCCCCGCAGAACGCGCCGGCCTTCCTGGGTGCGCCTAGCGCAAAAGAGAAGCACCGCACAAGGGTCGCGGCGTCCCGAAAAAAGAGCCCTACTCTCAGCGACACCGACGTTCGCACTCGGCTCCAGCATTCCCGTTCGCTGCTGGCCACCAGCCAACGCAGGCAACCTCCCCCACCCCTCTCAAAGGACCCCCATGCCTGCCATCGAACGGCGCTCCATCCTCGCCGCCGCCTGGACGACCCCCGTCATCGCAGTTGCCGCGCTGACACCTTCCGCGAGCGCATCCGCGACAACCCAGATCGCCTCCACTGGCGAGGCCGAATGCCAGATCGAGACGATCACGCCGGCGGCTCGCTTCTCCACGACCGGCACGGCGGGCTTCCCAACCGGCACCGTCTTCGCTGTCGACGGCGGCGCACCGTCGACGTCGATCGAGGTGCGCGCCAACCGCCAGGTCTACCCGCTCCAGGGATTCGGCACGGTCACGCTCCCCGCCCCCGTCGCCGTGGGGGATGACGTCGTCGTCACCTTCACCGTCAACGACAGCGACGTCAGCACGCTTGGGGCGACCTTCACGCTCCCGCAGGGATACTCGCTCGCAACCGACGCGGTCGACACCGTCACCGTGAGCCCATTCGCTTGCCTGTCATAAGGAGAAGGACATGACTCGACAAGAAGGCCTTGCCCTCGGATACCTCGTCGCGGGGCTCGCGCTCGGCGTGATCGCCCTCGTCGCCGACCTCATGGGCGGCCCCGCCTACCTGCACGCGCTCACCTGGGTGGGAGGATTCGCCGGCGGCTACGGCGCCGTCACGATGATCAAGGGCGCCAGGCAGCGCAGACGGCATCCGCTCGGAACCACCGACTACGAACCCGACACCAGCAACCCGCCGCACCTCAGCTGAGCTGAACTGTCGGGCCGCCTATCAGCCATGGATACGGCGCCTGATCTCTCCCGCGGCTCCCTCGAGCAGCGCCCGCAGGCGGGCCTCGTCCTGCGGGCGCTCCTCGGACCACGTGACGGCGAGCGCCGCTGCGGGCCAACCCGCGTGGTCGAGCACGGGCATCCCGACAGAGCGCATCCCAACGGACACCTCGCCGTTCTCTGACGCGAACGCCCCGCTGCGGATGCCGTCCAGGATCACCCGCAGCTCACGGGGGGTTCTCGGGCCGCGGCCCGTGCGGTCTGCGAACGACGCAGCATCCGGGTACAGCGCTCGCACCTGCTTCTGCGGCATCGCGGCCAGCATCGCGCGACCGGATGCGGTGAGGTGCGCCGGCAGCCGTACGCCGACGTCGGCGACGAGCACCGGGCGGCGCGGCGCACGCTCGTCGACGATGTAGAGCACGTCGCGGCCGCTCATCACGGCGAGGTGCGCGCTCTCCCCCACCTGGTCGACGAGGTCCGCGACCACCGGATGGCCGACTCGGGCGAGGGGCTCCTGCCGTGCGTATCCGCCGGCGAGCTCGAACGCGGCCGTGCCGAGACCCCAACGGCGCTCACCGCGGAGGTGCACGACGAAGCGCCGCTCGAGGAGCGTCGTCAGCAGGTGGTAGACGGTCGAACGCGGAATGCCGAGCTGCGTCGCGATGGTGCTCGCCGCGACGGGGCCACGCTGGTGGCTCAGGAAGCTGAGGATCGCGAGGGTCTGATCGGCCGCCGGCACCTGGACGCGGGCGGATGCTTCGCCGCTGGCCTCGGTCACGCGGTTGCCTCTGCCAGGCGACGACGGGACATCGGCCTGGGGGCGCCCGTCGCGGTGGCCGTCGCTGCAGACCTGTCCAACATCAGTGCAGAAAGCGGCCAGAACAGCGCGAAGAGCCCCCAGATGGCGGATATTGCACTCATGTTGGACACCGAGCCGACCGCCAACTGCGCGGCAGGTCTCCGGTCGCCGCCGCCGCCGAGCCAATCGTCTGAGATCACAGACACTGAGTGTCCTCTCCGCGCAGACATTGCGCAACGGGTGGAGTGGAATCGACACATGAGCACAGCAGCACCCGCCACCGGTCACAAGGAGCCGCGCGACGACGTCGGCAGCACGGTCAGCTCCGAGACCGTCGTCCTCGGCGTGCGCCCGCTCGAGCCTGCCGAGGTCGTCGCGGTCGCGCGTCACGGCGCTCGCGTCGAGGTTGCACCGTCGGCGCTTGCCGAGGTCGCCCACTCTCGCGAGCTCATCGAGCGCCTCGCCGACGATCCGAACCCGCACTACGGCATCTCGACGGGCTTCGGCGCGCTGGCGACGACGTTCATCGCGCCCGAGCGGCGCGTGCAGCTGCAGGCGAGCCTCGTGCGGTCGCACGCGGCCGGCACCGGCCCTGAGGTGGAGCGCGAGGTGATCCGCGCGCTGCAGCTGCTCCGCCTGCAGACCCTCGCGACGGGGCGGACCGGCGTGCGGCCCGTCGTGGTCGAGACGTATGCGGCGATGCTCAACGCTGGCATCACGCCGATCGTGCGCGAGTACGGCTCGCTTGGCTGCTCCGGCGACCTTGCCCCGCTCTCTCACCTGGCGCTCGCCGCGACGGGCGAGGGGACGGTGCGTGACGCATCCGGCACCGAGGTGTATGCCCGGGATGCGCTCCTCGCGGCGGGCATCGAACCGCTCGTGCTCCGCGAGAAGGAGGGGCTCGCGCTCATCAACGGCACGGACGGGATGCTCGGGATGCTGCTGCTCGCCATCCACGACATCGAGATGCTGCTCACGACGGCGGACGTCGCGGCGGCGATGTCGGTCGAGAGCCAGTTCGCGACCGACGCCGTCTTCGCCGCTGATCTGCAGGCCCTGCGCCCTCAGCTCGGGCAGGGCGACTCGGCCGTGAATCTGCGGCGTTTCCTCGCTGGCTCCCCCATCATCGTGAGCCACCGCGGCGCGGACGACGGCCGAGTGCAGGACGCCTACTCACTGCGCTGCTCCCCGCAGGTGCACGGCGCGGCCCGCGACACGGTCGCACACGCGGCGCTGATCGCCTCGCGTGAGCTCGCATCCGCCGTCGACAACCCCGTCGTGACGGTGGATGGTCGGGTCGCGTCGAACGGCAACTTCCACGGGGCGCCGGTCGCGTACGTGCTCGACTTCCTCGCGATCGCGGTCGCCGACGTGGCGAGCATCTCCGAGCGGCGCACCGACCGCGCCCTCGACCCGGCCCGCAACCGCGGGCTGCCGCCGTTCCTCGCACACGAAGTCGGCGTCGACTCCGGCCTCATGATCGCGCAGTACGCGGCTGCAGGCATCGTGTCTGAGCTGAAGCGGCTGGCGGTGCCGGCATCCGTCGACTCGATCCCGTCGTCGGCGATGCAGGAGGACCACGTGTCGATGGGGTGGGCCGCGGCGCGGAAGCTGCGCCGCGCCGTCGACGGACTCGGGCGGGTGCTCGCCATCGAGGTGCTCACCGGCGCGAGGGCACTGGAGCTGCGAGCCCCGCTCGAGCCCGGCCGCGCGACCGCAGCCGTCCGTGATCTCGTCGCCACCGTCTCCGCCGGCGCTGGCCCCGACCGCTTCCTCAGCCCCGAGATGGAAGCTGTGGCCGAGCTCGTGCTCTCCGGCGAAGTCGCCCGGACCGCGCTCGAGCACTCAAGCGCGGACTGACTCCGCGAGGTGACAGACGCGCTGGCCTGACCCCGCGCATCCGCTCGCTCACGCTCAGCCCCCGATTTCAGGATGGGAACCTCACTTCGTTGCGGGAAGTTCCCCACAACGAAGCGAGGTTCCCATCCCGAAACGGAGTTGCGGCGGGTTCGTGGCCTGGCCGAGCTACCTGCCAGATGGAGGCTCGGCCTCGTCCCATCCCTGCTGTGGGGTCTCGCAGGTGTCGCGGAAGACGTACTGCGAGGGCAGCTTGCGCTGGTGCGACGACCAGTCGATGGCGGGGCGGCGCTGCTCTTTGGGGAGGTAGCCGAGGCGGTAGACGGCCATGAGCTCGAACTCGTCCGGCACCTTCAGGAGGTCGACGATCTTGTCCCACTGGCCGGGCACTTCCATGGGGAACGACACGAACTGGATGCCCATGCCGATCTCGCCGGTGGTGAGCCAGATGTTCTCCATGGCCGCGCCCATGCTGAACACCGAGTAGAACGACGACAGCTCCCCCGGCCGGTACTCGGAACGGTCGAGCATGACGCCGAGGAGGAGTGGGGATCCGGCGACGAGCTTCCGGTTCTCCTCGCCGAGCGTGTTGGGCACGCGCAGGGAGTTCATGAGGAACTGCCCGCGCTTCGTGAAGACCTGGCTCGTGAACGGCCGCAGCGGTGCGGGGAGCTTGTCGAACAGCATCCCGTCGCGCCGCTGCTCCATCTCCTCCTTGCTGAAGCGGAAGTACGGCTTGTAGCGCTCGAAGAAGGTGCCGTTGCTCATGGCGGTCGTCATGCTCTCGCCACTGATGCTCGCGATCGCCTCGATCGTCTCGCGCGCCTCGACGACGACGAACCGCCATGGCTGGCTGTTGAGCTGCGAGGGTGCGCGTCCGGCGACCTCCATGAGGAGGCGCTGGTGCTCCTCGCTGACGGGATCGGGAAGGAAGGGGCCGTTCGTGGTTTTGCGGCGTCGCAGAACGTCGAGGAATTCCATGCGCTGAGTCTGTCGTATCCGCCTGAAACGTATTCCGAGCGATCACTGCCAGGGAAATGGCCCTCGAGCACTCGCCTTGAAGGGCGATTCGGCTGGCAGCGATCGCCAGGACAAGGCCAAGAAGGGTTGTCTGGCTTGCAGGTGTCAGCGGCGCGTGGATGCGCGCACCGCGAGCGCGTAGAAGGGTGCGGCGGTGAGGGCGAGCGACGGGTGGCGCCGCGAGTGGGTGCCAGCGAAGGGGATCGCGGCGAGCGGCACCGCGGTCGGCAGCAGCAGCTTTCCGGCGCGGCGGCGGCTCTCGTCGCGGCTCGTGAGCAGCGCGACGCCTGCGGCGAGTGTCAGCGCGGACGTGCAGATGTAGAGAGCGTGGTGGATCCAGTGCGAGCGTCCAGTCCGCACGACCCCGGTCGCCACCCCGGCGCCGAGCGCGCAGTTGGCGGCGTAGCTCGTCGTCGCAGCGACCAGCAGCGGGGGCACATTCACGACGCCGAAACTACACCGGCGGCCTGAAGCGAAGGCTGGAGCCGGTGCAAGAAGCCGGAACCAGGAGCTCAGCGCGGGACGAGCATCCGCTCACCGTTGCGGCGTGAGCGTCTCGTCTCGGGTCAGGAGCAGCCGGTACGGGAACTGGCGTCGCACGAGCCAGCCTTCCGGGACGGCGTCTCGCAGCTCGGGGGCCGTGTAGCTGCGGCGGATGGACAGCGTCCCGTCGTAGTGCACAAACGACCCGCGGTCGAGGGGTTTCGTCGCGACGTCGAACGCCGCGAGCGCGAGGCGCCCGCGCTCGATGTCGCTGTGCAGGGCGAGCGGGGCGAGGGCCGCGCTGTCGGCGAGCAGGCTGTTGAGCGTGTCCGAGTCGAGGTGGTGCAGCAGGTGGTTGGACGTGACGATGTCGAACCGCTCCCCCGCCGCCACGAGCTCGCCGCTCGACGCCGCCCGGAAGTCGACGCCGCGCCGCGTGAGCCCGCGCGTCTCGACGAACTCGTGCGCCCGCTCGTCCGGGTCGATGGCGGTGACCTCGAGCCGGAGCCCGTCGCGCGCCGCCCACCGGGCGAGGGCGAGCGGGATATCGCCGCCCCCGAAGCCGATGTCCAGCAGCCTGGATGCGCGCCGCCGGTCGAGCACGGGCCGCACGTCCCGCAGGTACACGCGCCGCCACCCTGCGACGAGCGCGTTCACTGCGCGGAACTGGGCATATGTCGCGAAGAGGCGGTCCCGGTCGCAGTCGGGGTCGTCCATGAGCTCGAGCGAGGTCGTGTCGCGCGGCAGGGGACGAAGCGACGGGAGCGTGGGAGGCCTCACAGCCCAGGCCCGGTCTGCGCGACTGCGGCGAAGGAAACGTCGCGGATCGCACCGCGGCCGGCCGCTGCCCAGGTCGCGACGCTCACGCGCGCATCCGCGTGAACCGCCCGACCTCGACCGTCAGACCGGGTCCGAACGCCATCGCGCAGAGCGCCTCGCCGGCCCCTTCGAGGTAGGTGTCGTCGGCACCGTCGGCGAGGAGTCGCTCGAGGATGAACAGCACGGTCGCGCTCGACATGTTGCCGTAGTCGCGCAGCACGCCGCGCGACGGGGCGAGCTGCGCCTCGGTGAGCCCGAGCGACTGCTCGACCTTGTCGAGGATGCTCCGCCCGCCGGGGTGGATCGCCCACAGCGGCGTCTCCGACGGCACGGTCGGCGCGAGAAGCGGCTCGACGACGTCGCCGATGGAGGCGCCGATGATGCTTGGCACGTACCCGGAGAGGCGCATGCGGAACCCGCTGTCGCCGATGGTCCACGCCATCTCCGACTCGCCCTCGTCGGTGATGGTGCTCTCGAGGGCGTCGATGGTCAGGATGCTCGCGCCGGCCGGCGCGGGACGCGCGGTCACGAGCGCGGCAGCGGCCCCGTCGGCGAAGACGGAGGTCGCGACGATCTGCTCGGGGTCGTTGGAGCTCGTCAGGTGGATGGTGCACAACTCGACGCACACGATGAGCACAACCGCGTTCGGGTCGGCGCGGGCGAATGCATCCGCTGCCCGGAGTGCCGGGAAGGCGCCGTAGCAGCCCATGAAGCCGAGGTGGAAGCGCTGCACGCGAGGAGACAGGCCGAGGCCGCGCACGATCTCGTAGTCGGGGCCGGGCGCGTAGAAGCCGGTGCAGGAGACGGTGACGACATGCGTGATGTCGCCCGCGTCGAGGCCGCTGCCGTCGAGTGCGGCGCGGGCGGCGCCGAGCAGCAGATCGGGGACACGCTCCGCGTAGAGCTGGTTGCGAGCGCCGGTGGACGCGTCGAGGACCTGGCCGTCGGCGACGAGCGCCGAGTCCTCTCCGCCCGCGAGCGCATCCACGACCGTGTGCCTGCGGTCGATCGCCGAGCCGTCGAAGGCTGCGCCGATGAGGCGGGCACCGAGGCGGTTGATGCCCGGCTGACCTGCGAACAGGTCACGGGCCTGGGTCTGCGGCAGCTCGGTCGGGGGCACTGCGGTGCCGATGCTGCGGATGTGCACGCTCACGCAACGACGGTACGCCTCGCATCCTGGGAGCATCCGCGAGGCGCGGCGGCGCGAGCCAGCACGATCGCTGCCAGAGAGATGGCCCTTTTCGCCAGCCCATAGGGGCACATCGACTGGCAGCGATCACGGACGGAGGAAGCCGTCAGAGAGGAAGCGCCCCCTCGCCCGCGCTACCCGCCGGGGTAGGTCATGAGGTCCCCGGTGAGCGGCACCTGGCCGCTTCGATCTCCCGCGTTCGCTTCGTCGACCTTGTAGGCCTTGCCCTGCTCGCCGGCGTCGAGGGCGGCCTGCGAGGTGACCTGCCCGTCGAGCGTGAACGTGTCGAAGACGAACGGCAGCCCGTTGGAGGCGAGTGGGTTCGGGGAGTCCATGAGGTGGAAGTGGAGGTGCGGGGCGTCGGTGTTGCCGGTGTTGCCGAGCAGGCCGAGGCGGTCGCCGCGGGTGAGCTGCTGCCCGACTTGGAGGTCGAAGGGGTTCCCGGTCTTGAGGTGCGCGTAGAAGGCGTAGGTGCCCCCGCCGATGTCCTGCACGACGTAGTTGCCGCCGTATTCGTCGAGGGTGAGGGTTGGGCCGGGCGCGGTGCCGGGTTCCTGTTCGGGACGGTCGGTGGTGATGGCGACGATGGGGCCGTCGGCGACGGCGATGACGTTCTGCCCGTAGCCGGGGTAGCTGCGTGCGTTGTCGCGGGCGCCGTCGTCGGAGAGCTTCATGGTGGGGGTGAGCTTGACGTAGTCGATGGCCCACCGTTCTGGCGCCCAGTAGGTGCCGTTGATGGGGCTGACGGCGCCGCGGTGCGCGGTGAGTCCGCAGCAGCCGTTGGCGTCGAGCCAGTTGTCGCCGGTGAGGGGTGGGCCGATGACGGCGAGGTCGCGCTTGTCGACGCTCACGGCCTGCGTGGTCTGCTGAATGGTCTTCTCGTAGAGGGGCGGCTGGGCTTTGGGCATCTCGACGGTGACGGTGTGCTCGATGCGGTCGGGGACGTCGGCGTCGGATGCGACGGTGGCGTCCATCCACACGGTCGCGTTCTGGCCGGGGCCGAGCTCGAGCCCGCCGCCGTCGGTGGTGCCGGCGACGCGCATCACATCGTCGAGGTCGTCGCCCTCGAGCTCCTGCAGCGCTGTGCCGCTCGCGCTCGCCTCGACTCCCGTGATCTTGACCTTGGACGGCGACCCGTTGGTGAGCTGCAGCTCGTAGGCGAGGTGGATGCGCTCGTCGGTTCCGAGCACGGGGATCGGGTCGGCGAGCGCGGAGACGACCACAGGGGTGAACTGCTCGCCGATGACGCCAGGGCCCGTCTCGACCGGCGCCGTCTCGCTGACGGACGGGGGTGCATCCGCCCCGATGGTGAGGGCCGGGCTCGCCGAGCAGGCGCTCAGAGCGAGGAGGCCCGCGACGGCGACGGCGGCCGCGAAGACGCGCGCGTTCCCCGCCGTGATGCCGTTCATGGCTTGAGCTTAGGCCCGCGGATGGAGGCCCGCCAGGCCGCATGCGCCCCGGTTCGGCAGTACCCAGGCTGGACGGGCGACCCCCTACTGAGATCTGCGTTTCCTGGAGGTCACGGCCCGCTGCAGCAGCACGAACACGAGCAGGATGCCACCCGTGATGATGGTCGTCGCTTCCGGGGGAATGCTGCCGTCGCGAGTGATGAGGACGTTCATGAGCCCGAGCACGAGGGCGCCGACGACCGAGCCGAGCACGAACCCGCCGCCACCGGTCAGCAGCGTGCCGCCGATGATGACTGCGGCGATCGCGTCCAGCTCCCAGCCGACGCCCGTGATGTTCTGCGCGATGCCGAGCTTCGACGTGTAGAGCACGGCGGCGATGCCCGCGAGGGTTCCGCTGATGACGTAGATCGCGACCTTCGTTCGTGCGACCGGGAGGCCCATGAGGAGCGCGGACTGCTCCGAGCCTCCCATGGCGTAGACGGTCCTCCCGAAGCGGGTGCGGTGCAGGACGAAGAAGGCGACCGCGATGATGGCGACCGCGATGATGACGGCCGGGGTGACGACGAGGTCGTTGATCTTCGGGCCATCGATGATCTTGATCTCGGCGGAGAGGCCGCGGATGGGCGAGTCGTCGGCGAGTCGCTGTGGTTCGGTGCTGAGCATCGAGGCGAGTCCTCTGGCGAGGAACATCATGGCGAGCGTCGCGATGAACGGTTGCACTCGGAAGTAGTGGATGAGGATTCCGGAGGCGAGGCCGAAGAGGGAGCCGATGCCGATCATCAGCACGATCACGAGGATCGCGGGCAGTCCAGCGCTCGAGAGCATGACCCCGATGAGGCTGCTGACGGCGATGACCGCGCCGACGGACAGGTCGATGCCGCCGGTCAGGATGACGAACGTCAGGCCGATGGCGAGCACGATCAGGTAGGCGTTGTTGATGAGGAGGTTGGAGAGCGTGCTGAACTGCAGGATGCCGCCGTAGGCGAGCTCCCCGTAGGCGAGCATGCCGACGAAGATGACGACGGCGGCGAGTGTCGGGAGGGAGTCGAGGTTCGGCTTGAACTTCGCGAGCCGGGTGACTTCGGTGGTCTGTTCGACGATGGTGGTCATGCGGCAACCGCCTCTGGTGCTGGTGCGGGACTCGCGGGCCCGGTGGGGGTCTGCGCTCGTCGTCGCTTGAAGAAGTCGCGGACGCGCTGCGACTGCAGCAGGCAGACGATGACGATGACGATGGCCTTGAAGGCCGGTGTCGCCGAGGATGGGATCGAGAGGAAGACGACGGTCTTGTCGAGCGTGGCGATGAGGAGCGCGCCGATGACGCTGCCGGTGAGGGAGAACTTGCCGCCGGCCAGCGAGGTCCCGCCGATGACGACGGCGAGGATCGCATCCATTTCCGACGCGGATCCGGTCTTGGCGACCTCGACCGTCATGACGGTGGCCGTGCTGAGGATGCCCGCGACTCCCGCGAGGATTGCGCTCGAGATGTAGACGAAGAACAGGAGTCCGATTGGGCGGATGCCCGCCATGCGGGACGCCTTCGGGTTGATGCCGATGGACTCGATCATGAGGCCGAGCGCGGTGCGTCGCACGAGCAGTGCGACGAGGACGACGATGCCGACGGCGAGCAGGAAAATCACGGGGAATCCGGCGATGGTGCCGTTCGCGATCCAGCGGAACGAGTCGTTGGTGGCTGACGTGTTCTGGCCGGCCGTGATGACCTTGGCGAGCCCGCGCCCCGCGAGCATCATGATGAGCGTCGTGATGAAGGGCTGCAGGCCGACCACCGAGACGAGCAGTCCGTTGACGGTGCCGAGGAGTGCGCTGATGAGCAGCGCGAGGGCGATGGCGGTGAGCGCCGAGCCGAACGAGTTCTGGGCGGATGCCATGAACTCCATCGAGACGGCGCCGGCCACGGCCATGACAGAGCCGACGGAGAGATCGATGCCGCGAGTGGCGATCACGAGGGTCATGCCGACGGCGATCATCATGACCGGGGCACTGGCGCGGAGGATGTCGATGAGGTTGCCGTTGAGGTCACCGGTGGCCTGATTGACGGAGACGCCGAGGTAGCCCGGGTCCTTGATCAGGTTGATGACGATGAGGAGGACGAGTGCGACGACGGCCCAGATGTAGGGCTGCCGGAATGCGCCTCGTGCCGCCTGGATGGCGTCCGGTGCCCGCCGAGGATCCTGGGGCGAGGGGCCCGCGGGCGACGTGGTGTGCGGGGCCGTGGACTGGCTCATGCGCGTGCTCCCTCGGCGTTGGCGGATGCGGGTGGTGTGGTCGGGGCGTCAGGCGTGTCTGGAATGACCGGGTCGATGCCCTCCACTCCGTCGGCGGCGATGGTCTGGACGATGAGGTCGGCGGTGACGTCCGGCCCGTTCGCGATTTCCGCGATCTTCCGGTGGTCTTTGAGGACGACGATCCGCTCGCTGAGCCTGACCACCTCGTCGAGCTCCGACGAGATGAAGATGACCGACATGCCGTCTTCGGCGAGTTGCGCGATGGTCTCCTGAATCTCGGCTTTGGCTCCCACGTCGATGCCGCGGGTCGGCTCGTCCAGGATGAGCAGCTCGGGCTTCGTGGCGAGCCAGCGCCCGAGGAGCACCTTCTGCTGGTTGCCACCGGAGAGGTTGCGGATGGCGCGCTCCGGGTCAGCGGGGCGCACGTTGAGTTCGGTGAGGTACTTCGCGCAGAGCTCGTTCTGCTCGCGGCGGGAGAGGGGCCGTGCCCAGCCTCGCCGCGCTTGGACGGCGAGGATCAGGTTCTCGCGCACCGTGAGGTCGCCGACGATGCCTTCATCCCGCCGGTTCTCGGTGGAGAAGGCGATGTGCTTCCGCAGCGCTGCAGAAGGAGAGTGCACCTCGACGTCATTCCCGTTGAGCTGCGCTGATCCGGAGTCCGGCTTGTCGGCACCATAGATCAGGCGCCCGAGCTCGGTGCGTCCGGAGCCGAGGAGCCCCGCGAAGCCGACGACTTCACCGCGGTGCACTTCGATGTCGACGGGGTCGATCGATCCCTTCCTGCCGACGCCCTGCGCCCGGTAGAGGGGAATGTCTGCGGAATCTCGAGCGTCGACGCGTCGGTTCGCCCCGAGCGACTCGAGGGTGGAGAACTCCTTGCCGATCATCTTGGAGATGAGGTCGCCTCTGCTGAGCTCGGCGGTGGCGTACTCGCCCACGAACTGGCCGTTGCGGAGCACGGTCAGCCGGTCGCTGATCGCGTAGACCTGGTCGAGGAAGTGGGAGACGAACAGAATCGCGACCCCCTGCTCGCGAAGCTGGCGGATGACGGCGAACAGGCCCTCGACCTCCTGTGCGTCGAGGCTGGACGTGGGTTCGTCGAGGATCAGCACCTTCGACTTGATGACCATGGCCCGGCTGATCGCGACGAGCTGTTGCATCGCGAGCGAGATGCTGGAGAGTGACCGCTTCGGGTCGAGGTGGTCGAGGCCGAGCGCGCCGAGTGCCTCTCGGGCCGCGGCGTTCGTCTTGCGCCAGTTGATCCCGAGGGGCCCTCGGATCTCGTGTCCGAGCATCACGTTCTCGCCGATGGAGAGGTTGTCGCAGAGATTGACTTCCTGATAGACGGTGGAGATGCCCGCGGCCTGCGCGTCCGCCGTGCCCTTGAGCTGCCGCTCGTCACCGGCGATGCGGATGGTGCCGGCGTCGATCTTGTAGACGCCGGTGAGGGCCTTGATGAGCGTGGACTTGCCTGCGCCGTTCTCGCCCATGAGCGTGTGCACTTCGCCGGGGTAGAGCCGGAAGTTGACGTCTTGGAGTGCTTTGACTCCTGGGAACTCGATTGAGATGCCGCTCATCTCAACGATTGGCTGATTCGCTGCCATGATCGCCTAGCGTTCTGCCGGTGGCCGGCGTCGAGTGTCGGGGGTGGGGTTCATCGGTGCGCCGCCGAGAGAGCGGTGGCGCACCGATGAACGTGATTCGAGTCAGTACTTGCGGTCTGGGAGCGCGGCCGTGGCTGCGTCCGGGGAGTCGAAGGTGACGCTCTCGACGACGATGTTCTTCTCGACGGTCTCTCCGGCGACTGCGGCCTTGACGACGTCGACGGCGACGTCTCCGAAGAGCGGGTTGTACTCGGCGACGAACGAGAGGCGGCCGGCGGCAAGCGCTTCCAGTGCAGCCTTGGTGCCGTCGATCGTGATGATCTTGACGTCGGTGCCCGGCTTGAGGCCGGCTTCCTCGACGGCGAGGGCGGCGCCGAGGCCCATCTCGTCGTTCTGGGCGAAGACGAGCTGCACGTCATTGCTGTTCGACTTGAGGATCGTCTCGAAGACGCTCTTCGCCTCTTCCGTCGACCAGTTGGCCGACTGGCTCTCGAGCTTCGTCAGGTTCGAGTCGATGCTCTCGTCCCAGCCCTTGTTGCGGTCGTTGACCACGGAGAGGCCGGGAGGGCCCTCGAGCACGACGTAGTTGCCGCCGTCCGCGAACTGGCCGTTCGCCCATTCGGCGGCAGCCGAGCTGATTCCCACGTTGTCCGGGGCGATGTGGCTCGTGTAGAGCGCCTCGTCGTTCGGCTCGATTCCGCGGTCCAGGAGCACGACGGGGATCTCGGCTTCCTGGGCCCGTTCGAGGACGCTCTCCCAGCCTGTTGCTTCGGTTGCCGAGAGCAGGATGGCGTCGACGCCTTCGTCGATGAAGGAGGTGAAGGCGGTGATCTGGGAGTTCTGGTCTCCGTTGGTGGCGGGGGCGTATTTGAGCTCGAAGCCGTTCTCGGTCGAGAACGAGTCCTGGATGTTCTGCTCGTTCGCTGTGCGCCATCCGCCTTCCGGTCCGACGGCGACGAAGCCGACGGTGATGAGCTCGCCGTCGCTCCCGGCGGGGGCGTCACCCGATCCGCCGGAGCAGGCCGCCATGCTCAGGGTGAGTGCCCCTGCCATCGCGATTCCGGCGATGGTCCTGATGGTTGTCTTGTTCACGCTGGTCTCTCCTCGTTGAGAGCAGTTCACTCGTGCCGTGGCCGGTCGTGACGCTGCGCAGTTGAATGCTTCCTCGCATCTGTCGGGAATGTTATCGATCACATCCAGCGGACGCAACCGTCAACCTGAATTGTTATTCGGGCGGCGCAGCGTCGCGCGTGCGGGCATAATTGCCGAATGACGAGCGGACCTGTGGATGCGACGAAACCGAAGCGGGCTGCCAGCGTGTTCGACGTGGCCCGGGCGGCGGGAGTCTCGCACCAGACCGTCTCGAGAGTGCTGAACGACCACTCGAGCGTGCGGCCCGCGACCAGGCAGAAAGTTCTCACCGCGATGGGCGAGCTCAACTACCGCCCCAACCTCGCCGCGAGGGCACTTTCCTCGAAGCGGAGCCGGACACTCGGCGTCCTCTCGACCGCCAGCGGCGAGTACGGCCCGTCCTCGAGCATCATCGCCATCACCGAGGCCGCACGAACGCGCGGATACACGACGATCGTCGAGCAGACGGACGGCCTCGATGTCGCGTCGATCGAGGAGGCGCTGGGAAACCTGGCGAGCCTCAACGTCGAGGGCATCGTCGCCGTCGCGCCGCAGACCCCCTTGCTCGAGGTGCTCGGCAACATGACCTCGGGCATCCCGTTCGTGACCCTGCAGACCTGGACGAGCGATGGGGGCGTCGATCTGGCCGAGGATCAGCTCGAAGGCGCGCGGGTCGCGACCGCGCACCTGCTCGACCTGGGCCACGTCGACGTGGTGCACCTGGCCGGCCCCGGCGACTGGATCGATGCCACGTCCCGCCTCCGGGGCTTCCGCCTCGAGATGGAGTCTCGCGGACTGACGCCCCGGCACGTCGACGCTCGGGACTGGTCCCCGGAAGCCGGCTACGCCGCTGCCGCCACCATCTTCGAGTCGAACGCGACGGCCGTCTTCTGCGCAAACGACCAGACTGCCCTCGGAGTGCTCCACGCCGCGCATGACGCCGGAGTCTCCGTGCCGGAGCAGCTCAGCGTCGTGGGGTTCGACGACATCCCCGAGGCCGCGCACTTCTGGCCCCCGCTGACCACCGTGCGCCAGCACTTCGCCGCGACGGGAGCCCAATGCGTCGCGCGCCTCCTCGACGGCGCACAGGGGGCTGCGGACGTGCTGCCTGAGCTCATCGTGCGCGCCTCCACGCGCCGGGTATAACTCCGGATTCAGCGCACCCACGCTCGGGCCTCGCCGACAGGCTCGGGCTTGCGCATCCCGGCTCCTCCGTGGTGTGATCGATCACATTACGTCCGGTCGAGCCAAAGGAGACCGCCAGGATGAGCCATGCGACGAACTCGGAATCGCGCGCCAACGACACAGCCCACGCAGGGCCAGGCGAGCACGACACCTACGTCATCGGCGTCGACTACGGCACCCTCTCGGGCCGTGCCGTCGTCGTTCGTGTGCGGGACGGCGCCGAGCTCGGCGTCGGCGAGCTGCCCTACCCGCATGCCGTGGTCGATGAGCAGCTGCCGGCAACCGGGGAGAAGCTCCCTCCCGAGTGGGCGCTGCAGGTGCCGAGCGACTACGTCGACGTGCTCAAGGTCGCCGTGCCCGCCGCCATCTCCGACGCGGGCATCAACCCGGCGGATGTCATCGGCATCGGCACCGACTTCACGGCCTGCACGATGGTGCCGACACTCGCCGACGGCACGCCCCTCAACGAGGTCGCTGGCTTCGAGACGCGCCCCCACGCCTACGTGAAGCTGTGGAAGCACCACGCCGCGCAGCCCCACGCCGACCGCATCAACGAGCTCGCCGCACTCCGTGGTGAGACGTGGCTCGCCCGGTACGGCGGCCTCATCTCGAGCGAGTGGGAGTTCGCGAAGGGCCTCCAGCTCCTCGAGGAGGACCCCGAGGTGTACGCCGCCATGGATTACTGGGTCGAGGCGGCCGACTGGATCGTCTGGCAGCTGACGGGCACCTACATCCGCAACGCCTGCACCGCCGGCTACAAGGGCATCCTGCAGGACGGCGAGTACCCGAGCCGCGAGTTCCTCACCGCCCTCAACCCCGACTTCGCGGGCTTCGCGGACGACAAGCTCGCGCACGAGATCGGCCAGCTCGGCGACGCCGCCGGCACGCTCTCGGCGGAGGCCGCAGCCTGGACCGGCCTGCCAGAGGGCATCGCGGTCGCGGTCGGCAACGTCGACGCCCACGTCACCGCCCCCGCCGCCGCGGCGACCGAGCCCGGCCAGATGGTCGCCATCATGGGCACCTCCACCTGCCACGTCATGAGCTCGGACACCCTCGCCGAGGTGCCAGGGATGTGCGGGGTCGTGGACGGCGGCATCGTCGCGGGGTTCTACGGCTACGAAGCTGGCCAATCGGGCGTCGGCGACATCTTCGCCTGGTACGTCGAGAATCAGGTGCCCGCGCGCTACGAGCGGGCAGCGGCCGAACTCGGCATCTCGGTGCACGAGCACCTCACGAACCTCGCGGCCACGCAGCCGGTTGGCGCGCACGGCCTCGTCGCCCTCGACTGGCACAGCGGCAACCGCTCCGTGCTCGTCGACCACGAGCTCTCCGGCCTGCTCGTCGGCGCGACCCTCGCGACGAAGGCGGAGGACGTCTACCGTGCGCTGCTCGAGTCGACCGCGTTCGGGACGCGCAAGATCGTCGAGACCTTCAACGCCTCCGGAGTACCCGTCACCGAGTTCATCGCGGCAGGCGGCCTGCTCAAGAACGCGTTCCTCATGCAGACCTACAGCGACATCCTCGGCATGCCGATCTCCACGATCGACAGCGCGCAGGGCCCGGCACTCGGCTCAGCCATCCACGCCGCGATCGCCGCGGGTGCGTACCCGGATGCGCGCGCAGCGGCGGCCGCCATGGGCCGGGTGACGCGCGCCAGGTACACGCCCAACCCCGACGCCGTGGCCGCCTACAACGAGCTGTACGCCGAGTACGACCTGCTGCACGACCACTTCGGGCGGGGCGCGAACCAGGTCATGAAGCGCCTCAAGCGACGCCGCCGCGAGGCGCTCGCCGACGCATCCGCTGCCCCGGCATCCGCTCCCGCGTCGCCCGAAGCGGCGCCCGCATCCGCTCTCGCGATCCACGAGGAGGTCAGCGCGTGAGCATCCAGACCCAGACCATCACAGCCGAGGTGCAGGCGAGCATCGACACCATCCGCGCCGAGGTCGCCGCCCTGCACGACGAGCTCGTGCGCTACGGGCTCGTCGTCTGGACGGGCGGCAACATCTCCGGCCGGGTGCCGGGCACGGACCTGTTCGTCATCAAGCCGTCCGGCGTCAGCTACGACGACCTGGCCGCCGACAACATGATCCTCTGCACCCTCGACGGGCAGGTCGTCCCGGGCACGCCAGGCTCGGAGCGCTCCCCCTCGAGCGACACGGCGGCGCACGCGTACGTGTACCGCAACATGCCTGAGGTGGGCGGGGTCGTGCACACGCATTCTGACTACGCGGTCGCGTGGGCGGCACGCGGCGAGCCCATCCCCTGCGTCATCACGGCCATGGCGGATGAGTTCGGCGGGGAGATCCCCGTCGGCCCGTTCGCGATCATCGGCGACGACTCGATCGGGCGGGGCATCGTCGAGACGCTGCGCGGGCACCGCTCGCGGGCCGTGCTCATGAAGAACCACGGCCCGTTCACGATCGGCAAGGACGCCCGCGACGCCGTGAAGGCCGCCGTCATGGTGGAGGACGTCGCTCGCACCGTGCACATCTCCCGCCAGCTCGGCAGCCCGCACCCCATCCCCCAGCAGGCCGTCGACTCGCTCTTCGACCGCTACCAGAACGTCTACGGACAAGACCCGACAGGAGCCCTCAGTTGAGCGCACTCACCACTTCCTTCGACACGGCTGAGATCTGGTTCTTCACCGGCAGCCAGGGCCTCTACGGCGAGGAGACGCTGCGTCAGGTCGCCGAGCAGTCGCAGGCCATCGTCGAGACTCTCAACGAGTCGTCGAACACGCCCGTGAAGATCGTCTGGAAGCCGGTGCTCACCGACTCCGACGCCATCCGCCGCGCGGCCCTCGAGGTCAACTCGAACGACAACGTCATCGGCATCGTCGCGTGGATGCACACCTTCAGCCCCGCGAAGATGTGGATCCAGGGCCTCGACGCGCTCGCGAAACCCCTCCTGCACCTGCACACGCAGGCCAACGTGGAGCTGCCATGGGCCGACATCGACTTCGACTTCATGAACCTCAACCAGGCGGCGCACGGCGACCGCGAGTTCGGGTACATCCAGACGCGCCTCGGCATCCCCCGCAAGACGGTCGTCGGCCACGCGTCGAGCGCCAGCGTGACGCGGCAGATCGACAGCTGGTCCCGCGCCGCGGCGGCCTGGCAGGCGGTGCGCACCATGAAGCTCGCCCGCTTCGGCGACAACATGCGCTTCGTCGCCGTCACGGAGGGCGACAAGACGGAGGCCGAGCTGCGCTTCGGCGTGCAGGTCAACACGTGGGGCGTCAACGAGCTCGCCGACGCCGTCGCCACGGTTGATGACGCGGCGGTGGATGCGCTGGTCGCCGAGTACGAGGAGCTGTACGACGTCGCCCCCGAGCTGCGTCTCGGCGCGGAGCGCCACCAGTCGCTGCGCGACGGCGCGGCCATCGAGCTTGGCCTGCGCTCGTTCCTCGAGGCTGGCGGCTTCAGCGCGTTCACGACGAGCTTCGAGGACCTCGGCGAGCTCAAGCAGCTCCCGGGCCTCGCCGTTCAGCGACTCATGGCGGAGGGCTACGGCTTCGGTGCCGAGGGCGACTGGAAGACGGCCATCCTCGTGCGGGCCGCGAACGTCATGGGCGCCGGCCTGCCCGGTGGCGCGAGCCTCATGGAGGACTACACGTACGACCTCACGGAGGGCAGCGAGCTCATCCTGGGCGCGCACATGCTCGAGGTGAGCCCCTCGCTGACGACGGCCAAGCCGACCCTCGAGGTGCATCCGCTTGGCATCGGCGGCAAGGACGACCCTGTGCGCCTCGTCTTCACGGCCGACCCCGGCCCCGCGGTGGTCGTGGCGCTCAGCGACATGCGCGACCGGTTCCGCCTCGTTGCGAACGTCGTCGAGGTCGTGGAGCCCACCGCTCCCCTGCCGAAGCTGCCCGTCGGCCGCGCCGTGTGGAAGCCGGAGCCGTCGTTCGAGGTGTCGGCCGCGGCCTGGCTGACGGCAGGCGCCGCGCACCACACGGTCATGTCGACGGCCGTCGGCATCGACGTGTTCGAGGACTTCGCGACCATCGCGAAGACCGAGCTGCTGCGCATCGACGCCGACACCACCCTGCGCGAGTTCAGCAAGGAAGTGCGCTGGAACCAGGCCTACTACCGCCTCGCGCAGGGGCTGTAAGCAGGCCTCGATCCCCTGATCGGGTTGCCGCCGCTGCGCCTCCTTGTGGCGGCGGCAACCACACGATGACCACGTGGTGGCGCCACTCTTCTTCGGAGAGGGCCAACGGCGCCACCCCGTGGCACCCCCTCCCCTCTCTCCCGCCGCCTTTCCGCGCCACCGCGCTCTCCCGCGCATGACAGACCTGGGGCTTACGCATCCACTCCCCACCACGCGGATGCGCAACCCCAAGTTCTGCAGAGGGCCGGGCTCAGACCTGGGGCTTCTGCAGCCAACTTGCGCGGAGTGGATGCGTGAGGCCCAGGTCTGCAGAGGGCGGCACTGCGCAGGCTAGGCGCAGAGCAACAGCGGAACAGATGAGAACGGCAGAGGAGAACGGGAGAAGGAGAGCAGACAGACCTGCCCCTACTCCGCCCACACCCCTTCGCGGGGAATCACGAGCGGCGTGCCCGTCTCGGGGTCGTCGATGATGCGGCAGGGCAGCGAGAAGACGTCCTCGACGAGCTCCGCCGTGAGCACCTCGCCTGGTTTGCCCTGCGCGACGATCTCGCCGTCGCGCATGACCACGAGGTGCGTCGCGAAGCGGGCCGCCTGGTTGAGGTCGTGCAGCACGGCGACGATCGTGCGCCCCTCGCCGCGGAGCCGGCGGAACAGCTCGAGCAGCTCGTACTGGTGGGAGATGTCGAGGAACGTCGTCGGCTCGTCGAGCAGCAGCACGGGCGCCTCCTGCGCGAGCGCCATGGCAACCCACACGCGCTGCCGCTGTCCACCGGACAGCTCGTCGACGAAGCTCGACGACAGCGCATCCACCCTCGTCGCGGCCATCGCCTCGGTCACGGCTCGCTCGTCGGCCGCCGACCAGCGGTCGAACATGCCCTGGTGCGGGAACCGGCCGCGCGCGACGAGGTCGGCGACGCGGATGCCCTCCGGAGCGAGCGACGTCTGCGGCAGCAGCCCGAGGCGTTTGGCGACGTCCTTCGTCTTGAGGGTGAAGATGTCGGCGCCGTCGAGCAGCACGCTGCCGTCGCTCGGCTTGAGCAAGCGCGCGAGGGCCTTCAGCAGCGTCGACTTGCCGCATGCGTTCGGGCCGATGATGACCGTGAACGAGTGCGCGGGCACCTCGAAGTCGAGGCCCTCGATGATGGGCTGGTCGTCATAGCCGACATGCACGGAACGGGCCCGCAGGTCGGCGGTGCCGGCAGCACTGGAGACACCCGCAGCGCTGGCAGCACCGACTGTGCTCGCAGCGGATGCGGCCGGCTTCGCCTGGGTGGTGTCCGGAACGGTGTGAGCTTTGATCGTCATCACTGACGTCCCTTCTTCGTGGTCTGCTCGTGGACGAGCAGCCAGGCGAGGTAGATGCCGCCGACGCACACGGTGAGCACGCCGACGGGGAGGTCGACCATCTGCGCGACCAGGTCGGCTGCCACCAGGAGGAGCGCGCCGACCAGCGCGGACGGGAGGAGCTGCAGGCTCGCGCCGTTCGTGAGGCGCCGCGCGATCTGCGGCGCGGCGAGGGAGATGAACGCGATGGGGCCGGCCGCGGCGGTGACCAGCGCCGTGAGGGCGACGCCGATGAGCGTCGAGAACGCTCGCGTCCGGTTCGCGTGCACCCCGAGCGAGAGCGCCGCGTCGTCACCCACCTCGAGGGCCGCGAGCGGGCGGCCGAGAAACGCGCATCCGATGATCAGCGCAACGAAGATGAGCGTGGCTGGCAGCAGCTGCGCGTAGCCGAGCGCGCTGAGCGACCCGGACCCCCAGACGGCGGCGAGCATCGCCTCCTCCTGGCTGACCCTCATCATCATGAGCGAGTTCACGGAGGCGAGCATGGCGCTCGCCCCGATGCCCACGATGATGAGGCGGAACGGCCGCAGTCCCTTCCTATACGCGAGCAGGTAGACAGCCAACGCGACGGCGGCCCCGCCCAGCAGAGCGCCCGCCCCGATCGCGTAGTAGGAGGTCGAGCCGATCCACAGCATCACGATGATGGCGCCCGTGTAGGAGCCAGTCGAGAAGCCGATGATGTCGGGCGAGCCGAGCGGGTTGCGGGTGATCGACTGGAAGATCGCGCCGCTCGCGCCGAGCGCGAGGCCCGCGAGCACGGCGAACAGGAACCGCGGGAGGCGCCACTCGAACACGACGAGCCGGTGCGCGCGCGCTGCGTCCGCGTCGAAGAGCGCCGCCAGCACCTCGCCGGGCGAGAGGGCCAGCGTGCCGTAGCCGAGCGAGACGACGCCGAGGGCCAGGATGGCGACGACGATCGCGCCGCACACGATGACGGCGCGGCGGCGGTGCAGGTTCGAGAACGGGCCGAAGCGGAGGGCGTAGGTGCGGCCGCCGAAGTTGATGCCACCAGTGGCTGGGCCACTCGTCGGTCGGCGGGCTCCGCCGAGCGCAGCGCTTGTGGGGTTCGGCGCGGATGCGGTTCCTGGCTTCTCCTCGCGCGTCGCGGTCACAGCCCGCTCACCTTCTTGCGGCGCACGAGCCCGATGAGCACGGGCGCGCCGATGATGGCCGTCACGAGCCCGACCCGCAGTTCGCCGGAGGGCAGCACGATGCGACCGAGAATGTCGGCGGCCAGCAGCAGGATCGGGGATATGACGATCGACATGACGAGGATCCAGCGCTGGTCGGGGCCGACGAACCAGCGCACGACGTGCGGCACCATGAGGCCGACGAAGCCGATGGGGCCCGCGATGGCGACGGCCGTGCCGGCGAGCAGCGTCACGGCGATGACGACGAGCACCCTGGTCGAGCGGATGCGCACCCCGAGCGAGGCGGCGAGCTCGTCGCCGAGAGACAGGGCGTTGAGGGAGCGCGCGCAGAACAGCGCGAGCACCACGCCGATGAGGATGAGGGGCAGGCAGGTGAGGAGCACGTCCATGGACCTGCCGCCGATCGACCCGACGCCCCAGAAGCGGGTCACGTTGAGGGCGTCGATGTTCTTCAGCACGATCGCCGTGGTGAAACCGCCCAGCACGGCGCTGATCGCGACCCCCGCCAGGGTGAGGGTCAAGGGTGTCGCCGTGCCGCCGCCGACGGATCCCATGGCGTAGACGAGCATGGTCGCGAGGAACGCGCCGAGGAGGGCGAACCACACGTACTGGCCGGGCGCGGTGAAGCCGAAGATGCCGACCGCGAGCGTCACGACGAAGCTCGCCCCGGCGTTGACGCCGAGGATGCCGGGGTCGGCGAGCGGGTTGCGGGTGAACGCCTGGATGAGGGCGCCGCACAGGCCGAGCGCGGGACCAACGACGAGCCCCACGACGGTGCGGGGGATGCGCAGGTCGAGCACCATGATGTGCTCCTCCGTCGCCCGCGAACCGAGGATGCTCTCCCAGACGACCTCGGGCGAGATGGCGCGGGCGCCCACGAAGATGCTCAGCGCGACCGTTCCGGCCAGCACCACGAGGGCGATGACCAGGGCCAGGGTGCGCTTCGCGTTACTGCTCGCCAGGCCGCTGCCGCGAGCATCCAGGCCGCTACCGCGGGAATCCGGGCGGCTGCCGCGGGCGCCCGAGCTTGGACGAGGCCCTGCTGCCCGCGGCCCTGCAGTGCTGACTGCGACCACGACGCGGCTAGAGCCCAACCGAGGCGTAGATGCGGAAGACCTCGTCGATGCGGGCTTCCTCGTCCATCTCGGGCTTGCCGTCCTCGTTCTCTCCGTAGAGGTCCATGATCTGCTGCTTGATCGACTCGTCGAGCGCCTCCCACTTCGCCGTCCAGGCTTCGACCTCGTAGGTCCAGTAGCCGACGACCTTGTACGAGGAGCCGGGCAGGCCAAGCGTGTGGCGGAGGTGGCTGCGCACCTCGCGGGTCACGCGCGTCTCACCCGCGACCCACACGTAGACGCTGCCGCCGTTCGGGATGTCGAGGCGCTTGACGGTCTCGACGAGGCGGCTCGGGCGGTGGCCGTTGCCGGAGCCGCGCACCCAGTTCGCCGCCTTGAGGTCGACCGACGGGAACAGCTCGTAGCCCGCATCCCGGATCTCGCAGACGATCTCCGTCTCGACGTCCGGCGTCAGCTCCGCCACCCGCAAGGCGGCGGGGAGGGCGGGCTCGTCGCAGATCAGCACCTGCTTCGTGACGCCCTCTGGAAGCGCGTAGAGGTCGCGCGGCGGGTTGATGCCGAGCACGTAGCCCGGCTTCGCGCCGAGCACCCACGTGCTCGCGATGCCACCCTCGTGGATCACGAAGTCGATGTCGATCTCGCCCGGCCGGTGGTCGCGGATCGTGTACGTGCGCATCTGCGCTGGCTCGACGCCCTCTTCGTAGTCCCAGCCGCGGCCGGAGACGAACGGCAGGCGAGGTTCGAGGTGCGCCTCGTCCGGGAAGAAGAGGCGCACGTACTCGTCGCCGATCCCCGTCGTGGGGTAGTCGTGCAGGTCGTCGCCGCCGAGCGTGACCCGGATCATCCCGGGTCCGAGCTGCCTGACACCGGTGACGACAGCACGGTGGATGCGCTCGACGTAGTCGCTCGCCTCGGTTTCGGACGCGGTGCGATAGGTCATTCTGCGCCGCCCACTCCGTTGCCGTCGATCGCCGAGTTGAGCATGGGGACGAACTCGTCGAGGGCCCACGGGATGGAGAGGGGCGTCGGCGCGTTGGTGGCCATGGCAAGCGGCTCGCTCTCAAGGAACAGGTAGTGGCCGGTGGCGATGGGCTCCCACAGCTGAACGTGGGGTGGTTCAGCGTGTACTCGAGCTCTTCCGGGCTGTTGGACCAGGCGACGAAGAGGTCGGCGGGGATGGTGTCGAGCTCTTCGAGGCTGACGGCGCCGTACCAGTTGTCGCCCTCGACGGTGCCGAGGACGGTGTCCATGGCTGGCGTGTTCTGCAGGCCGAGGTCGGTGAGGAACTGCACGCGCAGGTCGGTCGGAATGTAGATACCGGCTTCCGTCCCACCGTCGCTGAGGGTGAGGCCGTACGCGAAGGTCGTGTCCGCGAACTTGGGGTTCTCCTCCTTCACGGCGTCGAGCTGACCCTGGGTCTCCGCAATGATCTCGTCGGCTTTCGCGGGCTGCCCGAGGCTGTCGCCGACGATCTCGACAAGCGACTGCCACGACTCGGAAGCCCACGGCTTCTCGGGGTACGCGACGGTGGGGGCGATCTCGGTGAGGCGGTTGTACTCGACCTCGGTGAGGCCGGAGTGCGGGGCGAGGATGACATCGGGTTCGAGCGCGAGCACCTGTTCGAAGTCGAGGTCCCCGGCGTCGCTGTAGTTGAGGATCTCGGGCATCGTGCCGCCGAGCTCTTCGACCTCGGCGCGGAACCACGGCGAGTAGCCCTCTTCATCGCCGCCCCAGGTCTCGGGGATCCCGACGGGGACAGTGCCGAAGGCGGCGACGACATCCTGCGTCGCCCAGCCGACGGTCACGACGCGCTCGGGGGCCTCCGTGATCGTCGTCTCGCCGAAGGCGTGGGTCATCGTCACTGGCAGGGCGCCCTCCTCCGCTGGCGTCGCCATCACTCCGTCGGCTACCGCAGCGTCGCCGGATGCGCATCCCGCGAGCGCGAGCACCCCGACGGTGGCGGCGGCGAGAGCCCCGGTCCAGCGACGGTGCACGGAACGGTGCGTCGAGGGTCGGGTCGGGGCGGACGAGCGGCGGGTGACAGTCGAGGTCAAGGTGGCTCCATTCGACAGAGTGCAGACGCGAGAAGTAAGGGTTACCTCAGAACACACCGAGCCTACGGACGTGGCGTATCGTTCCGCGGTCACTCGGCGTCGCGTTCCTGCCACCGCATCTGGCCGCGGGCCACCCGCGCGCCGCGCTACGCTTCGAGAGTGAATCAAGGTGAGCTGGTCGGGGGGCTGCTCGTCATCTTCGTGCTCGCCGTGATCGCGATCGCCACGATCGTGGTGTTCGGGGACCTCAGCATCCGCCCCCGGCCGCGCCGCCTGCCCGTCTGGCAGTACACGCACCGCGTCATCGGCAAAGACCAGCCCTACGCGACCTCAACGGGTTCGTTCCCGGCAAGCGAGCAGCGCCTGTGGGAGCTCTGGTGCGAAAGCCACACCCCCGGCAGCATCGTCGCCATTCCGGTCGAGCCGGAACCGGTCGCGCCGAAGCCAGCCGCGGACGACACCGACAACGGCAACCGCACCCAGCCGGAAGACGCCGACACCGCAGGCGCAGCTGCCAGCGGGGACAACGCTCCGACTGAAGCCGCCGAGAAGATCCCGGAGGTGCGGCAGGTGCGCGTCTCCCGCGTCTCTCGGGAGCTGCGCTCGGTGTATCCGCTCGCCCTCGTGGGCTTCAACGTGTACTTCGAGGAGTACGAGAAGACCGAGTTCCCGGTCGGCCTCATCGTGCGCGGCAGCGACGGCGTCGCCATGATGACGCTCACCGACGATGACATCGTCGCGTTCGACGAACGCGGGCGACGACTCTGGTCGAGCCGCTGGGAGCGGCTCATCTTCTCCAACGCCCACGACCTGCTCCTCTACAACGGGCACACGCAGATCCGCATCGACGACGAGGACCAGCGCGACCTCGTCGAGGCCCTCGTCGTGAAGTACGGGCGCTTCGAGCAGATGCACTTCCTGCCCGGCCCCGAGCGCCGCGCGCCTGACGCTGACGCTGACGCCTGACGCTGACGCCTGACGCCTGAAGCCTGAAGCCTCACGCCTCACGCCTCACGCCTCACGCCTCACGCCTCACGCCTCACCTTGCTGGCCGCGGGGCTACGGCCGCCAGTCGCTTGGCTTCGAGCCCATGGCGCGACGGAAGGCGGCACTGAAGGCGCTCGTTGTGGCGTACCCGACCCGCCCCGCGACGGTGCCGACGGGGACGTCGTCGGCGAGCATCCGCGCGGCCGCGGCCATTCGCACCATGGTGCGCCAGTGCGAGAAGGTCATGCCGACCTCCGACGCGAAGATGCGGGCGATCGTGCGGACGCTGAGCGACAGCTGCCACGCCCACGCCTCGACGCCACGGTCGTCGGCGGGGTCGCTCAGCACGCGGCGCACGAGCGGGGCGAGGCGCTCGTCGCGGGGCACGGGAACCGTCTCGACGTAGCTCGTCGCTTCTGGGAGCAGTTCGATGACGACGGTCTGCGCGCGCAGGCGCTGGTCGGTCTCCATGGGCGACTCGGCGAGGTGCAGCAGCAGCTCCCGGAAGGCGGCGCTCAGCTGCACGGTGCCGACCGACGGCCAGTCCGGGGCGACGTCGTTCGTAAAGTAGGTGCAGCATCCGGTGGATGAGGCGTCGACCTCCATCGTGTGCGGCGTGAAGGGTGGCACCCAGATGCCCTGCCCGACGGCGAGCGTGCGCAGGGCGCCCTCGACGAGCACCACGACGCTGCCGCGCGACGGCCACATGATCATGCCCTCGGGATGCACGTGCGGCTCCCGGTCCCCGAGGTTCGGGCCGGTGAGCACGGCCGTCGTGAGGAGGAACGGTGCGGGGATGCCAACGGGCCTGACCTCGACGGTCGCAGGCCCTTGGCTGAATTCGAGCGCCTGGAACACGGTGGATCTCCTGGTTGTCCGAAACGCAACAGAAGTTGGCCGAACGCATCGCTAGCTGGACTTAGGTGAGCCTTACTATCGACGGGTGCCCCGTGAGAACCCCCGAGCCCCGACCCCCGCATCCGTCATGCGAGACGCGCTGTTCGCGTCGGGGCGCAGCTGGCGACTCACGCTCGCAACGCTCGGCTACGTCGTGCACGAAGCCGCCGAGGCGCTGGTGCCGGTCATCGTCGGCGTCATCATCGACCGCGCCATCGTCACCGACGACGCCGCCCAGCTCGCGCTGTGGCTCGGCGTGCTGCTCGCGAACTTCCTCGTGCTCTCCTTCTCCTACCGCTGGGCGGCGCGTCTCATGGTGCGCATCTACGGCCACGGCGAGCTGGAGCTCCGGCGGTCGCTGCTGACGCGGGTCCTGCATCCGAACGGCGTCACGAGCCGCCGCAGCCCCGGTGAGCTGCTGCAGATCACGACCTCCGACAGCTACAGAGTCGCGGGCGTCTCGTGGTCGGTTGTGCAGCAGGGGGCAAGCGCGGCGGCCATCCTCGTATCTTCCGCCGCGCTCCTCGCCATCTCGGTGCCGCTCGGCGTCGGGGTGCTCATCGCGTCGCTGCTGATCCTCGTCGGCATGCACGCGGCGTCGAAGCCCATCGAGGCGCGGGGCGCCCGAGAGCAGGCATCGGCGAGCGCCGCCAGCGACGTCGCGACGGACCTCGTCGCGGGGCTCCGCATCATCCGCGGCATCCGCGCCCAGCCGGAGGCCACACGTCGGTACCTGGACGCGAGCGCGGAGGCGAAGACCGGCGCGATCGCCGCGAACCGCGGCATCCAGCGGTACCTCGCGGTCAGCGGCGTCGCGTCCGGCGCGTTCCTGGCGGTCCTGGCGTTCTCGGCGGCGGCACTCGCCTCGATGGGGCAGATCACGCTCGGCGAGCTCGTCGCCGTCGTCGGGCTCGGCCAGTACTTGCAGGGCTCGCTCGCGCACGTGGGCACCTTCGCCTCCAACTGGCTGCACAAGCGCGCGTCGGCGGTCCGAGTCGTCGCGGTGCTCGGCGAGGAGCACGCTGTGCCGATCGAAGACACGCACTCCGGCGGGGCCGGGCTCGTGGATGCGGTGCGCGCGAGCGCCGACTCCCCCGCGTCGTTCTCGTGGCAAGCACCGGACGGGGGCGTCATCGACGTGGCCCCAGGGGCGCTCGTCGGCATCAAGCCCTCCACGCCAGCGGCCGCACGCGACCTCGCGGCGACACTCGCCTTCCGGGTTCCGCTCGAGGCCGGCGAGGTGACGGTCGCGGGATTGGACGCCCGCACGATCGGCCCCGACGCCTACCGCCGCCTCGTCTTCGCGCCACCCCACGACGCCACCGTCTTCTCGGCGACGCTCGAAGAGAACCTGCTTCTTGGAGCGGAGGAGACGGAGAGATTGGCAGAAGTGCCAGCGCGAGGGACCACGGCTGGGGCATTCGCGGCGGCGGGCGAGCGTGCGACGAACTCCAGCTCACGCCGAGAAGCAGCGGCAGAGCGCGCGGCTCTCACGGAGGTCTCCGCCCTCGGGTGGAACCGGCAGCTCGGCGAACGCGGCCGTCGCCTCTCGGGCGGGCAGCGCCAGCGAGTCCTGCTCGCCCGCGCCTTCGCGAGTGACGCTCGCATTCTGGTGCTCGACGAACCCGCCTCCGCGCTGGACCCGGCGACCGAGGCGCGTGTCGCCGAATCGCTCCGCGCGCATCCGGTCACGACGCTGCTCGTCACCCGCAGCCCCCTGCTGCTCGCCGCCTGCGACCGGGTTGTCGAGGTTGGCGGCGAAGTTGGCGGCGGGGCGGGGAACGCAGCCCACGAAGCGCACGCCGACGAGGAACTGGCCCGCCGATGACCACGAAGACGGCGCCAACAGTGCGCACGCCTGCCCTCCTGCCCATCGCGACGGGCCGCGAGACGGCGCACGCCGTCGCCGCCCTGCTGCGCGCATCCCGGACGCGGATCGCCGCTGTCGTGCTGCTGCTCCTCGGCGGGTCATCGTCGACGCTGCTCGTTCCGCGTCTCCTGGGCTGGCTCGTCGACCTCGTCACAGGAGGCGCCGGCGTGGCCGCGCTCGTCACGCCCGGCGTGCTGCTGCTCGTCGTCACGGCGGTCTCAGCGCTGCTCGCCTACGCGGGCATCCGCCTGCTCGTCGCGGTGGTGCAGGAGCTCGTGAGCTCCCTCCGCGAGGACGCCCTAAGCGTCGTGCTCGGGATGCGCGCGAGCCAGGCCGAGAGCTCCGACTCGTCGGACATCGTGTCGCGCGTGACCGGCGACGTCGAGTCCGTGACCGAGGCCGCATCCGGCGTGCTGCCTGCGGTCACGCAGTCGTCGTTCATGATCGTGCTGTCGCTGGCTGGCATCGCCGCCATCAACCCGTGGCTCGGGTTCGCCGCGCTGGTGGCCGTGCCCGTGCAGGTGCTCGCGACGTGGTCCTTCATCCGTCGTTCCCGGCCCGTGTATGCGGAGATGCGGGTCGCTGAGGCCGAGCGCGGACAGGTCATCATCGAGGGCGTCAGCGGGGCCGACACGATTCGCGCGCACCGCCGCCAAGCGCTTCAGCTCGCCGAGGTGGATGCGCGCAGCCTGCGGTCGATCGACCTCCAGTACGAGGCGGCGCGCATCCGCACGACCTTCTTCGGGCGCCTGAACGTGGGCGAGTACCTGGGCGTCGCGGCGATCCTGATCGTCAGCTTCTGGCTCGTGCAGGCGGGTGCCGTCTCGATCGGCGGCGCGACCGCTGCTGCCCTCTACTTCCTCGCGCTCTTTGGCCCCATCGGGTCGCTGCTGTCGAGCATCGACGAGCTGCAGCTCGCCGGTGTCGGTCTCGCGCGGCTCGTGGGAGTCGTCGGGGCCGGCCGGCACCGTGGGAGCGACAGTCAGGGTGACGTGGCGCCTGCACCCTTCGTCGAACTGGCACCAGCAACGCAGTCGCCGCTACCTGCGATGCCCGCCATCGCAGTCGATGCGGTCGATTTCAGCTACGACGGCGAGCGGATGCAGCTCTCTGACGTCACCCTGACTGTCGCGCCGGGTGAGCGGGTCGCGCTCGTCGGTGAGAGCGGGTCGGGCAAGAGCACGCTCGCGCAGCTCATCGTCGGCGCGTTCGACCCGACGGGCGGTTCGGTCCTCGTGGGTGGGCGGCCCGCGGCGGCCCGCGAGCGCGACGCGAGCGTGATGCTCGTGACGCAGGAGATCCACGTGTTCGCGGCGACGATCGCCGAGAACCTGCGCTTCAGCGCACCGGCGGCGAGCGGCCAGCAGCTCGCGGACGCGGTGCGCACTGTCGGGGCCGAGTGGCTCCTCGAGCTCGACGAGGGCCTCGAGACCCGCGTGGGCGCATCCGGCCTCGCGCTCGACGGTGCCGCCGCCCAGCAGCTCGCTCTCGCCCGAGTGCTGCTGCGCGATCCTGCGATCCTGGTGCTCGACGAGGCGACCGCGGAGGGCGGAGGCGACGACCCGCTTGGCCTCGACGCCGCGCTCACGGCGGCGACCCGCGGCCGCACCTCGGTTGTCGTTGCGCACCGCCTGTCGCAGGCACGCGTCGCCGACAGGATCGTGGTCCTCCGGGCCGGGAAGGTGGTCGAGGAGGGCGCTCACGACGAGCTGGTTCGCCGTGGCGGTGAATACGCCCGACTGTGGGCCGCGTGGCAGCGCGCCTCGCCGGCCGGTTAGACGCTCGTCTCACGCGTTCGGAGAGCGCGACTCGCCCGCCGGAAACACGGGGGTGGGAGAATGCGTGCATGACGGATGGCACCCTCGGCACCCCGCTCACCCCCGCTTCGACGCGCGCGCTGCTGCTCGGCGCCGGCGAGCTCGGCAAGGAGGTCGCGCTCGAGCTGCAGCGCCTCGGCGTCGAGGTCATCGCGGTGGACCGATACGCGAACGCCCCCGCGATGCAGGTCGCGCACCGCAGCCACGTCGTCGACATGCTCGACCCGGTGGCGCTGCGCGCTGTGCTCGCGCTCGAGCATCCGGACATCGTGATCCCCGAGGTGGAGGCGATCGCGACGCAGGTGCTCGCCGAGATCGAGGCTGAGGGGCGCACACGCGTCGTGCCGACAGCGCGGGCGACGCAGCTCACGATGGACCGCGAGGGCATCCGCAGGCTGGCCGCCGAGGAGGTGGACCTCGCGACGTCGCCGTACCGTTTCGCGGACACGTTCGCCGAGTTCGCGGACGCCATCGAAGCGGTCGGCTTGCCCTGTGTCGTGAAGCCGGTCATGTCGTCGTCGGGGAAGGGCCAGTCGGTGATCCGCGAACCTGACGACATCCAGGCGTCGTGGGACTACGCGCAGGAAGGTGGGCGCACGGGCCGCGGCAGGGTCATCGTCGAAGGCTTCGTGCCCTTCGACTCCGAGATCACCCTGCTGACGGTGCGCCACGTCGGCGGCACCGTCTTCTGCGAGCCGGTCGGGCACACGCAAGTCGACGGCGACTACCGCGAGTCGTGGCAGCCGGCCGCGTTGCCTGAGGCTGCGCTCGAGAAGGCGAAGGTCGTCGCGAAGACGGTGACGGATGCCCTGGGCGGCTACGGGCTGTTCGGGGTCGAGCTGTTCATCGTCGGCGATGACGTGCTCTTCTCCGAGGTGTCGCCGCGTCCGCACGACACGGGCCTCGTGACACTCGTGTCGCAAGATGTCTCGGAGTTCGCGCTGCACGCCCGCGCGGTCCTCGGCCTTCCGGTGTCGGAGCCGCTGCGCGTCGGAGCGGGGTCCGGGGAGCCGGCCGCCGCGTCCTGCGCGGTGCTCGCCGAGGGCACGGGCGTGCCGGTCATCGAGGGTGTGGATGCTGCGCTCGCCATCCCGACGTCGCAGGTGCGGCTCTTCGGGAAGCCGAACGTCGCGGGCAAGCGCCGGGTCGCCGTCGCGCTCGCGCGTGGCGCGGACGTCGACGCGGCGCGGGAGCGGGCGCGCGAGGCCGCGGCGGCGCTGCGCATCACGCTGGACTGAGGCGAGCGGACCTGCGCCGCTGGGGAGCGCCAGGCTGGGCGCAGGCCTGGGTCAGCGTGCGCGGGATCGCGCGGCGCCCTTGCGCAGGAAGAGCAACTGGAGCAGGACGGCGGCGGCGGCGGCGATGCCGAACTGCGCGCCGTCCAGGCACAGACCTCTGGGAAATGCATGTTCCCCGCGAGACGAACCTGCATCTCTCGTAGGTCTGCGCCCGCGGGAGGGCACGCGCGCGCCCTAGCTCTCCAGCCCGAGCTCGCGCACGCATTCGCGGAGGAACGCGGCGCCGGCATCGTCGTGGATGAGGTCGCCGAACGTGACGACGTCGTAGTCCTTCTCGAGGATGCCATCGGCGGGGCGGACGTCCACGTGCGCGGCGTCGTACCCGCTGGCGTGCAGCTCGTCGGCCATCTTGTAGTCGCTGCGCGAGTCGCCGACCGAGCGCCACCGCTTCGGCAGCGGGCCGGCGGCCTTGAACTCGGCGAGGGCGCGGCGCGCGCCGTGGTCCTTGTCGAGCTTCACCGACTCGATGTCGGTCGAGATGATCGTGGGGTCGATGCGGAACGGGACGAGGCCCTGCGCATCCGGGGCCTCGCGGTCGCCGTGGCGCATGCCGACGCCCTGCTGCGCGGCGAGCTCGAACGCGGCGTCGTCGAAGGCCTTCTGCCGTTCGAGGTAGGCCTCAGAGCTGACGTCGGTGCGCTGCTCGACCGAGATCATGGCCTTCTTGGTCTCGTCGAAGAAGAGGACGTCGCTGAACTCCCCCTCGCCCAGTTCGCGGATCGCGGCGACGTACGCCGCGGGCGGTACAACCGTCTCGTCGATCTGCAGCTCGCTCATCCCTTCGGGTGAAATCGCCGACCAGGTTCCACCCTTCTCGTACACGCCGAACATGCGCGCGCCCGGCTGCTGCAGCGCCTCGGCGAGCCCGTTCTCGAAGAGCGGCTCGATGACTCGCTCGCGGATGAACTCCTCGGAGCGGCCCGTGATGAACGCGATGGGAACGCCCGCGGCGGCGAGCGTGACGAGGTCATCGAGGATGCTCTGGATCGCGACGGTGCGGGTCACTGGGCTTGCGATGGGGCCGTCGACGTCGAGGAGGAGGCCGAGGTCAGGCGCTGAAGTGGTCACGTCTCATTGTGGCAGGGGGCGAGTCCCCGGGTCCAGGATGGGCGCGCCCAGTGTCGTCGGCCCCTGCTACCTTGTGCGCGGGGTCGGCTTCCGCATCAGGCCGGCGTGACCCGCAGATCTCGTCGCGGTCCTGCGATGCGGACAGAATGGAGCTCGGCGTGCGCGTATGGAAGTCCTGGATCTGGCCGGGAATCAAGATCCTCCTGGTGGCCGTGATCGCCGTCGCGCTCGTCAAGATCGCCTTCTTCAGCTCCGCACCTGAGGAGTCCGCCGCCCTGCCGACCGGCGAGATCGTCGAGCCGACGGTCAGCCCCGTGCTCGGCACCATCACGAACGACGTCACGTTGACCGCGAACGTGCAGGAGTCGCCCGCCGTCGAGGCGAAAGTGCCCATGATGGGCACGATCGACGCCGTCTACGCGACGCAGGGCGGCCGCGTCGAGGCGGGCGACGTGCTCGCGTCGATCCGCAACGAGAAGACGCCGACCGCCGTGGTTCCGACGGCACCGGATGCGACCGGCGAGGCCCAGCCCGCGCCGACGGCCGAGCCGGAGTACGAGTGGAACGAGATCGTCGCCCCGACGTCGGGCACGATCACGAAGCTCAACCTCATCGCGGAGCAGCAGGTGTCCGTCGGGGAGGCGCCGGTGGCGATCACTCCGGCGAGCTTCGTCGTGAAGGGCACGATCCCACCGGCCCAGCTGTACCGTCTCGCGACGACGCCGACGGATGCGCAGGTGACGATCACGGCCGGCCCTGCACCCTTCACGTGCACCGAGCTGCGCATCGCGTCCGGTGCAGCGGCGAAGAGCAGCAGCGCCGCGCAGGACCCGAGTGGCGCATCCGGTGCCCCTGAGACGACGGACACGACGACCGTCACGTGCCGCGTTCCTGCCGAGGTGACCGTCTTCCCCGGCCTCGAAGCCAACGTGGTGCTGCACGGCGGGGTGGCGGAGAACGTGCTCACGCTCCCCATCACGGCCGTGAAGGGCCAGGCAGAGACGGGCGTCGTGTTCGTGCAGGGGGCCGACGGCGCCATCGAGGAACGCGACGTGAAGCTGGGCCTCACCGACGGCACGCTCGTGCAGATCGCCGAGGGGGTCTCCGAGACCGACATCGTGCTCGAGTTCGTGCCGGGTGCCGACCAGGCGAGCCCGGAGGACTGCTTCATCGACCCGATGAGCGGCACAGAGGTCTGCGGAATGCTCGGCGGCTGAGGTGGCGTTCATCGAACTCCGCGACATCTCGAAGTCGGTGCGGGCCGCCGACGACAGCGAGCTGCACATCCTGCGCGGCGTGAACCTGCGAATCGAAGAGGGCGAGCACCTCTCCATCGTGGGCCGCTCGGGGTCGGGCAAGTCGACGCTGCTGAACATCCTCGGGCTCCTGGACGCACCGACGAGCGGCGAGCTGCTCTTCGACGGCAAGCCGACTGCGGCGCTGCGCCTGCGGGCGCGTGACCGGATGCGGGGGGCCCAGATCGGCTTCGTGTTCCAGCAGTTCAACCTGCTCGAGGGACGCACGGCGACGGAGAACGTCGCCATGCCGCTGCTCTACGCCCGCGACCGCTCGTTCTGGCGGCGTGACGCGCTCGCCAGGGAGGCGCTCACCGATGTGGGCCTCGATCATCGCCTCGACTCGCTGCCGACTCGCCTCTCCGGTGGCGAGCAGCAACGCGTCGCGATCGCACGCGCCATCGTGCGCCGGCCGCGGGTGATCCTCGCCGATGAGCCCACCGGGGCGCTCGACGTCGAGACGGGCGCGCGAGTCATGACGCTGCTCGCCGACATCTCGAAGGAGACCGGGGCCGCGCTGGTCACCATCACCCACGACGAGAACGTCGCGGCCAGAGCCGACCGGATGCTGCGGCTCGACGCGGGCGTGCTGGTTCCTTCGAGCGCCGGCCGGGGTACGGATGCCGCCACGGACCCGGGCACCGGTCTGCATTCGGACAGGAGCACGGCGACAGACCTGCAACTGGACCTGGAGCTCGACGTCGACTCGCCCGCGCCCGCGACTGCGACTGCGACGAGGGCCAGGACGACCGAGGCGACTCCCGCGGAAGGCGGGAGCGCATGAACTGGTTCACGCAGGTCGCCGGCGCGTTCATCGAGGCCTGGGATGAGCTGCGAGTGCACCGGGTGCGCGTCACGCTGGCGCTCGTCGGGATCGGGATCGCCGTGTTCGCGATCGTCGCGGTCACGGGGCTCGGGTCGATAACGCGGCAGTCGTCCATCGAGATCTCCGAACGCTCGAGCGGCCGGCCCGCGAGCTACCAGCTGATGGTGTCGAGCGAGGCCACGGACGACAAGGTGGAGGTCTACGAGGCGGCGTACGCCGCCGCCATCGAACGGTACGGGATCACGTACCAGTCGACGTCCGGGTACGGGGCGACGCGCATCCAGTTCGTTGACGGGGTCGCCGATGTCGAGTCGATGATCGTCGATCCGGCGTACGGGGAGATGCACCGGGTGAAGCTGCTCGACGGGTCCTGGCTCACGCCCAGCGACGCCGACCGTCTCGCGCCAGCGGTCGTCATCAACGAGACCATGTGGAACCGGCTCGGCAACCCCTCGATGGCTGAGCATCCGACGCTCAAGGTCGCAGGGTCGGCGCCGACCACGGCCGTCGTGGTCGGTGTCTCGGCGAACATCTATCCGGACTATCCGGAGCAGCTCTACGTTCTCAGCGATGCGCAGCACCTGCTCGGTGCCAGCTCGGGCGGCGGGATGATGGGCGGTGGCGGCATGATGAGCGGATCCTTTACCGACCCGTTGGCCGCTGGCGGGGAGGGGGACTCCGCCACGTTCCCCACCTACGAGCTGTGGTTGCCCCTCGAGAACCACGAGCAGCTGTCGAGCCAGATCGTTCGGGACCTGAAGGCGGCGCTCGGGGAAGGCGGGGCGGTCGAAGCGCAGCGCATGGACTACCTGGCGTGGGGCGACGATCCGTTCCTGGCCGTGCAGATCCTGGTGACGGCCGTCGGTGGCATCGTCTTGCTGGTCGGCACGATCGGGTTCGTGAACCTGTCCATCGTGACGGTCAAGCAGCGGGTGCGGGAGATCGGCATCCGTCGCTCGTTCGGAGCGACGGGTGGGCGCGTCTTCTTCTCGATCCTGCTGGAGAGTGTCGTGGGGACGCTGCTCGCAGGCGTCGTGGGCATCGGATGCGCGATCGTGCTGCTGCAGAATCCGCTTGTCCAGGAGGCGATCACGGGTGGGCTCGGACTCACCGATTCGGTGCCGTTCCCGGTGGATGCTGCGGTGCTCGGCATCGTCGTCAGTGTCGGAGTCGGGCTGCTCGCAGGGTTCATTCCCGCCGTCATCGCGACCCGCAGCAACGTGATCGACGCGATCAGGTCATAGGGCGTCGCTGCGTCGTTCGGGTTCGGGGTCCGGGCGTCCGGGCGTCCGGGCGTCCGGGCGTCCGCGGCTCAGCGGCTCAGCGGCTCAGCGGTTGGCTGGCCTGCGCGGGGTCCAGCTCGGCGGCTAGCTGGCTTGCGCGGCTTCCGGCCCGGCGATCGGCGTGCCGAAGCGAAGGGCGGCGACGACGGCCCAGATCAAGAGCAGCGGCAGCGCGACGTAGGCGCCGACCATGAGGGGTGCGCTCAGCGTCAGGTAGCCGGCGGCGGATACGAGCAGCGCGAGGACGGTCGCACCGCTGACAAGCGTCGCCCAGAGCACGCGCCGAGTCTGGCCGATCAGCACGATCAGCACGAGGGCCGCCAGCGCCAGCATCTTCACGCCGTCGACGACCTGGATTGCCACCCAGATCTGCCCGGAGTCGAGACCGATCACGCCTGCTGCTCCGTCGGATGCGAGCCCGAACGTGAGGAGCGCTTCGCCTGCCAACTGGATGAGCGAGAGCACAAGCGTTGCCAGGCCCGCACCGCGGGTGGCTCTGCGCATCCGCTCGCTGCCGAGCAGGGTCGACATCCCGTAAAGGGCGACGGCGGCGAGGCCATGCACGAGTGCCGCGTTGACGAGCACGCTCGGCGAGGTGGCGTAGGCGGCGGCGATGGTGGCCGAGCTGTCGCTGGGGGCGACGTCGGGGGCACCAACCAGCAGGCCGCTCACCCAGGCCGACACGTAGACGCCGCACCACACCCACAGCGTGCGCTGGATCTCGAGCGTCGGGGCCGCGAGCGGTGAAGTCATGCGACAACGCTAGCCGGGGCGCGCGAATGGATGCTGTGTTCAGGCGGGTGGGTGCTGGGCTCTCGCGGATGGATGCTCAGCTCACGCGGGTGCGGTGCGCTCGCGGCGGTCCACTGTCTGCCCCTTCCGAGCGATACCCCCGTGGATGGGTTCGTCGGGTGATGGGTGGGCCCGCCTGCCACCCTTTGCCTCAGAAAAAGTGGCGCACATGGCCAAGAAGTGACGCCCGAAACGCAGAATGTCGGTGGTCCGGGAGACGATGCAGGCATGCAGAACGAACCGGTCGACACCAAGGCACCGCAGGCAGCGGCGCTCGGTCGTTCCGCGAAGATGGGCGAGGTGCGCGACCACATCGCGGCTCGCCTCGGCGTCGAACTCGCCTTCGTCGACGGGGCATGCGACGAGGTTCCGCTGCAAGGGGTGCCCACCCGTTCCGTCAGGACCCGTCAGGTGCGCGACCGCCTCGCGGCACGACTTGGCGTCGAACCCGCCGTCGTCGACGGGGCCTGCCAAAACGCTGAAGACTGCGCGGCCGGCCCACGCCGCGCCCTGCTGATTTCCGCGCTCGCCGACAACCAGCGGCAGCTCAACAGGCTGCACGGCGAGCAGGCCGAGCTGCACGCTCAGGCGCTCGAGATGGGCCTCCGCGGCGATGAGCTCGCTGGCACGTCAAGCCCGGCGCTCGAGGTTCGGTCGCTTGCTGGCGAGATCGGGGCCGTGTCCGGAAGGTCGCAGCGGTCTGTGCAGATCGAGCTCGGTCGGGCGTATGCGATTGCCAAGGTCTTCGAGCCGGTTCAGGGCACCATGGAGGCCGGAGCGATCAGTCGGGCGCACGCGCTCGTGATCGTCGACGCCGGTCTTCGCATCGTGCATCCCGACCCGGCCGAGCTCGATCGCCGCAGGGCGGAGTTCTGCAGGGTGGTGCTCGAGAAGGCAGTCTCGACGACGCCTGGCCGCATCAAGGCGCTTGCGGAGCGCGCTGCCGAAGAGCTGACGGAGGAGTCGCTGGATGAGCGCTTCGAGCGGGCCCGCCGCACTCGGAGGGTCACGCTTGCGCAGCTTGAAGACGGGCTCGGCGAGCTGTCCATCGTTGACTCCTACGCGAAGCTCAGGCTTGTCTTCGACCGCACGACGAGGCAGGCGCGCGTCATCAGCGACGCCGAGCGACGGGCAGCTAGAGAGCGTGCCGACTCCGGTCGCGCTGCGGACACCGGTCACGCTGCGGACTCCGGTCACGCGGCAGGCTCTGATCACGCTGCGGGCTCCGGTCACGCTGCGGACTCTCTCGAGGCCGAGGCCGAGGCCGGCGATCCGGCCGGGCAGCTGGCCGGTTCCCATCTGTCTACGGGCGACTTCGAGGATGGGTCGGCGGGCGCGGGCGCGGAGACGCGTGCGGATGCAGCTGACCCGAACGAGGGCCCTCTGCCGGAGCCACGTTCGCTGGATGAGGTGCGAGCCGACGTGCTGAGCGACAGTTTCCTCCGGGCGACGCCAGAGGAGTTGAAGGGCCGAGACCCCGTCGAGGCGAAGATAGCCTTCGTGGTCCCCGTCGAGGCGTACCTTGCTCCGGCGGCGCCTCAACACCGCGGAATGGTGCCGGGCGTGCCACCGGATTCGCCTGGCGCTACCGACGCTCTGCCGCCGCGTGTGGCCTCAGCTCCGGCCCTTCTTGACGGCTACATCCCCGTTCCGACTGCGGAGGTTCGCCGTCTCATCGACGCGGCTCCCGAGTTCGAACGCATCTTCACCGACCCCATCAAGGGGACGCTTGTCGAGGTCGACAGCTACCGACCGACGAGTGCGATGCGACGTCGGCTCGCCGTTCGCGACGGTCGGTGCCGCTTCGTGGGCTGCATGATGCCGACGAACCGCTGCGAGATCGACCACACGAAGGCCTGGGAGGAAGGTGGACCCACGAGTCTCCCCAACCTCGGCCACCTCTGCAAGGGCGACCACACGGGCAAGCACCACGGTGACTGGGCCCTGCAGCAACTGGTGGATGGGACCTACGAATGGAGCTCACCCACCGGACTCCTCTTCCGAGACGAGCCAGTGCAGTTCGGGCGGCTCACAGCTTTGCCGCCGCCCCTCCCTGCCGCGGATGCTCATGCCGTCGACCCGCCAGACGCGAGAACCTCGCGAGGGCCAGACACCCCTGCAGACCCTGCAAACCCTGGCGACCCTGGCGACCCTGCGCGCCTTGACGAGCTTGGTGACTCTCACGATCATCATGACTCTGGCGACACCCGTGCATCCCGCGACGCAGGCGACTCAGGCGACTCCAGCGACGCCGACGACACTGGCGACACTGGCGACACTGGCGATGCTGGCAACGCTGGCGACACTGGCGACGAGGATCGCCGTCAGCGCTTCCCGAGGGTCGGTTTCCTGGAGGAGTTCCGGCGTGAACGTGCGGCGAAGAAGGCGGCCGTCGACGCGGCGGACTCTCGGACGCGGCAGCCGGAGTTCCGTCCAACATCGCAACAAGACAACGCTGAAGGCCTGGCGCAGAACATGCCGGATGGCGGGGCGGGAACCGGAGATCGCCTGGGTCAGGAGGGCTCGGACTCCTCGCACGATCCGCCGCCCTTTTAGGCCTTCGGATTCCCACCCCGTTCACCGTTGGCAGGGCGCCTCACGGTCGTACATTGAGATGCAGGGGCGGCGGCAGTCAGGTGCAACGCAACAACACGATGGGACGACCGCGAAGCATCCGCGCTCGCAGCAGAGCTGACGGCGGCGGTCGGGCACCGACCGTGCCAACGGACGCGAGAGCGGTCGGGAGAGCGGTCGGGACAGCGACGCCAACTGCAAGAGCAGCAAGACCCAAACCCACAAGTAGCAAGCAGCAAGCTCATGAGTGCGATCAAGGGAGACGCCATGGCCGGCCAGATCATCATCGACCTTTTCACGACGCTGGACGGAGTGCAGCAGGCTCCGGGCGGTCCGGAGGAAGACCCGGAGGGTGGGTTCAGGTTCGGGGGTTGGCAGGGGCCGCTCATCGATGAGGTGGACGGCGAGCAGGTGAACGCAGGCATCCAGAGCATGGATGCGTTGCTGCTGGGCCGCAAGACGTACGACATCTTCGCGGCGTACTGGCCGCGATACGCGGACGGCCCGTCGGACAGCATCGCCTCGGTGTTCAACAGCATCCCGAAGTACGTGGCGTCGCGCGGCAACCCAGAACTCCTGTGGGCGACCTCACACCTTCTGGGGCCGGACCTGGCGACCGAGGTGGCGGCACTCCGAGAGCGGCACTCGAGCATCCACGTGGTCGGGAGCGTCGACTTCGCGCAGGAACTCGTGCGGGAGGGGCTCTTCGATGTGTTGAACCTGTGGGTCTATCCGGTGGTGCTGGGGGCCGGGAAGCGCCTCTTCCCCGACGACGGGCCACCCCTCGGGTTGACGCTCCTCGAGCCGCCCATCGCGTCTCCGAGGGGCACCGTGCTCCTCAAATACGGACCAGGCGGGCCCGTGGAGACCGCCGACATGGACGAGGCTCTTCGCGAGCGCTGACCGGCCTGGCCGGCGCCTTTGGCAGAAATCCACTCGTCGTTCGTCGAAGGATGGTCCGGGCAACTGACCCAGACTGCCCTGGTCTGGCCTCTGCCAGGGGCGTCCGGCACCTTCCCCGCAACCGGCGCCTACTCGTAACGAGCCGCCGACGCGCGAATCGCCTCGGCGTGCTCGTAGATGTCCTGGACCTCGTCGATGGGGACCTTGGTCTCGTTCTTGGCTTCATCGAAGATTCCGAGGTACTTCTGCTTCTTGCCGTTGAACCAGAGGCGAGCGATCGGTTTCCTGTTGTTGTCGTCGATCAGAACGGCGAAGTAGGACTTCGCATCTCTGTGCGTCACACGCTGCGGTTTGACGTGGGCGCAGGCGATGGCCTTCACGACCTGGTAGCCCTCAAGCTCCTCGAGGGTAGTCTCGATCTCCGTGTCGCGATCGAGATCGTCGATGGCGACCGCTTCGCTCTCGAGTTCGTGCTGAGACTCGGCGGGTGCGGGAACCGGCAGGGCAGACGCCCCCAGCGCTGTCTTCAAGCGGTCGTTGACCTGTTCCGTCAGGAACTGCTTGGTGGCGTTCGGCACAAGGAGGCTGAACTGCTCACGCACCTTCTGCGTGAACGACCCGTCGTAGACCCGGCTTGTGAAGAACTTGATCCATTCATCGGACGGTTCGCGGAACTGAGCGGCAATCTCACGCTTGAGAGCACCTACATACTTGAGCTCCTCGGCGGCGTTGATGATCGAATCGAGATCGAAGACCTCCTTCGTGAGCTTCTTGAGCTCAGGGATCAGCGTCTCATCGATGTCACCGAGGTCCAGCACGAGGAAGGGCTTCTCGTCCATCCTGTTCGGCGCGTCGAGGTCCGTGTAGAAGTTGTAGACCTCGCCATTGGTGAGAACCGCTATACGAGCGTTCGTGACCGCGAAGTATCTGAAAAGTTGCGAGGCGTGCTCGATCCTGAGAGTGCCTGTTGAACTCTTGCACTCGATCAGCATCTGGACTTCGCCGTCTCGCATGATCGCGTAGTCGATCTTCTCGTTCTTCTTCACGCCGACGTCCGCAGTGAACTCGGGCACGACCTCGAGCGGGTTGAACACGTCGTAACCCAAGATCGTGGAGATGAACGGCATGATGAACGCGTTCTTCGTCGCTTCTTCGGTCTGTATGGCCTCGCGCTGGTTCGCTACTTTGAGTGCGAGTGCGGCGAGTCGCTCATTGAAGTCCATCTCACTCCTTCGGGGATTGAAGGAGATAGTAGTTCGCTCGCTTCGCGCGGTTATACCCAGACAAATGGCGGTTTATCCGGGCATCAATCAGGCACCAGACGACTGCGGGGCGAGACTATTCGTCTCACCCCGCAGCTGTGCCTCGTCCGCGCCTTAGTGCACGGGGTGCTTGCGCTCCAGCGCGGCCCCTTCGACGTCGACGTTCGGCATGATCTTGTCGAGCCACTTCGGCAGCCACCACGCTGACTTGCCGAGGAGGTGCATGAGCGACGGCATGATGAGCATGCGCACGATGAACGCGTCGAGCAGCACACCGAACGCGAGCCCGAACCCGATCGAACGGATCATGGTCGACTCGGCGAACACGAACCCGCCGAACACCGACACCATGATGAGCGCCGCCGCGATGACGACAGCCCGGCCAGCGCGGAAGCCCTGCACGACCGCGACCCTCGCCTCCGCCCCGTGCACGTACGCTTCGCGCATCCCGGACGCCAGGAACAGCTGGTAGTCCATGGCGAGCCCGAAAAGGATGCCCACGAGGATGACCGGCAGGAAGCTCAGGATGGGGCCCGTCGCGTGCAGCCCGATGAGGTCAGCGAACCAACCCCACTGGAAGACGGCAACCACGGCACCGTACGTAGCGAACAGCGACAGGATGAACCCGCCCGTCGCGATGAGCGGCACGAGGATCGACCGGAACACGAGGATCATGATCAGCAGCGACAGCCCGACCACGAGGGCGATGTAGAGCGGCAGCACCGAGTTGAGCCCCTCGGAGATATCGATATTGATCGCCGCCTGACCCGCGACGCCGAGCGTGATGCCGTCCTCGATCTCCGGCAGCGCACGCAGCTCACCGACCAGCTGCTCCGTGGAGACGCTGTTCGGCCCCTCCGCAGGAATCACCTGGAACGCCGTCAGGCTCTTGTTGTCCGAAACCCCGATCGGGGCGACCGCCGTCACGTCGTCGAGCGACGCCAGCTTCTCCGCGACCAGCACCTGCTTGTCGAGCACACCCGCATCATCGAGCCCCTCTGGCAGCGTCGCCGTCACGAGCAGCGGACCAGTCGTGCCAGCCCCGAACTGCTCCTCCGTGATCGTGAACGCCTGATACGACGCCGACTCTTCCGGCTCCGACGACCCATCCGGCAACCCGACTCTCATGGAGAGCGCGGGAATGGCGATCGTCAGCAGCACGGCAACGCCCGCGAACACGGTGACGATGGCCCGCCACGTCGGCATCGCCTTCAGCGGTGCAGCGTGCGCCGCACGCACCTGACCCGTCACAACCCCGACACTGCCAGTCGCAGTGCCGCCGGCCTCGCCAGCCCCGCCGCCCGTGCCGTGCAGCTTCCGGATGTGCGCCCGCCGACGCTTGTTCAGCACGCGCATCCCGAGCTTGCCGAGCAGCGCAGGCGTGAGGGTCACCGCGATGAGCACCGCGATGAGCACGCACACCGCGCCGGCCGTGCCCATGAGGCCGAGGAACGGGATGCCCGTCACGTTGAGAGCAAGCAGGGCGACGATGACCGTCGCGCCAGCGAACACCACCGCGTTGCCGGCGGTGCCGTTGGCGAGGCCGATCGACTCGCGCACCTCCATGCCCTGCATGAGCTGCTTCCGGTGCCGGTTCACGATGAACAGCGAGTAGTCGATGCCCACCGCGAGCCCCAGCATGATGCCGAGAACCGGGGTGACCGACGCCATCTGCACGACCCCGGAGAACGCGAGCACGCTGACGACGCCGATCGCGACGCCCACGAGCGCCGTGAGGATGGGGAGGGATGCGGCAAGCGCCGACCCCAGCAGCACCAGCAGCACGATGGCCGCGAAAACGAGGCCAACCGCCTCGCCGATGCCGAAGATCTGCGGCACGCTCTGGGCGATGTCCGTGGAGAACGCCACGTTGACACCGTCGACGGGGTGCGCCTCGAAGTACTCGATGACCCCCTGCTTGGCTTCCTCGCTCAGCTCCAGGCGAGGCTCCGTGAACGACACGTTCACGATCGCCGTCGAGCCGTCCTCCGAGACGAGGCTGATGCCGTCCGACAGCTCGACGAGCGTCGCGCCGTTCTCCAGCTGCTGCAGCTGCGTGTCGATCTCAGCCTGCGATGCATCCAACGTCGCCTGCTGCTCGGCGACAGCCTGCACCTGTGCGTCCAGCTGCGCTTGCTGCCCCGCGAGGGCCTCGACCTGCGGCGCCGGGTTGCCCGCCGCCTCGAGCTGCTGCTTCGCGGCATCGAGCTGCGCCTGCGCGGCATCCAGCTGGGCCTTGCCTGCATCGAGCTGCGCCTGGCCCGCGTCAAGCTGCGTCTGACCCTCGGCGATCTGCGTGCGACCGCTCTCGACCTGCGCCGCCTGCCCCTCGAGCTCTGCGGTCGCCGAGAACGGGTCGATGACGTCGGCCACGTCGGCGAGGTCGCCGCGATCCGCGATGACCGCGCTGATCTCCGCGCGCTGCGCGTCCGTGAGCGCCGACCCGTCCGCCGTCGAATAGACGACGGTGCCGGATGCGCCCGCGAAGTCGGGCAGCTGCTCCTCGAGGTCCGAGATGACCTCACCAGATGCGGTGCCTGGCACGTCGAAGCTCGACGTGAGGCCCTTGAACCCGATCAGGAACCCGCCAACGGCGAGCCCGAGGATGACCAGCCAGGCCCCCACGACAACCCACACTCGGCGGGTCGCGAAGTTCCCCAGGCGGTACAGCAGTTCGGCCATCAGCATCCTCTCGGCGCACGAGATCGTGCGCGCTCGTTCGTAGTGGCGCTCGAGCCCAAACCGTCCGCCTGAGGGAGCGCCGCCCTAGATCATACGCAACGTCTCGTCTACGCAGTTTGTGAATATGATGGCGGGCATGCCAGAGCAAGCCGCAGACGCCTCAGAGCAAGCCCCAGGCGTCGACGAGCGCGCCGCTTCCGGCCACCGACAGGGCCCGGTGCGCAGCGAAGCCGCCAGGGTCGCGGTGCTTGAGGCCACCTCGAAGCTGTTCGCCGAGCGCGGCTACGAGCGCCTCACGATGGAGGGTGTCGCCGCAGAGGCGGGCGTCTCGAAACAGACCATCTACCGCTGGTGGCCCTCGAAGGGCGCGCTCGTCTCCGACTGCCTCCTGCAGGGGCAGCTCTTCCCGAACCGCTTCACCGTGCCGAACTCGGGTGAGCTGCGCCACGACCTCACGGCCTGGCTCAGCGCCGTTCTCGCGCTCCTCGGTCAGCCGCAGGGCGAGCTGCTCGTCCGCTCGCTGATCGCCGCATCCGTCGAGAACGCCGACATCGGCCGGCGCTTGCACGAAAGCCTCGGCGCGAGCCACTCCCTCACCGAACGGTTCCAAATCGCCATCGCCGATGGTCAGCTGGCAGCGGATGCACGGCTCGAGGAGATCGGCGAGGCCATCATCGGCGCGCTCCTCCTCCGCGCGCTGAGCCGCACCGAATCGAGTGACGAAAGTCTCCAGCGCCTCCTCGACGCGGTGCTCGGACCGGCTCAGGCTGAAGGCTGAGAGCTGAGAGCTGAGAGCCAGTGCAGTGCGCCAATGATCGAGGTCAGGCGACGGGTTCCGGCGTCAACGTAACGTCGGACGACGGATGTCCACGTCTGGCGGTGAGCGCTGGGCGCTCTGACATCGCGCTCGGCGCGTTCCCGGACCGGCCGCTCACCGGCTGGCCACCCTCAGCGAGCTGAGGTCAGGCGCGGCCCTCGCCCGGTCGCGCATCCGGCTGGCTTCCCTCGGTGACTTCAGCATCAGCATCAGCATCGGCTTCGGCAGCGCCGAACGCCTCGAGCTGGGCTTGGAAGTGCTCCGTCTTCGCCTCGGCGATGTCCTGCGGGCGGTTGTCGGCGCTTGCGAAGAACTCGTTCCACCGCGAGCGCAGCACCTGCAGCACCAGTCGGGGTGTGACGTGCACCCTGCGGTTGCGCGCTTCCTCGTCGGCGACCTGCACGAGCTTGCCCGCGGCGGCGTCGGCGGCGAGATCCTGCCCGGCACCCTCCGCGCTTCGCGTGTCGAAGGGTTCCCGCGCGTGGTCCACGCAGAGCTCGGCGACACCCTTCGCGTGGTCGTACATGACGGAGTGCGCGGCGCCCTCGATCTCCCACGTGGATGCTCGAGGAAGCAGCCCGGCCATCTCGCGCAGCCAGGAGCGCGGCACGAGCGAGTCGTGCTCGCCCCTGATGATGAGCGTGTGCGCCTGGATGTGGGGCAGCACGTCCTCGATCCGGTAGCGCATCATGCGCGGCAGCACGGCGGAGAACCAGCGGAACCCGCACAGCAGGTAGGCGCCGACGGCCAGCATCGCGACCCTGAACGGCTCGTGCGCCGACGACTCGAGGAACCGGAACGCCAGCTTCAGCAGCGACCGCTCGCGGGGGTTCGTGACGGGGCCGATGAGCACCAGCGTGCTCAGCTCGGGGCGCTGCGAGGCGAGCTCGGCCACCACCTGGGTGCCCATCGAATGGCCGACGAGGACGGGGTCGACGAGCCCCAGCTCGTCGATGACGGTGCCGACCACAGCTGCGTAGCGCTGGATGCTCATGGGCCGCTTCGGGTACGGCACGCCCGCGAATCCGGGCAGGTCGAGGGCGTGCACCGGCCCGAACTCCCCGAGCCCGGGCGCGAGGTTCTCGTAGTAGTTCGAGGCGACGCCGATGCCCGCGACGAGCACGAACGCACGGTCGCCGTCGGCTCCGATCGTCGACACCCGCGCCCGAACCTCCCCGTGACGGATGTACCGAACCTGGACGTGCTGGCCAGCGAGGTCAGAGGCGGAGGCCGGTCGGGAAGCGGGAGACACGGCATCAACTGTAACCAGGGGCGCCCGTCACTCCCCCAGGAAGCGCGCTGTCGGCCGACGCCCGGCGCCGGGCTCGAGCAGCACGACCTGCCCGTTCAGGATGCGAGGGCACACGCCACCCGTGATCGCTTCGATCCCCGCCCTCAGGAAGACGCCGTGGCTCACGACCACCGCAGTCCCGGACGCCTCGAGGAGGGCGCCGAGGGCGCTGCCAGCTCGCCTCCCCAGCTCAACTGCCGACTCCGAGCCCGGGTAGTCGCCAGACGGCCATCGCTCTGCGGCCTCGGCCACCCGCATCCCCTCAGCCTCCCCGAAGTCGCGCTCGAGCAGGCCGGGTTCCACGACAGGATCGGGGGCGCCGAGGTGCGAGCCCACGATCGCCGCGGTCTGCGCCGCACGGGCAAGCGGCGAGGTGACCACCCGGCCCCACTGCGCGCGGGCGAGGAGCCGGCCCGCGGCTTCCGCCTGCGCCGCCCCGTGCGCATCGAGGGCGATGTCGCTGCGGCCCTGCAGCCGGCGTTCCAGGTTCCAGGCGGTGCGACCGTGCCGCACCAGCGCGAGCGTCATGCCCCCGACCCGGAGGAGCCGGCAACGCCGACTGCGAGTCCCGGCGCGTCAGCCGGGGTCGGACCGGCAGCTGACCCGGTCACTTCCGAGCGAGTCGCCGAGGGGGTGGATGCGTCGACACCACCCGCTGATGCGCGGACTCCGGAGCTGGAGTCGGGAGCCGCGGATGCGCGGGCTCCGGAACCAGAGTCAGCAGCCGCGGGACCCGCGACCGCAGCACCAACATCGGCGCCACCCGCGCTAGCGCCAGCATCGGGTCCCACACCAGTACCAGCGCCAGCCCCGAGATCAGCGCCAACACCAGCGCCGTAGATCCGTGCTCTCGCGACGCGGACCGTGACCCGGTCGCCGACCTTCGGCCGAACGCCGCGGGTCCGCGCGCGCAACCGCAGGCCAGCCCAGTCGAGGACGAGGTCGCTGCCCTCCGGTGTGAAGAGCGCCGACCTGACCGTCGCGTCACCCGCGAGGTCTGCCTCGCCTGTATCGCTTGCCTCGCCTGCCTGACAGGAGACGCCCTCACGCAGGACATCGCCTACCCCGACTGCGTGGGCGGACTGGCCTGGAGCATCCGTCGGGCCCGCGACCTTCGCACCGACCGCAGCACCGACCGCAGCCCTGCCCACAACCGAGCCCGCAACCGTGCCCACGATCTCCACCTTGACGTCGCTCGGGAGGATGGCCGCCTGAACCGGACCGCGGCTTTCCTGCTGGTGCCCCTCGAGCCCGCCCCGGTCCACGCGCAGCGGGTGCGCATCCGCCGCGAAACCCGCCCCGTCGACTGTGCCGTCGACCGCCCCGCCAACCGTGCCGTCCACGATGGTCGCGTCGGACAGGAACTTCGCGATGAACGGCGACGCGGGACGCGTCACGAGCTCCTCCGGGGTGCCGAGCTGCTGGATGCGCCCGCCGTCGAGCACCGCCACGCGATCGGCGAGGGCCAGCGCTTCGGAGCGGTCGTGGGTGACGTGCACCACCGTCAGGCCGAGCTCGCGCGTGAGGGTGTGCAGCTCGAGCCTGAGGCTGTCGCGCAGCGGCTCGTCGAGCGCGGAGAGGGCCTCGTCGAGCAGCAGGACCCGCGGCCTCCCGACGAGCGCGCGGGCGATCGCGACCCGCTGCCGCTGACCGCCCGAGAGCGTCGCCGGATCGCGCTTCGCAGAGCCGTCCAGGCCGACCATCTCGAGCGCCTCATCCACGCGGCGACGGCGCTCGGGCTTCGAGACACGGGCGCGGCGCAGCGGGTAGTCGACGTTGCGGCCGACGTTCCAATGCGGCCAGACGGCGTGCTGCTGGAACACCATGCCGAGCTCCCTGGCCTCCGGTGGCACCACGGATCCCCCGCCGGCGACGACCCGCTCGCCGATGCTCACACGCCCCGACGTGGGGGCCTGGAAACCGGCGATCGTGCGCAGCAGCGTCGTCTTGCCCGACCCGGACGGGCCGACGAGCGCCAGGAACTCGCCATCGCGCAGCGCGAGGTCGATGTCGTCGAGGCCGACGGTGCCGCTCGGGAAGCGGACGGAGACTGAGTCGAGAGTGACGGATGCCACGGTGTTTCCTTCCAGGATGGTGATGCAGAGAGAAGGTCGAGAAGAGCGCCGACCGCTACTTCGGCGCCCTCGTGGCGATGCCGATGACGGTGACGCCGAGGAGCGCCACGATGAGCGACAGCGCTGCGGCGGTGTTGAACGCCCCGGCCTGCTGGAGGTTGAAGATCGCGACGCCGAGCGTCTGCGATCCGGGAGAGAGGAGCAGCACGGACAGCGTCAGCTCGCGCACCGCGGTGACGGCGACGAGGACCGCACCGGAGATCGCAGCGGGCGCTGCCATGCGGCTGGAGATGTCGACGAGCGCGCGCATCCGCCCCGCTCCCCCGATCCTCGCGGCCTCCTCGGCACTCGCTGGGGTGCTCGCAAGCGGCGCCGCCACGGCCTGCACGACGAGCGCCGTGAACGAGGTGACGTAGGCGCAGAGAATCAGCCATGGCGTGTTGAAGAGCCCGATGTGGGGTGCCAGCACGAGCCACGCGACGGCGATGACGATGCCGGGAACCGCCTGCGGCAGCATGGCGAGCGCGCGGAGGGGCCCGCTGCCGCGCATCCGAGTTCGGGTGACGAGCACCGCGATGCCGAGCCCGAGGAACCCGCAGATGAGGGCCGCGAGCACCGCGAGCATGACCGAGTTCGTGGCGCCCTGGATTGCGTTCGCGGAGGTGACGGCTTTCACGACGTTGTCGAGCGTGAGGTTCTCGGGCGCCAGGGCGAGCCCCGGCGCGCGGAGCAGCGACTGCTGCAGCAGCGCGAGCAACGGCAGCACGGTGACGGTGAGCACCAGCACCCAGGTCACGATGGACGCGGGAATGCGCGCCCGCCCGAGCGGCAGGAGTTGCGGCGCGGACGACGACGAGTCGAGCTCCCAACGGCTCTTGCCGATGAGGAAGTCGACGACCAGCGCCGCGAGCGCGAGCAGCAGCAGCACGACCCCGATCGTCGCGACGACCGCAAGCGGCTCATCCACGGTCCCCGACTGCAGGTAGCGGTAGACGAGCGTCGCGAGGGTCGTGTACTGCTCGGGCAGTCCGATGATCGAGGGGATGCCGAAGTCGGCGAGGTTGCCGACCGCGACGAGCACGAACGACGACAGCAGGGCGGGCCGCAGAAGGGGAACAGTGATGGTGAACACGCTGCGGGCGGGGCTCGCCCCGGCGATGCGCGCGGCCTGCTCGAGGTCGGACGGCACGCGGCGCAGGGCGGCCGAGACGATGAGCATCGCGATGGGGTAGCTGTGCACGGTGAGGAGCAGGATGACGCCGTCCGCGCCGTAGATCGACCACAGCGGGCCACCGAACGCCTGCGACCACCAGAGGTTCACGGGGCTCGTCGGCCCGGCGATGCCGAGCCACGCGATCGCGCCGACAAACGGGGGCACGAGCAGCGGGGTGAGCGCGAGGAGCCGCAGGCCGCGGCGTCCCGCCAGGTCGGTGCGGTCGAGCAGCACCGCGAGCGCCGTGCCGATCATCACGGCGCCGAGCGCGGATGCGCCTGCCGACACGAGGCTGTTCGTCGCGGCCTCGACGACGTCGCTCTGCCAGAGGACGTGCAGCTGCGAGCCGCCGGCGGCGAGCACGAGGATCGCGCCGATCGGCACGAGCACAAACGCGGCGACCGCGACCCAGAGGGCAAGCGACAGGCCGTGGACCCCATCCAGCCAGGAACGCGCAGTCTTCCGGACCGCCGCCGAGGCGGCACCGCTGCGTTCAGCGGCACCGCCCCGGGGTGTTGTGAGGGTTGCGGTCATGAGAGGAGCAGCGCCGTCATCAGAGGAACAGCGTGCGGAACTTCTCGACGGCCGCATCCTGGCTGGCGCGGATGGTCTCGAGCTCCGGGGAGAGGATCGTGATCTCGTCCATGGAGGGAGCACCCTCTGGAGTTCCGACGTCCTCGCGAACGGGCAGGTACGACTGGCTGACGGCAAGCTCCTGGCCGTCAGCGCTCACGAGGAAGTCGACGAACGCCTTCGACGCGTCCGCCTCCTGGGTGTCGGCGAAGATGCCGACGGGCTGCGACACGTAGGGCACTCCCTCGGTCGGGTAGGACACCGCGATCGGCGACCCCTGGGCGGCGAGCTCGCGCGCCAGGTAGTCGACGACGATGCCCACGGGCTGTGCGCCCGTCGCGATGGCCTGCGAGACGGGGCCGTTGCTGTCCGCGATGACGGGCTTGTTCGCGGCGAGCTTCGTCATCCACTCCTCACCGAGTGCTGGCTCGTCGAGCCAGACGGCGGCGTTGTAGGCGGCCGCGCCGGAGACGTCCGGGTTCGGCATGACCAGCTTGTTCGCGTACTCGGCGTCGGTGAGCTCAGCCCACGACGTCGGCGGCTCGCTGACGAGGCCCGTGTTGTAGGCGATGACGGTCGGGATGATGCGCGTGCCCGTGTAGTAGCCCTCCGGGTCGACGATGTCCTGGTTGAGCGACTCGACGTCGGCCGGCGAGTACTGCAGCAGCAGATCGTCGGCCGCGTAGTCCTCGAACGTTCCGGCGTCTGCCGCGAGGAAGACGTCGGCCTGCACGCCGCCGGAGGCCTGCTCGGTCGCGACTCGCGTCGTGAGGTCGCCCGTGCCCGCACGGAACACCTCGACGGTGACCTCCGGGTGCACCTCGTTGAAGGCGGCGACAAGCGCATCCGCCTTCTCCTGCGGCTCTGACGTGTAGAGGGTGATGGTGGCGGCTTCCAGCGTGGATTCCGCCGATGGGCTGGCGTCACCGCTGGCGGCGGTGCTGGGGGAGCTTGCGCAGCCCGCGAGGAGGACCCCGGCGAGGCCGAAGGCCGCGAGCGCGGCTGGGGTACGGAGAGAGTTCATGATGACCTAACTGTTCGAGGAGAGCGGGTCTGTTCAGGAGGAGACAGGTGAAGGTTGAGACGTGGTGGGGGTGGGGGTGAGAGTGAAGAGCAGGGCCGGATGCTCGACGCCGACGCTGGAGGCGCTGACGCCGTCCGCGCCGAGGTGCACCAGCGAGAACATCGAGCGGTCGAAGCCGCTCACCGTCCCTGGCTCGGCGTCCATGACCTGGTGGTAGGCGAGCGCCGGCCCCGCAGAGACGTGCACGCCGCGCATCGTGGCGGACAGCGGATGGTGGAAGTGCCCGCACAGGATCGCGCGAACGTCGGTGCCCTCGACGATGTCGAGGAAGTCTGCGGCGTCGCGGAGGCCCGCCCGCGCCAGCATCGGCAGCGGCGACCCGAGCGGCGGGTGGTGCATGACGACAACCGTCCCCGAGGGCGCGAGGGAGCTGGAGCTGCCAGTGCCGGTGCCGGTGCTGGTGCTGGTGCCGGCAGGCAACCTCAGCTCGGCGTCGAGCCACGCGAGCTGCTCCGCCCCCAGCGTCCCCGTGGACGAGTCCAGCAAGACGAAGCGCCACGCACCGACCCGCACGGCGCGGGGCGAGGCGTCCTCCGCGCGCGCACCCACCGGCGCCCGATGACCGGGGAGGATGCGAGCTGCGGCCCTCTCGTCGTGGTTGCCGAGCACCGAGAGCACTGGCACACCCCACGAATCCTCCAGCTCGAGGAGGGCGTCGCGAAGGGCCGGGTAGGCGGCCGCGTTCCCGCGCTCGATGAGGTCGCCGCTGATGACGATCGCATCGGGTTCGAGACCCGCGGCGCGCGCGTAGTCGCTCGCCGCGCGCATCCGCGTGATGCCGTCGACAACCCCGTAGAGGGGTGCGGCAGCGGTTGCGTGCACGTCGCTCAGGTGGAGCACCGTCGTGCGACGCGACCCCGACGGGCGCGGACCGTCGGGCGTGACGCGACCCGCGGGGAGCACGAGGTCGGCAGGATGGGCGAGGTCGACGGGATGCGCGAGGTCGGCAGTCATGACGCGGCCGTCGGGGTGGGCGCGACCGACGAGGTGAGCGCGCTCGCCGTGGTCCGGCCGGACTTGCCGCGCAGGGCGTGCACCTGATCGTCGGTGAGGCCATGCGAGCGCAGGTACGCTTCAGCGCCGCCGAGCTCACGGATGATGTCGAGCGCATGCTCGAGCGCTTCCGGCGGACTGTCGAGATGGAGGCGGAGGATCTCGTCGCGCTGATCCGACGGGTACGCGTCGGCCACGGCGAAGGCGAACGCCTCGCGGATAGAGCGGACCGCGGCCCCGGAGAGCGCATAGTCGCGCACCACGTCGGCTTCGCTTGCACCGCCCACGAGCTGCGCGAGAGCGACGACGAGCCCCGTGCGGTCCTTGCCGGCGGTGCAGTGCACGAGCACGCCGCGCTCGGCGTTGGCGAGCACGGCGACAGCCTCCGTGAGCGCCCCGCCTCGACGCCGCAGGAGCGTCTCGTAGATGTCCTCGAGACGGCCCGCGACTGGCGGTTCGCTTCCGTAGAGAGGGACCTGGCGCACCTGGACGCCGTGGGTGCGGTCACCGGACTCGGCGCGCTCCCGGAGGTCGAGGATGAGCTCGACGCCCAGCGCCCGCAGCGCTGACTCACCGTCGGCCGAGAGCGCGTCCGGGGAGCCAGCGCGCACGATCCACGGCGAGTTCGCGTCAGCTGCGCGGGCGTTGAACAGCCCGTCGATCTCGATTGCTCTCACGAGCACCTCCCGTTGCGTTTCCACCACTTGCCTCGGTCCCAAGCACCGGGGGAGCATCCGTTACACGGATTCCGTACGGCTTGGAACGTCGTTACATCGGGAGTGTGTCGAGCGAGGGTGAACGCGCGGTGACGGGCGTCGAGCGAGCGGATGAACGCCGCGAGGCGAGTTCGCGAGGCGGCGACTCAGACGTCCGCTGGCACCTGCACGACCGCCGGCAGCAGGTGGTAGCCGCAGTCCAGCAGCAGGTGGTCGGCTCAGTGCAGCCGCAGTCCAGCAGCAGGTGGTCGCCGCAGTGCAGCAGCGGGTGGTCGGCTCAGTCCTCGGAGAGCGCGTCGGCCACCACGTGGCGCATCCCGACGGCCGCGTCGTCACCGAGCACCTGCCCCAGCGTGGAGTGCAGCGTGTGCAGCACGACGGTGTGGCCGAGGCGCGCGAGGAACGGGTCGATGTCGTGCGCCGTTCCCGCCGGCCCCGTCGTCACGACGATGTCGGCGACCCGCCCAAGCGGTGAACGGGCGTAGCTCGTGATGAGCACCACGGCCGCCCCCTGCGCCCTGGCGGCCTCCGCCGCGCGCAGCGACTGCACGTTCGCGCCCGAGTAGCTGAGCGTCAGGCACGCGTCGCCGCTGGAGAGCGACCGCACCGCGAACTGCTGCGCGAGCGCATCCACCGGGGCCTCGACGGAGTGCCCGAGTGTGCTGATACGCATCGCGAAGTCCTGCAGGGGCGGCCCCGAGAACCCGCTGCCGACGAGCACGATGCGCCTGGCACCGCGAAGGGCGGCGACGGCCGCGGCGATGCGTTCCGGGTCGACGCTGTCCTGCGCGAGCCGCACGGCGTCGATCGCATCGTCGAAGGTGCTCGCCTCCACCGACTGCGCCTGCTCTCGCGGCGCGAGCGGAGCGGAACGCGCGAGGTCGAGCCGCAGGTGCTGGAAGCCGCGGAACCCGAGACTCTGACACGCACGGATGACGGTGGCCGTCGACGTGCCAGCAGCGTCCGCGAGCTCAGCCGTCGACCATTCGACCACCTCGTCGGGTCGCGTCAGCACCATCTGCGCGACCTTGCGCTCGCTGGGCCCGAGGGCGGCGGATGCGGCGCGCACGCGGGCGAGCACGCTCAGCTCCGGCCGCGCCACCGAACCGCCCCGCACCGACGCGTCCTCGCGCCCCGACTCGGGAGGGAGGCCTGACGGGGTGGGGAGGCCTGACATGTGAGGGAGTATAGGGGCCCGCATGAAACACTGACCCCCATGCGCGCAATCACGGTTCCAACGCCAGGCGGGCCGGAGGCCCTCATCCTCTCCGAAGTCGACGAGCCGACCCCCGGGGCCCTCGAAGTCGTCATCGATGTGGCCGCCGCCGGCGTGAACCGCGCCGACGTCGCGCAGCGCGAAGGCAAGTACCCGTCACCGGCCGGGGCACCCGACTGGCCTGGCCTCGAAGTGAGCGGAACCGTCGTCGCCGTGGGGGCATCCGTCACGGCGTGGAAGGTCGGCGACTACGTCGTCGCGCTCCTGCCTGGCGGCGGCTACGCCGATCGCGTCGCCGTCGACGAAGGGCTCGTGCTCCCCATGCCGAAGCGCGTCGACCTCGTCGAAGCGGCCGGCCTCCCCGAAGCAGTCGCCACCGTCTGGTCGAACCTCTTCATGAGCGCGCAGCTCAAGGCGGGCGAGACCCTGCTCGTGCACGGCGGCACCAGCGGCGTCGGCACCATCGCCATCCAGCTCGCGGCCGCCCTCGGCATCACCGTCTACGCGACCGCCGGCACCGCCCAGAAGGTCGCCACGACCGAGCAGCTCGGCGCGACCCGAGGCATCAACTACCGCGACCAGGACTTCGTGGAGGTCATCGCCGACGCCACCGACGGTCGCGGCGTCGACGTGATCCTCGACCTCGTCGGCGGAGACTACCTGGCGCGCGATGTCGACGCCCTCGCCACCAACGGCCGCATCATGGTCATCGCGGCGCAGGGCGGCGACGAGGCCACCATCAACGTCGGGCGCCTCATGCAGAAGCGCGGCCGCATCTGGGGAACGACCCTCCGCGCGCGCCCACTCGAAGAGCGGCGCGAGATCACCGCGCAGGTGCGCGAGCACGTGTGGCCGCTCGTCGAAGCGGGCAAGGTACGGCCCCTGCTCGACACCGTCGAGACCCTCGACTTCGCGCACCGGGCCCACCGGCGCATGGAGTCCGGCGAGCACGTCGGCAAGATCCTTCTCGCCGTGCGCTGACCGATGCGCTGAGCGGCGCGCCGGTCACCAGCGACAGACGGGTGCGCGCCGCTCCGAAGCTGCTGACCGACGCGCACCTGCCTTCGCCAACCGGCGCTCAGAGCAGCTGCGCGTCGATGCCCTTCCGGCGAAGCCCGTCGAGAACCTCCTCGTCGACGCCGAGAAGGGTCATCGCCGACAGGTTCGGGAAGTGGCGGGTGTCGGTGAAGTCGGTGATGTCGAAGGTCGAGTCCTCGCCGCTCCACTGCGGAGCGATCTCCATGTAGATGTCGTTCCCGCCGTCCTGGAACAGCTCCTCGACAGCCGGCGCGAACTCGATGGGCACCGGCAGCGACCGGAAGTACTCGAGCACCTCGGGGATCGGCTCCGAGATCTCCTTCGACAGGTCCACTTCCCGATCCACGTGCTCTTCGAGGAAGTCGGTGAGCACGAACTGGGGCGTCAGCAGCTCCTGCTCGTACATCAGCTCCTGGATGACGGCGAGCTTGAAGTTGAGGTCCGCGAAGTCGATCGCGTCGCTGGGAAGGTCGCCGGCGGGCTGGGTCTCAGGGGAATCGCTCATGCGGAACATGCTGGCGGAAGCAGATGAGCGTCAGCCGAGACCGCAAAAGTGGGGTTGTGGTCGCTCCGGTCGCCGCCCGACGGCCACAACTCAGCCCTCGGCGAGGCAATCCGCGGCCTCCGCTGGAAGATCCGGGCCGCGCACTGTGAGAATGGCGTCATGCCTGAAGCGAAGCGCCGCGTCACCGTCGTCCTGTTCGAGGGGTTCGAGCTCCTCGACGTGTTCGGCCCCGTCGAGCTGTTCCGCATCGACCCGTCCCTCTTCGACGTCGAGCTCATCGCCCCACAGGCCGGCCCGGTCCGCAGCTCGCAGGGCCCGGAGGTCATCGCCACGACCGCGTTCGCCGACGCGGCGAGCCCCGACATCGTGCTTGTCCCGGGCGGGCAGGGAACGCGCCCGCTCGCCACCGACCCCGAGTTCCTGGCCTGGCTCGGGAGGTGGGCAGCGGATGCGAGGCTCGTGACCTCCGTCTGCACCGGTTCCGCGCTCCTCGCGGCGGCCGGCCTGCTCGACGGGTTCCGCGCGACCTCCAACAAGCGGGCGTTCGCGTGGGCATCATCGCAGGGCGCATCCGTCGACTGGGTGCCACAGGCCCGCTGGGTCGAGGACGGGAACCGGTGGACGTCCTCCGGCGTCGCCGCCGGCATGGACATGACGGCCGCTATCATCGCCGCGATCCACGGGCCCGAGGTCGCGACCACGCTCACCGACGCCGCCGAGCTCGAGGTACACGCCGACGCGAGCTGGGACCCCTACGCGGTGAAGAACGGGCTCGCCTGATGGCCCTCGAGCTGCGCCCGAACTGCGAGCGCTGCGACGTCGACCTGCCCCCGCACGCCGAGGCCTACATCTGCACTTTCGAATGCACGTGGTGCCGAGACTGCGTCGGCACGTTCGCCGGTCGAGCGTGCCCGAACTGCGGCGGCAACCTGGAGCGGCGACCCGTGCGCCCGGCATCGAAGCTCGCCGCGAACCCGCCGAGCACGGTCCGCGTGCACGGCGGGTAGCGACAGGTACCGCGGGAGGGCGCGGGGAGAGCGCAGGGCCGCGCCGGGAGAGCCCCCGCGCCCCGAGCCTCGCACCGCCTACGTGCGCACGAGCACCTTCATGCCCTCGCCCGAACGCAGGCGCTTGATGGCCCCGACCACGTCGTCGACGGGCACGTCATCCACCCATCCGTCGGCCGTGTATCCGCCGGCCGCCATCGCCGCGATCACCGCGTCGAAGTCGCTCTGCAGGTAGGCGAGGGTGCCGACGATCGCGGTCTCCCCCATGACCAGCTGCGTCGGCAGGAAGTCCATGGGCCGCTCGTGGATGGCGACGACCACGACCCGACCGCCCGGCGTGAGGTTCGCGAGCGAGGCGGCCACGGCGGGCCCCACCCCGGCCGCGTCGAACGCGACATCCACGCCGTCCCCGCCCGTGAGCTCCGCGACGCGAGCCGACAGGTCCTCCTTGGTGGGGTCGACGAGGTTTGACGCCCCGACTCCGGCGATCGCAGCCCGGCGCCCCGCACTCGGCTCCGAGACGATGACCGTCTCCACACCCTTGGCCCGCAGCGCGAACCACACGCCGATGCCGATCGGACCGGCACCCGAGATGAGCGCCGTCTGCCCCGCCTGCACACCGCTCTGCTCGACCGCGTGCCACGCGACCGCCATCGGCTCGACGAGCGCTCCAAGGCGCAGATCGACGTTCTCGGGCAGCACGTGCAGCTTCGTCGCATCCACCGTCGTGAACTCGGCCATGCCGCCGCCGTGCGACGAGAGGCCGTGGAAGCCGATCTTCGTGCACACGTTCGGCTTGCCGCGACGGCAGGCGGCGCACTCGCCGCACGCGTAGATCGGCCAGACCGCAACCCGGTCGCCGATCTGAACCGAGTCGACGCCCTCCCCGAGCTCGACCACGGTTCCCGAGAACTCGTGCCCGAGGATCTGCGGCGGCATGGACCCCGTGACGGGGTGCGGATGCTCGAAGTCGAGCCCCGAGGATTCGGGCGCGTAGTAGACGTGCAGGTCGGAGCCGCAGATGCCGGCGTACGCGCAACGCAGCTTCACCTGGCCGGGGCCGGGCGTCGGCTCGGCGACCTCCTCCACGCGAACGTCCTCCTTGGCGTGGAACACTGCCGCCTTCATGCGAGGAACTTCCGCAGGTCGGGGTAGCCGGTCGTGGACCAGGCACCGTCGACGACGAGGTTGTCGCCCGAGATGTACGAGGCGTCGTCGCTCGCGAGGAACAGGGCGGCGGATGCGATCTCCTCCGGCTGCGCTGCGCGCCGGAACGGGATGCGTTCGTCGTACGCCTCCTGCACCCCGGGGAGATCGGTGAGGCCCTTCGTGAGCGGCGTCGCGACGAGGCCGGGCGAGACCGCGTTGACGCGGATGCCGTGCTCGCCGAGCTCGAGCGCCGCCTGCTTCGTGAGCATGACGGCGGCAGCCTTGGACGCGGTGTAGCCGACCCCGAAGTGCATCGGCACCAGCGAGTTGAGTGACGCGACGTTGACGATCGCGCCCGGCTTGCCCTCGGCGAGGAACTGCCGGGCCGCCAGGCGGGTGCCGTTGAAGGCGCTGTAGAGGTTGAGGCGGACCGTGAAGTCCCAGTCCTCGAAGGAGATGTCGGTGAGCGTGCCGGAACGCGACCCGCCCGCGACGTTGAAGAGCGCATCCAGCGTGCCGAACTTCTCGACGGTCTCGGTGACGAGCCCCGCGAAGTCGTCCTCGTCGGTCACGTCCGTGCGGCGGCCGACGACGCTGGCGCCGAATGTCTCGCCCGCCGAGGCGACCAGCTCGGCGTTGATGTCGGCGACGACAACCGACGCGCCTTCCGCTACGAGCCGTTCCGTGATCTTCGCGCCGATGCCAGAGACCCCGCCCGTGACGATCGCGACCTTGCCGGCGAACCGGCCGGCGCTGGTCCCGGCGCTGCTCGCTGTGCTTGAGCTTGCTTCTTGTGACATTGCTCACTCCGTTCTGCCCGCCCTCGTTGGCGAGCCCCTTCACCATACGCCCGCTATCAGTCACCTGTCAGATAGTTTGCCGAGAAGGAGCCACGCACCCCATAGGGTTGGCGAATGGACCCGCGTCAGGCACGAACCCGCTCGGCCCTCCGCGCGGCGATCTACGAGCTCGCGGCCGCCCAGCCCATCGCCGACGTGAGCGTCGCCCAGGTCGCCAGGGCCGCCGGCATCACCCGCGACACGTTCTACCGTCACGCGACCACCCCGGAGCACCTCCTCGCGGACTTCCTCGGGGAAGAGATCGACGCCCTCATGGCCCCGATCGCGAACCTGCCAGCCACGAGCGGCACCGAGCTGAGCGTCTTCGACGAGCCCGAACGCGAGCTCCTCCGGCACGTCGCCCGCCACGCGCAGATCTACCTCAATGCCATGGCGCCTCGCCTCACGGGGCCCGTGCGCGACACCCTCGTCGACCGAGTCGAGGCGGGCCTCCTCACCCACCTCGAGCGGCACCCCGAGATCGCTCCGCCAGCACAGCCCGGCATCGGCGACGAACGGCACCGCCGCATCCTCGTCGCCTACGCCGGCAGCGGCACCGTCAGCGCCATCGAGGAGTGGCTGCGCTCGGGCGAGCTCGGCGACGTGGACGGGGACGTGGACGTGGACGCCGCAGCGCGCACCATCATCGCCGCGTCACCCGACTGGTGGCTCGGACGCTCACGTTCGTAGGCGACATCGCCGCACACGCGCAGTTGTTTCGCGATGGTGGCAGCAGGCTGGGAGTTGCGTGACCATGACCCGGTCGCGGCTCCCCCGACAGCGACTGGCGGATAGCGTCGCTGTGATGACCCCCACCCCGAACGGCGCCGCCCAGCCAGCACCGCAGTCAGCGACGACAGCGCAGCCGACACCGAAGCAGCAGCCGACGCTCACCACCTACCGAGTGCTGGTCATCGGGGGTGGCAATGCTGGCCTGTCCGTCGCGGGCCGACTCCGGCGGGCCGGCGTCGACGACATCACCGTCGTCGAGCCGCGCGAGAACCACGTCTACCAGCCGCTCCTCTCGCACGTCGCCGGCGGCACCGCGAAGGCGAGCCAGGCCGCGCGACCGCAGGCCGACGTGATGCCGGACGGCGTGACCCTCATCCGCGACGCCGTCGCCTCGGTCGACCCGGAGACGTCGTCGCTCGTCCTCGCATCCGGTCGAAGCATCGGCTACGAGCACCTCGTCGTCTGCCCCGGCGTCGTGCAGGACTGGGATGCGATCCCCGGCCTCGAGGCCGCGCTCGGCACCCCGAACGTCGCGTCCAGCTACGAGATCAGCCTCGCCCACAAGACCTCCCGGATGCTGCGCGAGCTGCGGCAGGGAACGGCCGTGTTCGTTCAGGCGCCAGAGCCCGCGTCCTTCGGCGGCGCGATCCAGAAGCCCATGTACCTCGCCTGCGACTACTGGCGATCCCGGGACGTGCTCGACCGCATCCGGGTCGTGCTCGTGCTGCCGGATGCGACGCCGCTCGGCGTGCCCGCGATCGACCGCGAGCTCGAGCGCAAGATCACCGAATACGGCATCGAGGTGCGCCGCGAGGCACAGCTCACCGAGGTGCTCGGCGACGCGAAGACCGCGGTCATCGAGACCGCTGGGGAACACCGCGAGCGCATCCCCTACGACGCCCTCATCGTCGAGCCGCCGCAGCGGGCTCCCGAATGGATCGCCGAGGCCGGGCTCGCAGGCGCTGAGCTCGCCTACCCGACCCCCGAGATGAGGAGCGAACGCGGATTCGTGGACGTCGACACGCACACGATGCGGCACCACCGGTTCCCGAACGTGTGGTCGCTCGGCGATGCCGCCGTGTCGCGCAGCCAGCGCTCCGGGGGTGCACTGAGGAAGCAGACGAAGGCGCTCGCCGAGAACCTCGTGAGCGTGCTCCGCGACCAGGCCCCGGAGAGCGACTACGACGGCTACACGGTCGCCCCGTTCACAGTGTCGCGCTCGAGCGTCGTCTTCGGGGAGTTCGACGACACCCTCAAGCAACGGCCGAGCATCCCGTTCTGGAAGGGCCTCGCCCGCGAGCGCCGCCTCACGTGGGTGTTCGACCGCCACGTGCTGCCCTGGGTCTACTGGAACCTCATCCTGAAGGGGCGGGCGTGAGGCCACACGCTTCAGGGCTGCGTGACCCGTAGCGAGGCCGACGCGGGCGTGCGGGCCGTGAAGTCCCGATTCGATAGCTAGGTGCGGGGCTCCCAGTCGACCCAGTCGTAGCCGACGTCGTCGCAGGCGTCATCCGCATCGTCGAGCGCGTCATCCACCGTGCCGGAGTCTGGGTCGGCGGCGTGCGTCCGCGCAGCATCCCAGATGAGCCAGTCGTCGCGGTCTGAGGCTCGCCCCGTGAACGTGAAGACGAGATCGCTGATCGCCTTCTTGACCTCCGGGTCGGCTTTCTCCGCATCACGTGCAGCGAGCAGCTGGTCGACGGCCGCCGTGAACTGCGCCTGCTTGTCCGCATCGCCGTCGTAGCTCGCGCCATCGGCCGAGAGGGAGAACATCGCATCCGTGGCCGCGTTCGCATCCTGGCACACGAGTGCGTCGCCCTCGAGGGCGTCGGCGACGGGGAACGTCGTGGGGGCTGGCGTCGCGGGCGTCGCTACCGCCGACGAGGATGCGCCCGTTGAGGACGCGGCCGTCGAGGGCGCGCTGGGCGAACCGGAGCCTTCGGCGCCGATGCGTTCCGCGAGCGTGCATCCGCTCAGCAGCAGCGCAACAGCAAGCGCGCCGACAGCGCCGACAGCAGGTGATGATCTACGCACAGTCACGAACTCCCCCGGAGTGATCTCGAATACCGACTCCAACCATACGAGGCACACTCTGAAAGACCCGGGATCGGCGTCCACCCTGTGGAGAGACCCAACCTGTGGAGAGAGGGGAACCGCGGAAGGGTCAGCGCCTCTGGAAGTGCAGCGTTGCGGAATGAACAGGTGTGCCAGGATCACCCCATGAAGCCCTTGCTCATCGCAGCAGCAGTCACCCTCGGAGTCGCGCTCGCTGCCCTCGCGCTCGCAGCAGGCCTCCGCCCCGATGACCCCGCGGCGGCCGAGTTCCTCGTGGGCCTCGGATACCTCGGCCTGATGCTCGCGCCCGTCAGCGCCCTCGCGGTGCTAATCCTCGGCAGCATCGCGCTCGTGCGCACCGCGCGCCGCGACGCGGCGGCGAACTCCGAAGCGCTCCGGACCACCGGGCGCGGCTGACTCGCGGGCGCGGCTGACTCGCGGGGCCGAGGCGGCAGGCAGGAGACTTCAGGCTGGGCCCATCAGGCTGGGCCCACCAGGCAGAATGCAGCAGGCGACAAAAAAGGCCCGCTTTCGCGAGCCTTTCCTGCATCTGTCTCAACACAGAGCTGTGTACCCGAACTGTGAAGCTCTTGTACTGTGCGCCCGAAGGGATTCGAACCCCTAACCTTCTGATCCGTAGTCAGATGCTCTATCCGTTGAGCTACGGGCGCCCGGTGTTTCGCTTGCGCGATTGACCAGGGGATAGCTTACACACGACCCGACCGGTCCGCAAACCCGGCGGGTCGCAGGCCATTCGGGCGAGCTGACGAACGATGCGCGCGCACCCATGCAGGCGCACAACGCCGACCCGAAGCCCCCGGAGTACCCTCGAACGAGTGACGCCCGACCGCACCAACACCCCGAAGCCCCCATCCACAGGCAACCCCTGGCTCGGTCACCTCGGCGGGTCCCGCGACTACCGGCGCATCCAGCTCGCGATGCTGTGCGCCGGGTTCGCGACGTTCGCGCAGCTGTACGCCCCGCAGGCGCTGCTGCCGGAGATCTCGACGACCTTCGCCATCGACCCCGCGACCGCCGCCCTCATGGTCTCCATGGGCACCCTCGGCGTCGCCATCTCGGTGCTGCCGTGGTCGATCGCCGCCGACCGGATGGGTCGCGTCCGCGCCATCACGATCTCCATCTCGAGCGCCACCATCCTCGGCCTGCTCATGATCCTCATGCCCAGCTTCGAGCTCGCCCTCGTGCTTCGCCTCCTCGAAGGCATCGCCCTCGGCGGCGTCCCCGCCTGCGCCATCGCCTACCTCAACGAGGAGCTCCACCCCACCGCGGCGGCCGGCGCCGCCGGCACGTTCGTCGCCGGCAACACCCTCGGCGGACTCGGCGGCCGAATCGTGCCGACCCCCGTCGCCGAGCTCCTCGACTGGCGACTCGGCCTGCTCACGGTGTCGCTCATCTCCGTCGCCATGGCCGTGCTCTTCATCTGGCTCATCCCCAAGCCCCGCGGCTTCGCACCACTCGCGAAGAACGCAGGCGGCACCCTCGGCGCGAGCATCGGCCGCGCCTGGAAGGCCATCACCGCCCACCTCTCCAGCACCAGGATGCTCGGGCTCTTCGCGCAGGGATTCTTCCTCATGGGCGGGTTCGTCGCCGTCTACAACTTCCTCGGCTTCCACCTCACCCAAGCCCCCTACTTCCTGCCCGTCTGGCTCGTGTCGCTCGTCTTCGTGACCTACCTCGCCGGCTCCTTCTCGTCGCCCTTCATCGCCCGCCTCGCCGGCCGCCACGGACGCAAGCTCGTGCTGCTCGCATCCACCACCATCTCCCTCGGCGGGCTCGCGCTCACCCTCTCGCCGCAGCTGTGGCTCGTCATCACGGGACTCGCGATCTTCACCGCCGCCTTCTTCGGCGCCCACTCCGTCGCCGTCGGCTGGGCCGGTGCCTACCCGAGCAGAGGCCGCGCCCAGGCGACAGCCCTCTACAACCTCGGCTACTACGGCGGCTCCAGCATCTTCGGGTTCCTCGGCGGCGTCTTCTTCCAGCACTTCGACTGGCCAGGAGTCATCTGGATGGTCGGCGGGCTCACCATCATCGCCGGGCTGCTCGCACTCTTCCTCCTGCCGTGGAAGGGTGAGACGGCGGCAACCCAGGCCATCCGCGTTCCCTGACGCACGGGACCCACCCCGCACGACCCGCGGCGTCGTCGCACGCCCGCAACCGCAACTTCACGTAATCGTCACAGCGAACCCCGCGCCGAGCCTGCAAAGGTATGCGCCGGGGTGGGACCCTTGAGGGACGGGTTGCGTGCCCACCTCGCACGCCCGCACCCCAGAAGACAAGGCGCCCCAGACCCCGCCGCCCGCAGCTCATCACCCTCACCCCGCAGCTCAACCCGCGCCGACACACAGAAGGAGGGCACATGACCACGACGCCCGCCTCCACCAGCACTCCGACGTTCGACGGCGCCGGCCAGCTTGCCGCCGTCGCCCGCTCGGTGCGGATGCAGGAGCTCGACGGCCACGACGGCTTCGTCATCACCCTCACGCAGACGTTCGCGGCGAAGCGCAGCTCGCTGTGGTCCGCCGCAACCGAGATCTCCCGTCTCGCACAGTGGTTCGCCCCCGTCGACGGGAGCCTCCGCCAGGGTGGCACCTACCAGATTCAGGACAACGCCCACGGGCACATCACGGGATGCCACGCCCCCGACTCGTTCACTGCCACGTGGGAGTACGACGGCGAGCACTCCCACATCGAGGTTCACTTCACGAAGGTCGACGAGACCCACGCGACCCTCTCACTCGAGCACCACTCGCCAACCGACGAGGAGACGTGGCCGAAGTTCGGGGTCGGCGCGACGGGAGTCGGCTGGGACCTCAGCTTCGCGAGCCTCGCCCACCACCTCGCGACGGGTGCAAGCGTGCCCCTCGAGACCACCGCCTGGGTGCAGACGGACGACGCGAGCACGTTCCTCGTGCTGAGCGCAGAAGCCTGGGCGGATGCATCCATCGCCGCGGGCTCAGACGAGGCGGACGCCCGCGCCGCACAGAAGCGCACCACGGACGCCTACCTCGACGGCCTCAACAGCTGAGACCAGGCTCCGTCACCACGCGCAGTCACCAGGCACAGTCATCAGGCACAGTCATCAGGCACAGTCGACTCGCTGAGCCTGACGAGCTGGCTGCGTCCGCTGAGACTCCTGAGCTAGCTGCGCCGTAGCCGCCTCCGGACCGCCGCGCTCTACGCCGTGAAGAGCTTCAGCTCGTCGGCAGTGAAGTAGTTCTGCGTGACGGCGCTGATGAGCACGAGGTACTTCTCGCGCTTCTCGTCGTAGGACGTGACCGTCCCCACGTTGCCGGTCATCGTGTCCCCCGTCACCTGCACAGTGTCACCGATCTTGAACTCAGCCATGGCCTCTCCCCTGTTTGCTGTTCCGGCTCTCTGCCGTCCCGGCTCTGCGCCGGTCCTTCGAACGATATTCGCGACCACCGACACCAGCCAGTCTCGCGCGTCACTTCCTGACGTGACATTTGTCACGGAACGGCCGTCCCCCACGATCGCGGACCCCTTTCCAGCGGAAGCGGCGCGCAAGCACTGCAACAGCCCGCTTCAGTCCAGCCTGCGCGGGCCGGACCCGCCGCCCGCTAGGGCGTCGTCGGGATTGAGGAGCCCGCACGCCTTCATCGAGAGGCAACCGCAGCCGATGCACCCCATGAGCTCCTCCTCGAGGCGCTCGATGCCGCGCCGCCGCTCCTCGAGCGTGCGCTTCCACCGCCCGGAGGCCCGCTGCCAGTCCTCCTGGCTCGGGGTCGCGTCACGCGGCAGGTCCGCGAACGCATCCTGCACGTCCGAGAGCGGGATGCCGAGGCGCTTCGCCACCGAGATGAGCGAGACGCGGCGGATCATGTGCCGCGCGTACCGGCGCTGGTTGCCCGCAGTGCGCACCGCCGCGATGAGCTCGAGCTCCTCGTAGAAGCGCAGGGCGGATGCGGCGACCCCGGTGCGTCGCACCATCTCGCTCACCGTGAGCAGCTCGTCGGAGGGCAGGGGCGACCCCTGTGTGTCCTTGCGTGTCTCGCTCACAGTGAAATCCCACCGCTCGAATTGACTTCAACCATACTTGAGGTTCTAGCCTCGAAGACAGAACGCACACGCAACTCCGATCCCCGTCCTTCAGCGAAGGCAGAGAGCCGATTCGATGACAGATTCCGCCCCCGAGGCAGCAGCTCAAGCGGCATCGGCCCAAGCAGCACTGGCCGACGAATTCAAGACGGCCTTCCGGGAGCATCCCGCCGCCGTGGCGATCATCGCGGGGCGGACCGCCACCGGCCCGGTCGGACTCACCGCGTCGAGCGTCAGCTCCGTCGCCGTCGACCCGGCCACCCTCTCGTTCTCGGTGACCCGCGCAACGGGCAGCGCGGGAGGCCTCCTCGAGGCGGGCGACATCACGGTGAACCTCCTCAGCCTCGACCAGGAGACGCTCGCCCTCGACTTCGCCCGAAGCGGTGCCCCGCGCTTCACGCCGGAGCAGGGGTGGGAGCACTTCCCCACCGGCGAGCCGTACCTCCCCCAGGCGCGGGAGACGCTTCGGTGCCGCATCGCCAGCACCGTCAAGGTCGGCGGCTCCACGATCGTGCTCGCCGAGGTACTCGAAGTGCTTCACGGCAGCAGCACCCCGCCGCTCATGTACCAGAACCGTCGCTTCGGTCGCCTCGACGCGTCGTCCTTCGACCAGTAGCGCTCGCGCGAACAGCCGCCACGAACCACTCCACGAAAACCGACAGAAAGAAGGTCACACCATGACCGCATACACCCTTCCCGACCTCGCGTACGACTACTCCGCGCTCGCTCCGAGCATCAGCGGCGAGATCATGGAGCTGCACCACTCCAAGCACCACGCCACCTACGTCAAGGGCGCGAACACGGCCCTCGAGCAGCTCGCCGAAGCCCGCGAGAGCGGCAACCTCGCGAACGTGAACAAGCTCGAGAAGGACCTCGCGTTCAACCTCGGCGGCCACGTCAACCACTCCATCTTCTGGACGAACCTCTCCCCGAACGGCGGCGGTGAGGCGACCGGCTCGCTCGCCACGGCGATCGACGCGCAGTTCGGCTCGTTCGACAAGTTCGTCGCGCAGTTCACGGCCGTCGCGCTCGGCGTGCAGGGCTCCGGCTGGGCAGTGCTCGCCTACGACGTGCTCGGCGAGCAGCTCGCGATCTTCCAGCTCTTCGACCAGCAGGGAAACGTGCCGTTCGGCCTCGTCCCGCTGCTCATGCTCGACGTGTGGGAGCACGCGTACTACCTCGACTACCGCAACGTGCGCGCCGACTACATCAAGGCATTCTGGAACATCGCCGACTGGAACAACGTGCAGCAGCGCTACGACGCCGCGACCACGAAGACGAACGGCCTCATCACGCTGTAGTTCCTTCTCGCACGAACCGCGAGCGTTGAGGCGCGGCGGGGACGTGGATGCACGCATCCGCTTCCCTGCCGCGCCTCAGTAGTCTCGGTGGCATGATCGGGCAGTTCTTCGCAGGCGTCGGCGCGCTCTTCCAGGGCTTCGGGTACTGGAAGCGGAAGCCGCACATGATGCTGCTGGGGCTCATCCCGGCGTTCATCGTATTCGTGCTGGTCGGCGCAGCCCTCGTGACGCTGTTCTTCTTCGTCGACGACATCGTCGAATGGGCGACGCCGTGGGCCGCGCAGTGGGACGAGGTCTGGCGCAACACCCTCCGCATCGCCTTCATGACCCTCATCATCGCCGGTGGCGTCTTCCTGTCGGTGACGACCTTCACGGCCATCACCCTGACCGTCGGCGACCCGTTCTACGAGCGCATCTGGCTGAGCGTCGAACGCGACCTCGGCGACGAGAACCCCGGGGAGGGCCTCGGCTTCTGGGCCGCCGCGAAAGGCAGCCTCTGGCTCGTCGGCATGGGCATCCTCTCCGCCATCGTCGTCGCCGTCATCGGCGTGATCCCGCTCGTCGGCTCGGTCACCGCGGCAATCGTCGGCGTCGCCCTCAACGGCACCGTGCTCTCCCGGGAGCTCACCGGCAGGGCACTGGATGCGCGCCGCCTGCTCGGCGATCAGCGCGCGTCCGTCATCCGCGGCAACCGCGCACAGCTGCTCGGCTTCGGCGTCGCGACGCAGCTCTGCTTCATGGTTCCGGGCGGCGCGGTCTTCACGATGCCAGCCGCCGTCGCAGGCTCCACGGTGCTCGCGCGGCGCCTCCTCGACGAGCGCGGCCTCACTGGTGTCGGCAGCCGCGAGGGCACGCCGGAGGTCTCCGGACCAATGTAGCTCTCGAACCGCGCTTGCCGAATCGGCGAGGATGAGGTTAGAGTTCGAGGCGACTGCGGGCCTGTTACTCAGCGAGGCAAGAACCCACGTCACAGCTCCCGAGTGGAGCTGACGCAACGCACTGCGAGCATTGCTGCTCCGCAGGGCGTCGACCTCGCTATCTGTTCTTGCACCGTCATGTCGTCAGGCTCTCCGCTCGGGAACGTCCCCATCCCAAGCATCAATGGAGAATGCCATGGCTGAAGCAGTCCGCAACTATCCCAGGCTCGCAGGCGAGATCGTCGATCTCGTCGGCGGCGAGAAGAACATCCAGTCGGCGTCGCACTGCGCGACCCGGCTCCGACTCGTCCTGAACGACACCCCCGCCGGTGCCAAGGACAAGGTGGCCGCGCTGCCCGGCGTCATCACCGTCGTCGAGGCTGGCGGCCAGTTCCAGGTCGTCATCGGCTCGCACGTCGGCGAGGTGCACGAGGCGCTCATGTCGAACGCCAACATCTCGAACAACGTGCCGGAGACGACGGCCCACAAGCCGTCCATCCTGAACCGCGTCATCGCGACCATGTCGGCCGTGTTCGCACCCTTCGTGTACATCCTCGCCTCCGCAGGCCTCCTGCAGGGCTCGCTCATCATCACGCGCATGATCTGGCCGGCGTTCGAAGGCACCGGCACCGACCTCGTGCTCACGTTCATCTCCTGGACGCCATTCGCGTTCCTGCCGATCTTCATCGCCATCACCGCGTCGAAGCACTTCAAGGTCAACACCTACATCGCCGTGCTCTGCGCCGCCGCGATCATGAACCCCGACTGGGCCGCCCTCGCGGGCCGCATCGAGGGTGGCGAGACCATCGACTTCCTCGGCATCGCCCTCAACTCGACGACCTACTCGTCATCCGTGCTGCCCCCGCTGATCCTCGTCTGGGTGCTCTCCTACCTCGAGCGCTTCCTCAACAGATACCTTCGCGGCGTCGCGCAGGCCCTCCTCGTGCCGCTCATCTCGGCCGTCGTCATGGTTCCGCTTGTGCTGCTCGTCATCGGCCCGCTCTCCGCAGCAGGCGCATCCGGCGTCGCCAACGGCTACAACTGGCTCGTCGAGATCGCGCCGGCCGTCGCAGCAGGCCTCATCGGCGCCTTCTGGCAGGTCGCCGTCATCTTCGGCGTGCACTGGGGCGTCACGCCGTTCGTGCTCGACAACTTCGACCGCTTCGGCCAGGACTCGTTCCAGGCATTCCAGACCGCGGCCGTCATCGCCCAGGTCGGTGCCGCGTTCGGCGTGTTCCTCAAGACCCGCAACAAGGAGATGCGCGGCGTCTCCGGCTCCGCGGCCGTCACCGGCATCTTCGGCATCACCGAGCCAGCCATCTACGGCGTCACGCTCCGACTCAAGCGCCCGTTCCTCCTCGCCTGCATCGCCGGCGCGGTCGGAGCGATCACGATCTCCTTCTTCGGCTCGCGCTACTACGCGTACGCCGGCCTGCCGGGCATGCTGACCATCGTCAACTCGGTCAGCCCCGACAACCCCAACTCCATCATCGGCATGGTCGTCGGATGCGCCGTCGCCTTCTTCGGAGCCGCCGCACTCGTGTACTTCATCGGCTTCAAGGACGTCGTCGCCGAGAACCTCCCCACGAGCGACCTCGACCAGGCTCGCCCCACCGACCCTGAGCAGAACGCCCGCTTCGAGGCAGCCCTCACCGCATCGAACAGCACCGGCGTCGTCGCCAGCCCGCTCGAAGGCCAGGTGCTGACCCTCGCCGAGGTGCCAGACGAGGTCTTCTCGGCAGGCGTCATGGGCTCGGGCGCGGCCATCGACCCCGCAGGCCACCAGGTCTTCGCCCCCTTCGACGGCACGGTCGTCTCCGTCTTCCCGTCGAAGCACGCCATCGGCCTCATCTCCGACGAGGGCGTCGAGGTGCTCATCCACGTCGGCATCGACACCGTCCAGCTGAACGGTGAGCACTTCACCGCCCACGTCTCCGAGGGCACCGAGGTGAAGCAGGGCGCGCTCCTCCTCGAGTTCGACGCCGTCGCCATCAAGGCCGAGGGCTACTCCCTCATCACCCCCGTCCTCATCACCAACTCCGGCAGCTACAGCGAGGTCGTCGCGACCGGAGCGGGAGCAGTCGCAGCAGGCGACCAGCTCGCCGTCGCCGTCGCGTCCGCATCCGCCACCGCGCCCGCCGGCAACTGACCAGCACTCCCGACGAGATCACAGACGAGAAAGGCACTCATCACCATGAGCAGACTCCCAAGCGACTTCCTCTGGGGCGGCGCCGTCGCAGCACACCAGCTCGAGGGCGGGTGGGATGCGGACGGCAAGGGACCGAGCGTCGTCGACGTCCTCACCGCGGGTGAGCACGGCGTGCCCCGCCGCATCACCGACTCCGTCGAGGCCGGTGAGTTCTACCCGAACCACGAGGCCATCGACCACTACCACCGGTACCGCGAGGACATCGCACTGCTGGCCGAGATGGGCCTCAAGTGCTTCCGCACGTCCATCCAGTGGACCCGCATCTTCCCGAAGGGCGACGAGCTCGAGCCGAACGAGGCCGGCCTGAAGTTCTACGACGACCTCTTCGACGAGCTGCTGAAGCACGGCATCGAGCCCGTCGTCACGCTCTCGCACTTCGAGGTGCCCCTGCACCTCGCCCGCGAGTACGGCGGCTTCCGCAACCGTGCCCTCGTCGGCTTCTTCGAGCGCTTCGCGAAGGTGTGCTTCGAGCGGTACGCGACGAAGGTCAAATACTGGATGACGTTCAACGAGATCAACAACCAGCTCGACACCCGCAACGAGCTGTTCCTCTGGACCAACTCGGGAGTGCTCCTTACACCGGAGGACAACCCGCGCGAGGTCGTGCTGCAGGTCGCGCACAACGAGCTCCTCGCATCCGCTCTCGCGGTGAAGGCCGGCCACGACGTCGACCCGAACCTGCAGATCGGCGGCATGATCTCGCACGTCCCGATCTACCCGTACTCCTGCAACCCGGCCGACGTGCTCGAGGCGCAGATCTCGAGCCGCGACCGCTTCCTGTTCCCCGACGTGCACGTGCGCGGCCACTACCCGGCCTACGCGGTGCGGGAGCGCGAGCGCGAGGGCTACGACATCGGCTGGCAGGACGGCGACGCCGAGATCCTCGCGGCTGGCACTGTCGATTACCTCGGCTTCAGCTACTACATGTCGACCGTCGCGAAGGCCGACGTGCAGAACGACGAGAAGATCTTCAACGGCGGCCTCGCCAACTCCGTGCCGAACCCGTACGTGAAGGCCAGCGACTGGGGATGGCAGATCGACCCCGTCGGCCTGCGCTACGCCCTCAACGTGCTCACCGAGCGCTACGAGCTGCCCCTCTTCATCGTCGAGAACGGCTTCGGGGCGATCGATGTCGTGAACGAGGACGGCTCGATCGACGACGACGCGCGCATCGAGTACCTGAAGGCGCACATCGAGCAGGTCGAGCTCGCCGTCTCCGAAGACGGCGTCGACCTCATGGGATACACGCCGTGGGGCATCATCGACGTCGTCTCGTTCACGACCGGCGAGATGAAGAAGCGCTACGGCATGATCTACGTCGACCGCGACAACGCCGGCAACGGCACCATGGAGCGCTCGAAGAAGAAGTCGTTCGACTGGTACGCGGGCGTCATCGGCGCCAACGGCACCGGAATCTAGTGTCCTTCCCGGGGCCCCGCACGTCGGGGTCCCCGGGAATCCACTCGGGCTGCGTCCAAGCGGACGTAGTCTTCATCTGTGCGTGCGGCGGCTGAATACAGACGCGGCACGCCGAACCAGAGAACGTGAGGAGGGGAGACCCGATGACGAAGACGCAGACGGGAACCCTGCTGAGGGTGTTGAACAACAACGCCGTCATGGTCGACGCCGCCGGTGACCGCGTCATCCTGCTCGGCCGCGGCATCGGCTTCGGGAAGCGCCTCGGCGACACCGTCGAGCTGGCCTCCGCGACCGAATCGTTCGCCCCCTCCACCGCGCTCGAGCTGCGGCAGCTCGCCGACTTCGCCCGCGAGATCCCGCTCGAGGTCTTCCGCGTGGCGCGCCGGGCCGTCGACCACGCCGAGACGGCAGGTGACGTGCGGCCGAGCCAGGCGCTCCTGCTCTCCGTCGCCGACCACCTGCACTTCGCGGTCGTCCGAGCCCAGACCGGCCTGCGCGTCGACTTCCCCCTCAAGTGGGAGATCGCGCAGCTCTACCCGCGCGAGACGCAGCTCGGGCAGGCGACCGTCGGCTTCGCCAACGAGGAGCTCGGCGCGGATGCGGCCATCGACGCCGACGAGGCCACCGCCTTCGCCATGCACTTCGTCAACGCGCAGTTCGCGAAGTCCGACACCTCGCAGACCGTCGCCATGACGAAGACCCTGCAGAGCGTCGTCGACGTGGTCACCGAAACCTTGGGGGCGGATGCGACCGCCGACCCCACGAACGTCGCCCGCTTCGTCACCCACCTGCGCTACCTGTACGCGCGCATGACGACCCGCACACAGCTCGACAGCGCTCCCCCGCAGCTCTTCACGGCCATCCGCGACTCGTACCCCGAGATCGTCGCCACGAGCGACCGAGTGCGGGACATCATCGAAGCGCAGGGCGGGAAGCTCAGCGAGGCCGAGATCTGCTACCTCGAGATCCACCTCGCGCGCCTCTCGACGAGCGGCCGGGAGCCGCAGGCGGCACCCGCCGAGTCAGCTGCGGCTGCGGACGAGCCGTCCACTGAATCGGCGACCGCAACCCACTCACAGAACAGTCCTCAGACTTAAGCCTGTCCCCCGCGCGAGCGCGGTCAGCACACGGTGCGACGCTCCACCGTCATGCCTGTGACGAAGATCGTCTGGTTGGTGTTCTGCGTTGGCGCGCCGTTCATAGCGGGCGCTTCGGTGTGCCCGAGGTTCGAGTACCGAATCGTGAAGGAGCGCATCGGCCCGGGGAAGACGACATCGACCTGACCGCCCGGGCCGTCTTCGTTCTTGTCCTCGTTGGCGGTGTTGCGCCAGGGGGCATCCCTCCTCCCCGCTCCAGTAACCGTCGAACCGACAGGGAGACGAGCAGCCCAGGGGGCTGAGGACTCCAGCACGACTCCGTCGATGAAATCCCTTGTGCGCATGAACCCCGCCTGCCACATGCGGTCGATATCGGTGATCGCGAAGCGGACGTTGTAGAGGTCCTCCTCGAACGAGAACGTGACCGTCTGGACATCGTTTGCAGTCGGCGCGACTTGCGTGCTCGCGCCGTTGTGCTGGCTGATCTGATATCCGCGCTGGCCGATACCTCCGACGAAGCCAGATGAGATCCTCGCGTTGGTTGCTTCTGTGCGCATCTGTCCCGCAAACGTGTGCGTGACGCGCCCCGCGATGTTTGTCGAACCCGGCTTCGCGCCCGGCTGCGGAGTGAACACAGCGATCTTTTCCACGGGCGTCGAGCGGCCAAGGGCCACGCTCGTACCCGAGACGCTGGCGAGACCCCAGTCGATCTTGAAGTCGGGGTCGATGCACAGCGTGGAGGCGGCTGCGAGCGGGGCGGCGACCGCGAGCGCGAGCACTGGCGCCGACCAGGCCGCCGCGGTGAGCAGGCTGCGGCGGCTCGTGGTCTGGAGTGCGGTGGTTTCGGTCTTGGTTCCGGGCTTGGTCGGTTCGATGTTCTGCATGAGCGCGTCCTTCTGCGGGGGCATGAGAGCACGCCAGCGACAACGGCGACACTGGGGGCAGTGGCGATGTGAGTGCTGGCGCACGGAAGAGCACCGCGCGGGGGTGCGTTCGGTGCGAGAGCGTGCTGGCCATCGCCGCCTCCGCAGCCGCGGTCTCCGCCCTGTGGCGGTACGCGGTGCCGGTTCGCGACGAACGGCTCGATACCCAAAACACTATGCGAAACCATAGACCTACCGGTCGGTCCGGCGACGCATCAGACGAATCCCGCGACAGATCGTCGACCTTCTCGCCGAGAGACGTGCAGCGCCGGCGCCTCAACGAGGGCCCGGATCGGCGTAGCGTTCAGTCGCGCCCGAGCGCTTCGATCGCCTGCTGCATGGAGAGCACGGACGCGAAGCCCGCCGACTTCGCCGCCGATCTGCGCTGGGCGGCCGAATCGCCCTCGGCGAGCAGGTGCCCGGCGTGCCTCGCGCGGGCGTTCCGCAACTCCACTGCCGGGGTCATCCCCACGCTCTCGAATGCCCTGTGCAGCAGCGACCGCGAGACGTTGAGGCGCTGAGCGAGCGTCGTCGCCGTGAGCGTGCGATCCGCGAACTCGCGTGCGATGATCTGCCGCGCCCCCTCGAGCAGCACGATGAAGCGGTCGCCCCCGTCACCCGCATCCGCCCTGAACCGCCCGACGGCCTCCGCGATGCTCGCGAGCAGGGCGGACTCGATGGCGATGCGGAGGTTGCCCGCACCCGGCCCCGAGTACTCGGTGTCCGAATCCAGGATGCTCGTGACAAGCGCGCGCAGGGCGCGGCTGTAGACGGGGTCGGCGTCGACTCTGAGCGGGAACTCCCTGATGATCGGCTCGATGGCGGAGCGTCGCACCGAGTAGAGGAACAGGGTCGTCTCATCAGGGCTCGAGAACTCGTGCGGCTTCCGCGGATCGAAGAGGAGAAACGAGCCAGGGGGCAGCTCGTGCGCGACGCCCGCGATGGTGACCGTGGTGGTTCCGGTGATGGAGGAGAGCACCTGCACGGTCTCGAGGTCGCCTGGTGCGATCTCGCCGATCGTGGCGCGCACCGGGGACAACCGGAGCCTCCACATGGCGACCTCGCCCAGGTCGATTGCGGTGACGTCGACGGCGAAGTCGGGCCCGGCCTGCTCCACCCGGTAGCCGCTCAGCTCGGCGAACGTGAGTGCACTGCTCCCCCGGTGCCGGTGTCGTTGGGGGGATGCCACCCGGCTATTTTCCCATGACTCAGCTGAACAGCACGGATTCGACGTCCACCCGCACCCCCCTCATCGCTGCTTCGCGACGGCTCTTCCGAGGCGCGACGCGCCCTCTTCAAGTCGCTCGACGGACGTGTCGCCGTAGGAGAGCCGGAGGCGTCGATCCGAATCCGTGCCCGGCCCTGACGGGAAGAACGAGCCGCGCTGGTAGCTGATGCCTTCGGCCGTCGCGTCGTCCGCGAGCTTGTCGGCGTCAATCGAGTCGTCCGCGATGCGCGGCCAGAGGAACAGGCCGCCCTCCGGTGCGTCGATCTCGAAGACCCCGGGGGCTTCGGCTTCGAGGGCAGCCGCGAGCGCATCCGCTCGCTCCCGGTACAGGGCGCGGGCAGAGGCGAGGGTGTCGTCGAAGAACGTGGGCGTCGAGCCGAGCAGCTCGGCGACCGCGTGCTGCACGAGCTGCGACGAATGCGAGTCCTGGCGGGCGCGCAACGACACGAAGTCGGGCACGAGCCGCTCTGGCAGCACGATCCAGCCGAGGCGCAGGCCGGGGCCGAGCGTCTTCGTGAACGTGTTGATGTGGATCACGTGCGACGAGGTGTTGAACACCTCGAAATCGAGCTCCTCGCCTCGGAAGCCGAGCTCCCGGTACGGGTTGTCGGCGAGGAGGATGAAGTTGTACTGCTCCGCGAGGCGCACGAGCTCGCGGCGACCCTCGAGGGTGAGGCTGTGCTGCGACGGATTGTGGAAGTCGGGCACCGTGTAGACAGCAGAGGGGCGAGCACCGGCGTCGAGGTGCGCCTCCAGCTCGGCGACGTCGAAGCCGTTGCGACCGACCGTGATCGGCAGGATCTTGGCGTCCGAGAGCTCGAGCCCACGCAGGAACAAGGGGAAGATCGGGTTGTCGACTGCTACGAGCCCTCCGCGCTCGACGACGAGCTGCACGGCCAGCGAGATGCCGTGGAAACCGCCGTTCGTGACGAGGATGCGCGACACCGGCACACCTTCGCGGGCGGCGATCCACTCCCGGAGCGCGGGGACGCCCTCGGTGCGCCCGTACTGCAGGGCCGGCACGCCCGGCACCGAGAGCACACGCGCGGTCGCCTCGGCCAGCTCGGCCGAGGGCAGCACCGACGGGTCGGGGATGCCGCCGAGCAGCTCGATCGCATCGGGGTGACGATCGCGCAGGGTGGCGTCGCCGAAGCCCTTCGGCGCCGTGAACGCACGGGCGAGTTCGGTCGAGGTCCAGGTCGGGGGCGCTGATGCTGCCGACGTCTCGGTGGGGTGCTGGGGAGTGGCGGTGGTCGTCATCGTGTGTCGCTCTCTTTCGCCTGGGCGGTCAGCCCCGGACAGATCAGGAATTCTCGAAGCGGCTCACCCGCGGCGCGGGCGTGCCGGTGTGCATCAGACGAGCGCCGGGACCTGCTCGGCCGGCGTCGTGGGCACTGGGGCCGCATGCCCGTAGCTCGGCGTCGGGATGGCGTCGATGAGCGCCCGCGTGTACGGCTGCTCGGGATGTGCGAGCACCTCGGCGACGCGCCCCGACTCGACGACCCGCCCGCCCTGCAGCACGGACACCGTGTCGGCGACCTGCCGCACGAGCGCGAGGTCGTGCGAGACGAACAGGTAGGTGAGGCCGAGCTCGGCCTGCAGCTGGAACAGCACCTCGAAGATCTCGGCCTGCACGGTCACGTCGAGCGCCGAGGTCGGCTCGTCGAGGACAAGCACGTCGGGACGCAGCACGAGTGCGCGCGCGATCGCGACGCGCTGGCGTTGCCCGCCGGAGAGCGCCGAGGGCTTCCTCGACAGGAACTCCGCGCCCAGACCCACCGACGCGAGCGCGGCACGCGCCTTCTCGGCACGCTCCCGCTTGTCGCCGACCTTGTAGCGGTCGAGCGGCTCGCGCACGATGCGCTCCACCCGCCACGTCGGATCGAGCGAGGTGAACGGGTTCTGGTAGACGAGCTGCAGGTGGCGGCGGATCTCACGCAGCTGCTTCGGCGAGCTGCCGTCGACCCGCGCGTCGCCGACCCGGACCTCGCCGGCGTCCGCCTCCTCGAGGCCGAGGAGGATGCGCACGGCCGTGGTCTTCCCGGAGCCCGACTCCCCCACGAGCGCGTGCGTCGTTCCGGCCTTGACGGCGAACGACACGTCGTCGAGCGCCGCCACCTGCCGGTCGCCGACGGAGAAGCTCTTCGAGACGCCCGCGACGGTGACCCGGTCGGCCGGGCCGCCGCGGCCGCCGCGGCTCTGCTGATCCCGATTGCGCAGCGAGCCGTACCGGTCGGGGTTCAGCGCTGGCGCATCCTGTCGCAGGCGAACCGTGTACGGCGACGTCGACTCGGTGAAGACCCGCTCGGTGAGGCCGGACTCCTGCACCTCCCCGCCCCTGAGGACAACGATCTTCTGCGTGCGCTCGGCCGCGATCGCGAGGTCGTGCGTGATGAGCACGAGCCCGATGCCGAGCTCGCTCTGCAGTTCGCTGAGCACCTCGAGGATGCGCTTCTGGATCGTCACGTCGAGCGCGCTCGTCGGCTCGTCAGCGATGAGCAGGTCGGGGCTCGGGAGCACGGCGAGTCCGATGAGAACACGCTGCAGCATGCCGCCGGAGAGCTGATGCGGGTACGACTCGTAGACCCGCTTCGGGTCGGGCAGCCCGACCCGCTCGAAGGTCGCGAAGATGAGCTCCCGCTGCTCGTCGCGCGACAGGCCGTCGACGAGGTCGGCCGCCTCGTGCGCCTGCGAGCCGATGGTGCGCACGGGGTTGAGGGCGTTGGCCGGGTCCTGCGGCACGAAGCCGATGCGCGTGCCCCGCAGCGGCCGGAACTGGCGCGGCGAGTAGGCGAGCACATCCCTGCCCTCGAAGCGGATGCTGCCGGCGGCCTTGCCGCCGTCCGGCAGGAGGCGGAGGATCGCGCGGGCGATCGTCGATTTGCCCGACCCCGACTCCCCGATGAGCGCGAGGCTCTCGCCACGGTCGAGGGTGAAGCTCACGTCGGTGACGACCTGGCTCTTCCCGTACGCGACCGAGAGGTTCTCCACCTGCAGGAGGGGCTGACGGTCTGATGCTGATGCTGATGCTGATGCTGATGCTGATGCTGAAGTCATAGCGTGTCTCTCTTCGTCTGTTCAGTCGGGATCAGGCGAGCGATCAGGACGTCTGCCGGAGCCACCGGCTGATGCGGTTGACGGAGAGCACCGTCGCGATGGTGACAAGCGCGGGCCACAGGACAAGCCAGGGGGCGCGCGGGTAGTCCTTGCCGTTGGAGATGAGGAGGCCCCAGTCGGATGCGGGAGGCGGGTCGCCGTAGCCGAGGAACGCGAGGCCGGCGATGACGAGGATCGACAGCCCGAACTGCAGCACGGCGAGCGCCAGCACGGAGCGGGAGGCGTTCGGCAGGACGTGCCCGCCGAGCACGTGCCACTTCGAGCCACCCTGCAGGTACGCGGCCTCCACGAACGTGGCCCGCCTCGTCTTCAGCACCTCGGAGCGCATGACACGGGCGAAGACGGCGACCGCGGAGACGCCCGTCGCGATCGCGGCATTGATGGTCTGGAAGCCGAGCGAGGAGACGATGACGACGGCGAGGAGGAAGCTCGGGATCGCGAGCAGCACATCCACGAACCGGGCGAGCACCGTGTCGGTCCACGAGCCGATGAAGCCGCCGATGAGGCCGATCGCGCCGCCGACCACGACGCCGATGACGACGGCGACGAGCGCCGACGAGATCGACGACTGCGTGCCGAAGACGACCCGAGCGAACTGGTCGCGGCCCAGGTGGTCGGTGCCGAACCAGTGCTGCAGGCTCGGGCCGAGGAACTTGTCGGCCGGAACCCCGTCGACGGGGCTGTACGAGGTGAAGACACCGGGGAGCAGCGACCAGGCCAGTACCAGGGCGAGAACGACGAACGACAGAACGACCGTCGGCGGGAGCACGCCGATCGCGCGCACCTTGAATGCGGCCTTCGGGCTGCGTCCGCCCGTGGCGCCTGGGGCGGCGTTCAGAACTGCGGAGGTCATACGATGCTCGCCTCTTCCTTGAGCGGGGAGATGGACCTGGTCGACGCGGCTGTCGCCATCGCGCGTTCGGGCGTGGATGCATCCCCGTCGCCGATCACGGGGCCGCCCTTCTTGCGGTTGCCCTCGATGTCGACGCGCGGGTCGAGGATCGGGTAGGCGAGGTCGGCGAGCAGGTTGACGACGACGAAGACGACCGCGGCGAGGCCGACGACCGCCTGCAGCACAGGGAGGTCCTGGCTCGCGACGGCGCGCTGCACGATGCTGCCGATGCCGCTCCGCCCGAAGACGGCCTCCGTGATGAGCGAGCCGCCGAGCAGCTCGCCCACCGTGAGCGCGAGGACCGTGACGGCGGGGAGCGCCGACGGCTTCAGCAGGTGGCGAGTGAAGAGGCGACGCTGCGTGAGGCCGCGCGAGCGCGCCACCGACGCGTATTCCTGCGAGGACGCGTGGTCGAGGTTCGTGATGAGCACCTCCGCGATCTGCGCCGAGACGGGGATGCCCAGGGCGACGGCGGCGAAGAACGTCGCCCACCCGCTCTCCGGGTCCACGATGCGGAACAGCCCGAGCCCGAACGCGAACACGTTGATGAGGAGCAGGCCGATGACGAAGTTCGGCACCGACAGGAACAGCGACGGGAACGCGCGGAGCAGGCCCTGGCCGTAGCGGACAGGCAGCACCTGTGTGCCGAACGCGATGAGCACGGCGAGCACCACGGCGACGAGGAGGGCGCTGCCCGCGAGCGCGAGCGTCGAGGGCAGCGCATCCCCGATGAGGTCGGCGACCGGGAGGTTCGACCGCAGCGAGACGCCGAAGTCACCGACCACGAACCGCGTGAGCGACCCCCACAGCTGCACGAGCAACGGCTGGTCGAGGCCGTAGTAGGCCACGATGCGGGCGATCTCCTCCTCCGTGAACCCGTTGTCCGGGTTCCGGAGCGTGCTCGTCACCGGGTCGCCCGGCAGCACGCTGATGACGAAGAACGTGAAGACGTAGGCGAGCAGGACGACGATGACCGCCTGTCCCGTGCGCCTCAGCGCGAAACGCGTGTAGTTCTGTCTCATGGTGCTCAGCTCCCGACGATCGGGTCCTAGTCGACCCATGCCGTGTAGTAGTTGGCGTAGGCGACGCCGTTGTAGGTGACGTCGTGCAGGTTCGGCGACTGCACGTAGACGCGCTGCACGATCTGCGTGAGCGGGGCGAAGTAGCCCTGCTCGAGCACGTAACCCTGGAGCTCGTCGGCGAGCGCCGCGCGGGAATCCGTGTCGCTCGAGCTGGAGATGCCCTCGGCGTACTCGTTGAGCTTCGTGTCGCTCGTGCCGACACCGAACCAGTCCTCGTCGCCGGTGTTCTGGCTCGTGAGGATGCCCGCGACGGTGCCGACGTCGATGAAGCTGCGCGTGATCTCCGTCGCCGGGATCTCGACGCCGCTGTTGAGGACACGCTCCCCGTAGGTGACGACGTCGTACGCCTCGATCTTCACGTCGAAGCCGATCTTCTTCAGCTGCTGCGCGACGAGCTCGTCGACCGACTGCGAGGTGGCGAGGTACGGGTTCGGGTAGAGCGTCACGGCGAGCGTCTCGCCGTCCTTCGAGCGGATGCCGTCAGCACCCTCGGCCCAGCCGGCCGCATCCAGCAGCTTCTTGGACTCCTCGGGGTCGAACGCGAACGCGGCGCTGTGGTCGGTCGCCTCCGGCACGTTGCTCTGGATGAACGACTCCGCGGCCTCCCAGTCCTCCGTGTAGACGGTGGAGAGGATCTCGTCGCGGTCGATTCCGTGCTGGAACGCCTGCCGCACCTCGGTCTCGTTGAACGGGGCGACCTGCGTGTTCAGCGCGTAGCCGTTGACGAAGCCGAGGTAGCGGGGAACCGCGACCTCGAAGCCCTCGTCGGCAAGCGCATCCAGCTCCTGCGGGGAGGTGTTGTACGCGACGTCGGCCTGCCCCGCCTGCACGGAGGACGTGCGCAGCGACGGCTCGGCGACGATCTGGTACGTGATGGAGTCGAGGAACGCTGGCCCCGTGTGCTCGAGCGCCTCCGGCCCCCAGTTGTAGTCCTCGCGTTTGGTCAGGACGACGTCCTGGCCCTCCTGCCACGACTCGACCGTGAATGGGCCGCTGCCGACGAAGTTGCTGAGGTCTGCCTGCTGCTCCGCGGGCAGCGCGATGACGGAGGGCGAGGTGAGGATCGAGCCGTGGTAGCCGAGCGTCGGGATGAAGCCGAGCGTGGGCTGCGAGAACGTCACCTCGACGGTCGTGGCGTCGACCGCGGTCGCGCCCTCGTAGTTGGCGGCAGGGAACAGGCCGATGCGGTTGATGCCGCGGTCGGGGTCACCCTTGGCCCAGATGTCGAGGTTCGCGACGACCGCCTCCGCGTCGACGGGGGTGCCGTCCGAGAAGGTCACGCCGTCCTTGAGGTTGAGCGTGTACTCGGTGGCGTCCTCGTTCTGCTCCCAGCTCTCCGCGACCCACGGGCTGACGTTGCCCTCCCCGTCGACGTAGACGAGCTTGTCGGTGACGTGGCCCCAGACGTGACCCTGGTAGCTGGAGATGGCGCTGTTGTTGGGGATCCAGGTGTCGCCGAGCGAGTCGATGAGGAACGTGATGTCGCCGCCGTCCTGCGGTTCACCCTCCCCTGCCGCGCCGGGCGCCGCGTCTGAGGTCGCGCAGGCCGCGAGCAGCGACATGCTCGCGAGCACGCCGATGGCTGCGGCGAGTTTCCGTCGGAGTCGTGGGTGTCGTGTCGACATGGTGTGTGCTGCTTTCTCGGGGGTGTGCTGCTGCGTGGAGGGGGTGATGAGCGGGATGCTCGAGGAGCCGGGTACGTGCGCCTGGGTCAGATGGCCTTGCCCGGGTTGAAGAGCGCGGCGGGATCGAACGCGCGCTTGATGGCGTGCTGCGCCTCGCGGTTGCGGTCGGAGAGCTCGAGGGCCGCGAGGTCGAGCTTCGAGGTGCCGATGCCGTGCTCGCCGCTCACTGTTCCGCCGAGTTCGAGCGCGAACTGTGCGAGGGCGACGGCTGCGTCGTGCAGCTGCGGGGGCACGACGGCGGGGTCGGCGCCCTCGGGGATGCGGAGCGTGATCACGGGGTGCAGGTTGCCGTCGCCGGCGTGCGCGACGGCGCCGATCGTCACGCCGAAGCGCTCCTCGACGACCGGGAAGTGCGCGAAGATCTCGGGGATGCGCGACTTGGGCACGGCGATGTCGCCGCCCGCGAACCACTCGGCCGGGTCGAAGCCACGACCTGAGCGGCGCAGCTCCCACAGCGCTTCGCCGTCCTCGACGCTCTCCTCGGTGACGAGGCCGCCCACGGCCTCGAGCGCGGCCCGCAGGTCGGCGGACTGCTCGTCGATGCCGTAGCCGTCGAGCTCGATGAGCAGGAGGGCGCCGCCGCGTGCGGTGAGCGTGCTGCCGCTGTGCTTGTCGATGTTCTCGAGGGTGCGCGCGTCGAAGAACTCGACGACGCTGGGACGCACCGTGCTGCGCGTGATGGCGGAGAGCGCATCCGCACCCGCCGCAGGGCTCTCAAAGAATGCCGAGACCGTGCGCCGGGCGACAGGGATGGGGCGAAGGCGAACGGTCGCCGCGACGACGATGCCCAGGATGCCCTCGGAGCCGACGAAGAGGGAGACGAGGTCGAGGCCCGTGACGCCCTTGATGGAGCGGTGGCCGACATGCACGAGACTGCCGTCGGCGAGCACCACGTCGAGCGCGAGGATCGACTCGCGCGTGACGCCGTACTTCGCGCAGCGCAGGCCGCCCGCGTTGGTGGCGATGTTGCCCCCGATCGAGGAGATGTCCCAGCTGGCGGGGTCCGGCGCGTAGAAGAGCCCGTACGGCTCGAGGTGGCGGTTGAGGTCGGCGTTGATGACACCGGGTTCGACGACGGCGACCTCGTCGAGCGGGCTCACCTCGACGACCCGGTTGAGGCGCTCTGTCGAGACGACGAGCTGAAGCTGGTCTGCCGTGGCACCGCCCGCGAGCCCGGAGCCAGCGCCACGCGGCACGACGGCGACCCCGTGCCTGCCCGCGGCGCGGACAACCGCCTGCACCTCCTGGGCAGAGACGGGGAACGCGACGGCCGGGCCGAGGTCGATGCCGGCGAGGCGCGCCCTGGTGCTCGCATCCACCGCGTACTCGCGCGTCTCTGCCGAAGGAACGCGCACCTCGAGCTGCGGCAGCTCGGTCGCCAGCTCGCCGATGACACGCTGCAGAGGTTCCGCGGACTCAGCTCCTGGGACGGTGGCTGACGCGGAGCGCTGGGCGGTTGGCGCGGGGGTGGCGAGCTCGGTGGGCATGCTGGCCTTTCGACGGGGCGGGGAGCGATCCCTCGAAAGGTACGGAAGGGCCGATGCCCTGGATAGGCGGCCTCGTCGCATCCCTTCGCCAAACGTTGCCGGACTTCAGACAGCGTCACGCTTCGTAACGACGCGCGCTGCAGAGTGGCGCGGAGACGCGATGAGGTTGCCTGCCATGCAACTCACGGTGGAACCGGGCGCGCGCCGCTTCATCTGCAGAGACACGAAAGGCGGGCCGCGCGATGTGCGCGGCCCGCCTCTGCGAGCGCCGATCCCCCGAGTAATGGACTACCGGAGGAGATGGGGGTTGGCCGTTACGCCTGCAGGCTGCCACCGTTCGTGCGGATGACCTCGGCGTACCAGTCGAACGACTTCTTCTTGTAGCGCTCGAGCGTGCCCGAGCCGTCGTCATTGCGGTCGACGTAGATGAACCCGTACCGCTTGCTCAGCTGCGCCGTGCTCGCCGAGACGAGGTCGATGCAGCCCCACGTCGTGTAGCCGAGCAGCTCGACGCCGTCGGCGATCGCCTCGCCGGCCTGCACGAGGTGGTCGTTGAGGTAGGCGATGCGGTAGTCGTCCTCGACGGTCTTGACCCCGCCGACCTCGATGAGCTGGTCCTTCGCCCCGAGACCGTTCTCGACGATGAACAGGGGCTTCTGCCACCGCTCCCAGAACTGGTTCATGACGATGCGCAGACCGACCGGGTCGATCGCCCAGCCCCATTCGCTCTTCTCGAGCGTCGGGTTCGGCACGCCGCCCATGATGTTGCCCTCGCCGGCGCCAGCCGCGGGATCCGCCGTCTCCGCGATGCTCATGTAGTAGCTGAACGAGATGAAGTCGACCGTGTTCTTCAGGATCTCGCGGTCCTCATCCGTGATGTTGAGGTTGATGCCCTTCTCCTTGAAGAGGCGAAGCGCGAAGCCCGGGTACTCGCCGCGCACGTGCACGTCGCCGAACATGAGGTTCGAGTGGTCGACGTCCATGACGACGAGCGCATCGGCCGGGCTCGGGGTGAGCGGGTAGACGGGCATGGCGATGAGCATGCAGCCGACCTGCGCGTTCGGGGCGATCTCGTGGGCGATCTTGGTCGCGAGCGCCGAGGCGACGAGCTCGTGGTGGATGGCCTGGTAGAGGTCCTGCTCGCTGAGCTGGTCCTTCGGTGTGAGGATGCCGCCGCTCATGAGCGGAACGTGCAGCACCGAGTTGATCTCGTTGAACGTGAGCCAGTACTTCACGCGCGACCCGTAGCGCTCGAACAGCACACGCGCATAGCGCTCGTAGAAGCCGATCAGCTCACGGCTCACCCAGCCGTCGTACTTCTGCGCGAGGTGCAGCGGCGTCTCGTAGTGGGAGATGGTGACGAGCGGCTCGATGCCGTGCTTCTCGAGCTCGTCGAGCACGCGGTCGTAGAACGCGAGCCCCTCTTCGTTCGGCTCGAGCTCGTCGCCCTTCGGGAAGATGCGGCTCCACGCGATCGAGAAGCGGAACGTCTTGAACCCCATCTCGGCGAAGAGCGCGATGTCCTCCGCGTACCGGTTGTAGAAGTCGATGCCGACGTGCTTGAGGTTGTCGTCCGTCGGCCCCTCGGTGGGAGGCGCCAGGACGCCCTTCGGCATGACGTCCTGGATGGAGAGGCCCTTGCCCCCGTCGAGGTAGCCGCCTTCGAGCTGGTTGGCTGCGGTCGCGCCGCCCCAGAGGAATCCGTCTGGGAAGTTCGTTGTCGTCATACGCGTGTCTCCTTCGTTCTGCGATGCGTTCGTGCGTGAGTTCGTGTGGATGTGGAGGTGCGGCTGGAGGCGTGGATGCGCCTACTTGGCGAGCGCGACGGCCTCGACCGACTTCGCCAGGTAGAGCGCCTCTCCATGCGAGATGGGGCCGGTGACCTGGCTCGTGATCTCCGGGTACAGGTCGGCGTTCGTGATGATGACGGGCGTCGTGACGTCGTAGCCGGCCGCCTTGATGGCGTCGACGTCGAACTCGATGAGCAGCTGCCCCGCGGTGACGGCCTGGCCGGACTCGACCTTCATCGAGAAGTGCTGGCCGTTCAGCTTCACCGTGTCGACGCCGATGTGGATGAGCACCTCGGCACCATCCGCGTGGCGCAGCCCGATGGCGTGTCCCGTCGGGAAGGCGGCAGCGACAACACCGTCGAAGGGTGCGTAGACGGCGCCGGAGCTGGGGAGGACGGCAGCGCCCTTGCCGAGCACACCGCCCGCGAACACTGGGTCGGACACCTCGGAGAGCGCGACGGCGGTGCCGTCGAGGGGGCTTCGGACCTCGAGGTCGTTGTTGGCGACCGCGGCCGGGGCATCCTCATCCACCGGGTCCTTGAAGCCGAGGATGACGGTGAGCAGGAAGGACACCACTATCGCGGCGAACAGGCCGAGGCCGAGGAACACCATGTTGCCGTTGCCGAACAGCGCCGGCAGGGCAAGACCCGAGGCGATCACGAAGGCGCTGGAGAAGACGCCTCCTGAGGCGATGATCGCCCCGCCGATGGCACCCCCGACGACACCGAAGATGAAGGGGCGCTTGAGCGGCAGGTTGATGCCGTAGATGGCTGGCTCGGTGATGCCGGCGAGGAACCCAGAAAGTGTGGCGGGAGCGGCGAGCGACTTGATGTTCTTGTTTCGCGTTCGCACCCACACTCCTGCGACGGCCGCGGCCTGGGCCAGGACAGCAGCGAAGACGGGGCCGACGAGGAAAAGCTGGCCCGTCGACTGGAGTTCGAGCGTGAACAGCGGCACGAAGCCCCAGTGGAGACCGAAGATGACGAACACCTGCCACAGACCGCCCATGATGGCGCCGCCGAGCCATGGCACGTTCGCGAAGACCCAGCCGATGCCCTCGCCGAGCCATCCGCTCAGGAGCGCGGAGATCGGGCCGACGACCACGAAGACGAGTGGGACCGCGATCAGGACGACGATCATGGGCGTCAGGAAGCGGCGAACCGAGGAGTGCAGCTTCGCGTAGAGGAACTTCTCGGCGTAGCTCTGCAGCCACACGATGAGGATGATCGGGATGACGCTGGAGACGTAGCTGACCATCGTGAACGGGATACCGAAGAACGTCAGCCCCTCGGCTCCGACCAGCGGGGTGATCGTCGGGTAGACGAGCGCTCCGGCGATCGCGAAGGAGGTCCATTCGGAGGCCTTGAAGTACCGCGCGGCCGTGATCGCAAGGGCCATCGGCAGGAAGTTGATGAACGCGTCGGACAGCGCGTTGAGGACCAGATAGGTCGACGTGTCGGTTGCGATCCAGCCGAACGTCGCCGCAGCGGACAGGAAGGCCTTCAGGAGGCCGGTGCCCGCCAGCGCCCAGAGCAGGGGCGTGAAGAGGGCCGCGATCATCGAGATGAAGCGGTTGAAGAGGTTCTTCTTCGGCTCGTCGGGGTCGACCGTCGTGGTCTGCGTGCCCGCGACGAGGCCCGAGATCTTGCCGAGCTCGGCGTAGACCTCTGGCACCTCGTTGCCGATGACGACCTGGTACTGGCCGCCGGCCTCGGCCGTCGTGATGACGCCCGGGATGGCCTTGACGGCCGCCTTGTCGATCTTCGCGTCGTCCCTGATCGCGAAGCGCAGTCGGGTCATGCAGTGCACGACCGACTTGACGTTCTCTTCGCCGCCGACGCCCTTGAGCACATCCGCTGCAACTCTTGAGTGATCCATGGGACCGCTCTCCTTCTCCCGCCTGTGGCGGCAACTCAGTCTGGAGTCCCTGGGCTGTCGCCCCCGCCAGGCGTCTCGTAGGAGATTTTGGGCAACAAAAAAACCTGAACTCGAACACCGCCATTTCGGCGATATGAGTTCAGGTTTTGCCCGCTTGACCGGTAACAATCCAAGGATTCCGCAGGACTTCATTGCCCTGCGGCAGTCACTCTAGCATCGGCTCGACGTCCGTGCCATAGGCAATGTGCTGAGCGAGGCGTTCGATGTGCACGGTGACGTACAGCAGCTCCTCGTCGGTCAGCTCGACCCCCGTCGCTTCGCGCACGTAGCCCTTCACCTGCTCGGCGATCGCGAACGAGCGCGGGTAGGTGCGCTTCGTGAAGTCGAAGAATGACGAGTCTGTTGAGCGGAGCATGCTGCGCGACACGAGCCGCTGCAGGAGGAATTGGATGTGGAGGATGAAGCGCGCGTAGTCGTGGCTGTCCACGTCGAGGTCGACCCCGAGGCCGGCCTCCACGGTGACGACGACGTGCTGCACGCGCCGGAACAGGAGCGCCGAGGTGCCGTCCGGTTCGTCGCGTGTGGAGTTCAGCACGTGCATGGTCAGGAAGACTGCTTCTTCCGGCGGGAGCTCACGTCCGAGTGCCGCGGAGATCGACGCTGCCATCTGCTTGGAGGCGGCGAATTCCTGGGGGTGCAGCACCCGGAGCTCCGGCATGGAGGTCGCGGGGATGCGGATGCCCTTGTCGAGGCGTTCGAGGACGTATTGGATGTGGTCGATGATCGCGAGGGGCAGGCGCTTGCCGAGGTCACGGCCGAGGGTGCGCTCGGCTTCGTCGACGGCGCCCATGACGGCTTCGACGACCGCGTAGGGCACGGCGCTCAGCAGCTGCAGTGCCTGGTCGCCCTCGCTGCCCGTTGCGAGCACGAAGGTCTTCTCGACGCGGGATGGCTCGATGAGGTCGCCCGGCTTGAGTTGGAAGCCGAGCCCTCGCCCCATCAGCACGCGCTCGTGCCCGGATCCGTCGATCTGGATCACAACGTTGTTGTTGATGACCTTCGAGATGCCGGGGCCCGGGGAGTTGCTGGCGTCGTGGGAGTTCCTCCTGCGGGATTCACCCATGTGCGGCATTGTATTGCTCCTGGCTCGGAGGAATCGTCGTGCGTGGTCTGCAGCCGTGTTTCCGGGCAACAAAAAAGCCGGGGTTGATGGGTGAGGAGCATCTCTGCTCACTCACCAACCAACCCCGGCTCATGAAGAAGTCCGGCGGTGACCTACTCTCCCACAGGGTCCCCCCTGCAGTACC
>NZ_JACCCM010000002.1:0-644919 GCF_013409665.1 Pseudoclavibacter sp. JAI123 | reverse complement strand
TGTTTCCAAAAGGAATCCTTACCCCTCCAAAAAGAAGAGGCACGGGATCAAATTGGCATTTGACATAGTGCACGCTGTTGAGTTCTCAAGAATCGAGCGCTTCCCTCTTCAGACCTCACGGCCATCTCTAAGGAGCAATCGCTTGCACTGCAAACCCCGGACAAGAACCACGGACCGTGAGCATGAAGCTCATCCTCCGCACAACCACCTGGAAGAACCAGAGGCCGTTGATCTCGCTACCCGGTGAGGCAGGAGTTCCGAGTGTAGATCATGTTGCTCCAACTTGCAAGAACAAGTGGCAGATGCTGATCTTTCTTTCAGAACTGTCTGGCCCGTGCGACCCGCTCTCGCGTTTCGCTCCGTCGGCCTGACGAGTGATTACATTACGCAGGGCCAGCCCGGCGCACAACTCGGCGCACATCCCGGGCGTGTCGGGGACAGCCGGACGAGCCGTCAGGCCCGGAATACCAGGCCTGCGAGCGTCTTCTTGCCCCGACGCAGCACAGCGACTCCGCCGGCAAGCGCGGCCGATTCACTCACGACGGTGGACTCATCGGTCACTCGCTCATTGTTGAGCGAGACCCCACCCTGCGAGATCGCCCGGCGGGCCTCACCGAGACTCTTCGCGAGTCCGGTGTCGACAAGGGCCTGCGCGACCGGCGCACCATCCACGATCTCTGCGTTCGGAAGTTCGAGGATCGCCGAGCGCAACGTCTGGCCATCGAGCTCGGAGAGCTCGCCCTGCCCAAAGAGCGCCGCGGAAGCTGCGATGACCGCTTCGGTCGCTGCCTCACCGTGCACCAGCGAAGTCACCTTCGAGGCGAGCGTCTTCTGCGCGACTCGCTTGAAGGGCTCGCTTTCGACAAGGGTCTCGAGCTCGGCGATCTCGGCACGAGTGAGGAACGTGAAGATCTTGATGCGCGCGATGACGTCAGCGTCGTCGGTGTTGAGCCAGAACTGGTAGAAGGCGTACGGACTCGTGAGCTCGGCGTCGATCCAGATCGCATTGCCCTCGCTCTTGCCGAACTTCGTCCCGTCCGCGTTGGTGATGAGGGGCGTCCCGAGCGCATGGACGCTTGCGCCTTCGGTGCGGCGGATCAGATCGACACCGGAGGTCAGGTTGCCCCACTGGTCGCTGCCACCCGTCTGCAGAACGCAGCCGTAGTTGCGATGCAGCTCGAGGAAATCGATCGCCTGCAGGATCTGGTAGCTGAACTCCGTGTACGAGATACCCGCCTCGGAGTTGAGCCGGGCCGAGACGGCATCCTTCTTGAGCATCGAACCGACACGGAAGTGCTTGCCGATCTCACGCAGGAAGTCGATTGCCGAGAGCGGCGCCGTCCAATCCAGGTTGTTCACCATGCGCGCCGCGTTGTCACCCTCGAACGACAGGTAGCCATCGATCTGCCCGCGGAGGCCCTCGACCCATTCGGCGACGGTCTCTCGGGAGTTGAGCGTGCGCTCCGCAGTGGGGCGCGGATCGCCGATGAGACCGGTCGAACCGCCGACGAGTCCAAGCGGCTTGTGGCCGGCGAGCTGCAGGCGACGGAGGAGGATCAGCTGCACCAGGTGGCCGAGGTGCAGGCTCGGAGCGGTCGGATCGAACCCGCAGTAGTACGTGATCGGCCCCTCGTTCATCCGCTCCTTGAGCTCGGCCAGATCGGTCGAGACGTGGATGAACCCGCGCCACTCGAGTTCGTCGATGACGTGCTCGAAGGTGGCGTCGTTGTGCTGGGTCGTCAGATCACGCGTAGTCACCGCGCAACCGTATCAAGCAGTTGACGACTCAGTGCCGCCCCGCGCGGAGTGACCTGTGCGCGATGTAGCGGGAAACGGACGCCTCGCCGTCGAGCCAGAGGCGCCAGTCGAACGGATGCGCACCACCCGGGGCGCCAACCCCGACGCGAAGCCCGCGCACGACAGCACGCCGCGCGTTCGGCGCAGGCGGCTCAAGCGCGAAGGGGTCGGCGTCGAAGCGGGCGCCGTCATCGCCGATCATTGCGCCGAGCGCCGTGACCAGGTTTCCCGGTCCGCGGGCCAGCTCATGGTCGCGCAGCGGAGCAGCCGAACGGCGGCCCTCGCTGCGCCGAGCCCTCGCCAGCTCGACCCCGTCGACGACCTCCCCGGCTCGCAGAAGGACTGCGGATGAGATCCCGGCCTCCCCCGCCACGACGTTGAGGCAGGTGTGGATGCCGTAGATGCGGTACGCGTACAGGTGCCCGGCGGGGCCGAACATCGTCGAGTTCCTCGCCGTTCGACCCCGGAAGCCGTGCGACCCCGGATCATCCGATCCCGCGTAGGCCTCGACCTCGGTGAGGCGGATGGACACGGTGCCCTCTGGCGAGGTACGCGAAAGGACCGCCCCCAGCAGCGCGTCTGCTGCGGGGAGCGGTCCTTCGCGAAGGGCCCCGTGGAGGTCCTGGTTCACGTGGGAGCCTAGGACCTGAGCGACGCCAGTCGCTCGCGGAGTTCTGCGATCTGCTCGGTCACACGGACGGGAGCCGTGCCGCCCCGTCCGTCTCGGGTCGCGACGGAGCCGTCGACCGACAGGACCTCGCGTACCTCAGGTGAGAGATGCTCGGACACCGCCGAGATCTCGTCGTCGCTCAACCCGTCGAGGTCGACTCCCCTGGATTCTGCAGCCTGGACCATGGACCCGGATACCTCGTGGGCCACCCGGAACGGGACCTGGCGCTTCACGAGCCACTCTGCGACGTCCGTCGCGAGCGAGAAGCCCTGCGGTGCGAGCTCACGCATCCGCTCACCGTGGAACGTGAGCGTCGCCACCATTCCCGTGAAGGCGGGCAGCACGAGCTCGAGCGTCTCGACGGAGTCGAAGATCGGCTCCTTGTCCTCCTGCAGGTCGCGGTTGTACGCGAGCGGGAGCGCCTTGAGCGTCGCCAGCAGGCCGGACAGGTTGCCGATGAGACGCCCCGCCTTGCCGCGAGTGAGCTCTGCGATGTCCGGGTTCTTCTTCTGCGGCATGATGCTCGACCCCGTCGAGTAGGCGTCATGCAGCGTGACGAAGCCGAACTCCTTCGTGTTCCAGAGGATGATCTCCTCGGAGAGACGCGACAGGTCGATGCCGATCTGCGCCGCGATGAAGGCGAACTCCGCGACCAGGTCGCGGCTCGCCGTCGCGTCGATCGAATTCGGCGAGGAGGACGCGAACCCGAGCTCGCGCGCAACACGCACGGCGTCGAGGCCGAGCGTCGATCCGGCGAGGGCGCCCGCGCCGTACGGCGACTCGTCGAGTCGCCGACCGAAATCGCGCAGACGATCGAGATTGCGAACGAGCGGCCACGCGTGGGCGAGGAGGTGGTGCGAGAGCAGCACCGGCTGGGCGTGCTGCAGGTGCGTCCGGCCAGGCATGATGACCTGGATGTTGAGCTCGGCCTGCTGCGCGAGCACGTCGACGAGCGTCTCGAGCTGCTCCGCGATGGTCGCGCTGTGGTCGCGCAGATACATGCGCACGAAGGTCGCGATCTGGTCGTTGCGGCTGCGACCCGCGCGCAGCTTGCCGCCCAGCTCCGGACCCGCGATCTCGATGAGCCCGCGCTCGAGAGCGCCGTGCACATCCTCATCGCTCTCCGCCGCCACGAACTCGGCAGCGACGACACGTCGCTCGAGCTCGGTGAGCGCGTCGAGCATGCCAGCGAGCTCAGCCGCATCGAGATAGCCCGCGGCCGCGAGCGCACCAGCGTGCGCCCGCGACCCGGCGATGTCGTACGTGGCGAGCTGCCAGTCGAAGTGGGTGGACTTCGACAGCCGCGCGAGCTCCGGGGACGGCCCGTCGCTGAAGCGACCGCCCCAGAGCGCGCCCTGCGTGGTCACTCCCCCGGACTTCGGTCCGCCCTCGGATGCGACCATGCTCAGAGTTCCGGCTTGTCGCGGCGCGCGGAGATCTTGGACGGCAGGCTCCAGAGCTCGATGAAGCCCTTGGCGTGCGACTGGTCGAACGTGTCGCCGGTGTCGTAGGTCGCGAGGCTGTAGTCGTAGAGCGACTCCTCCGAACGACGGCCCGTGACGACGGCGCGGCCGCCGTGCAGCGTCATGCGCACCTCGCCGGAGACGTGCTCCTGCGTGTGGTTGATGAACGCATCGAGCGAGCGCTTGAGGCCCGAGAACCAGAGTCCGTCGTAGACCAGGTTCGACCACTCGGCCTCGATGCCGCGCTTGAAGCGTGCGACATCGCGCTCGAGCGTCAGGTCTTCCAGGTGCTCGTGCGCCTCGATGAGGGCCAGGCCGGCCGGGGACTCGTAGATCTCGCGGCTCTTGATGCCGACGAGACGGTCCTCGACGACGTCGATGCGACCGACACCCTGGTCACCGGCGAGCGTGTTCATGAGCTCGACCACCTGGATGGGCGAGAGCGCCTCACCGTTGATCTTGACCGGGACGCCCTGCTCGAACGTGACCGTCACCTCGGTGGGCTCGCGAGTCTCGTCCGGGCTCTTCGTGTAGGTGTAGAGGTCTTCGATCGGCGGGTTCCACGGGTCCTCGAGGAAGCCGGTCTCCACCGCGCGACCCCAGACGTTCTGGTCGATCGAGTACGGGCTCTTCTTCGACTGCTCGATCGGCAGGTTGTGCTCCTGCGCATAGACGATGGCCTTGTCACGTGTGAGCGCGAGGTCGCGCACCGGCGCGATCGACGTGAGCTCCGGGGCCACGGCCGCGACGGCAGCCTCGAAGCGCACCTGGTCGTTGCCCTTGCCCGTGCAGCCGTGCGCGATCGAGTCGGCACCGAGCTCGCGGGCGGTCTTCGCCAGGTGCTTCGCGATGAGCGGGCGAGAGAGCGCCGAGACCAGGGGGTAGCGCTTCTGGTAGAGCGCGTTCGCCTTGAGCGCGGGCACGATGTAGTCGCTCGCGAACTCCTCGCGAGCGTCGACGACCACGGACTCGACAGCGCCGCAGTCAAGCGCTCGCTGTCGCACCTTCTCCATGTCCTCACCGGCCTGGCCGACGTCGATCGCGAGTGCGACCACGTCCTTGCCGGTGGCATCCTTCAGCCAACCGATGCCGACGGAGGTATCGAGACCTCCGGAGTATGCGAGAACGACGCGTTCCGTCATCAATGCTCCTAGCGTTTGAGTCTTGTGTTCAGTCTATGTGCGGTGGATGCGCGGGTCAGGCCGCGGCTTTGGCGAGCAGCCAGACGAGGAGTGCCTTCTGGGCGTGGAGTCGGTTCTCCGCCTCGTCCCAGATGACCGACTGCGGACCGTCGATGACCGCCGCGTCGACCTCGTAGCCCCGGTCGGCCGGGAGGCAGTGCAGGAAGATGGCGCCTTCAGCCGCGTTCGCCATGGTCTCCTCGGTGACGCGGTAGGCGCTGAGCGCATCGATACGACGCTGCTTCTCGTCTTCGCGTCCCATCGATACCCACGTATCGGTGACGACGACGTCCGCGCCTGCGACGAGGGCGTCGATGTCGTCGCCGACGACGACGGAGCCGCCGGTCTCCGCGGCGATGCGCTCGGCGTCGGCCACGACGTCGGCGCGCGGCTGGTAGCCGACGGGCGCAGCGATGCGGACGTGCATCCCCGCCGTCGCGCAGGCGAGGAGGTAGGAGTGACCCATGTTGCTCTCACCGTCGCCGAGGAAGACGAGCGTGCGCCCCGCAGGGTCACCGAGGTGCTCGTTGACCGTGAGCAGATCAGCGAGCAGCTGGCACGGGTGGAAGTCGTCACTGAGGGCATTCACGACCGGAACGAGCGCGCCGTGCGCCATCTCCTCGAGGCCGCTCTGCGCGTAGGTGCGCCAGACGATGGCGGCGACCTGGCGCTCGAGGACGCGAGCCGTGTCCGACGCCGTCTCCTTGCCACCGAGCTGGCTGGACGCCGTCGAGATGATGAGGGGCGAGCCGCCGAGCTCCGAGATCCCGACGTGGAACGAGACTCGCGTGCGCGTCGAGGTCTTGTCGAAGATCACGGCGACGCTGCGAGGGCCCTCGAGCGGACGCGCGGAGAAACGATCGCGCTTGAGCACCGCGGCGAGCTCGAGCACCTCGCGCTGCTCGGCGGGTGTCAGATCGTCGTCGCGGAGGAAGTGGCGAATCACAGTGTTGCCTTTCAGTGGGTGACGGAGAGGTGTCAGAACGACGGGCGTACGCGCATCAGGCGGAGACCTTGGTGCCGAAGCCCTCGGAGGTGAAGATCTCGAGCAACATCGAATGGGGCACCCGGCCGTCGATGATCGCGGCCTGGTCGACACCGCCCTCGACGGCTTCGATGCACGCCTGCACCTTCGGGATCATGCCGGCCGACAGCGTCGGAAGCAGGGCACGCAGCTCTTCGAGCTTGATCTCGGAGATGAGCGAGTCGACATCCGGCCAATCCCGGTACAGGCCCGCGACATCAGTGAGCATGATGAGCTTGGCCGCGCCGAGCGCCTGCGCCAGCGCCGACGCGGCTCGGTCAGCGTTGATGTTGAGCGCCTTTCGGGGCGTGTCGATGTCGCTCGCGATCGACGAGACGACGGGGATGCGGCCGGCCGCGATGTCGGCCTTGACCACCGTCGGGTCGACGCTCTCGATCTCACCGACGAGGCCGAGATCGACGGTCTCGCCGTCGACGAGGAGCTTCTTCCGCCTCGCCTGGAACAGGCCGGCATCTTCTCCGCTGGTCGCCACCGCGATCGGAGCGCGCTCATTGATCGCCGCCACGAGCTCACGCGCTACCTGGCCCCCGAGCACCATGCGGACGACCTCCATGGCCTCCTCACTGGTGACGCGGTAGCCGTCCTTGAACTCGCTCTCAATGCGCAGCCTGCCGAGCATGCGAGAGATGTGCGGGCCGCCGCCGTGCACGATCACGGGCTTGATGCCCGCGTAGCGCAGGAACGCGATGTCAGATGCGAACGCCTCGAACAGCTCGGTGTCGACCATGGCGTTTCCGCCGAACTTGATCACGAGGACACGACCCGAGAACTCCTGCATCCACGGCAGCGCCTCGATGAGCGTCTCGACCTTGGAGGTCGCCTTCTCGTACAGGTCAGGAGTGGTCATGCTGCCCCTTTCGGGCCGGTCAGAAACCGTCGGGCTGGTCCGGCAACCGCTCGGCGGCTGCCGCTCCTCATCTCGACTCGCGTGGCTCGTCAGGACGAGTACGCGCTGTTCTCGTGCACGTAGTCGTGCGTGAGGTCGTTGGTGAGGATGGTCGCCTCGCTGACGCCCGCATGCAGGTCGATCAGGACGCTCGTGTCGCGCGGGGTGAGGTCGACGAGCTCTGCGGGCTCGTGCGGAGTGCCAGCGCGGCAGACCATGACGCCGTTGATCGTGACGTCCAGCGCCTGCGGGTCGAACTCCGCGTCCGTCGTGCCGACCGCCGCGAGCACGCGACCCCAGTTCGGGTCATTGCCGAAGATGGCCGCCTTGAAGAGGTTCGACCGAGCGACGGCCCGTGATGCGTCGAGCGCGTCCTCCTCGGTCGCGGCTCCGATTGTCGTGATCGTCACGTCGTGGCTCGCGCCCTCGGCATCCTGCTGCAGCTGACGTGCGAGGTCGGCGCACACGTCGGTGAGCACCGCCGTGAAGGCCGCCTCATCTGGCGTGACGCCGCTCGCGCCCGATGCCATAAGCGTGACCTGGTCGTTGGTCGACATGCAGCCGTCCGAGTCGACACGGTCGAAGGTCACCCGCGTCGCAGCCCGCAACGCTCGGTCGAGCGCCACGGACTCGAGGTCGGCGTCGGTCGTGATGACGACGAGCATGGTCGCGAGCCCGGGCGCAAGCATCCCCGCACCCTTCGCCATGGCTCCGACGACGTACCCCTCGCCCTGGCGCACAGAGCGCTTGGGCTTCGAATCGGTGGTCATGATGGCAAGCGACGCCTCATCGCCCGCTTCTGCGGTGTCGGAAAGCGACTCGGCCGTGAGCTCGACGCCGCGCAGGACGCCGTCGCGGAAGCTCTGGTCGCCGACGCCGATGAGCCCGGTCGAGCAGACCAGCACGTCGCCAGCTCCGATGCCGAGCTTCGCGGCCACAGCCTCCGCGGTCTGGTGCGTGGTCTGGAACCCGAAGGAGCCCGTGTAGCAGTTCGCGCCGCCGGAGTTCAGGACGATGGCGGAGATGGAACCGCCCCTGATGGCCTCCTGTGACCACAGGATGGGGTTGGCCTTGCATCGGTTGCTGGTGAAAACCGCGGCGCAGGCCGCGCTCGGACCGTCGTTGACGACGAGGGCGACGTCACGTCGCCCCTCCGACTTGATGCCGGCGGCGACACCTGCCGCACGGAAGCCTGCTGCTGCGGTCACGCTCACGGTGCCACTCCGTCCAGGGGAAGGCCAAGCGACTCCTCGAGTCCCAGGGCGATGTTCGCTGACTGCACCGCGGCGCCCGCGGTGCCCTTGCCGAGGTTGTCGATCGCGGCGACCGCGACGACCCTGCCCGCTCGCTCGTCGACACCGATGCCGATGGATGCGCGGTTCGAGCCGGTCACGTCACCGGTCCGCGGCCACTCCCCATCGGGGAGGAGCTGCACGAAGCGCTCAGCTCCATACGACTCCTCATAGGCGGCGCGCAGCTGGGCCGCATCCACGCCATCGGACAGGCGCGCCGTCGTCGTAGCCAGGATGCCGCGTGCCATGGGCACCAGGACCGGAGTGAACGCAAGCGTGACCTCGGCCCCACCCGCGCGGCGGAGGTTCTGCCTGACCTCGGGGTTGTGCCTGTGCCCGCCCGTCACGGCGTACGGGTTGGCCGAGCCCATGAGCTCCGATCCGAGCAGCGAGACCGCTGCCTTCTTGCCAGCCCCGGATGGGCCGACGGCGAGGACGGCGGTGAGGTCGGACGGCTGCACGAGCCCGCGGTGGAGCGCCGGGGCGAGCGCGAGCGTGATCGCCGTGACGTTGCAGCCTGGGACGGCGACTCGTGAGACTCCCTTGAGGTTCGCGCGCTGCTTGGTCTCGGCCCCTGAGAGCTCGAGCTCGGGCAGGCCGTAGGCCCAGGTGCCGAAGAAATCGCCGCCGTAGTACTCGGCCCAGTCCTCCTCGCGCTCGAGGCGGTGGTCGGCTCCGCAGTCGATGACCAGCGTCTCCTCCCCCAGCTCCGCAGAGATCGCCCCGGATGCTCCGTGGGGCAGCGCCAGGAACACGACGTCGTGCCCTCTGAGCACATCCGCGGTCGTCGGCTCGAGCACCAGATCGGCGTAGCTCGCAAGGTGCGGATGCACGCGCAGCAGTCGCTCACCCGCGTTCGCGTGCGCGGTGACGGTGCGGACCTCGAGTTCGGGGTGCGAGGCGAGAATGCGCAGGAGTTCGCCACCTGCGTACCCGCTCGCCCCAGCTACTGCAACGGAGAAAGCCATGCCGTTCATCCTAGGCCGTGCCACCCCCACCCACGGTCGACCGGACCCACGGGCGCCTCCTGGGGCGTCTCCTGCGGGAATGTCGAGCGCGCCACGCGCGTTCCACTCGTAGGCTTGACAGGCTGAGGCCTCGACGTTCACGCGTCGGCGGCGCGATGCCGATGAGAGGACGACGTGACACTGAACACCGAAGACGCAGCTTCCACCACGAGCGCCGACGGGGCACCGACCGCGGTCCAGGCGCTGAGCGACACACGGGTGAACCAGTTGCGACGAGACTTCCCGATCCTCGACCAGGAGGTGAATGGCGAGCCGCTCGTGTATCTCGACTCCGGCGCGACGTCACAGCGGCCGACTCAGGTTCTCGAGGTCGAGCGGCGTTTCCTCGAGCACGAGAACGCGGCCGTCCATCGCGGGGCGCACACGCTCGCGGCCCTCTCGACGGTCGCCTTCGAAGATGCTCGCGAGACTGTCGCCGCCTTCGTCGGCGCCGCCCCGGAGCAGATCTCCTGGACGCTGAACGCGACCGACGCCATCAACCTCGTGACCGGTGGCATCCGCATCGCCAGCGCGGGCCGCGGCGGACCACGGACAACACGGCTGGCGATCGGCGAGGGCGACGAGATCCTCATCACCGAGGCCGAGCACCACGCCAACCTGGTGCCGTGGCAGGAGCTGGCGCTGGACACCGGCGCGACACTCGTCTACGTGCCGGTCAACGATCGTGGGACCTGGAGCGTCGAGGATGCGGCAGCCCTCATCTCCTCGCGGACCAAGGTCTTCGCCTTCGCGCACGTCTCCAACGTGACCGGCCTGGTCGCGGATGCGAAGCGCCTGACCGAGCTCGCGCACGACGCGGGTGCGATCGTCGTCCTCGACGCCTGCCAGTCGGTGCCGCACCTGCCAGTGAACTTCCCGGCGATCGGCGTCGACTTCGCCGCGTTCTCCGGGCACAAGATGCTCGGCCCCAACGGCGTCGGCGTCCTCTACGGGCGCGCCGAGATGCTCGACGCGCTGCCGCCCGCCCGCACAGGCGGGTCGATGATCTCGACCGTCACCATGGCGGCCAGCGACTTCATGGCTCCCCCGACGCGCTTCGAAGCCGGCACGCAGCCGGTCTCCCAGGTCGTCGCGCTCGCCGAGGCCGTGCGCTACCTCGAGTCGGTCGGCATGGATGCGGTCGCGTCCCACGAGGCCGAGATGGGCCAGCTCCTCCTCGCCGGCCTCTCCGGCGTTCCAGGCGTGCGCATCATCGGCGAGCCAGCCGGCGTGCCCCGCGCGGGCCTCGTCAGCTTCGAGGTCGAGGGCGTCCATTCGCATGACGTGACCCAGTTCCTCGACTCGAAGGGCATCGCGGTTCGCGGCGGCCACCACTGCGCACAGCCCCTCCACCGGAGGCTCGGGCTCACGGCGTCCACACGCGCCAGCAGCTACCTCTACACGACCCGTGAAGACGTCGACCGCTTCGTCTTCGCGGTCGGGCAGATCCGCGCCTGGTTCGGAGTGGACGCGTGAGCGCGCTCGACGGCCTCTATCAGCAGCTCATCCTCGAGCATTCGAAGAAGCGGTCGGGCGATGGTCCCCTCGCTGACGCCGAGGCGGAGCACTTCGAACGCAACCCCAGCTGCGGCGACGAGATCACCGTGCGCGTGAAGCTCGACGAGGCCGGCACCGGTCTCTCGGAGCTCGCGTGGCAGGGCGACGGATGCAGCATCTCCATGGCTTCCGCGTCGGTGCTCAGCGAGCTCGCCGTCGGCAAGACCACCGCCGAGATCGAGGAGCTCGTCGCCGCGTTCCGCCTCATGCTTCGGACCCGGGACGGCTCGGAGCCGGACGAGGATCTGCTCGAGGACGCGGTCGCGTTCCAGGGCGTCTCGAAGTTCGTCATGCGCGTCAAGTGCGCCATGCTCTCCTGGGTCGCCCTCGAGGCGAGTCTCAAAGAGGCCTCGGTCGCCCGCGAGCACTGAGTCTCCTTCAGCGTGCAACTCCGCTCCACGCGGAACAGCATCGCCCGGCCCCATCGGGGCCGGGCGATCTCTGTTTCGAGTTCGTGCTTCGGAGTTCGTGCGTCCGTCAGGCGCGCATGGTCGCGCCGAAACGCTCGGCCGCCAGCATGGCGCCCGACTCCTTGGCCTCGCTCGCCTCGGCGGCCGTCAGCGTGCGGTCGGTCGCGCGGAAGCGAAGCGCGAACGTCAGGCTCTTCTGCCCGTCCTCGAGCCCCGCGCCGCGGTAGTCGTCGACAATGGTGAGCTGCTCGAGCAGCGCACCGGCACCTTCGGTCACAGCCGCCGACACGGCGGCCGCGGGAACAGTCGCGTCCACGACGAGGCTCAGGTCCTGCGTGGCTGCCGGGAAGGTGGAGATGGGCTCCGGCAGCACCTCGCGCCGTGCCAGGTCGATGACCGCGTCGAGGTCGACCTCGAACGCGGCGACGACGCGTGGCAGGTCGGCCCCCTCAGCGATGTCGGGGTGCACCTCGCCCGCGAAGCCGACGACGATCTCATCGACGCCGAAGCTCAGGAACAGCTCCGCGCAGCGGCCCGGGTGGAAGGCGCGGTGTGTCCCCTGCCTCACCTGGATGTCCGCGCCGGTCGCGAGGCCGAGCTGTGCGACCAGCTCGAGTGCGTCTTCCCAGGACGCGGCGGTCGGGGCGTGGCCGGGGCGCTTGGGCTCGCGCTGTCCGAGCACGATGCCGGCAGCATGCCGCGGTTGTGGCGGCAGGCCGGCCTCGAGCTCCGCGATGCGCTCGGGAGTCGGTCGAACGGCGACCGACGGCACCTCATCGACGCCGTACACGACCCCGGACTCCGGCTTGAAGACGGTGCCCGTCTCGAAGATCGCCAGGTCCGTGAGGCCACGGGACACGTTCCGGTGCGCGATGGTGAGGAGTCCGGGCAGGAGGCTCGTCCGGAGCCACGCGGCACGCGGGTCGAGCGGGTTGGCGAGCTTGACCGCCGCCACCTCGCCAGCATCCGGTCGGCCGAACGTGACCGTGTCCGCCTCGGCGACGAACGGGTAGCTCTGCACCTCGACGGCGCCGGACGCCGCCAGGACATCCGCCGCGGCCCGACGCAGGCGCTGCTCGCGGGTCAGCCCTCGCCCGGGAGGGGCGACGGGGAGGCGGGACGGGATGCGCTCGAAGTCGCACAGGCGCCCGATCTCCTCGACGAGCGTGACCGGCTCGGTGAGATCGCCGCGCCAGCTCGGAACGGTGACCCCGAGGAGTCCCTCCGCTTCCTCCCAGACCTCGCAGCCCACGGCACGCAGCGCACCGATCGTCTCGTCGAGCGAGTAGTCGACGCCCATGATGCGAGACGCGGCATCAACCGGGAGGATCAGCGACTCGGGGGTGGGGATCTGCTCGTGGACGCTTCCCGCACGAATCACACGTCCGCCAGCGTGCTCGACCAGCAGCTCCGCGACGCGTGCCGCGGCCGGCTGCGCGACGCGGGGATCGACGCGACGCTCGAAGCGACGCGAGGCCTCGCTCGGCAGCTTGTGCCTGCGCGCGGTGCGCGCGATGGAGATCGGTGAGAACGACGCGGCCTCGATGAACACGTTGCGAGTCTCGGTGCTGAGCTCGGTCTCCTCGCCGCCCATGACCCCGGCCAGACCGATCGGTCCCCGATCGTCGGTGATGAGGATGTCCTCGGCGGTCAGCCTGCGCTCCTTGCCGTCGAGGGTCGTGAGCTGCTCCCCCTCCGCCGCACGCCGCACCCGGATGCCGCCGCGCAGCTTGTCCAGGTCGTAGCCGTGGATGGGCTGCCCCAGCTCGAGCATCACGTAGTTGGTGATGTCGATGGCGATGCCGAGCGGACGGATGCCCGCGAGGCGAAGTCGCTGGGCCATCCAGGTCGGCGTCGGCCGAGTGGCGTCGATGCCCTCGACGACGAGGCCGACGAACACGGGGGCCATCGGCTGGTCCCGCACGGAGGCGTCATCGTCGACCGAGACCGGGACGCGCACATCCTGCGTGTCAGCGGCGACGGCTTCGGCCAGGATCGCCTCGAGCTGCGGTCGCAGCGCGGGATCGCTGAAGGCGACGCCGGTCGCGTTCGAGTACTCCCGGACGAGGCCGCGGATCGACATCGCGTAGCCGCGATCGGGGGTGACGTTGACCTCGACGGCCTGCTCGGTGAGGCCGAGCAGCTCGATGGCATCGGTGCCCGGGGTCGCGCTGACGCCGAGCCGGGACAGCACGATGATGCCCTCGTGGTCGTCGCCCATGCCGAGCTCACGCTGGGACGCGATCATGCCGTCGGACACATGCCCGTACGTCTTCCGGGCCGCGATGGCGAAATCGCCCGGAAGGACGGCACCGGGAAGCGTGACGACCACCGAGTCGCCCACGCCGAAGTTATGCGCGCCGCAAACGATGCCGCGCACATCCGCACCGCCATCGGCCGCGAGCTGACCCTCAGGTGCGACACGCACATGGCACCAGTTGATGGTCTTCCCGTTCGACTGCGGCTCGGGCTCGGCCGAGAGCACCTCACCCACGACGATGGGGCCCTGCAGCTGCGTGCCGTGCACGGCTTCGTCCTCGAGCCCGACACGAACGAAGGCATCGAGCACCGATGCCGGGGACACCGAGGCGGGGATCTCCGCGTACTCGCGGAGCCAGGAGAGTGGAGCGCGCATGACTAGATCACCATTCCGAACTGAGTGCTGAAGCGGACATCGCCCTCGACCATGTCTCGCATGTCGGTGAGCGCGTTGCGGAACATGAGGGTGCGCTCGACGCCCATGCCGAACGCGAAGCCCTGGTACTCCTCTGGGTCGACACCGGCCGCCAGCAGCACGTTGGGGTGCACCATGCCGCATCCGCCCCACTCGATCCAGCGCGGGCCGCCCTTGGCCCCCGGGTGCCAGATGTCCATCTCGGCACTCGGCTCCGTGAAGGGGAAGTAGTTGTTGCGCAGACGGATGCGGGCCTCGTCGCCGAACATCGACGTCGCGAAGTGCTCGAGCGTGCCGCGAAGGTGAGCCATCGTGAGGCCCTTGTCGATCGCGATGCCCTCGAACTGCGTGAAGACGGGCGTGTGCGTCGCGTCGAGCTCATCGGTGCGGTACGTGCGACCCGGTGCAAGCACATAGAGGGGCACGCCGCGCTCGATGAGGGAGCGCATCTGAACGGGCGACGTGTGGGTGCGCAGCACGAGGTGCCGGTCGGCGGGCTCGACGAAGAAGGTGTCCTGCATGGCTCGGGCCGGGTGGTCGGCGTCGAAGTTGAGCGAGTCGAAGTTGAACCACTCGCTCTCGAGCTCCGGCCCTTCCGCGATCTCCCAGCCCATGCCGACGAAGATGTCGCTCACCCGGTCCTGCAGCACAGTGAGCGGATGCCGGGCTCCCGTTCCGCGAGCGGGTCGCGCGAGCGTGACGTCGACGGTCTCCGCAGCGAGACGCGCGGCGGCCTCAGCTTCGGCCAGCTCTCGCTCGCGAGCGGCGAAGGACTCGTTGACCCGGCTGCGGGCCTGCCCGATGAGCTGACCGGCTTCCTTCTTGCTCTCCTTGGGGACGGAGCGCATGGCGGCGTTCAGCGACGCGATCGCCGAACCCTCCGCCAGGTGCTCGGCGCGCACGCGCTTGAGTGCGGTCAGGTCGGGCGCCGCGGCGATGGCGGCGAGTGCCGCGTCGACCGCGGAGCCGACGGCTTCCTGCGTGATGGGGTTCGATGAGGCGTCAGACACAAGCGTCGAGTTTAGCGAACGCAGTGGACAACGGCTCCAGAACCATGGATCCGCTTTTCTCACGCTGTGAGACGAGGCGTGTCGGGGCCTCCGGGAGAACGCGGCTTCGTCCCGTTCCTCGATCAGGATCCGCGTGAATCCGGCGATCTTCCAGGGTCCAGGTGTATCCATGAGCACCGAAATTGTGGCCGACGTGCACCAATCAGGTAACCATCTCGTTGCGAAAGCGAGAAATAGGCAACCGCGCAGTCTGACGCTGTGGTGGAATCGCTCCATGCAAAATCAGAGCGAGCCCCTCGTCGTCGTCGATCACGTCGAGAAGCACTACGGTGAATTCCACGCCCTGAAGGACATCAATCTCAACGTCGAGCGCGGTCAGGTCGTCGTCGTCATCGGGCCCTCCGGTTCCGGCAAGTCGACCCTGTGCCGCACGATCAATCGACTCGAGACGATCACCTCGGGGGAAATCCGGATCGACGGGAAGGTGCTGCCCAAGGAAGGGAAGGCACTCGCCGCGCTCCGCGCCGACGTCGGCATGGTCTTCCAGTCCTTCAACCTCTTCGCGCACAAGACCATCCTCGAGAACGTGGCTCTCGGCCCCATCAAGGTCCGCAAGCTCTCGAGGGCCGACGCCGAGAAAGAGGCAAAGGCGCTTCTCGACCGCGTCGGCATCGGCCACCAGGCGGCGAAGTTCCCTGCCCAGCTCTCCGGTGGTCAGCAGCAGCGTGTCGCGATCGCCCGCGCACTGGCCATGAAGCCGAAGGTCATGCTCTTCGACGAGCCCACGAGCGCCCTCGACCCCGAGATGATCAACGAGGTCCTGGACGTCATGGTCGATCTCGCGAAGGAGGGCATGACGATGATCGTCGTGACCCACGAGATGGGCTTCGCCCGCAAGGCGGCCGACCGGGTCGTCTTCATGGCCGACGGCCAGATCCTCGAAGACCAGGCGCCTGAGGACTTCTTCACGCACCCGAAGACCGACCGCGCCAAGGACTTCCTCTCCAAGCTCATCACCCACTGACGGCAGGCGCGGACCGCGCCCCGACCGTCCTCCAGGACCAGACAGACTTCCAACAGAAGGAGAAGAAATGCGAAAGACCAAGCTCAGCGCCATTCTCGGCGCAGGCATCCTGGCCTCACTCGTACTGACCGGATGCGCCGAAGGCGCCCCGCCCGCTGCAGGCGGCGACGAAGGCACCACGACCGGTGAAGCACCCGTCTTCGAGGTCGCGACGGACGTCGCGATCGAGGGCTCGCCCACGTTCGACGCCATCAAGGCGCGCGGCGACAAGGTCGTCGTCGGCGTCAAGGAAGACCAGCCGAACCTCGGCTACCTCGACGCAGTGACCGGTGAGCGCACCGGCTTCGACGTCGACGTCGCACGCTGGATGGCCGCATCGCTCGGCGTCTCCGAGGAGAACATCGAGTTCAAGCCGATCGCCTCCGCCAACCGCGAGCAGGCGATCTCCAACGGCGACATCGACTACTACGTCGGCACCTACTCCATCACCGACAAGCGCAAGGACCAGATCGACTTCGCCGGTCCGTACTTCGAGACCGGACAGGGCCTCCTCGTCGGCGCCGACTCCGAGATCACGGGTGTCGACGACCTCGTCGCCGGCGTCAACGTCTGCTCCGCGACCGGCTCGACGCCGATCCAGAACATCCGCGACAACTACCCAGAGGTCACGACCACCGAGTTCGACACGTACTCGCAGTGCGTCGAGGCGCTCCTCAACGGCCAGGTCGATGCAGTGACGACCGACGAGGCCATCCTCATCGGCTACGCGGCTCAGGACCCTGAGCAGCTCAAGGTCGTCGGCGAGCCCTTCAGCGAAGAGCTCTACGGCATCGGCCTCGCCAAGGGCGACGACGCGCTCCGCGACCACTTCAACACGACCCTCGAAGAGGGCGGCGACGTGTGGCAGTCGATCTTCGACTACAACCTCGGCTCCTCCGGAACCACGGTCTCGCAGCCAGCGGTCGACCGCTACTAATCCCACAGGCGAGCGGCGGCGAGACTCACTCTCGCCGCCGCTCGTTCGCACCTAGGGCGCCTCGCGCCCTGTCTCAGAAAGGAAGGCGAGCGTGTTCGATATCTTCACGAACCACCTCGACCTGTGGAGTGAGGCCCTCGTCGGGACGCTCATCCTCTTCTTCGGGGGCGCGCTCCTCGCGCTCGTCCTCGGCTTCATCGTGGGTGCCATGCGGGTCTCGCCGGTCCCGATCGCTCGGGCCGTCGGCGCCGCCTACGTCAACATCGTGCGCAACACGCCACTCACGCTGGTGTTCTTCATCTTCGTCTTCGCCGTGCCCGTCCTCATCCCGATGGGCCGCACCGACTACCTGCTCCTCGGCATCCTCGCGCTGGGCGTCTACACCGCCACGTACGTCGCCGAGGTGCTTCGAAGCGGCATCAACACCGTGCCTGTCGGCCAGGCAGAGGCCGCGCGGGCCATCGGCCTTCCCTTCGGGCAGGTCATGACCCTCATCGTGCTCCCACAGGCAGCACGCGCCGTCGTCCCGCCCATGATGAGCGTCCTCATCGCACTGCTGAAGAACACCACCGTCGCTGCTGGGTTCTCGGCCGTCAACCTCGGCATCATCCGCGCCAACATGAGCGAGCGGGGTGAGAACGCGATGGAGGTGCTCATCTGGGTCGCCATCGTCTTCATCGTCCTCGTGCTCCTGCTCTCGTGGGTGCAGAACGCGCTCGAACGCCACTGGAAGGTTGCCCGATGAGCCAGACCTCAGTTCTCTACGACGTCCCGGGACCCCGCGCGCTCGCTCGCAACAAGCTCCTCGGGATCATCACGGTCGTCGTCATCGTCGGCCTCGTGGCGTTCCTGATCTACCGCCTCGGCGCAACGGGCAACCTGAGCGCCAACAAGTGGCAGATCTTCGGCTACGCGGCCATCTGGACGCAGATCGCGCAGGCGCTCTGGGCCACGCTCAGCGCCTTCCTGGTCGCCGCCGTCGGCGCGCTGGCGCTCGGATTCGTCCTCGCCATCGGCCGCCTATCGGACCACGCGTGGGTCCGCATCCCGTTCACGGTGGTCGTCGAGGGGCTCCGCGCGATCCCCGTCCTCATCCTCATGATGCTCATGTACTACGGCCTGCCCGCCATCGGCATCAAGATGGAGCCGTTCTGGGCCGTCGTCATCGCGCTCATCGCGTACAACGGCTCGGTACTCTCCGAGGTCATCCGAAGCGGCGTCCAGTCGCTGCCGAGCGGACAGGCCGAGGCCGGCTACGCCATCGGCCTCCGCAAGAGCGGCGTCATGCAGATCATCCTGCTCCCGCAGGCCATCCGCGCGATGCTGCCCGTCATCATCGCGCAGCTGGTCGTGACGCTCAAGGACACGGCCCTCGGCTCGATCATCACCTACAACGAGCTCCTCTACATGGCGAAGCTCATCGGCGGCCAGGCAGACTATGGCCGCCCGTACATCCCGGTGACGATCGTGATCGGCGCCATCTACATCGCGACCTGCGTGCTGCTCTCATGGCTCGCGACCATCGTGCAGAAGCGCATCTCGCAGAACCCGAAGGTCATCGCGGGGGCGGCGCCGGAGCCGCTCACCAACGCGGGCAACGTGACCGACACGGAGCTCATCCTGGTCCAGCAGTCGGACGTCCTCGAACTCGAAGAGGACGAGCGGCAGAAGGCCAAGCACGATCTCGCCGAAGCGCAGCGGCAGAGCGATCTCCGCAAGCGCGACGACGGCGATCGCGTCTAGACGCACCAGCGACAAAACGCTCCCCGCTTGCAGGTACCGAGTCTCTCGGTCCTGCCAGCGGGGAGCGTTTCGTTACTGCGGCTCGCGGGCGCTACGCGCGCTGCGCGAAGGCGCTCTCGTACAGGCAGACGGATGCGGCGGTCGCGAGGTTCATCGACTCCGCCTGACCGTAGATCGGCACGCTCATCGTCGCGTCAGCGTAGGCCAGCTGCTCCGCATCGAGGCCACGGGCCTCGTTGCCGAAGAGCCACGCGGTCGGCTGAGCCAGCTCGCCCGACTCGCGCGCGGAGAGCAGATCCGAACCGTCGATGTCGGCGGCCACGACGCGCAGTCCCGCGTCACGAGCGCGCGAGGTCGCGACGTCGAGCGTCACCTCGACAGCGATCGGAAGGTGGAAGATCGAGCCGGTGCTCGAGCGGACGACCTTCGAGTTGTAGAGGTCGACCGTGCGACCCGTGAGGATCACGGCGTCAGCACCCGCAGCATCAGCTGCCCGGATGATCGTGCCCAGGTTGCCAGGGTCGCGCACCTCCTCGAGGATGGCGACGAGCTTCGGGGAGCCGCTCAGCGCATCCCGGATGGAGGCCGGGAACTGACGGCAGACCGCGATCACGCCCTGGGGCGTGCGGGTGTCCGCCATCGCGTCGATGGCCTCCTCGCTCGCGAAGTCGACCTCGAGCTGCGCCTCCTCGGCGAGGCCGCGCAGCTCGGAGTGACGCTCGAGCGCCGTGGGCGTGACGAACAGCTCCTCGATGAGCTCGGGGCGCGAGACGAGCGCCTCACGGACGGCCTGCGGGCCCTCGATGACGAACAGGCCAGTCTCCTGGCGCTCGGACTTCTGCGAGAGCTTCCTGACTTCCTTGACTCGCGCGTTCCGCGGACTCTCGATCATGGTGTCGACTTCTTCCTGCGCACGGGGCGCTGCTTGGCTGGAGTGATGGTTCAGGGGCCGATCTCATGCGGGGCGGCACCGTCCCGATGCGGGCGGCTGCGGAGCTCGAGGCAAAAGAAAATGCGGCCGAGAGCTGGACTCTCGGCCGCATGTTCAGACGGCCGCTGACTGCATATCGAGTCGGGCCGCGGAGTTCGCTACGCTGCTGCGCGCGGGGCCGACGTGTCGGCCGGGAGGGCCTGCTTGGCGGCCTCGACGAGACCCGCGAACGTCGCGGGCTCGTTCACGGCGAGCTCAGCGAGGATGCGGCGGTCGACCTCGATGCCGGCAAGGCCGAGGCCCTGGATGAAGCGGTTGTACGTGAGGCCGTTCGCGCGGGACCCGGCGTTGATGCGCTGGATCCAGAGGCGACGGAACTCGCCCTTCTTCGCGCGACGGTCGCGGTACGAGTAGACCATCGAGTGGATGACCTGCTCCTTGGCCTTCCGGTACAGGCGCGAACGCTGTCCGCGGTAGCCGGATGCGCGCTCAAGGATGACGCGACGCTTCTTCTGGGCGTTAACCGCCCGCTTTACACGTGCCATGTGTGTTGATTCTCCTCAGTAAGTTCGTGTGCGGGGCGGCTTAGTGGCCGAGCAGCTTCTTGGCGACCTTGGCGTCGGCCGGGGACAGGAGCTGGTCCTGGTTCAGGCGAGCCTTGCGACCGGGGGACTTGACCTCGAGGTTGTGGCGGAGGCCAGCCTGCTGCTTCATGATCTTGCCGCTTCCGGTGACCTTGAAGCGCTTCTTGGCGCCCGAGTGGGTCTTCTGCTTCGGCATTACTTCTCCTCTGTTGGTGCAGACTCTGCTGCAGACTCTGTCGCAGCTTCATTTACAGCTGGTTGTGCAGCTTCGTCTGGTGACGGCTGCCCGTGCTTGGCCGCCCGCGACGCCTCGCGAGCGGCGTTCCGCTTTGCGGAGGCATCGGCCTTCACGTCGGACTTGTTCCGGAACGGGCCGATGATCATGACCATGTTGCGGCCATCGATCATGGGGTTGGACTCGACGGTGCCGTACTCCGAGACCTCTTCAGCGAAGCGCTGGAGAAGACGCACGCCCATCTCCGGGCGCGACTGCTCGCGACCGCGGAACTGGATCATGGCCTTGACCTTGTCGCCGTCTTCGAGGAAGCCGATAGCGCGCTTGCGCTTGGTCTCGTAGTCGTGGGCGTCGATCTTCAGGCGGAAGCGGACCTCTTTCAGGACCGTGTTGGCCTGGTTGCGGCGGGCTTCTTTGGCCTTCTGGGCGGCCTCGTACTTGAACTTCCCGTAATCCATGATCTTGGCGACGGGTGGCTTCGAGTTAGGGGCGACCTCGACGAGGTCGAGCTCAGACTCCTGCGCGAGGCGCAGGGCCATCTCGAGCTTGACTACTCCGACCTGCTCACCGCCCGGGCCGACAAGGCGGACTTCACTGGCACGGATGCGGTCATTGGTACGTGGTTCGCTGATGGAAGGCTCCTGACTTCACTGAATGTGGAAAGGAGGCGTCACACCAACAGCACTGCGCTCGCAGCGTGTTTCCACCCGACGTCATGGAGTCTGCAGATCGCGCAACTCGTGCACGTCCTGCAGGCTCTGTGACCTCTTCCCGCCCAGCCGTGAGGCCGAACTGAGGAAGGGAGTGGAGCAACCCGGTAACCTACGTAGAGCGGTTTGCGCGGGTGGGACGAATCCTCTTTCGCGGTCTCTGCACAGCAGAAACCGATCGCTACATTACCAGAACTTCGCACAAAGGACCAGCGTGACCGACGCCTCACTCGAAAACCCCTCCGCCACCGATCCCGAGTACGGCGACCTGCGCCGCGACATCGGCGAAGTGCCCGCGGTGGAGCTCATCACGACCACTGCAGTCCACCTCATGAGCGCCGCAGCGGTCGCGTGCGGACTCGATGAGGACAGCGGTGAGGACGAGCTCGACCTCGACGAGGCCCGCAAGCTCATCTCAGCACTTGCCGGCCTCCTCACCGCGAGCCTCCCGTACCTCGGCGACCACCACGCGCGACCGCTCCGCGACGGTCTTCGCTCGCTGCAGCTCGCGTTCCGCGAAGCGTCGGACCACCCCGACGCCGTCGGCAAGGGGCCGGGCGAGGACCTCACGGGTCCCGTCTACGGCTAGTCGTTCGCAGCCGCCTGCCGGATCGCCGCACGTCGCGGTGGGCAGGCGGCTCAGGGAGCGGTCGAGCCTCGCCCCTCAGCCGGGCCGATCATCTCCGCCACGATGGCCGCGGAGAGGGTCACGAGCGGCAGGCCGCCCCCGGGATGCGATGACCCCCCGACCAGGTAGAGTCCCTCGACCGGCTGCCGGTTCGCAGGACGCAGGAACGACGCCTTCGCCCCGTTCGACGCCGTGCCATAGATCGAGCCCCCTGGTGAGCGCGTCTCCCGCTCGAGGTCGGCGGGCGTGCGGATGCGCATCCACCGCACGTGGTCGCGCACGTCCACGCCACGTTCGGCCATCAGCTCGAGCAGCGACTCCGCATACTGCTCGGCGAGGCCGGGCTCATTCCAGTCGACGCCGTGCTCGGGGTCGTGGCGAGGCGCGTTGACGAGCACGAACCAGGCACCGCTGCCTGGACCGGGAACGATCTCCGGGTCCTCGGGTGCGGCGATGTAGATCGTGGGCCGCTCGACCGGCTTCGGCCCCGACTGCGCCTGCCCTCCGATGCCGAAGATCGCGTCGAACTCAGCGTCGTAGTCCTCGGCGAAGAGCACCCGGTGGTGCGTGGCTTCGCCGTGTTCGAAGGCGACCTCGTCCAGCCCGTCGAGCGCAAGCAGCAGGACGAACCCGGACAGCGACGGGTCGAGCTTCGCGTGGCTCCTCGCCGCGCGCCGGGCGCCCTCGCTGCTGAGCAGCTTCCCGTAGACCGTCTCCGCGTCTGCGTTCGAGACCACGACGTCGGCGGCGATGCGCTCGCCGTCCGCCGTCTCGACGCCCGATACCCGCGCACCCTCCTGCAGGATGCGGGTCACATCCACCCCCGTCCGGATTCGCGCACCGCACTCGCGGGCCCGGTCGGCGATGGCTGCGCCCAGGCGCCAGAGACCACCAGGCACGTACCAGGACCCGTACGCCTGCTCTGCAAACGGGACGGTCGCAAGGGCCGACGGCGCCCGCCTCGGGTCCGAGCCGGTGTAGGTCGCATAGCGGTCGAGCAGCGCGCGCAGGCGCGGGTCGGCGAGGTCCTGCTCGCCGAAGCCGCGGAGGCTCCGCCACGGGGCGACCTTCGCGAGCGACAGCGGGTTCGCGGCGAGCCTCGCGATACCGGCCGCGGTGATGGGCGACTCGAGGAACGGGCCACGGGCGATGTCCCACACCTTTCCGGAGCGCTCGAGGAACCTCGACCACTGCCGCCCAGATCCTGAACCGAGTGCCGCATCCAGCGCACCGGGGATCTCCTCGACGCGACCGGGCATGTCGAGCTCGGTGCCGTCCGCGAATCGATACCTGCACGCGACCTCGAGGCGCCGGAGCTCGAGCACCGACTCGAGCGGCGCACCCGTCTGACCGAACAGCTCGGCGAAGACGTACGGCATCGTCACGAGCGATGGCCCAGTGTCGAAGAGGAAGCCATCGTGCTCGATGGTGCCGAGCTTCCCGCCGATGACGTCGGACTGCTCGAGAACCGTCACGTCGTGACCGAGCGACGCGAGGCGCGCCGCCGTGGCGAGCCCGCCGACGCCCGCGCCGATCACGACGACACGGCTCATCGCGGAGCGTCCCCGCTGCGAGCGCCGGTTGTCACGAGGTCATCTGTCGACCTGCGCGCACGCCAGTCGCGCAGCAGCACGACGACAAGCGGCACCGCGATAGCGCCCATGATGATGCCGCCGACGAGAGCGACGCTCGGACGCTCGAAGAAGGTCAGGTTGCCGACGACGCACGTCGCATAGGTCCACAGGTAGACCGTGAACGGAACCGCGTCGCCCGGTGCGCCCTCGATCCGCTTCGACCTCGCGGCCACGGCATCGATGAGCCCGCAGATGATGAGGGAGACGAGGTACCAGCCGAGGAAGTTCGTGAGCGGGATGCCGTCGACGCCGGGGATGCCGGGATCAGGGTGCTTCCAGCCCCAGTGCCCCGAGTCGACCATCTGCGGGTCGAGGAACACGTCCCAGGCGGTCAGCGCCCACGCGGCGACCGCGACGCGCGCGATGCGGCGCAGGACCCCGGGGGCCGTGCCGACGAGGCGCCGCGCGATGATGACCGCCGGGTAGGCGATCGTCACCCACGCGAGGGGCACGATCAGGGGCACCTCGAAGAGCGAGAAGCCCAGCGACGGGGTATAGATGTACTGCCCGAACGGGAAGCTCGTCGCGACGCCGACGACCTCGGCGAAGAAGCCGATCGCGGCCGCTGCGAGCAGCACGGACGCGAACTTCGGCCCCCTCGTCGCCCAGGCGTGCAGCACGCCGGTGGCAGCCAGGAGCGCGACGCTCGCGATCGTCAGCGGTATCGTTCCCCCACCCGTGAAGGCGAAGAGACTCTGCACGAACATGCCGGCGGCAAGGGTCACCCACATGAGTCGTCGTGTGATGGCGTTCATCTTGAGTCCGTTCCTCTCGGTCGTGGCTCTGGATCTTCGTCGTCTGGTCCCGTGGCCCGTGGTGGGTCTCGCCGCACGGAGCTCATCCCGTCTCGCCCGCCCACCCTTCGACCGCATCCACTGCGAATCTGGCGAAGAGCTCTTCCGCGAACCACTCGCCAGCCCTGCTGTCGAGCATCGCCGCGCGGTGCGACGGCGCACCGGCGATGAACTCCCGAAGCGCTGGCGCCGACTCCCACAGCGTGAAGGTGCCCAGCAGGCCCGCCGGGAGCTCCCCCATCCCGAATCCGAGCCGCAGACCACGCGACCTCGCCTGCATCAGCTCGGCGGCGATGGGCGGCACGGTCCCAGAGAAGCGGTGCACCGCCGAGGGACGGATCCGGGCGCGAGTGATCACGGCGACCCGCTGCCCCTCGGCTGCTTCGGCAACCGCCGGGCCGAACGGCTCGCGGCCGCCCCACAGCCCGACGGAGCGGATGGCGCGCATGCGAACCCTGACCCGCTCCCGCGCGCTCGCATCCCAGGCGGCGACCAGTGGCCCACGGTCGAAGGCATCAGCCGCCTGCTGCGACTCCCAGGAGGCGACCAGCGCCCAGTGCCCGAGGTCGGCGTCTCGGGACGAGAAGCTCGTCCCCTTCGCCGTGCCGAGGATGCGGGAGAAGCGCAGCCCCTCCGGCCTGCGGCGCCCGAGCAGCTGCAGCGTCGTCTTCGCCGTCAACCCGAGGCCGGTGCTCGCGCTACCGGTTCCCCAGAGGTGGACGGTGGCGACCGTCACCGGTTCTCGACCCCCAGCGGCCCGGCGCTGCGGTCGCCCCGCACATGCTTGAGGACGAGCTCCGCGCTGATCAGGCACATCGGCACACCGACACCGGGGTTGACCGTCGCACCCGCGTAGTACAGCCCCTTGACCTTCGGGGAGGCATTGCCCGCTCGGAGCATGGCCGACTGGGCGAGCTCGTGCGACGGGCCGAGGATGCCGCCGCGCCACGAGTTGTAGTCGTTCACGAAGTCCGCGGGCCCGAGCGTGCTCCGAACGACGATGCGGCTGGCCAGATCGGGAGCCCCGGTCCACTCGGCGAGCTGGGCGATCGCGAGGTCGGCGATGCGCTCGACCTCCGCGTCTCCCCGGCCGTCCGCTCCTCCCCCGCCGATGGCGGGATCCCCCTTCACCGGGATGAGCATGAACAGGTTCTCGTGCCCGTCTGGCGCGACCTCGGGATCGGTTGCGCTCGGCTTGCACACGTAGACGGAGACCGGGTCCGGCAGCGCAACGCCAGTCCCGAAGATGGCGTCGAAGTTCTCGCCCCACTCCTTCGTGAGGAGCAGCGAGTGGTGCGGGAGCGTCGGCAGCTCGCCTTCGACACCGAGCATCACGAGCACGGCGCCCGGACCGGAGTCGGTCTTCTGCCACACCCGCTCCGGGTAGCTGCGGTACCGCTCCGGCAGCAGCTGCGTCTCCGTGTGGTGCAGGTCAGCCGCCGAGACGACCACCTCGACGTCCTCGAAGTGCCGCTTGCCCGCCGCGTCCCGCCAGTGCACACCACGGCTCCACCCGTGCGAGACGGCGATGCCCGTGACCTCGGCCTCGAGCCTGAACTCGACTCCGGCCTCGACCGCGAGGCCGTGCAGCGCATCCACCACGGCCGTGAAGCCACCCATCGGGTACTGCACGCCCTCGACGAGATCCATGCGGCTCATGAGGTGGTAGATCGCCGGCGCGCGGCGCGGGTCGGTTCCGAGGAACACAGCCTGGTACGCGAGGATTTGGCGAAGCAGCGGATGCGTGAAGGACTCCTCGACGAACTTCTCGAGGGGCGTGGTCAGCCAGGTGAGGAGATCCGGCAGCTCGCGGCGGACTCGCTCGCCGACCAGGGACAGCGGGTTCGCGAACGTGTTGTAGAGGAAGACGTCCTCGGCCATGTCCATGGCGCGTCTGGCGGTCTCGAGGTAGTCATCGAACGCGGAGAGCGCGTCAGGCTCGAGCTCGGCGACCAGCTCACGCACGGCGTCCTGGCCGTACGGGATGGAGATGGGCTCGCTGCGTGCGCCGTCGGCGGTCGGCTCCGGGAAGACGCGGTAGCCGGGGTCGAGCATCCTGAGGTCGAGCTGCTCCTCGGTGCTCGTGCCCGCCAGTGCGAAGTAGTGGTCGAAGACGCTCGGCATGAGGTACCAGCTCGGGCCGGTGTCGAAGCGGAACCCATCGACTTCAAGAAGACCGGCTCGGCCTCCCACCCTGTCGTTCTTCTCGAGCACGGTCACGGCGAAACCGTCCCGCGCGAGGAGGATCGCCGTGGCGAGCCCCGCCATTCCAGCGCCGACGACAACTGCTCGAGTGCTCATGATCGTGTCTCCAGAAGGACTCGTGCTGCGATACGCGCCTTCTCGGCGCCGGGAACCCTGACTCGCGTCGTGCGCAACTGCTCCGCTGGCGTCGCCGCGATGCGGTCGGCCAGGGCGGAGAAGAGCGCGCTCGCGAGCGCGACACCCCTCCTGCAGTCTCGCGGAAGCAGCGGGATGCCCGCATCCGCCGTCTCGATATCTGCGCGGATGCGGTCGAGCCAGATGAGCTTGCGACGCTCGTCGAGCGGCGCCGACTCGAGCCCCTCCACCGGGAGGTAGTCCCGGCCGAGCCGATCGGCGTCATCACCCACGTCGCGCAGGAAGTTCACGTTCTGGAAAGCCGCGCCGAGCGCGCACGCAGCCGCGTCTATCCGCTCGCGTTCCTCGTCCGTGCGAGAGACGCCCGTCAGGAAGACGCGGACGCACATCAGGCCGACGACCTCGGCGGAGCCGTAGACGTACCGCCGCTGCTCCTCCACGTCGAGGGACTTCGGCTCCAGGTCCATGCGCATCGACGCGAAGAAGGGGACGACCAGTTCGGCCCCGAACCCACAGCGTCGCGCCGTCACCGCGAACGCGTGCACCACCAGGTTGGTGCTGAATCCGGATTCGATCGCCTCCAGCGTCTGCGCCTCCAACCCGTCCAGCGCAGCGTGCTGCTGTTCGAGCGAGAGGCCGGCGAGCGCTCCCACACCGTCGACGATCTCGTCGGCGACCCGGACGAGCGCGTAGATGCTGCGCACGGGCTTCACCGTGCGGCGGCCGAGCAGCCGCGTGGCCGCCCCGAAGGAACTCGAGTACGCGAAGATGACCTCTGCCGCAGACTTCTCCGCCGTGCGCGTGTACTGCTCGAGCGGAGAGATCATGAGGTGCGCCGCTCCAGCAGCATGAGCAGCCGCTCCATCATCTCCGCAAGATTCCTATCGCCCTCGCGGCCCGAGGCGCCAACGGCACGGGCCGCGGCGCTCGCCCTCGCGAACTGCGCCGCGAGCTCCTGCTCGACAGCCGCACGTGAACCGGACGCGTCGATGAGGTCGCGCGCCTTCGCTCCGTCGATCTCGCTGAGCTGCGGGTCGCCGAGCAGCGACTCGAGCTCGTTCCATACGGGTGTCCCGCACGCGAGCGCGATCAGTGCCGTGAATTTGCCCTCGCGAATATCCGAGTACGGCGCCTTCCCGAGCTTGTGCTGATCTCCGAAGACGCCGAAGAGATCATCCTGGAGCTGGAACGCCAGGCCAGCCGCATCGGAGAACTGTGCGATGAGCCGCGCGTCCACGAGGTCTTCTCCACCCGCCGCTATCAGGCCGAGTTCCAGCGGAAGCAGAACGGTGTACGCCGACGTCTTGTTCGAGCTCATGGACAGCACCTCGGCGAGCGCGGGATGGTCTGCCCGGACCGACAGGCTGACATCGCTGAACTCTCCGGCCACAGACACGGAGAGCGCACGCTCGATGGCGTCGAGCACACGGAGGCGCACCGCATGCGGCAGGTCGATGCGCGCGACGCGCAGGTGGGCTTCCGAGAGCAGGAGGTCACCGACCAGGATCGCGGCGGCCTGGCCGAGACGGTTCCCGCGTTCGTCATCGAACTCCGAACCGCCGACGATCTCCTCGACGCTCCCAAGCAGGTTCCGCACACCACGGCGCATCGTGTCGTTGTCGATGACGTCGTCGTGCGTCAGGAACGCAAGATGGAGGAGCTCGGTCGCCGTCGCCAGCTCGATCACCGCATCCGGTACCTCTTCCGCGCCCGTGTAGGCGAGGTAGCTCTGTACGACCAGGGCCGGCCGAAAGAGCTTGCCGCCCTCCGCACTCCGAGCCGTAATGCGCCAGAGGGTCGCGAGGCCTTCATCGATGACACTGGCCGCCTGGACGCGCCCGTCGAGGAACTCCTCGATGCGCCGTCGCACCTCGAGCAGCTGCTTCGCTGCAAGCTCGAAGTCCGAACCCTGGCCACGGGGGCTCGCCAGAGGCTCACGAATCACTCGGCACCACTCCCTTTAGTTCGGTTGGCTAGCTATAAGAGTATCTAATTACTTCTCGGTGAGCCTACAGGCAAGCCTTGCCCGACATGCTGAGCCAGGTCAATCCCCTCTGCGACGCCACCAGGACCGCTTAGAATCGAGGCCCGTACGGCCCTGCGCCTCCCCCGCGTGAGACCCGGCGGCACGGGAGAAGGAGATGCCGAGGGAATCGACCTCGGTGCGGAACGCTTCACTCCCCTGCAGCAGCTCACTGGCCCGCCGCGACAGGTCGGCGAGCTCATCGCGGCCGACCGCTGGCCCCACATGGAGCACCACCCGCAGCTCCGGTCCGGTCAGCCGGGCCTCCGGATCGCCAGGCACGAGGTCGACACCGAGCACCTCGACCAGCTCTGCCATGACCCGAGAGAGCTCATCGGCGACCACGGGGTTGACCCACGGAGCGACCCACTCTTGCTCTTGCGCGATCGCCCACACCGCAGGTCGACGGACGACGAACTCCGTGTCACTCGTCGCGTCGACGACGATGAGGTCGCTGCCCTCGGCCGCAGCGGAGATGGCGGCACGTTGCATGAGCGCCGGGACCGGGCGGGCGGTCGGGTTCCACCGCTTCATCGCATCAGCCGACGTGAACACGGGAAGGACGGTGCGACCATCCGGACCGGCGACGGTCACGATCGAGAGATCGGCGCTCTTGTCGACGGTGGCACCTTGCTCGTTGACACCGGCCTCGCCGAGCTTCGCGACGAGAGGGATGAGCACTCTCGCTTGACGGAGAGCGTCGACGACGGCGTCCGGCCCGGCCTCGCGTGCGCGAAAGCGCTGCATCGCGGCGAGGAACGCTGCCGGCGCAGTGCCGTCGTCGTCACGGAAGGGGTTGTCGCCGAAGCTCCGCCCCGACCAGCTCTGGCCGGCCGAGTCAGCTTCGCTCGGGTGGAAGTGCTCAGGCAGGGACGGCATGGGTCGGCGCCTCTCGATTCAGGACGAGACGTCGAGCGCTTCGACCAGCGTGAACGCCCCGGAGTAGAGGGCCTTGCCGATGATCGCACCTTCGAGCCCCTGCGGGACCAACCCACGGAGAGCGACGAGGTCATCGAGACTCGAGACGCCGCCGGAGGCCACGACAGGTCGATCGGTGCGGTCGAGGATGTCGCTCAGGAGCTGCAGGTTCGGGCCCTGCAGCGTGCCGTCCTTGGTCACGTCGGTCACGACGTAGCGAGCACAACCGGCTTCTTCAAGACGCTCGAGCACTGTCCAGAGGTCGCCGGCATCGCGCGTCCAGCCGCGGGCCGCGAGCGTCGTGCCCCGCACGTCGAGACCCACGGCGATCAGCTCGCCGTAGCGGGCGATGACGCTGGCGGCCCACTCCGGGTTCTCGAGCGCCGCCGTACCGAGGTTGATGCGGCTCGCACCGGCTTCGACCGCACGCTCGAGCGACTCGTCGTCGCGGATCCCGCCGGACAGCTCGACGTTGACGTGCTTGGCGGCCCGGATGACGCGCTTGATGACGCCGCGGTTCTCACCGCGCCCGAAGGCGGCGTCGAGGTCGACGAGGTGGATCCACTCGGCGCCCTGCTCGATCCAGTCCTCGGCCGCATCGACGGGGTCGCCGTAGTTCGTGGCCGAGTCTGCTTCCCCCTGGACCAGGCGGACGGCCTTACCACCCGCGAGGTCGATTGCGGGGAAGAGCACGAGCTCCGGTGACGTGTTGAATTCGCTCACGAGCGTTGGTTCCTTGTTCTCGTTCAGAGGCGCCTGGACGTCGACGCCGGAAGGTCAGGCCCTGGCCGTCCGGGCAATAGCGTATCGGCAGGCAGTCGCGCCGCGCGCCGAGGCGATCGGCCTAGGCCCGCGTCGGGAGCGTCTCGATCCAGTTGCGGAGCAGGCGAACGCCGGCCTCGCCAGACTTCTCGGGGTGGAACTGCGTGGCGGAGAGCGGGCCGTTCTCGACGGCCGCGATGAAGCGCTCGCCGTGCTCCGCGTATGTGACGAGCACCGGGCGGGCCTTGGGATGCGGCTCGAGCGGGAGCTCGTGCGCCGCGTACGAGTGCACGAAGTAGAAGCGCTCATCGGCGATGCCCGCGAAGAGCTTGGAGTCGGTCGGCGGCTCGACGAGGTTCCAGCCCATGTGCGGAAGCACGTCGGCGTGGAGCTCGGTCACTTCCCCTGGCCACTCGCCGAGACCCTCGGCGCGCTCCCCGCCCTCGATGCCGCCGTCGAAGAAGATCTGCATGCCGACGCAGATGCCGAGGACCGGGCGACCGCCGGCGAGGCGCCTGCCGACGATCTCGCCGATGCGCTGCCGGTTGATGGCTTCCATGACGTGCGCGAAGCTGCCCACGCCCGGGACGACATAGCCGTCGGCGTCGTAGGCTGCGGCGCGGTCGGCGGTGAGCTCGACGTCGGCTCCCGCCGCTTCGAGCGCCTTGACTGCCGAGTGCACGTTGCCTGAGCCGTAGTCGGCGACGACGACGCGCGGACGGGCGGGTCCGGTCACAGGGCGCCCTTCGTCGAGGGGATGCCGACGACCTCGGGGTCGACGCGCTTCGCAGCGCGGAACGCCCTGGCGAATGCCTTGAACTCTGCCTCGGCGATGTGGTGGGGGTCGCGCCCGCGGATGAGTTCGACGTGCACGGTCAGACCGGCGTGGAAGGTGATCGCCTCGAAGACGTGGCGCACCATCGCCCCCGTGAAGTGACCGCCGATGAGGTGGTAGACGAACGCGTCCGGCTCCCCCGTGTGCACGAGGAACGGTCGCCCTGAGATGTCGACGACTGCCTCAGCCAACGACTCGTCGAGCGGAACCCGCGCGTCGCCGTACCTGGCAATACCGGACTTGTCGCCGAGGGCCTGCCGGATCGCCTGACCGAGGACGATCGCCGTGTCCTCCACCGTGTGGTGCACGTCGATCTCCGTGTCGCCCGTGGCGCGGACCGTGAGGTCGGTGAGCGAGTGCTTCGCGAAGGCCGTGAGCATGTGGTCGTAGAACGGCACCGACGTCTGGATGTCGGCGATGCCGGTGCCGTCCAGGTTCAGGCTCAGCTCGATGGAGGACTCGCTCGTTGCTCGCGAGAGCGTCGCAGTGCGTGGCGTCGTGGTCATCCCTCCAGCCTAGGCCTTTCCGGCGTTCGTGATCTCGGCGAGAGCGTCCAGGAACGCGGACGTCTCCGCCCGTGTACCCGCCGTCACCCTGAGCGTGTTCGGGATGCCGACGTCGCGGACCAGGATGTCGCGTTCCAGCAGCCGAGCGAAGGTGTCTGCCGGGTCATCGACGCCCCCGAAGAGCACGAAGTTCGCCCCGGACTCCCAGGGCGTGAAACCGAGCGCCGGGAGCTCTGCGAGAAGGCGGTCCCGCTGCTCGCGGATGGCGTCGACCTGCTGCAGCATGATCTCGGAGCACTCGAGTGCGGCGGTTGCCGCGGCCTGGGTGATTGCAGACAAGTGGTAGGGAAGGCGGACCAACCGCACGGCATCCACGACGGCAGAGTCGGCCGCGAAGTACCCGACTCGAGCACCCGCGAACGCGAATGCCTTGCTCATGGTCCTCGAGACGACGAGCCGCTCGCGCCCGGGAAGCAGCGAGAGCGCGGTCTCCTCGCCGTCTGGGAGGAACTCGGCGTAGGCCTCGTCGACGATGAGGATGCCGTCGGTCGCTTCGTAGGCCGCGGCGATCACGCTGAGGTCGGTCGCGGTGCCCGTCGGGTTGTTGGGCGAGCAGATGATCGTGATGTCGGGCTGCTCCCGCTCGATGGCCTCGGTGACGAGCTCTGCGGTGATCGTGAAGTCACCGGCGCGCGGCACGGGCACCCAGGTGGACCCCACACCTTGGGTGAGCAGCGGGTACATCGAGTAACTGGGTGTGAAGCTGAGCACACTCCGGCCTGGCCCCCCGAAGACCTGCAAGAGCTGCTGCATGATCTCGTTGGAGCCGTTCGCCGCCCACACCTGCTCGGGAGAGATGCCGTGACCCAGGTAGACACTCAGCCGCTCCCGGAGTGCGGTGAACTCGCGGTCCGGGTACCGGTTGAGACCCGGGAGCTCGCGAGCGATCGCTTCGATGATGCGTCTTGCGACGACCTCTGGAACCTGGTGCGGGTTCTCGTTGACGTTGATGGCGACGCGCACCGGTTGCTGAGGCGCACCATATGGGGTGAGTCCGCGAAGGTCGTCGCGGATGGGCAGGTCTTCGAACGAGGTCACCGGACAAGCCTACGACGAGGCCCCCACCACGCCCCGGCCGAGGTGTTCGTCGACGACATGTACGACGTCAGTCGAGCGGGAGCGCGAGGCGCTGGCCGGCCTGAACCGTGCCGTTCTCGAGCGCGTTGAGCTTGGAGATCTCGACGATGACGTCGCGGACATCTGCGTCGCCCGCGACCTCCTCGGCGATTCCCCAGAGAGTGTCGCCCGCGCCGACCGTGACGTACTCGAACTCGACATCGGCTGTCTCGTTCGATGCCGCTGCAGAGGTCATGTGCGTGGCCCCGAGCGCGATGGCGGCGGCGACGGGCAGCGCGGCGAGCGCCAGGACGACCCGGCGGCCTCGAGTGGTGAGGCGGAGCGGTGCGGCAGTGTTGTTCATGATTCCTCCTGATTCGTCCACATCTTCGAGTGGTCGAATGTATGTACTGAATATAGCTACGAACAAAGTGTCAAGTCAAGGTCGAACGTTCGAATCTGTCGAACTTTCCTCCACAACACTCGAAGAAATGTTTCGTAGCTGCGTGCACCCTCGGTAGGGTTGGCGCTATCAGGCAGTGCATCACCTGCCACCGACATTCCGTGTCGGAGAGCGGACGGAGACGACATGGCCAAGAAGCCAGCGAGTGACATCTACAGAAAGCTGACCGAGAAGCAGGAGCGCATCCTGACCTGCATCATCGAGTCGGTTCGCACTCGCGGGTACCCGCCGAGCATGCGGGAGATCGGCGATACGGTCGGGCTGGTCTCGCTCTCGAGCGTGACCCATCAGCTCGGGCAGCTTGAGAAGTTCGGCTACATCAAGCGGAACCCGGGCATGCCACGCGCCCTCGAGGTGCTCGTGCACTTCGACCATGCCGACGATGGCGACTCGAACGACACGGCGGAGGCCGCCTTCGTACCCGTCGTGGGTCGCATCGCAGCCGGCATCCCGATCACGGCTGAGCAGCAGGTCGAGGATGTCTTCGCGCTCCCCCGCCAGATCGTTGGCAAGGGCGAGCTCTTCCTGCTCCGCGTGGTCGGCGAGTCGATGATCGACGCCGCCATCTGCGATGGCGACTGGGTCGTGGTGCGGTCACAGCGCACTGCCGAGAACGGCGACATCGTCGCCGCCATGCTCGACGGCGAGGCCACGGTCAAGACCTTCCGCAAGCGGGACGGACACATCTGGTTGCTCCCCCGCAACAGCGACTTCGAGCCGATCCTGGGCGACGAGGCTGAGATCCTGGGCAAGGTCGTCGCGGTGCTCCGTTCCATCTGATCCTCTCCACAGAAGACCCGCCTGAACGCAGAAGAGCGGCAAGCCCATCGGGCTTGCCGCTCTTCTGCGTTCAGTGCTCAATCGCGCTGCAGCGACTCAGCCCGCGACGGTGAACTCCTCGAACAGGCCGAGCTGGTCGGGATTCACTCGCGCCTTGAGGCGCGTGCCACCCTCCTCGTGACCCAGCTCGAGCACAGCACCGCGCTCGTGGAGGTAGGAGACGAGGTCGCCGCGTTCGAACGGCACGAGCACGTCGATCGTGACCTCCGGCGTCGGAAGCAGTTCTGCGATTCGAGCGAGCAGCAGGTCGATGCCCTCGCCGGTGTGCGCAGACACGAAGATGCCGTCATTCGCGAGGCCCTGCAGTTCAAGGCGTCGATCGCTGTCGACGAGGTCGGCCTTGGTGAAGACGACGATCTCCGGGACGTCGTGCGCCTCGACCTCGCCGATGACGTCACGCACGGTGGCGAGCTGGGCGGCCGGGTCCGGGTGCGAGGCGTCGACGGCGTGCACGATGACATCGGCAGCCTGCAGCTCCTCGAGCGTCGATCGGAAGGCCTCGACAAGCTGGTGAGGCAGGTTGCGCACGAACCCGACGGTGTCGGCGATCGTGTACGGGCGGCCGTCTTCCGTGGATGCCTTGCGCACCGTCGCGTCGAGCGTCGCGAAGAGCACGTTCTCGACGAGCACACCCGCGTGGGTGATGCGGTTGAGGAGGCTCGATTTGCCGGCGTTGGTGTAGCCGACGATGGCGACGGCCGGCACCTGGTTGCGCTCGCGAGTCGCGCGCTTCACGTCGCGCGCGTCCTTCATGTCCGCGATCTGGTGCCGGAGCTTGGCCATCTTCGTGCGAATGCGGCGACGATCGAGCTCGATCTTCGTCTCACCGGGACCTCTCGAGCCCATACCGGCTCCGCCGCCGACCTGCCCACCGGCCTGGCGGGACATCGACTCACCCCAGCCTCGGAGGCGCGGGAGCATGTATTCCATCTGCGCCAGCTCGACTTGAGCCTTGCCCTCTCGGCTCTTCGCGTGCTGGGAGAAGATGTCGAGGATCACGGCCGTGCGGTCGATGACCTTGACCTTGATCTCGTCCTCGAGCGCACGCCGCTGGCTTGGCGCGAGCTCCGTGTCCGCGACGACCGTGTCGGCTTCGAGGGCCGCGACGATCTCCTTGAGCTCAGCGACCTTGCCTCGGCCCAGGTACGTGGCCGGGTCCGGGTTGGGTCGCCGCTGGAGCACGCCGTCCAGGACGACGGCGCCCGCCGTCTCCGCGAGAGCGGCCAGCTCCTGCATGGAGTTCTCGGCCTCCTCGAGGGAGTTGCGACGGTAGACCCCGACCAGGACAACCCGCTCAAGACGCACCTTGCGGTACTCGACCTCGGTGACGTCCTCGAGTTCCGTGCGCAGGCTCTCGACGCGCCGCAGGGATTGGCGCGCCTCGCGTTCGAGCTGGTCACCATCGGATTCGCCGTCGTACCCCGTGCTCGCACCGTCCTGCAGTGCCTGCGCACGCCCGGACGAGAACAGGGTCATGGTGGCGCCCGGCTCTCTCGCCGCTCGCAGGATTCGGTCGATCGCGTCGTTGCTCTCGCCTGGAGGAGTTTCAGAATCTCGCATATTCGTACGATTCTACGCCGGTGCTAGCGTCTAGGGGTGACCGCTCAGCATTACTTCTCAGCAACCCCAGACGGCCCGCTCGAGCGGCGAAGCATCCAGGTCAGGCTCAGGGGGCACGCCGCGACCGTCACCACGGCCGGAGGCACCTTCAGCCCGGAGCACCTCGACCGAGGCACGCAAGCTCTCCTCGCCGCCGCCCCGAAGCCTCCAGCAACTGGCACGGCGCTGGATCTCGGCTGCGGCTGGGGCGCGATCAGCCTGGCCCTGGCGCTCGAGTCGCCCGAACTCGATGTGTGGGCGGTCGACGTCAACGAGCGAGCGCTCCTCCTGACCCGTGAGAACGCGGAGAACCTCCGCCTCGATCGGATCAGGACGTCCCTGCCAGCCGATGTCCCCGCTGACGCCCGCTTCGACCTCATCTGGTCCAATCCGCCCATCAGGATCGGCAAGGACGCGCTTCATGAGCTGCTCATGGACTGGCTTCCCCGCCTCAGCGCAGACGGGGAGGCATGGCTCGTCGTCGCGAAGAAGCTCGGCGGCGACTCGCTGCAGGCCTGGATCGCGAAGCAGTTCGGCCCGGAGCTGTCGGTCGAGCGCCACTCGACGGACGCCGGATTCAGAGTGCTGCGGGTACGGCGAGCTCAGTAGCGAGGTCGTCCTCGACAACGCCGGTGAAGGCGATCTCGGCCGGCCCGGACAGGAACACGTGCTCGACGCCGTCGACAGGTGCGACGGTGACGTTGAGGACGCCACCCGGGACTCGCACGGACCACACGTCCGGCGCGCCTGCGCCAGCCCAGGAGCGGACAGCAAGCGCCGATGCGACGGCGCCTGTCCCGCAGGAGAGCGTCTCGCCGACACCGCGCTCGTGGACGCGCATCCGAATGTGCCCGACCCCGTCCTGGACGAGCTGGTCGTGCGGCACCACGAACTCGACGTTCGCGCCGAGCTCGGGGGCAGGCTCGATGAGCGGGGCGTGGAAGAGCTCGAGGCGATCCAGCTCCTCCTCACTCGAGAGGGCCACGACGACGTGAGGGTTGCCGACATCGATGCCGAGGCCCGGGCGGGACACACCGATGTGCGGCACGGTCACCAGCGGCTCTCCGCCATCCAGACGCCACGGACCCATGTCAACGCGGAAGCCGTCGCCCTCGCGCTCGACGATCCGGAGGCCAGCGCGGGTCCCGATCTCGAGGCGCTCGCCCTCCGCGAGCGTCGCCAGCCCGGTCTCGGTGAGGAATCGAGCGAAGGCGCGGACACCGTTGCCGCACATCTCGGCGATGGATCCGTCGCCGTTGCGGTAGTCCATGAACCACTCTGCACCGGGGTTCACGGCCTGCAGCTCGCGGCCCTCTGCAAGGTGGGCGGAACGGACGGCGCGGATGAGCCCATCGCCGCCGACGCCGAAGTTGCGATCGCACAGCCGCGCCACCCGCTGAGGCCCGAGCTCGAGTTCGCCATCCGGGTCGGAGACGAGGACGAAGTCGTTGCCGGTGGCCTGCGCCTTGGTGAACGCGAGTTGTGTCATGGCGTCAATGCTACGGACATCTGACCCGGCCCGTGCGCAGCGGACACGGCGTCAGAGTCCGGCTGCTTCGATGATGCGCTGGGCGGCGAAGCTCTCGCCGCTGTGCGCGCGGACGGCTCTGCTGTAGCGACGGAACCACGAGACCTGTCGCCTCGCGTACTTCCGAGTGAGCAGCTGCGCCTCCGCGATCGCCTCGGCCCGAGACGACTGGCCTCGAAGTTGCGCGAGCGCCTGCTGGTAGCCGATGGCTCGTCTCGCGGTGGTGCCGCGTTCGAGGCCCGCTTCCGCCAGCATCTCCGTCTCTTCCAGGAGTCCGCTCTCCCACATCCGCTCCACCCTGGCGTCCAGCCGCGGCGTGAGCACTTCGCGGTGCTCTTCGACGACGGCGAAGGTCACGTCCCGCCAGGTCGCCTCCTGGTCGGGCAGCTGCGCGCTGAATGGCTCGCCGGTGACCTCGATCACCTCGAGCGCGCGGACGAGACGACGGCCGTTCCGCGCGTCCATCGTGGCTGCGGCGGTCGGGTCCAGCTCGCGCAGACGTGCGAACAGCGGGCCAGGTCCGGCACTCTCCAGCTCGGCCTCGAGTCGCGCGCGGACCTGCGGGTCGGTTCCAGGGAAACGCAGATCGAAGCACACGCCGGCGATGTAGAGACCGGATCCGCCGACGAGGATGGGCACGTCCCCCTCGGCCTCGATCTGCTCGATGAGCGCCCGCGCACGTTCCTGGTACCAGGCGACGCTCGCGTCCTCGGTCACCTCTAGGACGTCGAGGAGGTGGTGCCGAACTCCCTCGCGTTCCTCGAGGCTGAGCTTCGCGGTGCCGATGTCCATGCCGCGGTACAGCTGCATGGCGTCGGCGTTGATGATCTGCGCTCCTCGACCCGTGGCGCGAAGCCGCGCGGCAACTTCGAGCGAGAGCCGCGACTTGCCCGTACCGGTCGCTCCCCCGATCGTGATGAACACGGTCAGGCTCGCCGGAGCGTCGGGAGACCGAGCGAGACGCGGCTCTGGGCACCTCCCGGCGCGGGTACCGAGCAGCTCTCCGCGAGCGAACGATCCCAGGCATCCCCCGCCGTCGTCCGGCGGACGTCGAGGTGGGATGAGCGAGCGTCGGCCACGAGATGGAAGGAGGCCGCGGCCGTGATCTCGGCGGTCACGACGTCACCGGGTCGCGGACGCTCCACACCAGTCGGCACAGAGAAGTGCACGAGCCGGTTGTCTTCGGCTCGCCCGGACATGCGGTGTGTCTCGCCGTTCTTCTTCCCCTCGCCGGCGCTGACCAGGATCCGCTGCACCGAGCCGACGAGCTTCTCGTTCTCCTCGCGGCTGATGCGGTCCTGCAATGCCATCAGCCGCTCGTAGCGCTCCTGCACGACGGCCTTCGGCACCTGATCCGGCATCGTCGCGGCGGGCGTGCCCGGCCGGATCGAGTACTGGAATGTGAAGGCGCTCGCGAACCTCGAGGCCTCGACGACGCGCATGGTCTCGGCGAAGTCCTCTTCGGTCTCGCCCGGGAAGCCGACGATGATGTCGGTGGTGATGGCAGCGTGCGGCATCTGCTCCCTCACCTTGTCGAGGATGCCGAGGAACTTCGTGCTGCGGTACGAGCGCCGCATGGCTTTGAGGATGCGGTCCGAGCCGGACTGCAGGGGCATATGCAGCTGAGGCATGACGTTGGGCGTCTCCGCCATGGCATCGATGACGTCCTGCGTGAAGGCGGCGGGGTGGGGGCTCGTGAAGCGCACGCGCTCGAGGCCTTCGATCTGGCCGGCAGCGCGAAGGAGCTTGCTGAATGCCCGGCGGTCGCCGAACTCGACCCCGTAGGAGTTGACGTTCTGCCCGAGCAGCGTCACCTCGATCGCGCCGTCGTCGACGAGCGCACGCATCTCGCCGAGGACGTCGCCCGGCCTACGGTCCTTCTCTTTGCCACGGAGAGACGGGACGATGCAGAAGGTGCAGGTGTTGTTGCATCCCACAGAGATGGACACCCACCCGGAGTAGGTCGAGTCGCGCTTGGTCGGCAGGGTCGACGGGAAGACATCGAGTGACTCGAGGATCTCGAGCTGGGCCTCGTCGTTGTGACGTGCCCGCTCGAGCAGGCTCGGCAGGGCCCCCATGTTGTGTGTTCCGAAGACCACGTCGACCCAGGGGGCCTTTTCCAGGATCGTTCCGCGGTCCTTCTGGGCCAGGCATCCACCGACGGCGATCTGCATGCCTTCGTGTTCTCGCTTGATGGCCGCCAGCTGCCCGAGGTTGCCGTAGAGACGGTTGTCCGCGTTCTCTCGGACGGCGCACGTGTTGATGACGACGACGTCTGGTTCGAGGCCGTCGGCTTCGACGTACCCAGCAGCTCGCAGCGAACCGGACATGCGCTCGGAGTCGTGCACGTTCATCTGACAGCCGAGCGTGCGCACTTCGTAGCTCCTCGGCGACCCGTCTGGTCTGCGTGCAGCTGGGGAGGGTGCGATGGGTGTGGCTGTCTCGCTCATGATCCGCCAATTCTACGTTCGCTTCACGATGGCGCACTGCCACCGCTACGCTGGCGGGATGCGAGCCATGACCACTGATGACGGCGTCACACCGGCGACTTCTCTTGCTCTCCAGAGGGGGCTGCTGCAGACCGACGCTGGCCGCGTTGAGGCGCGCGGGGACCGTTCGGCTGTCATCTCGGCGCCGAGCGGGGCCCTGTATGTCGGTCCGGCGGGCGGTGAGAACGGAGTCGACGGCCTGGTGCTGAAGGTGGGCGGCGGTCCGCTGCAGGCCGTGACCACGGTGGTCATGGATGAGTTGGGAGCCTCGCGCCTCGAGGCTCTGACGATCTCGATGCATGACGAACCGGAGCGCTGGAGGGACGCCCCTCGCGATGAGGCGTACTGGCATTCCCTGCCGAGTGAGCTCCAGGGCGAGGTCCCGGTTGTCGAGCCGCGGCATGGGCTGCTGATCGTCTGCGACGCGGGGCTGCGCGATCAGTACCGGCAGAGCGAGTTCGCGTGGGATCGGTGGGTGGACGAGGTGGTCGCTCCGGCCGCGGCGTCGGACGGGGGGCCCGTGACGGCCGTGGAGTTCGCTGGGCGGACCGAGATGCTCCTGGCCCTCGGGGCGACGTCGTTCCCGTCGGGTGCTGCGGTGTTCGCTGGTTTCGATGCCAACCTGCAGATCGCGGCACTGCACCTGGCGCCCGTTGCCGAGCGGGAGCAGGAGGCCGCGATCGTGGCGGTACGCCGTGCTCGCGCGGCGCTTCGGGACGGCGAGCCGTCACGTGCGGCGACGCAGGCGATGGCTGCCATCTCGGCCCTGGAAGCGGAACGCGACTTGCGCGCGGCAGGTCGCGTGGGCTTCGTGCTGGCTGAGGCACACGATCGGGCTGGTGCTCCAGCCGCAGCCCGGCGAGCCCTCGAGGAGGCTCTGGTCCGCCTCGAGGTCGCCCGCGACGCTGAGGGGCAGCGCGTTGCGCTGGCGCTACTCGACGGGAGTGACGCCGAAGAACACGCCGGCTGAGCCGCTCGACGGGCGGCGCGTCCTGGGACCTCCCTGGACGGCTTCCCTGGCGGCGGTGAACGCGACGCCTGCAGAGTAGCCGCGCCTGGAGAGGAACCCGGCGATGCGTCGGATTGCCGCGTCGGGCTCGACTCCCGTCACCCTCCTGGCACGCTCAGTGGCGAGTTCGGTGGCACGTTCGAGTTCATCGTCGCGATCGATCTCGGCGAGCGCCTCCTGGATCGCTTCCGTGGAGAGGTGCCGGTCGCGAAGTGTCCGCTCGACGCCCTGGATGCCCGACCGCTTCTTGTCTCTGGCCTTGTGCACGAGCAGCTCGGCGAGCCTGAAGTCGTCGAGGTAGCCGAGCTCAGTGCAGCGTTCGATCACCTGCTCGGTCTCGTCGTCGTCAAGACGAAGCGACGCCTCATAGTCGGCGGCCTCCTCGGAGCCGTCCTCGGGAGCCTGCGCGCCCTGAGGGTCCTCGCCCCGCCAGTCGCGGAGCAGGCGCCGCGCCTCCTCGATGGACCGGTCGCTGCGAGCGAGCGCTCGGACCAGTGTCTCCTGTGCCTCCTCGACCAGCCGTTGCCGGGATTCCGCGTCCATCCCAGCGGGCACGACGGCCGTGAAAGCCTGTGTTTCGCCTTGCCCGCCTGGGATGGAAACGAGTCTCGGGGCTCCGCCGGTCGAGGGGCGGGACTCTGCCGCAGAGCTGGCAGCGTCTCGCCTCCCCGGACTCGACGGAGCTTGCTCTGTGGCCGGGGCCACCACGTCAGCCTCAGACGCTGACTGGTCGCTCGCCGGTGACGACCCGAAGAGCGGTGTCACCGGAGCGAGCTCGTCGGTCATGCGCCGCGCCGCTGAGCGACCTTCGCCTCGGCGGCGACAGGCGCGAGCGGTGCCTCGACGGCCTCGGCAGGCGAGTCGGCTGGCTGGCCGACACCGAGCTTGGCGAGGATCTTGCGCTCGATCTCCTCGGCGATCTCGGGGTGCTGGATGAGGAAGTTGCGGGCGTTCTCCTTGCCCTGCCCGAGCTGGTCGCCCTCGTAGGTGTACCAGGCGCCCGACTTGCGCACGAGGCCGTGCTCGACCCCGAAGTCGATGAGCGAGCCCTCACGGGAGATGCCGACCCCGTAGAGGATGTCGAACTCCGCCTGCTTGAAGGGCGGTGCCATCTTGTTCTTGACGACCTTCACGCGGGTGCGGTTGCCGACGGCGTCCGTGCCATCCTTCAGGGTCTCGATGCGACGGATGTCGAGGCGGACCGAGGCGTAGAACTTCAGCGCCTTTCCACCGGCGGTCGTCTCGGGGCTGCCGAAGAAGACGCCGATCTTCTCGCGGAGCTGGTTGATGAAGATGGCGGTGGTCTTCGTCTGGCTGAGCCCACCCGTGAGCTTGCGGAGGGCCTGCGACATGAGGCGCGCCTGGAGTCCGACGTGGCTGTCGCCCATCTCCCCTTCGATCTCAGCCTTCGGCACGAGGGCCGCCACGGAGTCGATGACAACGAGGTCGACGGAGCCAGAGCGGATCAGCATGTCCGTGATCTCGAGCGCTTGCTCACCGGTGTCTGGCTGGGCCACGAGGAGAGCGTCGATGTCGACGCCGAGCTTCTTCGCGTACTCGGGGTCGAGCGCGTGCTCCGCGTCGATGAAGGCCGCGATGCCACCGGCACGCTGCGCGTTCGCGATGGCGTGGAGCGTCAGCGTGGTCTTCCCCGAGGACTCCGGCCCGTAGATCTCGACGATGCGGCCGCGAGGGAGCCCCCCGATGCCGAGCGCGACGTCGAGTGCGACGGATCCGGTTGGGATGGTCTCGACGGGTGCGCGCTCGTCGCTCCCGAGGCGCATGACCGACCCCTTGCCGAACTGGCGGTCGATCTGGGCGAGTGCGGCGTCAAGAGCCTTTTCGCGGTCTGCTGGGTTTGGCATGGTGGTGGTCCTCTCGGAATGTGGCGGTCGCCTCTCGGCTGTCGCGCGCTGATGGAGAGCGCTGACGACAAGGCGGATCGGGTTCCTTGGCTACTCGACAATCACGCTAGAGGCGACCACCGACATTCCGTGATCGAGGTCCCTCATCTGTGGACAAGTCTCCGAGGAGTCCGACATGAACACCCTACGCGCTTCGAACACGACTTCGAACATCCGACAGGCGTGTCGGATGGAAGGCAGTGGCTCAGGAGGTCGAGGTCAGTCCCGAGTCCGGGGATCTATCGTGCCGACGCCGTGACGCCTGGACTCTGGCACTCCCGTGTCCGCGCAGAGCGCGAGCCAGATGTCGCGCGGCTCGACTCCGTCGTCAAGCGCCTGCAGCGCCGTGCGGTCCCCGACAGCCCCGAGCACCAGGTCGCGCATCAGGGAGCGCCCGTAGGCGTCACCGAATTCATCGACCACGGCCCTGTCGAACTCGCTTTTGCGCATCCCCCAAGCGTACGCCGACGGCGCCGCAGCTGATGCTGCGGCGCCGTCGGTCGCTTCTCTCGACCAGGAGAACCCTGCGAGAGCGTCGCGCTAACGCGTGACGAGTGGCTTGCGAACTCCGAGCAGGAGGTCGTCCGGAACGGTGTCCGGGATGCTCGTGTCGAAGCGTTCGTGGACGGCCAGACGGTCGCCCACTTCGCGATAGATGGTTGAGAGGGGGGTCTCGAGGGCTTCCGCCACCGACGCGAGAATCTCGCTCGAGGCTTCCTTTTGCCCGCGCTCGACCTCACTCAGGTAGCCGAGTGCAACCGAGGCGCGACCCGCGACCTGCCGGAGCGTGTGCCCCTTACGCAGGCGCACATCGCGCAGGACTTCACCGATCTCTTGACGCGCTAGGACCATAGCGGGGTCCTCCTTACTGCCGTATGCCAAGAACTGTAACTTACGAGACTTCGTGGAGACTTCGTCACGCTGAGAACAACCAAGCAAACATCGATGGTATTCCTGAAAGAAAGCCGAATGTTGAGGCGATTCGACTCAACCTTCGAGGAAGCTTCGCTCACGATACCGCGTCAGTGTTCCACGAGCATTTCCAGCACGTTGTGAACGGCTGCCTCGACGGTGGCGCCGCGGACCCGCTGCCGGCTGCCGGCGGGGTCGTCGAGACGGACCAGCGAGGAGAAGTCGAGTTCGACGACCTTGTCGCCGAAGAGCGAGGAGATGCCGACGAAGACCACGCCGGGAGCTCGGCCGGCCTGCGCCTGCGGGCCTGCGACGCCCGTGGTCGAGAGTCCGATGTCGAGGCGCTCGCCACGACCAGCGGCAAGAGCGGTCCGCGCGCCGAGTGCCATGGCGGCGGCGACATCAGGGTCGACCGGTCCCCGCTCGGCCAGGAGGTCCTCGTCGACCCCGAGCAGCGAGTGCTTGAGCTCGGTGCGGTAGGCGACGATGCCGCCCGCGAGCGATGCGGAGATGCCAGGGATCTTGACGAGCTCTGCGACGAGTGCGCCTCCGGTGAGGGACTCGGCGACGCCGATGCTGAGGCCGGCCTCGAGCAGCACCCGCCCCAGCTCGATCGTCTGCGGCAGTGCTGGGGTGATTCCGCCGGTCATCGCTGGGTCCCGTCGTCGGCCCGAAGCTCGGGCGTTTTCTTGTTCTGCGGCCGGTAGGCCTGCCAGAGGTAGTCGATCCCGGACCACACGGTGAGGATGAACGCCGCCGACATGAAGACGATGTTGACCCAGTGCACCCAGTCCCCGAAGACGACCCAGAGCGGGAGCAGCGCAAGCGAGATGGCGAACGCCTGGACAAGCGTCTTGAGCTTGCCGCCTCGCCCGGCCGGCAGGACGCGCTTCTTGGCGACCGCCAGTCGCCAGAAGGTGATACCCAGCTCGCGCACGAGGATGATGATCGTCACCCACCACGGGAGCTCGCCGAGCACGGAGAGCATCACCAGCGCGGTGCCGGTGAGCGCCTTGTCGGCGATGGGGTCGAGGAGCTTGCCGAGGTCCGTGATGAGGTTCCGGCTGCGGGCGATGTGCCCGTCAAGGCTGTCGGTCGCGATAGCCACGATGAACAGCACGGCGGCCGCCCAGCGCCAGGCACCATCGGTGTTGCCGTCCAGCAGGAGGAACCACACGAAGACGGGCACCAGCAGGATGCGCGCGATCGTGATGAGGTTCGGCACGCACCAGTTGCTCACCGGCCCGTCGCCTCCACGGAGTATTCGACCGGTCATGGTGCTGCCTCTCGCTAGTCGCGCCCCGTCAGACCCCAGGCGTCTTCGTCGCCGCTCTCGCCTTCGACTTCTTCAAGCCCATCGTATTGGGCGGCGACTGCGTCGAACGACGCAGCCATGCCGTCAGGCTCGGCCAGGGGCGCTGCGGCCGCCGGCGCGGCGGCACTCATGGCCGGGTCCTGTCCACGGATGCGCGCGAGGACACCGGGCAGCTCTTCGGCCGTGACGAGCACGTCGCGGGCCTTCGAGCCCTCCGATGGCCCGACGATCTCGCGGGACTCCATCAGGTCCATGAGGCGTCCGGCCTTGGCGAAGCCGACGCGCAGCTTGCGCTGCAGCATCGAGGTCGAGCCGAACTGCGAGTTCACGACGAGCTCCGCCGCCGCGAGCAGCAGCTCGAGGTCGTCCCCGATGTCGGCGTCGATCTCCTTCTTCTCCACGACCTGCGCCACGTCGGCCCGGTACTCGGGCTGCGCCTGACGCTTGACGTGAGCGACGATCTCCATGATCTCTTTGTCGTTGACCCACGCTCCTTGCACTCGAGCGGCCTTGTTCGCCCCAGACGGCAGGAAGAGCGCGTCACCCTGCCCGATGAGCGACTCGGCACCGACCTGGTCGAGGATGACGCGTGAGTCGGTGGAGCTGGTCACGGCGAACGCGAGGCGGCTCGGCACGTTGGCCTTGATGAGTCCCGTGACGACGTCGACGCTCGGACGCTGCGTGGCGAGCACGAGGTGGATTCCCGCGGCGCGGGCGAGCTGGGTGATACGGACGATGGAGTCCTCGACGTCGCGAGGGGCGACCATCATGAGCTCGGCGAGCTCGTCGACCACGACGAGCAGATACGGGTAGGGCTTGAGCTTTCGCTTCGACCCTTCAGGCAGGATGATGCCGCCGGAGCGGATCGCAGCGTTGAAGTCGTCGACGTGCCGGTAGCCGAAGCTCTCCAGATCGTCGTAGCGCATCTCCATCTCCTTCACGACCCACTGCAGCGCCTCCGCTGCCTTCTTGGGGTTCGTGATGATGGGCGTGATGAGGTGGGGGACGCCACTGTATGGGGTCAGCTCGACCCGCTTCGGGTCGACGAGCACCATGCGCACCTCGGCAGGCGTCGCCCGCATCAGGAGCGACACGATCATCGAGTTGACGAAGCTCGACTTTCCGGCTCCCGTGGCACCGGCCACGAGAAGGTGCGGCATCTTCGCGAGGTTGGCGAGCACGAAGCCGCCCTCGACGTCCTTGCCGACGCCGATCGTCATGGGGTGCCTGGCGGCGATCGACTCGGGCGACTGGAGGACGTCGCCGAGGGACACGACCTCGCGGTCGGAGTTGGGGATCTCGACGCCGATGGCGCTCTTGCCGGGGATCGGAGACAGGATGCGCACCTGATTGCTCTTGACCGCGTACGCGATGTTGTTCGAGAGCTGCGTGACTCGCTCGACCTTGACGCCGGGGGCCACCTCGACCTCGTAGCGCGTCACCGTCGGGCCCCTCGAGAAGCCGGTCACCTTGGCGTCGACCTTGAACTGAGCGAAGGTGGAGTTCAGCGCTTCCACGATGAGGTCGTTCGCCTCGGTGCGGGCCAGCGCGGGCGCACCCCTGGACAGCATCGACTGCACTGGGAGGCTGTACCCCTGGCCGGACGAGTCGGCGTCGCGGGAGTCCCACTGCTCACCGTCATCATCCGCGGCTGCGGGAGCAGCCTCCGGGGACGGGGTCGTCACGACGGCCGCCGCAGAAGCCGCCGGCGCCCCGAAGAGGTCGGCGAACTCGTCCGGGTCGGTCGGCGTCGAGTCGTCCTGGATGCCGGTCGCGGAGAAGAGGGTGGGATCGGCGACGTCGATGACATCGGTCGCGTCGTCCATACGCAGGCCCGGGAGCACCGCGGTGGGCTGCGGTCCGGTGACGGCATTGTCGGGATCTTCCGAGGTGAGCCCTCGCAGCACGGTCGTCGTCGCCTCTGGATCGATGCGGTGGTGCTCGTGCTTCTTGGTGTCGGCGACCGCCGTCTCGTACGGCTGCTCCTCGTAGTCGACGTCGTCTTCACGGCCGGACTCGTTCCGGCGCCACCAGGGAAGTCGCTCGGCGTCGGCGGAACGCGAGCGGTCGTCGTCACCGAGCAGGCTCTCGTCGTCAGCACCGACTGCCTTGCCAGGCTTCGCGGAGCGTGCGTGCGCCGCGGACTCCTCGTCGATGCCGAACATCCACTCCCAGAGCTCGCGCAGTCGAGAGACGACCTTGTGCGGTGGGGTCTTCGTGATGATGAAGACCGAGAGCAGGACAAGCAGGCCGGCGACGATGGCCGCGCCGATCGGGGTGATGATGACCCCGAGGGTGCCACCGAGGAGCCACCCGAACACCCCGCCGCCAAGCGCAAGCGCGGGCATGCCGTTGGCCGGGTCCGGGTTGTCCGCGATGACGTGGCAGATCGCGGAGCTCGAGACCAGGCCGAGGAACAGGCCGACCCCGATGCGTCCGTTGTCGCTGACCGACGAAGGGTGCCGGAACAGCCACAGCGCGAAGAAGGCCAGCACCACCGGAAGGGCATAGGAGATGCGGCCGAAGAGCCCGCCGAAGGTGAAGTCGTTGAGGGCTGTGGCGACGCCGTTGCCCGGGAAGAACCAGACGACCACGCCGCCGATGACCGCGAGCAGGAAGAGCAGGAACGGGAATCCGTCGCGCCGCTGATCCTTCTCAAGCGTCTCGGGCCCCAACGCACGAGCTGTCTGGCCCGCGACGTTCGCCGCTGCCATCCAGGCGCGGGTGGCGATGCCAGGCTTCTCGGTCTCCACCGGAGCCTTGGCAGCTGCCGCGCTCGCCCGCTTCTTGGGCGCGGGGGTTCGCTTCGTGTTGGACGAGGTTGTGGCCATGGTGCCCAAGGTACCTGCGGCCACCGACAGGATCGAGGATGACGCCCCGAGAGCCGCCGAGATCGGCGGCCCCCGGAGCATGACGTCAGGCTTCGATGACCACCGGGATGATCATCGGGTGACGGCGGTGCTTCGTGTTGACCCAGCGGCCGATCGTGCGACGCACGACCTGCGAGAGCTGGTAGGAGTTCGAGTTGCCTGCCTCGACGGCCTCCTTGAGCGCCTTCTGGATGCCGGGGATGATGTCGTCGAAGACAGCCTCATCCGGAGCGAAGCCTCGCGCGTGGATCTCAGGTCCGACGAGGATGTTGCCTGTCGCCGCCTCGACCACGGTGAAGATGGAGATGAATCCTTCTTCAGCGAGGATGCGGCGGTCCTTGAGGTCCGCGTCGGTGATCGTCCCGACGGTCGAGCCGTCGACGTAGATGAAGCCGATGTCGAGCTGGGCGACCTGACGAGCGACGCCGTCCTTCATGTCGATGACGGCACCGTTCTCGACGATCAGCACGTTCTCGTCGGCGATGCCGGACTTCTTCGCGATCTCGGCGTTGGCGACGAGGTGACGGATCTCACCATGCACGGGCATGACCTGACGCGGCTGCAGGATGTTGTAGCAGTAGAGCAGCTCGCCCGCCGCGGCGTGGCCCGAGACGTGGACGTTGGCGTTGGCCTTGTGCACGACGTTCGCGCCGAGCTTGATGAGCGCGTTGATGACGCGGAACACCGAGTTCTCGTTGCCCGGGATGAGGCTCGAGGCGAGGATGACGGTGTCGTCCTCCCCCACCTCGATGGCGTGCGTCTTCGACGCGATGCGACTGAGGACAGCCATCGGCTCGCCCTGCGACCCCGTCGACATGAAGACGATCTCGTTGTCGGGGAGCTTCAGCGCCTTCTTGTGGTCGATGAGCACACCCTGCGGCACGTTGAGGTAGCCGAGCTCGGACGCGATGCCCATGTTGCGCACCATGGAACGCCCCATGAGCGCGACGCGGCGACCGTTGGCCGCCGCCGCGTCGATGACCTGCTGCACGCGGTGCACGTGGCTCGAGAAGCTCGCGACGACGACCTTGCCCTTGGTGCGCGAGATCACGTCCTCGATGACCGGGCCGATGTTGCGCTCCGTCGGCGTGAAGCCCGGAACCTCGGCGTTCGTGGAGTCGGCCATGAAGAGGTCGATGCCCTCTTCGCCGAGTCGCGCGAACGCGCGGAGGTCCGTCAGGCGACCGTCGAGCGGCAGCTGGTCCATCTTGAAGTCGCCCGTGTGGAGCACGGTGCCCGCGTCCGTCGTGATGTGCACGGCGAGCGCATCCGGGATCGAGTGGTTGACGGCCACGAACTCGAGCGAGAACGGGCCGAGCTCCTCGACCTGCCCCTCCGCCACCGTGAGCGTGTACGGCTTGATGCGGTGCTCTTTGAGCTTCGCCTCGACGAGCGCGAGCGTCAGCGTCGAGCCGATGAGTGGGATGTCCGGCTTGAGGCGGAGGATGTACGGCACCGCTCCGATGTGGTCCTCGTGGCCGTGGGTCAGCACGATGCCGACGACGTCGTCCAGACGAGCGCGGATCGAGTCGAAGTCCGGGAGGATCAGGTCGACGCCGGGCTGCGTCTCTTCGGGGAAGAGCACGCCGCAGTCGACGATGAGGATCTTCCCGTCGATCTCGAACGTCGCCATGTTGCGGCCGACCTCGCCCAGGCCTCCGAGCGGGATGATCCGCATGGAGCCTGCAGCGAGCTTGGGAAGGTGTTCGGTCTTTGTCATATGAGCCTTAGAGAAGTCAGCGTTGCCGCTGGTGAGATGGTCGAATCAGCGGGTTGTGCCTGGGATGCGCGGGAGCGCACCACCCGCGGCCGCGTTGCGGTCAGGCCGGAAGTTCGTGAAGCTCGCGCCTTCGACGTCGCGAACCAGGTCGAGCTCGTCCTCGATGAGGGCGGCTTCCCACTCCTCCGGACCGACAAGCGGCAACCGGACTCGCGGGGACTGGATACGGCCGAGGCCGTGCAGGATGTACTTGGTCGCCACGGTGCCCGGAACGTGGGTCATGGTGGCCCGGACGAGCGGCTCGAGGCGCTTGTGCGCATCCGTCGCCGTCCGGAGGTCGCCCGCGTTGACGGCGTCGACCATCGTGCGGTACGGCTGCGACGCGATGTTCGCGGTCACGCCGATGAGGCCGGTCGCGCCGATCGAGAGGAGCGGCAGCGTGTTGGCGTCGTCGCCCGAGAAGTAGAGCAGCTCCGTCTGGTTGAGCACACGCGACACCTGGGCGAGGTCGCCCTTGGCGTCCTTCACCGCGATGATGTTCGGGTGCTTCGCGAGGCGCAGGATCGTCTCGTACGTGATCGGGATGCCGGTGCGGCCCGGGATGTCGTAGAGGATGAGCGGCAGGTCGGTCGCGTCCGCGATCATGCGGAAGTGCGTGAGCACACCCGCCTGCGTCGGCTTGTTGTAGTACGGGGTGACGGCCATGACGCCGTCGGCACCCGCATCCGCCGACTGCTTGGCGAGCTGGATGGCGTGCGCGGTCTCGTTCGACGGGCCACCGGTGATGATCTTGGCGCGCCCTGCCGAGACCTCCTTGCCGACGACGACGAGCTTGAGCTTCTCGGCGTCGGTGAGCGTCGACGTCTCGCCGGTCGTCCCGGTGACGACGATGCCGTCAGCGCCAGCCGAGATGACGTCGTCGATGTGCTTCTCGACGCCCGCCCAATCGACTTCTCCGTCGTGCGTCATCGGGGTCACGAGTGCGACGAGCACCTGGCCGAAAGGGTTGTCCTGTTCCATCACGTCTCTCAGGCTACTTCCACTAGGTAAAGACTGCGTCTTCTTGCTACTTCTTCTTCTCGACATCGCCGCTCAGGGCGGCGATGAACGCCTCCTGCGGCACTTCCACGCGGCCGACCATCTTCATGCGCTTCTTGCCGGCCTTCTGCTTCTCGAGCAGCTTGCGCTTTCGCGAGATGTCGCCGCCGTAGCACTTGGCCAGCACGTCCTTGCGGATGGCGCGGATGGTCTCGCGGGCGATGATGCGGGCGCCGATCGCTGCCTGGATCGGCACCTCGAACTGCTGGCGCGGGATGAGCTTGCGCAGGCGCTCGGTCATGAGGAGCCCGTAGGCGTACGCCTTGTCCTTGTGGATGACGGCGCTGAACGCGTCGACGCGCTCACCCTGCAGGAGGATGTCGACCTTCACGAGGTCGGCGACCTGGTCGCCCATGGGCTCGTAGTCGAGGGAGGCGTACCCCTGCGTCCGGCTCTTCAGCTGGTCGAAGAAGTCGAACACGATCTCGCCGAGCGGCATCGAGTAGCGCAACTCGACGCGCTCCTCGCTGAGGTAGTCCATGCTGATGAGCGTTCCGCGCTTGCCCTCGCAGAGCTCCATGATCTTGCCGACGTAGTCCTTCGGCGCGAGGATCGCCGCGCGCATCATCGGCTCCCGCACCTCGAGGATCTTGCCCTCCGGGTACTCGCTCGGGTTCGTGACCGTGTGGAGCTGCTTGTCCTCCGTCTTGACCTCGTAGACGACCGACGGCGCGGTCGTGATGAGATCGAGGTCGAACTCGCGCATGAGGCGCTCGGTGACGATCTCCAGGTGGAGGAGGCCGAGGAAGCCGACGCGGAAGCCGAAGCCGAGCGCGACGGACGTCTCCGGCTCGTAGTTGAGGGCGGCGTCGGAGAGCTTGAGCTTGTCAAGCGCCTCACGCAGCTCCGGGTAGTCGCCGGCGTCGATCGGGTAGAGACCGGAGAAGACCATGGGCTTCGGCTCGGTGTAACCGGGCAGCGGGTCCTCGGACGGCCGCGTGCTTCCCGTGACGGTGTCGCCGACCTTCGAGAGGCGGACGTCCTTGACGCCCGTGATGAGATAGCCGACCTCGCCGACGCCGAGGCCCTTGGCCACGGTGGGCTCTGGCGACGAGACGCCGATCTCGAGCATCTCGTGCGTGGAGCCGGTCGACATCATCTTGATCTTGTCGCGGGCCTTGAGCTCGCCGTCGACGACACGGACGTAGGTGACGACGCCGCGGTAGGCGTCGTAGACCGAGTCGAAGATCATCGCGCGCGCCGGTGCATCCGCCACCCCGACGGGGGCTGGGATGCGCTCGACGACTCGGTCGAGGAGCTCCTCGACGCCCATGCCCGTCTTGCCGCTCACTCGCAGCACGTCGTCGGGGTCGCCGCCGATGAGGTTCGCGATCTCGGCCGCGAAACGGTCGGGGTCGGCGGCAGGCAGGTCGATCTTGTTGAGGACCGGGATGATCTCCAGGTCGTTCTCCATCGCCAGGTACAGGTTCGCGAGCGTCTGGGCCTCGATGCCCTGCGCGGCGTCCACAAGAAGGATGGCGCCCTCGCAGGCGGCGAGCGAGCGGGAGACCTCGTACGAGAAGTCGACGTGGCCGGGCGTGTCGATCATGTTCAGCGCGAAGGTGTCGCCCTCGACGGCCCACGGCATGCGCACGGCCTGGCTTTTGATCGTGATGCCGCGCTCGCGCTCGATGTCCATGCGGTCGAGGTACTGTGCACGCATGGCGCGCTCATCGACGGAGCCCGTGAGCTGCAGCATCCGGTCGGCCAAGGTGGACTTGCCATGGTCGATGTGGGCGATGATGCAGAAATTGCGGATCCGGGCGGGGTCGGTCTGAGCCGGCTCGAGCGGAGTGGAGGCGCGTGGTGACATGGTGTCGCCTATCCTCCCATGAGCCGCGAGTCCGCCGCTCATCGCCCGGTGATCGCGCGCGCTGCCAGCGGCACGCACCGCCCGAGAACGCCCAGGAAGGCACCACTGCATGAGTCTCATCCGCCTCAACGACGTCGAGGTCGGCTTCGGCCCCTCCCCCGTACTCAAGGAGGTCTTCCTCACGCTCGACCGGGGCGACCGCATCGGGCTCATCGGCCAGAACGGCTCGGGGAAGTCGACGCTCCTCAAGCTCATCCTCGAGCAGGTCTCGCCCGACAACGGGACCGTGTCGATCGACGACGGCGTGCGCATCGGCTACTTCTCGCAGTTCTCCGAGCTCGACGGCTCCTCGACGATCCTCGAGACGCTCGAGACGCTCTTCGCTCACGTCCACGAGATGGAGGCGGAGCTCGCGCAGATCGACGCCGCCATCGCGGCCGAACCGGACGCCGACTCGCTCGACCGCCTCATCCTGCGTCAGTCCGAGCTCTTCGAGGAGATGGACCGGGCGGACGGCTGGGACTACAAGCGCCACATCGACACCGCCCTCACGAAGCTCGGCTTCAACGACGACCACCGCACGAGCCCCATCGAGAAGCTCTCCGGCGGCTGGCGCAACCGCGCGGCCCTTGCCAAGCTCCTGCTCGAGCAGCCAGACGTGCTGCTGCTCGACGAGCCCACGAACTTCCTCGACGTCGCCGGCGTCGAATGGCTCGAGACGTGGTTCCGCTCGTTCCGCGGCGCCGCGATCATCGTGTCGCACGACCGCACGTTCCTGGATGCAGTGGTCACGCGCATCCTCGAGGTCGAGAACCTGCACCTGCACGAGTACCCGGGTGACTTCGGCGAGTACGTCATCCAGAAGCAGTTCAGACTCAAGACCCTCCAGGCGCAGTTCGTGCACGAGGCGGAGCTACTCGCCTTCGAGGCCGAGGGCATCTCCGACCGGCGCGAGGCCGCGAAGGCGGGCGGCAAGGGGCTCGGCAAGCGCCTCTCGAGCATCAAGAAGAAGCGCGCGCCCCGGCCGGTCGACGAGATCGTCACCGAGATCTACGGCTCACTGCACGTCAAGGATGTGCTCGCGCGCGTCTCCGGCCTCGGCAAGAGCTACGGCGAGCGCACGCTCTTCGACGACGTCACCTTCGAAGTGCACCGCGGCGACCGCATCGCGGTCATCGGCCCGAACGGCAGCGGCAAGTCGACGCTTCTGCGCGTGCTCACGGGAGAGGAGAAGGCCGATACCGGGCGGGTCGACTGGCCGAACGGCGTCAAGGTCGTCTCCTACAACCAGGTGCTCGCCGAGCTCGACGAGTCGGACACCGTCTCGCACTCGGTCAACGCCATGCCGGACAGCATCGCGCTCCGAGCCACGAAGAAGTCCGTAGCCCGGTTCCTCAGCATGTTCCGCTTCAGCGAGGCGGAGCTGAAGTCCCGGATCGGGACCCTCTCCGGTGGCCAGCGCGCCAGAGTCGCGATGGCCCAGTGCCTGCTCTCCGGCGCCTCCGTGCTCGTGCTCGACGAGCCGACCAACCACCTCGACCTGCCGAGCACGCAGGTCATGGAGCGCGCGCTCGTGCACTTCCCCGGCGCCGTCATCGTCGTCAGCCACGACCGGTTCTTCATCGACAAGGTCGCGACCGGTACGGTCGTGTTCGGCACGAAGACGGATGCGCCAGCCGAGCTCGAGATCACCATCGCGGATCCGGCATAACCACTGCCGGGTACCGACGTCGCCTGAAGCCTGGTAGAGTTTCTGTTTGGCTTACGCGTCGCCCACTCGGCGCGGATTGGCGGCACGGCCCTCTTCCGTGCGGCACCGTTCCAGTACACCTTCCTGTAAGAAAGAAGCAACGTGGCAAATATCAAGTCGCAGATCAAGCGCATCGGCACCAACCGCAAGGCGACCGAGCGCAACCGCGCCTACAAGAGCGAACTCCGCACGGCTATCCGTCGCGTGCGTTCGGCTGTCTCCGAAGGCAACAAGGAGCAGGCTGAGCTCGCGCTCACCTTCGCTGCCAAGAAGCTCGACAAGGCCGTCTCCAAGGGCGTCATCCACAAGAACCAGGCAGCGAACCGCAAGTCGGCCATCGCCAAGACGGTCGCAGCGCTCTAAGCCTCCCGTCATGCCGACATCGACCCCCGCATCCTCGTCCGAGGTGCGGGGGTCGATTCGTCGTATCGCCCTGCTGCAGAGCATCAACCTCGGTCAGCACCGGAAGCTCCCGATGGCGGACCTCAAGGCCGCGCTCGAGGCCGCCGGGCACACCGGTCTCGCGACGATCCTGCAGACGGGCAACGTGCTGTTCAACGCTCCGCCAGCGGAGTCGAACGCCGAACTCGAGACGAGGCTCCGCGCAGAGATAGCGGCTGCCTTCGACCTCGACGTGCCGACGCTCGTGCGCGACGCGGACGAGTGGCGAGCGGTGGTCGAGCTGGACCCGTTCAGGCATCTCGACCCGCATCCGAGCCGCTACGTCGTCGTGTTCTGCGCGGAGCCACCGGAGAAGCGCGTCGCGGCCGCGCTCGACGGCGTCGACCTCGAGGACGACCGCTGGGCCGTGCACGGTCGCGAGATCTACGTCTCCTGCCCCAACGGGCAGATCCAGTCGCCCGTGCTGCAGCGCCTCGGCCGGCCGAAGAGCTCGGACCCGTCGAGCGGACCGGCCACGGTCCGCACCTGGGGCACCGTGCTGCGGATCGCCGCGAAGCTCTAGGGGCCGCCTCTCGGGCCTGCCCTGAGGCGACGGTCCGGCCTCGTGACCAACTTGCGTGCTCAGAGTCACGCCGCAGAGCACTGTTGGCCCGCGGGCGCGGTTCGATCACGGAAGCTGGTCAGCCGAAGCCGGCCAGGGTACGCGGATGCGGTCAGACGTCGCGAAGTGCGATGCAGCGGAGCATCCGCTCCACGGCGAACTGCGGGTCCTTGCCTCCGCCCTTGACGGCGTGGTCGGTCTCGGCGACGAGCGTGATGGCGCGTCCGAGCGACGAGTCATCCCAGTCGCGCAGCTCACGACGGGCCTGGCCGACTTGCCAGGGGGATGCCCCGGCACGGCTTGCGATCTGCGCGTCCGACCCGCTGATGCCCTGCACCTTCGCCATGATGCGCAGCTTCGAGGCGACGGCCGAGACGATGGGCACGGGGTGCAGCCCGGTCGAGAACCCGTGCCGGACAAGCGCGAGCGCATCGCGGACTCGCCCCGCGAGCGCCGCATCCGCGATCTTGAAGCCGGTCGTCTCGACGCGGCCTCCGAAGTACTTGTCGACGTGCTCGTCGGTGATGGTGTCGCTGGTGACCGTCAAGAGCTGACGGGCGGCTCCGATGAGCTCGGCGAGGTCGGTGTTGAAGGCGGCGACGAGCAGCGCGGCCGCCTGCGGCTCGATGCGACGGCCGGCGCCGCGGACCTCGGCGACGACGACGTCGACGAGCTCGCTCGGCTTCGGCTTCTGGCAGTCGATCTCAACGGCGACGTCCTTGGCGGCGCGGACCGCGTCGAGAAGCTTCTTGCCGCGGACTCCCCCGCCGTGCCTGAGCACCAGCGTTGCGCCGTCCACGGGGATCTTCGTGTAGTCGACGACGTCTGCGATGAGCGCGTCGGTGCACTGCTGCACACCGCGGATGATGACGAGGCGCGGCTCGAGGAACAGCGACGGGCTCACGAGCGTGGTGAGGTGGCCGCTCGAGTAGCCCGAGGCGTCGATCTCGGTGATCTCGAGATCGGGCGACTCGGCGCGGAGCACATCACGCAGCCGCGTGATCGCGGTCTCGGCGAAATAGTCTTCCGGGCCGCTGACGAGGACGATGCCAGCTGGCCGCACCTCGCGATGGGTGAGGACGGGGATCGCCCTCTTGGGGGTGCTCGCCCGCTTCGCCTGTGCCATGGGTCAATGGTAGCGACGACCGGTGCGGGCTCGGGACCAAGCGCTCCGGTGCCAGCGCGGTCGAAGCCTCGTGCGTGCGACCGTCTCGATCCCGGCGACCACCGGCTCGTCCAGACCGCCGCCGGCCCCGACCGTGCCCCCGACCACGATGGTGCCGAGCTCGTCGGTGCGCAGCGGCTGCGTGCCAGCTGCGGTGAGCATCGCGAGCGCGGCATCCGTCGGATGCCCGTAGCCGTTGTCGGCGCCGACCGAGACGAGCCCGATCGACGAGCCGAGCTCCTGGTACAGATTGGCGCTCTGGTCACGCGAACCGTGGTGCGCCATCTTGACGATGTCGGCTCGCGGATGCGGGTGCTCGCGAAGGAGGTCGCGCTGCGCCTCCTCCCCCAGGTCGCCGAGGGCGGCCAGGGACAGGCAGACGGACACGCACGCCGTCGTCGGCTCGAGCACCGTCACGAGGCTGCCATCGTTGCCACCCCCGCTTGACGGCTCTCCACTCCGTCCACGCTTTGGCCAGAGCGCGTTCCAGGTGAGGTCGCCGAGTGCCCACGAGTCGCCGCTCGCCGCGTACGTGACCTGAGCCCCGGATGCGCGGAGGTCCGCGACGAGCGGCTCCTCCCGGGCCTCGCTCGTGTCAGGGACGACCAGCACCGCGACGGTGACTCCAGACTCGACCATCGCCATCGCGGCCCCGGTGTGGTCCAGATCGAAGTGCGACAGCACCAGCATCGACAGGTGGCCGACGCCGAGCGTCTCGAAGCAGGACAGCAGCGCCTCGGGCTCGGCACCGGTGTCGATGAGCGCCGTCCCGGCATCCGTGCGCACGAGCAGCGCATCCCCCTGGCCGATGTCGCACGCCGCATACCGCCAGTTGCTCGGGATGCTCCGCCTCAGGTGGACAGCCTGCCCCACGACTGTGCCGAGGTAGGCGACGAGGGCCACGCAGAGCAGGAGCGCGAGCCACGTTCGCCAGCGCTGGATGAGCAAGACGAGCGCGAGGACCGCGAGGAGGCAGAGGAGCGCGCCGAGAAGACCGCCTGGCCACGGGAGGAGGGCGCCCGGCCAGGAGCTGACCGCGCCGGCCACGAGCCCGATCCACTGGGCCGGGACCCACGCCGCCCAGAGCAGCGCATGACCCAGCCAAGGAGCGAGCCCGAGCAGGAGACAGCCGACGAGACCGATGAGCGTCGCGGCGGGCGCTGCCGGGGCGGCGAGCACGTTCGCGACAACGCCGTAGAGCGGGAGCTGTGGCGCGAGCAGCAGGAGGACGGGCTGACAGGCGAGCTGCGCCGCTGCCGGCACCGCGAGGACCAGGGAAAGAGCTCGGGGCATGAACCTCGCGAGGCGGTCGCTCATCGGACTCGCGAGGGTCAGCAGCCCCAGCGTCGCGAGCGCCGAGAGCGCGAAACCGTAATCGCGGCTGCGCCACGGATCTGCCACGAGCACGGTGAGGACCGCGAGTGAGAGCAGCGCGAGCCCGCTCGCGCGACGAGACGTGGCCTCGAGCGCCAACACGACGCCCGCCATGACGCTGGCCCTGACGACGCTCCCCTCCGGTGTCACGAGTGCCACGAAGGCGGCGAGGACCACCGAGGCGAGGGCCAGTCTCACCCCGCGCCTGGCTCCGAGCAGGCGCCCGACCACCAGCACGGCAGCGACGACGATGGCGCAGTTCGCGCCGGAGACGGCGGTGAGGTGCGTCAGGGCGGCGGCCTTCATCTGGGCGTCGAGCTCGTGCGTCACGAGGCGGGTGTCTCCGACCGAGAGACCGGGCAGCAGCTGCGCACCCGGCCCCGGCAGCCCTCGCGCAGCACCCACGAACGCATCCCGCGCGCCCGCGGTGACCTCAAGGAGCCCGCCGGGGCTCTGCACGACCTCGGCGGGACCGTCGAGGAAGACCAGGGCTGCCACGCCGTCACCTGCCTCCGCCGGACCCAGTTCGCCGCGCAGCGCGACCCGCGAGCCGATTCCGGGGATGCGCGCGTCCGCGCCCTCCGGCATGCTCAGCTGACCGAAGACGAGCAGCGAGGCCCCACCCCCTCCGGAGCTGCCCGCAGCCGTGAACGAGTCGAGGAGCACCTCGAAGTGCGGTGCTTCCTCGAGCTGCACCCCGGCCCAGTCGCCGCGCTGCTCACGGTCGTCGACCCCGCTCTCACCCACGAGGGTTGTGAGCGTCCCAGTCGCGCGGAGCGTCGCCCCCTCGGCCGCTGCGGCCCGCAGCGTCTCAGGCGCTCGGACGGGGAGCTGGGCAGCAGCGCTCACCGCCACGAGCGTCATCGCCGCGGCCAGGACAGCCAGGGTAGCCAGCACCCCGCTCGAGGAGGTCGATCCGGGCTGACAGACGAGCGCCGCCGCCAGGCAGCAGAGGGCGAGGAGCGCCGCCCCGACCGTGATCGCCCAGGCGGTCCCTGGGAACGTCACGCACAGCCAGGCCACACCCCAGACAGCGCTCGCCGCAGGGACGAGTCGAGCATCCCTGATGCCGAGGCGCTCGGCCTGCAGAGGAGGCAGAAGCGCACCGCTCTGCGCCGGGTCTCGCTCGACGCCGCCGCTCTTCACACCGTGACCAGGTCGACGAGACCCTCATAGGTCGCGTCGCCGACGCCCGCGACCTCCTTCAGCTCTTCGACGGCCGTGAACCCGCCGTTCTGCTCGCGGAAGTCGATGATGCGGGCAGCCATCGCCGGCCCGATCCGAGGCAGTTCCTCGAGCTCTGCCGCCGTCGCCGTGTTCAGATTCACGACCCCGCCCGCGGCGGGGCCTCCCCCTGCGCCCGGCGGCTCGGCACCCGCCCCGACCGGCACCACAGGGGCCTCGCCGACGCGAGGGATGTGCAGCTGCTCGCCGTCGACCAGCAGGCGAGCCATGTTGAGGAGCGAGGGGTCGGCGTCGGCCGCCAGACCTCCGGCGGCGGCGATGCCGTCGACCACGCGTGCGCCTGGCGGAACCTCATAGACGCCAGGGGCCCCGACCGCCCCGACGACGTGCACCAGCAGCGTCTCGGTGGTCGCCCCCTCGCTGCCAGCGGGCGCCTCCGTCGAGTCGAGCTCGAAGCCGGCCGACGGAGATGGCACTCCGACAGCTCCCAGGGTCGGCGTCGGCCGGAACGCGGCGATCGCGATCGCCCCCGCGAGCACGACGAGCACGAGCACGACAGCGGCGCCCACCCCGATCCGCAGGCGCGGTCGGGGCGGACGCTCGAAGAGGTCGGCCAGCTCGGATTCGGACACGCTCGCACGCTACGACCGCTCGGGCATCCTGGTGCCTTCGAAGTCGCATCCTGTGGAGAGCTGATTCCCCTCAGCGGACATGTCTGCAGAGTCGCCGAGCGACTCGTGACCGACTCTCGGGATGGCTTTCTCGCTTCGGGATGGGAAACAAGCCATCCCGAAGCGAGAAAGCCATCCCGAAATGGAAGAAGGAGTCGGAGTGAGGAAGGCGGTCAGACACGCAGACGCGCCCCCGCTCGGGTGAGCGGGGGCGCGTCGGGCGCCTCTCAGCAGGGGTCTTGCTACCCCTTGACGGCGATGTTCACGAGCTTCGGGGCCCGAACGATGATCTTGACGATCTCGCGCCCGTCGATGGCGGCCTGCACCTTCGGCGACGAGATCGCGAGCTGCTCGAGCGACGCCTCGTCGATGGTCGGGGGCACGTCGAGGCGGTGCTTCACCTTGCCGTTGACCTGAACGACTGCCGTCACCTGGTCCTGCGTGAGCAGCGAGCGGGCGGCCGTCGGCCACTTGACGTGCGAGATGCTGCCCTCGTGGCCGAGGCGCTCCCACATGTCTTCCGCCGTGTGCGGTGCGTACATGTCGAGCACGACCGCAATGGCTTCCGCGGCCTCGCGCACGGCGGGGTCGGCCGGGCCTGCGCCCGAGTCGATGGCCTTGCGGGTGGCGTTGGTGAGCTCCATGAGCCGCGCGATGACGACGTTGAACTTGAACCCGCTCGCGAGCTGCGGGACGTCGGCGAGGAAGCGGTGCGTCTCGCGACGCAGGCCCCGGTCGCCCTCACCGAAGTCGACGCCGAGGGGGCTCGTGACCTCGCCGGAGATGCGCCAGGCGCGCGCGAGGAACTTGCCGGAGCCCGCGACCGACACGTCGGCCCAGTCGACGTCGTCCTCCGGCGGGCTCGCGAAGAGCATCGTCAGGCGGACGGCGTCGACGCCGTACTGGTCGAGCTCCGCCGAGAGGCTCACGACGTTGCCCTTCGACTTCGACATCTTCTTGCCGTCCATGACGACCATGCCCTGGTTGAGCAGCGCGGAGAACGGCTCCGTGAAGTCGACGTGCCCGAGGTCGTAGAGCACCTTCGTGATGAAGCGCGCATAGAGCAGGTGCAGGATGGCGTGCTCGACGCCGCCCACGTACTGGTCGACGGGCGCCCAGCTCGAGGCGGTCTTCTCGTCGAAGGCCGCGAGCTCGTTGTTCGGCGACAGGAAGCGCAGGAAGTACCAGGAGCTGTCGACGAACGTGTCCATCGTGTCCGTGTCGCGCAGCATGGGCTCGCCCGTCTCGGGGTCGACCGTGTTCACCCAGTCGGTGGCGCCGCCCAGCGGCGAGGCACCCTTGGGTCGCAGGTCGAGGCCCTCGGCCTCGGGCAGGCGCACAGGCAGCTGGTCGAGCGGCACGGGCACCTCCTTGCCGTTCTCGCCGTGCAGGATCGGGATGGGCGTGCCCCAGTAGCGCTGGCGGGAGATCAGCCAGTCGCGCAGCCGGTAGTTCTTGGCGGCGCGACCCGTACCGCGCTCGTCGAGGAGCTCGATGGCGGCCTGGATGCCCGAGCGCTTCGAGAGCCCGTCGAGCGGCCCCGAGTTGGTGAGTCGGCCGTCGCCGGACAGCGCCTCGCCCGTCTTTGCGGGGTGCAGGTCCTCGAACTCTGGCATCGAGCCGTCTTCGGGGATGATCGGGATGACGCCCGTGACGGCCTGCGTGACGTCGACGACGACCTTGACCGGGAGGTCGAAGGCGCGCGCGAAGTCGAGGTCGCGCTGGTCGTGCGCGGGCACGGCCACGATCGCGCCGGTTCCGTAGTCGGCGAGCACGTAGTCGGCCGCCCAGATCGGCAGGCGCTCGCCGCTCAGCGGGTTGATGGCGAAGCGCCCGAGGTCGACGCCCGTCTTCGGGCGGTCGCTCGACTGGCGGTCGATGGAGTCGAGCGCGCGCGTGTCGGCAAGGTACTTCGCGAAGCGCTCGCGCACCTCGTCGCTCGCGCCTTCGGCCAGCTCTGCGGCGAGGTCGGAGTCTGGGGCGACGACCATGAAAGTCGCGCCGTAGAGCGTGTCTGGTCGCGTGGTGAAGACCGTGACGGGCTCATCCCGGCCCTCGACGACGAAGTCGACGTCCGCACCGAGCGAGCGCCCGATCCAGTTGCGCTGCATCGTGATGACCTTCTGCGGCCAGTGACCCTCGAGCTGGTTGAGGTCGTCGATGAGCCGGTCTGCGTAGTCGGTGATCTTGAAGTACCACTGGTTGAGCTTCTTCTTCACGACGATCGCGTCGCAGCGCTCGCAGTGCCCGTCGATGACCTGCTCGTTGGCCAGCACGGTCTGGTCGTTCGGGCACCAGTTCACGTCGGAGTACTTGCGGTAGGCGAGGCCCCGCTCGTACATCTGCAGGAACAGCCACTGGTTCCAGCGGTAGTACTCGGGGTCGGAGGTGTGGATGACGCGGTTCCAGTCGAAGGACGCCGCGTAGCGCTTCATGGAGGCGCGCTGCTGCCCGATGTTCTCGTAGGTCCAGTCCTTTGGGTCGCCGCCGTTCTTGATGGCGGCGTTCTCGGCGGGCAGGCCGAAGGAGTCCCAGCCGATGGGGTGCAGGACATTGAAGCCCTGGTGTCGCCAGTAGCGCGCGACGGCGTCGCCGAGCGCGTACTGCTCAGCGTGGCCCATGTGCAGGTCACCGGAGGGGTACGGGAACATGTCGAGGACGTACTTGCGCGGGCGGTCGTCGCCCGCGAGGTTCGTCGCGAAAGGCTGAAGCTGATCCCATTCAGCCGACCACTTCGCCTCGAGAGCCTTGAAGTCGTAGTCCTGGGGCTCAGCGCCTGTCGCTTCGGTCACAGATTTCCTCTTCCATTTTCTTGCAGGTCGCTCGGCGGTGAGGAGATCTCATCGCGTTGCCGGTTGCTGCACGGAGGGTGGGTCTCGCCGCGAGCGACGGGATTCCACGCGAAGCACGGGGCTCTTCGCGTTGCACACCAACGCCCAAGACTACTCGCAGCCGAGGCGAAGCGCGCGAGTCACGAGGGATGGGTCGACGGGGGTGTGCGAGATGATCACGACCGAGCGTTCGGCACCGGATGCGTCGAGCAGCTCTGCCACGAGCCGGTCGGCGAGCGCTGGGTCGACGTTGGCGGTCGGCTCGTCGAGCACGAGCACCGGGAAGTCTGCCAGGATGCCGCGCGCGAGGGCGATGCGCTGCGCCTGCCCGCCGGACACGAGCGAGCCGTGCTCGCCGACTCTGGCCTCGAGTCCGCCCCGCTCTTCGAGCCATGCTCCGAGCCCCACTCGGCGGAGGACGGCCTCGAGTTCGGCGTCGTCGGCGTCCGGCTTCGCGAACAGCAGGTTCTGTCTGATGGTCTCGTCGAAGATGTGGGGCCTCTGCTCGATGAGTCCGACGACTCCCCGCACCTGCACGGGCGCGTACTCCTTCGCCTCGACGCCGTTGAGCTGGTACGAGCCCTCGTAGTCCAGGAACCGGACGAGCACGTTGGCGAGCGTCGTCTTGCCGACACCAGACTCGCCTTCGACGAGCAGCCGGTCGCCGGGTGCCAGCTCAAGGGAGATCTCGCGGATCGCGGGCTCGGGGTCACCGGGCCAGAACGCGGAGACGCCGTCGAGTGCCAGCGTCACCGGTCGGGTCGGCCCCTGGCGCGGTTCCGGAAGCAACTGGGCGTCCGGCAGGCTCTTCGGCGCATCCCCCGGTGCCACGTCGGCGACACGAACCGCGCTCGCCCTGACCTGACGCCAGGCGGCCACCGCCTGGGGCACCTGCGCGAAGATCTCGAAGAGGGCCATCGGCACGAGGGCGATGAGGGTGAGCATGGGCGCGAGCAGGGTGCCGTCGACCGTCGGGTTGATGCCGACGGCGAGGGCGCCCGCCGTAGCGAGACCCGAGAAGAGCATCACGGACCCTGCGACCGCACCGCTGCCCCTGGCGCGGGAGACCAGCGCGTCGCGCAGGCGCGCGTCTGCCGCGTCGACCTCCGCGAGCTTCGCGTCGAGGGCTCCGTATGCCTCGAGCGTCTCGAAGTTGGAGACGGTCTCGTAGATGCGGTCGTTGAGCGCCGCGCGCAGCGGCGCGGCCTCCCGGTCGGCGCGGCCGGAGATGGCCAGGTTCGTCGTTGTCGCGACGATGCCAGCCAGCAGGAGGCAGAGCGCGAGCATGATCGCTGCGGGCGCGCTCACGAGCCAGATGCCGACGACGGCGAGCGTCGACGTGAGCCCCGCGATGATGAGGGGCTGCGCGACTCGGAGCGGCAGGAACTGCAGCTCGTCGACGTCGCTCACGAGCCGGGTCAGCAGGTCGCCGCGACGATGCGTGGCGAGGCCGGCGGGTGCGAGCGGGATGAGCCGCTCGAGCACCCCGACGCGCAGTTCCGCGAGCTGCCGGAAGGAGGCGTCGTGTCCGAGCAGCCGTTCGACGTAGCGGAAGACCGCACGCCCGATGGCGAACGCGCGGACTCCCACGATGGCGATGCCGAGCAGCAGGATGTGGATGATCTCCGAGGCCCGCGTGAGCAGGTAGGCGCTCGTGGCGAGGAGCGCCACGGCGCAGATGGCGCTCAGGAGCCCCATCGCGATGGAGGGCCACAGGCGACGCGCAGACGGCATGGCGAGGCGCAGGATCCGGCGCTCATCGGCGGACGGGCGCTCCTGGAGACGGGTCATGAGCTGACCACCGCATCGATGCGTTCGACGGCGTGGACGGAGTCCGCGGACGCGACGAGCGCTCGCCGGTGGCTGACGACGAGGACGACGCGCCCTTCGTCGGCGAGGGCCCGGAACGCCGCCGCGATGCGACGCTCGGTCTCGGCGTCGAGCGCCGAGCTCGGCTCGTCGAACAGCACGACAGGGCAGTCGAGGCGACGCGCTCGCAACAGCGTGCGGGCGAGGGCGACGCGCTGGGACTGCCCGCCGGAGAGACCCGCGCCGGCGACGCCGAGCATCCGATCTGCGTCAAGGGACGCGAGGCCAGCGGCGCTGAGCGCGGCGCGCACCTCTTCCGGGCTCGCGTCCGGTTGGCCGAGGGCCACGTTCTCGGCGACGCTTCCTTCGATCAGCGACGGCGACTGGCCCATCCACGCGATGGCCGCCCGACGCGCCTCACCGGTCAGGTGCTCTCCGCCGACACTCACGGAGCCGACCGAGTCGACCGTGCCACGCACGACGGCGAGCAGCGTCGACTTGCCCGCGCCAGACGGGCCGACGATCGCCGTCACTTCCCCAGCCGGGGCGACGAGGCTGTGATGCCGCAGCACGGACCGACCCTCGTAGCCGGCAGTGACATCGTCGAGCACGAGGTCTCCCAGGGTTCTGCCCGAGCCCGGGCGTCCCGCGTCGGATGCACCCCGCGCAGCGGTCTGCGACTCACCGGGAGCCGCGTCGGCCTCCTCGATCACCGCGAACACGTCCTCGGACGCCGCGACGCCATCGGCCGCCGCGTGGAACTGGGCGCCGACCTGGCGCAGCGGAAGGTACACCTCAGGCGCGAGCAGCAGCACGAAGAGTCCCACCTCGAGCGACATCTCACGGTTGATGAGCTGGATGCCGATCGTGACGGCGATGAGCGCCACCGAGAGGCTCGCGAGGAGCTCGAGCGCGAACCCGGACATGAACGAGAGGCGGAGGACCTTCATCGTCGCGACCCGGTAGTCGTCGGTGACCTGTCGTATACGCGTGGGCTGCCGCTCGGCTCTGCCGAAGATCTTGAGCGTCGAGAGCCCCTCGACGACCTCCAGGAACCCCGTCGCCAGCGTCGAGAGCGCCGACCACTGCCGCTGCTGCACCTTCTGCGTCGCCCACCCGATGAGGATCATGAAGACGGGGATGAGCGGCAGGGTGATGATGACGGTGATGGCGGAGGGGAGGTCCCAGATCGCCATGACGACGATCAGCACGGGCGCTGCGATGGCCGTCAGGATGAGCTGTGGAAGGTACTTCGAGAAGTAGGTGTCGAGGGCGCCGAGCCCCGGTCCGGCCAGTGTCGTGAGCCGGGAGCTCGACGTGCTGGCCAGCCAGGCCGGGCCGAGCTTCGCGATGGATGCCAGCAGCTTCGAGCGCAGCTCGCTCTTGACCTTCGCGGCGGCACGGGCGGAGACCGCCTCCATGCCCCAGGTCGCGGCGCTGCGCACCGCGATGACCGCGAGCAGCGCCCCGAACCACGGCAGGAGCTCGTTGACGCGCTCGCCCGCGATCGCCGACACGATGAGGTGGGTGACCAGCCAGGCGAAGGCAATGATGGATGCGGTCTGCACGACACCGAGGGCCGCGCCGAGCACGAAGAAGCTTCGTGCCGACGCGGCGTGGCTCAGGAGTCGGGGGTCGAGGGGCTTCACAGGCTAGGCGGCCACGGCCGCTGACTCCTTGGGCGCTTCTCCCGTGATCATGGTGCGGCTGATGCGCTTCCGGAAGACCCAGAAGGTCCACGCCTGGTACCCCAGCACGAACGGCACGATGATGAGCGCGGCCCAGCTCATGATCGTCAGCGTGTAGTCGCTGGAGGAGCCGTTGATGATCGTCAGCGGGTTGGCCGGGTCGAGCGTGTTCGGGATGAGGTTCGGGAAGAGCGACGCGAACAGCGTGAGCACGGCCGTGGCCACCGTCAGAGCACCGAGCGCGAAGGCGATGCCGTCGCGACGCAGCAGCGTGCCGACGTACGAGCCGACGAACGCGAGCACGGCGACCATCGCGAGCATCATGCCCGCGATCGAGAAGTTCGCGGTGACCGTCCAGCCGAGGAACGTGATCGCGAGCACCGCGACGAGCACGCCTACCTTCAGGGCGAGCGCGCGAGCACGGTCGAGGATCTCCCCCTCGGTCTTCCTCGTGATGAACACCAGCCCATGGTAGAAGAACAGCGTGAGCGTCGTGAGCCCGCCGAGCAGCGCATAGGGGTTCAGCAGGTCGAAGAACGAGCCGACGTAGTTGAAGTTCTCATCGAGCGCTAGCCCCTGGGTGATGTTCGCGAACGCGACGCCCCAGAGGAAGGCGGGCACGATCGAGCCGACGAAGATCATCCAGTCGAACCATCTCGTCCATTCGACGCCCTTGCCCTGGTGCCGGTACTCGAACGAGACCCCTCGGACGATGAGCGCCAGCAGGATGAGCAGCAGGGGCAGGTAGAAGCCGGAGAAGATCGTCGCGTACCACTCGGGGAACGATGCGAACAGCACGGCCCCGGCGACGATCACCCACGTCTCGTTGAGGTCCCAGATCGGGCCGATCGTGTTGATGAGCACTCGCCGGTCGGTGTCGTCCTTGCCGATGAACGGGAGGGCGATGCCGACGCCGAAGTCGAAGCCGTCGAGCACGAAGTACCCGATGAAGAAGAACGCGACGATCCAGAACCAGAGGACGGGCAGATCCATCAGTAGACGCTCGCTTTCACCTTGACATCGGCAACGTCGTCGACGGTGCCATCGGCATTCGAATCGAAACTCGGCGGCTCGGACTGAGCCGCCTTCAGCAGCAGCTTCACCTCGACGATCGCGAGGATCGCGTAGACGACCGTGAACGCGATGAGCGAGATGAGCACGCTCAGGCCGCTCACGTTCGGGGAGACTCCGGACTCGGTCTTGAGCAGCCCGAACACCAGCCAGGGCTGGCGTCCCATCTCGGTGAAGATCCATCCGACCGTGATGCCCAGCGTCGGGAACAGGACGGTGAGGATCGCGACGTTGAACATCCACTTCCTCGGCGGGTTCTTCGCCTTCTTGCGCGTCACCCAGAGGCCGGCCATGGCGACCGCGATGGACGCCATGCCGAAGCCCATCATCCAGCGGAAGGACCAGTACGTGACCCAGATGATCGGCGCGTAGTCGCCCGGACCGTAGAGCGCCGTGTACTGCGCCTGCAGATCGTTGATGCCCTCGACCGTTCCGTCGAACGTGTGCGTCGACAGGAACGAGAGGAGGTAGGGGATGCGGATGGAGAAGAGCTCGGACGAGCCGTCCGGGGTTCCCCACGTGAAGACCGAGAAGGATGCGTCCGCGCCGGTGGCAGTCGTGTACAGCGCCTCGGCGGCCGCCATCTTCATGGGCTGCGCCTCGACCATGGCGAGGCCGAGCTGGTCGCCGCTGAGCATGGTGCCGACGCCGCCGACGAGCATGAACCAGAGGCCGAACTTGAGGGCGGGCCACATGACGTCGTGGTTCTGGTCGCGCTTGAGGTGCCACGCGGCGGTCGCGATGATGATGGCCGCTCCCACCATGAGCGAGGCGAAGATCGTGTGCGGCAGCGCGGCGAGCGCAACCGGGTTGGTCAGCACGGCACCGAAGTCGACGAGTTCAGCTCGCCCGTTGGCCTCGTTCATCTCGTACCCGACCGGGTTCTGCATGAACGCGTTGGCGGCCAGGATGAAGTAGGCCGAGGTCCACGTTCCGATCATGGTCATCCAGATGGTGGCGAGGTGCAGCTTCGGCGGCAGCTTGTCCCAGCCGAAGATCCACAACCCGATGAAGGTCGCCTCGAGGAAGAACGCCACGAGTCCTTCGAACGCGAGCGGGGCCCCGAACACGTCGCCGACGAAACGCGAGTAGTCAGACCAGTTCATGCCGAACTGGAACTCCTGCACGATGCCGGTCACGACGCCCATGGCGAAGTTGATGAGGAACATCTTGCCGAAGAGCTTCGTGAGTCGCAGGTACGTGACCTTGCCCGTGCGCACCCATGCCGTCTGCCAGATCGCGATGGCGAGGACCAGGCCCAGCGTGACGGGCACGAAGAGGAAGTGGTAGATCGTCGTGACACCGAACTGCCACCGCGCGAGAATGAGTGGATCCAGCAGGGCGTCCACGGGGCCTCCTGATGCGTCTCGGGTTGGGCGCGAGGCCCTGGAAGCGCAGCGCGATTCCTGAACTCGATGGTACGCCGACTTCTCCTACATCTTGTCGAATAGGAGCCCCTAAGTTGGCGCCCTTCCTCCCCGCGACCAGGCTTTTCTACATTATGTAGTAAGTGTAACGAAACGGTAACGGTGGAGAATCCCCAGGGACGCCAAACTTCTGGCTCTAGAGTCGCGGACATGAATGCGGGGACGAGAGCATGAACGAGCTGATCGAGACCGCCCTCGAGTACATCGAATCCGTGCCTCCCGTCTGGCGGATCGTGCTGGTGGGCGTCGCGATCCTGCTCGAGACCAGCGTGCTCATCGGGCTCATCGTTCCCGGCGAGACCGTCCTGCTCGCACTCAGCACGGGCATAGACGCCCCGCTCCCCTGGGTCCTGACGATCGCCGCGTCGATCGTCGGTGCGCTGCTCGGCGAGTCCTTCGGGTTCTGGCTCGGCCGCACGTTCGGACCACGGATCCGCGCCTCGCGAGTGGGCCGTTGGCTCGGAGACGAGCGCTGGCAGCGAGCAGAGCTCCTCATCCAGCGTCGCGGCGGCCCCGCGGTCCTCATCTCTCGATTCCTCCCGGTCCTGCACTCCCTCGTGCCGCTCACCGCAGGCATGGGCGGCATGCGCTACCGACGATTCCTCGCCTGGACCATTCCGGCCTGCGTCATCTGGTCGACCGCCTACGTGAGTGCCGCGGCTGGGGCTTCGGCCGGCTTCAGGGAGCTCTCCTCGTCGCTGCACTGGGCCGGCTACCTCTTCGTCGGCGTCATCGTCGTGTTCCTCTTCATCATGTGGCTCGTGAAGCGATCCATCGGGAAGGTCATGAACCGCGACCTCGACGAGGCGACAGCTCGAGCAGCCGACGAGCAGGCCGGGCCGGATGGCGGCAACACGGACGCGGACAACTCAGACGCCGAGACCGCCGGCGTGCGAGGATGAGCGGGTGACGCCGACCTCCGACGCCCAGTCCCCGCTCGAACGCTGGCTGCTTGGGCTCAGGCCCGTGCGGGCCGTCATCGAGAACGCCTTCCGAATCGAGGACCGCGTCCGCCTCGTGCGAGTCAAGCTCGTACGGAAGCGCGGCTACCTCACCGTCCTCGAGCCCTACACGGGGTACGGGACCACGACGTGGGTCAGAGCGCTCGCGCGCGTCCACATGGCCCCTCCCGGCAGCAGGCGCCGCTTCAGCCTCTCGAGGCTCCTCAGGCGCAAGCGCCGTGAATCGGTCGTCCGCGGCTGGCGGAGCTTCGCACGGGTATCCGCCGGGAATGTGCCCGCGACCGTCATCATCGATGGCGTCCGGCACGCGGTCAAGGCCGACCGGGGCGGCATCATCGACATCAACCTGCCCGCGAACCTCGCGCCGGGCTGGAACACGATCACCTTCGAGAGCTTCGACCGGCAGACGAGCACGGCCCCGGTCTTCATCGTCGCCGACGAGCAGCGCGTCGGACTCCTGTCCGACATCGACGACACGGTCATGGTGACGGCACTCCCCCGCCCCATGCTCGCAGCGTGGAACACCTTCGTGCTCGATGTGCACGCGCGCACCCCGACGCCCGGCATGAACGTGCTCTCCGAGCGCATCCTCACGTCCTTCGGGCGCAGCGAGACGCCCGTCGTCTACCTGTCGACCGGTCCGTGGAACGTCGCTCCGACGCTTGCTCGCTTCCTCGGTCGCAATCTCTACCCCGCCGGTCCCCTGCTGCTCACCGACTGGGGGCCGACCCCGGAGCGCATCTTCCGGTCCGGTCTCGACCACAAGGTGTCGAACCTCGACCGACTCGCCCGTGAGTTCCCCGACATCAAGTGGATCCTCGTGGGTGACGACGGCCAGCATGACGAGCAGATCTACGGCGAGTTCACGAGCCGCCACCCTGACCGCGTGCTCGCCATCGCCATCCGGCAGCTGTCGACGAGCGAGGCTGTGCTCGCGGGCGGCCGCGCGGCAAGCGCGCACTGGCGCAAGAACGCGCCGGTGCCGTGGGTGTACGCGCCGGATGGCGCTGGCCTCGCCAAGCAGCTCACGGAGGCGGGCATCCTGCCGGACCTGACGCAGGCGCCGGGCACGACGACGGACGAGGCCCCGGAAGAGACCGTCGTCGCACCCGTGGACTAGGCGCGTTCCTCTCGAGGGGACTGCGTGCGCCCCAGGGCGAGCGTGAAGTTCAGCGAGTCCATCTCCGAGTACGGGCGGTACATGCCGTTGAAGACGCTCGAGCCCGCCGGGGTGAGGATCACGCGCACCCCGAGCCATTCGGCCACGTCATCGCGGATGAGCGGCGTCCCGACCTCGCAGCTCGCGAAGTCGATCAGCGCACCGTCCTCACCCTGCACGACGAGCCTCGCGCCATCGCCGTCGAAGACGAGCTGCGGGTTCCGGAACGTCACGTCGAGCATGCCTCCGTGTCCCGTGAGCCTCACCGAGCCGACGAAGCTGGCGCTTCCCACCGGCGATTCTCCAGCCAGCCACGCCGAGTCGGTGGCGCCTCGCGGATAGGCGAACTCATCGTCGTCGACGAAGGCTCCACCCTCCACGCGCACGTCGCCACCCGAGCGACGCACGTACTCCACGAAGGACGACTTGATCGGCCATCGCAGTTCTCCACGCCAGAGCTCCATGCAACAAAGCTAGCCCGCCTCGAATTCGAAGCGCCAGCGGCAATCTGCGCGCGCTACTTCGAGAGCAGCAGGGTCACGACGAAGATGACCGGAACCGAGAGGAAGGTCGTCGCCAGAATCGTCTCGCGCGCGACACGCATCCCGACCCCATAGTTGCTCGCGTAGGTGAAGACGTTCTGCGCGGACGGCAGCGCCGCGGTCACGACGACGATGAGCAGCGCCGCACCGTCGAGACCGAACAGCCACGCTCCGATGAGCCAGGCAAGAGCCGGGTGGACGAACACCTTGAGCACGGTGGCGACGATCGCGGGCGCACGGTCGGGCTCACGGAAGGGGATGGCGTTGCCCCAGAGGGACATGCCGAACGCCAGGAGCATCGCGGGGACGCTCATGCCTCCGAGGAGCTCGATGGGGTCGAGCAGGAACCCAGGGATCGTGACGCCGGACGCGCTCACTGCGATGCCAGCCAGCGCTCCGATGACGATGGGATTGCGGAAGGGCCGGAGGACGATCTGCCACCACCGGAGTCGGGGCGCGTCGTCGTCCCTGGATGCGATGTCGAGGAGCGTCATGAAGACCGGACCCATGATGAGCTGCTGCCCGAGCATCACGGGTGCGACCAGTGTTGCGTCGCCGAGCACGTAGACCGCGATCGGGATGCCGAGATTCCCGGCGTTGACGTAGCTGGCCGCCATGGCGCCGGACGTCGTCGTCCCGAGTCCCCATCTGCGGAGGGCGCCGACGGCGGCGTAGATGAGCGCCACAGCGGTCATGGCGATTGCCGTGACGACGAACTGCCTGGAGTAGAGCACCTCGAGGTGCGCGTCGGCCATGAGCGTGAAGAGCAGAGCTGGGGTCGCGACGTTGAATGCGAGCTTGGACAGGCCGGTCTGCCCGGTCTGCCCGAGTACACCGCTGCGTGCCAGGAACACGCCCACGGTCACGATGACCGCGATGACCGCGAATCCCTGAAGAACATTCATAGCTTCCGCGATCGTATCCTGCCCGCCGCTCTCGGGTGACGCTGGTGAGTGCGACCGCGCGCTCACCGACGAATTCACGAGGAACTCGGAAGCGAACCGAAATGACTTCGGGAGACTTTTTCTCTCATCGTGTCGCCACCTAGCTCACGCAGTGCATAGGGCGCAAACTCCCCAGCCAGAAGAAACCTGGATTCAAATCACCGGATAATCATCTAACATGTCCTCGGTCTGCAATTAACGAAGGGGATCCCATGGCTCGGAAAGTCATCTACCAGCTCGTCGACGACATCGACTCGAGTTCACTCGCCGAAGGCGAAGGCGAAACGGTTCAATTCGCTCTCGACGGAACCGACTACGAAATCGATCTCTCGGACGAAAACGCCAAGAAGCTCCGTGACGCACTCGCCGACTACGTCTCGGCCGCCCGCACGGTAGCCAAGTCGCGCAAGTCCAAGTCGGCCGGTTCCACCTCGAACCGCCCGAAGAAGGACCTGGCCGCTATCCGCGCCTGGGCTCGCGCCGAGGGCCACAAGATCTCCGACCGGGGTCGCATTCCCGGTTCGATCATCGAGGACTACGAAGCAGCCAACGCGTAAGCACGAACCCGAGAGGTCTCGTGGGTTCACCTCTCGAGACCAGACGCAGGAAGAGGGCCAGACGGCGGAAGCCGTCGGGCCCTCTTCCTGTACCGGCCGTCGCTATCTGGCGACGATCGTTGGCGTCTCGAGGTGCGCGAGGACTCCATGACTCACGGAACCGAGCAGGAGCCTTGCGAAGGCACCCCGCCCCCGGCTGCCGACGACGACCAGGGACGCCGAGTGCGCGGCGTCGAGGATGGCCATGTCCGGAATGCCCTCGACGACAACCGGGGTGATCTCGAGGTCTGGGTAGCGGCCCCTCAGGCCCGCAAGGGCGAGCGAGAGTGTCTCCTCCGCGGCGAGACGCAGCTCGTCGAAGAAGTCACCCGTGACGATGACGCCCCCTCCGTAGACATTCGGGGCATGCCAGGCGTGCACGGGGATGAGAGGCTCCCCTGCGCGACTCGCCTCCTCCGCAGCCACCGCCAGGGCATTCTCCGAGAGGTCCGACCCGTCGACACCGACGACCACGCCGCGTCGGGCCGAGAGATCGGTGTCCGGGACGACCGCAACCGGAGATTCGCTGGCAGCGGCGACGCGAACGCTGTGCGTGCCACTCGCGCGTCCAGGAGCGTCACCACGGTTGCTGCCCACGACAAGCAGGCCGGAGGACTTCGAGAGCTCGGCGAGGGTCTCGATGACCGGACCCGTCAGCACGACGGTCTCCACGTCGAGGCCGGCGTCGACGGCGAGCGCCGCCTCGGTCGCCTCCTGCAGGATGCGCGCCGCAGCCGACTCCGCCTCGATCAGGAGGTCTGGATTCCCGGCACCCGCAATTCTCGGATCGACGATATGCGCGAGTTTCAGGCGTTTCCGTCCGCGTGACGCGCGGGCTGCCGCCCACCGCGTCGCGACGATTCCAGGATGGTTACCAGCGACTCCGACGGTGATGTTCTCGCTCATACCCGAATGCTAGCCCCGCACACCAGTGGAATCACTGCGTAGCGGCGTACTCGCGCTTGAGGTCGCTGAAACCGGCCAACCGGAATGGACCCTCCGTCTCGTTCGGGAGCGTGAACTCCCCCAACTCGGTCGGATCCCGACGTTCATGCCACTCCAGGTATTGTGCGGCATCTATGGGAACGCGATTCGCGAGCGTTGCTCGATTCTCTTCGGTTCGCAAGTGCTCTCGATATCCAGGTTGAACCGTGCCGCCGAAGAACTCCGCCACGCTTCCGGAGCCGTAGCTCAGGAAGCCGATACGGCTGCCTTCCAGCTCTTCCTCGCTGTCGAGCAGGCTCAGGAGCGCAAGGTAGATCGATGCGGTGTATGTGTTGCCGATGACCCTGTTGTAGCGCAGTGTGGGCGCGATCTGGGCGTCGAGAACCGCCGGTTCGAGGTCACCTCCTGCTGTCTTGATGAGGTGGCGGTGCGCCTTCGAGGCCATCTTGGTGAACGGCTGGTGGTAGCAGAAGCGATGGAAGTCGCCGATGGGGAATCCGCCCTGCTCGGTGTAGTCGTTCCACGCGCTCTCCACGGCCTGGAGGTACGCGCGAATCGAGTACTTGCCGTCGACGAGCGCGGTGACCTGGCCGTTCGGACGCCAGAAGTCCATGATGTCGCTGGTGAACACCCCTGAGCCTGGCTCGATGACGACAAGATCCGGGTCGGCCGCCACCAGCATGGCGACTGCGCCGGCCCCCTGGGTCGGCTCACCGCTCGAACCCAGTTCGTAGCGCGCGACGTCGCTCGCCACCACGAGCACGCGTTGCCGCGGGTCGCGTGCGACGAGGGCCGTGGCGAACTGCAGCGCGGCGGTGGCCGAGTAGCAGGCCTGCTTCAGCTCGACGACTCGGCAGGTGGCCGGCAGACCGAGCAGCTGGTGCACGTACACGCCGGCCGCCTTCGACTGATCGATGCCGGTTTCCGTCGCGAAGAGAACCGTGCGGATCCCCTCGGTGCCGTGCCGGTCGATGATCTGCTTGGCTGCCGCCGCGCCCATCGTGACGACGTCCTCGTCGGCGGCGGTGATGCTCATCCGCGCCTGGCCGATGCCGATGGTGTACTTCTCGATCTCAGTGCCGAGCCGCTCGGCGATCACCGAGAGGTCGAGCACTCGGGACCCCGTCGCGAAGGCGAGGTCGTGGATGCCGATTGGTGTTGTCATAGTGTTCGCTCGTTTCCGCGCGTCGCTCAGTTCGCGGCGCGTTCCAGCTTGATGTGCGAGGCCATCAGCTCGCCCTGGTTCGTCTGGGCTGCCATGAGGGAGAGCTCGCCGCAGAGAACGGTTGCCGCACACAGTACGGCCAGTCGCCGAGCGTTCGCTCCGGGCTCGCGGTCTTCCTTGCAGCCGAGGCGTTCGAGATTCGCCTCGATGAAGTCGAGCCCCTTGCCGTTGCCGACGCTCCCGACGATGAGGTTGGGCAGCGTGCACGAGAAGTAGAGGTCTCCGTCGCGCACCTCGGCGTGGGTGATTCCCTGCGAGCCCTCGACGATGTTCGCCGCATCCTGCCCCGTGGCGAGGAAGAAGCCGAGGAGCATGTTCGCGTAGTGCGCGTTGCCCGTTCGAAGGCCGCCAGCCAGCATCGTGCCGATGAGGTTCTTGCGCACGTTGAGCTGCGCGATCTTCTCCGGAGTCGACCGGAGCCAGCGCTCGACGGTGCGCCGCGGGAGCACGAGCTCCGTGACGACGTTCTTGCCCCGGCCGAGGATGCCGTTGACCGCGGTCGCCTTCTTGTCGGAGCAGAAGTTGCCCGAGATCGACTCGTAGCGGAGCTCTGGCCAGCGACGCAGGATGAAGTCCATGAGTCGCTCGGAGGCGAGCGTCACCATGTTGTGGCCGGACGCGTCGCCGGTCGTGAGCTCGAACCTGAGGAAGAGCAGGTTGCCGGCGATCTGCGCGTGCAGGTCGATGAGGCGAGCGAAGCGGCTGCTCGTCGCGACCACCTCCTGCAGCAGGTGCATGTGCGACTGGATCTCGTGGAGCGCCGTGAGCGCGACGCCGGCGTCGTCGGCCTCGAAGAGCACCGAGCGGCTCATGCGCTCGTCGATCAGGGTCGCCTTGATGCCGTCCGGCACGAGCATGGACATCTTGGCGCCGCGGCCGACCGAGGGCCAGAGCGGCTGCTCGTAGGTCGCGAGCGGGACGAGCTGCTCACCCTCCATGACGTTGCCGGTCACGCGGACTGGACCCACCCATTTGAGCGGAACTGGTGCGTGGTCGAGGAGCTCGGTGCTCATCGCTGTCCTTTCGATGGGAGGGTGCCGCGCCCGCGGGCTCGCGAGACGACGGCCGGGTCGATGCCGCGGGAGGCGCAGAACTCGAGGAGCGCGCCGTGGAGGATGAGCTCCTGCTGGCCCAGAGCCGCAGGAGTGGGAGCGCCGAGCATGGTCTGCAGCGCAGCGAGCTGATCCTGCCAGGAGCGGATGTGCTCGACGAGCGCCTCCAGGCCGTCCTCGACGAGCACCTCGAGGAAGTGGCCGGATACGCCGACGGCGCGCGCGCCGAGGGCAAGCGCCCTCAAGACGTCGAGTGGCGTTCGCACGCCTCCCGAGGCGAGCAGGACGGGCGTGGGCGAGGTACTGGCGTCCGCCTCGATGAGCGCCTCAGGGGTCGACTGTCCCCAGCCGACCAGAGAGGCGTAGTCGCCCAGGCGCCGTCTGGAGTTCTCGATCCTGGCGAAGTCCGTGCCACCCCGGCCGCTGACGTCCGCGTATGACACTCCGAGCTCGGCGAGGCGTGCGAGCGTCTTCGAGCTGAGCCCGAATCCGACTTCCTTGACGATGACCGGAACGCCGACTCGCTGCACGATGGCCTCGATGGCCCCCGGCCACGCAGCGAAGTCCCGGTCGCCCTCCGGCATCACGGTCTCCTGCACCGAGTTGATGTGGATCTGCAGCGCATTCGCCTCGAGCAGGTCGACGGCGCGCCGCGCGTCGTCCGGGCTGACGGTGGCGTTGACGTTGGCCATGACGAACCCGTGCGGGTTCTCATCGCGGATGACGCGGAAGCTGGGAGCCGTGGCGGCTTCCTTGAGATAGGCGGAGAGCGAGCCGGCGGCCATGGCGATGCCGGTCTCGCGAGCCGCCACCGCGAGGTCGCGGTTGATGGCGCCGGTGCGGTCGCTGCCGCCCGTCATGCCGTTGAGGTAGAACGGCACAGGCCAGCTGGCACCGGCGACCTCGACGGCCGTCGAGACGGACCCGCGGTCGATCCCGCCGAGGGCGTGGTGGACGAAGCGCACGTCGTCGAAGTCGTTGCGCGTGATGCCTGCCCGCTGCTCGAGGGCCAGGTCGACGTGCTCGTCCTTGCGGTTACCCATGTTCGCGAACTCCAACTCGACGGTGCGGTATGACGTGCAGGTCCAGGACCTCGATGCCGGCGGCGCGCCATGCGGCGTCGAGCGCCTCGTTGCGGGCCGGCGCCAGCGCGATTCCGCAGTCGCCGCCACCTGCCCCCGAGGTCTTCGCCGGTATCCCGACGCCGCGTGCCGCGGCGATGAGATCCAGCAGCGCGGGGGTGCGGATGCCGATGCTGCTCAGCTCGTCCAGCGCCTCGAGGTTGTCGGCCGCGTCGCGGATGGCCAGGAGGGCGTGCTCGACGCTGTCGGCTCGGACCGCCGCGACGAGAGCCGCCGTGATCCTGTCGCTCTCCCCGAGGAAGGCCGCGTATCCGGTGCTCGATCGCCAGGCCCCCGCGTGGAGTGTACCGACGAGCTCGGCCGTAGAGGCTGGCGCTGAGGTCCATCCCACGTGCAGCACCATGGAACTCGGATCTGGCAGCGACTCGAGCACGAGCCCTGGCCAGGCCTCGCTCAGACTCGCCTCGACCCCGCTCGCACGACGCAGCTCGCGAACAGCGAGCCGGTCGGGCGACGCGTAGTGCACCCATCCCCCGAGCGTGCTCGTCGCGATGTCAGCGCACGAGGCGGCCGGCCGCAGCTCGATGGTCGCGAGGCTCGCGAGGCGGAAGACCGCGTCGTCGTCGAGGCCGAGACCGAGGTGCTCGGCGACGGCGCGCACGGTGACGACAGCGACGGCACCGCTCGATCCGAGTCCGAACTTGCGACCGTGCTCGTCGTCGAGCTCGCTCTCGATCTCGAGCGCGAACGGCGAGGTCTCGATCCCCCGCTCACGTGCCAGGTCGTGGACGACGCGGATGCACTCCTGCACGAGCTCGCCACCGGCTGCGTCGATCGAGACCGAGTCGTCATGGATGGCAACCGGGACGGGCTGCGAGCCGAAGTGCAGCGACCGGACCGAGCTGCCCGCGTCGTTCGCGACGGCGTGCAGGCGGGCACGGATGAGCCTGGAGACCCCCACGATCACGGCGTGCCTGCCTGGTTCGACAACCGCGTACTCACCGGTGACGAAGAGCTTGCCAGGGGCTTCGGCGACGATCACCGCGTTGCTCCGGGGATGCCTGGGACCGCGGCCTGGTCGTCCGGACCGGACACGGCCACACCCGGACCTGACTCGGCGATCACGAACTCGGTGCCGGGAGCTGCGGCTGCGAGCGCTGCTCGGACCGCGGGGGCATCAGCGGAGCGGCACAGCGTCTTGACGTTCGGCCCGGCGTCCATGGTGGCGTACGCCTCGAGGCCGCCGCGGCGGAGGTCCGCCACGGCGTCGATGAGGGCCATGCTGCCCGCGGTGAGGTATCGGACGGGAGGCACGGCGCCGAGCATCGCGGCGTGCATGCGGAGCGCGTTGCGCTCGGTGATCTCACCGACCTCGGTGAAGTCGCCTCGACGCAGCGCGTCGCGCATGAGCGCGAGCTCGGTCGGGTTCGTCTCGACCCACGGCGCGTTGTACGGCGAGGTCTCGACGGTTCGGCGCATGGCGTCGCGGCTCGAGATCGGCTTCTCCCCGGCGTTGACGATGCCGAGCACCATGGCCGCGTCGACGTGCGCGTCGTTCACGGGCTCCGCGTAGGAGCTGAGGTCGTCGGTGCCGGCGTTCCAGACGGCGAAGCCGCCGAAGATCGAGCGCGAGGCGGAGCCGGAGCCACGCCTGGCGAGTCGCGAGAGGTCGCGTGCAGAGAGGTCGAGCCCGTACGCCGCAGCAGCCGCGGCAGCGAGGGCAGCGAAACCGGAGGCGGACGACGCAAGGCCTGCTCCGGTCGGTCCCGCGTTGCTCGTCTCGACGCGCGCGGCTCTCGTGCTGCCGGCCAGCTGACCGACGTGGTCGAGGAAGCGGGCCACCTTGACGGACGCCGCCTGCGGCATGGGGGCGCCGTCTTGCAGGACCTGGTGCTGCTCGGCTTCCGCCGCGAGCGTGACGGTCGTCGTGGTCGGGTAGACGGCGAGCGTCAGCGAGAGGCTCGAGGTCTGCGGGATGATCAGCGCTTCGTCGCGCTTCCCCCAGTACTTGATGAGCGCGATGTTCGGGAAGGCGACGGCAGTCGACCTCACAGCGGGGTGCCCGTGCTGGTGATGCTCCAGGTCTGGATGGCCCCCGCGCCCTGCAACGCTGCGGCGACCGCCGACGCATTGCCGCGCTCGACGACGGCGACGATGCATCCACCGAGGCCTCCGCCCGTGAGCTTGGCCCCGAGCGCCCCTGCACCCGTCGCCGCGGCCACGAGCTCGTCGAGTGCTGGGTGGCTCACGCCGAGCGCTGACAGGAGCTCGTGCGCCTGCGTCATGCGGGCGCCGAGCGAGCGTGCCTCGTTGGTCTCAAGGTCGGTGATAGCCAGGTCCGAGAGGTCACCGAGGGTGTCGATGATGGTCATCGTCGCGTCGTGGTCGCGTTCGAGCGAGGTGCGCACGTCATCGACGGCCTGGCGCGTCGAACCGTGCACGCCCGTGTCTGCGATCACGAAGCACGCGTCGAGGGCGACAGGCACCGGAACGGCGCTGGCGTTCTGGAATCGGATGGGCGACGGGATGGTCGTCGCCAGCGCATCGAGTCCACTCGGCTTGCCGTGCGCCACCTGCTCCGCCAGCTGGACGAGCGCGAAGTGCTCGCCGCCGGAGAGCGTGACGTTGTGGAGCCGCGAGACCGCGTCGACGATGGCTCCGGCCGCCGCGGCGCTCGACCCGAGGCCGCGCCCGAGCGGGATGTTGCCGCGAACGGCCACTGTCAGACCCTCGAGGTCGCCCCCGATGGCCCTGAGGGTCTCCTCGATCGCCGTGCGTGGCGCCTCGACGATCTCGGGGGCGGCAGCGAGCGGGCCTGTGTAGTGGTCCGACTCGAAGCGGGGCTCTGTGCCCTCACGCCATGCGGTCGCCCGCATGCGCATGGCACGAAGCGGAAGCGCGACGGCGGGCTTTCCGTAGACGACGACGTGCTCACCGAAGAGGATGAGCTTGGCGTGGGCGCTCCCGCGCCCGACGGCTCGTCCGATTCGCGGCAACGCAGAAGTGTCGAGAGAAGCAAGCGACGTCACGTCGAAACTCGATGGCACCAGGGTCACTCACCTCGCAGTAGGTCGGCGTCAAGTGTACGGCGCAGTCAGGCTGATCGCATGCAGCGCACTCGTCAGCTTCCCAGGATGTTGATCATCCACGCGATCCCGAAGCGGTCGACGAGCATTCCGAACGTGTCACCCCACGGCGCCTGCACGAGGGGCTGCTCGATCTCGCCGCCATCGGCGAGCTTGTCCCAGTAGCCGCGCAGCTCGTCCGCTGCATCGCCGCTGATGGAGATCTCGACCGTTCGTCCCGGGTTGGGCTCGATGAAGGACGGGGTGTCCGAGGCCATGATCGTGAAACCGCTCGTGGTCGTGAGCTGGCCGTGCATGATCTTCTCTGATTCGGAAGGGTCCATGGGCATGCCAGAGCCACCGAAGGTGCTCATGACGAGCTCTCCGCCGAAGACCAACCTGTAGTACTCGAGCGCCTCGCGCGCGTTGTCGATGAGGTGGATGTAGGGGTTCAGGATGACTGCCATGGTCGGGCCTCTCGTAGGTCGCGACGACGGTCATCGTCGCTGAATCTGATCGTGGCACAAGCCGCCGACAATCCGACGCATCCGAGCAGCGAATCTCGCTGAACTCCTGCCTCACGACCGTCACCGCGCCGACCAGCACCCCGCGGTGCGCGAACGACGCGTCGTCGCCTTCGTCGAGTCGCTCGCCTGACTCGAGCCTCACATCGAGACCGTGGCTGAGGAGCTTCAGCGCCGAAGCGACTCGGCGATCGCGGGCCTGATCTCAGCACGGGTGAGATGCCCCGCGATCACCAGACATGCGAGTCCCTGCATGGTCGCCCAGAGGGCCGTCGCGCGCGCCTCGATTCGCCCAGCGCCAGCCTCGGGGTCAAGTCCCGCCGCCGCGTCGCCGAGTGTGTCCTCGAGCTGACGGATGAGCGGGGCCATGGTCTCGCTCGGGGAACCTGGCACACACACCTCCGGGTCGTAGATCAGCGTGAACGCATGCGGGTTGTCGACGGCGAACTCGACGTAGGCGGCGCCAAGCGCAAGCGCGCGCTCCTGCGCGTCGAGGCCTGGCGCATCCGCGGCCAGGAACTGGTCGACGAGCCGCTGCATGCTCACTTCGCCGAGCCGCTTGAAGAGCCCGGTCTTGTCGCCGAAGTGGTGGTACGGCGCGTTGTGGCTGACGTCAGCCTCCCGCGCCAGCTCGCGCAGGCTGATCGATGAATGCGGCTTCTGCGCCAGCAGCTCGACGCCGGCTGCTTCGAGGACGGGGCCGAGGTTGCCGTGGTGATAGGGCGCATCCGATCTTGACATGAGCAACATTGTAGCTAGGCTGGCTCTCGCCACATCTTGACACTGTCCACTTCAAGGCTCAGGAGCCACCATGCACACCCTCGTCATCGACGGCCACCCCAACCCGAACTCCCTCTGCGCCGCGCTCGCGACGCGCTACGCCGACGCGCACGGCGACGCCAGGATCCTCGCCGTGCGAGACCTCGCGTTCGACCAGAACCTGCGCTTCGGCTACACCAAGCGGCAGGAGCTGGAGCCCGACCTGCGGGAGGCCTGGACCGCCATCCAGGAGGCGACGAGGATCGTGCTCGTCACCCCGGTCTGGTGGGGCTCCGTGCCGTCACTGCTCCAGGGGTTCTTCGACAGGCTCCTGCTCCCTCGCATGGCCTATGACGCCTCGGGCACGTTCCCCAAGGGCCTCCTCAAGGGACGCAGCGCGCGCATCATCATGACTGCGGACAGCCCCGGCACCTACCTGCGGCTCACGGGGAACACACCAGTCCGGCAGCTCAAGACGCACGTGCTCGGCTTCATCGGCCTCTCGCCCATCGCGGTCACGCGCTTCTCCCCCGTCAAGACCTCGACGGCCGAGAAGCGCGAACAGTGGCTCGCCGAGGCGTCCACGCTCGGCGAGAACGACGCCAGGCGCTACTTGCCGGCGCCGAGTCCTGCCCTGATGAGCTGACCCGTCGTCGCGGTCGGGAGGTACGCACGCGTCAGGCCGATGCCGATGCGCGGCAGGTCGGCCTCGTCCCGGTAGAGCAGGTACATGGGCTCGTACCTCGGGTTGAACTTCGTCTTGAAGTTGTGCAGGGACGAGAAGCCGTAGAGCGGCTCGAGGATCTCCGAGACCTGGCTCAGCACCTGGTCGAGCGCCGTGGCCTGGGCCTCGCCGGACCCCGCCAGTGGCGCCCCCGACAGCGAGGCGAAGGCGGCACCCTCATCCCGGAAGGCCAGCGCCGACGAGATGATGAGGAACTCCATGACGGGCTTGAAGCCACCGTCGCGTCGACGCATGAGATCGAGCGTCCAGCCGCGGACCTCGCCCTCGCTGCCGTAGACGGGCAGCCACGAGGTGACGCCGTGCACGCTGCCGTCGTCATCGATCGCGATGCCGAGCCGCACGGCCGGGTCGAGTGCCTCGTCGACGCCGCCGAGGGTGAAGCCCATCTCGGGCAGCCCCTTGTCACCCACCCAGTCCTCGGAGATCGCGCGCACCTGCGCGAGCACAGCCCACGGCTCCTCGGCGAGGGTCGTCATCTTGAAGCGGATGCCTTCGCGTTCGGCCCGGTTGACGGCGGAGCGGACGGGCTGCCAGGGCTTCCCCTTGAGCTCGAGACCGGGGAGGTCGATGATCGTGTCCTCCGCCACCTGAACTCGCTGCCAGCTGGATGGGGCGGCGTCCACGGTCGCCTGCGTCGCTGAGAAGAACGCCGGCGTGTGCCCGGCGAGCTCGGCGCGGGAGGCGAAGTCGTGGATGAGGTCGCTCAGCTCCGTCGCGGGCGCAACCGGGTCGCCGAGCGCGAGCGCGACCCCCGAGTACTCCTGGTAGGCGATGTAGCCATCCTTCTTTGGGCTCATCAGGTAGTGGTTCCGGGGCCAGAGCGTCATCCAGGAGATCGTGCTGCCCCCGACTCTCGGGAGGATCTCGCGGGCTTCCTCGACCGTTCCTCGCCGGTCCCCGGAGATGGAGTTCTTCGACGGGCGCACGCGCACGGCGAAGGACCTGCGGGCAACTACGAGGAAGAGCACGACGAGCACCCAGAGCAGCGAGCCCGTGAAGTTCATGGTCAGGCCGTCGTCGAGGCTGCCGGACGTTGCGACGTCGAGGACGATGAGCGCGAGCTCGAGCAGGTTGAAGATGCCGAGGGCCACGGCGACGATCCACGCGAAGCGCTGTCCTCGCCTGATGCCGTTCGCGACGAGGAGGATCACGACGACGTCGATCGCGACGCCGACCCAGGTCTCGGTCTCGGCGGTCGACTTGCCGAGCGGTCCGTCGAGCGTGAAGAGGGCAGCGACGACCTGCGCCGCACCGAGGCCGATGAGCGCCGTGAAGGCGATGAGGCGGTCTTCGCGCGTGCTCGTGGCGAGGCCCGTCTTGCGGTGCCGCTGCACGGCGTAGATCGTGAAGATGACGGCGACCGGCAGGAAGTGCTCGAGGTCCGCGAGGTCGCCCACATAGAGGAGGCGCAGGGAGACGAGCGCCCCGAGCGCGAGACCCAGTCGCAGGCGCCATGGCGGTCGGAGGACCCAGACGAGGGCGGCGGTCAGCGCTGCGATGCCACCGGATGCCCCCACGTCGAGGCTGCCCGCGAGTCTGGTCGCCCACTCCCACCCGGTCGGGGCGAGCGCGGCGACGATGGCGAGCGTTCCGAGCACGGCGAGTGCCTGACCGGCGAGGAAGACCAGGGCGGTTCGCTTCCAGCCGAAGCGGAACTCGAAGACACCGCCCACGATGAGCAGCTGCACGATGAGGAGCGCGTAGTGCCAGGCGCCGTTGCCGAGCAGCGACCCCGTGATGGGGGTCCACCACATGCCGGCCTGGAGCGGCGGCAGGCCGAAGGCCACGTCTCCGTACCAGGGCTGCGCTCGTGACAGGTGCCACATCGCGCCGGTGGCGACGCCTCCGACGATGAGGACCAGGACCAGGATGGTCGTGAACGGAGCACGACGGGCGAACGTGACGAGTGGGCGGACCGCCGCCCCGATGGCGTCGCGACCCGCGGCCCCTCCCGGAGCGGTCTCCTGCGCATCCTGGGCGGCAGGGATGAGCAGGTCGAGTTCCTGCTCGGTCTCGCTGCTCGCATCCGCCCCCTCAGGTCGGTTGCGGGCTCGGTAGACGACGACCGCGACGATGACGATGACCAGGACGACGGCGACGGCAAGCGCGGCCCAGCCGAACGCGTGGATGATCGCGAGGGCGCTCTTCCCGAGGGCGACCGTGATGGCGGTGACACCGGCCGCCCAGGCGACGCCACCGAGTGCGTTCGCGACGAAGAAGCGACCGTACGGCATGGCCATGGCGCCCGCGAGGGGTCCCGCGAAGACGCGGAGCAGCGCGATGAAGCGACCGAAGAAGACGGCGTACGCGCCCCATTTCTGCATGAGCCCGACGGCGGCGTTGATGCGCGCGACGCTGAAGTGCTTCGGGAACCGCTGCGAGAGGTAGCGCAGCAGTCGCGCTCCCCAGCGCTTGCCGATGTAGTAGCCGATCGAGTCGCCCACGATGGCGCCGACGGCGGCCGCGGCGGCGAGCAGCCACGGGTCGACCCCAGTGCCTGCCACGCTCATGAGCACCGCGGCGATGAGCACGCTCTCGCCAGGGAGGGGCAAGCCGAGACTCTCGAGCGTGACGATGACGGCCACGAGGAGGACAACGAGCAGCGGGGGGATAGCTATCAGCCAGTCGAACACGCGTTCAGGCTAGCTGTGAAACGACCGAGAGGCCTCGCATTGTTGCCAAACCGCCGCCAGATGGGTTCCGAAGGACTCTTGTGACCAACCCGGCACACAGCGAACTGAGGAGCAAGACAATGAAGAAGACGACGACGCGCACCATCGCCAGCCTCTCCACGGCCGCGGCCCTCTCTCTCGGCGCAGTCGCCCTGACGGCCGACCCCGCGAGCGCAGCCGACCTCGCACCGGCGAGCTCCGTCTCGACGACGGCGAGCGGCGCGCTCATCAACGGCCCCCTCATCGACGGTCCACTCATCGACCTCGGCGGCCTCCTCAACTCCCTGCAGATCGGCCAGTTCCAGTAGCGGCCGCGCCTCCGTCTGAGGGAGGCCAGCCGCGGCGACCCGCCGCAGCACAGCAGGAGACCAGGTGCCGAGGGAGACCTCGGCACCGCTATGAGGAGCGCACAGTGACGAAGGCCAGCCAGCAGACGCAGACCAGCCAGCAGACCCAGAAGGGCCAGCGGGGCCCGAGCAGCCAGCACGATGACGGCGCGGAATCGGCTCGCCTGCGCCTCACCCCGGCGCAGCTCGGCATCTGGTACGCCCAGCAGCTGGATCCCGACAACCCGAGCTACCAGATCGGCCAGTACCTGGACCTGCGAGGGCAGCTCGACGAGCGCCTGCTGCGGATCGCGTTCACGAAGACCGTGGCCGACCTCGACGCGATGAGCCTCGTGCTCGCCGAGGACGGCGACGGGCCGTACGCGATCATCGAGCGCCCGTCGCCCACCGCGGACCTCCTCGCGGTGACGGACCTGCGCGAGCTCGGCGAGGAGCAGGCGGTCGAGGTCGCCCTCGAGCGCATGGACCGCGAGCTCGAGACGCCGCGGCCGATGACGGGACGCGAGCTGCTCGGCACGACCCTGTACCGGGTCGCGGACGCTCGCTGGCTGCTCTTCCAGCGTGTGCACCACGTGCTCCTCGACGGCTACTCCGCCGTCGTGGGCCTCCGCTACCTCGCCGGCGCGTACACCCGGCTCGAGAAGAGCGCCCCCCGCGGGGTGCTCGGCGCCCTGCTCGCCGGCCCGATCGCGCACCTGGCCGCGCGCACCGCGTCTCCCCTTCCCGGATTGCCCGAACTGCTGGCCCACCTCGACGAGTACGCGGTCTCCGATCAGCACGCGGCCGACGCCGACTACTGGCGCGAGCAGCTCGCCGACGACAGCGTCGTGACCGGGCTCGAGGGAACCACCGGCCGGGCGGCCAAGCGCGTCGTGCGCGTGTCGACGAGCATCCCCGACGCCGACGCCAAGCGCCTGCGCGCGCTCGGTCGCGACATGCCGAAGACGGCAGTCGGACTGGTCGCCCTCTACCTGTCGAAGATGACCGGCCAGGTCCGGGTCTCGCTCGGCCTCCCCGTCACGGCGAGGCGCGGGAAGCTCGCGAAGACGACCCCGTCCATGCTGTCGAGCATCCTGCCCCTGCGCGTCGACGTCGCCCCGGGGCTGAGCCTCTCCGAGGTCATCGCCAACGCCGGCAACGCCGTGCGCGGCGCCGTCGCGCACCAGCAGTTCCGGGTCGAGGAGGTCGCGCAGACGCACGCCCTCGCCGGCCCCTCCGTCAACCTGCTCCCCGTCATCGACGAGCTCGTGTTCGGCCGCGCGCGCGGCACCGTCACCATCCTCTCGACCGGTCCGGTGCACGACCTGTCGGTCGTCATCTCCGGGCTGACGAGCGAGGCCGCCGAGCCCACGCTCCAGCTCGAAGGCGACGCCGAGCTCTACACGGCCGAGGTCCTCAGCGAGCACGCGGGGCGGATGCTCGAGCTGCTCTCGCAGGTGCTCGACGATCCGAGCACGACCACCGTCACGGACGCCAACGTGGTGCGAGCGGACGAGATCGCCGGTCTCCTCGGGCAGGGCTCCGGCGACGACGTGCCCATCGGCCAGGAATCGGTGCTGCGCGCGTTCTCGAAGGTCGCCGCGGTCCGCGACACGGCTCGTGCGGTCGTCGCAGCTGACGGCACGCTCACCTTCTCGGAGCTCGACGAGCTCTCGACGCGCCTCGCGCACCACCTCGTCGGCGAGGGCGTCGGTCCAGGGCGCACGGTGGCAGTGCGCATCGAGCGCAGCAAGCACCTCCCGATGCTCGTGCTCGCCGTGCTCAAGGCGGGTGGCGTCTACGTCCCCCTCGACCCCGAGTACCCCATCGACCGCGTCGGCAACATGATCGAGGACGCATCGCCCGCGCTCCTGCTGACCAGCAAGGCCCAGGAGCAGCGCGACCTCGCCGATGGCGCGTCCTGGCGCGTCGCGACCCTGCCGATCGACGCCGACACGTCCATCGCCTGGCGCAAGCGACCCGCCGACCCGAGCGGCCTTGCACCCGTCTCCCCCTCAGAGCTCGCCTACGTCGTCTTCACCTCGGGAAGCACCGGGCGCCCCAAGGGCGTCGGCGTGGACCGCCTCGCCCTGCGCAACCTCTTCGAGCACCACCGCGCCGAGATCTTCGACCCAGCGGCAGAGCGCCTCGGCCGGCCCGTGAGGGTCGCCCACACGGCCGGCCTCTCGTTCGACGCCGCGTGGGACCCGCTGCTCTGGCTCTTCGCCGGCCACGAGCTGCACCTCATCGACGACGACGTGCGCCGCGACCCGCAGCGCCTCGCCACCTACCTCGCCGAACACGGCATCGACGCGATCGAGACGACCCCGTCGTTCGCCGAGGCCCTCATCGCGGGCGGACTCTTCCAGCAGGACAGGTACCCGACCGAGATCGCGCTCGGCGGGGAGGCCGTCGGACCCGCCCTCTGGGACGCGCTCGCGGCCCAGCCGGACGTCTCCGCCCTCAACCTCTACGGCCCCACCGAGACGACCGTCGACAGCCTCATCGCGCCCATCGTGCAGGGCTCGGAGCCGCACATCGGCAGCTCGGTGCGCAACACGCGCCACTACCTCCTCGACGCCTCCCTCACCCCGGTGCCGGACGGCGCCATCGGCGAGCTCTACCTCGCCGGCGCCAACGTCGCGTCCGGCTACGTCGGCCAGCCCGGCCTCAGCGCCGAGCGCTTCCTCGCCGACCCGTTCGCCGGGGACGGCACCAGGATGTACCGCACGGGCGACGTCGTCCGTCGCCGTCGCAGCGGCTCGCTCCGCTTCCTCGGCCGCATCGACGAGCAGGTGAAGATCCGCGGGTACCGAGTCGAGCTCGCGGAGGTCGAGGCCGCGCTGCGCAGGCAGCCCGGGGTCTCAGCCGCCGCCGCGATCGTGGTGGGCGACGGCGCATCCGCCCGCATCGTGGGGTACGTGACCGGCGAGCGCCAGCAGGAGAACCTCGCGGCGCAGACGAAGGCCGCACTCGCCGCCGACCTGCCCGGCTACATGGTCCCGAGCAGCGTGCTCGCGCTGAGCGAGCTGCCCATGACCCCGAACGGCAAGCTCGACCGGCGGGCACTCCCAGCCCCGGAGCAGCGCCCGAACGACCCCGTGCAGCAGCCGCGCACACGCGCCGAGCGCGTCACCGCAGAGGCCTTCGCCGAGGTGCTCGGCATCGAGTCGATCGGCGTCGACGAGGACTTCTTCGGCGCGGGCGGCCACTCGCTCCTCGCCACCAAGCTCGCCTCGCAGCTCACGGAGCGCCTCGACCGGCAGATCACGGTGCGCGACGTCTTCGAGCGCCCGACCGTCGCCGGGCTCGCCGCGCTCGACGACGACAGCGCCGACGCCTCCCGCGCCCTCCCCCTCGCCCCAACGCCCCACGGCGACGAGCTCCAGGTCTCCCTCGCCCAGCGGCGCCTGTGGTTCCTGAACAGCCTCGAGCCAGGCTCCAGCGCCTACAACATCCCCATCGTGCTGCACCTCGATGGCACGCTCGACGAGGCGGCGCTCCGGGCCGCCTTCCGGGACATCGCAGAGCGCCACGAGCCGCTGCGCACGGTCTTCCCCTACGTCGATGGCGAGCCGAGGCAGCGCATCCTCCCGATCGACGCCGGCGCCCCCGCCTTCACCTCCGTCGACGTGCCAGAAGACCGGGTGGACGACATCGTCCGCCAGGAGTCACTGCGCCCCTTCGACGTGACCCGCGAGGTGCCGCTGCGCGCTGTCCTCCTGCGGACCTCGCCGACGAACCACGTGCTCGTCGCGACGATGCACCACATCGCCTCGGACGGCTGGTCGCTCGCCCCCTTCGCCGCCGACCTCTCCGCGGCCTACTCGAGCCACGTCGCCGCAGCCGCCGGCGAGAGGCGCGCCCCGGCCGACGACGTGCTGCCCACGCTCCCCGTCTCCTACGCCGACTACACGCTGTGGCAGCGGGAATCGCTCGGCTCAGAGGACGACCCCTCGAGCGCCATGAGCACGCAGCTCGACTTCTGGCGGCGCACGCTGGCAGACGCACCCGACGAGATCGCCCTCCCGCGAGACCGCGAGCGCGGCGCGCGGCGGAGCGACATCGGCCACCTCGCCTTCGAACTGGATGCGGAGCGCCACCGCGCCCTCCGCGAGGTCGCGGCGCAGCATCGGACGAGTCTCTTCATCGTCCTGCACGCGGCAGTGGCGGCGGCGCTCGGCCAGCACGGCGCCGGCACGGACATCGTCGTCGGCACCCCCGTGGCCGGACGCGTGGACCCGAAGCTCGAGCGACTCGTCGGCTTCTTCGTCAACACGGTCGCGCTGCGCACCTCGCTCGCGGGGAACCCGACGCTCGGCGAGCTCATCGAGCGTGTGCGCGTGGGCAACACCGAGTCGTACGCCCACCAGGACGTGCCGTTCGATGCGGTCGTCGACGCCCTCCGGCCGCCGCGCGTGGCCGACCGCCACCCCGTCTTCCAGGTGCTCCTCACGCTCCAGAACACCGAGCCGGCGAAGCTCGACCTCGGCGAGGTCGTCGTCACCGTCCCGAGCCAGGTCACGACCGCCGGCGTCAAGACCGACCTCATGCTCGACTTCTCGACCCCCGCCGGCGACGAAGGCCCGCTCGAGGCCGCCCTCGCCTACGACCTCGCGCTCTTCGACGAATCGACGATCGGGCGCATGCGCGACACCGTCGACCGCATGCTCTCCGCCATGATCGACACCGTCGAGCTCGCCCTCTCCGATCTCCCGGCCCTCGACCGGGCGACCCAGCAGCGGATCGACGCGCAGGCCCGCGGCGAGCGCCTGCCGATGGACGGGACGATCCTCGATGAACTCGCCACGAGCGTCCGCCGTCTCCCCGGAGAGCTGGCCCTCGAGGACGACACCGAGCCTCTCACCTTCGCCGAGCTCGGCGAGCGCATCGACGCCGCCACCCGTGGCCTCGTCGCCTCAGGCGTGCGCCCCGGAGACCGGGTGGCCATCGCGCTGCCCCGCTCCGGCGACGCCGTGACGCTCGTGCTCGCCGCGCTCCGCAGCGGTGCCATCGCGGTGCCCGTCGACATCGACTACCCGGATGCCCGCATCACGCAGATCCTCGACGCCAGCACCCCCGTGCTGCTCGTCGCGGTCGACGAGGCGCGCCTCGGCTCCCTCGCCGACGAGTCAGGGACTCGGACCGTCGCCCCCACCTCTCTCGTCGAGCTCGGCGCCAGCGAGTCGGACCTCGACCTCCCCGCCCTGCCGCTCCCCGAGCAGCCCGCCTACCTCGTGTTCACGTCCGGCACCACCGGTGTGCCCAAGGGCGTCCAGGTGCCGCACTCCGCCCTCGCCAATGTCCTCGCGCAGCACCTGCACGCGATGATCTCCCCGCTCCGCGAGCTCCTCGGCGGGCGCCCCCCGCGCGTCCTGCACGTAGCCGGCCTCGGCTTCGACGCCGCCTGGGACCCGATCCTCTGGCTTGCCGCGGGGTCGAGCCTCGTGATGGCGTCCGACGCCACGCGGCGCAACGCCGACGAGCTGGTGCAGCGCGTGTCCGGTTCCTCGATCGACGTGCTCGAGACGACGCCCTCGTACGTGCGCCAGCTCATCGGCACCGGCCTCCTCGAGCAGAGCGCCGAACGCGAGACGCCGCTGCTCGTCGCCCTCGGCGGCGAGGCCGTCTCGCCCGACCTCTGGGACTCCCTGCTCAGCGCTGACGGAATCGAGGCCTGGAACCTCTACGGCCCGAGCGAGTTCGCGGTGGACTCCGTCGTGACGCGCCTGACCGAGCCGGGAGGTGTCCGCATCGGCCGCCCGGTCGCCAACGTGACCGCTCGGGTGCTCGACGGCTACCTCCGCGACGTGCCGGACGGCGTGCCGGGTGAACTCCACCTCGCTGGCGCCTCCGAGGCCCACGGCTACCTGGGACGCACCGCCGAGACGGCGAGCGCCTTCATCGCCGACCCCTCAGGAGACGGCACCCGCCTCTACCGGACCGGCGACATCGTCCGCCGCCACCCCTCCGGCGAACTCGAGTTCCTCCACCGCGACGACGACCAGGTGAAGCTCCGCGGCTACCGCATCGAGCTCGGCGACGTCGAGCGCAGCCTCGAGCGCGCTCCGGGCGTCGAGGCCGCCGTCGCGACCATCCACGCGCCCGCAGGTCCCGACAGCGCGAGGCTCGTCGCCTGGGTCGCCGGGGCAGCCGATGCCGACGCCGTCCTCTCCCTCGCCCGCGCCGAGCTGCCGGAGTACATGGTTCCGGCCACCGTCACGGTGCTGGAGAGGCTCCCGCTGACCCCGAACGGCAAGGTCGACCTCGCCGCGCTCCCCGCCCCGGAGTCGGTCGCGGGCTCCCGCAAGCCCAAGACGGACGACGAGCACAGCATGTGCGAGGCGTTCGCCGCCGTCATCGGCCTCGACGAGGTCGGCCTGGACGACGACTTCTTCCGGCTCGGTGGGCACTCCCTGCTCGCTGTGGCGCTCGCCGGTGAGCTGCGCCAGCGCTTCGGTGCCGCCCCTCCCCTGCGCGCGATCTTCGACGCCCCCACGCCGGCCGCCCTCCTTACCGTGCTCGGCCGCACGGGCGAGCACCCGGTGGTCGTCCCCACCGGTGGGCCGAGCTCGCACCCGCCGCTCGCCGAGTGGACCGCAGCCAACCCGCGCGTCCACGGCGAAGCCCTGCCGCTCTCGCCCGGCCAGGCGCGCCTCTGGTTCCTGAACCAGCTCGCCCCCGAATCCGGTAACTACAACGTCGTGCTCAGCGCCCGCCTCGACGGCGACCTGGACCTCGAGGCGCTGTCCGGCGCGGTCGACGACCTCGTCGCGAGACACGAGGTGCTGCGCACCACGTACCCCGAAGTCGATGGGGCTCCGGTGCAACGCATCCACGAACCCGCCGCCGGTGTGCTCCAGCACGAGCCGGTCGACGCATCGGCCGGCTTCGACCTGACGAGCCAGCTTCCCCTGCGCGCAGGTCTGACTCCCGCCGGCGACGACTCGTGGCTGCTCGAGCTCGTCCTCCATCACATCTCCACCGACGGCGCCTCCCTCGCGCCGCTGGCGCACGACCTCGCCACGGCCTACACGGCACGGCGCAGCGGCTCGGTGCCGCTCCGGCGCCCGCTGCCCGCACAGTTCGCCGACTTCGCGCGCCAGATCCGGGCGAGCGAGGCGCCAGCGGATGAAGCAGAGCAGGTCGGGGCGTGGACCGCCCACCTCGAAGGCGCCCCGTCGGTGCTGCAGCTCCCTGCCGACGGCGCGCGGGCCGCGCAGAGCGCGCAGCCTGCCGGCCAGCTCGACTTCAGCATCCCCGCGAAGGTCGCGGGCGCGCTCGGCTCCGTCGCGGCCGGCAGGTCGGCGAGCGCCTTCCACGGCTGGCTCGGCGCGATCGCCGGCTTCCTCGCGCGGACCGGTGCCGGCACGGACCTCGTCATCGGGGCCCCCTCGGCCGGCCGCCAGGACGCCGATCTCAGCGACCTCGTCGGATTCTTCGTCAACACGCTGCCGCTCCGCGTGCAGCTCGGCGACGAGGCGACGCTGGCCGACGCCGTCGAGGCGGCCCGCACGGCCGCGCTCTTCGGCATCGACCACGAGCAGGTGCCGTTCGAGCGCATCGTCGAGGCGATGGCCCCGGAGCGTGTCCTCGGACGCCACCCCCTCTTCCAGACGATGCTCGCGGTCGAGGAGCGCAGCGAGCTCCCCCTCGCCCTGCCAGGCGTCGCCGTCACCCCGGTCGCTCCGGAGAGCACGGGCGGCGCGAAGTTCGACCTGTCCTTCACGCTGCGCACCGCAGAGGCCGGCGCCGACGTGCCAGGCGTGCTCGAGTACAACTCGGCGCTCTTCAGCGCAGCCGCGGCCGGCGGCCTCGTCGAGCGGCTCCTCGCCTACCTCGCGGCGGCCACCGAGACGCCGGATGCGCCCCTCGAGGCGATCCCGGTGCCAGGCACGCCAGGGCGCCTGCGTGCCTGGCCCTTCCAGGAGGCGAGCGACGCCAGCACGACGTCCGAGCCGAGCGCGGTGCTCGCCGCCTTCACCGCCTCTGCCGCGCGCACGCCCACGGAACTGGCGGTCGTGGCCCCAGACGGAGCGCTCGACTTCGGCGCCCTCACGGCTCGCATCGACCGGCTCGCCGGCGCGCTCCGCCGACGCGGCGTCGGCCGCGGCGACGTCGTCGCCTACCGCCTGCCGCGCTCGGTCGACACGGCCGCCGCCCTGCTCGCCGTATGGCGGGCCGGCGCCGTCGCCATGCCGATCGACCCCGAGTACCCGAGCGAGCGCGTCGACGCGATGATCGAGGCCGCAGAGCCAGCCGTCATCCTCGACGGCGGACTCGAGGAGCTCCTCGCCGACAGCTCCACGGAGCACGAGGCCGCCGGTCTCCCCGAGGTGTCGCTCGACGACCCCGCCTACCTGATCTTCACCTCGGGGACGACGGGTGTGCCGAAGGGCGTCCAGGTGCCCCACCGCGCCCTCGCGAGCCTGCTCCGCAGCCACCGATCGACCCTCCTGCCGGATGCGGCGACGCGTCGCATCCGCGTGGCGCACACCACGGGCGTCGGCTTCGACGCCGCCATGGACCCGATCCTGTGGCTCGCGAGCGGACACGAGCTGCACATCGTCGCCGACGACGTGCGCCGTGACCCCGAGGCGCTTGTGCAGCTGTTCGCGGACCGGCGGATCGGCGCGTGGGAGACCACCCCGAGCTACGTCGAGGCGCTCATGAAGCAGACCCGCCTCGAGAGCTGGCTCGACTCCCTCCCCGACGGGGACGGATTCACGATGCTGCTCGGCGGCGAGGCGATCACCGCTGAGCTGTGGAGCTGGCTGCGTGGACGAGCGACGGTTCGCGCGTGGAACCTCTACGGCCCGACGGAGGTCGGCGTCGACTCGATGCTCGCCGATATCGGTGAGACGGCGGCCCCCTCGCTCGGGGCGACGACGGGTGACGTCGTGGGCTACGTGCTCGACGGCCAGCTGCGTCCCAGCCCCGTCGGCAGCGTCGGCGAGCTCTGGCTCGCCGGCACGCAGCTCGCCCACGGCTACACGGGCCGTTCTGAGGCCACCGCCGACAGGTTCGTCGCCGACCCGTTCGCCCGCGACGGCAGCCGCATGTACCGCACGGGCGACCTCGTCGTCGTGCGGGATGCGCTCGACGGCGAACCGCGCCGAGTCGTGTCGCTCGGCCGCAGCGACGCCCAGCTCAAGATCCGCGGCCATCGCGTGGAGCCGGAGGAGCTGGCTCGCGTGATCGGCGCCCAGCCGGGCGTCGCCAACGCCGTGGTCCTGCCCGTCGAATCGGCCGGGCAACTCGCGCTCGGCGCCTGGATCGTGCCGAGCGACCCCGGCATCGCTGGCGGCGACCCGGACGCAGACGGCGAGGCCCGAGCACAGCTCGCGAGCCGAGTGCTCGATGCCGTGCGCGGCACGGTGCCCGACTACATGCATCCCGTGGGCCTCGAGATCATCCCGCGCATCCCCCTCACCCCGAACGGAAAGCTCGACCGGGATGCGCTCCCCGAGTTCCAGACGACGGGCGGGGCCGGTCGCGAGCCGAGCACGCGGGCCGAGCTGGCGGTCGCGGCGGCCTTCGCCGAGGTGCTCGGCGTCGAGGACGTGCGGGCAGACGACTCGTTCTTCGCGCTCGGCGGCCACTCGTTCGTGGCGCAGCCGACCATCCGCGCCATCAACGAGGCCCTCGGCGTCGACCTGCCCGTGCAGGCCATGTTCCAGGCGCCCACCGTCGAGGGGCTCGCTGCCCTCGCCAGCACCGGAGGCGGCGACATCGCGGAGAGCCTCCGGACGATCCTGCCGCTGCGGCCCGCCCGCGACGACGGCTCCCCTGCCGCCCAGGAACCGCTCTTCGCCGTGCACCCGGCCAGCGGGATCTCCTGGAAGTTCGCCGGGCTGCTCGCACACCTCGAGGGCGACCGCCCGCTCTACGGCCTCCAGCTGCCCGGCATCGCCCCGGACGACGGGGAGCAGACCGACCACGACACGCTCGCCGAGCTGCTCGACGAGTACGTGGACGCGATGAAGACCGTGCAGCCGGCAGGCCCGTACCGGATCGTCGGCTGGTCGTTCGGCGGCCGCCTCGCTCAGCACCTCGCCGCCCACCTGCAGCGCCGCGGCGACGAGGTCGCGCTCCTCGCGATCCTCGACGCCTACCCGACCGAGCACTCCTCGGTCGCGGGCGTCGACGGTGGCGACCGCATGTGGCGTGCCTTCCTCGATGCGAACGAGGTGGAGGCGCCAGCAGACGAGCTGGATGCGGATGCGGTCCGCGCGCTGCTTGCAGAGGCAGGCAACCCGCTCGCGGACATCCCTTCGGCAAGTATCGAGCGGATGGTGCGCGGCTTCCTGCGCGTGGGCGCCCTCCTCGACACGACGCCCGTGCCGACCTTCGACGGTGACCTGCACGTGTTCGAGGCGAGCGTCGATGTCCCGGCCGACCGCCCAGGACCCGACGCCTGGGCACCGCACACCACCGGCACGGTGACCTCGAGCCCAGTCCACGCGCGCCACTCCGCGCTCCTCGACGAATCAGCGCTCGGCGAGGTCGCTCCGGAGCTCGACCGCCTCATGTCGGATTCACACGCGCTATTCCCCAACCGATAGCGAACGGGCTCCGAAGCACTTGGAGAACCATTCGCGCCACCTCCATCAGGAACCCCCGCGTGACGAGAGAAGGGAACATCTTGACCAATCCGTTCGATGACACATCCGCAGAGTTCCGAGTTCTTGTCAACGATCTGCAGCAGCACTCCCTGTGGCCAGACTTCGCCGACGTCCCCGCAGGGTGGGTCGTGGTCTACGGACCGGCCCCGAAGCAGGCCTGCCTCGACTACGTGACCGAGAACTGGCGAGACATCACGCCGGTCCGCGAGCGCGACCTGGCGGTCTCGTGATCTCGATTCGCGGCCTGCGCAAGCGCTTCGGCGACTTCACCGCGCTCGACGGCGTCGACCTCGAGATCCCCGCCGGCTCCGTGCACGCGCTCCTCGGACCGAACGGCGCCGGCAAGACCACCACCGTGCGCGTCGTCACGACGCTGCTCGACCCCGATGCGGGCGACGTCGAGGTGGCCGGCCACTCGGTGCGGCATGAGGCCCAGGACGTCCGCCGCAGCATCGGGGTCTCCGGGCAGTACGCGGCCGTCGACGAGAAGCTCACCGGAGTCGAGAACCTGACGATGGTCGGCCAGCTCTACGGCATGCGCAGGCGAGACGCCCGCGCCAGGGCCCACGAGCTGCTCCGCGACTTCCGGCTCGACGACCTGCCGGCGAAGAAGCGGGCCGGCGAGTACTCCGGCGGCATGCGCCGGCGCCTCGACCTGGCGGGTGCGATCGTCGCCCGACCGCCCGTCGTGATCCTCGACGAGCCGACCACCGGCCTCGACCCCCGCGGGCGCCGCGACACCTGGGACGCCATCCAGACCCTCGCCACGGCGGGGACGACCGTGCTCCTCACCACGCAGTACCTGGAAGAGGCCGACCAGCTCGCCGACTCCATCTCCGTCATCGACGCAGGCAGCATCGTCGCGGAGGGCACGGCCGCCCAGCTCAAGGCCCGAGCCGGCGGGGCGTCGATCGACCTCGTCCTCGAATCGTCCGAGGATGGACACCGCGCGCTCGACCTCATCACGACGGTCAGCGGCGGAGCGTCCATCGACGACCGTGGCGTGCGCATCACCGCCAAGGCACCGCGTGGCAGCCACGACCTGTCCACGGTCCTGCGTGCGCTCGAGGACGCCGACATCGCCACGAGCGAGGCCGCTCTCCGGCAGCCCACGCTGGATGAGGTGTTCCTCCAGATCACGGGCCAGCGGCCGGATGAACCGGCCGAGGATGCGACCGCGCACGACGAGCGAGAGGCGGTCACCGCATGAGCGCCATCACCGCAGCATTCCGCGACGGCGGCATCGTCGCCCGTCGGAACGTCCTCAACGTCCAGCGCACGCCGGGGGCGCTGGTCACCGGCATCGCGCAGCCCATCATCTTCGTGCTCATCCTCGCGTTCGTCTTCGGCGGGGCGCTCGGCGGAGCCGACTATCGGCAGTTCCTCATCGGCGGCATCCTCGCGCAGACGCTCACCTTCAACTCCTCGTTCACGGCCGTCTACCTCGCGAAGGACCTCCAGTCGGGCCTCATCGACCGGCTCCGCACGCTGCCCATGTCACGCGTTGGCGTCATCCTGGGCCGGACGAGCTCCGACCTCGTCACGAGCATCATCTCGATCGCCGTGATCCTGACCTGCGGACTCGCGATCGGCTGGCGCGTCGAATCCGGCCCACTCGAGGTGCTCCTCGCGTTCGGGCTGCTCCTGCTGTTCGCCTTCGCGACCTCCTGGATCGGCGCGACGATCGCACTGACCGCCAAGAGCGTCGAGGTCGCGCAGAGCCTCGGCCTCCTCTGGCTCTTCCCCGTCTGCTTCATCTCGGGCGCCTTCGTCTCGGCCGACATGCTTCCCGGTCCTCTTCGCGCCTTCGCCGAGTGGAACCCGGTGACCGCGGTGGCAAGCGCCGTGCGAGAGCTCTTCGGGAACGCGGCTCCGAGCGGCTTCACGGCCGCCGGCGGATGGCCGGCCGAGAACGCCGTGCTGTATGCGTTCCTCTGCAGCGTCGCCATCATCGCGATCTTCGCGCCGATCGCCGTGTGGCAGTACCGCCGCATCAGCCGCCGATGATCGCCGTGCTCGCCGCTGGCATCGACGAGGTGCTCGACGCCGCGTCGCAGTGCGCGAGCGAGGACGACCGCGTCACGGCGAGCGCCAGGCGCAGCGAGGAGCTGCGCCGGCGAACGCTCGCGGGACGCGCCGCGCTCCGGCTGCTCGCGGCCTGGGGGCGTGGCCTGCCGCTCGAGCAGGCGAGCGAGCTCGAGATCCTGCGCCTCTGCCCCGACTGCGGTCGAGCGCACGGGCAGCCGCGCAGCGCCGACCTGGCCCTGAGCTCCTCGACGAGCGCTGGACGGGTGCTCGTCGCGATCGCGGACCCAGCGGATGCGATCGGCGTCGACATCGAGACCGTTCCGCGGCAGCTGTGGGCCGGGTTTGATGCGTATGCGCTGCACCCTGACGAACGCGCGCGGGTCGTCAGCGATGCCGGCCAGCCGTCGGGTGTCGCCGCCCGTATCGGCACCTGGACCGCCAAGGAGGCGGCGCTGAAGGTCTCCGGCACCGGCCTGCGGACCGAGCCCGCCTCGCTGCGCGTCGACGCGCATCCGGACCCGCAGCACGCCGGCTGGCACCGCGTGCACGGCGCCCCCTCCCCCAGCTCCGCCGGTTCTCGTGGCCCCGGTGATCCTGCCGCACCGACCCCATCGCCCGTCAGCGTTCGGATGCTCGCGGTACGAGGCAGCGCAAGAGCCGCGGTCGCGACGAACCGCCCGCAGGAGGTGCGCCTCTGGACGATGCCGGAGCTGCTGACGGAACTCGGCTGCCTGCCCGACACCGGCTACGACGAGGGCGAGCTCTCCCACCTCACGTGAGACGCTGCGCCTGCCTCCGCAGACGCTCCGCCTCCGGAAGGCCTCGTCCCCACTGCCCGCGGCAGCCGGAGGTTCCCCAGGTGAGAGAAACCTGTGTCTCGGTGCGAGCCCGGGCGGGCTTCTTCCCGTACCCGCCGTCGCCGGAGCAGAATGTGCCCATGCGGAGAGTCAACGTGATCGTGTCCGGGAACGTGCAGGGCGTCGGCTACCGCTTCAGCGCCGCGCAGGAGGCTGAGCGCCTCGGTGTGAGCGGCTGGGTGCGCAACCTGCACGACGGCCGGGTCGAAGCCGAGCTCGAGGGTGAGGAGAGCCAGGTCGACGCGCTGCTCGCGTGGATGGCGGAGGGGCCGCAATTTGCAGAGGTCACCTCCTCGCGTGTCTCCGAGCGCACCCCGAAGGGCATCGAGGGCTTTCGCGTCGTCCGCTGACGCCGTTCACGCGCCCCGCTCGAGGGCCAGCCTCGTCTCGAGCTGGTCGAGGATCATCTCGAGGCCGACGTCGAACTCGTCAGCGATGTCGTACGCACCACCGATGATGCGTTCGCCGACGAGCTCCGCGAGGTGCGGGAACTCGTCGGCGGGGAGCTCCATCGCTGCGACGAACTCCTCCGCGTTCTGGCCCTGCTCGAACGGCAGGTTCTGCTCGGTGAGCACGAACCCGAAGACGTACGCATCGAGCAGCGAGTAGGCATGTGAGGCCAGCAGCACCGAGAACCCGCCGGCGCGCAGCGAGCCGAGCGTCGCGTCGTGGTGGGCGAGCACCGCCACCGCCGGGTTCGAACGGGACTCGAGGAGGCCGAGCGCCCAGGGATGTGCGCCGAGCACCTCGCGAGCTGCGCGCGCCCTTGCACCCATCTCGGCTCGCCAGTCCCCGCCGCCAGGTGGCAGGGGAATCTGCTCGAATGCCCACCCTGCCAGCGCGTCGAGGACAGCCTGCTTGTTCGCCACGTGGTGGTAGAGCGACATGGCCTCGACTCCAGCCTCACGCGCCACACTGCGCATGCTGACGGCGGCGAGCCCGCCTCCATCAGCGACGCGCACCGCGGCGTCGAGGATGCGCGTCCTGCTCAGCGGTTGACGGTCTGCCATTTCTCCTCCTTGCAGGCTTACATCCGTAAGGCTACTCTGAGATCATCAGACTTACAGGCGTAAGGGATCTCATGAGAGCTGCAGTCGTCACCAGGTACGGACCACCAGAGGCCGTCGTCATCACCGAGGTTCCGAACCCGACACCCCGCACGGGCGAGGTCGTCGTCCGAGTGGAAGCCGCTGCCGTGACCTCCGGAGATGCGCGAATGCGCGCCGGGCGTTTTCCCGCCGGCTTCGGGATGCTGGCGCGCCTTGGTATCGGGGTCAGCGGGCCGCGCAAGAAGGTGCTCGGGATCGCCGTGGCGGGCACCGTCGAATCGACGGGCGCGACGGGCAGCAGCTTCCCGCCGGGCACGAGGGTCGCCGCCATGATCGGCGGCGGACTGGGCGGGCACGCAGAGCTGGCCCGGGTTCCCATCGCGCGCCTCGCCCGCCTCCCCGAGCAGGTGTCGTTCGAGGATGCGGCCGGCCTGCTGTTCGGGGGCGGCACCGCCCTCCAGTTCCTGCGCGAGCGCGCCCACCTCCAACCCGGCGAACGCGTCCTCATCAACGGAGCCTCTGGCGCAGTCGGCTCGAGCGCCGTGCAGCTCGCGAAGGCCCTCGGCGCGCACATAACTGCCGTCTCGAGCGCGCGGAACCGGAGCTTCGCGCTGCGCCTCGGCGCCGACGAGCACGTGGACTACGCCGTCACGCCCGTCGAAGACCTCGATGCGCGGTACGACGTCGTCCTCGACACCGTCGGGAACCTCAGCAGGCGGTCGGGCCGGCAGCTGCTCTCCCCCACGGGACGACTCATCCTCGCCGTCGCGGGCCTCGCAGACACGGTCACCGCACGCGGCAACGTCATCGCCGGGCCCATTCCCGAGCGCACGGCCGACATCATGGAGCTCCTGACGCTCACCGCAACCGGCGCCCTCGACCCCGTGACGAGCGTCGCAGGCGGCCTCGAGAGCATCCAGGACGCCTACGCCGTCGTCGACTCCGGTCGCAAGGTCGGCAACCTCGTCATCCTGCCGAGCAGCTAGCTCGTGAGGCCGCCGAAGAGCACCGACACCATCATCGCGACGATGACCGAGTTGAACGAGAACGCCAGCACGACGTTCGTGCGCGCGATCCGCCAGCCTCGGCGGGACGTGATCTCTGCCGAGGCGGTCGCGGCCATCGTCGACATCAGCACGGCGAGCGTCAGATAGTCGCCGAACCGCGGCTCCTCCTCGAACGGGAACACGATCTCCGGGCGACTCGCCCGCTCCTGCTCGGGGGCGGATGCGCCCTCGAGCCCGACCGCCGGCGCCGTCGCTGCTGTCGCGTCCAGGCGCAGGTACTCGAGCGCGAAGGCGTAGACCATGAGCGCCCACGACGCGGCCACCGTCGCGAGCCCGAGCACCACGAAGATCGTCTGGTCCCGGAAGGCGGGTTCCTGCGCGATCGCGATCGTCAGAGCGACGGCGACCATGGCGCCGGCGGTCGTCCAGTCGGTCGCTCCCCCGTAGCCGACAAGCCGATGCCACCATCGACGCTTGGTGATGCGCTCCTGTCGGGACGCCACCCGCAGCTGCACGGCATCCGCGTTGCGGTACGCCAGGTGCGTCCAGACCAGGTAGACCGCACCGAACAGGGGCCAGAAGACGATGAAGATGCTCACCAGGTAGCGCACGGAGTCGCCGATCTCGACCCCGAGCCTGCTCGCCACGAAGATGTAGAAGGCCGCTGCGAAGGGTGTCGCGATCAGCGCGCTCCAGTTCGCGCGCGCGTTGTCGCTCGTTATGCGTCTCGCCATGCGGACATCCTGCCCCATGCCGACGTCGCCAGTTCGGGGAGAGGAGCACGTACGCCCGCAGCGCGATCGAGAAAGCCCCGGTCAGCGCGTGCTGACCGGGGCTTCTTGGTGGATCTGAGGGGATTCGAACCCCTGACCCCCTGCATGCCATGCAGGTGCGCTACCAGCTGCGCCACAGACCCGCACCCGTTTCCGGGAACTCGAAAATAATAGCTCAGAACCTGAGGCGTACCAAATCGAGGCGGCCGGCGCGTGTCGCTACTGCGCGCGACGGCGTGGCCACGCGTCGATCCCCATGCGAATGGCGGTCGCCGCGAGGAACACGGCGAAGAGGATGTTCGCGAGCGATGGCGAGATGGCCGCAGCGCTCAACCCTCCGAGGGTCGTGGTCAGGCAGGCCGACCCACCGACGGCGAGGCCAGCACCCACGTCGACATTCTTGCGGCGGAGGTTGCTGATCGTGCCGGAGATCGCCGTCGGAATCATCATGAGCAGCGAGCTGCCCTTCGCCAGCAGGTCACTGGACCCGAACAGCACGACCAGCATCGGGACGACGACAACGCCGCCGCCGATGCCGAGCAACCCGGAGAGCACACCCGTGCAGAGACCGAGGACGACGAGCAGCACTCCCCCGAGGACGTCGATATGAACGGCGGCGTCCCTCGAGGGCACGACCAGGAAGAGGGAGATGATGACGACGACGATGAAGGCGATGAACGACCACTGCAGGGTGCGCTTCGAGACCTTCTGCAGGAGCCAGGACCCGATCGGCGCCCCGACGATCGCACCCGCCGCCAGCAGCAGGGCGAGGAGCAGATCGACGTGGCCGCCGATCGCGTACGTCACGACGCCGACGATCGCCGACGGCAGGATCGCGAGAAGCGAGGTGCCCGCTGCCAGGCGTGGGTCGAGTCGCACCAGGTAGATGAGGGCCGGCACGATGAGGATGCCCCCACCGACGCCGAAGAGGCCGGAGAGGAAGCCCGCCAGCAAGCCGGTGACGACGAGCCATGCCCATCCCCCCGGGGACCTGCGGGTGGTCACGCCGGTCAGCTCTGTGCTTCCGGAGCCGAGTCCGCGGATTCCGCGTCGTCGGCGCCGATGTCGAGCTTCACGACGGGGGCGTCGTTCCACAGGCGCTCGAGCCCGTAGAACATGCGCTCCTCCTCGTGGAAGACGTGCACGACGATGTCGTTGAAGTCGAGGAGCACCCAACGGCCCTCGCGGCGACCCTCACGGCGCAGCGTGCGCTGCCCGATGTCGCGCATCGCGTCTTCGATCTCGTCGGCGATGGACAGCACCATGCGCTCGTTTCGGCCGGAGACGAGCAGGAATATATCCGTGAGCGGCATGTTGTTCGAGACGTCCAGGGCGACGATGTCGAAGCCGAGTCTCGTGTCGGCAGCCTTCGCTGCGACGTGTGCCAGTTCGATTGCTCGCGTACTCGCGGTCATTCGGTCCCTTTCATAGAGAGCCCTTGAGAGCTCATCGTGGTGTCCGAGAGGCGATGCGCTCGCCAGCTGATCAGAACCAACCCTGAACGATACCCAGGATCACGGCGACAACGCCAGCCACAGCGACGGCGATCCCGCTGACGACGGCCCAGATCGAGAGGCGGATGCCGTGTCCGCGACGAGGCGCGAGCGGCATTCCCGGCTCGCGGACCGCGCGACTGGCAGCGACCGGCGTGTGCTCTTCGACGACTCTGGTCTGCTGCGGCTCGTCGCCGTCGTCGTCCCGGTCGATCTCGGGCGAGTCGAGGCCGCTGGTGAGCGTGCCGAAGTTGGAGAGCTCGCGGGAGACCTGCATCTTGCCCGTCACCATGAGGTCACCGGCGCCGCTGAGGGCACCCGTGATGTCTGGCGAGCTCATCTCAGGCATGACGATCATGCCCGTCGGAGTCTCGTCTGTGGAGTGGCTCGCCATCACGAGGCGACGGAAGTAGTCGCCGCTCGTGCCGTCTTCCTGGGCTTCCTGCTCGACGGCTGCCGGGCTGCGGTTGAACGAGTCGCCGGGCAGCTCCGCGGGCTCCGCCGTATCAGCGGTCTCGATGGGCCGCTCAGGCGAGAGCCCGTCGATCTGCAGAGGAGCCTCGAGGGCGACACCGGATGCGGGAGCGGGCGCTGAGGGCTGCCCTGGAGCGTCAGCGCTCGTGGCATCAGCGCTCGACACGTCAGCGCTCGGAACTCCCGCGTCGACCGAGACGGTCGGCGTGCGGTTCGGCAGCGGCGTCTCCTCGCCCTTCTCGCGGCGCCGTTCGAGCTCTCGCAGCTCGCGGCGGGTCAGTGGGGCGTCACTCATATCGCATCAATCTCTTCAGCCGTGTACAGCCGGTGCTTCGCCATGTACTGCACGACGCCGTCCGGGACCAGGTACCAGACCGGTTTCTCCTCGTAGGCGCGCTCCCTGATGTCGGTCGAGGAGATCGCCAGCGCGGGAATCTGGAGGACGGCGACCTTGTCTGCCGGGATCCCGTCGGTTCGCAGCTCGTGACCGGGTCGAGAGACGGCGACGAACTGCGCGAGCTCGAAGAGCTCGAGCGAGTTCTTCCAGCCGAGGATCTGCGTGATGGCATCGGCTCCCGTGATGAAGTAGAGGTCCGCATCAGGACGGAGGCGCTGCACGTCGCGGAGCGTGTCGATCGTGTACGTGGGACCGTCGCGGTCGACGTCCACTCGACTGACCTTAAAGCGCGGGTTCGAGGCCGTCGCGATGACCGTCATGAGGTAGCGGTGCTCGACGGGCGTCACGTGCGACTTGTGCGAGGGCTTTCCCGTCGGCACGAAGAGCACCTCATCCAGCTCGAAGTGCGCCGCCGCCTCGCTCGCCGCCACGAGGTGCCCGTGGTGGATGGGGTCGAAGGTGCCACCCATGATGCCGACACGACGGCGCGCGGCTGCAGGGGAGGTCTCGACGGTATGAGGCATGGGGGCGGCGCGGCTCTTCGCGCTAGTGCTTCGAGTGGACCGAACCGGCTTCGATGACACCAGCGTGGTTGAACGGCTCGTACGGCACGACCTTCGAGTCGACCGGGTGGCTGTGCCACGTGTTCCGGAACGCGTACGTCACGGCGATGAGGACCACGAAGGTGACGAGCGTGACGACGCCGAACATGATCGGGGGCATCGCCAGCTCGTTGACGACGTGGTGCCCCTCTTCAGCTAGCACAGCGTTGGCAAGCACGGCAGGAATCAGCTCGATCATGCCGTCCATCCTACCCATGTTCGAAGGGTCACTCGTCGACCTTCCATACGCCGCCCTCACGCTCACGCTCGAGCTCGGCGCGGGCCGCGGCCTTGCCGTCCATCCGCTCGTAGTAGCCCTCGCGACGCTCGCGTGTCGTCGTGCGAGCGTTCTCCTCGAGGCGACTGTCCGTGCCACGGGGCGAGACGGTCAGCTCGGCCGCGCTCGTGAGCGTGGGCTCCCAGTCGAAGACGATGCCCTGCGAGCCAGGTCCGATGATCACCGCGGACCCGGCGACGGCCCCCGCCTTGAAGAGGGCATCCTCGACGCCGATCTTGTTGAGACGGTCGGCGAGGTAGCCGATCGCCTCATCGTTGGCGAAGTCGGTCTGCGCGACCCAGCGCTGCGGCTTCTCGCCCAGGATGCGGTAGGTGTTGCCGTGCGTTCCACCCTCGACGCGGATCTCGAAGTCCTTCTCGTCGACGGGGCGCGGGCGGAGCACGATGCGCGGCTTGATGGCCAGCTCGGCCAGCTTCGCCTCGCGGTCGCGTTCGATGAGCTCACCGAGCGCGAAGGAGAGCTCCTTCAGCCCTTCGTGGCTGACCGTGGAGATCTCGAAGACACGGTAGCCGCGCTCCTCGAGCTCGGGACGGACGAAGTCCGCGAGTTCGCGGCCGTCCGGCAGGTCGATCTTGTTCAGCGCGATGAGCTGGGGGCGCTCGAGCAGGGGCGTCTGCCCCTCGGGCACCGGGTAGCTGCGCAGCTCCTCGAGGATGACATCGAGGTCACTGATCGGGTCGCGACCCGGATCGAGCGTTCCGCAGTCGAGCACGTGCAAGAGCGCAGAGCACCGCTCGACGTGCCTCAGGAAGTCGAGGCCAAGGCCCTTGCCCTCGCTCGCGCCCTCGATGAGCCCGGGGACGTCGGCGACCGTGTAGCGGTACTGGGCCGCCTGCACGACGCCGAGGTTGGGGTGGAGGGTCGTGAAGGGGTAGTCGGCGATCTTCGGCTTGGCGGCCGACATGGCCGCGATCAGGCTCGACTTGCCGGCCGACGGGTAGCCGACGAAGGCCACATCAGCGACGATCTTGAGCTCGAGCTGCACCTGCAGCTCCTCGCCGGGCGTGCCCAGCAACGCGAAGCCGGGAGCCTTGCGCTTGGTGTTCGCGAGCGATGCATTCCCCAGGCCGCCCTGGCCGCCCTCGGCCGCGACGTAGCGCATGCCGGGCTCCGAGAGATCGGCGAGCTCGACCCCGTCCGCGTCACGGACAACCGTGCCGACGGGAACGGGGAGGTCGAGCGGCTGACCCGTGTAGCCGTTCCGCCAGTCGCCCATGCCGAAGCCGCCCTTGTCACTCGAGCGGTGGGGCTTGTGGTGGTACGACAGCAGCGTCGTCTCCTGCGGGTCGGCGAAGAACGTGATGCTTCCGCCGTTGCCACCGTCACCGCCATCGGGGCCGGCGAGTGGCTTGAACTTCTCGCGCTTGACGGAGACGCAGCCGTTGCCACCCTCTCCAGCGCGCAGATACAGCGTCACCTGGTCGACGAAGGTGGCCATGAAGAGCTCCTGTAGAACGATTGGTCCTGAAAATACGGATGAGGGGCGGACCGTGGCCCGCCCCTCATCCTGACACCGCCCTGATATTCAGGGACTGTGCTTGCTGCTATTCGCCAGCGACGATGTTGACCACCTTGCGGCGGCCCTTCGCACCGAACTCGACGATGCCTGCCGAGAGGGCGAACAGCGTGTCGTCGCCACCGCGGCCCACGAGGGCGCCGGGGTGGAAGTGCGTGCCGCGCTGACGGACGAGGATCTCGCCCGCGCTGACGGTCTGGCCCGCGAATCGCTTCACGCCGAGGCGCTGAGCGTTCGAGTCACGGCCGTTGCGAGTCGAGCTCGCTCCCTTTTTGTGTGCCATTGAAGTCTGCTCCTCGACTTACTTGATGTCGGTGATCTTGATGCGCGTGAGCTCCTGACGGTGGCCCTGACGCTTCTTGTAACCGGTCTTGTTCTTGTACTTCTGGATGACGATCTTCGGGCCACGGAGGTCGTTCAGGACCTCGGCAGTCACCGTGACCTTAGCGAGCTTCTCTGCGTCACTCGTGATGGTCTCACCGTCGACGAGCAGCACAGCCGGAAGCGTGACGTTGCCCTTCTTGTCGGCAACAACACGGTTCGTGGTGAGCACAGTGCCCACCTCTACCTTCTCCTGCCGTCCACCGGCGCGCACAACTGCGAATACCACTTCAGTACCTTTTCTCCGAGCCCGACAAGGTCGGACGCTGTGTGTTCAAACTCTGGAAGCCCTGCTCGCTGCGGCGAGCTGACTCTGCCCTGCTACCGGGCGAGGGAATGCCAGCACGAATGCAAACGTGCAACAGCGAACCACTTTACCCGGCAGGGTCGGTACGCGCAAGCGCACCCACCCGGTGGGCGCTCTCGCGCCCGGCCGCCCTGCTCTGGCCGCCTATTCGGCGGAGAGCGGAGGCGTCGTGATGCGGCGGCGGCGCGGACGCCCCGAAGCACCCTTCGGCGGCTCAGCCGTGACCGGCTGGACTGCCTCCGGTGCCGACGTCACCGACGCGTCCTGAGACTCCTCAGGGGCGGCGGGTGTCGTCACCTCGACCGCGGCTGGGGCCCCGGTCGTTTCGCTCGCTGCTGGCTGCTGCTGCTCACCCTCGGGGGCGACCAGTGCATCCAGCAGCGAGTCGAGTTCGCGCAGCGCTGCCGGGTCGGCCTCGCGCGTGGTCTGGGCCGGCTCGGCGCTCTTGGCCGAGTCGAAGTCGAAGAGGTTCTCGCTGGCGCGAGCCTTGCGGTCGTCGGTGTCAGACTGCTGTGCCTCGTTGCGGTCGACAGGCGCCGCGTCGCCAGACGCCGCTTCCGGCGACTGCTCCTGCGTCGACGCGGGTGCCTGGGCGTCCGTCTTGGCACGCCTGCGCCCACGACGCGAGCGACGAGACTCACTCGGCTGGGCAGCCTGCTCGTCACCCCGCACCTCGGCGGCCGGCGCCTGGGCACCTGGCTGCGACGGCGCATCTGCGGCCTGCTCCTCGCCGTGCTCGCCCGGCTTCTGACCGTTGATGGTGGATGCGGCGATCTTGGAGAGGGCCCCGCGGAGCTCGTCCGTGATGCCGTGCGTGGACGTCGACGGCGCCGCCGGAGCTGCGACCGCCCGAGGGCCCTGCTGCTCGCGCTGCTGTCCGCCTCCGCGGCCCTTGCGGCCGTTCTTGCTGTTGGCGGCGCTGTCGGGCGCTCCACCGCGGTGCTTGAGCACTGGGTCGTGGAACACGATGACACCGCGACCAGCGCAGGACTCGCACGGCTCGCTGAACGTCTCGAGCAGGCCGAGGCCCAGCTTCTTGCGGGTCATCTGCACCAGACCGAGGCTCGTGACCTCGGCGACCTGGTGCTTCGTGCGGTCGCGGCTGAGGCACTCGATGAGGCGACGCATGACGAGGTCGCGGTTCGATTCGAGCACCATGTCGATGAAGTCGACGACGATGATGCCGCCGATGTCACGGAGACGCAGCTGACGCACCACCTCTTCGGCGGCCTCGAGGTTGTTCTTCGTGACTGTCTCCTCGAGGTTGCCGCCGGACCCGACGAACTTCCCCGTGTTGACGTCGACGACCGTCATGGCCTCGGTGCGGTCGATGACCAGCGATCCACCGGAGGGCAGCCAGACCTTGCGGTCGAGGGCCTTCTCGATGTGCTCGGTGGCGCGGTACTCGGCGAAGACGTCGCCGCCCTGGAATGCCTCGACGCGATCGACGAGGTCAGGGGCAACCTGGCGCAGGTAGGTCGTGATGGTCTCGAGCTCATCGCTGCCCTGGATCACGATCTTCTGGAAGTCCTCGTTGAAGACATCGCGGATGATCTTGATGAGCAGGTCGGGCTCCGAGTGCAGGAGCGCAGGAGCTGGGCCTGCCTCGATGCGGGAGGAGATGTCGGCCCACTGTGCCGTGAGTCGGTTGACGTCGCGCTCGAGCTGGTCCTGAGTCGCCCCCTCGGCGGCGGTGCGCACGATGACGCCGACGCCTGCCGGCAGGGTCTCCTTCAGGATCTTCTTGAGGCGAGCGCGCTCCGTGTCCGGCAGCTTGCGTGAGATGCCGTTCATCGAGTTGCCGGGGACGTAGACGAGGTAGCGGCCGGGAAGCGAGACCTGGCTCGTGAGGCGCGCGCCCTTGTGGCCGATCGGGTCCTTGGTGACCTGGACGAGCACGCGGTCGCCTGGCTTGAGGGCGTTCTCGATGCGACGCGACTTGCCGCCGACCTCCGCGGCGGCCCAGTCGACCTCTCCGGAGTAGAGGACGGCGTTGCGCCCGCGACCGATGTCGATGAAGGCGGCTTCCATGCTCGGCAGCACGTTCTGGACGCGGCCGAGGTAGACGTTCCCGATGAGGGACGACTCCTGCGAGCGGGCGACGTAGTGCTCGACGAGGACCTTGTCCTCGAGCACGCCGATCTGCACGCGGTCGTCCTTGGCACGGACGAGCATGACGCGGTCGACGGACTCGCGCCGGGCGAGGAACTCGGACTCGGTGACGACTTGGCGACGGCGACCGCTCTCGCGGCCCTCGCGACGCCGCTGGCGCTTTGCCTCGAGACGCGTCGAGCCCTTGATCTTCTGCGGTTCCGTGATGAGCACCGGCTCTTCGGCCTGCTGCTCCTCGCGCGGCTGACGGCGACGGGTCGTCGACTGCGAGCGCTCGGCGGATGCCTGCCGGCGGTCGTCACGTGAGGACTCGCGTGAACGGTCTCCACGGTCTCCTCGGTCCGAGCGGTCTCCGCGATCCGAGCGGTCGCTCGACTCCTGGCGGTCGTAGCGGTCGGCGCGGTCGCTGCGCTCCGGACGCTCGTACGGCTCGTCGTCCTGTCGTCGCGTCCGGCTGCGGTCCTCGCGCGGTGCGCGCTCCAGGACCGGTGGCAGATCGGGCTGCAGGAAGAACAGCGTCGTCGACGAGATGACGGCGGGGATGGGCGAAGTCGTGTCTTCCCCGGACCCCTGTTCCTCGGTCTGCTCTTCCACCGCCTGGGCGGACTCCTGGCGGAGGTCCGCGTCGAGCTGGTCCTGGCCGCTCGCCGACTCCGTGTTGCTGTTCTGGTCTGATTCGTTTGTGGTCACCATTTCTGGTGTGCTCCTACTCCGGCGTGGCGCAAAGCGTGCGCCCACCCCTCCGGGCGATGAGGATGCCACGCATCCTCACCGAAAATGGTCTCCGCCCGTTCGGCGGAAATGTTGTTCGTGCTGTGCCGCGGTTGCGGCGATACTGCCTCCGGCGCGTGCGACGGAGCGTTGCTCTGCTCGTGGCGCGTGCCTGAAAAACTTCGGGTGCCGTGGGACTCTGCCCGGTCGACGATCCCAGTATCGCACGGCCGACGCTTCCGGGCCCTGATTCGGCTGTGGGCCGATCGTCAGGGAAGCGCACGCCTGTGGTGGGCGATGCCGAGGATGCGCTCGGCGGCCGCGCAGTATCCGGCGAGGAATGCGCTGGCCACGAGCCCCACCGCGTCTTCCGTCGGGAGGAAACGCGGGTGGTGCAGCGTCGGGGCGTACGCACCGTCTGGACCGGGAAGCCCAGCCGTCTCGACGCCGGCGAAGCACATGATCGACGGCACCTCGTCGCAGTAGTACGAGAAGTCATCGCCGCCGAGCGAGCGCATGGGCTCGGCACCGTCGACGCCGAGCCGCGCGAGCCAGTCGTCGGCGTCGGAGGCCAGGTGGGAGTCGTTGATGAGCACCGGCATGTTCTGGTGCATGTGGACGACAGCCTCGGTCCCGTAGGCCTCCGCCGTGCGCACCGCGAGATGCTGCACCGCTGCGAAGAGCAGCTCACGGTCTTTCGGGGCGGTGGTGCGCATGGACGCGAGCAGCCGCGCGCTCGAGGGCAGCACGTTCGCGGCGCCCTCCCCCGCGCTCAGCGTGCCGACGCTGATCACGGCCGGGTTCATCGGGGAGATGGTGCGACGGACGACCTCCGGGAGGCCGAGGGCGATCTGGGCGATCGCCGCGACGGGATCAGCTGCCTGGTGCGGGTACGCACCGTGGCCGCCGCGCCCCTGGAGTGAGATCTCGATCTCGTCAGCGGCCGCGTTGATGTAGCCGCCGCCGATCGCGATGGCACCTCGCGGGACGCCCGGGTGCACGTGTGCGCCGATGACGTGCTCGACCTGGAACCGCTCGAGCCCACCCTCCTCGACGATCTGATGCGCCCCAGACGGATAGGTCTCCTCCCGCGGTTGGAGGATCGGCACAAGACCGACGGGCAGCTCCAGGTGGTCGGCGGCACGGATGAACGCGACCAGCGCCGCCTGATGGACGTCGTGGCCGCACGCGTGCATCGCCCCGTTGGCCGAGGCGAAGGGAACGCCGGTGAGCTCGGTCAGGGGCAGCGCATCCAGTTCCGCGCGGACCCCCACCGCACCTCCCGCGCTCGGGCCGAGCCGCCCGATGCGCCCCGAGTCGGCGATGCGATGCATCGCGACCCGGTCGCCGAGCTCGCTCTCGAGACGGGCGGCGGTCTCGTTCTCGTCGCCCGAGAGCCTGGGGTTCGCGTGCAGCTCCTGGCGGAGGCGCACGGCGGCCGGCAGCTCGTCGCGCAGCGCGACGCGCCATGCCGCGGCCAGCTCGTCGAGCCGCTCACTGTGCGCCGTCGCTGACGGCCATCGCCCAGCCTTCATCCGTGTCTCGCCCCCGAAATCACTCGTCTCGGACCTGCCGGTCCGCGTACTGCGAAGCCTACGACTCCGCCGCCTTGCAACCCGAGTCGGTCAGGCTGCGAACCAGATGCCGAGCTCGCGCTCTGCCGACTCGACGGAGTCGGACCCATGGACGATGTTCAGCAGCACGCCGGCATCCCAGTCGCGTCCGAGGTCGCCGCGAATCGTGCCGGGTGCGGCCGTCGTGGGGTCGGTGGTGCCCGCCAGCGAGCGGAAGCCCTCGATGACACGGTGGCCCGCGACGCGGATCGCGACCGTCGGTCCCGACTGCATGAACTCGAGGAGCCCCTCGTAGAACGGCTTGCCCTCGTGCTCGGCGTAGTGCGCGGCCAGGATTGCGCGGTCGGCGTGCACGAGGCGGATGTCGACGAGCGAGTAGCCCTTCGTCTCGATGCGGCGGAGCACTTCGCCCGTGAGGCCGCGCTGGACGCCGTCCGGCTTGACGAGCACAAGCGTCTCTTCGATGGTTGCCATGATTCCTCCGTTGGTCGTGGTGGTCTGCCCGTGAGGGCCAGGTCGGTGGATGTGAGCCCGCGTCAGCTGCTCGGTGTGTCGGTCTGGTCGATGGGCTGCCCGTCGATGCCGATCTCTCCCGCCGCGAGGCGACGGTTGTACTCGGCGATGATCGGGGCACGCTGCCGGTCGATCTGGCCGCCCTTCCACATGAAGTACGTCCAGGAGGCGAGGAACAGCGCCCCGACGACGAACATACCGGGGTGGAGGAAGCCGGCGGCGACGAGCAGCACCTGCACCGCCCATCCGAGCCAGATCCCCCACTCGTGGCGGAGGAACCTGATGGTCACGAGGATGAGCGCGCCGAAGGCAGCCCCGAGCACAAACGCGGGGACGGGGTCGAGCACCCGCATCCCGAAGATGAGGAGTGTGCCCAGGAAGACGACGAAGAGCTCGAAGCCCAGGAAGATGGAGCCGATGACCTCGCGGATGCTGCGCTGGCGAGGGAGGCGGGTTCGGTTCCGCGGACTCACGACTCCTGCGCCCAGCCTTCGTCGCGCGACAGGGTCAGCGCCGTGCCGATGAGCGTGACGGAGCCTGTGATCAGGACCGCCGCGTTCATGCCCTCGTCCGCGCCATCTGCGAGGAGGTCGAGGGCGACCTCGCGGGCGCGCTCGATGGCGTCCTCGGCACGCTCGAGAACCTCGGGTTCGCTGCCCGTGACGTCGCGCACGATGTCGCCGAGCGATTCGGCGTCGATGGCACGCACCGAGTCGGACTGCGTGACCACGAAGCGCTCGGCGATGGGCTGCAGTGCTCGGATGATGCCGGCGGCGTCCTTGTCCTCGAGCACGCCGAGGACCACGACGACCCGCGAGAAGTCGAACGACTCGGTCACCGCTCGCGCGAGCGCCTCCGCGCCGTGGGGATTGTGGGCGGCGTCGATGAGCATGGGGGGCGTGACACCGATGCGCTCGAGTCGGCCGGGGGACGTCACCTCGCCGAACGCAGCTTCCACGAGCTCGTCGTTCAGGCTCCGGTTCGCGCCGAAGAAGGCTTCGACGGCTGCGAGAGCGACCGCCGCGTTGTGAGCCTGGTACTCACCGTCGAGCGGCAGGAGGAGGTCTTCGTACTTGCCCGCGATGCCGCGCACGGTGATGAGCCGACCGCCGACCGCGAGCTGGTTGTCCGTGACCGCGAAGTCGGTGGGCTCGGCGAAGACCTGGGCCTCGGAGATGCCCGCGGCCCGCTCGATCTCGGCGAGCACCTCGGGCTGCTGCTCGGCCGTGACGACGCGAGCGGCGGGCTTGATGATGCCGGCCTTCGTGCGCGCGATCTCGTCGAGGGTTCGGCCGAGCCGCTGCGTGTGGTCCAGCGCGATGGGCGTGAACACGGCCACCTCGCCGTCGGCGACGTTCGTGGAGTCCCACTCGCCACCCATCCCGACCTCGACGACCGCCACGTCGACGGGCGCGTCCGCGAAGCACGCGTAGGCCAGCACGGTGAGTGCCTCGAAGAACGTGAGGCGCGGCTCGCCGGCGGCCTCGAGCTCCGCATCCACGATCGAGAGGAACGGCGTGATGTCCTCCCAGTTCGCGACGAGTCGCTCGTCGCTGATGGGGCTCCCGTCGACGGCGATGCGCTCGTTGAGGCGCTCGAGGTGTGGGCTCGTCAGGAGGCCGGTGCGCAGGCCGTGGGCGCGCAGCACCGTCTCGATGATGCGGGCCGTCGAGCTCTTGCCGTTGGTGCCCGTGAGGTGGATGACGGGGTAGGCCGTGTGCACGTCGCCGAGCAGCTCGACCGCGCGCCGCGTGGCGTGGAGGCGCGGCTCCGGAGCCGCCTCCCCCACGCGCTCCATGAGCTCGTCGAAGACCCGCTCGCCCTCGCTGGCCCAGTCGGTTCCTTCGAGAAGGAGGCGCTCGTCTTCCTCGCGCTCGGTCAGGACCTCGTCCTCGTCGTCGGAGACCGCTGGCATGAACGTCTCGGCGATGTCCTCGGGCCGGAGCTCCAGGTCGCCGGAGTTCACGGCTTCCTCGTTCCCCTCGGCGTGGTCGTCCCAGTCGCCGGAATCCTGCTGGTCGCGTTCGCTCACGCCACTACCTCCACGTCGATCTCCAGTGCACCATACGTGTCGGCGCTCACCTCGGCGTCTGCGGGGACAGCGAGTCCGCCGGTCACCTGGAACTCGACGGCGAGCGTCTCGCCGGCGATGAGCTCCCGGTGCGTCTCAATGGCTGCGACCGACGCGTCGTCGGCACGCAGGGTGAGGCGGATGCGGTCGGAGACCTCGAGTCCGGCCTCCTTGCGCGCGTCCTGAACGGCACGCACGACGTCGCGGGCGAGGCCCTCGGCGGCGAGCTCGGGGCTCACGTTCGTGTCGAGCACGAGGATCCCACCGCTTGGCAGCAGGGTGATGGCGCGGTCTTCGCTCTCACCGGCGGTGACGAGCTTGACCTCGTACTCGCCGGCCTCGAGCTGCAGGCCGCCTGCCGTGACGACGCCGTCGACCTCGCTCCAGTCGCCGGACTTCGACGCCTTGATCGCGAGCTGCACCTGCTTGCCGAGGCGCGGACCAGCGGCCCGCGCGTTGACCTGCAGGACGCGGTCGATGCCGTACTTGGCCTCCGACTCGTCGACGAGCTGCTCGAACTCGACGGACTTCACGTTGAGCTCGTCGCGCAGGATGCCCGCGAACGGCTCGAGCGCGTCCGTGTTCGGGGCGACGACGGTGAGGCTCGCGAGCGGCAGGCGCACGCGGCGCCCGGCCTGCTTGCGCAGCGACAGGGCGGAGCTGGTGACGCGGCGCACCGCGTCCATCGAGTCGACGAGCGTCTGGTCGCTGGGGAAGGCGGAGGCGTCTGGCCAGTCGGTGAGGTGTACGCTGCGGCCGCCCGTGAGCCCGCGCCAGACCGTCTCGGTGATGAGCGGCGTCAGCGGGGCGGCGACGCGGGTGAGCGTCTCGAGCACCGTGTAGAGCGTGTCGAACGCCTCGGTGCTCGTGGCGTCGTCGGTCACGCCTCGCCAGAAGCGGTCGCGGGAGCGGCGCACGTACCAGTTGGTGAGCACGTCGCCGAAGTCGCGCAGGCGCGAGGCGGCGGTCGTCGAGTCGAGCGCCTCGAGGTCGGCCTGCACCTCGGAGACGAGCACGCCGAGCTTCGCGAGGATGTACTGGTCGAGCACGTCGCTCGAGTCGGTGCGGAGCCTCGCCTCGTAGGCCGAGGTCGAGCCGACCGCAGTGTTGGCGTAGGTCGTGAAGAAGTAGTACGTCGACCACAGGGGCAGCAGGAACTGGCGGACGCCCTCGCGGATGGTCTCCTCGGTCACGATGAGGTTGCCGCCGCGCAGCACGGGGCTGGCCATGAGGAACCATCGCATGGCGTCGGAGCCGTCGCGGTCGAACACCTCCTGCACGTCCGGGTAGTTGCGGAGGCTCTTCGACATCTTGCGGCCGTCGTTGCCGAGGACGATGCCGTGGCTCACGACGCGCTTGAAGGCGGGGCGGTGGAAGAGCGCCGTCGACAGCACGTGCATGACGTAGAACCAGCCGCGCGTCTGCCCGATGTACTCGACGATGAAGTCGGCGGGCGAGTGCGAGTCGAACCAGTCGCGGTTCTCGAACGGGTAGTGCACCTGCGCGTAGGGCATGGAGCCGGAGTCGAACCACACGTCGAGCACGTCGGGGATGCGCCGCATGGTGGATGCGCCCGTCGGGTCGTCCGGGTTGGGCCTCGTGAGCTCGTCGATGAATGGGCGGTGCAGGTCGGTGGGGCGCACGCCGAAGTCGCGCTCGATGTCGTCGAGCGAGCCGTAGACATCCACTCGCGGATAGTTTGGGTCGTCGCTCTTCCACACGGGGATGGGGCTGCCCCAGTAGCGGTTGCGGCTGATCGACCAGTCGCGGGCTCCCTCGAGCCACTTGCCGAACTGGCCGTCCTTGACGTTGTCCGGCACCCAGTCGATCTGCTGGTTCAACTCGACGAGCTCGTCGCGGAACTGCGTGACGCGAACGAACCAGCTCGAGACGGCCTTGTAGATGAGGGGCTTGCGGCAGCGCCAGCAGTGCGGGTACGAGTGCTCGTAGCTGGCCTGCTTGAAGAGCCGGCCGTCTGCCTTGAGGAGCTGCGTGAGCGGCTTGTTGGCGTCGAAGACCTGCAGGCCAGCGACGGGCTCGACGGCGGAGAGGAACTTGCCGCCCTCGTCGACGGAGAGGATCGTCGGGATGCCCGCGGCGTCGCTGAGCACCTTGTCGTCTTCACCGTAGGCGGGCGCCTGGTGCACGATGCCGGTGCCGTCGCTGGTCGTGACGTAGTCGCCGAGCAGGAACTGCCAGGCGTTCTGGGTGCCGTACGTCTCGGTGTCGGCGTAGAAGTCCCAGAGGCGCTGGTAGCGGACGCCGGCGAGCTCGGTGCCCTTGAGGGTGCGAGCGGTCGCGGCTGTCGCGTCTTCTACGGCCTCGTAGCCGAGCTCCTTGGCGTGCGCTGCGACGCGCGCGGTGGCGAGCAGGAACGAGCCCTCGCCCGCCGCGGTGCCGTCGGCCGCGCCGAGCGGTCCTGCGGGCACGACGGCGTAGTCGATCTCGGGGCCGACGGCCAGGGCCAGGTTGGTGGGGAGCGTCCAAGGGGTCGTCGTCCACGCGAGTGCCTTGACGCCGGCGAGGCCAAGCGCATCCGCCTGCTCGCCTTCGAGGGGGAAGGTGACCGTGACCGTCTGGTCCTGACGCATCTGGTAGACGTCGTCGTCCATGCGCAGCTCGTGGTTGGAGAGGGGCGTCTCGTCGTTCCAGCAGTACGGGAGCACGCGGAAGCCCTCGTAGGCGAGGCCGTCGTCGTAGAGCTTCTTGAACGCCCACAGCACCGACTCCATGTAGGAGATGTCGAGCGTCTTGTAGTCGTTCTCGAAGTCGACCCAGCGGGCCTGGCGGGTCACGTACTCCTGCCACTCGCGCGTGTACTTGAGCACCGATTCGCGGGCGGCGTCGTTGAAGGTGTCGATGCCCATGGCCTCGATCTCGGCCTTCGACTGGATGCCGAGCTGGCGCATGGCCTCGAGCTCGGCGGGCAGTCCGTGCGTGTCCCAGCCGAAGCGGCGGTGCACCTGGCGGCCGCGCATCGTGAAGTAGCGGGGGAAGACGTCCTTGGCGTAGCCGGTGAGGAGGTGCCCGTAGTGCGGGAGGCCGTTGGCGAAGGGTGGGCCGTCGTAGAAGACCCATTCTTCAGCGCCTTCGCGCTGGTCGATGGACGCCTGGAAGGTGCCGTCTTCGCGCCAGAAGTCGAGGACGCGCTCTTCGAGGCGCGGGAAGGACGGGGAGGCGGCGACGCTGTCCCGGGTCGAGCCGGCGGGGGTCGAGCCGGCGGGGTCGGCGGCTGGTCCGAACGAGGCCTTCGGGTAGCTCATGCGGTGGAACTCCTGGCAGTAAGTGGATGTGCTTGGTCTGCTTCAGGGACGCCGTGCGGCGCGGTACCACCCCGATTGCGGGCTCCCCCGGGCTGCCTCCCGTGCAGGGAGGGCATCCGCTGGAACTCGCCACTCGTTCCGAGCTGTGACGGGCTCACCCGCCCGGTTCTACTTGGCGTTCGCTCCTCGAGGGGTGCGCTCGCTGTTCTTCCGGGGACTCCCCGCTGATGGGCGGATCAAAGTCGTACTGGCAACATCGTACGCGCCCTGCTGTCGCGAGTGAAACGGCTGGCGTTGTTCTCGGGGCGGTCCGTCGTGCGCCAGCCCGTTCATGGACAGGCTGTGTACTCTCGCTTCGCCGATGCTCGCCTCGCAGCGGGCACCTCGAAACGAACGGAACGACGCATGCTCACGACCCGCCTTCCCAAGCTCGCAGCGATCTGCGCCTTCGCCGCGATCGCGTTCACCGGATGCTCGGCGGCCGGCAGCGGAGGGGCCGCGACTCCGTCCCCGACGGCGGCCGCGTCCGCGGAGAGCACAACCGCGGAGGGTGGCGGCACGTGCGCTGACGTGCAGGCGGAGATCGACTCGATCCGGACGAGCGTCGAGAGCATCTCAACGCAGGTGCCAGGCGACATCCCGGGTGCCGTCGCGACGCTCTCGACGATCGGCACGAGCCTCACGACGCTGCAGGAGAGTGTCACCGACCCTGATCTCAAGACGCATGTGGACACGCTGGTCACTGAGGTGACGGAGCTGCAGGCGACGGCCGGGGAGCTGGCGAACGGCGAGGGCGGTTTCGCGGCCGCCGCGAGCATCCTGACCCAGCTCGGCGAGGTCGAGTCGGCGCTGTCGTCGCTGACCGCGTACTGCGAGCTGCAGACGGCGTAGCTGGACGCCGGGCGGCTCGGAGTGGTGCGGGTCGGGTGAGTCCGTGGTCCGTTCTAGGACGGGTTGGGTGCTGACCCGCGCAGAGTACTGCGCCGGAGGAGTCGGTATTCCCAGCCTGGTCTGAGGGCTCGCCATCTGCCGGTTCGGTCTTTCACGACTTCGAGCTGGTTCTTGTGGGCCTGATGGTGGTGGAAGCTGCAGAGGAGCACTCCTTCGTCCACGTCCGTGACGCCCCCTTCAACCCAGGGCGTGGTGTGGTGCGCTTCGCACATGCCCACGGGCTTCCAGCAGCCCGGGGTGATGCAGCCTTTGTCACGGGCCGCGAGCGCTCTGCGTTGCGCGCGACTGTAGAGCCGCTGGCGGCGGCCGAGTCTCAGCGGTTCGCCGTTCGAGCCCAGGAGTGCTACTTGCACGAACCCGTCGCAGAGGGTCTTCGCCACCAGGCTCGGCGGCACGGGCGCTCCGGTGCGCTCGAGGTGCGGCAGCTCGGTCGGGCGCTTGGCTTGTCCGTTCAGGCCTGAGTCTGTTGTGGTGATGACGAGCGTGGGGGCCTCCCCGCCGGCGCGGGGAGCATCCGGGGCTTCTGCAAAGCGGGCGAAGACCAGCTCGACGGCGTCCATGCGCTGCTGGGCGGGCGTGCGCGGGTCGACGATCTGCTCGTCCGGATGCGAGACGTCAACGTCTGCCGCGTCCAGTTCCGTCGTGCCGACGCGCGCAGCCTCGCTTTCGGCACCAGCTGTGTCGGTGGTGCAGGCGTCAGCGTCTCCGTTGGGCGTGGCGCTTTCGGCGGCAACCTTGCGGCGGGGCGAGGTGACGGTCTCGCACACCTTCCGGAGCAGGTCCCCCTGTTCGGGGGTCGCGACGAATCGCCCAGTGACGGTGCCGTCTGCGCGTTCCCGCATCCAGAACCCCCGCTTGCGCGCCGCGCGCTCTGCGAGCGGCTCGGCCCCGTCGGGGTCGAGGAAGGCCACCCACTGCGCGGCTTGCACGCGGAGCAATTCGGGCGTTGCCGGAGCAAGATCTTCTGGGTTCACGCCGCGCGCTGAGTCAACGAGTTCAGCTTCAGCGGCGTCGAGGTGCGCTCGTTCGGCTCGGCCGTTCGCTGGCTTCAATCCTTTGACGATCGCGGACGCTTGTGCGAGCGAGATCTGCGCGGCTGCAAGGGCGGTCGCGACGGCCGGATGTGGCGGCTCGAGCTGCTCACCGGTCAGGCTCATCGGGCCACGGGTGGCCTCCGCAAGGCGAACCAGCGCCCCCGCTTCAGCGAAGGTGACCCCGAGGAGCTGCTGAAGCATTTCTGCGGAGCTGGCGAAACCCACGCTCCGCGCGAGATCATCCCTCACCGAGCCCTCATCGTCACGGCGAAGCACTTCACCGGCAACCTCGACCAACGCCGCATCAAGTGCCCGCCGACGGCTCGCAAGCTCCGCGATCACCGCGGGAATCTCCGCCGCCAGCAGGCCGAGCGTGTCCCCCGACGCCGAGATGAGCGAGTCGACCCTCGCGGTCTCCGACGACGATCGCGTGAACGTCGCCGAATCCCGGTGAGTGCCCACCTGCCCAAGAACCATGACGACCTCCCCCCGGGATCGCCTTCAGCCTAACAGCGATGAGGCTGTTGGAGAAGTGCCTGATCAGGTTTTTGCCACTTTTTTCGAACACAGAAGCGAACAATTGTCAGTTCTGATGAAGATCCGGTGGACCACGCCTGGAGCCCAGCCAGCACCTCACCCGACCGCTCCCGATCCCGCGATGCGCGCCGATTCCGCCTCAGCTAGGTCACGATTAACCGACAGGTCCGATTCCATTGTTGCGGTCCAATGTACGGCGCGTAGCGTGAAGAGATGACGAGGCCACACCTGCTCGTTTGCCTGTCCGCATTCCTCGAAGTTGTCGCCAGCCTGAGCATGCCGGCCATACGACCACTCGAAACGTCGCGACTTGAGGTCGTGACCGACGCGCAGCTCACCGAATGCCTCGTCAAGATCAGCGAGTACTCCTTCACGCCAGACGGCAGCGTGTTCAAGTCGAGGGCTCACGAGGAGTTCACCAACCTGAAGCAGGCGCTGTACCATCACCAGCCCGACGAGGTGGGTTTCCTCTACGCCACCGACAACGCTCCCCTCGAGTCGGAGACGGAAGACGCGACGGTCTCGATTCCCGTCAAGAGTCCGCCGGGAGGGCAAACAGCGGTGAACCCCGCCGCCCTGGCCGAGACCGCCGGGGGCAGCGCGCTCACGTTCCAGCTCCACGAGGCCGCGGCTTCGGTTCGAGAGGTCTGCGCGGTGTTCCTCGACGCCCTCGCAGCCCCCGCGATTGCCGACGTCGTGCGCGGCGTGGCCATCGACCAGAAGTACAACCGGGTCGTCATCCTCGCCCGCGACGTCGCCCGGGTAAGCGAGTATGCCGCGAAGGCTTACGGGAGCCTCGCCGTCGTTGAGCAGGCGACGGGAAGCGTCGAGGAGTCGCGAGTCTGGGACACCGGCCCCTTCCCGGCAGGACAGCGCATGTCCGTGGTCGGGCAGAGCCAGCGCGGATGCTCATCGGGATTCGACATGCGCGACGCCGAAGGGGTGCCGTTCATGCTCACGGCCGCACACTGCGCCGACATCGGGCAACGGTGGCGCAGCGGCGGCCCCCTCGGAACGGTCACGGACAACCTCAACCCAGGCAGGGACGTCGCCTTCGTGTTCGGCGGGTCGCCAAGCGGGCAGATCTACCGTGGCGACAGCACCACCTCGAGGACAGGCGAGGTGGTGGGCGTGCTCGGCGGGACTCCGAACTACGGCGCCACCGCAGGATTCAGCGGGGCCACCACGGGCGAGAGCTCGGCACCGTATCGGTGGTCGGGCTGTTCACGCTCGTACTGCAACCTGTACTTCTTCTCCGGCAACCTCACCGACCTCGGCGACAGCGGCGGCCCCTGGTTCGCCCACCTCCCGGGCTCCGCGGACGTACTCGCCGTCGGCGTGCATCGCGGCCGAGAGACGACGGGGAGCGGCACCTACATGGTGATGACGGACGTGCGGTACGTCATCGGCTTCACGTCGTCGCGGATCTACTCCGCCGTGTAGCCGCGCAGGATCGGCGCCGTCGCCTCGTCGACGAGCTCGGCCAGGCTGCCTCGGGCTGGGCCAGCCTCGACCCAGCGGTCGCCCGCGGCGACCACCGCTGCGACGATCGCGCCCGCGCAGACGGCCCGCTGCAGCTCGTCGAGGGCGGGTTCGGTGCGCGACAGGTACCGCCGGAGTGCCGCCTGCTGGACGAGCGCGCGCTTGGAGCCGGTGGCCGCGAGGTCCTCACCCGTTCCGGTCATCTCACGAAGCGACGCCGCCCACGGGATGTGCTCAGGGCTGACCGTCGCGGCGATGGCGAGGAGCACCCGGCGCAACTCGGCCAGCCCGCCACCCGATCCGCTGACGCCGTCGTCGGCGAGATCGGCGGCAGCCGCATCGAGGAGCGAGGGGATGCCGGCCAGCAGCGGGTCGAGGCCGACCCACAGCACGTCGGCCTTGGCGGTGAAGTAGTTGAAGAAGGAACTTCGCGCGACCCCCGCTCGGCGGGCGATGTCGCTCGCGCTCGTCTGCTCGTACCCCTGCTCGAGGAACAGCTCGAGGGCGGCCTCTTCCAGGGTCTCGCGACTCGACGCCGAGGGCCGACCTCGACGCGCGGCCCGCTCCTCGTGATCCGTCATGTCCGACTCATTTCTGCATGGTGTCCATAAACACGGTTACACTCTGCGAGTGTCAGAATCAGTCACCCGCCGTTCCGCGAAGCCCGCCGCGCTCCTCGCCTTGTCCGCAGCCCTCATCGTGCCACTTGCCGCCTGTTCGAGCGACACCGGCGCCGCAGGGGAGGCTGAAATCCTTCGATATGCCTCGGGCGACGCCGAACCGACCTGCCTCGACCCGCACGTCGGCGGGAACTGGCCCCAGGCGATCCTCGCGAACCAGTTCCTCGAGTCGCTCTTCTCGAAAGATGAGGCCGGCGAGATCGTGCCGTGGCTCGCGACCGGCGCCGAGCCCTCCGACGACCAGCTGAGCTGGACCGTCTCCCTCAAGGAAGGCGTGACCTTCACCGACGGCACGCCGTTCGATGCGGACGCGGTCGTCGCCAACGTCGAGCACATCAAGAACCCGGACACCGCATCGTCGACGGCGATCCTCGCCCTCGGCAAGGTCTCCGAGGCGGTCGCCGTCGACGAGCACACGGTGCGCTTCGACCTCAGCGAACCGGACAGCGCCCTCGTCGAATCGCTCGCGCAGACCTGGCTCGCCATCGAGTCCCCGGCCGGCCTCGAGCGCGGCACCGACGCGAACTGCCTCGCCCCCATCGGCACGGGAGCGTTCAAGGTCGAGTCGTGGGAGAAGCAGTCGCAGGTCGTGCTGACCCGCAATCAGAACCACACGACAGCGCCGGAGGACGGCGTCGCGACCGAAGACCAGCCAGGAGCGGCCGTCGACACGATCGAGTGGAAGTTCATCCCCGATGCGGCCACCCGCCTCGCCGCCCTGCAGTCGGGCCAGGCAGACATCATCGACTCCGTGCAGCCGGATGCGCTCTCGCAGTTCCAGGCGAACGGCACCGAGGAGACGCTCATCGGAGCGCGCCCGGGCGTGACCGCTCGCATCGAGCTGAACACGACCCGCGCGCCGTTCGACGACCCCAAGGTGCGTGAGGCGTTCGCAGCCTCAGCCGACATCGACGCCGCCGTCGAGTCGCTCTACTTCGGCACCCTCGAACGCTCGACGTCGGTGCTCTCGAGCGCCACGCCGTTCGCCACCTCCCATCCCGACGCGTTCGGGTTCGACGCCGCTCGCGCATCCACCCTCCTCGACGAGGCAGGCTGGACGGCACGCGACGCCGACGGCGTGCGCACCAAGGACGGCAAGCGCCTCGAGGTGGCGTTCCCCGTCTCCACGAACCAGTCGATCCCCGCCGAGATCTCGGTGCTCGAGCAGATCAAGGCGACAAGCGCCGAGGTGGGCTTCGACGTGCAGCTCGAGCTGCTCGACCTGTCGACCTGGTACGAGCGAAGCGGCACGTGGGAGTTCGACGCCATCGTCGCGCCGTACTCGAAGAACTCGGCCGACGTGCTCCGCATCGTCTACTCGACCGACAGCATCACGCCAGCCCCGAGCGGGTATCACGCCAACAACACTGGGCTCTCGCTGCCCGAACTCGACGAAGCCCTCGAGGCCGCCGTCAAGACGACCGACGACGCCGAGCGCGAGCGCCTGTACGGCGAGGCCCAGCAGCTCATCATCGACAGCGGCACCGTCATCCCGCTCTACGACCAGACCGTGCAGTTCGCCTACGGCGACAACGTGCACGGCTTCCGGCTCCAGCCGAACGTCAACGTGCCGTCGCTCGTGAACGTCACCATCGAGTAGCTGGACGACAGACGAGCGCGGCACGCGAGACAATCGACGAGTGACGACGGATGCGCGGTCTCGCGCGGCACGACTGGTGCCGCTGATTCCGCGCATCCTCCTCCGTCTCGGCGGCGTCCTCTTCGTGCTGTGGGCGGTCATCACCGTCACGTTCTTCGCCGTGCGGGCCGTGCCGGGCGACCCGGTGCTCGCGATCCTCGGCGGGCCCGGCTCGAACGCCAGCGCCGAGGCGGTCGCGCAGGCGCGCGCAGACAACGGGCTCGACCAGCCGCTCTTCCTCCAGTACCTCTCCCAGCTCTGGCGCACCGCGACGGGCGACCTCGGTTTCAGCTACGCGCAGCGCGAGAGCGTCGCGGACCTCATCGGCGAGCAGCTGCCCGGCACCCTCGCCCTGGCCGGCCTCTCGCTGCTCCTCGCCTGGGTCATCGCGCTCGCGGTCGCCTGGTGGTCGACGGGCGGCGGTCGCCTCGCGTGGGGCATCGCCTCGACGCTCGAGGTCATCGCCGCCGCCGTTCCGCACTTCTGGCTGGCGGCCGTGCTCGTGCTGATCTTCGCAGGGATGCTCGGCCTTCCGGTTGCGGTCTCCGGCCCCGGGTTCTCCGGCCTCATCCTTCCGAGCATCACCCTGGCCCTTCCCCTCGCCGGCTATCTCGGGCAGGTCATGCGCGAGCAGATGCTCGATGCCCTCGAGTCGCCGTTCGTGCTCGCGGCGCGTGCGCGGGGGGAAGGGCGAAGCGGCGTCTTCTGGCGGCACGTCCTGCGCCACGCTGCGATCCCCGCCGTCGGTCTCAGCGGCTGGGCGCTCGGCTCGCTGGTCTCCGGCGCGGTGGTCGTCGAGACGATCTTCGCGCGGCCAGGGCTCGGCCGCTCGCTGCTGGATGCCGTCGGCGCGCGCGACGTCCCCTACGTCATCGGCGTGCTCATCGTCGTCGCGGCCGCCTACATGCTCGTCACGGTGCTGACCGACCTGGTCGAGCCCCTCATCGATCCGCGGGCGCGTGACCGGGCCGGGTCGCGCGAGCGGGTCGGGGTGCGCGCATGAGTCTCGAGGCCGCGGCGGTCCGGGATGCGCGTGCCGGCTCAGGTGGGCGTCGCTCCGGGCGCGCCGGCTCAGGCTCGCGGCGCGGCGTGTGGCTCGCGGTCTGGCTCGGGGTCACCGCCCTCTACGTGCTCGCCGCCGTCTTCCCCCAGCTGCTCGCGCCGGGCAACCCGCTTGCCGTGAACCCGGCCGACGCGTTCTCGCCCCCGAGCCCCGAGCATCCGTTCGGCACCGACGAGTCGGGGCGCGGCGTCTACACGCGGGTGGTGCACGGCGCGGCATCCTCGCTGACGATCGGCGCGCTCGCGACCGCCATCGGCCTCGCGCTCGGCGCCGTGTTCGGGCTCGCGGCCGGCCTCGGGCCACGGTGGCTCGACTTCGGCACGACCCGTATCGTCGAGGTGTTCTTCGCCTTCCCCGGTATCCTCCTCGCCCTCCTGCTCATCGTGCTCGCAGGCCCTGGAGTGGTGACGACGACGATCGCCGTCGGCCTCTCGACGGCGCCCGGGTACGCACGGCTCATCCGCTCCCAGGTGCTGCGGGTGCGCGCGAGCGCCTACGTCGAGGCCGACCTCGTGCTCGGCAGGTCGCGCTGGCACACGTTCGCGCGCACGCTCCTGCCGAACGTCGCGTGGCCGCTCTTCTCACTCGCGACCCTCGGGCTGGGGCAGGCGATCGTCTGGGCGGCGGCCCTCAGCTACCTGGGCCTCGGCGAGCCGCCGCCCAGCCCGGAATGGGGTTCGATGCTCTCGGCGGGCCGCCTCTACCTGCCGACCGGCAGCTGGTGGCTCACGATCTTCCCCGGCACCGCGATCGTCGGCGCCGCGGTCACGGCGACGATGCTCGGCCGCATCATGCAGCAGCGCACGAGGCAGGCGTCGTGAGCGCGCACGGAACACTCGAGGCGCTCGGCGCGCATCCGGTTGTGGAGGCCGACGGGCTGCGGGTCTCGTACGGCGACTTCGAGGCCGTCCGCGGGGTCTCGTTCGAGGTGCGGCGCGGCGAGTGCCTCGCGCTTGTCGGCGAGTCCGGCTCCGGCAAGTCGGTCACGGCGCGTTCCCTCCTGGGGCTGAGCGGTGACGGCGCGCGAGTCAACGCCGGAGTGCTGCGCCTCGACGGAGACGAGCTGCCGACGAAGACCTCCGACGGGGCGTGGCGCTCCATCCGCGGCGGCCGCATCGGGCTTGTCCACCAGGATGCGCTGGTCGCGCTCGACCCGCTCCGCCCGGTCTGGCGCGAGGTCGACGACGCGCTCCGGCTGCACACCGACCTCGGGCGCGCGGCGCGGCGCCAGCGCGTACTCGAGCTTCTCGACCGCGTCGGCATCGAGGATCCCGCGTCGATCGCGAGACGCCGCAGCGGGCAGCTCTCCGGGGGCCAGCGTCAGCGCGTGCTCATCGCCGCCGCCCTCGCCGGAGACCCGGCGCTGCTCATCGCCGATGAGCCGACGAGCTCGGTCGACCAGGCGGTGCAGGCGCAGCTCATCGGGCTCTTCAACGCGCTCAAGGCAGACGGCATGACGATGCTCTTCATCACGCACGACCTCGGCGTCGTGCAGCGCCTCGCCGACCGCGTCGCGGTCATGAGCGAAGGCCTCGTCGTCGAGACGGCACCGACCGAGCAGCTCTTCCGCGCACCCCAGCACGACATCACCAGAACGCTCCTGGCAGCGCAGCCGAAGCCAACCGGCGACTCGTCCGGCAGCGCGTCCGCGGCCTCCGCCGCCGCGACCGCTCCTCGGCTGCTCGACGTGCGCGCCGTGTCTCGGACCTTCCGCACCCTCGGGGCCGCGCCGGTGCATGCCGTGCGCGGCGCCTCGTTCTTCCTCGGCCACGGGGAGACGCTCGGCATCGTCGGCAGCTCTGGCTCAGGCAAGTCGACGCTCGCCCGCATCGCGCTCGGCCTCGAGCAGCCGGACGCGGGGTCGGTCACCTTCCTCGGCGAGGCCTGGAGCCCGGCACCCGAGCGCAGCCGCAGGTCGCGTCGGCCGAGACTCGGCTACGTGCCCCAGGATGCACTGTCGAGCTTCAACCCGCGGCGCACCGTGGGCGAGATCCTCGCGGATGCGATCACCGCTGGCAGGTCGAGCTCGGTGCGCACGAACCGTGCGGCCATCGAGGCGGCGCTCGAGCAGGTCGGGCTCGACGCCTCGGTCGCGGGGCTCCGCCCGCTCCACCTCAGCGGCGGGCAGCGGCAGCGAGTGGCCATCGCGCGGGCCCTCGCCCCCGACCCGGACGTGCTGCTGTGCGACGAACCGGTGTCGTCACTCGATGTGACGGTGCAGGCGCAGGTGCTCGCGCTCATCCAGCGGCTCGTCAACGACCTCGGCCTCGCCTGCCTCTTCATCTCGCACGACCTCGCGGTCGTGGCCCAGCTCTCCGATCGCGTCGCCGTCATGAGCCGGGGCGAAGTGGTCGAGACCGCGCCCGTCGCCGAGCTCTTCGCCGCGCCGAAGCACCCGGCCAGCCGCGCCCTCCTCGAGGCCCACAAGAGCCTCGAGGTGCGCTGAGCTCGCCGGGTGCCGGGGAGTGGTGAGGTGCTGCGTCGACCTACTCGACCGTCAGGAAGCCGGAACCGACCGAGACGGAGAGCGTGCTCTCTGCGTCGTCTGACTGCCGGACGTTGACGTTCGCCATCCCTGACTCGCTGAGGTTCGACTCGACCTTGTACGCGCCGTCAGGGAGCGCGACGCTGCCGAAGCCCGATTCGAGCGAGATGTCAGTGCCCTTGGGCGCGGATCCGGTGAAGACGGCATTGACAGCACCCGAGTTGGCCGCCAGCACCACATCCCCCGACACCTCCGCCTCGATGTTCGTGGCGCCGGACCCGGTGCTCACCGTGAGGTTCGCGGCGGAGCCCTCGAAGTTGCTCGCGCCCGAGTTCGTCTCGATGACGAGGTCGCCGAAGTCACCCTCGAGGCTCGCGGCCCCGGAGCTGACGGTGATGTGAGCATCCAGGTCCTCCCCCGACAACGTCCTCGGCAGCGTCAAGGAGAGCTCTTCGTCGCCGAAGGGGCCGCCGCTGCGGCCACCCGCCCGCTCGACGGCGAGCTCGCCGCCCTCGGTCGTGAGCTGCCAGTCACCGGCCTGCTTGAAGCCCTTCGTCTCCACCGCGAGCTGCGCTTCGGAGACGTCGCCGAACTCGATCTCGATGCCTACAGAGTCAACGTCGACGCGCAGCGAGGACACGCCCGCAACCGACTCCGTGATGGTCGCCTCGTCGCGCATGACGTCGCGGAGGCTGTTGAAGACGGCGCTCGTCAGCGTGCCGGCGACCACCATCCCGCCCACGATGGCGACGGTGATCGTGATCCAGCCGAAGCGCTTCGTGCTGTCACCCTGGGCCTCAGGGCGCGTGTCCGGTTCGAGCGTTGGCGTGGTCATCGGAGTTCTCCGTTCGGGAATCGGGCCGCGTGGCCCTGTCCATCGAGGGGTGTCTGTGGGTTCGAGCGGGGCGAGTGCCCCTGCCCGTCAAGGTGCGCGAGGACGGCCAGCACGCGCCGGTTGCCGCCGTCGCCCTGGTCGAGCTCGAGCTTCTGGAAGACCGCCGAGATGTGCTTCTCGATGCTCCCGGCGCTCACGTGGAGCGCCTCGGCGATCGCGTGATTGGAACGTCCCTCTGCCATGAGCCCGAGCACTTCGGACTCGCGCGGCGTGAGCCGCTCGAAGCGCGCATCCCTCGTCTTCCTGGCGAGCAGCTGCGCGACGACCTCCGAGTCGAGCACCGTGCCGCCAGCCGCGACGTTGTCGACGCCGGCGAGGAACTGCTCGACGTCGGCGACCCGGTCCTTCAGGAGGTAGCCGAGGCCGCCGCGCGAGCTCGAGATGAGCTCGGAGGCGTAGCGCTCCTCGACGTACTGCGAGAGCACCAGCACTGCCAAGCCGGGGTCAGTGGCGCGGAGTCGAAGCGCCGCACGAATGCCCTCGTCGGTGAAGCCGGGCGGGAGGCGGACATCGAGGATCACAAGGTCGGGGTCCGTTTCGGCGACGAGCCGATCAAGGCGACCGTCGTCGGCGAGGATGCCGACCATCGTGTGTCCGGCGTCCTCGAGCAGGCGGGCGATGCCCTCCCGCAGGAGCGCGGAGTCTTCGCAGATCAGGATGCGCATGGCACGCTCACCTCGATCGTCGTCGGTCCTTCCGGTGGGCTGGAGATCGTGATCCCGCCGCCCGCCGCCTCGATGCGGTCGGTGACGCCGTCGAGCCCGCCGCCGGGGATGAGGCGCGCCCCGCCCCGTCCGTCGTCCTGGATGCGAGCCCACAGCATCGAGCCGCGCATGCGAACCTGCACCGAGATCTCCGAAGCGCCGGAGTGCTTCGCCGCGTTGCCCAGCGATTCGGCGACCGCGAAGTACACGGCGGCCTCCGCGTCCTGCGAGCAGCGGCCCGGCAGCTGCGCGTCCAGCACAACCGGGATGTGGGAGCGCGCCGCGAGGCCGGAGAGCGCGGCATCGAGGCCACGGTCGGTGAGCACGGCCGGCTGGAAGCCGCGGGCCAGCTGGCGCAGCTCCGTCACGGCCTCCTTCGTGGAGGCGTGCGCCTCGTCGATGAGCTCCGCCGCACGGGACGGGTCGGAGTCGAGCTTCGTCTTGGCCATGCCGAGGGTCATACCGATCGAGACGAGGCGAGGCTGCACGCTGTCGTGCAGGTCGCGCTCGATGCGGTCGCGCTCCGTGGCGGCACCGCGAACGGCGACGGTGCGGCGACGACCGGCGTCGCGCACCTCCTCCTCCAGCTGCTGCTCCCGGTCGCGGGAGAGGAGGCTGATGGATGCGGCGCGCTGCACGTAGGCGAACGCGACGATGAGCGCGACGGCGACGAGCAGCATCCCGATGCCGATGAGGACCCCGACGAACGGGGTGACGGCGAAGTCCATGCCCCACACGCTCAGCGTCTCTCGATTCTGCAGCGGAGAGAAGATCGCGAAGACGCCCGAGACGCCGAGCTGCAGCGAACCGAGGGTCAGCGTGCCGAGGACGGCGACGATCACGAGGTGCAGCATGGCCTTCCAGTTGGCCCCGTCCGCGAACTGGACGAGCGGGGTGAGCACGAACCGCCAGCCGTCGCGGCGACGCGAGCGGCGCATCCCGGAGTCGTCGAGCGGACGGTCGTAGAGGGCGGCGACGCGGCGACGCTCGAAGGCCGAGACGCCACGGAACGCGAAGGCGAGGCCCGCGAGAACGATGACGCCGACGCCCAGCACGAAGAGGAGTCCGACGCCGAGGCCGAGGAGGCCGAACAGGAGTGACAGCAGGAGCGGCGCGATGACGCCGCCGGCGGCGAGGTGCAGCGAGGTGAGACTCAGCTGCTTGACGTTGTTCTTCATGTCCACAACGCTATGGTCGCGCGTCACGCGGCAACACGGAGCATCCCTCACACCTCAGCGGGGGTTTTCCCCCAGAACGCGCGCGTCTTGCTTCACCTGGGAGCATGAGTGCATGCCCCTCGACCTCGTGCTCATCGCCGACACTCACCTGCCGAAGCGCGCCAAGGCCCTCCCCGACGCGCTGTGGACGGCGATCGAGGGGGCGGATGTCGTGTTCCACGCGGGCGACTGGGTCGACCTCGCGACGCTCGACGAGCTCGAGGCCCGGGCACGCCGCGTCATCGGCGTCTGGGGCAACAACGACGGGCCGGAGCTGCGGGACCGCCTCCCTGACGTCGCGCGGGTCGAGCTCGATGGCGTCCGTTTCGCGATGACCCACGAGACCGGGCAGAAGACGGGCCGGGAGCGCCGCATGGACGCCGCATTCCCCGACGCCGACGTGCTGGTCTTCGGGCACAGCCACATCCCGTGGGACACGGTCACCCCGAACGGCCTTCGCCTGCTCAACCCCGGCTCCCCCACGGACCGGCGACGCCAGCCGCGGGTGACCTACCTGACCGCGAGGGTGGAGAGGGGCAGGCTCACGCAGGTGATGCTGCGGGATGCGCGCACCGGCGAGGCTGTTCCCGTCTGAGCGTCGGCGGTCGCGCGGTCCGCGTCGATGTCGTGGCGCTCGAGGAACTCGAACACCTCGCGCTGGTCGACACCCGGGAAGTCACCCGTCGGGAGCGGCGAGAAGACGTGCGCGTGCACGCGCGCGCTCGGCCAGGCCTTCGCCGCCCACCGTTCGCTCAGGTCGCTGCTCGGGGTACGACAGCAGGCCCCGTCGGGGCAGGTCGAGGATGCGCGCTGCTTGGTGTCGCGTCCGCGGAACCACCGCGCCTCATCGAAGGGCACCCCGATCGTGATCGAGAACTCCCCAGCGTCGGCGTGCCCGGTCTGCGTCGAGCACCAGAACGTGCCAGCCGGGGTGTCCGTGTACTGGTAGGTCTCCGTGGTGCGGTTCGTCCGCGCGAGCGAGCTGACCGCCGAGAACTTGCGGCACACGAACTGGCCCTCGACGGATCCCGTCACGTCCTGCGGCAGCGGCAGCCCGTCGTTCTCGTACGCCTTCGAGATGGACCCCTTGTCGTCGACGCGCAGGAAGTGCAGCTTCACGTCGAGGTGCGAGGTGAGCAGGTTCGTCATGCGCAGCGCTGCGGCCTCGTGGGTCACGCCGAACGCATCCCGGAAGTCCTCGACGGCCATGTCGCGGCGCTCCTTCGCGTCGCGGAGGAACGCGACTGAGCGCGCCTCCGGCATCAGGCAGGCCGCCGCGAAGTAGTTGATCTCGAGGCGCTGGCGCAGGAAGTCGGCGTAGTCCTCGGGACGCCGGTGCCCGAGCACGCGGTGCGCCATGGCCTGCAGCGCCATGGCACGCAGCCCGTGGCCACCGGGGATGGAGGCGGGCGGCAGGTAGATGCGCCCGTTCTCGAGGTCGGTGATGGAGCGCGTCGACCGGGGCAGGTCGTTGACGTAGATGAGCTGGAAGCCGAGGTGGTCGGCCATCTTGCCGACCGAATGGTGCATGAGGGCCCCGCGGGTGTGGTCGACCCGACTCAGCAGCTCGTCGGCGAGCTTGTCGAGGTCGGGCATGTAGTTGTCGTGGGCGCGCATCGCGAGGCGCAGCTCGGTGTTGGCCCGGCGAGCCTCCTCCGGGGTCGCGCTCGCCTCGGTCTGACGGCGAACGATCTCGCTGTGCATGCCCGCGAGCGCACGGAGCACCTCGTCGGAGAGCGACTTCGTGGAGGGGATGCGCGGCAGCCCGAGCTCCCGGTAGACGGACGAGCTCTGAGCCCGCTCGACCTCGATCTCGAGGCGCGAGCGATCGTCGGGTGGCGTGTTCGCGAGCATCTCGCTGAGCTCGACGTCGAAGGCGTCGGCGAGCTGCTGCAGCACGGAGAGCTTCGGCTCGCGCTTGCCGTTCTCGATGAGCGACAGCTGGCTCGCGAGCAGGCCCGTCTTCTCGCCGAGGGCCTCGAGCGTCAGCGAGCGCTCCTTGCGGTAGTAGCGGATGCGCCGCCCGAGCAGGAGGGAGTCCACGGCGCCACCTTTCCCTTTGGTTGCTGATGATTTTTGCGCAGCGGGGAAAGGACCGAGTCCGCTCATGGGTGCCTCCGGGCATCTGAATTGCTGATGTGTGAAATTTTGCCATTTTTCTCGGTCAATCTCCATCCCGGGGCATCCCCAGCAGGTCAACACTGGGGGTACGACGCCATGTACGCATGCTGGCCGGAGAACGCCAGCATGCAGAACAGTGAAAGCAGCTTCGAAATGACTGAACACGCACACGACCACCTCGACGTCCCGCAGCGGGCCGCGAACCCGGAAGTCAACGACTGGGTGCGCGAGATCGCGACGCTGACCAAGCCGAGCCGCATCGTCTGGTGCGACGGATCGCAGGCCGAGATCGACGCCCTCACCGCTGAGATGGTCGAAGCAGGCACCCTCATCAAGCTCAACGAAGAGCTCCGCCCGGGTTCGTACCTCGCCCGCTCGGACGCCGGCGATGTCGCCCGCGTCGAGAGCCGCACCTACATCTGCTCGGAGAAGGAAGAAGACGCCGGACCCACGAACAACTGGCGCGCGCCTGCGGAGATGAAGGCCGAGCTCAGCGGTCTCTTCGACGGCTCCATGCGCGGCCGCCCCATGTACGTCGTGCCGTTCGCGATGGGGCCGCTCGGCGGCGCCATCACGCAGTACGGCGTCGAGATCACCGACTCGCCCTACGTCGTGCTGTCCATGGCACTCATGACGCGCTCCGGAGACGGCGCCCTCGAGCACCTCACCCCCGGCCGCGACTGGGTCAAGGCCCTGCACACCGTGGGCTTCCCGCTGGAGTTCGAGGACGGCACGAGCCGCCCAGACGTGGCCTGGCCGCACAACGAGTCGAAGTACATCACCCACTTCCCCGAGACGCGCGAGATCATCTCGTACGGCTCCGGTTACGGCGGCAACGCACTGCTCGGCAAGAAGTGCTTCGCGCTGCGCATCGCCTCGGCCATGGGCCACGACGAAGGCTGGATGGCCGAGCACATGCTCCTCATCCAGGTCACGAGCCCTGAGGGAAAGACGTACACGCTCACGGGCGCCTTCCCGTCGGCGACCGGCAAGACGAACTTCGCGATGATGAAGCCCAAGCTCGACGGCTGGAAGGTCGAGACGCTCGGTGACGATATCGTGTGGATGCGCAAGGCGGCCGACGGTCGCCTCAACGCCATCAACCCGGAGTTCGGCTTCTTCGGCGTCGCACCCGGCACCGGCTACGACACCAACCCCGTCGCGATGGAGACCATCACGACGAACACCATCTTCACGAACGTCGCTCTCACCGACGACGGCGACGTGTGGTGGGAGGGCATGACCGAGGAGGCTCCCGCGCACCTCATCGACTGGCAGGGCAACGACTGGACCCCGGAGTCCGGGACCAAGGCCGCGCATCCGAACGCCCGCTTCACAGTGCGCGCCTCGCAGTGCCCGACCCTCTCCCCCGCCTGGGAGGCCCCGGACGGCGTGCCCGTCGACGCGATCCTCTTCGGCGGCCGCCGCGCGAGCAACGTGCCGCTCGTCTTCGAGTCGAAGGACTGGAAGCACGGCTGCTTCCTCGGCGCGACGCTCGCGAGCGAGCAGACCGCTGCCGCGGAAGGGCCCGTCGGCATCCTGCGCCGCGACCCGTTCGCCATGCAGCCCTTCGCGGGCTACCACATGGCCGATTACTGGGGCCACTGGCTCGACACCGGGGCTGACCTCGGCGACAAGGCCCCGCGCATCTTCCAGGTCAACTGGTTCCGCAAAGACCAGGACGGCAAGTTCCTGTGGCCAGGATTCGGGGAGAACGTGCGCGCCGTCAAGTGGATCATCGACCGGCTCGAGAACCGTGCCGACTCGATCGAGAGCCCCATCGGCCAGCTGCCTGTGACGAGCGACATCGACATCTCGGGCCTCGAGGGCTTCGACCCGGCCGCCCTGGAGGAGATCTTCACGGTCGATCCCGCGTCGTGGCTCGTCGAGGTCGGCGTGACGCGCGAGTACTTCGACAGCATCGGCGAGAAGGTTCCCGCCGAGCTGTACACGGAGCTCGACGCCGTGCACGCCGCACTGGACGCGGCCGCCGCACCCACCCAGACCAAGGCCCCCATCGGGGCCTGACCGACGGCGGCGAGCGGGACTCCGACCATTCGCCGCAAGATGTGCCCCTCCGCGCGCGCGTGGCGCGGAGGGGCGCACAACTCCTGGCAGCTCGAACCCCAGTGTTCGCAGCTGAGCCCCTCAAGGATGCGCCTTGAGGGGCTTTTCCTTGCCCTCACAGGCGACCCGCCCGGCAACCCGCGACACCCCGGAAGCCGCTACCCTAGATGGGTTCACAACAGGCACCCCAGACTCGGTGCCGCCCACATCGACACGGAGTGTGCATGTCCAGCTCGCCCTCAGTTCCTCCTTCTTCCTCGACTCAGGGCATTCCAGACAAGCCCGTCCTCGAGGGCCTCGAAGTCAAGTGGGGTGAGCGCTGGGAGAACTCCGGCACCTACCGCTTCGACCGCGGCGGCGCGACGCGCGACGACATCTACTCGATCGACACGCCTCCCCCGACCGCATCGGGCTCGCTCCACGTCGGCCACGTCTTCTCCTACACGCACACCGACGTCGTCGCGCGCTTCCAGCGCATGAACGGCAAGCGCGTCTTCTACCCGATGGGCTGGGACGACAACGGCCTCCCCACCGAGCGCCGCGTGCAGAACTACTACGGCGTTCGCTGCGACCCGTCGCTGCCGTACGTCGCCGACTTCACGCCCCCGCACGAGGGTGGCGACGGCAAGAGCATCAAGGCCGCCGACCAGCAGCCGATCTCGCGCCGCAACTTCATCCAGCTCTGCGAGCAGCTCACCATCGAAGACGAGAAGGCCTTCGAAGAGCTGTGGCGCCAGCTCGGCCTCTCCGTCGACTGGACCCAGAGCTACCGCACGATCGACGACTCCTCGCGCCGCAAGAGCCAGCTCGGCTTCCTCCGCAACCTCGAACGCGGCGAGGCCTACCAGGACCAGGCACCCACGCTGTGGGACATCACGTTCCGCACCGCCGTCGCACAGGCCGAGCTCGAGGACCGTGACCAGCCGGGCGCCTACCACCGCATCGGCTTCGCGCGCGAGGGCGGCGAGCCCATCTTCATCGAGACCACCCGCCCAGAGCTCCTCCCCGCCTGCGTGGCCCTCGTCGCGCATCCCGACGACGAGCGCTACCAACCGCTCTTCGGCACGACCGTCACGACGCCCCTCTTCGGCGTCGAGGTGCCCGTGCTCGCGCATCCCCTCGCGCAGAAGGACAAGGGAAGCGGCATCGCGATGATCTGCACCTTCGGCGACGTCACCGACGTGATCTGGTGGCGTGAGCTGAAGCTCCCCAACCGCACCGTGCTCGGCAAGGACGGCCGCCTCATCGCCGACGCCCCCGAGGCCATCACGAGCGAAGCTGGCAAGGCCGCCTACGCCGAGCTCGCCGGCAAGACCGTGTTCAGCGCCAAGAAGGCAGTCGTCGAGCTGCTGCAGGCGTCCGGTGACCTGGTCGGCGACCCGAAGCCAATCCAGCACCCCGTCAAGTTCTTCGAGAAGGGCGACCGCCCCCTCGAGATCGTCTCCACTCGCCAGTGGTACGTGAAGAACGGCGCGACCGACCCAGCCCTCAAGGCCCGCCTCATCGAGCTCGGCCGCGAGATCGCGTTCTGGCCAGACTTCATGCGCGTGCGCTACGAGAACTGGGTCGAGGGCCTCTCTGGCGACTGGCTCATCTCGCGCCAGCGCTTCTTCGGCGTGCCGATCCCCGTCTGGTACCCCATCGACGCGGACGGCGAAGTGCAGTTCGAGTCGCCCATCACTCCGGATGCGGCGCAGCTGCCCGTCGACCCGTCGTCCGACGTGCCGAACGGCTACACCGAGGAGCAGCGCGGCGTGGCCGGCGGGTTCCTCGGCGAGGTCGACGTCATGGACACCTGGATGACCTCCTCCCTCACCCCGCAGCTCGCTGGCGGCTGGGAGTCGGACGAGGAGCTCTTCGGGCTCGTCTTCCCCTACGACCTGCGCCCGCAGGGCCAGGACATCATCCGCACGTGGCTCTTCTCGACGGTGCTCCGCGCGCAGCTCGAGCACGGCGTCGCGCCCTGGTCGAACGCCACGATCTCCGGCTTCATCGTCGACCCCGACCGCAAGAAGATGTCGAAGTCGAAGGGCAACGTCGTCACGCCCGCCGACATGCTCGAGGCCCACGGCTCCGACGCGGTCCGCTACTGGGCGGCCTCCAGCCGCCTCGGCACCGACGCGGCGTTCGACCCGAAGAACCCGACGCAGATCAAGATCGGCCGCCGGCTTGCGATCAAGGTGCTCAACGCGTCAAAGCTCGTGCTCGGCTACGGCGATCACGTGGGCGAGGTCACCGAGCCGCTCGACCGCTCGATGCTCGCCGAGCTGAACCGTGTCGTCACCGAGGCGACCAAGGCGTTCTCCGAGTACAACCACGCCCGCGCGCTCGAGGTCACGGAGACGTTCTTCTGGACGTTCTGCGACGACTACCTCGAGCTCGTCAAGGAGCGCGCGTACGGTGCAGGCGACGACGCGGCGGCCCAGGCCTCCGCCGTCACCGCCATGCGCTCCGCGATCGACGTACTGCTGCGACTCTTCGCCCCGTTCATCCCGTTCGCGACCGCCGAGTCGTGGTCGTGGTGGCACGACTCCGAGCTGCACACCGCAGCCTGGCCCACCGCCGCCGACCTCACGGCGGCCGGTGACCAGGACGGTTCGCTGCTCGCACTGACGAGCACCGCCCTCACGAGCATCCGCGGCGCGAAGACCGCTGCGAAGGCCTCTCAGAAGACGCCGGTCGCCAGCGCGGTCATCGCGGCTCCCGAAGAGTCGGTGGCACTGCTTCGCCTCGCTTCCGCGGATCTCCGCCACGTCGGCCGCATCGAGCAGCTCGATTTCGCGGTTGCCGAGACACTCGAGGTGCGGGATATCGAACTGCTCGTCGCCCCGCAGACCGAGGCGTCGTCGTAGGCTGGGGGTTCCCCCAAGTCTGAGTGCAGCAGCGACGTCAGTGACAGAAGAGGAGTCAGGGCCGGCATGACAGTTCCTGAAAAGGCCAAGCCCCGCAAGCGCACGCGGGACCGTGCCGCGGCGCGCCCCAGCATCGAGGTGCGGGCCATGGGCCCAACCGACTACTTCGTCTGGCAGCCGCTGTTCGCACAGCACGTGGATGCGCTCGGCGAGAGCTCGAACGACGGCCGCGCGCTCGGCGTCTGGCGTCACGTCGCGAGCAAGACGGGCAACCTCGAGGGCATGATCGCGTTCGTCGAGGGCGAGCCGCGCGGGTACGTCCTGTTCCGCGAACGACTCGACATCCGCGGCGCTCGCACGGTGCTGAACATCGAGGCCAAGTACTCGGGTGCCGACTCGAACCGCGCGGCGGTCAACGAGGAGCTGCTCGGTGCGGTGTTCGCGGCGGCCGCGAAGCGTGGCTTCGACGCGATCTCGTGGCTCGTCGATGCTGAAGACGAGGTCGGCCTGCAGCAGTCGGCCCGCATGGGCAGCCGCAGCGATGAAGTCCGCTTCGAGATTTCCGTCGACTCGCGTCAGCAGAACGAGGGCTAGGCATGCTCATCGGTGAGCGGTGGCGGGCGGGCTCCGTCCCGCCGCGCTCGCTGGAGAAGTACCCGGAGTTCCTGGAGGCATGCTCAGCTCAGGAGCAGGTGCTCGCGTCGAGCGTCGACGACGTGTCGAAGCTCTGGTGGACGCTCACCTGGCTCGAGGGGCGGCCTGTCGCCGAGCTCGAGCGGGGGCCGCGGGTCGCCCTCCGCGGCGACGGCTCCGTCCACCTGAGCGGCGCCGAGGAGCCGGTCGGCGCTGGCGTGGGCATCGCCGATGGTGACTCGCACGAACACGACGTCTTCGACGAAGACGAGGATGACGACGATCTCTTCCCGGAGCCAGCGCCCCGCGCCTAGCGGCTTCCGCTGAGCGCGGACAGCGGATGCGCGTGCCGCGTCGGTGGTCGCGCCTAGGGTTGGAAGCATGACCCAGACCGTGCAGCTCGACGCCGAGAACCCGTTCGCCACCCCCAGCGCGCTCCCCTTCCAGTTGCCGCCGTTCGGAGACGTGCGCGAGGAGCACTTCCTGCCCGCGTTCGAAGCTGGCATGGCTGAGCAGCTCGCGGAGGTCCAGGCAATCACGGCGAACACCGAGGCGCCGACCTTCGCGAACACGGTCGAAGCGCTCGAGCGCTCCGGCCAACTGCTGGAGCGCACCGCCGCCGTCTTCTTCACGCTCAGCTCTGGCGACGCGACCCCCGGCATCGACGCGATCGAGGCGGACATCGGGCCGCGCCTGACGGCGCATGAAGACTCGATCACGCTCAACCGCGCGCTGTTCGCGCGCATCCAGTCGGTGTACGACGCCCGCGAGGAAGCCGAGCTCACCGATGAGCAGCGTTTCCTCGTCGAGAAGCTGCACCGCAACGCGAGTCTCGCGGGTGCAGGCCTCGACGACGCGTCGTCGGCTCGCCTGCGTGAGCTCAACGCTCGCCTGGCGGAGCTCGAGGTGCAGTTCGACCAGAAGCTGCAGGCCGACAGCAACGCGCTGGCCCTGGTCGTCGACTCGGCCGAGGAGCTCGCGGGTCTCGACGAGAGCGCCATCTCGGCGGCATCAGCCGCCGCGGAGGCGCGTGGGCTGACGGGCAAGTACCTCATCTCGCTCGTGCTCTTCACAGGGCACCCGCTGCTCTCGACGCTCACGAACCGCGAGACGCGTCGCAAGCTCTTCGAGGCTTCGTCCGCGCGTGGCAGCCGCGGCGGCGACCACGACACCCGGGCGACGGCGCTCGAGATGGTGCGCGTGCGCGCCGAACGAGCCCGACTCCTCGGCTTCGAGAACCATGGTGAGGCCGCGGCCGCGAAGTCGACCGCTGGCAGCGCATCCGCGATTCGCGCGCGCCTCGAACAGCTCTCCACTCCGGCCGCCGCGAACGCGCGCCGCGAGCAGGAGGTGCTCCAGGCCACGATCGACGCCGAGCAGGCGGCAATCGGCGAGCCGAGCTTCGCGCTCGAGCCGTGGGACTGGGCGTTCTACACCGAGAAGGTGCGCGCCCGCGACTACGCGGTCGACACCTCGCAGATGCGGCCCTTCTTCGAGGCCACGGCAGTGCTCGAGAACGGCGTCTTCTTCGCCGCCAATCGCCTCTTCGGCATCACCTTCACGCAGCGGCCCGAGCTTCGCGGCCACCACGCCGACGCCGTGGTGTATGAGGTGAGCAACGAGGACGGAACCGAGGTCGGGCTGTTCTCGCTCGACCTGTACACGCGCGACTCCAAGCGCGGCGGCGCGTGGATGAACTCGGTGATCCAGCAGAACCGTCTGCTCGGCGAGCCGACGGTTGTGCTCAACACGCTCAACGTGCCGAAGCCCGCCGAGGGTTCGCCGACGCTGCTCACGTTCGACGAGGTCGAGACGCTGTTCCACGAGTTCGGGCACGCGCTGCACGGCCTGTTCGCGCTGGTCGGCTACCCGAGCCTCGGCGGCACGAACGTGCCGCGCGACTTCGTCGAGTACCCCAGCCAGGTCAACGAGATGTGGATGCTGTGGCCGGAGGTGCTGCGCAACTACGCGAAGCACCACGAGACGGGTGAGCCGCTGTCGGAGGAGCTCGTCGAGCGTCTGCTCGACTCGGCGTCGTTCAACGAGGGCTTCGGCACGAGCGAGTACCTCGCAGCGTCGGTCATCGACCTCGAGTGGCACTCGCTGTCGCCGGAAAAGGCCGCCGAGGTCAGCGACGTCGAAGCCTTCGAGCAGCAGGTGCTTCAGCGGTACGGCCTCGACCTCCCTGCCGTGCCCCCGCGCTACACGCTCCCCTACTTCCAGCACATCTTCGCGGGCGGCTACAGCGCCGGCTACTACGGCTACATCTGGAGCGAGGTGCTCGACGCGGCGACGGTCGACTGGTTCGCGGAGCAGGCGGAGCTCGACGGCGGCCTCCGCGCCGCTGGCGAGAAGTTCCGCCGCAGCATCCTCGAGCCGGGCGGCTCCCGGGATGCGATGTCGCTGGTCGACGATCTGCTCGGCGGCCCCGCCCCCATCGAGCCGCTGCTCAAGCGGCGCGGACTGCAGTAGCTGGCGGTGCGCAGAACAGCAGAGTGAGGGCATGAGGGCATGTTCGACACCGCCTACTCCGCTCAGACGCCGGATGCCATCCGGGCTGCCGCGCGTGCTGCTCTCGGTGCGGCCGGTCGGGAGTCGGATCCGTCATCCTGGACCTGGGTCGAACACGGCTCCTCGAATGTCGTCCTCCTCACGTGCGACTCGGCCGTTCGCGTCGCACGTTCGAGTCGGGCGGCAGCCGCGAGTCGACGTGCTCAGCGCCTCACCGACGCACTGCCTGACCTCCCTTTCGCTGTCCCTCGATCCCTGGGCCCTGCGGTTGAGGTGAACGGTGTGACGGCGATCTCGTGCAGGCACGCGTCCATGGCTCCCCGCACGAACCGGGAAGCGGCGGCCCGGCTGCAGTCGCAGGGCTTCTCGAGGCGATCAGGACCGTGCCGCTAGCAGGCATCGCTCCGGATCTCGCCGCTCCCCGAGCGTTCATGGGTGGTGAGTCGTGGCACGAGCGAATGCACCGAGACGTCATCCCGCTCCTGCTCCCCAACGTCCGAGACGAGGCTCGCCGTCGTGTTGATGCGCTCGCACAACTCGAAGTTGTACCGCCTGCACTGACCCACGGTGATCTCGCGGGCGCCAATGTGCTCTGGCATGACGGCCGCGTTGCTGGCGTCCTGGACTGGGACCTCGCCACCGCCCACGACACGGCGGACGACATCGCCTCGCTCGCGAGCTGGCACGGTTGGGAGAGCGTCGCCGCGTTCGCAAACGCCGACGAACTGCGTCGCGCCCGAGTCATCGCCGCGACCCACATCCTGCAACCCATCGCGTTCTCGCTCATCGAAGGACGCCCAGCGGAGGAAGTCAGCCGAGGGGTCCAACGCGCGAACGCTCGGTTGAGTACGCGAGCGATCACAAGCTGACCGAACGCCGAATCGCGATTGGCTTACCGCTCCAAGGCGAAGAAGATGAAGCTCAGGAACGCTGTCCGGTCGCCAAGATGCGATGGGATGAGCTCCGCCGGCGTATCCGCAGCGAACGGCGGCTCGGCGACCGTCACGACGCTGAAGCCGGCCTCGACGAAGGCATCGGTCATCGCGTGGAGGGGCCGGTGCCAGTACGTCAGCTCGACCTCGGTGCCGTCGAAGGTCGAGGTCGACGTCCAGGCATCGGTCCGGAAGTAGTCCCGCTCCGGAAACATCAGGCGGTAGACGAACGGATGATGCACGGAGATAGTCAGCCGCCCCCCGGGCTTCAGCACCCGGTGAAGCTCGGTCAGAGCCGGGCCCCAATCTTCGAGGTAATGGAGCACAAGAGACGCGGCAACGAGGTCGAAGCATCCGTCCGAATACGGAAGCGGTCTCCCAAGGTCAGCCACCTGCAGGTCGACGGTGTCGCCGAGCCGCCGCCGAGCGATCGTGATCATCTCCGAGCTCGCGTCGAAGCCCGCGACGGTCGCGCCGCGGGCCGCCAGTTCCGCCGCAAGCGGACCCGCTCCGCATCCGACATCGAGCACGCGTGCGCCGCGTACGTCGCCGAGGAGTGTGAGCGTCGCCGGCCGCTCGTAGTAGCTGTTCACGAGGTTGCGCTCGTTGTCGGTCGCATAGTCGGAGGCGAACGTGTCGTAGTGGCCGGGTTCCATACGTCCCATCCTGCACGAGCACGGGACACGAGCTCCCGGCCCGTCCGCAGGGACCGCTCACAGGATTCAGCGGCTACGAAGCGCAAGGACGCGAGGCAGATCAAGGCGTGCCCTGTCCGCGACGCGCGGCGATAGGACTCGGCAGACAGGAAGTGGAGTCTCTGAGGCGGCGCCCAGAGCTACATGTTCGTGTGGGGGCCATGGAACTCTTCTGGGCACTCGTTCTGCTGGCGATCGCCGGAGCGGCATCTCTCGTTGACGTCGTCCGCCACTCGAGAGCCAACCCCGAGGAGAAGATCCCGTGGCTCGGTAACCCGCCCCGCTTGCCGAAGTGGTGGATCCTCCCTCGCCTCGTCATGATTTTCACCGTCATGGCGGGCATTCATCTGCTGTGGCGGGGCACCGATATCAGTCCGTGGTTAGCCGGGGTCGTCGCAGCGGTTGTCATCTGCGTACCTACGCTGTGGGTGCTGATAGCGCACAATCGACGCGTGAAAGCTGTCGCGACTTCGCCGGCCCCGGGCGGACAGATCCCGTCATCGAATGGCGTCGAGTAACGGTTTCGCGCATCCAGACCTGACCCACCGGGCTGCACCTATGCTCGTGCCATGTCAGTGGTGAACGCGGAGCTCGCAAGCGCAGATGCGGGGGCGCAGGCGGCAAGCGGCGAGGGCAAGGTCGGTCTGCTCGCGGTTCTGGGAGTGTTCGTTCTCGGGTTCCTCGCGCTCAGTCTCGGCCAAGGGATCGACGAGATGCTGAGGTATGGGGCCGGCATGGAAGCCGACACTGATCCGCATTCGACCACCGCCCTGCACTACGGCGAAGCGAAGTCAGTCGCTGACCTCACGATCCTCGCCCTCGGCGCGACCTGGGTCGCGTACATCGGAACCGCCGTCAGCGTCGCCAGCAGCGACCCACGTCCGTTCGGCCGCACGTTCGGGATGCTCTTCCTCCTCTCGGTGGTTGTCATCGCCGTTCCGGTCGCGTGGCCCTTCCTCGAGCATTCGTGGCGATGAGTTCTCTCGCACCCGCCCCGCAACGGGCCACCTCCGGCCCACCTCGTGGCACAGTCTGGCGCCCAGTCCTCGGCTGGAGCATCGCAACCGGCATAGCCTTCGTCACGGCGGCCGTGACGCTCGTGATCGGTGTCTTCCTCGGGCTGAGCGTCGGCGAGATGCTCCACTACGGATACGCCAACTCGAGCGACACCTGGACCGTCCCCAAGGGGCACTACGAGGAGGCCGTCACCACGACCGGCATCGCGGCCGTCGCGCACTTCCTGGTCTGGATCGTGAGCCTTGCTGCGGCGGCCATCACAGCAGCCTGCACACACCGGTCTGTGTGGTGGTCACTCGCCATCATCACGGTCATCGTCGCGCTCGAGATCGGCGCCATCATCGTCATCCAACACACTCGGTTCGAGGCCGGCGGCGCCTACATGGGGTGACCCTGTCGACCATCACCCAGGGCGCCGATGCGTCTAGATCCGCGCCGCCGCTTCGAGGTCGACGACGCGCATGACCTCGCGCTTGGGTGAGAGCTGGACCAGCTTGATCGCGACACGGAACGCGTCGCTGTTCCGCTCACGGGCGACCTGGATGCGCCTGCGAAACGTGCCCAGCTGGACGTCGAGCTTCTCGGCGGCCTCGGCAACCGAGATGCCAGGCAGGTCGTCGCGCGGCGTCGCGCCGATAGCCTCCGAAGCCGCCCGGTTGCGCTGCGCGGCTCGGTCCCGGGACTGCTGCGCACGGGCCTCGCGTTCCTCGGGCGTGCCCCCGAACCGGGTGGTCGCCGTCGTTCCCGTGACCCCCAGCGCCGCACCGATCTGCGCCCACGTCGAACCGCCGGCGCGTGCCCGCTCGACCGCCTCCACGAGTCCAACCTCTTCCAGCCATCTGGCTGCGTCGCGCGTCGCCGTGACGCGCGCGAGCGCATCGCCGTCACTGGGGGCGAGCTCGTCGAGTGCAGCTTCAAGAGGTTCACGCATGGCGTCCATCTGACCGAGGGTACGTCGCTCCTCAGCGGCACGTCCGCAGACCCGCGCCGGCCGACGCAGCGCAGGCTGCTGTCGCAGCTCTCCGAGTGACCAACCGCCGGCAGGCGTATGGTGGCTCACATCGTGATTCGAAGCCAGGAGGTGACACCCATGAACGCAGGATCCACAGTGGGTGCTCCGAGCTCCTCACGAGCCCGCGACTAGCAACGTCGCGTTCGGAGCGTCCGCCACTCATTTCGCGAAAGGCAACGCCCATGAACTTAACTGCTTCCACCTCACTTCCCTCTTCGTCCGAGACGAACCCAGCCCGACGGGCCCTCGTGCTCGGCGGGGGCGGCTCCACCGGCAACGCCTGGCTGATCGGCGTGCTCGCAGGCCTGGCCGATGCGGGCGTGGATGTCACGACCGCCGACCGTGTCATCGGCACCTCTGCTGGAGCAACCGCCGGGGCTCAACTCGCTGGTGCCGCGCCCGCCACCCTGCTCGACGCGATCCTGAGCACCACACCCCAAACGCCTCCACCGTCACCCGCACAGCGAGGCGAACGGTCGTCCGGACCAGCGCGAGGTGAGGTGGGCGATCAGCTCGAGCGAATGCACCGCCTCATCGCCGAATCCACGAGCGCGGCCGACTACCGCCGCCGCCTCGGCGCATCCGCCCTCGAGCGACTGGAAGCAGCCGACGGGTCCTGGCAGGACCGCTGGCACGCGACCGTCGCATCACGCCTCCCCGCCCTGGACTGGCCCACCCACGAGCTGCTGCTGACGGCCATCGATGCGTCGACGGGCGATCCCGTCGTCCTCGACCGTCACAGCGGGGTGGACCTCGCCGATGCAGTCGCGGCCAGCACGTCGAGTGGCCTCCCCTACCGCGTCGGCGACCGCTGGCTTCTCGACGGCGGTTTCCGCCGCAACGAGAACGCCGACCTCGCGGCAGGCTTCGACAATGTGCTGGTCCTCGCCCCGTTCTCAGGTAAGAGCCTGGCGCCTGCGGAATGGGGCTTGAACCTGGATGCGCAGCTTGCGGAGCTGCGCGCGGGAGGAAGCACGGTCGAGACGATCTTCCCCGGCCCTGAGCTCGACCATCTCTTCGGCGCGAACGCCATGGACTTCACGCTGCGACCGCAAGCAGCCCGCGAGGGGTTCGCGCGTGGACGGCGCTTCCCCGCCCAGCAAGGCCGGTTCTGGATGTAACGAAGGCATGAACTCTTCGCCAAGGGGATCCCCCGCTGAAGTAAGGGTGACCTAAGCTAAAGGTACTCAGTCTTCGGTGCGGCCCCCCTCGCACCGATCCCGCCCGAAGGGATCCCCATGACCATCGTCACCGACACCGCGACGACCATCAGCGCCCGCCTCCGCGAGCGCACGTCGCAGGCACACCAGAGCGCGGAGCGTTCGCGCTTCCTCGAGCGGCTCCTCGGCGGTGAGCTCGGCATCGACGCCTGGGCTGCGCTGCTGCAGCAGTACGGCTTCATGTACGAGGCGCTCGAGAGCGCGGCAGTGCCTGTGCGCGAGCAGGGCCAGCTCGGCGCGATCCCTGCGGCCGAGCTCGACCGTGCGTCGTCGATCGTGGCGGACCTCGCGGCGCTCGAGCCCCGCCTCACGCAGCCGCTCCCCGGTGAGCTGCCAGCGACGCGCGAGTACGCGGACCGCATCACCGCATCCGCCGCCGACCCAGCGCGCTACCTCGCGCACCACTACACGCGCTACCTCGGTGACCTCTCGGGTGGCCAGGCCATGCGCGTGATGCTCGACCGCACGTACACCCTCCCCGCGGAGGAGGCGACGTTCTTCGACTTCACCGAGATCCCGGCGATCGTGCCGTTCAAGCGGGCCTACCGTACCCAGCTCGACGAGCTCGCCTTCGACGAAGACGCCATCGCGCGTCTCCTCGATGAGGCGAACGCGAGCTTCACCTGCAATGAGCGCATCTTCGAAGAGCTGGACGCACGCTTCTAGGATCCGCCCCGCACCGCGCGACGCGAACGGCCCGCATCCACCCGGATGCGGGCCGTTCGCGTTCTGCACCCACCCCGCCGCCTGAGCCGAGAGCGGTGTTGTGGTCGCTTCAACAGCGTCTTGACGACCACAACACCACTCCGGGCGCGCAGACCGCTCCGGGCGCGCCTCGCGGTTAGCCGAAGAGGTGCGGGTCGAGGCCGAGCCTTCGGCGCACGAGCAGGGAGATCGACCAGTTGAGGCCGGCAACCGCGAGCATGCCGGCTCCCCCGCCGAGCACCATCGGCGCGCTGATCTCACCGATCTGCAGGCCAGAGGCTTCGTTCGAGACGGCGACGGACCCGGCCCCAGACGTCGTCGCTCCCCCACTGCTCGTCGCTGCGCCGACCGCCGGGGCCGTCATGGCCGGTGCTGGCGCGGGCGCCACCGCGTTCGGGGCACGCGTGCCGCCCGACGGATTGCTCTGCGTGAGCGTCGGCGCGGCCGGAGCGTTGTATGCGCCCGCCGTCGGCGTGTAGTCACCCGCCAGGCTCACGGTGAGCGGGATCGTAGGCTTAAAGGTGTCACGGGCGCCGTTGGACGTGAACCAGTACGAGAACTGGCCGGTCTCCTTCTGGAAGTCCACGAAGTCCGACGGGAACGAGCCCCAGTAGCTCGAGTTCAGCGCGGTCTGAGGCGCCTGCCCGCTCGCCGTGCCCTCGTCGCCGCCGACCACTCCCTGCGACTGGCCGCTGCCGCTGTAGGAGACCCCCAGGTAGTCGGGGGTCGTCGTGATGACGTCGGCGCCGGTATCGACACCCGTGAGGTTCGCGAGCGTGATGGTGCGATCGCTAAGCTCCACCCATTTGGACGCGTCGGTCATGGATGCGCCGTAGCCGGAGGCCGTCGCGGTGATGGTGCCCCTGCCGTCCCCGCCCACCTTGAGGATCGGGTCGGTCGCGGTCCAGTAGGTGAGCCCTCCGTAGAAGGCGACCGTGAAGCTGCCGCGCCACTGCACGGTGAGCTCCGAACCGGAGCGCGTCGCCTCACCACCGGTGATGCGCACCTGCGACTCCGTATGGGAGCCGAGGCGGCTCGTCGAGACGTTGGCGCCCGTGCGGTCGACGCACTTCGTGCCCCAGCTCGCCTGCTGGAAGTCGCTGCCGTTGGGCTTGATGATCGTGACGTTGCCGTCAGCAGAACGATATTCGTCGGCCTTCCAGACCCGTGACGAGCCGGTGTCCCCCGCCTTGCCGGCCGCGAGGAAGTTGCATCCCCCGAAGAAGGCACCGCTGGTCGCTTCCGTGTTCAGTCCCCAGTAGAAGGTTGCTCCTGCGGCGGATGCACCCCCGTCGGTGGGCGTGGTCGGCTCGGTGGTCGGGGGCGTCGTCGGCGCTGGCGGTTCTGGGTCCGGCGTCGTGGTCGGCTGCGGCGGGGCACCGGTGCTGACCTGCTGCGTCGCTGGCGTGCCCGCTTGGGTTGCGAGGTACGGGGTGACGGTGATGGCGTACTCGGTGCTGGCGGCGAGTCCGGACACGATGGTCGAGCCCTGCCCCGTCGCATCCGCCGGCACCTGGAGGGCGGCACCGACGGCGACGCCCCCTTGAGTGAGCTGCACCTGGTAGCCGGTCGGCGGGCCGCCACCCGTGGCGGGCCACGTCAGGGTGGTCGTGAAGGAGCTGGCCTCGACGTCGCTCACCGTGATCCCGGGTGAGGCGGTCGCGCCGAGCGGCTCGACGATGGTGAGGCGAATCGCGTCGTCGGGTGAGAGGTTGATGGGTGTCTCGGCGGTGCCGTTGCGGACGGCGAGCGTGAACTCGTGCGCTCCAACGGCGAGGCCGCTGACGTCCCAGGTGCCCACGCCGCCGCCTGCCGTGATCTGAGCGGGAGTCCCGGCCAGTACCGGCAGCTCACGCCCATCGGCTGCCCGCAGCACGGGCTCCCCGGAGACCTCGGCCCCGAGGTTGACGAACCGCACCTCGGCCCCCTCCGGGTAGTCCCGCGGCAACCGCTCGTAGACGGGGGTCGCGCTCGCGGACGTGTCGAAGCTCAGGGTGAGCGGTGCCGCGACCTTCTTCGGGTCAGCCAGTCCACCGGATGAGTACCAGTAGCTCGACTGGCCGGTCGCCTCGTGGAATGCCACGAAGTCCTGGGGCCACGAGCCCCACCCGTCGCCTTCGCGCGTCTGCGGGGTGCCGACGGCACCTGCATCCACGCCCCGGTACTCGGGAGTGAGGGTCGCGCCGGATGCGGTGAGCTCGGCCGGAGTCGCGTCGATCGTCGCGAGCGTGACGGTGCGTTCGCTCAGGGGCTGCCACTTCGAGGGGTCGTCCATGTCGGCGCCGAATCCGCCGGCCGTGCCCGTGAGCGTTCCCCTGCCGTTGCTGAGCTCGAGCGTGAGGTCATCAACCGACCAGTACGTCATGCCGCCGTAGAAGACGACGGTGAAGGCACCGTCCCAGGAGATGCTGGCTGTGCCGGTCTCGAGGTCGACGGAGCCGCTGCCGTCTGCCAGGTTCACCCGGTTGGCGCTTGTCGACCCGACACCGGTCCCGACCTGGCTCCCGCCCGCGTCGAGGCACCTGGAATCCCACGTGGCGGGTACCTGGTTGCCGGCAGCGTCGGGCTTCGTGATGGAGACGTTGCCCTCGCTCGCCGAGTACAGACTGTCGTCGGTCCAGACCGCCGACCTGCCGTTGTCACCGGATGCGCCAGCCGAGAGGAAGTTGCAGCCGCCGAAGTAGGCACCCCCGCCGACCTCGTCGTTCAGTGCCCAGGACAGGTCGACGCCCGAGATGGGCGTCGAGGCGGCCTCCGCCGGGTCGGCGGCCAAGAGGCCGAAGCCCGCAAGCAGGCCGGCGATGCCGATTGCGGCGAGGATGCGCGTGCCGATGCCCGGGGCTGGCAGGCGCCGCGACCGCGCGCCCGTCTCGTGCGCGTCGAGGGTCACCGTGCGTCCTCCCGGCGACCGGTCGCGCTCGAGAGGATGAGCGTCGGCGCGTCTCGATCACCCGGCGCCGAATCCGTATCGCGGAGCGGGCTCGTATCCCGGAGCGGGCTCGGGTGGCGAGGGGTCGGAGCATCCATGGCGAAGAAGTCGACGAGTCTGTCGTTCTCGAGGGGCGCGGGAGACGCGGGGAGATTCACGAGGCTCTGCTGCGCGGCGGCCGCGCCGAGCCTGCGCCGGGCACGAGCTTCGCGCTGCTCCTGCGCGAGCCTGACCGCCGCCGTCTTCCTGCGCTGCTTCTCGCGCTCCTGCAGCGCCTTGCGTTCGCGTTGCCCGCGCACCTTCTCGAGGGCCGCCGGGTTGACGCCGAGCAGGAGGCTCTTGGCGGCAAGGTAGGCGCCGATGCCGACGGCGAGGCCGACGACGGTGAGTCCGACGAGCAGCAGGACCGGCGCGAGCACGACGAGCCAGGCGAGCGCGTCGCTGACCGAGCCGAGGCCCTGTGAGGACGCCGTGCTCTGGGTCGTGGTCCCGACAGGAGCCGAGGTCGCGACCGGGGCGGCCTCGCCACCTGCCGTTTGCTCGTCGGTCGCCACCGGGGCGGCCGCCTCGGGCTGCGCAGGGCTCGCGCCCGCCTGCTGGGCGACGGCACCGGCCGCAGCCCCTCCCGCGAAGGTGAGCGGCGTGAACGATTCGTTGTTCGTGTTCTTCACGCCGTGCGCGCCGATGGTGATGATCCCGCACTGCACGGCGTTGCAGTCGACGGAGGTCGCGTTCTGGTCGCGGTCGTAGGTCTGGAACACCGCGCCGGGGATGCGCAGCGTGCCCGACCAGGTGCCGTCGGCCGCGACCTCGCCGCCGTTCGCGGCGTAGGAGGTCGATCCGCCCGGGAAGGCCGCGAACAGCTGGTAGCCGACGGGGTTCGTCTCGTCGTCGTACACGTAGCGGTAGTCCTCCCCCGTCACGCCTCCCGCGCTCGGCTTCCACGAGCCGCCGCTCAGGTCGTCGACCCAGCCGAACAGCACGTAGATGCCCCCGAATCCGCCCTGCACCGACTGGAATCCGGAACCGGACACCTGGATCTCGCTCTGGCCATCCGCCGTCGGCTGTCCGGAGATGGTCACCTGTCCGGCCGCGTGCGCGGGTGCAGCGGAGACGCCGATCGCGGTCACACCGAGGGCGAGCCCGAGCGCCGTCAGGATGGCGGCGACCCAGCGGACTGCGGTGAGCGGAGGCGTGGTGGCGGTCATGCGTGGTGCCCTTCTTCGGCGGGGGTCGAGGAACCGGTGGATGCGCGCTTGGGCACGACGATCGGGGCTCCCGTGAACGGGTCCTCGAGAATGTGCACGGGATGCTCGTAGACCTGCGTGATGAGCTCGGCCGTGAGCACCTGTGCTGGCGGCCCGTCGGCGACGATGCGGCCCCGGCTCAGGAGCGCGATGCGGTCGGCGTAGGCGGCCGCGAGGTCGAGGTTGTGCACGATGATGACGACGGCGCATCCGGTGCTCGCGTAGCTGCGCACGAGGTCGAGCACCATCTCCTGGTGCTTGATGTCCATGGCCGCGGTCGGCTCGTCGAGGAGCATGACCGAGGCGGTCTGCGCGAGCACGCGGGCGAGCGCGGCCCGAGCGCGCTCGCCTCCGGACAGCGACGGGTAGTGGCGGTCGGCGAAGCGGTCGATGTCGGTGCGCCGCATCGCGCCCGCGGTGATGAGGTCGTCGCGCTCGCGCTCGCTCACCTGCTGCCAGGGCGCGCGGCCCATGTCGACGACCTCCTCGACCGAGAACGGGAACGCGATATCGACCTGCTGCAGGAGCACGGCTCGGCGCATCGCGAGCTCGGTGTTCGTCCAGGCGTAGCTCTGGAGGCCGTCGATCTCGACGGTGCCGCTGCGCGCATCCACGTCGGCGGTGATGACGTTGATGAGCGTCGACTTGCCCGCGCCGTTGGGACCGACCAGGGCGAGCACCTCGCCGGCCCGGATGTCGAGGTCGAGGCCCTCGAGCACGGTCCGCTCGCCGAAGTCGACGCTCACGTCGCGCACGGACAGGACCACCTCGCCCGGCGTGGTCGCGCGCGGCTTGCGGATGGGGTTCCTGAGGATGGAGCCGATCATGACCACGCGCCGCCCTTCGCCCGGCTGCGCCGGATCAGGTAGAAGAAGAACGGCCCGCCGATGAGGGAGGTCAGCATGCCGATGGGCAGGTCGGCGTACTCGACGAGGGTGCGGGCGCCGAGATCGGCGATCGTGAGCAGCAGGGCCCCGCCGAGCACCGAGCAGAGCAGGAGCGGACGGTGCGTCGGGCCGATGATCATGCGGATGATGTGCGGCACGACCAATCCGACGAACGCGATGATGCCGGCGAAGGCGACCGCCGCGGAGACGAGGAGGGCCACATAGATCATGACGATCAGGCGCACGCGCTCCACGTTCACACCGACGTGGCGGGCCGCCTTCTCGCCGAGCGACAGCAGGTCGAGCTGCCTTCCGATCCCGATGGCGAGGATGCACCCCACGACGATGAGCGGGGCGACCAGCCAGACCTGCTCCCAGCGGGATCCGTTCATGCTGCCCATCTGCCAGAACACGATCTGCTCGCGCGCCTGCGTCGGTGCGCTGAAGGTGATGAAGGCGATGAGCGCACCGCAGACGGCGTTGACGGCGACACCGGTCAGGATGAGTGTGATGACGTCGGTGCGCCGGCCGGAACGGGACAGCGAGTAGACGACGAACGTCGTGATGAGGCCGGCGACGAATGCGAACGCGGGGGTCGTGAACGGGCCGAGGAACGTGAGACTGAAGAGGATCGAGAAGCTCGCGCCGACTGCCGCGCCTGCGGAGACGCCGACGGAGCCGGGTTCGGCGAGCGGGTTGCCGAAGATGCCCTGCATGAGCGCGCCAGCGACGGCCAGCGCCGCGCCGACGAGGACCGTGAGCACCAGACGCGGGAAGCGGACCTCCGCGAGCGCGGCCGCCCCGAACTCGTGGCTGGGGCCGGGAAGCCAGTTGACGCCCACCTGGTTCAGCAGGAAGCCGAGCACCTCGAGCGGCGGGATGTACAGCTGGCCGATCATCGCGGAGACGAGGCAGCCCGCGATGAGGAGGATCGTGAGGACCGCCGCGAGCAGCGACGCGCGCGCCTTCTTGGAGCGGGGTGGCGCATCCGTCGGCTGGGCGACCGGCTCTGGGCGGTGGCTGGTGCGCTCCTCGATGTGGTCGACGGGGCTCCGTCGCTTCGGCTGCCCTGTTTCTGGCCGCGGGTGGGTGCTTGGCGGAGTCGTGGTCACGTTCGCATCTCTCATCATTCGCCGCTCTGTTCGGCGCCATCGGCGGGGTCCGCCGCGGGGTCGGCCGCCGGCACGTAGGCCAGCTCCGGCGCGTAGATCGCGGTGCCGAGGGCCGCGAGCACCGACGCCGACCGGGGGCCGAAGCTCATCACCTCGTAGTCGCTCATGTCGACGATGCGCTTGTTCGCGCCCGCCGGGGTCTGCCCGATGCCGGGCAGCTGCACGGCTTCGTCGATGCCGCCGACCGAGGCGAGGCCCATCGTCATGACGATGATCACGTCCGGGGCGGCGCGGACGAGGGCCTCTGCGTTGGTCGGCGACATGCCCGCGAACCCGACCTCGGTGGCGACGTCGCGAGCGCCGATGCTCTGGATGATGGAGTCGGCGCCTGAGCCGGCGCCGAACCAGTAGTAGACGCTGCCGCGCAGGTACAGGAACACGACGCGCGGCTTCTTCTCCGGGTCGGTGGGTGCCATCGTGCCGAGCTGCTGGATGGTCGTGCCGATCTCGGCCTGTGTTCGCTGCGCGAGGCTCTCCCCCAGGGCCGGCACGCCGAGCGCATCCGCCACGAACTGGATCTGCGGGGAGACGCCCTCGACGCCGTCGTCGTCCGCGATGGGCACCATGACCACGGGGATGCCGGCCTGGCGCAGCTGCAGCTGCACGTCGTAGGGGCCGATGGAGGCGTCGGTCACGACGACCGTCGGCGCGAGCTGGAGGATCGACTCGGCGTTGAGCTCGTGCCCGTTCTGCGTGACGAGCGGCAGCTGCTCGTTGCCCGGCATGACCTTCGTGATATCGGTCGCGGTGTCGCGCCCGATGAGGTTGCACCCGAAGCCCAGCCCGATAACGGCGGCGGCGAGCCCGCCGTTCTGGTTGATGGCAAGGATGCGCGTCGTGTCGGTCACGGTTGTCTCCGCGCCGTCGGAGCTCGTGAACGTCGTCGGGAGCTGCTGCACGGCGGTCGCCGCGTCGGTGATGGGGTTGATCGCCGCCGTCTGCGTGTAGGCGGTGGTCGGCCCCGTGATGCTGCGCGGGTCGGGCAGCTCAACTGAGGTGACGGACGGCAGAACCGGCGCGACGGGTTCGGTCTGCACCGGCTGCGCGACGCACTGGTCGTTACCCGCTCCGTTCGCGGTGCCGATGTTGTGGAACCCGTTGGCCCACAGCACGGACACGACGACCACGGCAAGCGCTGCCCAGCCGGCGCGACGGATCGTCGAGCGGCGGAAGCGGCGGAGCGTGCGTGGCAGGGGCATGGGTTCCTCGGTTGTGTCTGGTCTGGTCGCGGATGCGCGGGGTCGGATCAGCCGGTGCGTCCCCGGCGGCGAAGCAGCAGCACGATGCCGCCGATGAGTGCCAGCGCGCCGACCCCGAGCGCGAGGGCGAGCGGCTCGTTGCCGGTGGAGATGAGCCCGGATCCGCCGCCAGCGGTACCGGAGCCGTTGCCCGCGTTGGAGCCGCCGCCGGATCCGGTGCTCGGAGCCGGGGCCGCGGTCTGCGACGTGCCCGGGGCAGCCGTGGACGTCGCCACGGCAGTCGGCGCTGGAATGGTCACCTCGACGACTCCGGATGGCGAGGTCGGAGCGGGCTCGGCAACCGCGGGCGTCGGACCCGAAAGGCCGACGCCGAGCGCGAGCACGACGCCGGCGAGCAGCGCGAGTGCAGCGCCTGCCGCACCTCCCACGCGCGGGGGCGCGAGCTTCTCGGCCCCGAGTCCTGCGTCGTCGCCGTAGCCCACCATCAGGAGGTCGAGGCGTCGGCGCCGCCAGATCCAGAAGATGACGGCCGCGGCGGCGAGGAGCAGGATGACGACGAGCACGACGAGCGACCAGGGCAGCGCGAAGGCCGACAGCTCGGCGGTGACGGCCACCGGCACGTCGGTGAACGCATCCATCGGCTGCAGGTAGAGCGTGAGCGTTCCACTGAGCGGGCCCACGGCCCCGGTGCTCAGTGCGCGCGTGACGGTGACCGACGATCCCGGCAGCAGTTCTGGCACGTCCGCACCGGTGAGCAGAACCGGCGATGAGCCGCCGATGCCGCTGAGGCGCAGGTCTTCCATCGAAGCGAGCCGCACGTTGCCGGTGTTCACGAGCTCATAGCTGACGGTGGTGGTGCCTCCACCGAAGGGGTTGATGCCCGCCGCCGACCAGTCCGTGTCGAGGCTCCGAATCTCGGCGGTGGGCGCGAGCGCACCGCTGACCCGCATGTCGATGCGGAGTCCGAGTCGACGCTCGACCTTCACCTGGTCGTCCGAGTCGGCGGGGAGCAGCGACGCGACGATCGCCGCGGAGTGATCACCGGGGGTCGCGTCGGCCGGCACGGTGAGCGTGAAGGGGACATCAGTGCTCGCGCCCGGCTCGAGCGAGATCGAGCCGGCGCCCGGCGCGACCCAGAGTCCCGCATCCACCGAGGCTTCGCCGCTCTCGAGGATGTCCACCGCACCGGTCGCCGTCGTGAACGCGTCCGCGGCGTAGATCGTCAGGTTCAGCGCACCCGGACCGGTGTTGGTGACGCTGATGGAGTCGGTGATGACGTCGCCGGGGTCGACCTCGTAGGAGAAGTTCGCGCGGCCCGATCCGCGATCGCCGTCGACCGTGTCGATGCTCCAGGCGGGCGGCTGCGTCGTGTCGGCGTGCGCGGCCGTCGGGGCGAGCGACGACAGCAGCGCCAGCAGCGAGGCCGCGAGCACGACGGAGGCTGTGGCGCGGATGCGGAGACGGATGGGGAGAGCCATGTGGTCCCTAACGTGGGGCCCTCGCGGTGGGGCCGCGTCGGAGCGAGAGGTGGAGGGGCAAGGTGCTGCCCGAGCGGATGCGCGGGCAACGAGGTGCGAGTGCGCGGAAGCCCGGTGGGCTCCCGCGCACTCCTCAGCGCCTAGGAGATCGCCGAGATGGTGAGGGTCGCGGAGTACGCGCCCTGCTTCGTGGTGGTGGGAACCGACAGGGTGAGATCAGCACCCAGCGTCGCGCTTGCCGCAGCGTTCGACTGGGCGAGCTTCTGCGCCGAGCCGAGACCCGTCGCGGCCGTGCCGGCGGTGACGTTGTCCGGGTTGCCCGTGAGGACCTTCGGCGACCAGCCGAGGGCCTCGGCGCCGAACGAGTCCGTGCCGTTGCTGAAGTCGGTGGACTGTCCGGAGACCGTCCAGCCGTACGCGGCGGTGCCGCCCGCGCGGGTGTCGGTGACGGCGACGTTGCTGATCGAACCCGTGGCGACGAAGTTGTCACCCGTCTGGACGGCGGTGCCGAGGTCGGCGCCGTTGGCGTCGGCCCACGCCCACGAGAAGGACCCGGTCTCTGGGTCGACAGGGGGCACGATCTCCGCTTCGGGGATGACGACGTCGACGTTGCCCTCTGGCGGGCCGGGAACCTCGACCTCGGGCAGCGTGTAAGCCACCGAGAAGGGCTTCGCCGTCTTGCGCGCGTCAGCCGCGCCGCCGGACGAGTACCAGTAGGAGGACTGGCCGGTCAGCTCGTTGTACTCGACGAACGACTGCGGGAACGAACCCCAGTTGGCTCCGGTACGCGACTGGGGCGTCCCGGTCGTGTCGACCTCGACGCCGGCGTAGTCGACGTCGACGACGGCACCGGTGGCCGTCAGATCGACGCCGCTGAACGTCGCGAGGTCGATGGTGCGCGAGGGCAGCGGCTCCCAGATCGTGGCGTCATCCATGGACGCGCCGTAGCCGGAAGCTGTGCCGGTCAGCGTGCCCTCGCCGTTGACGACCTCGAGCTGGATGTCGGAGACGGACCAGTACGTCATGCCGCCGTAGAAGACGAACGTGAACGACCCGTCCCAGCCGATGGTGCCGGTCTCCGTGTCCGGGTCGACCGTGCCCGTTCCGCCAGCGAAGTTGACCTGGTTCGCGGAGGACGTGCCCGCCGGAGCCGACACGTTGCCGCCTGCCGGGGTCTGGCACTTCGTGGCCCAGGTCGGCTGAGTCTGCTCGCCAGCCGCGTTGGGCTTGGTGACGGTGACGTTGCCGTCGGCGGTCTTGTAGAACCCTTCCGACTCCGCCCAGACGTGAGAGGAACCGGCGTTGCCGACCTGCCCCGCGACGAGGTAGTTGCAGCCTCCGAAGTACGCGCCTGCGCCGGACTCCGTGTTGACCTGCCATGAGAACGAGACGTTCTCGACGGTTGATTCGGCTGCCGAGGCCGGTGCCGCGCCGAGGCCGAGGCCCGCCGCGATGAGGCCAGCGGCGGCGAGTGTTGCGCCGCTGCGGGCCAGCACAGACGACCGACGAGCCGTCCGATCTTGCACTGCTGTCATGAGTTCTCCTGAGTAGAAGCCACGGCTCCCCGACACGCGCGCAGATGCGCGGCGAGTGCCGTGTCCGAAAGCCTCACGGTGGGGACGCCACCCGGTGGAGCAGGTTAGGTGACGCTAAGTAAGGCAAGGGTTACCTTACGGGAGATTTTCAGGTTCGACAACGGCGCGGCCGGATCCGATGCGCGCGGCAGCCGCGATGCTCGGCAACCGCTGCGTTACCTTTCACCGGTAGCGTGGCTCCGTGCACTCCCCTCTGGACCGATCCTCGGCCGCCCCCGCGCCCCGCACCCTCATCGACGTGCTCTCGGCGACAGCGACCGCGCATCCCGACGCCATCGCGATCGATGACGGCGTCGCTCCCCTGAGCTACTCGGACCTGTCGGCCTACGTCGCCCAGACGGCCAAGGTGCTGCAGGATGCGGGAGTCCGTCGCGGCGACAAGGTTGGCGTGCGACTCGTGTCCGGCACCCGTGAGCTGTACGTCGCGATCCTCTCCATCATCGCCGCCGGGGCCGCCTACGTGCCCGTCGACGTCGACGACCCGGATGAGCGAGCGCTGCTCGTGTTCGGCGAGGCCAAGGTTCGAGGCACCATCGAGGGCGACGGCGAGTTCGTGCTCGCGGCCGACGGCGAGCAGCCAGCAGGGGAACCGGTCGATCTCTTCGAAGCCGGAGCACCGCATCCCGAGAGCAGCAGCCTCGACGAGCTCGACGGCCCGCATCTGGACGACGACACCTGGGTCATCTTCACCTCCGGCTCGACGGGGGTGCCGAAGGGCGTCGCCGTCTCCCACCGCTCCGCGGCCGCCTTCGTCGACGCCGAGGCGAAGCTCTTCCTGCAGGCCGAGCCCATCGGCCCAGGCGACCGCGTCCTCGCCGGCCTGTCGGTCGCCTTCGACGCATCCTGCGAGGAGATGTGGCTCGCCTGGCGCTACGGCGCGTGCCTCGTGCCAGCCCCTCGGTCGCTGGTTCGCTCCGGCGAAGACCTCGGGCCATGGCTCCTGCGGCACCAGATCTCAGTCGTCTCGACCGTCCCGACACTGGCCGCACTCTGGCCGAGCGAGACCATCGAGCAGGTCAGGCTCCTCATCTTCGGCGGCGAGGCCTGCCCGCTCGAGCTCACGCAGCGCCTCGTCGGCGACGGCCGCGAGGTCTGGAACACGTACGGCCCGACCGAGGCCACCGTCGTCGCATGCGCAGCGCTCCTCGACGGCAACGCGCCCATCCGCATCGGCCTCCCGCTCGACGGGTGGGAGCTCGCCGTCGTCGACGCCGAGGGCAAGCGCGTCGCAGAAGGCGAATCCGGCGAGCTCATCATCGGCGGCGTCGGCCTCGCCCGGTACCTCGACCCGGCCAAGGACGCCGAGAAGTACGCGCCCATGGAGAGCATCGGCTGGGAGCGCGCCTACCGCTCAGGCGACCTCGTCAAGTACGAAGCAGAAGGTCTCGTGTTCCTCGGGCGGGCCGACGACCAGGTCAAGATCGGCGGCCGTCGGATCGAGCTCGGCGAAGTCGAGGCGGCGCTGCAGGCCGTCACCGGCGTCACCGGGTCGGCCGTCGCCGTCCGAAAGACCTCGGCAGGCGCCTCCATCCTCGTCGGCTACGTCGTGACGGGACCCGGCTACGAGCGGCAGCTCGCGCGCGCCGAACTCGGCGAGCAGCTGCCGAAGGCCCTCGTGCCGCTGATCGCCGAGGTCGACTCCCTGCCGACCCGCACGTCCGGCAAGGTCGACAAGAACGCACTGCCCTGGCCGCTCCCCGGTGCAGACGAGGTCTCCGGTGACCTCGACGCCCACACCGCCTGGCTCGCCGAGCAGTGGCAGGCCGTGCTCGGACTGCCCGTCGGCAATGAGGACGCCGATTTCTTCGACCTCGGCGGCGGCTCGCTCTCTGCCGCCCAGCTCGTGACGCGCGTGCGCGCCCGCGTCCCCGAGTTCACGGTCGCCGACGTCTACGACCACCCCCGCCTCGCCGCCATGACCGAGTCGATCCGCGAAGCGCTCGACGATGAGGACGAGCTGCCCACGACCTTCAGCACACCAGGGCCGACTCCGCTGTCGGCGCGCATCCTGCAGATCGTCGCAGGTCTCCCCCTGCACATCCTCGCCGGGGCCCGCTGGATCACCTACCTGCTCACCGCGAGCGCCCTGCTGCAGCTCCTGCCCGGGTTCGAGGTGCTGCCGGATGCGCCGCTCTGGCTCATCCTCGTCATGCTCGTGGTGTTCGTGACCCCGTTCGGGAAGATGGCGATCTCGGTTGCCGCCGCGCGCATCCTGCTGTTCCGCCTGAAGCCGGGCGACTACCGACGTGGCGGGGCGACCCACATGCGCCTCTGGCTCGCCGAGCAGGTCGCCACGCAGATCGACGCCGTCGGGCTCGCCGGTGCGCCCTGGGTCGTCTACTACGCACGGGCACTCGGCGCGAAGGTCGGCAACAACGTCGACCTGCACTCGCTGCCGCCGGTCACGGGCATGCTGCAGCTGGGCGACGGCGCGGCCATCGAGCCGGAGGTCGACCTGACCGGCTACTGGATCGACGGCGAGCTCGTGCGCATCGGCGGCATCCGCATCGGCGCCGGCGCGACGGTCGGCGCACGAAGCACCCTCGCCCCCGGCACCAAGATCGGCCAGGGGGCCGAGGTCGCGCCCGGTTCCGCGGTCTTCGGCCGGGTTCGCTCCGGCAAGAGCTGGGCCGGATCCCCCGCCGTCCGGGTCGGCAAGGTGCGCGCGAACGATTGGCCCGCCGAACGCCCACCGCAGCCGTTCGGGTGGGCCTTCGTCTACGCCGTCGCGTCAGCGGCACTCGCGCTGCTGCCGCTGTTCTCGTTCGCGGTCGGCGGGGTCGTCGTCGCGGTCGGGATGCGCGGTGCAGCGTCACTGAGCGACGCCACCCTCGCCGCGTTCGCGTGGCTCGCACCCGCAGTCATCGCTGCGGGGGTCACCTTCGCGGGACTCGTCGTGACCCTCGTGCGTCTCCTCTCGATCGGCCTCACACAGGGCACGCACCCCGTGCGCTCACGCGTCGCCTGGCAGGCCTGGTGCATCGAGCGCCTCCTCGACGCCGCCCGCACCATGCTCTTCCCGTTCTACGCGAGCCTCTTCACCCCGCTCTGGCTGCGGATGCTCGGAGCCAAGGTCGGCCGCGACGTCGAGGCCTCGACCGTGCTGCTCCTCCCCTCGATGACGCAGATCGATGACGGCGCGTTCCTCGCCGACGACACCATGGTCGCCTCCTACGAGCTGCACAACGGGTGGATGCGCATCGAGCGAGCCCGCATCGGCGCACGAGCCTTCCTCGGCAACTCCGGCATGGCAGCGGCAGGGCACTCCGTGCCCCGCGACGGCCTCGTCGCCGTGCTCTCCGCCGCGCCCGCGAAGGCGAAGCCCGGCTCATCCTGGCTCGGCTCCCCGCCCGTCCGCCTCCGGCGCGTCACCGTCGACGGCGACGAGTCCCGCACCTACAACCCGCCCCGGGCGCTCCGCGTCGCCCGCGCGCTCTGGGAGCTGTGCCGCATCGTCCCCGTCATCGTCACCTGCGGACTCGGCCTCGGCGTGCTCCTCGCCCTCGCCGCCATCGAGACCGCGGTCGGCGTCGCCTGGACCATCGTGCTCTCCGGCTTCGTCCTGCTCGCCGCGGCAGCCGCATCCGCCCTCATCTCGACGGTCGCCAAGTGGGTCATCGTCGGGCGCATCCGCGTCTCCGAGCAGCCCCTCTGGTCGAGCTTCGTGTGGCGCACCGAGGTCGCAGACACCTTCGTCGAGATGGTCGCAGCCCCCTGGTTCGCACGCGGCGCAGCCGGAACGCCCGCCCTCGCGCTCTGGCTCCGCTCCCTGGGCGCGAAGATCGGCAAAGGCGTCTGGTGCGACTCCTACTGGCTCCCGGAGGCAGATCTCGTCACTCTCGGCGACGGAGCCACCGTCAACCGGGGATGCGTGGTCCAGACTCACCTGTTCCATGATCGAATAATGAGCATGGACACCGTCACCCTCGAAGCAGGCGCAACGCTCGGACCGCACAGCGTGATCCTGCCCGCCGCCACGATCGGCGCCCACGCCACCGTGGGACCAGCCTCCCTCGTCATGCGAGGCGAGTCGGTCCCCGTCGGCAGCCGCTGGAGCGGCAACCCCATCGGCCCCTGGCGCGCGCTCAAGCTCCGCGCCTACCAGTCGAAGGTGTCATGAACCGCGCCGCCGCGCTTGAGCCCCTGCCCGGCAACCCCTACACGCCGCAGAGCGGCGACGTGAGCATCCGTGTCGAGCGCTACGACCTCACCCTCAAGTACCGGATGCAGAACAACCGACTCTCCGGCACGGCGACGCTGAGCATCCGCGCCACCGTGCCGCTCACCGCGTTCTCCCTCGACCTCGTCGGCCTTCGCGTCAGCAAGGTCGCCGCTCGCGGTGACAAGCAGGCGCGCTTCAAGCAGAGCGACCGCAAGCTGAAGGTCACGCTGTCGAAGCCAGTCGAGGCCGGAACCGCCATCACGCTCGAGGTCGTCTACGAGGGCGCCCCTCGCCCCCGGCGCTCCCGATGGGGAACCATCGGCTGGGAAGAGCTCGAGGACGGCATCATCGTCGCCTCGCAGCCCACCGGCGCCGCGACCTGGTTCCCCTGCAACGACCACCCCGCCGACAAGGCCAGCTACCGCATCCAGGTCTCCGTCGACAGCAACTACGACGTGGTCGCGACCGGAGCCCTGCACTCGAGGCGCTCATCCGGAGGCCTGACGACGTGGGTGTACGAGGAGGGCGCACCGACCGCCAGCTACCTCGTCACCCTGCAGATCGGCCGCTACCGGCGCGAAGACGTGCAGCTCGCGGGAGTCGCCGGACGCCTGCACTACCCGCCCGCCCTCGCCCGTCGCGTGGGCACAGACCTCGCCGACCTCTCCCGCATGATGGAGACCTTCGAGCTGACCTTCGGCCCGTACCCCTTCGACTCCTACGCCGTCATCGTGACGGCCGACGACCTCGAGATCCCCCTTGAGGCCCAGGGCATGGCGATCTTCGGCGCGAACCAGATCGACGGCGCCAGAGGCCAGGAGCGCCTCGTCGCCCACGAGCTCGCGCATCAGTGGTTCGGCAACAGCATCGGAGTGGGTGGCTGGCAGCACATCTGGCTGAACGAGGGATTCGCCTGCTACGCCGAGTGGATCTGGGCAGAGGCGAGCGGCGCCGAGAGCGCCGACCAGCTCGCCAGGTACTACTGGCGCACGCTCTCCGAGCTGCCGCAGGACCTGCTGCTCGGCGACCCGGGTGCCGCCGACATGTTCGACGACCGCGTCTACAAGCGCGGCGCGCTCACCCTCCACGCCCTGCGCCTGACCGTCGGCGACTCGGCGTTCTTCGAGATCCTCACGAGCTGGACCTCGGTGAAGCGCTTCTCCGTGGCCTCGACCGCGGAGTTCATCGAGCACACCGCGAAAGTCGTGCCGGACGCCCCGCTCCAGGAGCTCTTCGACGCCTGGCTCTACCAGCTCGCCCTTCCCGACCTGCCCAGCGCGCTCAGAGCGAAGGTGACCCGGCTTCTTCGTTAGCGGGTGCACTGGCCAGGCTCGTTTCCCGGTCCGGCTTCCGTGTGGCCACGGCCACGAGGAAGCGACGGTCGACGACGGAGCGGTGGATGCGGTAGCTCGCCTCGTCCCCCGAGATGCGAGCATGCTCCTCCCTGTCGGCGTGCCCCTCGCCGGACGCGAGGCGCACGAAGCTCGGGTCGACGCGCAGCCCGCGGCCGTCAGCTTTGAGGACCGCCTCGACGGCGGTCCACCGCTCGAGGTCGAGAGCCGGGTCGAACGCATCCCTCGAAGGCGCAGGGGGCGACGGGTCCTGGTCTGGCTCTGAGAGCGCACGGTCGGGCAACGCAGGGGCGGGCAGCGCAGGGGCGGGCAGCGCAGGGGCGGAGTCTCCGTGGGACCGCAGCGCCTCGGCGTCGATCCCGAGTGCGCCGACATCGTCGGCGCTGGCCAGCGCGACGAAGACCGCGGATCCCGCGTAGGCGATGCTCACGAGCACCGGCAGGCCCGGGATGCTCGGCTTCCCGTGACTCGTCGAACCGCAGTGCGAGCACACTGCCTCGAGCGCCGCGACCGGCGCGAGCCCGTGCTCCCCGCCTTCGAGATGGGTTCCACGCTTCCGGATGGCATGCACGCCATCCGGAAGCGTGGAACCCATCTCGAGGTCTGTGGCGTGGTGGTCTCCCGCGAGGCGGTCTGCCGCGAGGCGGTCTGCCGCGAGGCGGTCGAGGCCGAGCTGCACAAGCAGGCGACCGGTGAGGAACGCGTCCGCGCGGCCGTCTGCCCGCGCGTCGGACATGGTACCCAACCGCTCGCGGTCACCCGCGGACAGCACCTCGAGAGACCGCCGGCGGTCTCGTCCGCCGAGCGCACGGGCGTCGGCGCTGACGATGAGGACCCTGCCGAGCAGCAGTTCGATCACCTTCACGCGGTCTGCCTCACGTGTCTTCGGAAGAGACTCGCGTCGCTGCGGCTGCAGAGCGGGTCGAGCGCGTCGGTGAAGCCCCCGAACGAGTCGAGCTCATCGAACCCACCGGCTGCGCCTCGCGACCGGCCGCTCCCCCGCTGCGACGGGCTGCCCACTGACGCAGAGCAGAAGCCCCGCGTGCGGTGAGGCAGGCGGGGCTTCTGGACGTCGTCGATGCGCTCACGCGGCGGTGAGCTAGGCCGACTTCTCGGCGCGCAGCTCCGGTCGCGGAATGATCGTCGGTGCGGCATTCTTGAGCACCACGTCGCGAGTGATCTCGACCCGGCTCGCGTCATCGAGAGAGGGCACATCGAACATGACCGGCCCGAGCGTCTCCTCGAGGATGGCTCGGAGCCCGCGGGCACCGGTCTGGCGCAGCACCGCGAGGTCGGCGATCTCCTCCAGCGCGCCTTCGTCGAAGACGAGCTCGACACCGTCGAGTTCGAACATCTTCTGGTATTGCTTCACGAGCGCGTTGCGCGGCTGCGTGAGGATGTCGATGAGTGCGCCCCGATCGAGCGGCGAGACCGTCGTGATGACGGGCAGGCGGCCGATGAACTCCGGGATGAGCCCGAACTTGTGCAGGTCTTCCGGGAGCACCTCGCTGTAGAGGTCGCGATCATCGTTCTTCGAGTGCAGGGGGGCGCCGAAGCCGATGCCCTTCTTGCCGGCACGCTGCGAGACGATCTCCTCCAGGCCCGCGAAGGCACCCGCCACAATGAAGAGCACGTTCGTCGTGTCGATCTGGATGAACTCCTGCTGCGGGTGCTTGCGGCCACCCTGCGGCGGAACCGACGCGACAGTGCCTTCGAGGATCTTCAGCAGCGCCTGCTGGACACCCTCGCCGGAGACGTCGCGCGTGATGGACGGGTTCTCCGCCTTGCGCGCGATCTTGTCGATCTCATCGATGTAGATGATGCCCGTCTCGGCACGCTTCACGTCGAAGTCAGCGGCCTGCAGCAGCTTCAGCAGGATGTTCTCGACGTCTTCGCCGACGTACCCCGCCTCGGTCAGCGCCGTCGCGTCAGCGACAGCGAACGGCACGTTGAGCCGCTTCGCGAGCGACTGCGCGAGGTAGGTCTTGCCGCATCCGGTTGGCCCGATGAGCATGATGTTGCTCTTCGAGATCTCGACCTCGTCGACCCGCTCTTCTGCAGAGGTGATCTGGCCGAGCGCGCGGACACGCTTGTAGTGGTTGTAGACCGCGACGGCGAGTGCCTTCTTCGCGGGCTCCTGCCCGATGACGTACTCCTCGAGGAAGGCGAAGATCTCGCGCGGCTTCGGGAGCTCGAAGTCCTTGACTTCGCTGGTCTCGGAGTCGGCCATGCGCTCTTCGATGATCTCGTTGCACAGCTCGACGCACTCGTCGCAGATGTAGACACCAGGACCAGCGATGAGCTGCTTGACCTGCTTCTGGCTCTTGGCGCAGAACGAGCATTTCAGCAACTCGCTGCTTTCACCGATACGTGCCATGAGGACCTCCTTCGCGGTCTGCCAAGACTAACCCGAACCACCGACATTGCCCGGATGGCCGCGCCAGGGGGACTCCCCCGACACGGCCATCCGGGCACTGCATGTCGCTGTTCGGTCGACTCGAACTAGTCGATGATGACCGGCTCGGCGCCCTTGCGGCTCGTGAGCACCTGGTCGATGAGGCCGTACTCGAGGGCCTCGGCGGCCGACAGGATCTTGTCGCGCTCGATGTCGCGGTTCACCTTGTCGACGGGCTTGCCCGAGTGACGCGAGAGCGCCTCCTCGAGCCAGGTGCGCATCCGCAGCACTTCCTGCGCCTGGATCTCGATGTCCGACGCCTGCCCCTGGCCGGCGCCGCCGGTCGAGGGCTGGTGGATGAGGACACGAGCGTTCGGGAGAGCGAGGCGCTTGCCGGGCTGTCCCGCGGCGAGCAGCACGGCGGCCGCGGAGGCTGCCTGCCCGAGGCACACGGTGGAGACCTCTGGACGGATGTACTGCATCGTGTCGTAGATCGCCGTCATGGCCGTGAACGATCCACCGGGCGAGTTGATGTACAGCGTGATGTCGCGGTCAGGGTCCTGGCTCTCGAGCACGAGGAGCTGGGCCATGATGTCATCAGCCGAGGCGTCGTCGACCTGCACTCCGAGGAAGATGATGCGGTCCTCGAAGAGCTTCGCGTACGGGTCCTGGCGCTTGTAGCCGTACGCCGTGCGCTCCTCGAACGACGGCAGGATGTACCGCGAGGAGGGGCTCTGGACGCCTGCCGGCGAGCCGCCGGTCAGAAATGGGGTGTTCATATGCTCTGGCTTCCTTACTCTGCCGACTCGGACGTGGACTCGGCGTCGCGCTTGGTGCCGCCGCCGCCCGTGACCTCGGTCGCCGACGAACGGATGTGGTCGACGAAGCCGTACGCCAGCGCCTCATCGGCGTTGAACCAGCGGTCGCGGTCGCCGTCCTCGTTGATCTGCTCGAGGCTCTTGCCCGTGCGCTGTGCCGTGATCGACGCGAGGCGCGCCTTCATGTCGAGGATCAGCTGCGCCTGGGTCTGGATGTCGCTCGCCGTGCCGCCGAAGCCGCCGTGCGGCTGGTGCAGCAGGACGCGCGCGTTCGGCGTGATGTAGCGCTTGCCCGGCGCACCTGCGGTCAGCAGGAGCTGGCCCATGGAGGCCGCCATGCCGATGCCCACGGTGACGATGTCGTTCGGCACGAACTCCATCGTGTCGAAGATCGCCATACCTGCGGTGATCGATCCACCCGGCGAGTTGATGTAGAGGTAGATGTCTCGCTCAGGGTCCTCTGCAGCAAGCAGCAGGATCTTCGCGCAGATCTCGTTCGCGTTCTCATCGCGCACCTCGGACCCGAGCCAGATGATGCGGTCTTTCAAGAGCCTGTCGAAGACGCTGTTCGGCAGTTGAATATCAGCCACGGTCGCTCCATTTCCCTAACGGTCGTCACCGAATCTAGTAGAGCCGCGAGGCCAGCGCTGGCCTGTTCGCCCACGGCACACGGTGCCTGGCAAAGGGCCAGACATGCACGAAGCGCCGCCGGCGTGATGCCGGCGGCGCTTCGCGAAGTGGAACTGGAGACTACTTGGCCTCGTCGTCCTTGACCTCGTCGGAGGCGACCTCTTCTGACTCGACGGCGTCGGCGGACGCCTCGGCCTCAGCTGCGGCTGCCTTGTCCTTGGCGCGCTGAACAGCGACCGTGAACTCGGAGATGTCGACGGCGTCGCCGTTGGTGTCGACGACCTCGGCCTTGTCCAGAACGAACAGGATGGCCTTGGAGCGTGCGACCTCGCCGATCATGCCGGGGAGCTGGTTGTTCTCCTGCAGGACGCCGATGAACTCCTGCGGAGCCATGCCGTACTGGGCTGCCGACTGGATGAGGAACTGCGTGAGCTCGTCCTGCTCGACCTCGACGCCCTCGGCCTTGATGACCTCGTCGAGGAGCACCTGCTGGCGGAAGGACTTCTCGGCGTTCGCGCGAACCTCGACACCGTGCTCGTCGTCGGGCTGGAGGCCCTCCTGCTCGAGGTGGCGCGTGACCTCATCGTTGATGAGCGTCTCCGGCAGCGGGATCTCGACGAGCTCGAGGAGCTGCTCGACGATCTTCTCGCGTGCGGCGTCGACCTGCTCGAACGTCTTCTTGCTCTTGGCCTGCGTCTCGAGGTCGGCGCGGAGCTCCTCGATCGTGTCGAACTCGCTCGCGATCTGCGCGAACTCGTCGTCGACCTCGGGCAGCTCGCGGTCCTTGACCGACTGCACGGTGACCGTGATCTCTGCTTCCTTGCCTTCGTGCTCGCCGCCGAGCAGCGTGGAGCGGAAGGTGGTCTCCTCGCCTGCGGTGAGCGTGAGGAGCGCCTCGTCGGTGCCCTCGAGGAGCTGGCCGGAGCCGAGCTCGTACGAGATGCCCTCGGCCTCGTCGACCTTCTCGCCGTCGACCGTCGCGATGAGGTCGAGCGTCACGAAGTCGCCGTCCTCGATCGGGCGGTCTGCGGTGACGAGCGTGCCGAAGCGCTTGCGGAGCTCTTCGAGCTCGGCGTCGACGTCAGCCGCGTCGACGGCCGCAGCCTCGACCTCGACCTTGATGCCGTCGTAGGAGGGGAGCTCGATCGAGGGACGCGAGTCGACCTCGACCTCGACGACGAGGTCGCCTGCGAAGTCGGCGACGTTCGGCGTCTCGACGATGTCGGCCTTCGGGCGACCGAGCGGCTGCACGTCGGACTCTGCGACGGCCTGGTTGAAGAACACGTCGAGGCCATCGGAGATCGCCTGGTCGAGGACGGCGGCGCGACCGACGCGCTGGTCGATGATCGGCGTCGGAACCTTGCCGCGGCGGAAGCCGGGCACCTGGATCTGCTCTGCGATGGTGCGGTAGGCCGAGTCGACGTATGGCTTGAGTTCAGCCGGTTCTACGTTGATCGTCAGCTTGACGCGGGTCGGGTTGATCTGTTCGACCGAGGTCTTCACGTGGGGCATCTCCTGAGATACGTGGGGTGACTGCGCGGATTCGCGCGTGGAGCGGGGTGCGACTGCACGCCGCGCACCACCCAGATGGGCGTATCGCCGCACTGATGCGGCTGCGAACAGCCTACGGCACCCACAAACGACAGCACTCTACCGGCAATCAGGATTCGTGTGGGCGCGGAGGCGCGAGCGCGGATCCGGGGAACGCGCGAGGGCAGGTGGGCGCGCTGTGCGCATCCACCTGCCCTCGCGGCATCCGCTGGTCGGCGCTACCTGGCGTCCTCTCGCTCGGCGGCCTGGACGGCGACGGCCTCCGTCTTCGCCTTCTGGATCTGCTTCTCGCGAGTGCGGGTCCGCAGGTGCTGGACTGCGCTGATCACGATCGCTCCGACCATGAGCACGTAGATGGCGATCGTGATCGGCGAGTCGACGAGGATGCCCAGGTCGCCTTCGCTGACCGCCAGCGCGCGACGCAGCTCTGTCTCGGCGAGCGGTCCGAGGATCGCGGCGATGAGCACGGGAGCGAGCGGGATGGCGTAGCGCCGCATCACGAAGCCGAACGCGCCGATCGCGAGTGCCAGCCAGAGGTCGACGGGCGACGACGCGATGGCGTAGACCCCCAGCATCGCGAAGCCCGTGATGCCCGCGTACAGGTAGTGGCGCGGGATCAGCAGCAGCTTCGCCCAGACGGCGGCGAACGGCAGGTTGATGATGAGGAGGATGAGGAGCCCGACGAAGAGGCTCGCGAGGAGCGGCCAGACGAGGTCGCCGCTGCGCTCGAAGAGGAGCGGCCCCGGCTGCATCCCGTACTGCTGGAACGCCGCGAGCATCATCGCGGCCGTCGCCGACGTGGGGAGGCCGAGCGCGAGCAGCGCGCCCATCGCCGTTCCTGCGGTGGCGTTGCCGGCAGCCTCGGGCGCCGCGACACCCTGGATGGCGCCGCGCGTGCCGAAGTCGCGGTCGCCGCGGCGCTTCGCGAGGCGCTTCTCCGTGCCGTACGCGAGGAAGGTGGGCACTTCGGAGCCGCCGACGGGGATCGCGCCGAAGGGCACGCCGTAGGCGGTGCCGCGAAGCCACGCCGGGAGGGCCTGTCGGAGCTCGCGAAGGTTCAGGTACGGCGATCCGGACGCGGGGATCTTCGTGAGCCCGCCCTCGCGGTGGATGCGGCTGGCGACGTGCAGGACCTCGCCGATCGCGAGGAGGCCCACCGTCACGACGATGATCGAGATGCCGTCGAAGAACTGCGGCAGGTCCATCGTGAAGCGCGAGGCGCCGGAGGGGCCGTCGACGCCCACAAGGGCGATCGCGAGGCCGATGCCGAGCGCGATGAGGCCGCGGATGACGGAGTCGGCGACCACCGAGGAGATCGCGACGAACGCGAACGCGGCCAGCGCGAAGTACTCGGCAGGCCCGAACTGCGTCGCCAGCTGCACGAGGAACGGCGAGAAGAACACGACGAGCGCCGTCGCGATCGTGCCGCCGATGAACGCGCCGATGGCGGAGGTTCCGAGCGCCTTCGCGGCTCGGCCGTCCTTCGCCATCCGGTGACCTTCGAACGTCGTCGCGATCGCCGAGGAGTTTCCCGGAGTGTTGAGCAGGATGCCAGAGGTCGAGTCGCCGAAGAGTCCGCCGAAGTAGATGCTCGCGAACATGATGAACGCGCCGGTCGGGTCGAGGCTGAAGGTGACGGGGAGCAGCAGCGCGACGGCCATGGCGGAGCCGAGGCCGGGCAGCACGCCCACCGCGGTCCCGAGGACGGCGCCGATGAGCAGCCAGAGGAGGTTGATCGGGGTGAGGGCGACGGTGAAGCCCTCGAGGAGGTGGGTCAGCTGATCCATGGGAGGACTCCGCTCAGGATTCCGGACGGCAGCGTCAGGCCGAGGCCCGCCGAGAACGACAGCTGCACGAGTGACGAGAAGAGGAACGCGACCCCGATGTCGAAGAGGTGGCGCTTGCTGCCGAGGGCGTAGGCGACGACCCAGAACAGCGCGGCGGCCGTGATGATCCAACCGAGCGGCTCGAGCAGCAGCGCAGTGCCCGCGAGCGCGGCGAAGACGATGCCGAGGGTCTTCCAGTCGGTGCCGTCGCGCTTCTTGCGCTCCTCCCCCGCGGCGGCCGTGACGACGCGGATCTCGGAGGTCGTGTCGATCTGGCCGATGTCCTCGAGCAGCTCCGGTGAGATCTCGAGCATCTGGTCCGCTTCGTCTTCGTCATCGCGTGCTGGCCTGCGGATGACGGTGATCGCGAGAGCGATGGAGACGATGAAGAGGAGGATGACGACGATGGTCGGGAAGAATTGCGGCCCGGGGACTCCCGCGGTTGCCGGGACGTCCATGGTGGCTGTGCCGATCGCGAAGACCGCGGCGAGGAGGAAGACGAACGCGGCGACCCCGAGTTCGCTCCTTCCGTGCCACCAGGAGCGTGGCCCCGTCTGGATGCTGCTGGTAGCTGACCCTCTCGAATCTCGAGAGCGCTGCGCCTCACGCTGGTTCTGCACCTGACTCATAGTCCGAGCTCCTTCACGAGTGCGGTGACCTGGTCGGTCTCGCCGACGAGGAAATCTTCGAAGTCGGTACCGGGCTGGAAGCTGTCCGTCCAGTTGTTCCGGTCGAGCGCGTCAGCCCATTCGGGGCTGTTCTCGAGCTCGGTGACGATGGCGACGAGCTCGTCGCGCGTCGCATCGTCGATGCCGGGTGGGGCGACCACGCCCCGCCAGTTGACCATCGCGACGTCGACGCCCTCCTGCTTGAAGGTCGGGATGTCGATGCCATCGACAGGGTCGGGGGCGGAGATCGCGAGCGCCTTGAGGGTGCCGGCCTCGATCTGGTCCCTGAACTCGTTGTAGCCGGAGAGCCCTGCCGCGGTGGTGCTCGAGAGCAGCGACGAGAGCACCTCACCGCCGCCCGAGTAGGCGACGTAGTTCACGTCCTTCGGGTCGACGCCGACGGCCTTTCCGAGCATGCCGCTGAGGAGGTGGTCGATGCCGCCGAGCGAGCCGCCCGCGATCGAGTGGCCGCCCGGGTCCTTCTTCATGCCCTCGACGAACTCGTCGAGGGTGTTGTACGGCGACGAGGCCGGCACGACAAGCGCGTTGTAGTCGTCGGCGAGGCGGGCGATGGGCACCGTGTCGGCGAGCGACTCGCCCGTGTTGGAGAGCACGGTCGCCCCGACCATGACACCACCGGTGACCATGAGCATGTCGTCGCGCCCCTGCATCTGCAGCAGCTGGCTGAGCCCGATCGTCCCACCCGCGCCGGGCACGTTCACGACCTGGGCGTTGTTGACGATGCCGTTGGCTCGCAGCGCCTGCTGCGCTTCGCGGGCGAAGGCATCCCATCCACCGCCGGGCGCCGCCGGCGCCATGATCGTGAGCTTGCTCCTCGCCGATGCTCCGGCACCCGCACTGCTCGCGTCCACGACCGCGAAGCCGAGGACAGCGACCGTGACGATGGCGAAGAGCGAGGTGAGCAGCTTGTTCGGGAGTCTTGTTCTACTCAATGGAGTATTCCTTCCGTTGGCAACGACTCTGTCGCCGCGCTGGTCTGCGCGCTCTCTACGATTGCACCGGGATTGAGCGTCGATGCCTTCTGGCCTTTATGGTCTTTGTGGACACGGAGGTCCGCCGGAGCAGCCGGTGCTCCTCGACGATCGGTGCAGGGGAGGTGTTGGAACGGCATGGCCAATGAACCGCGCGCGCAGCTCCGCGCCCTGCGCGGCCCACGCGTGCTCACGCTCGTCGCCGTGCAGTTCTCGATCGTCGTGATCTGCATGCTCGCGACGCTGCTCGTGGCACTCCAGGTGCAGCACACCTCCATCCGCGAGGAGACCGGCGAGCGCACGCTCGCCGTGGCTATGAGCCTCGCCGAGCTGCCTGCTGTGGTCGACGCCGTCGGCGAACCGGATGCCGGTGACACGCTGCAGCCGATCGCCGATCTCGTCGCGGAGTCCGCGGGCGTCGACTACGTCGTCATCACCGACGACGAGGGCATCCGCATCACCCACCCGGTGCCCGAGCGGCGAGGCGAGATGGTCTCGACCGACCCGAGCGTCGCGCTCGGAGGCGAGACGTTCGTCGGCTCCGAGGTCGGCACGGTGGGTCCGACGCTCCGCGCGAAGGTGCCGGTCTGGCGTGACGGGGTCGTGGTCGGCACCGCATCGGTCGGCATCCTCGAGTCCTCGATCTCCGCGCAGCTGGAGGATCGCATCTGGCAGGTGGTCCCGTGGGTCATCGGCGCGGGGCTCTTCGGGCTCGCGTGCGCCGCCGGGGTCTCCCTGGTCCTCGGCCGACGCTTCGACCATCTCGCGGTTGCAGCCCAGGAGCTCGAGACGCAGCGCCGCTTATCGGCGGCACTGCGCGAGCAGACCCACGAGTTCTCGAACCGCCTGCACGTCCTCTTCGGGCTCATCGAGGTCGACGAGCGGGGTGAGGCCCTCGAGTACATCCGCACGCTGACGCCGGTGGATTCGCTCGCCGCAGATCCAGAGCTCGAACAGGCCCTCTCGGATGCGCCCGTCCGCATCCGAGCGATCCTGGCAGCTGCGAGCGCGCGCCTCTGCGAGCACGGCGGGCAGCTCCACGCCGATGTCGAGAGCGACGACCGGGCTGTCCTCGAGCTCATCTTCGACGACGATGCGGCCACCGTGCTCAGCAACCTCGTCGGCAATGCGACCGAGGCCGTCGAAGCCCAGGGTGCCCGCGGAATCGTGCGCGTCGCCGTCGAGGCGGCACCCTCCGGCTTGCGGATGCAGGTCGACGACAGCGGTCCGGGGGTTCCGGAGGAGCTCAGGAGCCAGATCACCGAGGTCGGCTTCTCGACCAAGGAGACGCAGACGATGGGCGGTCTTGCGATTCCGCGCGGCGTCGGCCTCGGCCTCGTGCGCCGCCTCGCACGGGAACACGGCGGAGACCTCGTCATCTCGGAAAGTGAGCTGGGCGGCGCCCGCTTCGTGGCGACCCTGTCCTCCGCTGGTGCCAGCGGCGCGGGCGGGTCCTCTGAAGCTCCGACTGCTGGGAGGATCGCACCGTGACCGCCATCCGCACGCTCATCGTCGATGACGAGACCGCCGTCAGACGCCTGCACGAGCGAATGCTCGCGGGCGTCGACGGCTTCGAGGTCGTCGCCACCGCAGGCAGCGGCCATGAGGCCCTGGAGTTGGCCGCCAGCACGGAGATCGACCTCGTGCTGCTCGACGTGCACCTCCCGGACTTCAGCGGCGTCGAGGTGCTGCGCCGCCTGCGTCAGCTGCTCGGCGACTCCTTCGATGCCGTCATCATCTCGTCGGCCAACGACCGCCTGTCCGTCGCGCAGCTCGCGACGGCAAGCATCGCGGACTACCTCGTGAAGCCGTTCTCGAAGGCCAACTTCGAGGCCAGGCTCGTCAACTACCGAGACACTCGCGTGGCCGCGCCGAAGCCGGAGGCCGCCGCGCCGCAGACGGCCCCACTCCGACAGCAGGACATCGACGGGCTGCTCGCGCGGCGCGGCGGCGGTCCTGCCCCTTCGACCGACCGGGCAGGCGTCCAGGGACTCCCGTCGCCGACGACGCGGGGCAGGCCCCTGCCGAAGGGACTCTCGGAGCCGACGATCAAGCTCGTCCTCGCCCACCTCGGATCGGAGTGGCAGTCCGCGCTCGACGTCGCGGAGGGGTGCGGCCTCTCACGCGTCACCGCGCGTCGGTACCTCGACCACCTCTGCGCGCGCGGCCTGGCGGTCCTCGAACCGGTCTACGGCAAGCGCGGCCGCCCCGAGCTCCGCTACCGCCGCGCGTCCTGACTAGCTCGTCGGGGTGGGTGCCGCGCCCTCGAAGCTGATGCTCCAGGCCGTGTCCTCGTACGGCTCGACGCGGATGATCGTGGGACCGGCCGGGAAGGGCCTGGTGAGCGACGTGACCTCGCTGATGCTCTCGTACCAGCTGTCAGCGCCGAACGTGTCGATCGAGACGCTCTGCTCCGGTTCGAAGGTGAAGGTCGCGTCCCCACCGGCGCCCGTGTAGAGCACGACCTCCGGCCCGGACCCCGAGTACTGGTCGTCGAAGGAGGGCAGCGTGTCCGTGGAGACGAGCGTCACCGTCCAGTCCCCCTCGGCCTCGATGTCGATGGCGCGGAACTCGTCGTCCGTCCACTCGTTGATGACGGCGAGGCCCGAGTACTCGTCGTAGGCGGAGAGAGAGGAGCCGCCCATCTGCTCGCCGTCGGCGTCGACGTCGTAGATGCGCAGCCGTTCGCCCTCGAACTCGACCTGCAGCAGGCCGATGTCCGCAGACCCGCCCGGCAGGGTGACGTCGAACCGCGCGTTGCCGGTTCCCGAGACGGTGGTCGTCCCGTTGAGATCGAGCGTGCCGGTGCCGCCGGAGAGCTCCGTGACCGCTCCCCGGATCGAGCCACCCGTCGAGCCGATCAGCTGGATCACGAGCGCCACGACCGTCAGGACGAGCGTGATGACGCCGACGACGCGGCGCCCGCCACCGGCACGCAGCAGGCCGATGCTCGCGATGAGCGAGACGACGACGAGCACCCAGCCGATGAACGAGATCCCCGAGATCGCGAAGGTGAGGGCGAGGATGGCGGCGATGACGCCGAACCAGGCTCCCCTGCCCTTCCCCGGCGCCTTCTCGTCGACCTTGGGCCCCGTGGCATCCATCCTCGGGGTCGAGGACGTCGCCGAGGTCGCGTTCGAAGCACCGGGGACCTGGCTCGCTGGCGCCGCCATCAGGCCGCCCAGCCGTTCTGCCGCGCTGCCCGGACGGCTGCCCGCCACCGCCCGCTGCACATCCTGGACCCGCTTCCCGAGCAGGGCGCTGCTGTCGGTGGCGACGCGCGTGAGCAGCTCGTGGCGGTCTGCGTCAGGGTCGAGCGACTGCGTGAGCTCCTCACCGGGACCTGCGCCCGGCAGGACAACCCCCTGCGACTGCGACTGCTCTGCCGTCTCGCGGCGGATGATCGCGTCGAGCTCCTCCAGCGTGCGCGGCGGGTCGGGCAACCCGGGCGGCGTGGTCCAGTCGCCAGCACCCTCGGGCGCACCATACGGATCCTCCGCAGCGTCCTCGGCCTCGCGCGCCGCTTCCCGCTGCTCGTCCTCGAGCCGCTGCGCGTCGCCCCTGCTGTCCTGCGCCGCCCATTTCGACACGAAGTCCGGGGCACGGTACCCCGTCGGCGCCTGGTAGTCGCGTTGCGAATAGTCGACGGCGCCGTCGTCCTTCTCGGAGTCGTCTGGCGTCGAGTTGTCTGGCACGTGAGCTCCTCGGGGCGATGAACGGGGCAGTGATCGCGCATCCATTGAACTACATGCACTCAGCCGGGCCTGCGAGCGAGTAGATTCTCGAGACCGCCGTCAGAGAAGGAGGGCCCGAATGTCGCAGCTCGCAGACTTCAGCCGTGAGGAGTTCGAGGTCAGGCTCGCGAACACGCGAGTCCGGATGCAGGACGCCGGCCTCGACGCCCTGCTCGTGACCGACCCGGCCAATCTCCACTACCTGACGGGGTACAACGCCTGGTCGTTCTACATGCCGCAGTTCCTCTTCGTGCCGGCCGACGGTGATCTGCTGCTCGTCATGCGGGCCATGGATGCGCACGGCGCGCATCACACCACGTGGCTGCCGCGCGAGCAGGTCGCCGGCTACCCGGAGAGCCTCGTGCATCGCGCCGAGGTGCACCCCATGGACTGGGCGGCCACCGAGCTCCGCGAGCGCGGGCACGCGGCCAGGAGGATGCGCGTCGGCTACGAGTCGGAGGCGCACTTCTTCTCGGTTCGATCCTTCCTGACCCTGCAGCGCAGGCTCCCCGAGTGGGAGCTCGTCGACAGTCGGGAGCTCGTCAACTGGGTGCGCCTCGTGAAGTCGAATGCGGAGCTCGCGCTCATGCGGAGCGCAGCCGCCGTGAGCTCGAACGCGATGGCGGTCGGCATCGAGGCGCTGCACGGCGGCAGGAGGCAGAGCGACATCGTCGCGGAGATCCAGGCCGCGCAGGCCGCGGGGATCGGCGACGCCGAGGGCGACTACCCGTCGATCGTTCCCATGATGCTGGCGGGCGAGGGCGCAGACACGCCTCACCTGACGTGGTCGAGCGCCGAGATCGTGGCCGGGGAGGCCGTCTCCCTCGAGCTCGCGGGCGCCCACCGCCGCTACCACGCCCCGCTCGCTCGCACCGTGAGCCTCGGGCAGCCGAGCGCTGAGCTGCAGCGGGTCGCCGCGACGACCCTCGACGGCTTCGAGGCCGCGCTCGAGCTGCTGCGTCCAGGCCAGACCCCCGAGGCTGCAGTCGCGGCCTGGGATGCGGTGCTCGCGAAGCAGGGGCTCACGAAGGCGTCGCGCCTCGGCTACTCGATCGGCATCGGCTACCCGCCCGACTGGGGCGAGCACACCGTGAGCATCCGCTCGGGCGAAGAGACGGTGCTGGCCCCCAACATGACCTTCCACCTCATCGCGGGTATGTGGATGACGGGCTTCGGCTTCGAGGTATCCGAGTCGATCCGCATCACCGAGACGGGCGTCGAGGTGCTGACCAGCGCGCCGCGCGAGCTCATCGTGAAGGGTGACGCGTGACCGGGCCGAGCGCAGCCGAGAACGCAGTGCTCGCACGGCTCGACCTCGAGAGCATCGTCGCTGACGCTGCCGAGCTCATCCGCGCGAGGGGCGAGAACCCCGGTGAGACGGAGGCCGCGACCGTCGAGGTCCTCGCATCGCTCTGCGAGCGGGCTGGGGCCCAGGTCACGCTCACCGAGGTCGCGCCCGGTCGGCACAACCTGCTCGCCGAGATCGGCGACGGCAATGGCCCCGCCCTGCTCTTCCTCGGACACAGCGATGTCGTGCCCGCGGGGGCCGGCTGGCTCGGCGACCCGTTCGAGCCGCGCCTCATCGACGGCCAGCTCATCGGCCGAGGCGCCGTCGACATGAAGGGCGGACTCGCCGCCGTGATCGCGGCGATGTCTGCCGTGCACTCGGAGCACCCGGATGTTCGCCTCTCACTGCTCTGCACCGTCGACGAGGAGGACACCGCGACGGGTGCGCTCCGCTACATCGCGGACGCGCCCACAGCGCGTGAGGTGCGGAGTGCGGGCGAGCCGCTGCCGTACACGGCGTGCGTCGTCGCCGAGCCGACCGGCCTCGACACCGTGGTCGCGTGCCGAGGCGCCACGAACTTCATCATCACGCTGCGCGGGGCCGCAGCCCACGCCGGCAATCCGGCTGACGGAGCGAGCGCCATCGCAGCAGCGGCCATCGCCGTGCAGACCATCGAGGACGACGCGAGACACATCGCGCAGCAGGCCCCAGCAGTACCCGGCCTGATCAGCACCGGGAGCTGGAACGTCGGCATGATCGCCGGCGGTCACGGCACCTCGATCGTCGCGGAAGAGTGCACGCTCTACGTCGACCGACGGGTGCTCCCGCACGAGGAGCCGGAGGAGATCCTCGAGGACGTGCTCGCGCGCATCCGGTCGGCGATCGAGACGAGCGGGATGCTGAACGCCGAACGCATCACGGTCACCGGCCAGCTCGACATGGCGATGCCCGGGTTCCTCACCCCACCCGGCTCGCCCGTCCCCGGCACGGCGGTGCGGGCCGTCGCCGACGCAGGCGGCACCTCGAGCATCGGCGGATGGAGCGCGGCCTGCGAGGGTGGGTTCATCGCCCGGCATCACGAGATCCCCGTCGTCATCCTCGGACCCGGCGACGTCAAGACGCAGGCGCACCAGCCGGAGGAGCGCGTGCAGGCCAGCGACCTCCTCATCGCCGCGCGCGCCTACGCGCTTATAGCGCTCCGTCTCGGCGAGTCGTCCCGGTAACACCCAGGTGGGCGCGCTGGACTTGGGCATTACCCGTGTGGAACTTTCAGCAAGGAGCCCCCATGTCCTCTGATCAGTCCAACCAAGGGGGCCACAGCGCCACCCTTGCGCCCCTGACGCGCGAGATCGACCTCACCCCCATCCAGCGCAAGACCGCACGAAAGTCAGTCGCCGGTTCCGCGATCGGCAACGCCATCGAGTGGTTCGACTACGGCATCTACGGCTACCTCGCCATCTACGTCTCGCAGCTGTTCTTCACGTTCAGCGACGATCAGGGCGGCGCGCTCGCCCTCATCCTGACGTTCGCGACCTTCGCCGTGTCGTTCCTCGTGCGCCCGCTCGGCGGTATCGTCCTCGGGCCGCTCGGCGACCGCATCGGGCGCCAGAAGGTGCTCGTCTTCACGATCATCATGATCAGCCTCTCGACGGCCGCGATCGGGCTCCTGCCGTCCTTCGACTCGATCGGCTTCGCGGCGCCGATCCTCCTCATCCTGCTCCGCATGCTGCAGGGCTTCTCCGCCGGCGGCGAGTACGCGGGAGCGGCCATCTTCATGTCGGAGCACGCTCCTGACGACAAGCGCGGCTTCTTCGGCTCGTTCCTCGAGTTCGGCACGCTCGCGGGCGCCAGCGCCGCCGCCATCCTGTGCACGACGCTCGCCTTCATCGTCGGCGACGACGGGATGCTCGAAGGCTGGTGGCGACTGCCGTTCCTGCTGACGCTCCCCCTCGGCCTCGTCGCCCTGTGGATGCGCCGCCACCTGAGCGAGTCCGAGACGTTCGTCGACGACGCGCAGCAGCCGGGCGAGAAGCAGTCCGCGATCGGTGCGCTCGTGTCGCTCCTCAAGAACTACCCGATGCAGGTGCTCAAGCTGTTCGGCTTCGTGATCCTCATCAACGTCGCCTTCTACCTCGTGCTGACCTACATGCCGACGTACCTGTCGACGACGCTCGATCAGAGCACCGCCGAGTCGACCTTCTCCCTGGTGGTCATCCAGCTGCTCATGATGGCCGTCATCGTGCCGTTCGGCGCGCTCTCCGACCGCATCGGACGGAAACCGCAGCTCATCGCCGCGAGCATCGGCTTCACGGTGTTCTCGGTGCCAGCGGTGATGCTCATCCAGACCGGATCGCTCATCGCGCAGATCGCGGGACTCGGCATCCTGGGCCTGTTCCTGGTGATGATCATCTCGACGATCTCCTCCACGCTGCCAGCGCTGTTCCCGACCGCGGTGCGGTACTCGGGGTTCGCGATCGGATACAACATCTCGACGGCGATCTTCGGCGGCACGGCGGCCTCGGCCAACACGTGGCTCATCGACCAGACCGGCAACGTGCTCATCCCCGGCTTCTACCTCGCCGGCGCGGGTCTCATCGGCCTCATCTCGGTGCTGACCTTCAAGGAGACCGCCGGGCGCTCACTGCGCGGCAACGTCATCCCCGGCAGCGACGACTCCGAACGCGTCGCCGCGGGCGAGCACCTCGTCGGCAAGATCAACAAGTAGGCGAGAGCAGCACGTCCGAGCGGCGCGCGTGGAGGCTCGAAGCCCCACGCGCGCCGCTTTGTCGCAGGGCGGATGCGTCAGCTCGCGAGGACCCCGTCGATCTGGCCCATCGCCTCCGTCATGCCCTCGGCCATCCCCATCTCGAGGATGCTGTCGAAGTCAGCGGGCGATGAGAACACGGAGACGGTGGTCATGCGGGTGACGTTCCCGTGACCTTCGATCGTGACGGTGCAGCGCATGACCGGCAGCTCGAGGTTCCGGGAGCCGTCATCGTGCGCGAACCCGTTGTCGAACGACAGCGTGCGGTGCGGCTGGATGCTGACGAACTCCCACCATTCGCCAGCAGTGCTGCCGTCGGGGCCGGTCATATGCGAGGACACCCGGCCGCCCGGCTCGAACTCGAACGAGTCCACCGTCGAAGGCCAGGTCGGTGGGCCCCACCAGCGCTCGAGCTGGCGCGGGTCCTCCCAGAGCTGCCAGACCCGCTCCGGCGTCGCGGCGTGCTCGGTGACCACGGTCAGCGTGAGCTGATCCGCGTCCTTCTGCGTGGAGATGACGGGCATGGTCTCTTCCTCTCGATCACTGCTCGCCGGCATCGGCGCGCGCGGTGGGTGTTCCGGTCTGGTCGTCGTCGGCGAGCAGGTCGTCGATGCGGGAACTGCGGTCGCGCCAGAGCTGCTCGTAGGACTCGAGGAGCCGCGTCGCCCTGGCGAGCGTCGCGCTGTCGGCCTGCACGAGCTGCTCCCTCCCCTGCTTGCGCTTCTGTGTGAGGCCCGCCCTCGTGAGCACGGCGACGTGCTTCTGCACGGCCGCGAAGCTCATGGCGTAAGCCTCCGCGAGGCTCGTCACCGACTGCTCTTCGCGGAGCACGCGCGTGAGGATGTCGCGCCTCGTCGCATCGGCCAGGGCCTGGAAGATACGGCTGACGTCGTCCTCGCTGAGCTGTCGTGTAACCATTTGGTTGCACGTTACGCCTGACTCGCAACTCTTGCAAGGCAAACCGGCTGTGCAGCTCCCTCGTCCGCCGGGCGCATCCGCCAGACTGACGTCATGACCAAGGAACTCACGCGCGCGCAGCTGCTCGGCCTGCGCCAGCGCGCGCAGGCGCTCACGGGCGATCGCCTCACGGTCGCGGGTACTGCGGAGCGCTTGCTCGCCATGCAGGGACAGGACCTGCCAGGCGCGCTCTGGTCGCTCGGACTCCGCTCGGGATCGACGATCGGCGAGGTCCGGGCGAGCTTCGACCGCGGAGAGCTCGTGCGCTGCTGGCCGTTGCGGGGGACGCTGCACGTCGTGCCCGCACGCGACCTGCCCTGGTTGCAGCCGCTGACGGCCGACCGCGCACGCGCATCCATGCGCAAGCGCCACCAGGACCTGGGGATCGACGCGGCATCCGAGAACGCCGCCCGGAACTCGCTGTACACCGAGATGGATGCACGCGGCGAGACCCGACGCCTCACGCGCGCCGAGCTCTTCGCCGCCTGGGAACGTGACGGCATCTCGACCGGCGGCCAGCGCGGCGCGCACCTCCTGTGGCTGCTGTCGCTCGACACGACCCTCGTCTACGGTCCGTTCACGGGCACCGAGCAGCAGCTGGTCCTCGGCGCCGAATGGATCGCGAACCCAGTGATCCTGGACCACGACGCCGCGGTGCGCGAACTCGTCCAGCGCTACCTGCGGGGTCACGGCCCAGCGACGCTCGCCGACCTGCAGTACTGGTGCAAGCTGCCGCTCACCCCGCTCAGGTCGGCGATCGATGAGCTGGGTGACTCGCTGGCCGGGGTGCAGTTCGACGGAACGCACCACCTCGTCGACGCGGCGGTGCTGGATGCGCGGGAGCGACCGAAAAGCGCCCCGACACTGCTGCTTCCGGGCTTCGACGAGTGGATCCTCGGCTACCAGGACCGCTCGGCGAGCGTGCATCCCGATCACGCCGACCTCATCGTGCCGGGCGGCAACGGGATGTTCCGATCGACAGTCGTGCGCTCCGGCACGTGCGTCGGTCTGTGGTCCAGGAAGACCACGGCAACGAAGACGAACGTGGTCGCGACGCCGCTCGCGGACGGCTTCTCGGCGACCGCGGTGCGTGAGATCACAGCGCAGGTGGACCGCTACGCAGCCTTCCTCGGCGTGGAGGGCACCTTCGAGGCGACCCCGTGAGAGCCCCAGGACGTCCCCCGACGACACCGATGGGGGTGGTGGTTCGTAGACTGCACCGGTGACCCATCCGAGTGAGCCCAAAGCGCCAGCGTCGTGGCGGACCGCGCTCGGGCGGCTCCTCGAGCAGCCGGGCGCCGCGGAAGCGGCCGCACAGGCGGTGCCGCACGAGCGGGTGGTGCCCCTTGCGCTGCAGTTCGAGGTGCGGGAGTTCATTCCCCGCACCATGTACCGCTGGAACGGGCCGACGTCGCGCCGAGCATTCACGGGCGAACGTGGCGCCGGCGTCGGGCTCGACGAGCTGCGCCTCGGCGTTCGGCCCGTCATGCAGGGCGTTCGCGGCAAGTGGGTCAAGGGCGACCTCACGTGGGCGAAGCTGCAGCACCTCCGCGGTCGCCGCGACCTCGACCCGCGGCACCAGGCCTGGTTCGCGCAGTTCTTCGCCCTGCACCGCGCGGCGCGACCCGCGGAGCCAGGCCAGGACAGCGAGTGGGTGTTCCTGGACGAGGCGACGAGTCCCGTCATGTGGACCATGCTGGGGGAAGCCGTCGGCCTCGACGTCGCCTTCGTGGGCACCGGCAAGCGCGGCAGCATCACCCTCGAGCGCTCATCCAACCTCACGCTGGACGCCCGCAGGACCGAGGACGGCCTCGACGTCGCCCCGCTCCTCCTCATCGGGGATGCGCCCGCCGACTTCGACACGGCACGACCGGTCGGCGACCACGGCGTCTACGCCTTCGATGCTGACAACCCCGACCGCATCCGCCTCGCGCCGAGCGACACGCGTCTCACACAAGCGCAACTCGCTCTGCTGGAGCCGGGCAGGGCGCACCGAGCGCGGTTCACGGTGCCGAGCACCGATGCCGCAGAGTTCGAAGCGGCCCACCTGCCTGAGCTCGCGGCGCACCTGCGACTGGGGAGCACCGACGCGTCGGTCCGCATCCCCGACCCGGCGCCACCCGAGCTCGTCCTCACGACCACGTTCGGCCCGAGGCACAGCCTGGAGCTGCGCTGGAAGTGGGCGAACCCCCGGTCGCGAGCAACGCCGCCAGCACTCTCTTCCGTGATCGACGAGGGCCTGCTGCCGCGCGACTGGATGCCGGAAGACGTCGACGAGCCAGGCTCCCTGCCCGCGCGGGTGACGCTCACGCAGATCGACGCGGCCCGCTTCGCCGCCGAAACACTGCCTCGACTCGAGGCTCTGCCCGGCATCCGCGTCGAGACCGTCGGCACTCCACCCCAGTACCGCGAGCTCCACGGTGCACCCAACCTGACCGTCACGACCGTGCCCACCGAACGGCACGACTGGTTCGACCTCGGCGTGACCGTCACGGTCGACGGCAAGGTGATCCCGTTCACGAAGCTCTTCAAGGCGCTCGCCCTCGGCAGGCCCAGGCTGCTGCTCATCGACGGCAGCTACCTCTCCCTCAAGCATCCGGCGTTCGAACCCTTGCGCGAGCTCATCAGCGAGGCGCAGGGGCTCAACGAGTGGGAGCCGAACCGACTGCAGATCAGCCGGCGGCACGCGAGCCTCTGGTCGGACTTCGAAGACCTTGCCGACGAGGCCAAGCCGGCGGTGGAGTGGCGGCAGCTGCTCCGCGAGCTGCAGGAGGACGCCCCGTCACGCATCGTCCCTCCCCGCGGACTCCAGGCAGAGCTGCGCCCCTACCAGCAGGAGGGCCTCGACTGGCTCGCGTTCCTCTGGCGGAACAGGCTCGGCGGCATCCTCGCCGACGACATGGGGCTCGGCAAGACGCTGCAGACGCTCGCACTTGCACAGCACGCACGCGAAGAGGCGCCAGAGGGCCACGAGCCCGCGCCACTCCTGGTCGTCGCACCCACTTCCGTCGTCGCGAACTGGGCCTCGGAGGCGGCGAGGTTCACCCCAGAGCTGGTGACGCGCATCGTCGATGCGACGCAGGCCTCCTCGGGCCGACGGATCGCCGATGTCGCAGCCGGGGCGAGCATCGTCGTCACGAGCTACGCGCTCTTCCGCCTCGACTTCGAGGCCTACCGCGCCGTCGCCGAGGAGACGGGATGGTCAGGCCTGGTGCTCGACGAAGCACAGTTCGTGAAGAACGCGAACTCCCTCGTCAGCGAGTGCGCGCGCGAGCTGGAGGTGCCGTTCAAGCTCGCGATCACGGGCACCCCGCTCGAGAACTCCCTCACCGAGCTCCACGCGCTGCTCGCCATCACCGCCCCCGGCCTGTTCCCCTCAGCGCGACGATTCGGCGAGGAGTACGTGCGCACGATCGAGGGCAAGCGGCAGGGGGTGAGCGAGGGCGTCGGCGCGGGGCTCAGCGAGCCGGCAAGCGCCGAGGTGCGGGCCAAGCGGCTCGCACGACTCCGCGCGCGCATCCGCCCCTTCCTGCTCCGCCGCACCAAGGAGCGCGTCGCGCCCGAGCTGCCGGAGAAGCAGGAGCAGACGCTGTTCATCGAGCTGAGCGAGGAGCACCGCGAGCTCTACGACCTCTACCTGCAGCGGGAGCGCCAGAAGCTCTTCGGCCTGCTCGAGGACCTCGACAAGAACCGCTTCACGGTGTTCCGCTCGCTCACGCTCCTCAGACTGCTCGCCCTCGACCCCGCGCTCATCCACGCCGGGCTCGACGGCATGGCACCGGGAGACGTCCCGTCGAGCAAGCTCGATGCTCTCCTCGAGCACCTCGCCGATGTCGCCGCCGAGGGGCACCGTGCGCTGGTGTTCAGCCAGTTCACCTCCTACCTGAAGCTCGTCGCCGCACGCCTCGAGGCCCAGGGCATCCCGTACGTCTACCTCGACGGCACGACGACGAAGCGGGCCGACGTGATCGCCTCGTTCAAGGAGGGCACGGCCCCCGTGTTCCTCATCAGCCTGAAGGCGGGCGGCTTCGGTCTGAACCTGACGGAGGCCGACTACGTCTTCCTGCTCGACCCCTGGTGGAACCCCGCGAGCGAGGAGCAGGCCATCGACCGCACGCACCGCATCGGGCAGCAGCGACGCGTCATGGTCTACCGGATGATCGCCGAGGGCACGATCGAGGAGAAGGTCATGGCGCTCAAGGAGCGCAAGGCGAGGCTCTTCGATGCGGTGATCGACGACGAGCTCTTCAGCACCGAGCTCTCCGCCGATGACATCCGAGACCTGCTGGTGTAGGCCGTCCGGGAAGAAGCGAGCACCTACGAGAAAATCCCGGCAGCCCTCCGTGGGCTGACCGGGATTTCGCTGGAGGGGCTGACGAGAATCGAACTCGCATCATCTGTTTGGAAGACAGAGGCTTTACCACTAAGCTACAGCCCCGAATCGGGACGAAGAGAATGCTACCGCATGTTGGAGTTGTCCGTGAACTCGCACCCCGCCCCGCGCGTCGCAGCGGGCCGTGTGGTCTGCGACACCCCGCGCGTCCGGTAGCATTACCTGCGGTTCGCCGAGCGATCGGCACCGGGGTGTAGCTCAGCTTGGTAGAGCGCCCGCTTTGGGAGCGGGAAGTCGCAGGTTCGAATCCTGTCACCCCGACCAGACCCGCCAAGGCCCCCTCTCGAGGGGGCCTTTCGCGTTCCCCTCATGTGCCGTTCATAGACGCCTCACATGCATGCCGGGTGGTCCACATATGGATCGTCGTTATCTTCCTGTTATCTGCACGTCGGCGTGATGAGGCTTCGTCGCACCGTCGGCGGCCGAGGCGTTGCAGTGAAGGCCATCCGCGGCGCCCCAGCGCACTCCGAGAGGAACACCATTGCAGTCAGACCTGGCCCGCCCCAACAGCCCGCACTCCGTTCCGCTCACGGCGGTCGCTGACGCGACCGGTGGGTCGGTCTCCGCGGCGAGCGCGCACGTCGAGGTCACCGGTGTGTCCAGCGACTCCCGTCGCATCCGACCCGGCGATCTCTACGTCGCCATTCCCGGCGCACAGCGGCACGGCGCCGAGTTCCTGCCCGCCGTCGTGCGCGCCGGAGCCGTCGCCGTCCTGTCCGACTCGGCAGGGGCCGCCCTGGCGGCCGAGCACGGGCTTCCTGCCATCGTCGTCGAGAACCCGCGCGCGGTGATGAGCATCGCCGCCGCGACGGTCTTCGGAACCGACACCACAGCTCCCCCGCTCTTCGCCGTGACCGGCACCAACGGCAAGACGACGACCAGCTACCTGCTGCACGCGCTCTTCCTCTCGCTCGGCCTCAAGGCGGGCCTCTCCGGAACCGTCGAGCGCATCGTCGGCGACGCGCGACTCGAGACCCGCCTCTCCGGCCGCCTCACGACCCCAGAGTCGGACTACCTGCACGGGCTCGTCGCCCGCATGACCGAGGACGACGTGCAGGCGGCGGCAATCGAGGTCTCCTCGCACGGGCTCGACGGCGCCCGCGTCGACGGTCTGCCCTTCGAGAGCGCGATCTTCACGAACCTCTCGCAGGACCACCTCGACGTCTATGGCACGCTCGAGAACTACTTCGCCTCGAAGCTCACGCTCTTCACCCCCAGGCACGCCAAGCGCGGCGTCATCGCGATCGAGGACGAGTGGGGTCGTCGCGCGGCCCGCGAGGCGCAGATCCCCGTCGTCACGGTCGCTCGGGACACGGCAGAGGGCGCGGACATCGCTGACTGGCTGCTCCACATCGACGCCGAGGGCCTCGAGCGCACCGACTTCACCCTTCGCGGGCCGAACGGTGAGGAGCTCAGCTCCAGCATCGGCCTGCCGGGTGCCTTCACGGCGCTCGACCTGTCGCTGGCGATCGTGGCCGTCATCGGCGCCGGACTCGCCTCCCTCGAAGAGATCCGCGAAGCGCTTGCCGCCACCGACGGCCTCCACCCGGTTGTCCCCGGCCGCCTCGACCTCGTGTCGGGCGACTCCGAGCTGCGCGTCTACGTCGACTACGGCCACACGGCGGCCTCGTTCCGCGCCGTGCTGCACGCGCTCCGCCCCTTCACGCCAGGCCGGCTCTTCATGATCTTCGGCGCAGACGGGGACCGCGACAAGGGCAAGCGGCCCGAGATGGCCCGCGCCGCAAGCGAGGAGTCGGACGTCGTCATCGTCACCGACTACAACCCGCGCACGGAAGACCCGGACGACATCCGCCGCACGCTCATCCAGACGATCCGCGCGGAGTTCCCCGAGCGGGAACTGTACGAGATCGCCGACTCGGCAACCGGCATCAACCACGCCATCGCGATGGCGGAGGTCGGCGACCTGATCTTCATCGGCGGCCACGGCCATCGGGCTGATGTCGAGGTCGACGGCCGCATCGTCCCCTACTCCGCCAGGGAGGCGGCGGCGAGCGCACTGCGCGAGCACGGCTGGCTGCAGCAGCAGGGCGCACCCGCCGCCTTCACGGCTGTGGATGCGGACAGCGCCTCACGCACGCAGCGCGCTTCCTAGTCTCGTTCCGTCGCAGACCTGGGCCTCCTGCATCCGAATCGCAGCTCGTGGATGCGGGAAGCCCAGGTCTGCACCCCCGCGAGGCCAGCCCGCCCGGGGCACCCAGGGGCACCCTAGCGGTCGGAGACAGCCCCGAAGTCGCCACGGTCTCGGGCCGCGAGGAGCTCCGCGTAGTCGAGGGCGGACTGCTCGGCGTAGCCGACGGCCCACTCCGCCATCGCCCCGTCGAACGACCCGCTCTTGCCGAGGTAGCCGGCGATCATGGGGGCGATCGGGCTCTGCGCGTGCGCACGGGCCAAGATCGTCCCGCATGCCTCGCCGTACTTCGAGAACTCCGAAGGAGTCAGCTGCTCGAGCTCGACCGAGCCCTTCATGTCCCTGAACTGCCGCACGTAGAAGTCGCGCTCGATCCCGTCCTCGCCCGCGAAGCGAAGGTAGCCGAGGAAGGGGTCGGAGACGGCCTGCAGGATGCGCTGGCAGCTCACGACCCGGTACCCCTCGCCGAGCTCGTCGTACTCGGCGCGCGTCCGCGCCTGCAGGAGCCGCCGCGGGTCGACGTCGCCGTAGGTCTCGAGCACCGACGCCGGCGCCTCCTTCACCTGCAGCACCAGCGCCTCACCCGCGGGCCCCGTCAGGATCAGGATGAAGCACCGCGTGCCGACGCTGCCGACGCCGACGGCTCTGCGAGCGACGTCCGTGAGCGTGAAGTTGCCGAGCAGGAACGCCACGTCGGTGCTCACCGTGGCGCGGTACTGCTCGAAGAGCTCCTCGACGCGGCCCTCCGACTCCGGCGGGACGTGCGTCATCACGGGCGGGTTCTCCACGATGAGCCGCGTCCCGTCGGCCGCTCGCTCGGTGAGCTTGTCGACGAACTTCTGGGACGTGCGCTTCCTCGCGCTCTTCGTCGCCTTCGCGAGAACATCCTGCGCCTCCGTGCGAAACGACGGGTGAGCCACGTCCGTGTCGAGCCGAAGGTAGTACCGGTCGAGCGCCGAGTGACCGACCATCTCGCGCATCCCCTCCCGGTAGGCGGCCGCCGTCTTCCTCGCCGCCTTCCTCGTCTTCTCCTCAGTCAGCCCGAGGTCGCGGGCGCCGACGACGACGCTCGCGACGAGCCGCTTGAGGTCCCACTCCCACGGCGCAGACGCCGCTTCGTCGAAGTCGTTGAGGTCGAACACGAGCGTGCGCTGGGGCGAGGCGAAGAGTCCGAAGTTGCTGAGGTGCGCATCGCCGCACGCCACGACCTGGATGCCCGTGCTCACGCCCTGCGCGAGGTCGTGCGCCATGATCGCGGCAGTACCCCGGTAGAACGTGAAGGGGCGCTCGAGCATCCGCCCCATGCGCAGCGGCACGAGATCGGGCAGTCTCGCCGCGTTCTGCTCGGCGAGGATGGCCTTCGGGTCGCGCTCTCCTGCGACGAAGATGGCGTGCTCGACGTGCGGTTGCGTCTTGCGGAGCGCCTTGCCCGCCGCGTAGAGCTCGTCACGGCTCGGGCGCGGCGCGCGGTCACGCTGCAGGCGGCTGAGGTGTGTCGGCATCGGGGTGGCCTTCCTCGTCGAAGCGTCGAGCTGGAGCCCGGTCTGGCACAGTGTCTCGCGATTCAGTGAACGCCGAAAGACGCAGGCTCCACCCCGAGAGCCATCACGACACGATGTCGTAGGTGACCCACGACGTCTCTGCAGCAACCGCGTCGTATAGGCGGCGCGCCGTCGTGTTGTCCTCCGCGGTGATCCAGCGCACGACGCTCAAGCCGGATTCCCGCGCATAGTCGCCGAGGTGCAGCAGCAGCGCCCTCCCGGCGCCGCCTCCGCGAACCGCCGTCGAGGTGAAGAGGTCATCAAGGTACAGCCCCGTCGTCGCCGACAACGGGCGAGCGAAGCGGCGCACGTGTGCAAGCCCGCCCAGGCGTCCCTGCTCGTCGACCGCGACGAAACCGTGCGTCTCGTGCGCCTCGTCACCGAGCCAGGACCAGACCACATCCAACTTCGACTCGTCGGCCGGCACCCCGTAGAACTCACGGTAGCCCCGATAGAGCTCGCGCCACTGGGGCTCGTCAGCGGACGTCACAGGGCGCACATTCCAGTCAGTCATGCCGCAAGTCTCCGCCTCCACGGCCGCATGCGAAAGTCGAAGAGGCGTGAAGGGGACCCTGAACAGCTCACGGTTGGACGTACCCGCCCCGGAGACGTAGAGTCTCCGCCGTGGATCTGTTCAAGTACCTCCGCCCAGCCTCGACCACACCCCAGGCCGAGCACCAGCCGCACGGCGTTCACAACCCGCGGGAAACCCTCCGTGCCAAGACCGTCGAGCTCATCCGTCCCGGCTTCGTGTCTCTCGACGAGGCCCTCGAGACGGCAGGCTCATTCGCTGAGGATGAAGCGCTGCCCGTCCGCGCCGACGAGATCGAGCGAATCGTCACCGCGACCTGGGATGACCTCGCCGACTGCCAGCGCGACTGGTCCAGCGAGGGCGACTACGAGAAGCTCCGTGCCGCATTCGCCGACCTGGAGCGAGCCGGTGTCGTCGCCCGCATGAACTTCGCCTGCTGCCAGAACTGCGGACACGCCGAGATCGAGGGCGAGAAGCTCACGGAAGCCCAGAGCGGGTACGTCTTCTTCCACCAGCAGGACGCTGAACGCCTCGCCGGCGACGACGCGCAGCTCTTCCTCGCATTCGGGCTCTTCGCGTCGCACGACGCAGGGACGGCCGACGAGCGTGCTGACGCTGAGCGCCAGCTCGGGCGCCTTATCGTCGCGACGATGCGCAGCAACAGCCTTGCTGTGGACTGGGATGAAGAGCCCTCGAGCCGCATCTCGGTGTCGATCAGCAACTGGCGAAAGCGCCTCCCGCTCGTCAGCGCCTGACCGGCGCACCACCTTCGGCCCCGGCAACCACGGGCTGCATCCCTGCGGGAACCTCCTCCCCAACCCCTGTCTGAAAACCGGCATTCCGGCGGCGCGCTCGCTAGGCTGACGGCCAGACAACCCAGGGGGATACGCAGAGTGACTGACGCAGGAGCGGGCAGACCAGCCCAGAGGCCACGGTTCCCGAAGACGCTCGGCGATCTGACCGACCCGAGCAAGTGCCCGTCGTGTTTCGAGACCTACGGGGCTCCAGGCGCCTCCTGCCCGAGCTGCGGATTCACCCGCGATCCTGCCGTCATCGGCCACCTGCTCGACCTCGGCGCGCAGGCGCGCGAACCGCTGCTCGCCCGCGGCGAGTTCATCGTCGCGGCCGGCGAGCAAGCCCGGGCCAAGGCGGCCGCGGCGCTCCGCGCTGAGCAGGCACGAGCGGAGCAGAGCCGTCTCGAGAGCGAGCGGCAGGGGCGAGCTCAGGCCAGCGAAGCGGTCCTCGCGGCCGACCACGCGCGGCTCCTCGGAGGCGCCGCAGGGCACCTCGGGGCGGAGGCGACCGCCGTACCGCAGCAGGCTCCGGCCGATCGCTGGGCCGAAGCCCACGTTCCTGCAGCCGGCCAGGCACCGCCCGCGCAGCGCATGCCCCCAACGCATCCAGACCAACCGCAGCGGCCCCGACGTTCCAGCGTGCAGCTCCTGCTGCTGGTGCTCGGCATCGGACTCCTCAGCATCGCCGCAGTCGTCTTCCTCACCTTCGCCTGGGTCGTCTTCGGCGTCGAGGTCAAGGCCGCCATCACGGCAGGAGTGACCTTGGCGGTCGTCGCCACGGCGAGCATCCTCAAGCGGCGCAAGCTCTCGGCGACCGCCGAGGGCATCGCCGCGCTCGGCATCGTCCTCGTGGTCCTCGACGTCTGGGCTGTGCAGGCGACGGGGCTCTTCGGCGCCGGCCGCGTGCCCGGGACGCTGTACTGGGGCGTCGGGCTCCTCGTCGCGACAGCCGCGTTCGAGACGTGGCATCGCCTCGCACACCTGCGAGCCCCCGGTATCGCGGCGAGCCTCACCGTGCTGCCGGCGATCGCGCTCACCGTGGCCGGCGCCACCTCGGCGGCGCTCTCCCCCGTCCAGCGACTCGTGCTCGCGCTCGTCCTCGCGGGCGCCGCCTCCGCCCTCCACGTGCTCCTGCGGGTCAAGCAGTCGCCTCCGACCACCGCCGGGCCGCATCCGCCCACCGCCGACGCGTTCAGCGCAGCCACACCGCGCTCGCTCGAACGCTGGATCCTGTCCGTCATGGGCGTCGTCGCACTGGCCGCGGGCGTGCTCTCCGGCGCGGCCGCGGCAACGGGCAAGGACCCATGGCTCGGCTACGCAGTCCTGTTCGTCATCGCGGCCGCTTCCGCCGCCCTCCTCGCCTGGCTCGTCAGCCGCGAGCGCGGTGCGCTCGGCGGCCGCACCCTCCTCGTCGCGTTCGGCGTCCTCTCGTCGCTCGCCCTCGGCGCGGTGCCGCTGAGCTTCACCGGCCCCGTGAGGCTGGCGCTCTCGCTGGCACTCATCCCGGTGGCGCTCGCCGCCGGGCAGGTCCTCAGAGCTCGGCTCGCCAACTCCGCCGAGTCGACGGCTTCGTCCGTGCAGATCGCGGTCACCGCCTGGAGCTGGACCACCGTCGGCGCAGCCGTCGTCCCGGTCCTCTCACTCGCACTCGACGTGCTCCCCCTCCGCGCCCTCCTGGCATTCGTCAGCGCCGACCAGGCAGGCATGGCAGAGGCATTCGCGGGCGCGCAAGGCGGAACCTGGTGGGCCATAGCGAGCGGCGCGGTCGGGCTCGCTCTCGCGGCGGGCCTGCTGCTGCTCGTCCCCGGGCGACTCCAGCGCCTCACGCCCGCGCTCACTGCAGCCGGGTCCTTCCTCGCACTGTGCGCCGCCGCCAGCACCCCTGGACCCTTCGGCGTCACCATCGCGAACCTGGCGATCGCCGCCGGGGCAGTCGTCGGTGCCGCGCTGCTTGCGCGGAACCTCTCAGCCGCTCCGCAGGACGACCCGCACCGGGTCGGGTTGCTGGTCACCCTGCGGTACGTCGCCGGAGCTGGCATCCTCGCCTCGATTCTGCCGGCCCTCGCGGCTGCCCCGTTCGAGACCGCCGCCCTCGTCGCTGCCGCCGCGCTCACGTTCTGCCTGCGCTTCTCCGTGCCGACGAGCCTCTCGGCACTCCGGCCGGTACTCACCGCGCTCACGGCCCTGCAGCTGCTCGCCGTTCCGCTGCTCGTGGCCTTCGCACACGATGCCTGGAGCTCGTCCGACGTGCTCGGCACGAACCTCGCCGTCACGTGCGCGTATCTCGGCATCGCGCTCCTGCTCACCGCCGCGGTCCTCCTCCCCAGGCCGTGGCTCGCCTCGGCCGAGCGCACGTTGCTCGCCTACTCGGCGGCGATCCCGACCCTCGCGGCATCGTTCGTCCTGCTCGCGATCGTCCGGGCGGCGGCGAATCGCGCTGACGGCGACGCCCTGCTGACCGCTTCCGCCTCGCCTCTCGGCTCGCTCTGGTACGTGGGAGCCGCACTCGGCGCCCTGCTCGTCGCCACGATCAGCGTCGTAGCGCTGCGCCGAAGGCAGGACGACGACGTGCCAGCGGTGGCGCCGCTCCTCCCAGCCATGGTGCCAGCCCTCTGGGCGACGTTGGGAGCGCTCGCCTCCGCATTCGTGGTGGCCTCGCCCCTTCCGGCCGTCGCCGCGTCGCTCGGCGTCGTCGCCAGCCTCCTGGTCGCCGGAGGCACCCTCGTCGCGAGGCTCCGCGGCGCACTCGCGTCCCGTGTCCTTCCCGCCGAGCTCGCCGTCGCTGCAGTCGCCGTCGTAGCGCTCGCGAGTACGCCAGCCTTCACGGGCGCGCTCGGACAGCCAGCAGGCGCTCAGTACGTTGCCGGGACGATCGCGATCGCGGCGACCGTTCCCGTCCTGCTGGCGATCGCCCCGTCGGGGCTGTTCCAAGCCAGGGGACGCGCGTTCCTGGCCTGGATCGGCGTCGGACTCCTCACCGCTGCGTGGTACGTGTTCGCCATCGGCACCCCAAGCATCGATACCGCCGACCGCTTCCACCTGCCAGCCGGAATCCCGCTCGCCGCCGCCGCCCTGCTGCTCTGGTGGTTCGGCCGCGCCCGCAGTGCACGCGAACCCGCGCGTGCCGCCGCTTACATCCTGGCCGGCGGTCTCGCGGTTTCGACCGTCGCCCCTGCCGTGGCCTCGGGTGACACGACCGCGAACGCACTCGCCTACTTCCTCGCCGGAGCCGCCGTCGCCTTGGCGGTCGCCGCGTCCGCCAGCACGCTCGGCATCCCGGCCCACGCGCGCCCGCTGCTCATCTCGCTGAGCGCCGTCTCCGTCGGCGTCGCCGTGCTGTCGGCTCTGTCGCACCTCGGGGCCAAGCTTCGAGGTGAGGCGAACCGGGACGGCCTGCTCACGGGCCTGCTCCCCGGTGCCGAGGCGCTGATCTGGCTCACGGCCTGCGTCCTGCTCGTCAGCGGCGTGACCTGGCTGCTGCTTCGCCCCGTCTGGTCTGCCGACACGACACGGTCCAGGCGCAAGCTGCTCCTCGCCATGGTCGCATCGCTCAGCGGGGCCCTCACCGTCGCGCTCCTGCTCACCACGCGGTTCGACGGCCGACTCCTCCTGCTCGGGCTCGCGCTGCTCGCGGGGCTCCTCGCCGCCGGCCTCCCGACCCGGATCCTCACCGGCGTCGGCCGCGCGAGCATCGCGCTCGTCAGCTTCCTCGCGCTTGCCTCGCAGGGGTTCGCCATCGCGATCTGGGAGCCAACCGAGGCGGCCAGTCTCTGGGTCCAGCAGCAAGCCGGAATCACGTCGCTGCTCGTCGGCGTCATCGCAACAGCAGCGGTCGTCGTCGTCCGGACGTTCTCGGAGACGCGCCTCCTCACGAGACTCGCCAGCTACGCGACGGGCGTGCTCGGGTCCTGGATGCTCATCCACCACGTCCAGCTGGTCGGCTTCGAGAGCGCCACACCGGTACAGCTCGCTGCCACCGCTGGCGTCCTCGGGGCGCTCACCGCGCTGCTTGGCGTGCTCCTTTCGCCACAGGGAACGCGTCGAGGGGACGGCATCGCGCTGCGCGCGTTCGGCCTCGTGACCGCGCTGCTCGGCACCGTGCTCGCCCCCAGCGCGGCCGCCGCGAGCCGCACCGATGGCTTCGACGGCTGGACACCGCTGCCACTCGCGGCAGCGCTCGTCGCGGTGACGGCGGTCGTCGCGAGCACGCAGCTCGGTGCCAGGTCGCCGTATGCGCTGCTCCGCTACCTCGGCGTGCCGGTGCTCGCGCTCGCGTGGGTCTGGGAGGTGCTGGCGAACTGGGACGGCGCATCCATCTTCGTGGCCTTCGGTGGCGCCTTCCTCGTGCTCCTCGCCGCAGGCATCGCAACAGCGAAGGTCGGCAGGCGCGCCGACGAGGCACGAGCTTCGAGCGTCGAGAGCCTCCTCTGGCTCGCCGCGGCTCCCGGAGTCTGGCTCAGCGCGGGCGCGCTCGCCGCCGTCTCGCAGCCGCGCGACGGCGACACCTCACGCATCCTCTCCCTGACTGTCCCCGAGCTGGCCCTCTCGGTGCTGACGCTGACACTCGTCGTCGTGTGCGCGATCGTTCCGGTCGCCGGTTGGATGCGCGCCTCGGCGAACGCCCTCGGCGTGGGCTCGGCCATCTCGGCCGCCGTGCTCGGCCCCGCCCTCGTGCTCGCCGCCGAGGGCCCGCTGACCCCGATCACGCTGCCGATCTGGGGAGTCATTCCCGCTGGGCTGGTGCTGATCTTCGCGAGCGCACTCTGGCGGCGGCAGCAGCAGCTCGAGAATCCGCGCCTCGCCGCGCTCGCCGCGACGGTGCTCGTGCCCGTCGCCATCGCGTCGCTCGTGCTCTCCGCGTTCCCGAGCATCCTGCGCGGTGTCGTCGAGAACAACCAGCAGCTCGCGCTGACGTGGGTCGTCGCGCTGTGCGGCCTCACGCTGGTCGCGCTGCTCCGCCCGGAGCTCCTGCCCTCGCTTGCGCCCGCGCACGCCGTTCCTGGCGCCCAGCCGTCGCTGCGCGTGCCTGTCCTCGCATTCTCAGCCGCCACCCTCGTCGCGACCGCAGGCGCGCTCGGCACGCAGTTCCCGATCCCCTGGCTGGAGCTCGCAACCGCCCCGCTCGGTGCCACGTTGCTGGCGGGCGGTCTGTTCTTCCTCGTGAAGCGCCCCACCCTGCGCAGCTGGCCAGCCCTCACGCCCGGCCTGGTGCTGCTGCTTGCGCCGAGTTACCTGGCCCAGTTCGCAGACCCCGCGCCGTGGCGCCTCATCGCGCTCGGGCTCCTCGCGGTCGGCATCACCGTCTGGGGCGCCACCAGGCGCCTGCAGGCGCCACTCGTCTTCGGCGCCATCATCACCGTGCTGCACGCAGTCACCGCGTTCCGACAGCAGCTCGCCATCGTCGCCGACGTCATCCCCTGGTGGGTGTGGCTCGCGCTGGCAGGAACGGTGCTCGTCGTCATCGCCACGACGTACGAGGCACGACTGCGCGACGCCAAGCGCGCGGCGGCGTCGATCAGCGCCCTCAGGTGACGGCAGCCGCCGTCGCCTGAGGGCTCAGCGGGGCCTCAGAGCTGGCAGCCGGGGCACCAGTAGAGCTTGCGGGCCTGCATCTCGCCGAGCGCGATGGGTGTTCCGCACACCCGGCACGGCTCCCCCGCGCGTCCGTACACCCAGTGCCGATCCTCACGGTTCTCGAGAGCCGCGGCCTTCGCCTTGCCTCGGAGCCCGTCGATGGTCATCATCTGACCGACTTCCACGCCGATCTTGAGGAGCTTCGTCCAGTCGCGCCACAGCTCCCTGAGCTGCTCGTCGGTCAGCTGCGACGTCGGCGTGTGCGGGTTGATGCCCGCCCGGTAGAGCATCTCGGCCCGGTAGACGTTGCCGATGCCGCTCACGATCTGCTGATCCATGAGCACGATGCCGATCGGCGTCCGCTTGCCCCTCGCTCGTTCGAGAAACCGTGCCTCCGCTTTCGCCCCACGGTCGACGAGCGGATCGGGGCCGAGCTTCTCGATGCGGGCCGCCACCTCATCGCCCGTCAGGAGCTCGCAGGCGGTCGGACCGCGCAAGTCCGCGCAGGTCTCGGACGTGAGGAGACGAAGCCGCACCGCGCCAACCGGCTCTGGCGGCCACTGGGAGAGCTCCTGCTCACGCTCGGCTTCCGCCATCTTGAGGCGTGTCCGCCGAGGGGCTCCGATGCTCGACAGCGATGTCTCGCCACGCGAGTCCTCGATCGTCACGCCTGGGCGCTTGCGCGAGTACTCCCCCGTCTGGCCGAGCGTCGTCGACACCTGGCCGGAGAAGTCCCAGGCGCCGTAGATGCCGAGGTGCACGCGCAGCCAGATCCCGCCGTCGAAGCGCGAGAACATGTGCTTGCCGACGGCGAACGTCTCGACCATCTCGCGGCCATCGATCTCCGCAGCACCCTCGGCGAAGCGGCCCTGCGGGGACGACGCCGCCACCACGCGACCGGCGTAGTTCGCGGTGAACTGCCGGGCGATGCGATGGACGGAGTGGCCCTCAGGCATTCCCCGCCGGCGTCTCCGACTCCACCATCGGCGGCACGACCGTGCCAACGGAACCGAGCACGGACTTGCCGGCGATCTTGCCGGTCTGCTCGTACTCGGCGAGCTGCGAGATGCGACGCAGGTGACGCTCTTCCCCTGGGAAGGGCTCCGCGATGAAGATGTCGATGAACCTGAGCACGTCGGCGATCTCGTGCTGCCGCGCGCCGATCGAGATGACGTTGGCGTTGTTGTGCTCTCGGGCGAGCTGCGCCGTGGCGTCGCTCCATGCCAGCGCGGCGCGCACGCCGGTCACCTTGTTGGCGGCGATCTGCTCACCGTTGCCCGAGCCCCCGAAGACCACGCCGAGCGACTTCGAGCCGTTCGCCCAGTCGTTGGCGACGGCCTGTGCCGCGTTGATGCAGAACGACGGGTAGTCGTCGAGCGCGTCGTACTCGGCAGGTCCGTGGTCGACGACCTCGTGCCCCTGCTCGCGCAGGTGCTCCTGCAGCTGCTGCGAGAACTCGAGTCCCGCGTGGTCCGTGGCGACGTGGATCCGCATCAGTCGAACACCGGTCCGCGGGTGCGGCTGCGCTTCAGCTCGAAGAAGCCGTCGACCGACGCGGCCATGACGACGCCGTCGAAGAGGCGCAGCGCCTCCTCGCCCTTCGGCGCGGGCGAGATGACCGGGCCGAAGAAGGCGACGCCGTCGATGGCGATGATCGGCGTGCCGACCTCGTCGCCGACGCGCTCCATGCCGGAGAGGTGGCTCGCGCGGTAGCGCTCGTCGAACTCACCGGCGTCTGCGCGCTCGACGATCGACTCGGGGATCTCGAGCTCGGCGATGGCCTCGGCCAGCACCGCGTCGCGGTCCTTGCGACCGCCTGGGTGGATGCGCGTGCCGAGGGCGTCGTAGAGCGCCTTGACCTTCTCGTTGCCGAGGTCCTGCTCGACGCCGGCGACGACCCGGCCGAGGCGCGACGTGCCCTGCAGCATGTCGCGGTACGACTGCGGGATGTCCTTCTCCTCGTTGAGGAGCTCGAGGCTCATGATGTGCCAGGTGATGGTCAGGTCACGGTGGCGGGCGACCTCGTCGATCCATCGCGAGGTCATCCAGGCGAATGGGCAGATCGGGTCGAACCAGAAATCTACTTTGATCGGTGCGGGCATACGCATAAGCCTACTCGGCAGGACTAGGCTGGCCGCCGCAAGCCCGGAATACCCGGGCCCCCTGACCCCGAAGGAGCTGGAATGCCCGGAGAGAACCTGACTCGCGCTGAGTCGGTCGAGCGTCGAGGAGTTGTGCTCGGTGTCGAGCACTACGACGTCGCACTCGACCTCACGACGGGTCCTGAGACGTTCCGTTCGATCACGACGGTGACGTTCTCCGCGGTTCCCGGCGCGTCCACGTTCATCGATGCCATCACCCGCCAGGTGCACAGCGTCGTGCTGAACGGCGAGGCGCTCGACGTGGCGGCCGTGAACGACGGGGTGCGCATCCAGCTCCCGAATCTGGCCGAGCGCAACACGCTGACCATCGACGCCGACGCGATCTACATGCACACGGGCGAGGGGCTGCACCGCTTCGTCGACCCTGCCGACGGCGAGGTGTACCTGTACTCGCAGTTCGAGGTACCAGACTCCCGCCGCATGTTCGCGGTGTTCGAGCAGCCCGACCTCAAGGCGAACTTCACCTTCCACGTGACCGCGCCCGCCGCGTGGCAGGTCATCTCCAACGAGCCATCGCAGGCGCCCCAGCCCATCGATGATGGCCGCGCCGTCTGGCACTTCGGCACCACGCCCCGCATCTCCAGCTACATCACCGCGCTCGTCGCGGGCCCGTACACGGTGGTGCGCGACGAACTCACGTCCATCGACGGCCGCACGATCCCCCTCGCCGTCTACTGCCGCACGTCGCTTGCGCCGAACCTCGACGCCGACAACATCTTCCGCACCACGAAGCAGGGCTTCGAGTACTACGAGAAGGCCTTCGGGGTCCCGTACCCGTTCACGAAGTACGACCAGCTCTTCGTGCCCGAGTTCAACGCTGGCGCCATGGAGAACGCGGGCTGCGTCACGTTCACCGAGACCTACGTGTTCCGCTCGAAGGTGGCGGATGCGGTGCGCGAGCGCCGCGTCGTCACGATCCTCCACGAGCTGGCCCACATGTGGTTCGGCGACCTCGTCACCATGAAGTGGTGGAACGACCTGTGGCTCAACGAGTCGTTCGCGGAGTTCATCTCGACCCTCGCGACCGCTGAGGCGACGGAGTGGACCGAGAACTGGGTCACCTTCAACGCCAGCGAGAAGTCGTGGGCGTACCGCCAGGACCAGCTGCCCTCCACGCACCCGATCGTCGCCGAGATCCGCGACCTCGACGACGTGCAGGTCAACTTCGACGGCATCACGTACGCCAAGGGCGGCTCGGTCCTCAAGCAGCTCTTCGCCTGGGTCGGCCGGGATGCCTTCTTCGCCGGCATCAACGCGTACTTCTCGAAGCACGCGTGGGGCAACACCGAGCTGCGCGACCTCCTTGCCGAGCTCGAGGTCACGAGCGGCCGCGACCTCACCGAATGGAGCGCCAAGTGGCTCGAGACGGCGGGCGTCAACACGCTGCGCCCCGTCTACGAGCTGGATGAGAACGGCAACTTCACGTCGTTCGCGATCGAGCAGACCGCGACCGCCGAGCACCCCACGATCCGCCCGCACCGCCTCGCCATCGGGCTCTACAACGTGCAGGGTGACGAGCTCGTCCGCATCCACCGCTTCGAGCTGGACGTGGACGGCGAGCGCACCGAGGTCCCGAGCTTCGTCGGCGGAGCCCTCCCCGACCTGATCATCGTGAACGACGACGACCTCGCGTACGCGAAGATCCGCCTCGACGCCCACTCGGTCACCACGGTGCAGCAGCACCTGCCCAAGCTGCGCGCGCCGCTCTCACGTTCGCTGGTCGTCAGCTCGCTGTGGGATGCGACCAGGGATGCGGAGCTTCGGGCGCGCGACTTCATCCGCGCCGTGCTCGGCGTCATCGGCACCGAGACCGAGTCGACGACGCGTCGCACGGTCCTCGGACAGCTCATCTCGGCCGCGAAGTTCTACACGGCACCGGAAGACCGCGCCGAGATCGTCGAGGTCGTCACCGACGAGCTCTTCGAGCTCGCGAAGCAGGCTGAGGCGGGCTCGGATGCGCAGTTCAGCTTCGTGAAGGCGTTCGCCTCGCTCGCCGCGACCGGCCCGCAGCTCGACGCCGTCGCCGCACTCTTCGACGGCACCTTCGCGCTCGACGGACTCGAGATCGACACCGATCTCGGCTGGGAGCTCCTCTACGCGCTCGTCGCCGGCGGTCGCGCCGGCGAGGCCGAGATCGCGGCTCGTCTCGAGACCGACCGCACAGCCGACGGGGAGCGCAGCGCTGCACACGCACGCGCGGCACTCCCGACCCCCGAGGGCAAGGAAGCAGCCTGGGCATCCGTCATGGACCGCTCGGACGCGACCAACGCCATCGTGCGGGCCACCGTCGCGGGCTTCGACCGGGTCAACGACGAGGCGCTCCTCGAGCCCTTCGTCGACCGGTACTTCGGTCACATCTCGACGATCTGGGCTGACCGCAGCTTCCAGATCGCCGAGACGCTCATCGAGGGCTTCTTCCCCGCGGGTCTCGCGACGGCGCGCATCCGTGACGCCGCCGACGAGTGGCTGGCGAACAACGAGTCCGCGGCCCCCGCGTTCCGCCGCATGATCATCGAAGGGCGAGCCGGCGTCGTCCGGGCCCTCGCCGCCCAGGAGCGCGACGCGCAGCCCGAGTAGTCCCGTGCACGCAGAAGAGGTCGCTTCCCAGCTGGGGAGCGACCTCTTCTGCGTTCGGTGTCGGCTGCCTACTCGGCGAGCGCAGCCTCGATCGCAGCCACGACCTCAGGCGCATCGGGCTCCGTCGTCGGACGGAACCGCGTCACCGTGCCATCGCGGGCGATAAGGAACTTCTCGAAGTTCCAGCTGACGCGGCCGGCCTTGCCGTTCGCGTCCGGTGTCTTCGTCAACTCCGCATAGAGCGGGTGCTGGGACCGGCCGTTGACCTTGACCTTCTCGAACATGGGGAAGCTGACGCCCCACGTGAGCGAGCAGTACTCCTTGATCTTCGAGGTGTCCGAGTACTCCTGCAGGAACTGGTTGCTCGGGAAGCCGAGCACCGTGAACCCCTGCGGGCCGTACTGACGCTGCAGCTCCTCCAGCTTCTCGTACTGCCCGGAGAGGCCGCACTTCGAGGCGACGTTCACCACGAGCTTCACGGGTTCATACGCCGCGAGCTTCCTGGCCTCGCCGTCGATGGTGGTGACTTCGATGTCGTTCACGTTGAGGCTCATACGGAGGGCAACAGGATGCGCGACTCGCCTATTCCTCGCACGCCGCTCACACGAGACGGAGAGGCGCATCCGCCTACACTCGATGCGCTATGGCAGAATTCTGGACTTCCCTCACGACCGCGCTCGCCCCCTTCGACGTTCCCATCACGATCGTCTTCTACATCCTCGGGGCCTTCGTCTTCCGATGGATCCTGCTGAAGCTCATCGACCGCTCCGTGAAGCAGATCGTGAGCGGCGTCAAGAAGAAGCGCGGCGTGACTGACACGCAGGCGCTCTCGGTCCGATCCCCGCTGGCTGCCGTCCGCACCGTGCAGCGCACTCGCACCATAGGCTCCGTGCTGACGAACATCGTCAACGTCGTCGTGGTCGTCATCCTCATCGTCATGATCATCGCGAAGATCGACCCGGGCATCCTCGCCTCGCTGTCGATCCTGAGCGCGGCGGTCGGCGCAGGTCTCGGTTTCGGTGCGCAGCGCATCGTTGGCGACGTCCTCAACGGCCTGTTCATGGTCATGGAAGACCAGCTCGGGGTCGGCGACGTCATCGACATGGGGGAAGCCACTGGCGTCGTCGAGAAGGTGGGCGTGCGCATCACCCAGATCCGCGACGTCGAGGGCACGCTCTGGTTCGTGCGCAATGGCGAGATCCAACGCGTCGGCAGCTTCTCGCAGGGCTGGAACCGCATCGTCTTCGACCTCGCCGTGCCCTACGAGACGTCGCGCGCGCACGTCGAACGTGTCATGCTGCACGCCGCGAAGGAGCTCACGGAAGACCCGGACTGGATGGACTACTTCATCGGCACCCCCGAGATGTGGGGCATGGAATCCATCTCCTCCGACGCCGTCGTCCTCCGCCTCACCATCCGCGTCCGCCCCGGCACCAGGTGGGAAGTGGAGCGCGAGCTCCGCGCCCGCACGCAGGACGCGCTCAAGTCGGCCGACATCAACCTGCCGTCGCTGAAGGCCATCGTCCTCGACGGGGCCGACGGACAGCCGACCCCGGGAGGCACCGCCTGATGTCGAACATCCCCATCCACCTCCGCGGATCCGACGGCGGCGCGTCGGCCGTGCCGACCCTCTACGACGAGATCGGCGGCATGCCCGCGTTCGACAGGCTCGCCGCAGCCTTCTACGAGGGCGTCCGCGAGGACCCGCTGATGTGGCGCATGTACCCGCAGGACGACCTCGAGGGTGCCACGTGGCGCCTCGGCCACTTCCTCGCCCAGTACTTCGGCGGGCCGAGCGAGTACAGCGCTCAGCGCGGGCACCCGCGGCTCCGGATGCGCCACAACGGCTTCCACATCAACCCGGAGGCTCGGGAGCACTGGCTGCGGCACATGCACGCCGCCATGGACCAGCTCGAGCTCTCCCCCATCCACCGCGCGCAGATGACCGACTACTTCGACCGGGCCGCGACCGCCATGGTCAACACGTTCGAGCCGAGCCCAGGAGCCGAGACCGACTCCTGAGCTCGGCTGCGACGTCCGCCCAGGTCGTCGGTCAGACGACGCCTTGCGCGAGCATCGCATCCACGACACGCGAGAAGCCGGCGATGTTCGCACCGAGGACGTAGTCGCCCGGCTTGCCGTACTCCTCCGCGGTCTCGCTGCAGCGCGTGTGGATGTCGCGCATGATCTCCGCGAGACGCGCCTCCGTGTGCTCGAACGACCAGGAGTCGCGCTGCGCGTTCTGCTGCATCTCGAGCGCGCTCGTCGCCACACCGCCGGCGTTGGCCGCCTTGCCTGGGCCGAACAGCACCCCTGGCTCGGCGCGGAACCGGTCCGCGGCCTCCTTCGTGCACGGCATGTTCGCGCCCTCGGCGACAACGCGGACACCGTTCGCGATCAGGGCCGCCGCAGCGTCCCCGTCCAGTTCGTTCTGCGTCGCGCACGGCAGGGCGATGTCGACGGGCACCTGCCACATCGCGGCCGGGCTCGCGAGAGCCTCCGCCTTTCCGCCGACACGGTCGACGTACTCGCCCACGCGCTTCCGCTCGACCAGCTTCAGCTGCTTGAGGGCCTCGACGTCGATGCCATTCGGGTCGTACACCGCTCCGGAGGAGTCGCTCGCCGAGACGACCGTCGCGCCCAGCGCGATCGCCTTCTCCATCGCGAAGATGGCGACGTTCCCGGAGCCGGAGACAGCAATGCGCTTGCCGTCGAGGTCATCGCCGGTGGCCTTGAGCATCTCCTGCGCGAACAGCACCGTCCCGTAGCCCGTGGCCTCCGGGCGCACCAGCGATCCGCCCCAGGTCATGCCCTTCCCCGTCAGCACGCCGGCCTCGAATCGGTTCGTCAGGCGCTTGTACTGGCCGAACATGTAGCCGATCTCTCGCCCGCCGACGCCGATGTCGCCGGCGGGCACGTCGGTGTGCTCGCCGATATGGCGGTAGAGCTCGGTCATGAAGGACTGGCAGAACGCCATGATCTCGCGGTCGCTCCGGCCCCGCGGGTCGAAGTCAGCCCCTCCCTTGCCACCGCCGATCGGCATGCCCGTGAGCGCATTCTTGAAGATCTGCTCGAAGCCGAGGAACTTGATGATGCCGAGGTTCACCGAAGGGTGGAACCGGAGCCCGCCCTTGTACGGGCCGAGGGCAGAGCTGAACTCCACGCGGTAGCCGCGGTTGATCTGCACGTGACCGTTGTCGTCGACCCACGGCACACGGAAGATGATCTGGCGCTCCGGCTCGCTCAGTCGATGGATGACCGCGAGTTCGAAGTACTCCGGGTGGCGGTCGAGGACCGGGCCGAGCGTGTCGAGCACTTCGGTGACCGCCTGATGGAACTCCGGTTCGCCCGCGTTCCTCGCGAAGATCGCGGTCTTGAGGCTGTCGATGCTGCGGTCCATGGGGTCCTCCGGGGGTGAGGCGCACGTGGGTGCGCGGATGCGGAGCGAGAGACTCGCTCCGGGGCGGTGGCAGCGCTCAGCGTGCCTGGTTCGATCGCAGCAGCACGTTGCCCTGCGTTGTCTCGAGCCGCAGCCAGGCTCCGGCCGTGAGGATGCGCGCGTCGTCGCCGGAGCGCAGGAACCCGAGGCTCAGGGCGGCGAAGGCCGCGCCGCTCGTGAGACCGCTCGGCTCGTCGATGACGCGGGTCCACACGTCCGTGCGGACACGTTCGACAAGGGCGGTCCCGAGGTTGCCGGGCACTGCTTCGGCGACCTCCGCGATGCCCTGGTCTGCGGCCGCGATGAGTGTCGCCGCTGGCAGGACACCCGTCAGGCTCCACCCACCGGTGGGGGCTGCGATACCTGCCCAGGATTCGCGGAGTCGCTCTGGCGGGACCGAGAGGTCGAAGCCGTCGGTCGCGTCTGCGGACGCGTCCTCCCCGGGTGCGCGCAGCCTGGCGAGACGGTCGAGGAGCGCTCGCAACGGCACGGTCACGTCGAACGCTCCCGCGTGGACGTCATCGCCTCCCTCGCCGAGGAGCTCGGCGCGGAGCGCGCGCACGCCGAGCACGAGCGGCGAGGTGTCGAGGATGCCCTGCGGCCGCAGCACGGGCAGCCAGAACGCCGCAACCGAACCAGTGGCGACGATCCTCACCGCGCCGTCTTCGATGCGTCCGGCTCGACCCAGGAACGATTCGAGGTCGCGGGCGGCACGGAGATCGGGGATGCGGAGGACGGGAGACATTGCCATCTAACCTACCCAGTTCTTCCCGAGCGCTCCTGCGGCGGCGGGTCTCTAGACTGCTGGGATGGCAGATCAGCTCCACGAGTCGTCCTCGCTTTCGCCCGCTCAGCACCAGCCTGCGCCGTTGTCGTTCGATGCGCTCGAGGCGCTGTCTCCCATCGAGGCGTTCCTGCACACGTTGGACCTCACCGACACCGGTGCCCGTACTCGGGACGACATCTTCACGGGTCCGAGCCAATGGATGCCCCACGGGCGTGTGTTCGGCGGGCAGGTGGCCGCGCAGTCGCTGGTCGCCGCCGCGCGGACGGTGGCGGCGGATCGTCCGGTGCATTCCATGCACGGCTACTTCCTGCGCCCGGGTGACGTGAAGCTGCCCATCACCTTTGCTGTCGACCGCATCCACGACGGCAACTCGTTCACGACCCGGGCTGTGAGCGCCTTCCAGAGCGGTCAGCCGATCTGGTCGATGATCGCGTCATTCCAGGATGTCGACGAAGGCTTCGAGCACGAGGTGACCATGCCGGACGGCATCCCGGCTCCGGAGGACCTGCCGAGCGAGGCTGATCTGCTGGAGACGGTGAAGGCGACACTCGGCGACGACGCCCCAGAATCGCTGGCCGCGTACTGGCTGCTGAAGCGGCCGTTCACGATGCGGCACGTCGACGGGCCCGTCTATCTCGAGCCCGCCAGCGACCCGACGCCGGCGCAGGCGGTGTGGATCAAGGCGGTGGAGCGCATGCCGGACGATCCGATGCTGCATAGGGCCGCCATCGCCTACGCGAGCGACTACTCGATCCTCGAGCCCATCATGCGCGGCCACGGCCTGACCTGGTCGACGCCGGGGCTTCGCGCGGCGAGCCTCGATCATGGCGTCTGGTGGCATCGGGACGCGCGAGCTGACGAGTGGCTGCTGTACGTGCAGGACTCCCCCGTCGCGCGCGGGGGGCGCGGGCTCTCGCGAGGGCAGCTGTTCTCTCGGGACGGCGCGCTTGTGGCGACGGTCGCCCAGGAGGGCATGGTGCGCCGAAAGCGCAGCTAGCGTGCGAGGCGCGGCGCGGCGCGGCGCGGCGCGGCGCGGCGCGGCGCGGATGAGCCTCCATGCGAGCGCCCGGGGGTTCAGTCGCTGCTGCGGCCGCCGCGGAACGTGAGCGGCTCGTCGAGGTAGGGGGTCCAGGCCTCGCGCTCGCGCTCGTTGATGCGGCGCGGGCGCTGCGTGGCGGCGTCGATGAACACGAGGGTCGAGGATGCGATGACGTACCGCACCCGTTCTGCGCCCTCTGGCTGGCTTTCCTCCGGGCTCCAGATCTCGTAGTCGACCTCGGCGCTGGCCGCTCCCATCTTGGAGATCCACAGCTGCACGTCCAATGGCTTCGTGGAGTACGGGATGGGCGCGAGGTACTCGATCTCGTTGCGCGCGATGAGCGTGAGCGTGTCGCCTCCCTCGGCGGCTGCGTCGATGATGGCGAGTGGCCGCTCGTCGTCGTTGGAGGCGCCGATGTTCCAGAACGCACGCACTCGGGCTTCCTCGAGCAGTGTCAGCACGCGCGAGTTGTTGACGTGGTTGTAGGCGTCGAGGTCGCTCCAGCGTAGGAGCGTGGGGACGTGGAAGCGCATCGGCGGGGTGGTCCTTGTCGTGTGCGGGTGGGTGGCTGCGCTCGACGGCGCACGGGACGAGGAAACCCCGGGGCCGCATGATGCGGCCCCGGGGTTCCTGTTGGGACTAGTCCCTCGTGAGCTTGCGGTAGGTCATGCGCGATGGCTTGGCGGCGTCCGGGCCGAGGCGCTCGATCTTGTTCTCCTCGTAGCCTTCGAAGTTGCCCTCGAACCAGTGCCAGCGGCTCGGGTCTTCCTCGGTGCCCTCGTAGGCGAGGATGTGCGTGGCGATGCGGTCGAGGAACCACCGGTCGTGCGTGATGACCACGGCGCAGCCGGGGTACTCGAGCAGCGCGTTCTCGAGGCTCGACAAGGTTTCGACGTCGAGGTCGTTCGTGGGCTCGTCGAGGAGCAGCAGGTTGCCGCCCTGCTTGAGGGTGAGCGCCAGGTTGAGGCGGTTGCGCTCACCACCGGAGAGCACCCCCGCCTTCTTCTGCTGGTCTGGGCCCTTGAACCCGAAGGTGGAGACGTAGGCGCGGGACGGGATCTCGACGTTGCCGACCTGCATGTAGTCGAAGCCGTCGGAGACGACCTCCCACACGTTCTTCTCGGGGTCGATGCCGCCGCGCGACTGGTCGACGTAGGAGAGCTTGACCGTCTCGCCGATCTTCAGGTCGCCACCGTCGAGCTCCTCGAAGCCGACGATCGACTTGAAGAGCGTCGTCTTTCCGACACCGTTCGGGCCGATGATGCCGACGATGCCGTTCCGGGGCAGCGAGAAGCTGAGGTCGTCGATGAGCACGCGCTCGCCGAAGCCCTTCTTGAGCTTGTTCGCCTCGAGGACGATGCTGCCGAGGCGCGGGCCTGCAGGGATCTGGATCTCTTCGAAGTCGAGCTTCCTGGTGCGCTCGGCCTCGGAAGCCATCTCCTCGTATCGGGCGAGGCGGGCCTTCGACTTGGCCTGACGACCCTTCGCGTTGGTGCGCACCCACGCGAGTTCCTCTTCGAGGCGCTTCGCGAGCTTCTGGTCCTTCTTGCCCTGGACCTGGAGGCGCTCCTGCTTCTTCTCGAGGTAGCTCGAGTAGTTGCCCTCGTAGCCGTGGAGGCGGCCGCGGTCGATCTCTGCGATCCACTGGGCGACGTGGTCGAGGAAGTACCGGTCGTGCGTGATGGCGATGACTGCGCCCGGGTACTTCTGGAGGTGCTGCTCGAGCCAGAGCACGCTCTCGGCGTCGAGGTGGTTCGTGGGCTCGTCGAGAAGCAGGAGGTCGGGCTTCTCGAGGAGGAGCTTGCAGAGCGCGACGCGGCGCTTCTCGCCTCCGGAGAGGACGCTGACGTCGGCGTCTCCCGGCGGGAGGCGGAGGGCGTCCATCGCCTGCTCGAGCTGCGAGTCGAGGTCCCAGGCGTCGACGTGGTCGATGTACTCCTGGAGCGTCCCCATCTCTTCCATGAGCGCGTCGAAGTCGGCGTCTGGTTCGGCCATCAGGGCGGAGATCTCGTTGAACCGGTCGAGCTTCGCCTTCGTCTCGGCGACACCGAGCTCGACGTTCTCGCGAACCGTCTTCGTCTCGTCGAGCTCCGGCTCCTGCATGAGGATGCCGACCGTGAAGCCAGGCGTGAGGGTCGCGTCACCGTTCGATGGGGTGTCGAGGCCAGCCATGATCTTGAGGATCGTCGACTTACCAGCCCCATTGGGGCCGACCATGCCGATCTTGGCGCCTGGGAGGAACGACATCGTCACGTCATCGAGAATGAGCTTGTCTCCGACCGCCTTGCGGGCGCGGATCATCTGGTAAATGTACTCGGCCATGGGTTCCAGTCTAGGAGTTGGTTGGCTGGCAGCGCGCGGAGCTTCGCTACCAGGTGATGGGCTGGGTGAGCCCGATGAGGCATTTTCCCGTGCTGACGGGCGCGACGATGTCCGAGGTGTAGCCCCGCGGGCCGCGCTGGCCCACAAGGCACTCCTCGCCGATCTTCACCGAGACGATGATGTAGTCGGCCTCGAGGTCGACGTTCGTACGGTCGAAGGTGACCTCCATGGCCCCCTTGTCGAAGCCGATTCCAGACAGCGCGTCGACGAACTCCACGGAACTCGCTGAGCCGTTCGTCGCGATCGTCTGCAGGTTGGTCTCATCGAAGATCGGCTTGTTGTCACTCGCCGTCCCGCCTGGCACGAACGCCGCCGGCGCCGCCTGCGTGGGCTCGGCCGCTGCGGTCGTCTCCGCAGGGGGTTGCGCCTCTTCCGAGGAGCAGCCCGCGAGCGCCAGCGCCGCCACCAGAGCCACTGGGGCGAAGAGACGGGAGCTGCGCATTCGGGACCTTTCTCGGATGGGGCGGTCACCAGTGTAGGTGGCCGCGGCTCCTAGAAGGGCGTCGGGTATGCCCCCTCATCGGCGACGGAAGGCTTGTGCCATTCCGCCTCACTCGGTGGGCCCTGGGCGTCTTCGTCGTCCGGCGGAGCCTCGCTCTGCGGACTGCCGAAGCTCCGTGCCCCGCCGAACCCCTGCTGCTGGTCGCTCACTCCCTTCTCCTGCGGAGTTCGCTCGCGCTTGGCGAAGATCGACGAACCTGCCGTGAGGTCGTGGCCCAGCGCATCCGCAACCACCTCATGCTTCGTGCGAGACCCGTTCTGGGTCTCGAACTTCCGCATGCGGAGCTTGCCGACGACGATGACGCGCTGCCCCTTGTCGAGGGACTTCGCGGCGTGCGTCGCGAGGTCGCCCCACGCCGCGACGTCGTACCAGTTCGGATCCACGTCTTCCCAGACGTTGGTCGTGCGGTTCAGGCGCCGCGAATTCGTCGCGATGCTGAAGTTCACGACGTGCTGCCCACTCGGGGTTGTCCTCACCTCCGGCTTGCTGCCGAGATTCCCGATGAGCGTGATGTGGTCTTGCATGTTCTCCCCCTGGTCTGGATGCGGTGCGGTCCGACGCGGCGCCCGTGCCGAGAGCTCCGCACCGGACCGCGGCACCAGTGTGCGACTGCGGGCGGCGGTTCTTCCCGACGACGACGGCGCCTGTGGACGGGGTTCCGTCCACAGGCGCCGTGTCATCACAGTGCCGAGCCCGTCCGGGCTGGCGCTGCAGGTCAGAGCATGTAGGGAGTGAACTTGGCGCGCACCTTGTTCACCTTGGGCACGGCCACGAAATTGCAGTACCCCTGGCCCGGGTTCTTCGCGAAGAAGTCCTGGTGGTAATCCTCCGCGTCGAAGTACTGGCCGAGTGGGGAGATCTCGGTGACGATTCCGCCACCCCAGAGCTCGTCTGCGCGGTCGCGGGCGGCTTCGAAGAGCTCGCGCTGCGCCTCGTCGGTGTAGTACATCGCGGAACGGTACTGCGTTCCGACGTCGTTGCCCTGCCGGTTGAGCTGTCGCGGGTCGTGCAGCGTGAAGAAGATGTCGAGGATCACGTCGGCGGGCACCACGTTCTCGTCGAAGACGACGCGCACGGCCTCTGCATGCCCGGTGGTGCCGGTGCACACGAGTTCGTAGTCCGGCTTCGGGTGCTCGCCACCCGTGTAGCCAGAGATCACGTCGCTGACACCCTTGACGTTCCTGTACACGGCGTCGAGACACCAGAAGCAGCCACCCGCAAGCACGAATTCGGTCATACGACAAGGCTACGCCGGTGGCTGGCTCCGCGGCTCAGCCCTGCGCGAACTCAGCCAGCACCGAAAATGTCGGTGGTCGCTCCTAGCCTTCCCTCATGACCACGACGCACCTCACCAAGTCCGGTTCCGCCCCGACGCTCACACCCCGAACTGGCCCGTTCACCCAGCGATTCGCTGGGCTTACCGCGACTCAGGTGCACGCAGCGCGGTGGCGGGTCACGGGTCCCAACGGTGCCGTGCGCGGGTACGTCGAAGAGCACCAGCGCGGCTCGGGGGTCGCCTACGCGGCCACCCGCATGAGCCGCACCTCCACGGCCTTCCTGACGCTCGACGAGTTCTCGGACTTCGCCGAGGCGGTCACCGCGTTCCGCTACCTGTGAAGGCGCGCGTGCGCTCGATCGATCGCTCGCGGCACCGTGCCGTCGGTCAGGCGCGCCACCAGGTGTCCGTGGGAAGCACCGGCAGCTGCCGCTTGTGCTCCGTCTTGCGGTACAGCGCCTCGATGCGCTCAGCGGTCTCCGCATCCACGTCACCGCCGGTCAGGTACGTGTCGATCTGCGCGTAGCTGAGCCCGAGGTTCGCTTCGTCGGTCTGCCCTGGCGTCTCGTCCAGCAGATCGGCGGTCGGCGCCTTCGCGTACAGGCGTTCAGGTGCGCCGAGTTCCTCCAGCAGCTGTCGACCCTGGCTCTTCGTCAGGCCCGCGAGCGGGTTCAGGTCGGTTCCGCCGTCTCCGTACTTCGTGAAGAACCCCGTGACTGCTTCGGCAGCGTGGTCGGTGCCGAGCACGAGGAAGCCACGCTCACCGGCGATCGCGTACTGCGCGATCATCCGCTGGCGCGCCTTCGCGTTGCCCTTGTTGAAGTCCGTGATGGCACGCCCGGTCGCGTCCAGGAACGCGTGCTGCATGCCGTCGGTCGCCGGCTTGATGTCGAACGTGATCCGTTCGTCCGGCTGGATGAACTCCAGGGCCAGCTGCGCATCGTCCTCGTCCGCCTGCACGCCATGCGGAAGGCGCACGGCGACGAACGTCGCGTCGCCACCCGCTGCGCGCACGTCCTCGACCGCGAGCTGCGCGAGCTTGCCGAGCAGCGAGGAATCCTGGCCACCGCTGATGCCGAGCACAAGCCCACGCGAGCCCGTCGCAAGCAGGTACTCACGCATGAAGGAGACGCGCTCTCGCACCTCCGTGGCAGGGTCGATGACCGGCTTCACGCCGAGGGCCGCGATGATTTCCTGTTGAGCGCTCATGGTGGTGCCAACTCTACCGAGCACCTGTTTCGGGAAAAAGTCGCCGACCCGATATCGGAGTGAGCACTCAGCTGCGCACGAGACGCGCGATGGCGTCAGAGGCTTCCTTGAGCTTCAGCTCCCCCTCGGCCCCGCCCAGCTTGACGGCGTCCGCGACGCAGTGCTTGAGGTGGTCGTCCATCAGCCCGAGCGCCACATTCTCGAGGGCGGAGGTGATCGCCGAGATCTGCGTGAGGATGTCGATGCAGTACTGCTCCTCGTCGACCATGCGATGGATGCCTCGCGCCTGCCCTTCGATGCGCTTGAGGCGCTTGAGGTACTTGCTCTTGTCCTCGATGTAGCCGTGGTGGGCGTGGCCGCCCGACTCGGTGGTCTCGCTCATGATGTTGCCTTTCCTGGGTGTGAATCGGGAGACGTCCCGGTGCTTTGCAGGCCTCGGAAGGCACGCAGTCGCAGACTGTTGCCGACGACGAACACGCTGGAGAAAGCCATAGCGGCTCCCGCCAGCATGGGGTTGAGCATCCCGAGGGCCGCGAGCGGGATCGCCGCGACGTTGTACGCGAAGGCCCAGAAGAGGTTGCCCTTGATGGTGCCGAGCGTACGTCGGGAGAGACGGATGGCATCCGCGGCCGCCAGGAGGTCGTCGCGGACCAGCGTGATATCCGCTGCCTCGATGGCGATGTCCGAGCCCGTTCCCATGGCCAGGCCGAGGTCGGCCTGCGCGAGCGCGGCCGCATCGTTGACGCCGTCGCCGACCATCGCGACGACGCGCCCTTCCTCCTGGAGGCGGCGGATCACGCCGACCTTCTCCTGGGGCAGGACTCCCGCGATGACGTCGGTGATGCCGACGGCGGCCGCAACCTGAGCGGCGACGATCGAGTTGTCGCCGGTGAGCAGCGTCGGCTCGAGACCGAGTCGGCGCAGCTCGGCGATCGCCTGCGCGCTCGTCGGCTTGATCGTGTCTGCGACGGTGAGCACTCCGCGAGCCTCGCCGTCCCAGGCCACGATGACGGCGGTCTGTCCGAGGGACTCCGCATCGCTCTTGCGCTCCGCGAGCTCCTGGCTGAGCGAGATCCCCCGGTCGGCGAGCAGCTGCTCGCGCCCGACGACCACCAGGTGACCGTCGACGATGCCCTGCACGCCAGTGCCCTCGTGGTTCCGGAAGTCCTCCACCGCTGGCAGCGCACCGACCTCGGCCGCGGCGCCGGCCGCGAGCGCCCGAGCGACGGGATGCTCCGAGGCCGCTTCGAGCGCACCCGCGAGACGCAGGAGCTGCTGCCGCTCGACCCCATCCGCCACCCAGACGCCGGCGAGCGCCATCTTTCCGCTCGTCACCGTGCCGGTCTTGTCGACGACGATCGTGTCGACTCGGCGGGTCGATTCGAGGACCTCTGGGCCCTTGATGAGGATGCCCAGCTGCGCCCCACGGCCAGTCCCCACGAGGAGCGCGGTTGGAGTCGCGAGACCGAGCGCGCATGGGCAGGCGATGATGAGCACGGCGACCGCCGCGGTGAAGGCGGCCGAGGCCGGGAACCCGGCACCGAGCCACGCGCCGAGCGTCGCCACCGAGATCGCGATGACGATGGGCACGAAGACGCCGGAGATTCGGTCGGCGAGACGCTGCACCTCGGCCTTGCCGGTCTGGGCGTCCTCGACGAGCTTGGCCATGTGCGCGAGCTGCGTGTCGCCGCCGACTCTCGTGGCGCGCACCACGAGTCGTCCGCTCGCGTTCAGCGTGGCCCCGACGACCCTGTCTCCTTCGACGACCTCGACGGGGACGGACTCACCCGTGAGCATCGAGGCGTCCACCGCCGAGCGTCCACTCGTGACGACGCCGTCGGTCGCGACCTTCTCCCCCGGCCGGACGACGAATTCGTCGCCGACGATGAGCTCCCCGATGGGGATGCGTGTCTCGATGCCCCGGCGAAGGACGGCGACGTCTTTCGCGCCGAGTTCGAGGAGCGCCCGCAAGGCGGCGCTGGCTTGCCGTTTGGAGCGCTTCTCGAAGTAGCGACCGGCCAGCACGAACATCGTGACGCCGGCAGCCACCTCAAGGTAGATGTTGGATGCTCCGTCGGAGGGGGCGATCGTGAACTCGAAGGGATGCTTCATTCCCGCTTCGCCGGCCGTGCCGAGGAACAGGGCGTAGAGCGACCATGCGAACGCGGCGATCGTGCCGACGGAGATGAGCGTGTCCATCGTGGCGCTCCCGTGGCGCAGGTTCAGCCACGCGGCCCGGTGGAATGGCCACGCGCCCCAGACGATCACCGGTGCCGCCAGAGCCAGCGACGCCCACTGCCAGTTCATGAACTGCAGCGCAGGCACCATGGCCAAGGCGATGACGGGAACGGCGAGCACGATGCTGCCGATGAGACGCTGACGCAGGCTCACGAGTTCGGGGTCTGCGGCCTCGGTGGCCGAATCCTCGACGTCAGGATGCTCTGGCTCTGGGAGTGCGGCCGTGTAGCCGGTCTTCTCGACCTCGTCGATGAGCGATTGCGGGTCGAGTCCCGCCGGCGCGTGCACGCGGGCTTTCTCAGTGGCGTAGTTGACGCTCGCGCTCACGCCTTCGAGCTTGTTGAGCTTCTTCTCGATGCGCATCGCGCACGACGCGCAGGTCATGCCCCCGATCTGGAGCTCGATGTCGGTAGCTGTGCTCATTGCTCACTCTCCGTGTGCTGCGGGGCCTCTGAATGCTCGGCAGGGAGGACCGGGGCCTCGGTCGAGCCGGGTTGGGAGGTCTGGTGAATCTGTGGGCGCCAGCCGTCGGCCCGGTCGGCTTCCGTGACGACCTGGGCGGTGAAGAACGCCGCGCCGAAGACCGCTGCAAGCAGCGCGCCGTAGAGGCTGAGCTTGACTGGCGCGTTCATGTCAGGCCTTGGCTGCGGTGTAACCGGCCTCGTCGACCGCGGCGATGACCAACGCGTCGTCGAGGGGTGCGGTGCTCTCGACGACGAGCGTGCCGGTGTCAGCAGAGACGGCGACGCCTTCGACGCCTGCCAACTCGCTGACCTCCTGAGCGACGGCACTCTCGCAGTGGCCGCAGGTCATGCCGGTGACGAGATAGGTGGTGCTGGTCATGGTGATCTCCTTGCCGAGGGCAGTGCCCCCTGGGGGTATGTACGGCAGATGCAACCTTATACCCCCAGCAGGTATTCCCGCCACCGTCAGACGAGCATCACGACCAGAACTCGTCTTCAGCAGCCTGGTCCTCGCTGAAGAGCCAGACCTCGGCGATGAGCCCGTCGGCGATCCTGAAGACGTCGATGCCCGACTGCGCAAGAGGCGTGCGCCCCTCTCTCTGAGCCGAGAACTCGACGGTCGCCACGACGAGGTCACCGTTCGCGACCGCCGTCCTCGTCACGAGACGAAAGGTTCCGCCGCTGAGCTCGAAGAATCGACCGAGGTGGGCGAGCACACCCTCCGGCCCGACCTTGCGGCCAGACAACGGGTTGCCACCGGGCTGGTGCCAGATCACGTCAGGGGCGAGCATGGCGGCAACGGCGGGGAGGTCGCCTGCTGCGAGGCTCGTGTCGTACGTCGTGAAGGTCTCGATTGCGTTCATGATGGTGTTCCTCTCGATGTGTGGTGTGCTTCCAGTTCTACGCAGCAGGCGGTGGTCACTTCACCGTGACCATCTGCATCCCGAGGTTCGCCATCACCCCGCACCGAGAGGTCTTCATGAGCCCGAAGTGGAACGTCTTCTCCGCGACCTGCCCGTCACGCACCTCGCTCGCACAGATCGCGAACAAGTGGACGGCGATGATCGTCATCACGCTCTCGAACGAGCCGAAGCGCTTCAGCGAATTGCATCGCACGATCGAGGGCATCTCGAAGAAGGTGCTGGTCGACACGCTTCGCTCGCTCGAACGCGACGGGATGCTGGAGCGCGCCGAGCACGAGGGGCACCGCGTCTACGCACTCACGCCGCTCGGAGCGAGTCTCGAGGAACCGCTCCTCGCGCTCCAGGTCTGGGCGGAAGCCCATATCGAGGAGGTACTCGTCTCGCGTGACGCGTTCGACGAGCGAGCCGACGACGAGGCCCTCGCCGCCGCAGACTCGGCCGGAGATCAGTCTTCGCGCAGGATGCGATAGCCGCGTAGCGGGTCGTAGCCGTGGATCTCGCGAGTGTCGAGCACGGCCATGAAGTCGAGCACCTCGTCGGTGACGAGCTGCCCGGGCACGAGCACGGGGAACCCGGGCGGGTACGGGGTCACGAATCCGGCGGAGACGGGCCTGGCGCCGCCCGCCACGCGTTCGGTGAGCTGCGCGTGGCTGAGGTGCTCGATGTTCGCGCGCCGCTGACCGCGGAAGAACGCGGTGCGAAGGTCGCCGTCCGGCAACCCATCCGCGGACGCGTAGTCGGGCGCGAACGCGCTGAAGTCGGGCAGCGGCGGCATGGGGGTGGGCGCCGGGCGCTCGCCGTCGATCTCTCGCGCCTGCGCCTCCTCCTCGAAGCGCTCGGCGAGCTTCACGAGCACCTCGATGAGGTAGCCGACGGAGCTGCGGGAGGTGCCGATGTTGGTCATGAAGAGCACCGTGTTGCGGCTCGTCTTGTTGACCTGGATGCCGTAGCGGTCCATGAGGTGCTCGTGCTTGAACGTGTCCCCGTCGACTCCCGTGCGTGAGATCTCGACCGTGATGCGGCTCGGGTCGACGACGAACTCGTCTTCCTCCCACGCCTGCCACATCGTCGAGAATCCGTCGCGGTGCGGCATGGGACGCGAGCTCGCGCGGTTCTCGGCCGGGATGAGGTCGTGGCCGGAGAGCACTCGGAACGTGCGGCGCAGCAGCGGGTGCCGGGCGATGGCCTGCGCGATGCTCGTCGCCAGGTCGAGCTGGCGCTGGACGAGCTCGAAGCCCTCGAGTTCGACCTGACGCCTGCCGAGGTCGAGCGAGGCGAGGATCTGGTAGTTCGGCGACGTCGAGGTGTGCGTCATGTACGCCTCGTGGAACGGCTCCTCCGCCTCCCGGTACCAGTCCTTGTCGTAGACGTGGATCATCGACCCCTGCCGCAGCGCGGTGAGGGTCTTGTGGGTCGACTGGGTCGCGTAGACGCGGATGCGCGCGTCCGGGGAAGGCAGGAGCCGCTCGGCGAGCCACACGTCGTCCGATGCGGGCTCCCCCGTCTCAGGGTCGAAGAGTCGGGCCCGCTGCTCCTGGTACGCCGTCGCGTGGGCGCTCGACGCGAGACGCTCCTCGAGGTGCTTGGCCGCCGCCATGGCGGTGCGTCGGCGGGTGATGGGGTGGAACGCGGCGAACGCGAACCACGCCTCGTCCCACAGGAACACCAGGTCAGGTTTGATCGCAAGACATTCGGCCATGACCCGCTCCGGGTCGTAGACGATGCCGTCGAAGGTGCAGTTCGTGAGGGTCACGAGGCGCACCTCGTCGAGGCGGCCGGCGGCGCGGTAGTCGAGGAGCAGCTGCTTGATGCGCTCGAGCGGCACCGCCCCGTAGAACGCGAACTCGTTGAGCGGGTACGCCTCGAGGTACGCCGTGCGGGCACCCGTGAGCATGAGGGCGTGGTGGTGCGACTTGTGGCAGTTGCGGTCGACGAGCACGATGTCGCCTGGGGAGACGAGCGCCTGGTGCACGATCTTGTTCGCCGTGGAGGTGCCGTTCGTGACGAAGAACGTGTGCTTCGCGCCGAACGCGCGGGCCGCGAGCTCCTGCGACTTCTTGATCGCACCGACGGGAGCGAGCAGCGAGTCGAGGCCGCCGGACGTTGCGCTCGTCTCGGCGAGCAGCAGGTTCAGCCCGTAGAAGTCGACGAGATCGGTGATCCACTTCGACGTCACGACCGAACCGCCGCGCGAGATGGGCAGGGCGTGGAAGACTCCGGCCGGGCGGCGGGCGTGCTCCTGGATGGCGGTGAAGAAGGGCGTGTCGTACAGGTGCGAGACGCGGCGAAGCAGCGACAGGTGCAGCTCGAGCTGATCCTCGCGCAGGAACACGCGACGGAAGCGGCGCGTGAGCACGCCGGCGAGGTCCTCGATGTGCGCACCGGCGACGAGGTACAGGTCGAGCTCGGGGCGCAGCGTGTTGAGGGTGTCGGCGAGGCCCAGGACTCGCTGCACGGATGCGAGACTCGACCGCGACGTCGCGGTCGTGCCTGCCGAGTCGACGTGCGCGAGGTCGATCGTCTCGCGCATGTCCCGGCTCAGGCGCTGCTGGCTGCGGTCGCTGAAGCCGGGCCGGATGACGACGGCGAGGATGTTCGGGTTCGTGAGCACGGCCGCGACGGCGTCGTCGGCGGACGGCACGATCACGTAGTCGTAGACGAACGCATCCGCCGCGCTGCGGAGCTTGAGGATGTCGGCCCGAAGCGCGTCACGGTCGGCCGGGGTGGTCTCATCCACGAGCAGCACCTCGAAGCGGGGGCGCGGGTCCGAGTCATCCTGCAGCTCGGCTCGCTCGGCCTCGTCGAGCCGGTCGTCGCGATGGTCGGCGGGGATGCTCGTGCCGCGCAGGCGGCTCACGACTCGACCGATGCGCTCCAGCGCACTCGAGTACTCCCCGTTATCGAGGGCCTCGCGGATCTCGGCGACGTAGCGCTGCCCGAACCCCGCCCAGTACAGCTCGAGCGTCTCGAGAGCCCTCAGGTTGCGGGAGATCTCGCCATCCGCATCCAGGATGCTCTCGGTCTCGTGCCCGGATTCGAGGCGCTTGATCGCGAAGCGCAGGTACTCCCACGCGTCGCTGCGCAGGCGCCAGGTGCTCGTCGGCATGCCCGGATCGCGCTCCAAGCTGTGGCCTGAGGCGCGCCGATCGGCGTCGTTCGCGGTGGGGGCGGATTCGTGGAGACCTGCGGCGTCGAAGCTCGTCACGACGGCCATTCTTCCAGAGCTGCGGGACTCTCTCCGCCACGCGTCGAATTGCGTCAGGGTCGCGTTCAGGGCGCGAGGTACCTCGCGAGCAGGTCGCCGAGTTCGCTCGCGGCCGCTGCGGCGTCGAAGCTCGGGTCCTCGACGCTGCGCGACAGAACCCCATCGGCGACCACGGCGACCCACAGCGCGAGGCGTTCGGCGGTGAGGTCGACGCGCCAGTCTCCCTGTTCCTGCCCCGCGGAGACGATCGCCGTGAGAGCCCGGTGCTGGAGCGAGGCGGCGTCGGCCAGCAGCCCTTCCACGCGGGCGTCAGTCGGCGCTGCACCGAGCGCCGCCACGAAGCCGGCGAGGTGGGGGTCGGCAGACTCTTCCAGGAGCGCGTCAAGCCAGTCGCGCAATGCGGTCGGTGCGCTATCGGCCGCCGCGTCCGCGAGGGCGTCCGCGCGGAGGGCCGCGTCGGCCGAATCCGCCTGCAGGATGCCGACGAGCAGGTCGATCTTCGTCGGGAAGTAGTGGAAGAAGGTGCCGGAGGAGACGCCGGCGCGGGCACAGATGCGTGCCGTCGTGGCACCCGCGTAGCCGAGCTCGGAGATGAGCTGGTAGCCGGCTCCGACGATCGCCGCTCGCCCCTCGCCTGTTCGTGCCGCCACGTCGGACCTCGCTGCCTGCATCGAATCGGCTCTAGAGCAATCACTCTAGAGTGCTTACTCTAGAGCATGGCCGAAACAGCATCCCAGCAAGTCGTGGAGCCCGTGAGACGCGTCAGCATCGGCACGCCCGCGTTCCCGCCACGAGCACGAGACGGCTGGCTCTTCGTCGTCGGCCTCCTGATCTTCTGGTTCCTCTTCAACGGCCCTCCCGCCGGTGAGATCGGCGGCTTCGACCTGCGCTTCGGTCTCGAAGGCCCCGCCTCGGGCAACCCCTGGAAGTGGGCGGGCGCCCTGCTCGTGATCGCCCTCGTCATCTGGGGAGAGCGGCGCGGCCTCACCTCACTGCTCATCACGAAGCCGACGGGCAAGGACATCGAGTGGGCGTTCTACGTCTTCGGCGGCGTCATGACCTGGTCGTGGATCGCCAGCCTCATCGCCCCTCAGGAGGACAACGACGGTGTGGGCACCATCTCGAGCATGAGCGTCACCGGCGTCGTCCTGCTCATCATCACGGCGGCCATCACCGAGGAGGTCGTCTACCGCGGCTACCTGCAGGAGCGACTTGGCTCGCTCATGCGGTCGAGGTGGATCGGGGCAGCCGTCAGCCTGGCGATCTTCATCGCGCCCCACGTCGTCTTCTTCGGGCCGAGCTGGCTCTTCCACCAGCTCGTCGGGTCGCTGGCACTCGTGGCGTTCACGCTCATCCGTCGCAACCTCGTCGCGACGATGCTGCTGCACCTGCTCATCAACGCGCCCATCCTCATCCCGACGGTGCTGGCGAAGCTGTGATCGCTGCGGCGGGGGCCCTCCGGCTCGTCAGGAACCTAGGCGCTGCCGGGCCAGCCACGTGTGGTTCACGATCGCCTTGCTCACGGCCTCTCGGTATGCAGCGCCCTCCGGCCCCCGTTTGAGGTCGCGGGAGAAGAACGGCGACTCTTCGCGATGGGGAGACCCGTCGTGGATGCGCTCCGCCAGGTCCGCGAGAAACGCGCGGCCGACCGTCCGATACTGTTCGGCCTCCGCCGCGTCGAGCTGCAGCAGCGCGGAGTCGTCGACCATGTTCGTGACCACGTACCTGGCGTCGAGGAAGAGCTGGCCAGCCTGTTCGACGAGGAACCAGCGCCCCGGCTCGTGGTCGACGTAGTGCATGGCGTCGCGCTCTTCGGCGACGCGGGCGTCGTCGCCCCATTCCTCGACCGGCGGAATCGGGCCGAGCCGGTGCTGCCTGGCCTCGTTGAGCGCGAGGTGGGAGACGGTCGGTCCGACGCCGTACTCGAGTGCGATGCAGAGGATGCGCCGGCACGTCTGGCACGTGAGCTGACTCTCGACGCGCTCCATGAGACCCGACGCGTGGAGGGGCAAGAGGTCACGGATGCTGACCCAGCTGACGTCTTCCTTGAGGACTCCCGACGCCGCCGCATCCGTGATCGCATGCACCGTCGCCTCGACGTCGAGCTTCTCGGTTTCGTCGCGCACCAGGAGCTGACTGCAGGCCGGGCAGTTGTCGTCCTCGGGGCGGCAGGTGAGCCCCGGCTGCTCGACCGTGAACACGAGGCTCTCGAGGTTGCCCGGGTCGTTCCAGCCGCGATGGTCCTTGAACTCGGCTCGCGCGTATCCGCCGTCGAGTTCGAAGTACGGCGTGCCGAAGCCGGCGAAGCGGCGGCGCCCGTTCATCACCTTCTTGACGTCGTCGAGGGTCGCCGCGTTGGTGGCGCCGGGGATCCACTCGGAGAGATTGACAGCGCTGGTCTCCGACGACGTCGGCACCGTGTGCAGGACGACAGCGACCAACGCGTCGTCGTGCAGGATGAGCTCGGCACCCGACGCGAAGCGCACGCGGCGGGACAGCACGGCCGGCTCGCCGAAGGATCCCTCGGTGGCCGTGAACTTCTCGCCACCGAGGGAGTCGATGAGTCGCCGGACGGGCGCATCACGCTCTGCGAGGGCGAGCGCGTCGAGGATCATCGGGAGTCGAGATGCCATGCTCTATCGTCGCAGGCCAGGCTCGACGCCTGGCCAGGGCGGTTCAGGAACGAGCGCTGAACGGACCGTTGGGGGCGAACGCGTAGTCGGCGAAGCGGTCGCCCATGAGCTGGTGCGCTTCGGGACCCGGGTGCAGGTCGTCCGGCAGCGGCAGGCGCTGCGCATCCGCCTCGCCGTAGAGCGCGGTGCCATCGAGGAAGAAGAGATTCGGGTCGGATGCGCGACGCCCCGCCAGGGCCGCGAGCTCGCGCCGAATGACGCTGAGCGTGAGCCGCCCCTGCGACTCGTCTCCCGGCGTCCCCGTCGCGATGAACTTGACCTTGCCGGTCGCGAAGGATGCGGGATCGAACGCGCCGGGCCCGGCCGTGTGCTCGTGGATGCCGCAGAAGATGGGCGAGATGAGCACGATCGGCGTCTCGGGGTGCCCGTCCCGGATCGTGTCGAGGAAGCCGTTGACGGCCGGCACGAACGCCCGCACGCGCATCGCGTCGGCGTTCACGACGTTGATGCCGAGCTTCACGCTGATCAGGTCCGCTCGAGTATCGCGCATGACGCGGGCGAGGAAGGGGTCGACCATCGCGCTGCCGCCGAGCCCGAGGTTCACGAGTTCAACCCCGCCACGACGCGCGGCGACTGCAGGCCAGATATCGCTGGGCGAAGTTGCGTTCGAGCCGTGACTGATCGAGCTGCCATGGTGCAGCCACACACGATCGGACAGGGTCACGGGCTCGAGAGGCGCGTCCGACCGGAGCTCGATCAGCTCGACCGACTCGTTGTGAGGCAGCCAGAACTCCACGCGCTTGGTCTCGCCAGGTGCAAGACCCTCGAGGGTCGTCGTGTGCGATGGCCCCTCGCGGAGCGACATCGCGCCCGTCTGCAGATCGACCTCGACGGCATCACCGCCGGTCAGCTCGTCGCTCGCGAACTTCTCGCCGTCGACGAAGACATCGACGCGCCCCCGCGGCCGGTCGATGCCCGTGTAGACGGACCTGGTCGGCAGCAGCTCCAGCTCAACCCGCTCGGCGGTTGTATCGAATGCCACGCGGACGCCGGACGGCTGGCTCTCGACGAGCAGCAGCTGCGGGTCCGGGAACTGCGCACGAACGTGTGCGGGGAGCCGGTGAGGCCGCACTCCTCTGTTGGTCTGCTCGAGCTCGGCTGATCCGCGGAAGAACTCGGACGAGACTTGGGTGACGATCACGTGGAAGCCTCCGGAATCGGGGGGCGGCGGTGGCCGAGGCGCTACGAAGAAGAGTGCCCCAGGCAGGATTCGAACCTGCGACCGACGGATTAGAAGGCCGTTGCTCTATCCACTGAGCTACTGGGGCGCGATCCCAGCCAGCATAGCGGGCCTCGAAACGCTCCACTGGCCGCCACGGGCCCCGGGAATCACTACGATGTCCCTCATGGCTATTGCTCAGGAGCGTCTCGTCTGGATCGACTGCGAGATGACTGGCCTCGACCCGTCGATCGACGAGCTGGTCGAGGTCGCCGCTTTCGTGACCGACAGCGACCTGAACATCCTCGACGAGGGCTTCGAGATCGTCATCTCGGCGAGCGAGGCCGCGATGGCCAACATGGGCGAGTTCGTGACGCAGATGCACACGACGTCCGGCCTCATCGAGGAGATCCCGAACGGCGCCACACTCGAGGCGGCCACCGCTGAGCTCCTCACGTACCTGAAGAAGCACGTGCCCGTGCCCCGCACGGCACCGCTCGCTGGCAACACGATCGGCACCGACCGCATGTTCCTCGCGAAGTACATGCCAGAGGTCGACCAGCACCTGCACTACCGCAGCGTCGACGTGTCCACGCTCAAGGAGCTGTCACGTCGCTGGTTCCCCCGCGTCTACTTCCACTCCCCCGACAAGGACGGCGGCCACCGCGCGAAGGCCGACATCCTCGAGTCGATCCGCGAGCTCAAGTACTACCGCAAGGCAGTGCTCGTGCCCGAGCCCGGACCCACCAGCGAGGAGCTCCGAGAGGTCGCAGCCGAAGTGGTGAACGACTTCGCCCAAAATCTGTAATAGACTCTCGTAGTCGCAGGCGAGCGAGAGCACGCAGGCGGCAGACATGGTGGGTATAGCTCAGCTGGTAGAGCGCCTGGTTGTGGTCTAGGAGGCCGCGGGTTCAAGCCCCGTTACTCACCCCATGTTGAAGGCCCCGAGTCCTGAGGACTCGGGGCCTTCGTCGTTGGGCCGCACGTCCCCTCCAGAGAGCGTCCGGCCGCATTCACACGGGAGATGCCGGTTCCCAGTGCCTGGAACTTGCATTCCCCGTGTGCTTCTAGCGAGGCGCGGGGGCCTCGAGTCTGGGTGAGTCCGGGATGGGCGGCTCAGCGAGCGGCGCGTCAAGCGCGCTCGGTACCGAGGCAGGCACGAGCGCCGCGGCGGGCATCCTGCTCGCCCACAGCACTCCGAACAGCACAACCGCGCCGCCGACGAGCTCCAGCGGGCCGGGGCGCTCCCCCAGCACCAGCCACGCCGTGGAGATGCCGACGACCGGCACGAGCATCGAGAACGGCGCGACGACGCCGGCCGGGTGGCGTTTCATGAGCCACACCCAGATGCCGGATCCGAGCACCGTGCCAAGCACGATCGTGTAGACGAGGCCGACCCAGGCGGGGACGGCGGCGACGGTCCAGGCAGTCGCGAGCGACGCCCAGATCTGCTCGGGCCCCTCGACGAGCAGTGAGACGGCAAGCATCGGGATGGGCGGCACCACGGCCATCCACATCGTCAGGTGCAGCGGCTTCGGCGGCTCGGCCAGGCGGCTAGAGATGTTGCCGATCGCCCAGCCGAACGCCCCGATGACGACGAGCAGGAACGGCCACCAACTGCCGGAGCCGCCGCGTGCCACGCCCACCAGGAGGAGGCCTGCCACCGCGAGCGCGATGCCGACCACGCGCCGGGTTGTGAGCTTCTCCCGAAGGAAGATCGCGCCGAGCAGCACCGTGAATGGCGCCGACATCTGCAGCACGAGCGACGCGAGCCCGGTCGGGAAGCCGGCGGCCATGCCCAGGTACAGGCCGACGAACTGCAGGGTGCCGAAGCCGAGCCCGTAGCCGATGAGCCAGCGCAGCTTCACGTTCGGGCGCGGGATGAACAGGATCGTCGGGATCGCGAGCAGCCCGAAGCGCAGAGCGATGAGGAAGAACGGCGGGAACTGCTCGAGCGATGCGTGGATGGCGAGGAAGTTCACGCCCCAGAGAACCGCGACGAGGCAGGCGAGGGCGATATGACGGGGAGGCACGAAGTCAGTGTCGGGCGCATTCACCATGAAGCACCAGTGCTGATGCGTGACGTGTCCCTGTAGGCTCCCTTCATGGAGTTCAGGCACCTCGAGCTGCTCAGGCAGCTGTCGATGCGCGGCACCCTCGCCGCGGTCGCGGAAGCCACGCACCGCACGCCTTCCGCCCTCTCGCAGCAGCTGAAGACCGCCGAGCGGGAGTTCGGCGCGCGCCTGGTCGAACCGTTCTCCCGCGGCCTGCGGCTCACGACTGCCGGGCAGATCCTGGCCGACGGCGCGGACGAGGTCGGCCGAGCGCTCGCAGAAGTGCAGGCACGGCTCGAGGCGAGTCTCGGCGAGCCGAGCGGCACCGTGTCGATCGGCGCACTGCCCAGTGCCAGCGAGGCCCTCTTCCCCGGCCTCCTGCGCCGAACGGCAGGGTCGGCCATCGACCTCGAACTCGACGACTTCGACCTCGCCGAGTCCGAGTACGCCGCCAGGACCCTCGACGCCGACATCGTGATCGGACACAGCCTCACCGGCGACGTACCGAGAGGAGCAGAGCACCTGCACACACGCGTGCTGGCCCGCGAGCCGATCGACGTGGCACTGCCCTCGACGCATCCGCTCGCCTCCCAGCAGCGACTCGCACCCGACGACCTCGTCGGCACGACCTGGGTGGGCGTGCCCGTCGGCTACCCGTTTGACAGCATCCTCATCGCCGTCGAGAACGCGACGAGCACGAACCTCGAACGCGTGCAGCGGCTGCGCGACAACCGCCTCGTCGAGGCGCTCGTCGCGGCAGGCTCGGGGCTCGCGCTCCTCCCCCGGTTCACGACTCGGCCGCGCCCCGGGGTCGTGCTGCGACCGCTCGATGGCGTTCGCTCGGTACGCAGCATCGTCGCGTTGGCGCGCCCGGACCGCCACGCCCGATTCGCGGTACGAACCGTGCTCGACCACCTGACCTCGGCCGGGGAAGACCTCGAGGCCACGTTCGCGGAGGCCGAGTCACCGCGTTCCTGACCAACTTCGGTGCTCAGACGGTGGCTGCGGGCCGGATGCGCCACCAGCGGCGCCTTCATCACGCAAGTTGGTCAGGCGAGCTGGACCGGGACGCGTCCTCGGCCCAGCACCTTGGACGTGGAGCGGTTGCGATTCCTCAGTCAGCGCGCTTCGCGGCGGCGACGAAGTCTCGGATGCGCTCGTGATCCTTGACGCCCGGCGATGATTCGACGCCGCTCGAGACGTCGACGCCCCATGGGCTCGCTTCGCGGATGGCCTCGGCGACGTTGCCCGGGTGCAGGCCTCCCGCGAGCAGCCAGCGCCCGTCTGGGCGACGGCGGACGAGTTCCGAGAGGTCCCATCGCTCGCCGGATCCCGGTTTCGGCGCGTCCAGCAGCAGGAGCTCCTCGCCGAATGCACCGACGCGCAGCTCAGGGTCGTCGGCGAGGGAGGTGGCCCTCCAGGTGCGCGGGAAGATCGCGGCGGCCGCGCGTACTTCCTCGCCCGTGTAGGAACCGTGGAGCTGGAGCACGTTCGCGCCGACGGTGGCCGCGATCTCGGCGGCGTCCGTGGACGGCATGTCGTGGACCACGAGCACACGGTCGACACTCGCGGGCACGGACGCGAAGATTTCGGACGCCTCCTCTGGGGTGCGCCGCCTGGGGCTCGTGCGGCTCATCACGATGCCGATCGCGTCGGCACCGCTCTCGACGGCGACCGCCGCCGACTCGACAGAATCCAGGCCACACACTTTGACGTACACGCGAGAATACTAGGCGTTCGGGTCAGCGGGCCGGGCCACGCACCCGGCTGTCAGTCGCGAACTGCGGTGAGCCGGAAGCGACGCTGCGTCACAGCGATCGGCCGCGCCGCGTCGAGCCGTCGGAGCTGCTCGACGTTGCTGTCGACGCTGAACCCCGGGACATCCCACGGGACCAGAGCGAGGTACTCGACGAGCGACAGTGCATCCGCGAACGTCATCTGCCCAGCCCACTCCTCGGCGACACCGATGCGAAACCCCTCCGCCCGCAGGGCCGAGACCGCGTTGGCGAGAGTCACGTGCTCGTACTGGGGTTCGCCACCGAACCATGCTCGGAGCTCGTGCGCGTCTTGGCCATCGACCTGCTGCGTCAGGAACTGCCCGCCGGAAACCAGCACCCTGGCGACCTCGCTCGCATCGAACTCCTCATGACGGGCCACGATCAGGTCGAGAGAGGAGTCGGCGAACGGCAGCGGCTCCCCAGACTCGGTGTCGTGCGCATGCACGTCGACACCGAACGGCGCGAGGTTCTCTCGCGCGACGGCGACGTTCGGCTCCCACCCCTCCGTCGCTGCGATCTGCAGCGGGGATGCGTGGATGGGCATGGAGCGGATGAGTTCGATGAGCCGCTCGCCGCCGCCCGTGCCGAGATCAGCCATGCTCGTCGCCGTCGTCGTAGCGGCCCGGCACTCGGCGTCGAAGTCCCAGGGCGGATCGTCGGCCGTCAGGCGCCCGTCCAACGCGGCGAAATCCCAGCCGACCATCTGCGCGTTGGCGTGCGCATCGCGCCAGGCCTGCACCTGTGCATCCGTAGAGCCGTTCACGTGGCCAGGCTACCGAGTGCGCGAGCCCAGTCCCGCGGCTGGCCTCGTAGGCTTCGGTCATGAGCACCTTCGTTCCGGCATCAAGCCTGCCCGTTTCCGAGGTCGAGCTGGCCGTCGTCGAAGCGGCACGTTCGACGATCGATGCGGCCACCGATGCTGGTCCGGACGAGGACGGCATCCACACCGTGGGGGCAGCGGTCCGCTCGGCGGACGGGACGATCCACGTCGGCGTCAACCTGCATCACTTCACGGGCGGTCCGTGCGCTGAGCTCGTTGCTCTCGGCGCGGCCCGAGCCGCCGGCGCCCGCGACCTCACACATATCACTGCAGTCGCGAACCATGGGCGAGGCGTCATGAGCCCCTGTGGACGCGATCGGCAGGTGCTCGCCGACCACTACCCCGACATCCGCGTCATCCTGCCTTCACCGGGCGGGTTGATCAGTGTCACCGCGCGCGAGCTCCTGCCACTCGCCTACGACCACGCCGCGCAGCAGGTCTAGCCGTCAGTCGGTGCCCATCCAGCACCCCTGAGCCACAATGGGCGGATGGAGATGTCGCGCGAGGACTTCGAGGCCCTGGTCGTCGACGAGCTCGATGAACTCCCCGACGAGATGGTGGACGGCCTCGACAACGTGATCTTCGTAGTCGAGGACCGGCCAGAGGACGGCTCCCTCGACCTCCTCGGCGTCTATGAGGGATTCGCGCTCACCGACCGCGGCCAGTACGGCTTCGGCGAGCTGCCGGACCGAATCGTGCTGTTCCGCGAACCGCTCCTGTCGATCTGCGATGACGAGGCGACGTTGCGCGATGAGGTGCACACGACGCTCGTGCACGAGATCGCGCACTTCTACGGCATCGACGACGCGCAGCTCCACGAGCTCGGCTGGGCTTAGGCCCCGGTACGCTTCCTGGATGCACCCACCGGCACCAGCACGCGAGCCCCTTCGGGTCGGCCGCCTCCTCTGGGGCATCCTCCTGCTCCTGGCTGCGCCGGCGTTCGCGATCTGGATGGCCGTGACCGGTCTGCTCTCGGCGCTCGCCGCCGCCAGCATCACCGGAGAGGCGAGCGCTGCCGTCCCGCCCCTCATCTCGGCCGGTCAGACCCTGCTCTCCGCGTTCGCCTTCTGGGCGATGTTCGTCTCCGCTGGGGCCGGCCTCGTCGTGCTGATCCTGCTCGGGGTGCAGAGCATTCAGGCCGCCCGCCGCCCGCCCGCCGCCTCCGGCCCGAGCTTCAGCTCCGTGCTGTGGGGCTGGGGACTCGCCGTTCCGTTCGCAACGGGCATCGGGGCGCTGGTCGGAATGCTGTTCCGGTCGACCGCCGACGGCATCGGGACCGACCTCTCGCTCGATGCCGGTCCTGGCACCGGCATCAACTACGACGACTCCGTCCACGGCCTCATCACCGGCGGTGCGTGGCTCCTCGTGGCGGTCGTCGGGCTCGCCCTGGCCGTGATCCTCACGGTGCGCTACGTGCGCACGCGGCGGCAGAGCAAGAACAACGCAAGTGGCCGCAGCACACGCTGAGGCGGCGCCCGTGCGGACGAGGCTTCAGGCGTCGGGCGTGTCCTCGATGACGACGTCGGCGAGCCGGAACGGCGCGTTGCGCCGCCAGTGCTCCCGCTCCTGCGCAGCCCACATCTCCCAGAACTCCTCGAAGACACCGATGTCGCCGGGCCGCGACAGCGCGCGAGGCTTCCGGTGCGCCTCATCGAGCTCGATCCAGACCGCGGTGCTCGCGAGTGGCGCGCTCTCGCGCGACAGCGCTCCGCATCCCTCGATGATGAGCGGGGCCGACGCGTCGATGTCCCGCCACGGGCCGGGTGCATCCGCCGCCCAGTCCCAGCTCTCGTAGCCGGGATGCGCACGGCTCAGCATGTCGCGGTGCACGGCCCGCGATGCGGCCGCGAGCCCTCCCCAGCCCGGGTAGGCGTCGTCGAGCGACACCAGCTGCGCGCCGCCGGATCCGCGCGCTCGGAACTCGTAGAGCAGGTCACCCGCGAGCGTCGTCTTGCCCGACCCTGAACCGCCGTCGATGAGGACCACCGGCCGCCTGCCATCCGCGTCGGCGAGCACCCGGTCGAGCAGCGCTGCCGCCCTCATGCGCTCCCCACCAGCCGGTACGAGCCGAGCGCGACGGACACCGCGACGGCCACCGCGGCGATCCCCACGGCGGCGAGCACCAGCAAGAGGTCTCGCCAGCCGAGCCTCGATGGCCGCGCCCAGGTGCGTGCCACGTCTTCTGCCCCGAAACCGCGCGCCTCCATGACGGTGGCGAGCGTCCCCGCCCGACGGATCGCGAGTGCGAGGAGGGCGAACGCCATCGTCATCAGTCGGGGGACGGCCCCGGAGTCGCCCAGGCCGCGAGCGCGCCTGGCCTGGCTCATCGCCGTCCAGTCGTCGCGGAACACGGCGAAGAGGCGAATACCGGCGAGCGCCGACACGACGAACCTCGCTGGCAGATGTGCAACCTGGGCGAGCCCGTCGGCAAGCCGCGTCGGGTCGATGCGGCTCAACGCGACGAGGGTCGGCACGCCGATCGCGAGCACGCGCACGCCGACGGCGATGGCGAGCTGGATGGAGTTGTCGGTGATGTTGGCGTACAGGAACTGCCCGTAGCTCTCGCCTCCCGGCTTCGCGTACAGCAGCATGCTCGTGGCTGAGACGGGCGCCGCGATGAGCAGGATCCAGCTCGAGCGCAGGATCTCCACTGGGCGCACGCCGGCGACCCCGAAGGCGACCATCGCGAGCACGAGGGCGGCCAGCGCCGAGACGATGTCCAGCGTCGTGAGCAGCGGAATCGAGTACAGCACGGCGGCGAGGAAGGGCGTGACCGGGTTGACGCGGTCGAGGAACCTGCCGCCGACGGGCAGCACCTCGAGCGGCACGCCGTCGCTGTCGACCTCCACCGACCTCGCCGGCTGAGCACCCGCCGGGGCGATGCCGCCGCTCATGCCGGCACCTTCTCGTCCTTGCGGTCGTGCGCGCCGATGCGGATGCACTGGTCGCCGAGCACGCGCACGAGCTGTTCGTCGTGGGTCACGGAGACCAGCGCGTGTCCTTCGGCGACGAGGCGAGCCATGATGGCGACGAGTTCCGTCCAGGTCCTGCGGTCCTGCCCGAAGGTCGGCTCGTCGAAGATGAGGACCCGAGGCGCCGTCGCGAGCACCGTCGCGACCGAGAGGCGGCGCTGCTCGCCGCCGGAGAGCGTGAAGGGGTGCGCTTCCGCGAGGTGGGTGAGGCGCAGCGCGGCGAGGAGCTCGTCGACGCGCTGGCTCGTCTCGCGCTTGCCGCGGCCCGCCGCATCCGGGCCGATTTCCAGCTCGCGGCGCACGGTCCCCGCGACGAACTGGTGCTCGGGTTGCTGGAAGACGGTGCCGATGCGCGTCAGGAGCTGCCGTGAACGCCAGGCGGACGGATGCGGGCCCGCCGGAGGAGCCGTACGGAAGCGGCTGAGCCCCCAGCCGCCGCGGCGCGCACCCGCGTCATCGCCCGCATCCCGGAGCGCCTGCGTCGCCCGCACCTCGCCCTCCACGGGCGTGAGCAGTCCGGCGAGCGTGAGCGCGAGTGTCGTCTTCCCCGCCCCATTGGGGCCCAGCACAACCGTTGACTCCCCCGCGCGCAGGGTCGCCGACAACTGCGTGTGCAGGGCATGGTCGGCCCGCCCGAAGCCGAGCCCGTCCGCGATCAACAGGTCCTCCCCTGGCGCGAGAACGGCACGCGGCACCTGCGGTTCATGACCGCCGATCCACACACCGGCCGCGAGCAGCGACTCGCGGTGCTGCTCGAGAACGAGGTCAGGGGTGCCGTCGGCGAGGAGGTGCTGCTCACCCCCGAGCACGACGACCCGATCGACGCTCGAGCGCCACACGTCCACCCGGTGCTCGATGACGATGAGCGTCGCGCCGGACGCCTCCGCGGCGCGGACCACCGCCTCGCGCACCTCGTCCACACCGGCCGGGTCGAGGTTCGCGGTCGGCTCGTCCAGCAGGATGAGGTCGGGGCGCATGGCGAGGACACCCGCGATCGCGAGCCGCTGACGCTCGCCGCCGGACAGCTGAGCCGTCGACCGATCGAGGGGCATCCGCAGCCCGACGGCGTCGAGCGCCTCGCGCACCCGCGCCCACGTCTCCGCCCGAGGGACACCGAGGTTCTCGCAGCCGAACGCGACATCGTCGCCGATGCGGGCGAGCACCGTGTTCGCCTGCGGGTCCTGCAGGACGAGACCGACCGTGCCGCGTGCATCGCTCGGGTGCTTGCCATCGACAAGCAGTGAGCCGAGCTCCTGCCCGTCATCCTCGTGATCGCCGAGCACCCCCGCCAGGGCGGCCAGGAGCGTGGACTTGCCAGCCCCCGACGGACCAAGCAGCAGCACGGCCTCGCCAGGCTCGATCGTCAGGTCGAGCTCGGCGACGGCCAGCTTCGCCCGGTCGGCGTGGCGCCAGCCCCACCCCCTCGCCTCGACTCTCGCGCCCACGAGCGCTAGCCGATTCGCTTCGAGCTTCTACCCGCAGCGAAGCGGTTCAGTGCACCGGTCGCCGCGAGCGCGCGCGTCAGGAGCCAACCGACGACGCCAGCGAGCACGGCACCCGAGAGGACGATCGAGACGAGGTAGATGGTGAGGAACTCCGGACCCTTCTCGATGTTCGCGCTGAGAAACAGCTCGAGCGTCCACGCCGCGACCGCAGCCCCAGCCCCAGCCAGCATCGCGACGCCGAGGCCGAAGCGCTTGTAGAAGAACAGCAGGAAGATGAGCTCAGCGCCGAGCCCCTGCGCGATGCCCGAGTACACGGTCTCGATCGACCACTGGCTGCCGAGGAGCATCGAGACGCTCGCCGCGAGCACCTCGACGAAGAGCGCCGCACCGGGCTTGCGGATGATCAGCCCGCCCAGCACCCCGCCCAGCAGCCAGATACCGACGGCGATACCGCCGACACCCGGCGTGAACGCATCCATGACCGTGAACCACGCGTAGCCCACGCTGTTCCAGACGATGAAGATGAGCCCCGTCGCGACGCCGAGAACGGCGGCCGTGACGATGTCGATGACCCGCCAGCGGAAGCGGCTCTTCGGCGACCTCGCCTGAGCCGGCCCCTGCGCTGGGGAGGTGTGAGATGGAGTTGAAGAAGTTGTCATGCGGTGTGCCCTTTCGAGTGAAAGTGCACGGGCGCAGAGCCTGGGGTGGCTCTGCTCGGAGATGTGCCTCCCTGCGCTGGCATTACCCAGATCAGGTTTGACGGTCGAAGGCTTGTGCCTTCCTCTCAGCCCGGACTACCGGACTCCCGTGAACACCTCGAGTATAGGCCGAAGCGAGCCCCGAGCTACTTCTTGAGAGCCTTGATGAGACGCGGAAGCGCGTGCCCGACCGTCCACACCAGCGGAATCGAGACGACAAGCAGCGTGATGATGTTCGGGCGGAAGCTCGTGCCGAACTCGTCATCGACGTACGCGCCGACGGGGACCGCCATGCCGCCGCCGCCACCGCCGGACGAGTTCTCCTGCCCCTCCTCGTTGCTCTCGCCGCCGCCGTAGCCGTACGAGACGAGGGCAACGGGAAGGATGGTGGCCTTGCCAAGCTCCACCTTCTCGCCGTAGGCGAGCGTGACGCCGAGCTTCTTGACGGAATCGGTGAGGTTCTGCGTGAGGTTCGTCATGCGGCCAGCGTAGGTCGTCGACATGCCTGCCAACCAGGAGAACTCCTGTGTGCTGGCGGGCGAGAGCGCTCCCACCCTTTGGTAGCTTTAGTGCCTGCATCCACACGCGATGTTCTTCGGCGAAGCAAGATGAAGCAATAGGAGCGTGCATGAAAACGTGGCCCGGAAATGCCTACCCCCTCGGAGCGACGTTCGACGGAAGTGGCACGAACTTCGCGATCTTCAGCGAAGCCGCCCACAAGGTCGAGCTCTGCCTCTTCGACGACGACGGCAACGAGGAGCGGGTGAGGCTCCATGAGCGGGATGCGCACGTCTGGCACGCCTACCTGCCGCACGTGCAGCCGGGCCAGCAGTACGGCTACCGCATGCACGGCGACTACGACCCGGCGACCGGCAGCCGCTGCAACCCAGCGAAGCTCCTCCTCGACCCCTACGCGAAGGCCACGACCGGAGACATCGACTGGGACCAGTCCCTCTTCAGCTACAACTTCGGCGACCCAGACTCGTTCAACGACCTCGACTCCGCGCCCCACATGATGAAGGGCGTTGTCATCAACCCCTACTTCGACTGGGCCGGGGACCGGAAGCCGGGCATCCCCTACAACGAGTCCCTCATCTACGAAGCCCACGTGAAGGGCCTCACCCAGCTGCACCCGGATGTGCCCGAGGAGATCCGGGGCACGTACGCCGGCATCGCGCACCCCGCGATCGTCGAGCACCTCAAGCGGCTCGGCGTCACCGCCATCGAGCTCATGCCCGTGCACCAGTTCGTGCAGGACAGCACCCTCATCGAGAAGGGCCTCCGCAACTACTGGGGCTACAACACCATCTCGTTCCTCGCCCCGCACGCCGACTACGCCTCCCAGGGGACAGCCGGGCAGCAGGTGCAGGAATTCAAGTCCATGGTGCGCACCCTGCACGCCAACGGCATCGAGGTCATCCTCGACGTGGTCTACAACCACACGGCAGAGGGCAACCACCTCGGCCCCACGCTCAGCTTCCGCGGCATCGACAACGCCGCCTACTACCGCCTCGAAGAAGACGACAAGCGGTACTACACGGACTACACGGGCACCGGCAACTCGCTCAACATGCGCCACCCGCACTCGCTGCAGCTCATCATGGACTCGCTGCGCTACTGGGTCACCGAGATGCACGTCGACGGCTTCCGCTTCGACCTCGCCTCCACCCTCGCCCGCGAACTCCACGACGTGGACAAGCTCTCCACCTTCTTCGACCTCGTGCAGCAGGACCCGGTGGTCTCGCAGGTGAAGCTCATCGCCGAGCCGTGGGACGTCGGCCCCGGTGGCTACCAGGTCGGCAATTTCCCGCCGCAGTGGACGGAGTGGAACGGCAAGTACCGCGACACCGTGCGCGACTTCTGGCGCGGCGAGCCCTCCACGCTCGGTGAGTTCGCGAGCCGCATCACCGGGTCCGCCGACCTCTACGAGCACTCCGGACGGCGCCCGTTCGCATCCATCAACTTCGTCACGGCCCACGACGGCTTCACGCTGCGCGACCTCGTCTCGTACAACGAGAAGCACAACGACGCCAACGGGGAGGACGGCAACGACGGCGAAAGCCACAACCGTTCCTACAACCTGGGTGTCGAAGGCCCGACGGATGACCCCGAGATCAACGCCATGCGCGCCCGCCAGCAGCGCAACATCATCGCGACGATGCTGCTCAGCCAGGGTGTCCCCATGCTGCTCCACGGCGACGAGCTGGGCCGCACCCAGCTCGGCAACAACAACACCTACGCGCAGGACAGCGAGCTCAGCTGGGTGCACTGGGAGAACGCCGACGAGCCCCTCGTCGAGTTCACGAGGGCCGTCGCGCAGCTGCGCGCCGACCACCCCACGTTCCGACGCCGCCGGTTCTTCAACGGCCGCGTCGAGAAGCGCGCCGAGGGCTCGGCACTTCCCGACATCGTGTGGCTCTCCACCGACGGCACGCAGATGGCGTCCGAGGACTGGAACGCCGAGTTCGTGAAGTCGATGGGCATGTTCCTGAACGGCAACGCCATCGCCGGCCGCGACGAGCGCGGCGAGGAGATCACCGATGTGAGCTTCATGGTCTACTTCAACGCCAGCGAGACCGTCGTCGAGGCGACGATCCCGAGCGTCGAGATCACCTCGCACTGGGACATCGTCATCGACACGTCCGGCATGCACACCGACCTCGAGGGCATCGAGCCGGGCGCGACCATCCCCCTCGAACCGCGCTCGCTGGTCGTGCTGCGAGAGGCTGAGCTCAAGGAGAAGCCGGACCATTCCGTCGCCGCCTCCGTCGCCGCGATGACGACGCCCATCCCGATCATCGCGCGGCCACCGCTCGGCAGCTGACGCCGCCCGCCCCATCTCAGTAGCACCCGCCGTGACGGAGACCATGATGCGCATCCCATCCAGCACCTACCGCTTCCAGCTGACGTCGGAGTTCGACCTCGACGCGGCCGCCGAGCAGCTCCCCTACCTGGAGCGGCTCGGCGTCGGGTGGGTGTACCTCTCCCCCATCCTGCAGGCCGCGCCAGGAAGCACCCACGGCTACGACGTCGTCGACCCCTCGAAGGTGGACGACGAGCGGGGCGGGCGGGAGGCGCTCGAGCGCTTCTCCGCGACGGCGCGCGAGCTGGGCCTCGGTGTGCTCGTCGACATCGTCCCGAACCACATGGGGGTCGACACGCCGCGAGACAACCCGTGGTGGTGGGACGTGCTCGCCCACGGCCGGGATGCGGCCCACGCCGAGTCGTTCGACATCGACTGGGAGGCCGGTGACGGCAAGCTGCTCATCCCAACCGTCGGCGATGACGACATGCCTCGCGAGCGCGGCGACGCGATCGCCAACGTGACCGTCGACCGCGAGGCAGGCGTGCTGCGGTACCACTCGACCGAGTACCCGCTCGCCGAGGGCTCTGCGCCCGAAGGCGCGTCGGTTCGCGAGGTGCTCGACAACCAGCACTACCAGCTCATCCACTGGCGCCAGGGTGACACCCGCCTGAACTACCGCCGCTTCTTCACCATCACCTCGCTCGCGGGCATCCGCGTCGAGGACGACGAGGTCTTCGAGGAGGCGCACGCCGAGATCCTCGACTGGATGCGCCACCGCCTCGTCGACGGCCTCCGCATCGACCACCCGGACGGGCTGCGCGACCCCGGCGGCTACCTACGGCACCTCGCCGATCGGACGCGCGGCGCGTACGTGCTCGTCGAGAAGATCCTGGAAGGCGACGAGTCGCTGCCCGCAGACTGGCGCACGGCGGGCACCACGGGCTACGACGCGCTCGGCCAGATCGACCGGGTGCTCGTGGATGCGGACTCCGAGGAGTTCCTCGACGAGCTCGCCGGCGCCGACGGCACCCCCGTCGACTGGGAACAGCTGATCCACGAGGCGAAGCGCGCCGTCGCGGACGTCTCGCTGAACGCCGAGATCCGCCGGATCGCGCGCGAACTGCGGTCGACTGGCCTCGAGGACGACCTCATCGAGGACTCGGTCGCCGAGATCGCCGCGCACTTCAGCGTGTACCGGAGCTACCTGCCCACCGGCTCCAACCACCTCGCCGACGCGGCAGAGGCGGCGAAGGAGCAGCGGCCTGACCTGGCCGCATCGATCGCGCGCATCCTGCCGTTCCTCGAAGCCCCCGAAGCTGAAGCCGCGCTGCGACTGCAGCAGACGACCGGCATGATCATGGCGAAGGCCGTCGAGGACCGCTCGTTCTACCGGTACGCCCGCCTCACCTCGCTCAATGAGGTCGGCGGCGATCCGAACGTCTTCTCGATCACGCCCGAGCGGTTCCACGAGCTGCAGACCGCGCGCGCCCGCGACTGGCCGGACGCCATGACCACGCTGTCGACTCACGACACGAAGCGTGGCGAGGACACGAGAGCCCGTATCACGGCTCTCAGCGAGGTCCCGGAGTTCTGGGCCGAGAGCGTCGCCGAACTGCAGAACGTCGCCCCCATCGACGACAATGCCTTCGCCCAGCTGACCTGGCAGGCGATCATCGGAGCCTGGCCAGCTTCCCGCGAGCGCCTCAACGCCTACCTCGAGAAGGCCGCCCGCGAAGCCGACCTGCACACGAGCTGGACCAACCCCGACGATGCATTCGAGGAGCAGCTGAGCTCGGCTGTCGACGCGGTCTTCGACAACCCCGTCGCGTCCAACATCGTGCAGAACGTCGTCGCCGAGACGCAGGCGGCCGGCTGGTCGAACTCGCTCACCGCCAAGATCGTGCAGCTCACGATGCCGGGCGTCCCCGACGTCTACCAGGGCACCGAGCTGTGGACCCGCACACTCGTCGACCCCGACAACCGGCAGAGCGTCGACTACTCGTCGCGCACCGCGGCGCTCGACGCGATCCTCCACGGGGCCGTCCCCGAGATCGACGACTCCGGCGCCGCCAAGCTGCTCGTCACGGCAGCCTGCCTTCGCCTGCGTCGGAGCCGCCCCGAGCTCTTCACCGAATACGAGGGCATCACGGCCAACGGCCCGGCCGCCGAGCACGCCCTCGCCTTCTCGCGAGGCGGCGCGATCACGATCGGCACGCGCCTGCCCATCGGGCTCGAGCAGGGTGGCGGCTGGATCGGAACGACCATCCCGCTCCCCGAGGGCGAGTGGATCGACCAGCTCACCGCCGCCGTCTACACGGGCGGCAAGGACGTGCCCCTCGCGGCGATCCTGCAGCAGTACCCCGTCGCGCTCCTCGCGAAGTCCTGACCAGCACCCGCATCCACCCTCGCCTGCCACCAAGGAGTTCTCCGTGCGCGATTCCCGCTTCGACGTCTGGGCACCACACGCCGAGACGCTGACCCTGCACCTCGACGGGTCCGAGCTGCCCATGCGCCGCACAGACGGTGACTGGTGGGTGCCGGATGCTGCGCTCGAGCTCGACGAGGAGACGCACGACTACGGGTACCACGTCGACGGCGCCACGACTCCGATTCCCGACCCCCGCTCGCGCTGGCAGCCGGACGGCGTGCACGGCCTCTCCCGCACGTTCGACCCGGCCAGGCAGCCGTGGACGGACAGCGACTGGACCGGCCGTACCCTCGCTGGCTCGGTCATCATCGAGCTGCACATCGGCACCTTCACACCAGAGGGCACCCTCGACTCGGCCATCGAGCGCCTCGACCACCTCCAGGCGCTCGGCGTCGACTTCGTCGAGGTCATGCCCGTCAACGCGTTCAGCGGCACCCACGGCTGGGGCTACGACGGCGTCGACTGGTTCGCGGTGCACGAAGGCTACGGCGGGCCCGCCGCCTACCAGCGCTTCGTCGAGGCCTGCCACGAGCGCGGCATCGGCGTCATCCAGGACGTCGTCTACAACCACCTCGGCCCGTCCGGCAACTACCTCGGCAAGTTCGGCCCGTACCTCTCCGACCACCACGCCACGGCGTGGGGCGACACCGTCAACCTCGACGGGGAGAACTCCGACGAGGTGCGCGCCTACATCCGCGACAACGTCGCCATGTGGCTGCGAGACTTCCACGTCGACGGCCTGCGACTGGACGCCGTGCACGCGCTCATCGACGACCGGGCCGTGCACATCCTCGAGGAGCTGGCGCGCGACGTCGACGAGCTCGAGGCGCACGTGGGCCGCCCCCTCACGCTGATCGCCGAGTCCGACCTCAACAACCCGCGCCTCATCACGTCAGATGAGGCGGGCGGCTACGGACTCGACGCGCAGTGGTCCGACGACTTCCACCACGCCGTGCACGTCAACCTCACGGGCGAGACGAGCGGCTACTACGCCGACTTCGAGGGCCTCGATTCCCTGGTGAAGGTGCTCACGAAGGGCTTCTTCCACGACGGCACGCTCTCGACCTTCCGCGGCCGCCACCATGGCCGTGCCCTCCCGGCGCAGACCCGCGCCTGGCGGCTCGTCGTCTCGTCGCAGAACCACGATCAGATCGGCAACCGGGCCATCGGCGACCGCCTCACCGCGATCCTCTCCCCCGGCCAGCTCGCCATCGCGGCGACGCTCGAGCTCACCTCGCCCTTCACGCCCATGCTCTTCATGGGCGAGGAGTGGGGCGCCACGACGCCGTTCCAGTTCTTCTCCTCCCACCCGGAGCCCGAGCTGGCCAAGGCGACGACCGAAGGTCGCATCGGCGAGTTCGCGCGCATGGGATGGGATGCGGCCGTCGTCCCGAACCCGCAGGACGTGGAGACGTTCACCCGGTCGAAGCTCGACTGGAGCGAGCTCGACAAGCCCGAGCACGCGCGCCTTCTCGAGATCTACCGTGAGCTCATCGCCCTGCGCCGGCGCGAGGCCGACATCACCCTGCCGTGGCTCGACGCGAGCAGCGTCGATGTCTCCGAGGAGCACGGCACGCTGGCCATCACGCGCGGTAGCCTCGCCATCGCGGTGAACCTCTCCTCGCACGAGCGCGAGCTGCGTGTCGAGCGCGCCGCTGAAGTGCTGTTCGCGACGGATGCGCGGGCGGCGCTCGGTGAGACCACCGGAACGGTCACCGGCGCGCCGGTCGGCGCATCCGCCGTGCCGTTGCGCCTGCCCGCGGAGAGCGCCGCGGTGCTCCGCGTCACCCGCGCCTGACCTCGCCTGTCCAACTTCAGTGCAGATCTCGGCGTTTCGGGCCCAGAACGGCTCGTAGCGACGCATATCGCACTGAAGTTGGACACGCGGGCGTGGGTTTCTCACGCTTCGCTGGCTAGCATGGTGCTCCCGACGCGAAGGAGCGGTCCCATGGGCAAGGTCGTCATGTACAGCTCGGTCTCGGTCGACGGCTTCATCGCCGACGACAACGACGACCCCGGTCACCTCTTCGACTGGCTGACCAGCGGAGACGTCGCGCTCGACGACAGCGGCGTCCTGAAGGTCTCGCAGGCGTCCTACGACTACACCCGCCCGTACTGGGACGAGATCGGCGTTACGATCGCCGGCCGACACGTCTTCGACGTGACGGACGGCTGGGACGGGACCCCGCCGAGCGGCATCGACCACGTGGTCGTCGTGTCCCACCGTCCACCGCCAGAGGGGTGGAACACGGAACTGCCGTTCCATTTCGTCGAGGGTGTCGAGGCCGCCGTCGCCAGAGCCAAGGAGCTCGCGGGTGACCGGACCGTCGAGGTGGCCGCCGGCGACGTGGGCGGGCAGGCGCTCGCCGCCGGCCTTGTCGACGAGGTGCGGATGGATGTGGTCCCCGTGGTCTTCGGCGCAGGCAAGCGCTTCTTCGGGGAGACCGACGCCCAGCACCTGCTTGAGGACCCCGACGTCGTGCTGCCGGGCACCAGGGTGCTGCACCTCCGCTACCGAGTGCGCCGCCCAGCGAGCTAGGTCTGGTCTGCGGCGAGCACGCGAAGCCGGGTTCGCTTGTCGCTTCCAGAGCGTCGGCGTACCCTGACCCGCATGTGCAGAAACATCACCGAGCTCCGCGGGCTCGAACCGGCCGCGAACGACACCGAGATCGAGGCCGCCGCACGCCAGTACGTGCGCAAGGTCTCCGGAATCACGCATCCCACAGAACGCACCAGTGACGCCTTCGAGCGTGCGGTGCGCGAGATCGCGCACATCACCGAGCATCTCCTCGAGGACCTGCCCGAGCGACGCCAGCCGCCGAAGACCGTCCCACCGTTGCGGCGCCCAGAAGTGCAGGCGCGAATCGCCGCCCGCGAAGCCGCGAAGGCCGCCTCCTAGACGCACACCCTCAGTGCTGGTCCTGGGCCTCGTCCTGCGTGCGGTTCGCGCGCTCGCTGAGTCCGACGGTGCCGTCGCTTCGCTCACCCCGACCGAGCAGCGAGGCCGGGCGCAGCGCGAACTTCCCGAAGCGGGCAACAGCCTGGTCGACGGCTCGTTCCGCCGCCTCCCAATCGTCGTCCTCCTCGGCTCCGAAGAGCGACAGCTGGCCTGAGGTCCCCGCCTCCACGAGGCGCTCGGCCCGCACTCCGATGAGGCGCACGGGCCGCGGCGGCACGAGGGCTGCGCGCAGCATCTCGCGCGCCTCGAGATACAGCGAATGCCCGACGTCACTCGGCTCCGCGAGCGTGTGCGAACGCGTGATGGTGGAGAAGTCGGACCAGCGAAGCTTGATGCCGACCTGACGAGCCTGCAGGCCCGCACGGCGCAGCCGAGTGGCCACCGCATCCGCCTGCGCTCGTACCTCACGCTCGAGGAAGACGAAGTCGGCCACGTCCTCGAAGAACGTCTGCTCGTGACTGATCGACTTCTCCCGGTGGGCCTCCTCCACGCCGCGCTCGTCCCTGCCCCACGCGAGGGCGCTGAGCTTCGCCGCCCCAGCCTTGCCGACTGCCCGCTCGAGCACCGGCACCGGCGTGTGAGCCAGGTCGAAGACCGTGTGGATGCCGATGCCACGCAGCTTCGCCTCACTCTTCTCCCCGACACCCCAGAGGGCCCCGACGGGCAGGTGGTGCAGGAACGGAATGGTCTCCTCATGCGGGATCACGAGCATGCCGTTCGGCTTGCACTTGCCGGAGGCGAGCTTCGCGACGAACTTCGTGGAGGCGGCGCCGACGGAGCACGTGAGCCCTGTCTGCGCCTTGACCCGTTCCCGCAGTCGCGCTGCGATCTCGCCGGGCGTGCCGAACAGCAGGCTCGCGCCAGACACGTCGAGGAACGCCTCGTCGATCGACAGAGGCTCGACGAGGGGCGTGAACTCGCGGAAGATCTCCATGACCTGCCGCGACGCCTCACGGTACTTATGCATGCTGCCCGGCAGCACGACGGCCTCGGGGCACCGCGCGATGGCCTGGTGCATCGGCATGGCGCTTCGCACTCCCCGCGCCCTGGCCTCGTAGCTCGCGCTCGAGACGACGCCCCGCTCGCGCGTGCCACCGACGATCACCGGCTTGCCGATGAGGTCGGGCCGCTCGAGGAGCTCGACCGCGACGAAGAAGGCGTCCATGTCGACATGGAGGATGCTCGCGGACGCGTCGCGGTCGGACGCCGCACCCGTCTGCCGCACACCCATGTCTTTCCTGGTCATGCATCCATTGTGCGATGTCCCACCGACATCCGCAGGACGCACCGGACATCTCCCCGACGCTCTGCGCGAATAGACTCTGCGCATGCAGCTCAACGAGTCTCGCGCCTGGACCGCCTTCTACGCCCCCGGGACCCCGAAGGACATCGAAGTCCCGAACGGGTCGCTCCCCGACATGCTGTCGGAGATCGCCGAGCGGTTCCCCGACAAGCCCGCGATCGAGTTCTTCGGCGCGCAGACCACCTTCGCGGAGCTGCAGGACCAGGTGCTGCGGTTCGCGCAGGGGCTGCGGCGTATCGGCGTCAAGCGGGGCGACCGGGTGGCGCTGATCATGCCGAACGCGCCGCAGCACGTGGTCGCGTTCTATGCGGTGCTCCGCCTCGGAGCGGTTGTCGTCGAGCACAACCCGCTCTACACGCGTGACGAGCTGCGGACGCAGTTCGAAGACCACGGTGCCGAGATCGTCATCGCCTGGGACAAGGCCGCGCCGACGGTGCAGTCGCTCCCCCACAGCCTCGGCATCCGGCACGTCATCGCGGTCGATGTGACGAAGGGCATGCCGCTCAAGACGCAGCTGCTGCTCCGCCTGCCCATCGCGAAAGCCCGCGAGTCCCGCGCCAAGCTCAGCGCGAAGGCGCCGGGCACCGTTCCCTTCGAGAAGCTCGCGAAGCAGCAGCCGCTCGACGCGAGCATCCCGACCCCGGGCCCGGAAGACCTCGCGAGCCTGCAGTACACGAGCGGCACGACGGGCAACCCCAAGGGAGCGATGCTCACCCACCGCAACCTGTGGTCGAACGCCCGCCAGGGCGCCGCCTGGATGCCGGAGTTCACGGCAGGCAACGAAACGATCTACGGCGTGCTGCCCATGTTCCACGCGTTCGGCGTGCTGCTCTCCGTCATCTACTCCGTGAGCGTCGGCGCGAAGGCGGTGCTCTTCCCGACGTTCGACCCCGAGCTGGTCATCGCAGCATCGAAGAAGTCGCCGGCGACCTTCATCCCCGCCGTGCCGCCCATGTACGACCGGCTCGCGCGCGTCGCGAAGGAGGGCAAGCTCGACCTCTCCGGCGTCATCTACGCCATATCGGGCGCCATGACGCTGAACGACGCCATCGTGCACCGCTGGGAGGCCGTCGCGGGTGGCCAGCTCGTCGAAGGGTACGGACTCACCGAGACGTCGCCCGTCGCGCTCGGCAATCCGTTCACCGACAAACGGAAGACGGGAACGATCGGCATCCCGTTCCCGTCGACCTTCATCAAGGTCACCGACCCGAGCGACCCGAGCAGGGAGGTCGAGCTCGGCGAAGTCGGCGAGCTGCTCATCAAGGGCCCGCAGACCTTCCAGGGCTATTGGAACCGACCCGAGGAGACGGCGGAGGTGCTCATCGACGGCGGCTGGGTGCGTTCGGGCGACCTCGTCGTGCAGGATGCGGACGGTTTCGTGACGGTCGTGGACCGCAAGAAGGAGCTCATCATCACGGGCGGCTTCAACGTGTCGCCCTCCGAGGTCGAGCGCGTTGTCACCGAGGCCCCAGGCGTCGCCGAGGTCGCCGTCGTCGGCATCAGGCGAGGTGGTGGTGCCGAGGTCGTCACCGCCGTCGTCGTGCTCGATGAGGGGGCACGCCTGGACGAAGCTGCAACGCGCGCCTTCGTCCGCGAGCGACTCTCCGAGCACAAGGTGCCGCGGTCGTACGTCGTCTGGGAGGAGCTCCCGAAATCGCTCATCGGGAAGGTGCTGCGCAAGAAGGTTCGGGACGCGCTGCAGCAGAACCGCAACGCGACAGCGGCAGCCGCAGCGGGAGACGACGAAGAAACTGGCGGGGCGCGCCCCGGCGCCGAATAGGCCGAAGCGCGAGCGAGCCCGCCCCTGCAGCGCAGGGGCGGGCTCGAGGCGTCTCGGTCAGCGACTCATTCAGCTGCCGGCGACGTACTCCTCGCCAGCCGGAGTGAGGCGGGTGCCCGTCGGTCCCTCGAGGTCGACGAGGCCGGCCCTGGCCGCCTGACGCACCGAGGCGGCGACGTTCACCGGCACTCGCCACGTCATGCGCTCGAACTCGGCCGTGATCCTCGCCGCGGTGACCTCGGCCTCATCGCCGATGATCGAGGCGATGGCGAGTGCGATGCGCTGCCCGTTGTTCGTCGGCTTCAGCTCTTCTGCGAGCTCTTCGAGACTCCGGGCTCGTGATCTTGCGGCGCGGGACCTGGCCGCTGCGCTGCCTCGCGAACCGGCCCTCGTGCGGGATGCGATCGGGGCGGTGCCCGTGCGTTCGTCCGTGGCCGTCTCCGACGACATCTGGGAAGTCGAAGCACGCCCCTGGCCTGCGCGGGCTCGCGTTGAGGCGCGGACGGTGCTGCGGGGGCTGCGCACCTGGTCTCCATTCGAGCCAGAGCCAGAGGACGACGCTCTCTTGTTGGGCGGCGTCGAGGCGGGCGAAGGCCCGTCGACCGTCTCGGCGCTGTTGATCCCGGAAGGGCGGCGCCCACGGCCCGCACGCACCGAGCGGGCGGACTCCACGCCTCTGACCGCAGACTCGTCGTCACGCGCTTCCGCGGCGACGGGCGCGCCACCCTCCGCCGTTCTCGGCGCTGCCGTGCGGATGTCGATGGGGCCGAGGTCGGCGGCGTCGACGCCGTGCTCGACGACCGCGGTCACGTAGCTGTCGAAGACCGCACGATGCACCGCCGTCTCGTGCTGTTCGACGAGCGCGACGATCCCGGGCATGGCCCTGATGAGTCGAGCGAACCCGTGGGCGTCGTCGCCCTCATCGGTGAGGAGCGCCGCATCGCGCAGGATGTGCGTCCGTTCGCCCGCGCCCGACTTGCGGCCCTTCGTCGCACCGACCTTCGGAGCAGCCTCGGCCAGCCCGGAGTCCTCGGCCCGGACCGTCTCAGCCTTGGACTTCTTGTCGCCCTTCGGCTTCTTCTTCTCCTTGGACTTCTTCTCGTCCTTGGACTTCTTCTCGTCCTTGGACTTCTTCTTGCCTTTGGACTTCTTCTCGTCTTTGGACTTCTTCTCGTCCGTGGACTTCGTCTTGTCCTGAGATGTCTTCTCGTCGCTGAGCTTCTTGCTGTCCTTGGACTTCTTGCTGTCCTTGAGCTTCTTGCTGTCCTCGGACTTCGTCTTGTCCGTCGGGTCCTTCAGCGTCGCCGGATCCGCGACGACGATCGGTTCGAGCGTCGTCACGAGCGATGACGTGCCAGCTGAAGCCGGTCGCTGCACCGACTTCGGCGGCTGCACGCGCTCTTTCTTGACCTTCGCCCGAGGGCCGCCCTGCGTGGCATCTGGTCGTTCGACCCGAGCCTTCTTGCCAGTCTTCTTGCCCATGAGATTCACTGCTCCGTTCACCGAGGCCCTGTGGCTCTGACGCTATCGCCAGAGCCACAGGGGCGCCTAGGTCCTGCCCGACAATTCCCCGGTGTACGAGTTCGAGCTCTAGGAGCTCTGGGCGCGCTCGAGAACGAGCTCTCGCACGCGCGCGGCGTCTGCCTTGCCCCGCATCGCCTTCATCACGGCGCCGATGACCGCACCTGCCGCCTGCACCTTGCCGTCGCGGATCTTCGCGAGGACGTCGGGCTGCTGCGCAAGTGCCGCGTCGATGGCCTCGATGAGAGGCCCGTCATCGCTGACGACGGCGAGTCCGCGCGATTCGACGACCTCTGCGGGCGATCCCTCACCCGCGAGCACTCCCTCGAGCACGTCGCGCGCGAGTCGGTCGTTGACCGTGCCTGCCGTGATCAGACCGTCGAGCTCGGCGATCTGCTGCGGGGTCGCGAGGTCTGTGGCCTGCACTCCGCGGTCGTTGGCGATGCGCGAGAGCTCGCCCATCCACCACTTCTTGGCGCCAGCGGCCGTCGCGCCAGCCGCGACGGTCGCATCGACGACCTCGAGAAGCCCCGCGTTGGCGATGTCCTGGAACTCCTGGTCGGCGAAGCCCCACTCCGCCTTGAGGCGGCGGCGGCGGGCGACGGGCGCCTCGGGAAGCGTTGCGCGAAGCTCCTCGACGAGCTCACGGCTGGGGCGCAGCGGCATGAGGTCGGGCTCAGGGAAGTATCGGTAGTCGTCGGCGTCGGACTTCGGACGACCGGATGAGGTGCGTCCCGTGTCCTCGTGCCAGTGCCGGGTCTCCTGCGTGATGCTCCCGCCAGCCGCGAGGAGCGCAGCCTGGCGCTGGATCTCGTACCGGACTGCGCGCTCGATCGACCTGAACGAGTTGACGTTCTTCGTCTCCGTGCGCGTGCCGAGCTTCTCCTCGCCCCGCGGGCGGAGCGAGACGTTGGCGTCGCAGCGGAGGTTGCCACGCTCCATGCGAGCCTCGGAGACGCCGAGCGCGCGGACGATGTCGCGGATCGTCGAGACGTACGCCGCCGCGAGCTGCGGCGTCTGCGCCTCCCCGCCGAAGATGGGCCGGGTCACGATCTCGACGAGTGGCACACCGGCGCGGTTGTAGTCGACCAGCGAGTACTCGGCGCCCTGGATGCGGCCGGTCGAGCCTCCGACGTGCGTGAGCTTGCCCGCGTCCTCTTCCATGTGGGCGCGCTCGATCGGAACGTGGAAGACGGTGCCGTCCTCCAGCTCGACCTCGACCTCGCCGTCGAAGGCGATGGGGTCGTCATACTGCGAGATCTGATAGTTCTTCGGGTTGTCGGGGTAGAAGTAGTTCTTCCGCGCGAAGCCCGAGACCTCGGCGATCTCGCAGTTGAGGGCGAGCCCGAGCGCGATCGAGTAGCGCACAGCCTGCTCGTTGACGACGGGCAGCGTCCCGGGAAGGCCGAGGTCGACCGGCCCGATGTTGGTGTTCGGCTCGCCACCGACCTCGTTCCCCGAGTGGTTCGGGGTGTCGGAGAACATCTTGGTCTTGGTGCCGAGTTCGACGTGCACCTCGAGACCGATGACGGGCTCGTAGAGTTCGAGCGCGCGGTCGTAGTCCATCAGCTCTGGCTTGGCCATCAGCGTGCACCTGCCTTCAGCTGGGGCGCCTGCGCGAGCAGGGGTCCGCCCCATCGGTCTTCGAGAGTCTGTTCGAGCGCCGCAGCCACGGTGTAGAGGCGTGCGTCGTCTCGGGCGGCCGCCATGAACTGGATGCCGACCGGCAGCCCGTTCTCGGGCGCGAGTCCGCCGGGCACGGAGATGCCGGGGACGCCAGCCAGGTTGGCGGGGATGGTCGTGAGGTCGGCGAGGTACATGGCCGTCGGGTCCTCTGCCTTCTCGCCGAGCTTGTAGGCCGTGGTCGGCGACGTGGGCGCGGCGAGCACGTCGACACCGGCGAAGGCGGCGGCGAAGTCCTGCTGCACGAGCGTGCGCACCTTCTGGGCCGACCCGTAGAAGGCGTCGTAGTAGCCGGCCGAGAGCGCGTAGGTCCCGAGGAGGATGCGGCGCTTGGCCTCGTCACCGAAGCCCTTGCTTCGCGTCGCCGACATGACCTTCTCGACGGTTGTGGCGGAGGCGTCCGTGACCCGCAGCCCGAAGCGCACGGAGTCGTAGCGAGCGAGATTGCTCGATGCTTCCGCGGGCATGATCAGGTAGTACGCGGCGACGGCGTACTCGAAGTGCGGCGTCTCGATCCACGAGACGACCGCACCGCGTTCCTCGAGCGCGGCAAGCGCCTCCTGGAAGCGCTGGGTGACCCCGGGTTCGAAGCCCGCCCCGTCGGCGATCTGCTTGGGCACACCGATGCGGAGTCCGCGAACGGAGTCCTCGTTGCGGCCCGCAAGAGCTGCGTCGGTGAAGGACGGCCACTCCCCCGTGAGCGAGGTGGAGTCGCGGCGGTCGTGGCCCGCGAGCACGTCGTGGAGGGCGGCCGTGTCGAGCACGTTGCGTGCTGCCGGCCCGATCTGGTCGAGCGAGGATCCGAGCGCGAGGGCCCCATAGCGGCTGACGCCGCCGTAGGTGGGCTTCATGCCCACGGTGCCCGTGACGGATGCAGGCTGACGGATGGATCCACCGGTGTCGGTTCCGAGAGCGAGCGGCGCCTCGTAGGCGGCGACGGCAGCGGCGGAGCCTCCACCTGAACCGCCGGGAATGCGCTCGAGGTCCCACGGGTTGTGCGTGGCACCGTAGGCGGAGTGCTCGGTGGAGGAGCCCATCGCGAACTCGTCGAGGTTGGTCTTGCCGATGATGACGAGGTCGTTGTCGCGGAGGCGCTCGACGACGGTCGCGTCGTACGGCGGCACCCAGCCCTCGAGGATGCGGGAGCCGGCGGTCGTCGGCGTGCCCTTCGTGGCGATGTTGTCCTTGACGGCGACGGGGACGCCAGCCAGCGGAGCGAGCTTCTCGCCGGCCTGCCGCTTCGCGTCGACACGTCCCGCGGCGGCAAGCGAGGCGTCGGCGTCGACGTGGAGGAACGCGTGGACGTCACCGTCGACAGCCTCGATGCGCTCGAGGTGTGCGGTGGTCGCTTCGATGGAGCTGATGGTGCCGGCCGCGATCGCCGCCGCCAGGTCGGTCGCGCTCAGGCGCGTGATGTCGGCGGTCACTGCTCTTCTCCCAGGATCGCGGTGACACGGAATCGTGTCCCGTCGCTGTCCGGCGCTCCTGCGAGCGCAGCATCGCGGTCGAGCGGTTCGCCGACCTCGTCTGCACGTGTCACGTTGTGCATGGCGATCGGATGCGTCGTCACGTCCACGTCGGGGGTCGCCACCTCCTGCACTTTCTGGATCAGGTGCTGGATTTCGATGAGTTCGCCGGTGACGCGCTCGATCTCGCCGTCTGCGAGGTCGATGCGTGCGAGCTGAGCGAGGTGCTCAACGTCGGCGGCAGTGATGTCGGTCATTCGTCTCCGATAGTGCGTCGGCCAGGGCTGGACAAGTCTAGGCCGCGCCCAGGGCGCGGCCGTGCTCGCTGCTGACTACTGGCGTGGTGGCTGCTGCTGGGGTGGCCAGGGCGGCTGGCCGTTGCCAGGCCAGCGTGGATCGTACCCGGGCTGGCCCGGCTGAGGGTGCTGCCCCTGGTTCGGCCCCTGCTGCGGAGCCTGGCCGGGATACGGACCCTGCCCCTGTGGGTTCTGTCCATACGGTGGCTGGCCCTGTGGCGCCTGACCGTACGGTGGCTGGCGGTTCCAGGCGCCGTCCTGCGGACGTTGCTGCGCCGCGCGCGACGGCGGGAACTGCTGCGGCTGCCCCTGGGGCCTCGGGTCGAAGCCTCCGGGCTGCGCTGGGTACTGGTTGCCGGGATGCTGGCTGCCGGGAGCCTGCTGCTGACCAGGTTGCCACTGCGGCGGCTGGCCCTGGTTCTGCTGAGCGCGCCCCTGTTCGTTGCCGTACGCCGGCGGCTGTACCTGCGGGCGCTGCCAGGAGGCACCCGGCTGGGATTGGCCCTGCCACGGCTGACCCTGGGGGCCCGGGTTCCCGGGCTGGCCGGGCTGCCCCGTGTGCGGGAACTGCTGCCGGGGAGGCTGCTGCCACCCGGCTTGCGGCGGCTGGCCGTGATTTCCGCCCTGCCCCTGCTGGGGATACTGCTGGCCCGGATGTCCCACGGCGCTCGGCTGGCCGTACGCGCTCGGCTGGCCATAGGCGCTCGGCTGGCCGTACGCGCTCGGCTGGCCGTACGCGCTCGGCTGGCCGTAGGCGCTCGGCTGGCCAGGCTGCATGGGCTGCTGGTTGGGTTGGCCGAAGTGATTCGGCTGGCCTGGCTGCGTGGGCTGGCCGTACTGCCCCTGCTGCGGAGGACGCCCGAAGGGAGCTGACGGGCCTGCTTGCGAGGGCGGGACAGGGTTTCCGGCCTGGGCACCCTGGGGCGGGTTCGCGAGGTGCGGCGGAAGGAAGCCCTGTGCTGCGCCCTCACCTGGCGCAGGTGCTGGAACGGGAGGGGGGCCGCCGACAGGTGGGGCGACGGCCGATGGCGGGGTCCGTTCCCAGCGGGGCGAAGCGTCGAACGGCTGCCAGGGGGCACCGGGAGCCGCGGCCTGAGACTGAGCCGTTCCTGATGCCGGTGGAAGCCCCGCGGACGGGGGCGCAGCGGTCTCTGCTCGCCGCTCTGCGCGCTGCGGCGATTCGACGTACGGGGCCGATGCGGGTACGACAGGCGGAGGTGGTGTCGGGAGCCCAGCGGGCGGTACGACAGGAACAGGCGCAGGCTGCGCCTCCGTGGTCTGCAGCTCGTGCAACGGAGCCGGAGGTGCATCGCTCGGTGCGTGATCGAGTTTCACCCCCGGTTCCGGAGTCGGCGTGTGCTCGATCTGCGGCGTGTGATCAGCCGTCGGCTCCTGGTCCGGAACAACCTCGGTGGCCGGTTGCTCTTCGGGCGACACCTGAGCTGTTTCGGCCGACGGAGCGACGTCAGACGTGCGCTCGGGCGCCACCTCGGGCACGCTGCCCGACGTGCTCTCGGACAGGCTGCCCGATGTGCTGTCCGGCACGCTGTCCGGCACGACCTCGGGCTCGCTGCTGTCGGCGGTCGCCTCCGGGGTCACGCGAGCGACCAGGATCCGCTGCGCGTCGTCGAGGGTGATCTCGACGCTGCCGGCACTCGTGGAGAGCTCGTAACTGGACGCGCCCGTGCGGCTGAGCTGCGACTCGCTGCGTGCCGCATACGCGTGGAGGGCACGCACGTGGTCGCCCAGGACCCCGGCATCCAGTGCATCCAGGATGGCGCGCGTCGCTCGCTCGGCGGTCGTCGCCGTGTCTGGCCCCGCTTGCACCATGAGGTGCACCTGCACGCCGGGCGCGGCCTCGAGGACGACGCTGTCGCGCGATCGTGTGAGGGCCTTCGCCGCGAGGACCAGCAGGAGCGGCGCGGCCTCGTCGGTCTTCACCACGGAAGACGACAGCTGCTCCGGCCCGCCATCGAGCACAAACGAACGCACCCGTCCGGCGAGCGCGATGGCCTGCTCCGGGAAGTTGTTGACGTTGTTCCAACCCCACATCCACGTGCCCGCACTCTGGGCGACGCTGCCGATGAGCTGGACCGGGAGCACCGTCGGGCTCGGCTGGGTCTGGTACGTGATCGACGGAGCAGTCAAATCGACATCCCATCCGGCGTCGCCGAGCCGCTCCGTGAGCTGCGCGTGCGCGTCGAAGTGGAGGATGGCGGCGTCGTCCGCCAGATCTTGCAAGCTCACGCTGAGCATGGTTCCCCGTTCCTCCGCGGCGAGCCGATGCCACGGCCTGCACACTGTAGCCGAGCGACCGGGCCGCAGCCTCGGAGTCCGCTCCTGGTCGTCGGACCCTGCGGGTCCCTCATTCTGCTTCTGCTCGCAGGTGCTCCACTGCGCTCGGCCCGCCCTCGAGCAGCAGGCGGAAGCCGTCGGCATCGAGGATCGGGATGCCGAGCTCCTCCGCCTTCGTCAGCTTCGAGCCGGCACCGGGGCCCGCCGCCACGAAGTCCGTCTTCTTGGAAACGCTCCCCGCGGCCTTCCCGCCCGCCGCGATGATCGCCTCCTTCGCGCCGTCGCGCGTGAACCCCTCGAGGGTTCCGGTCGCGACGACGCTCAGGCCGGAGAGCGGACCATCCGCGCTCGTCATCGCGCCGGGTCCGGGGTGGTTCGGAGTCGCGAAGCGAACGCCCGCCGCCCGCCAGGCGTCGATGATCTCCCGGTGCCAGTCTTCCGCGAGCCACTCGACGATCGCGTCGGCGATCGTCGGCCCCACGCCTTCAACCTGTGCCAGCTCCTCGGCGGGCGCCGCCTCGATGGCGTCGAGCGAACCGAACCAGTCAGCCAGCGCGCGTGCAGCGACAGGACCGACGTGGCGGATGTTCAGCGACACGAGCTGACGCCACAGGTCTTTGGTCTTGGCGACTTCGAGCTGCTCGAGGAGCGTCGTCGCCTGCTTCGACGGCTCCACGAGCCGGAAGTCCTTCTTGATGCCGGCCTTGCGGCGCTCCGCCGGCGTCATGTCCTCAGAGCCTGGCGGGTACACCAGAGAGACCTTCTGGAACGGGGCGCGTCGCACGAGCTCGCCCGTCTCCTCGTCGGTCTTGGGCTCACCGGTCTCGGAGTCGCGGACGACGACCTCGATGGGCACGATCTCCTCGAGCGTGAGCGCGAAGAGCCGCGCCTCGGTCTCGAGTGGTGGCTGCTCTGGCACGGTCGGCTGGGTCAGCGCGGCAGCGGTGACCTCGCCGAGCGCATCCACATCGAGTCCTCCGCGCGAGCCGATGTGCTCGACGCGACCACGAACCTGGGCGGGGCACGACCGGGCGTTCGGGCAGCGCAGATCGACGTCGCCCTCCTTCATGGGCCGAAGCGGCGTGCCGCATTCCGGGCAGTCGGCCGGCATCACGAAGTCGCGCACGTCGTCGCCGCGCAGCTCGAGCACCGGGCCGAGCACCTCGGGGATCACATCTCCCGCCTTGCGCAGCACGACGGTGTCGCCGATCTTCACGCCCTTGACGCGAACCACATCCTGGTTGTGGAGAGTGGCCATGCGCACCACGCTGCCCGCGACCTTGACGGGCGCCATGATCGCGAACGGCGTCACTCGCCCGGTGCGGCCGACGCTGGCCGCGATGTCGAGGAGCTTCGTGTGCACTTCCTCTGGCGGGTACTTAAAGGCGATGGCCCAGCGTGGGGCGCGGCTCGTCATGCCGAGCTCGTCGTGCAGGTCGAGCTCGTCTACCTTCACGACGATGCCGTCGAGCTCGTGCTCGACGGAGTGGCGTTCCGCGCCGTAGTGCTCGACGAACTCCACGACGTCGTCGACGGATGCGGCGACCTTCGCGTACGGGGTGACGGGCAGGCCCCAGCTCGCCAGCAGCTCGTAGACCTGGCTCTGCGACTCGACGGGCGGCGACGGCCAGGCACCGATGCCGTGCACGTACATCTGCAGCGAGTGGAGCCGCAGCTCGCCTGCCTCTCGCTCGAGCCCGCTCTTCTTCTCGAGCTGCTGCCGCAGCCCGCCGCTCGCCGCGTTGCGCGGGTTGGCGAAGTCCGGGAATCGCTTGGTCGCTCGTGCCAGCTCGGCGTCCTCGTCGAACTCGCCTCGCGTCGCCTCCGAGCGTGCTTCCCACCTGGCCCGGTACTCCTCGACGGCGCGGGGCCGCAGCGAGGCCTGGAACTCGTTGAGCTCCCTGAACGCGGCGACGGGGATGAACACCTCGCCGCGCACCTCGACGATCGGCGGATGCCCCTCGCCCGCGAGCGCAGCCGGGATGCCGTCGATCTGCAGTGCGTTCTGGGTCACCTCCTCGCCCGTGCGGCCGTCGCCACGGGTCGCCGCGGTCACGAGCTTGCCGTGCTCGTAGCGCAGCGCGATGGCGAGCCCGTCGATCTTCAGCTCGGTGAGCCATTCGATGTGTCGGCCCGCGGACGCCTCCGTCTTGGCGCACCACTCGCGCAGCTCGTCGACCGAGAAGACGTTGTCGAGCGAGAGCATGCGCTCAGCGTGCTCGATGGGCCGCAGGCCGTCCGCGACGCCGCCGCCGACGGTCTGCGTCGGCGAATCCTGCGACTGCAGCTCGGGATGCTCACGCTCGAGCTGGTCCAGCTCACGGACAAGGCCGTCGTACTCGGCGTCGGAGACGAGCTGCGCGTCGCGCTCGTAGTAGGCCGCCTGGTAGCCGGAGACGAGTTCCCGCAGCTCCTCGACGCGGACTCGCGCGTCGTCGAACGTCGTCATGCCGACGCCCCGGAACGCGAGTTGAGCGTCGCCATCGCCGCTTTGCGGCTCACATTCAGCAGCCATTCGTTCTTGGCGGCCAGACGTTTCGTCGCGCGCTTCTCGCTGGTCGTCTCGAGGTAGCTCTGCACGATGCCCACCACTGCGATCAGCCCGGCGAACACCGCGAAGACGATCTGCCAGGTCGGCTCGAGCTGCATGAGGAAGTTCGAGGCGAGGAACACGGTGCCGCCGATGAGGAACCAGAGCACCAGGGCGAGGATCCAGTCCTTCGCGCCGAACTTCCGAGCCTCGAGGGTGCAGCGCTTGGCGAGCTGCAGCGCGGGAGCTGCGAAGTGCGCGTCGTAGTCAGCGCGCCACCGATCGGGGTCGGACAGGTTCCTGTACTGCGCCGCCCAGCGCTCGGCGCGGTCGGTGAGCAGATCCATCGCCTCGCCGTCCTTGAGCGGGCCACCCTCGGTCTTCTTGCTCATGCCGCCTCCTGCTCATCTGCGCTGCGTGTCTCGGCAGAACCCGCCGCTGTCTCACCGGTCTGCACGGCGCTCACTGTGCGGTCGATCGTGAACTGGCCGAGCACGCGCGTGCCGACGTACACGACGGCCGTCTGGCCCGGCGCGACGCCGACGAGGGGCTCATCCACGCTGACACTCCACTCGACGCCAGGGATGGTCGCGTCGTCGCGGGTACTCTCAGCGCTGGCGTGAATCCGCGCGGTTGCGGGCACCGGGTCGGCGTGTGCACGGATCTGCACGTCGCAGCGGAACTCGCCGTCGGTCTCCGACTTCGCGGCCCCCGTCCAGCTCATCCGCTGGCCCGCGATCTCGGCGATCCTCAGCGCTTCCTTCGGCCCGACGACGACCTCGTTGGTCTTCGGACGGATCTCGAGCACGAACCGAGGCTTGCCGTCGGGAGCTGGCACCCCGAGCCGGAGCCCCTTGCGCTGACCGACCGTGTAGGCCGTCGCACCGTCGTGCTCGCCGAGCGTCGTGCCTGCACTGTCGACCACCTGGCCAGTCGCGGTGCCGATGCGATCACCCAGCCATCCCCTGGTGTCGCCATCCGGGATGAAGCAGATGTCGTGCGAGTCGGGCTTCTGCGCGACGCTGATGCCGCGCTCGGCCGCTTCAGCTCGGATCAGGTCCTTCGACGGGGTGTCTCCGAGCGGGAAGTAGCAGTGCTCCAGCTGCTGCTGCGTGAGCACGCCGAGCACGTACGACTGGTCCTTGGCCCAGGCGCTCGCCCGGTGCAGCTCGACCAGCCCGTCCGCCCCCGTCTCAAGCGTCGCATAGTGGCCGGTGCAGACGGCGTCGAACCCGAGGTCGATGGCCTTCTCGAGCAGGGCCGCGAACTTGATCTTCTCGTTGCAGCGCATGCAGGGATTCGGCGTGCGACCAGCGCTGTACTCGGCGATGAAGTCGTCGACCACGTCGAGCTTGAACCGCTCGGAGAAGTCCCAGACGTAGAACGGGATGCCGAGGAGGTCGGCGGCGCGGCGCGCATCCATCGAGTCCTCGATGGTGCAGCACCCGCGCGAACCTGTGCGGAGGGTGCCGGGCATTCGGGAGAGCGCGAGGTGCACGCCGATCACTTCGTGCCCTGCCTCGACGGCTCGGGCTGCTGCGACGGCGGAATCGACCCCGCCGCTCATGGCGGCTAGAACTTTCACCGGATAAGTGTACGTCGGGCCTCCGACAACCCCTCTGGGGAGATGCGTGGCTCTGGTAATTTGACGATGTCCATCGCCGACGAGCGAAGATGCTCACGAGGGAGGCAGCGCGTGAGCGACATCCGAGATTCCCCCGCCCGGTTCGCGTCCGATCTCCAATCGCTTCGCGAAGAGGCCGGCAGGCCCACCATCATGCGGCTCGCGGAGACGGCCGGGATCTCGAAGAGCGTGGTCGGAGACGCCCTTGGCGGTCAGCGACTGCCGACGGCGAAGACCGTGGAGCGTCTGGTCACGGCACTGGGCGCCGATCCGGCCCCTTGGCTCGAGCGTCGCAGCGAGCTCGTCTCCCCGCCGAGCGTCCAGGTCGTGCCCGTGGCCCCCGAGCAGACGGCGGGCGGACCCACGCTCATGGGGCCAGGCACCACGGAGGGGAGCGCGGACGCACCGTCGCCTGGTCCTGAGGCGCCGGTGCCCCTGCCGCCTCCCATCACGAAGCGCAGACTGCTGACCACGGCAGCAGCCGCCGCTCTCATGTCCGCAGCCGTGACAAGCGGGATCTGGTTCGGTGTCGGCCAGCTGCAGACTGCGGATGACCCGTACGCGGGGATCTCCGACGGACTGGACCCCATGCAGACGGTCTGCCGTGACGACGCGGTGGTCGCAGCCAGCGAGATGCGGGAGCGCGAGACGCAGGTGCAGCTGATGTACTCGACGAGCTGCAAGGCCGTCTGGGGACGGGTCACGAGGTACGACGGAGCGGCGGCGGGAAACGAGCTCACGATGTCGGTGTACCCCGCCGTCGACCGCGACTCTGAGCGCGGCCAGTCGGTCTCGGCGTACGACGTGCAGTCCGTGTACACGACGCTCGGCATCAGCCCGCAGACCAGCGAGCGCTGGTGCGGGCTCGCGACGATGACGGCGGACGGGCAGACGATCGACCTCGGGCCGGAGCTCTGCATCTAGCGAGGCACCGAGAGCCCGGCCCCGGAGCCGATTCAGCCGACGTGCGTCGCCGAGGTGGTCGTCGCCGGCTCCTTGCCAGTCGCCAGTGGCTTCTCCTTGAGGAACGACAGGGCGACGATGGAGATGACCGTCAGCGGCACGAGCGCGAGGAAGATCGGGATGAGCGCCTCGTTGTACGAGCCGACGATGATGGCGCGCAGCTGGTCGGGCAGCTGGGCGATCGCAGCGGGCGTGAACGAGCTCGCGCCGTCTTCGGGCGCGGCACCGGCTGGCAGCCGGTCCGCCACCATCTGCGTCAGGCGAGCGGCGAAGACGGAGCCGACGACCGCGGAGCCCAGGGTCGCGCCGACCTGCCGGAAGTAGTTGTTGGCGGCGGTCGCTGTTCCCACGATCCTCGCCGGGAACGAGTTCTGCACGATGAGGGTGAGCAGCTGCATGCTGCCGCCCAGACCGACGCCCATGATGCCGAGAGCGACGCAGATCATCCACACGGGGCTGTCGACGGTGACGAACGACAGCACGACGAGGCCCACGCCGAGCACGGCGGCGCCCGCGATCGGCACCCACTTGTACCGACCTGTGCGCGACACGTACTGCCCGCTCAGGATGGAGGTGATGAGCAACGCGCCCATCATGGGGGTCATGAGCAGACCGGACACGGTCGGACCGGAGCCCGTCACCATCTGCAGGTACGTGGGCATGTAGCCGAGCGTGCCGAACATGATGACGCCGGTTGCGAGGCTGGCGATCGTGGTCAGGATGAAGTTGCGGTCCTTGAACATGCCGAGCGGCATGATCGGGTTCGCTGCGCTGCGCTCGACGAAGACGAAGCCGGCAGCGGAGACCACCGCGAGCGCGGCGAGCAGCAGGATCGTCGGCGAGGTCCACTCGTACTGCGACCCGCCCCACGTGCCGACGAGGACAAGCGCGGTCGTCGCGAGCGAGATGAGCGCCATGCCGCCGACGTCGATGCGCGTGCGCTCCTGGGCGGGGCGCTTCGGCAGCCTGAGCAGGAAGATGGTCGCGAGGAGCGCGAGCGCGCCGAGGGGCAGGTTGATCCAGAACACCCAGCGCCATCCAGGGCCCTCGGTGAACCAGCCGCCGAGCAGCGGGCCGGCGACGGACGAGAATGCGAAGACCGCGCCCATGACGCCCATGTACTTGCCGCGTTCACGAGCCGGGACGACGTCCGCGATAGCCGCCTGAGAGAGGATCATGAGGCCGCCGCCGCCGAGTCCCTGCACGATGCGCGCGCCGATGAGCAGCTCGATGGAGGGGGCAAGGCCGCCCAGCACGGAACCCGCGATGAAGAGGCCGATCGCGATGAGCAGCAGCGGCTTGCGGCCGAAGAGGTCGGAGAGGTTCCCGTAGACCGGCATCATGACCGTCGAGGCCAGGATGAAGGAGGTCACGACCCAGCTCATGTGCTCGACACCGTGCAGCTCGCCGACGATGGTCGGCATGGCGCTCGAGAGCACCGTGTTGTTGAGCGACGCCATGAGCATCGTGACCATGAGCCCCAGGAAGAGCGGCACGATGCTGCGTCGGTGCGCACCGGCTGCGCCCGCCCCCGTCGTGGCAGGCCGCGCCTCGGCGCTGGTTCGGGCTTCTGCGCCGGGGGCGGCGTCGAGGCGAACCTGCGAATCGATGCTGGGGGGAGTCGTCATAGGGCTTCTGAGATCGCTTTCCGGAAGATGTCGATGGAGTGGTTGATGGCGGCTTCCCGGTCGGCCAGGACGCCTTGGGGGTCGTTCCTGCTCGTGAAGCGCAGGATGGTCGCGGCGAGCGAGAGGAGTGCCTTCGCGGACTCGATGCCGTCCGGGAGGGACTCCGTGGAACTGTCGCCGCCCTGCTCGGTCAGGATCGAGAGGACGATGTCCTCTGCCGCGCTGATGTGGCGCCTGAGCCGCTCCTCGAGCACGGGGTGCTGGTCGGCGAGCGTGCGTCGGCGGGGGAAGTCGTCGTGGTCGGGAATCGCGGAGTCGAGGACGGCGAGCATGAGTCGCATGGTGCGGCCGAAGGAATCGCTCTCGCCTTCCCGGAAGTCGTCGAGTGCGCCTTCTGGGAGTGTGGGCGCCTGCATGCCGAGCACCGCGTCCTCTTTGCTCGGGAAGTAGTTGAAGAAGGTCCTGCGCGAGACGCCTGCGCGCTCGCTGATGGCGTCGATCGTCGTCTCGTCGAGGCCGCGCTCGATCGTCAGGTCGGCGGCGGCGTCGTGGATGGCATGCCAGCAGTCGATGCGGTTGCGTTCGCGGAGGGAGAGAGCAGGGTTCGACACCAGTCAAGAATATGCATGAGTGCAAACTTTCACAAGTGCAAGAATCCTGGGGAGCTCCTGAGTACAGTTGCACCTCGTGTCATCTCTCCCCTCCCGGAACCCTTCGGAAAGCGCCCGGTCACCGTGGTTCTGGACCGCCATCGCCGTCCTCGCACTCGTGCTGCTCGCTCTGAACCTGCGAACCGCCGTCACCAATGCGTCGTCGATCTTCGACCTCATCTCGGTGGACCTCCCACTCGAGGGGGCGACCACCGGCGTGCTGACGATGCTGCCCCCGGTCGCCTTCGCGATCGCGGGCCTCATCACTCCGTGGCTCCTGCGACGGGTCCGCCTCGAGCTGCTCATCGTCATCGCGCTCGCCGCGATCATCGCCGGGCACCTCCTCCGCGGAGCCGCTCCGAACCTGCCGACGCTGCTCGGCGGCAGCGGCATCGCCCTGCTCGGCATGGGAATCGGCAACATCCTCCTGCCACCGGTGGTCGTCACCTACTTCCGGTCCCGCATCCCAGTCATGACCTCGACCTACGCGATCGTCGTGGCGCTCGGCACGATGCTGCCGCCCCTCGTCGCGGCCCCCGTCGCCCTGGCCAGCGGATGGCGGACCTCGCTGTCCATGTGGGCCATCGTCGCGGCTTCCGCCGCCGTGCCGTGGGTCGTGCTCCTCGTGCGCGCACAGGTTCGCGCGGCCCGCGGCCACGTCGCCCCGACGACCGGGGCCGTGACGCTGCCCGACGGCACGCGCGCCAAGCCCGCCAGGTCCATCTGGCGCTCGAAGCGAGCCTGGGCGCTCGCGACGACCTTCGCCATCTCATCGATGAACGCCTACTGCTGCTTCGGGTGGCTGCCCACGATCCTGCAGGAGCGGGCAGGCGCCGACACTGTCGCGGCGGCCGGCTACCTCTCGCTGTTCGCCGCCATGGGCATCCCGCTCTCCCTCGCCACACCGCTCGTCATCAAGCACCTCGGGACGACGTGGCCGCTCATCACCGCGGCTGCCGGCTTCGCGTTCGGCTACTCCGGCCTCATCTTCGCCCCGACCGCGGCCCCCGTCCTCTGGGTCGTGCTCATCGGGTTCGGGCAGCTCATCTTCCCGATCTGCCTCACGCTCATCGGCCTCCGTGCGGCTGGCCAACGGGGCTCGGCGATCCTCAGCGGGTTCGTCCAGCTCGTCGGGTACGCCCTCGCGGCGCTCGCCCCGCTCACGGTCGGAGTACTCGCGACGGCAACCGGCAACTGGTCGATCTCGCTGGGGCTCCTGGCCGTGCTCACGCTCGGCGTCATCCCGCTCGCCCCGGCGCTCGCCGGCACATGGAAGATCGAGGACGAGATCCAGCTGGCTCGCTAGACGAGCGCCGCCGCGTCAGCGCGACTCAGATCTCGAGCTCAGGCTGGACATCGGTTCGCTGTTCCTCGTGGAGCGCCGCGTAGAGGCCTCCCCTCGCCATGAGCTCGGCGTGGTTCCCGCGCTCGACGATGCGGCCTTCGTCGATGACGCAGATGAGGTCGGCGTCCTTGACCGTCGAGAGGCGGTGCGCGATGGCCAGGACCGTGCGGCCCCGTGAGGCCTCGTCCAGGGCACGCTGCACGAACCGCTCAGACCGTGTGTCGAGCGCGCTCGTCGCCTCGTCGAGGACCAGCACCGCAGGGTCCTTGAGCAGGACCCTGGCGATGGCCACGCGCTGCTTCTCACCACCGGAGAGTCGGTAGCCTCGCTCCCCCACGAGGGTCTCGTAGCCGTCGGGGAACTTCGAGATCGTCTCGTGGATGTTGGCCTGCCTGCAGGCTTCCTCGATCTCGGCCTGGGTGGCGTCCGGCTTCGCGAAGCGCAGGTTCTCGGCGATGGATGCGTGGAACAGGTAGCTCTCCTGGCTCACGATGCCCGTGTTCGCGATGAGCGCGTCGTGGTCGAGGTCGCGCACGTCGGTGCCCGCGAAGCGCACGGCGCCGGACGCGACCTCGTAGAGCCGGGGCACGAGGTAGCCGATGGTCGTCTTCCCTGCGCCGCTCGGCCCGACGAACGCGACGAACTCCCCCTGGCGAACCGTGAAGGACACGTCGTCGAGCGTAGGGGCCGAGTCGACCTCCGCGTCCGGGTACCGGAACGAGACGTGCTCGAACTCGACCTCGCCGAGCTTCGACTCGTCGAGCGCGACGGGCGACGGCGACGGCGTGATGGCAGGCCTCATGTCGAGATACTCGAAGATGCGCGCGAACAGGGCCTTCGACGTCTGCACCTCGAGGCCGATGCGCATGAGCCCGATGAGCGGCATCGTGAGCCTGGTCTGCACCGTCGTGAACGCCACGATCGCGCCCGCCGTGAGATCGACGCCGCCGGTGATGAGATACGCGCCGACGATGTAGACAGCCGCGGGCACGAGGGAGAACACGATGGACACGAAGGCGAAGAACGTCTGCCCGCTCATCGTCTGCTTCACCTGAAGCCCGATCTGCCGGACGTTCTCCGCGCGGTACCGCTGTCCTTCCGCCTCCTCGCGTCCGAACGACTTCGCGAGCAGGATGCCGGAGACGCTCAGCGATTCCTGCGTGATCGCGGTCATCTCGGAGAGGGACTCCTGCGTCTTCGTCGCGATGCGGGCGCGCACCTGGCCGACCCTTCGCTGCGCCCAGACGAGGGCTGGCATGAGGACGAACGCGATGATGGTCAGCTGCCAGGAGAGCAGCGCCATGGCGACGACCGCCGCGAGGACGGTCACGACGTTGCCGACGACACTCGTGATCATCGACTGCAGCGTCGACGCCACTCCGCCGACGTCGTTCTGGAGGCGGGACTGGATGACCCCGGTCTTCGTGCGCGTGAAGAACGCGAGCTCCATGCGCTGCAGGTGATCGAAGAGGCGCACTCGCAGGTCGCCCATGACGGAGTTGCCGACACTGGCGGTGAAGTAGGTCTGCACGACCCCGAGCGCACTCGAGGCGACCCAGAGCACCGCCATGAGACCGACGATCTTCCACAGCTCGCCGATGTTCGGCCCGGTGCCGCCCGGCGGGAAGAGGCCGACGTCGAACGCCTGCTCGGTCAGCAGCGGGGGCAGCACCGAGATAGCCGCGGTGATGAGCACCAGCACGAGCGCGATCGCGATCTTCCCTCGGTAGGGCGCGAACAGGCGAAGCACGCGCTGCCAGAGGTCGTCGATCTGCGGGGCCTGCTCGTTCGCGGCACGGATCACGGACTCGTCCCGAACACGGCCCCCGGCGGGCGGTCCGCCTCCTGCACCTCGCATCGTCATGGCGTCAGCGTAGGCGCATCCGCCGACGCTTCGACACGTGTCGGGGCGGATGCGCTGCAGGCGCACGCCGCGCCAGGACGCTACACGGTCCGGTCGGAGAACCCAGCCGTGCGCGCCTGCTCCACGATCCTCGGGAGGACGTCGAGGAGCGAGGCGATGTCATCGTCGCCGGTCGACGCGCCCAGGGTGAAGCGCAGTGCGCTCAGCGCCGTTCGCTCGTCCAGACCCATGCCGAGCAGGACATGGGATGGCTCGGCGATGCCCGCCTGGCAGGCAGAGCCGGTGGAGACGGAGAACCCGGCCATGTCGAGGAGGAAGAGGAGGGAGTCACCCTGGCAGCCGTCGAACGTGACGTGCACGTTGCCAGGCACCCGTGCCCGCACCTCGTCGCCCGCGTCGTGGAGCACGCCGTCGAGCGGGGCGCCGCGCAGCTCGGCTCCTGGGATCCTCGCGAGGCCGTCCGCCAGTCGGCGCGCGAGGGCGTCCAGGCGGGCGCCCTCCGTGTCCATTCGCGACATCGCCGCATCCGTCGCAGCTGCGAACGCGAGCGCGGCTGGCACGTCCTGGGTGCCAGAGCGCACGCCCCGCTGCTGCCCGCCCCCGTGGATGAGCGCCTCGACGGTGTGGGCGCGCGCGAGCGCGAGCGCGCCCATGGCCACCGGCCCGCCGATCTTGTGCGCCGAGACGCTGAGCGCGGCGACGTCGAGATCCCGCAGCGAGACCGGGATGTGCCCGAAGGCGGCGACGGCGTCGACGTGCACTGGGATCCCGTGCTCGGCCGCCAGCGCGGCGAGCGAGCGGACCGGCTGCACGGAGCCGACCTCGTTGTTTGCGAGGATGACCGTGATGAGCGCCACCTCGTTCGCGTGCTCCCGCATCCGCTGCTCGGCGACCTCGAGGTCGACGACGCCGGCCTCGTCGACCGGCAGCCAGTCGACGACGGCCCCCTCATGGGCGGCAAGCCATTCGACGGCGTCGACGGTCGCGTGGTGCTCGCCTCGAGGTGCCAGGACTCGGACACGAGCCGCGTCCTGCTGCCGCCTCGCCCAGTACAGGCCCTTGACGCCGAGGTTGATGGCCTCGGTGCCACCAGACGTCAGGACCACCTCGATCGGGTCGGCTCCGAGCGCCGCGGCAACGCGCTCCCGCGCCCCTTCGAGCAGCCGCTTGGCGGCCTGCCCGTGGCCATGAATCGACGACGGATTCCCCGTCAGGTCCAAGCCAGCAAGGAGCGCTTCCCGCGCCTCGCGCACCATCGGGGTCGTCGCGGCATGGTCGAGGTAAACGGCCATTACACTCCCCGCCCTGCCCTGGATACGGGCACTCTCGACATAGACTTGCGCGATCCGTGCGCACCAGAGCGCGCACGCACACGGTCCGTGCAGCCGCCATGCGGCGCCGACCATTCAATTCGAACAGTTTAGGCCTCATGCTCGACTCACAGACCCGCTCCGACCTCGGCGTCACCCACCATCAGGGGATCGCGCGCCTCCGCGTGTTCTCGGCGCACGCATCCGCGATGACCCTCTGCCTCATCGATGCCGACGGCACCGTCACACGAACCGTCGACATGGCCAGCATGCCGGGAGGCATCTGGCAGGCCGAGTGCGCCGAGCTCGTGAACGGCCAACGCTACGCGGTGCGCGCAGACGGGCCGACGACCGGCACCAGCGCCTTCGACAAGCACCGGCTGCTCGTCGAGCCGTACGCCAGGCAGGTCTCGAATGTCGGCACCGTCGCCGTGCCCATCTGGACGGCGCAGGTCGTCGAGTCGGAGCCGTTCGACTGGGGAACTGTGCGCGCGCCCCTGCTGCCGCTGCGCGACGTCGTCGTCTACGAGGCGCACGTCAAGGGGTTCACGCAGCTCGCCCCGCACATGCCGGAGCACCTCCGCGGCAGCTACGCTGGCCTCGCGCACGAGGACACGATCGCCTACCTGCAGTCCGTCGGCATCACGGCCGTCGAGCTGCTGCCCGTCCACGCGTTCGCCTCCGAGTCGTTCCTGCGACGCCAGGGGATGGCGAACTACTGGGGCTACAACACGCTCGGCTTCTTCGCCCCGCACGCCGACTACGCCTCCCCAGGCGCCCGCGCCGCCGGCCCGCACGCCATCGCCCGCGAGTTCAAGGGCATGGTCAAGCACTTGCACGCCGCCGGCATCGAGGTCTACCTCGACGTCGTCTACAACCACACTTCCGAAGGCGGCCGCGGCGACGAGACGTCCATGTTCCGGGGCCTCGACAACGCCACCTACTACCGCCACGACATGCACGGCAACCCCGTCGACCAGACCGGATGCGGCAACTCCCTCGACACGTCCGAGGCCATCGTGCGCGAGCTCATCATCGACTCGCTCCGCTACTGGGTCGAGGAGTTCCGCATCGACGGCTTCCGCTTCGACCTCGCGGCGACGCTCGGACGCAACGCGCACCACGCCTTCGAACGCCACCACCCGCTGCTCGAAGCCATCGTCAGCGACGAGCGCCTCTCGGACACCAAGCTCATCGCCGAGCCGTGGGACGTCGGCATGGGCGGCTGGCAGACGGGCAACTTCCCGGAGGACTGGTCGGAGTGGAACGACAGCTTCCGCGACCACGCCCGCTCATTCTGGGTGCGCGACATCGCCGAGGCGCGCAGCTCCGGCGTCCATCCCGAGGGTGCGGGCGCCTTCAGCACGTCGCTCGCCGGCTCGTCCAACATGTTCAGCGACGAGCGGGGGCCGCTGGCCTCGGTGAACTTCGTCACCGCGCACGACGGCTTCACCCTGCGTGATCTCGTCTCCTACAACGTCAAGCACAACCTGCAGAACGCGGAACTCGGTCGCGACGGCACCGGCGACAACCGCTCGTGGAACTTCGGAGTGGAGGGGCCGAGCGACAGCAGCAGCATCGAGACGCTGCGCCGCCGCTCGATGCGCAACCTCCTGAGCACGGTCCTCCTGAGCGCGGGTGTCCCCATGCTCACGGCCGGCGACGAGGTCGCGAGGTCGCAGAAGGGGAACAACAATCCCTACAACCAGGACTCGCCGCTCACCTGGTTCTCCTGGGACCTCAGCGAGATCCAGCTCGCTCAGCTCGCGCACACGAGACGACTCATCGAGCTGCGGGGGAAGCACCAGGTGCTGCGCCCGAGCAGCTTCAACCACGGGCACGCGCTGAGCGAGCACGGGACGAGGCGACGGTGGTTCGACGCGCTCGGCAACCCTATGGGCGACGGCTCCTGGCAGGGGCCCGGCGGCCGCACCCTGCAGGTGCTGCTCGACGCCTACATCCCCGAGGCAGACGCCGACTTCACGGGTGACGCGGTGCTCGTCGACGGCGAGCGGATGCTCGTCGACCGGCTTCTTTTCGTCATCCACGGCAGCGAGGACGACGCGGCGCTGCGGGCACCCGCCGTCGACCAGGTCACGGGCTACCGTCTGCTCTGGGATTCGACGCACGAGCACCCAGATGAGGCGCTCAGCTCGAGCCGCGTGCTCGTACCTGGACAGCTCACCGGCCTCGCGGGGCCCTCGGTGCAGGTGTACGCGGTGGATGTGGAGCACGCGCACCACCACATCTGATCGGACACCGTGCGGGACGTCGTTCACATTCCGTGACACGCGGACAGCCCCGTTGAGGGTGGGTGTTGGTAGCGTTCGGTTGTGGCAACGACACCAGCGTCAGAAGACCAGATTCCACCGAGCCGCCCGCGTCGGGCGACCGCCAAGCGAGTGAGCGCCTCGCCGAAGGCAGCTCCGGCTCCAGAGGCGACACCGGCGACGAGCGAGTCAGCCCCGGCGACCAGCCAGCCAGCGCCGGTCGTGCAGGCTCCAGCCAAGGTGACGCGCGCGCGCAAGCCGAAGGCGTCGGCGGCGAAGCCCGCGGCCGCAGCCGCCGTCGCGACGGCGCTCCCGTCGACGGGCGACCAGTTCCCCGGCTCCGGGTACGTGCCGGCGATCGGGCGCATCCCGATCCTCGACCTGCAGCCGCAGCTCGTCGACAACCTCTTCCCCACGAAGGGATACGTCGGGGACGTCGTCCCGTTCTCCTGCGTCTCCTTCCGCGAGGGGCACGACATCATCGGCGTCGAGCTCGTGCTGACCGCACCTGGCGCACAGCCGGAGCGCATCCGCATGCAGCCTGGCCCGAAGGGCACCGACTCCTGGCTTGCCGAGGCCCAGGTCACGGTGGCGGGCACCCACGAGTGGTGGATAGAGGCCTGGAACGACGACTTCGCGACCTGGCAGCACAACGCGGAGATCAAGATCCCAGCCGGCATCGACGTCGATGTGATGCTCGAGCTCGGTGCGCAGGTCGTCGACCGCGCTGCCACCAACCCCGAGCTCACCAGCCATCAGAGCGCCGTGCTGCGGGATGCGGCGACCGCGTCGCGCTTCACGTCGCGTTCCGCGTCCTTCCGTCTCGCGTCCCTCCTCGCCGACGACGTGCTCGAGGTCATCGAGGCGCACCCCGTGCGCTCCCTCGTGACGAGCTCCGCCAAGCGCAGCATCCAGGTCGACCGCGCCCTCGCCGGGAACGCGGCCTGGTACGAGTTCTTCCCGCGCTCGGAAGGGGCGACGCAGGCGGCGGACGGCAGCTGGACCTCCGGCACCTTCCGAACCGCAGCCGAGCGGGTCCCCGCAGTCGCGGCCATGAACTTCGATGTGCTCTACGTGCCCCCGATCCACCCGATCGGCCGCACCAATCGCAAGGGCCCCAACAACTCGCTCACGACAGAACCCGGCGACCCCGGCTCGCCGTGGGCCATCGGTGCTGCAGAGGGCGGGCACCGCGACATCCACCCCGACCTCGGCACGGTCGAGGACTTCCGCTACTTCGTCAGCGAGATCGAGAAGAACGGCATGGAGCTCGCCCTCGACCTCGCGCTGCAGGCCACGCCTGACCACCCCTGGGTCGCCGAGCACCCGGACTGGTTCACGCAGCTGCCGGACGGCAGCATCGCCTACGCAGAGAACCCACCCAAGAAGTACCAGGACATCTACCCGATCAACTTCGACGGAGACCGCAACGGACTCTACGCCGAGGTCCTCGAGACGGTCGAGTACTGGATCGAGCTCGGGGTCAAGATCTTCCGCGTCGACAACCCGCACACGAAGCCGCTGCAGTTCTGGGAGTGGCTCATCCACGAGGTGAACGCCAAGCACCCGGAGGTCATCTTCCTGGCCGAGGCATTCACCCGCCCCGCCATCATGCACGCGCTCGCGAAGGCCGGATTCCAGCAGTCGTACACCTACTTCACCTGGCGCAACACGAAGCAGGAGCTCGAGGAGTACCTCACCGAGGTCTCGAAGGAGTCGAGCGACTTCCTTCGCCCGAACTTCTTCGTCAACACTCCGGACATCCTCACCGAGTACCTGCAGCAGGGTGGGCGGAACGCAGCCAAGATCCGCGCCATCGTCGCCGCCACCTCCTCGCCGCTGTGGGGCGTCTACGCCGGGTTCGAGCTCGCCGAGAACGTGGCACGTCCGGGCTCGGAAGAGAACATCGACAACGAGAAGTACGAGTACAAGCAGCGCGACTGGGCCGCCCAGGAGGCGAGCGGCTACTCGCTCGCCCCGCTCCTGACGAAGCTCAACGAGCTGCGGCGCGCCAACCCGGCACTGCAGCAGCTGCGAAACTTCGAAGTGCAGTTCAGCGACAACGAGAACGTGCTCGTCTTCTCCAAGCACCTGCCGGCCGAGTACTCCCCAGACGGCGTCTCCAACACGGTCATCGTCGCGGTTAACCTCAATCACTCCGGCATCGAGGAGGCGACGGTCTACATCGACCAGACCAAGTTCGGCTTCGCCGCCGACACGGAATTCGGCGTGGAAGACCTCCTCAGCGGGCACGAGTGGATCTGGGGCGGCGCGAACTACGTGCGCCTCGACCCCTCCACCCTCCCCGCGCACATCCTGCGCGTCAGGCACTCGGCACTCTGACCCGTCGTTCGGCCGCGCCGCGAGGCGCGGCCGAACGATCTCGAGAACGGAAACACCATGACCGACGAACTCCAGCCAGCGGCCCCAGTGACGACCAGCATTCCCGATGGTGAGCTGCGCGCAGTCGCCGACGGCACGCACTCGGGACCGCACGCGATCCTCGGGCAGCATCTGCAGGGAGACGGGCGCACGGTCATCCGCGCGCGACGCCCCCTCGCCGAGCGTGTGACAGCGATCCTCACCTCGAGCGGCGAACGGGTCGAGCTGCACCACCTCGCCCACGGCATCTGGCAGGGCGCACACGAGCACGGCCTCGACGACTATCAGCTCGAGACGGTCTACACGGACGGCGTCCCCCACACGGTCGACGACCCGTACCGGTTCCTCCCCGTCGTCGGTGAGGTCGACCAGTTCCTCTTCGGCGAGGGCCGCCACGAGCGGCTCTGGCACGTGTTCGGTGCCCACCACCGCGAGCACTGGGGCACCCACGCACCGGTGTCTGGCACCTCGTTCGTCGTGTGGGCACCGCACGCCCAGGCAGTCCGGGTCATCGGCTCCTTCAACGGCTGGGACGGCCGAGCGCACGCGATGCGACGCCTCGATGCCCTCGGCATCTGGGAGCTCTTCGTGCCGGGCGTCTCGCCGCACGAGACCTACAAGTTCCAGATCCGCACCGCGTCAGGCGAATGGGTGGAGAAAGCAGACCCGCTCGCGCTGCACGCCGAGCAGCCACCGCAGACCGCATCCGTCATCGCGACCCCCAGCACGTACGAGTGGGGCGACGACGACTGGATGAGAGCGCGGGCGCAGAAGGACCCGCACACGGGTCCCATGACCACGTATGAGCTCCACGCGATGTCCTGGCGGCCGGGCCTCGGGTACCGGGAGCTCGCCGACCAGCTCGTCGAGTACCTCGATGGCCTCGAGTTCACGCACGTCGAGTTCATGCCGCTCGCCGAGCACCCCTTCGGCGGCTCGTGGGGCTACCAGGTCACCGGCTACTACGCGCCCACGTCGCGCCTCGGCTCGCCAGACGACCTGCGGTACCTCATCGACCGGCTGCACCAGGCCGGCTACGGCGTCATCATGGACTGGGTGCCCGGGCACTTCCCCAAGGACAGCTTCGGCCTCGCGGAGTTCGACGGGCAGGCGCTCTACGAGCACGCCGACCCGCGCCTGGGCGAGCAGCTGGACTGGGGCACCAAGGTGTTCAACTTCGGCGACTCCCAGGTGCGCAACTTCCTCGTCGCCAACGCGCTCTACTGGCTCGAGGAGTTCCACATCGACGGTCTCCGGGTCGACGCCGTGGCCTCGATCCTGTACCTCGACTACTCGCGCGAGGAGTGGGTGCCGAACATCCACGGCGGACGCGAGAACCTCGAGGCCATCGCCTTCCTCCAGGAGGTCAACGCCACCGCCTACAAGCTGTACCCGGGCATCGCGATGATCGCGGAGGAGTCGACGAGCTGGGCCGGGGTGACCAAGCCGACCGAGTGGGGCGGCCTGGGCTTCGGGCTCAAGTGGAACATGGGCTGGATGAACGACAGCCTCCGCTACGTGGAGCGCGACCCGATCTACCGCTCGCACCATCAGGGCGACCTGACCTTCTCGTTCGTGTACGCCTGGAGCGAGCGGTTCCTGCTCCCCATCAGCCACGACGAGGTCGTCCACGGCAAGGGCTCCCTGTACTCCAAGATGCCGGGTGACGAATGGCAGAAGCTCGCGGGCACGCGGCTCTTCCTCGCCTACCAGTGGGGACATCCGGGCAAGCAGCTCCTCTTCATGGGCCAGGAGTTCGCTCAGCAGACGGAGTGGAGCGAGTCCCGCGGCCTCGACTGGTGGCAGCTCGACAACCCGGGCCACGCAGGCGTGCAGCGGCTCGTGGGCGACCTCAACCGGCTCGCGAAGAACGAAGGCGCGCTGTGGCAGCGCGACGACGACCCTTCCGGGATGGTGTGGTTGAGCGGTGACGACGCGGCCAACAGCGTGCTCGCATTCGCTCGGCGTGGCCACGATGGCACCCCCGACGTCGCGATGGTCTTCAACTTCTCCAACCAGGTCATCAGCGGCTACCGTCTCGGCCTGCCACACGCCGGCCGCTGGTCCGAGGTGCTCAACACCGACGCCGAGACCTACGCGGGATCGGGTGCAGGCAACTACGGCTCTGTCACGACCGAGGAGACCCCGTCGCACGGGTTCGCGCAGTCGGCGGCCGTCACCGTGCCGCCGCTCGCCGCGGTCTGGTTCAAGTACGAGGGCTGATCGGCCCGCACGCAGCAACGACGAGGCCCGGATGCGATCTGATCGCATCCGGGCCTCGTCGTCGTCGCACCGCGACGTCAGAACAGCAGGTTCGTGAGCCTTGCACGTGCCGCGCCGACGCGCGGGTCGGCGACACCGACGACCAGGAACAGGTCGAGGAGGCGCTCGCGAACGGCCGTCTTGCCCTCGGCGTCGAGCTTCGGGAACAGCGTGAGGAGGCGATCGAACGCGTCGTCGATGTGGCCACCGGACAGGTCGAGGTCGGCGACGTCCAGCTGCGCGTCGAGCTCGTCCGGCGCGGCTGCCGCGCGCTGCCGGATCTCCTCGAGGGTCTTGCCCTGGAGGCGCACGAGGAGCTGGACCTGCGCGAGACCCGCTCGAGCCTCGTCGTCGGCGGGGCGCTCAGCGAGTGCGCGCTCGTAGGCGTCAACCGCGGCCGCGTAGTCTCCGCGCTCGAGCGCTTCGAAGGCCTCCGCGTGCAGCGGCGGCAGCGGCGGGGCGGCAGGCTCCTGCGCCTCCGCGTCGTCCTGGGGCGTCCCATCCACGGCGACATGGCCGGTCAGGCCCTGCTGGGCTGCGACCTGCAGGATCTCGCCGACTATCTGGGTGATCTGCTCCTCAGGCGGGTTGCCGGAGAACAGCTGCAGCGGGCGACCGCCGATGATGGCGATGACCTGCGGCTGCTGACCGAGCTGCGGGTGAGCATCCAGGTCGACGCGCACGAGCACGACCCGACCTTCTGCCCCGCGGACGATGTTGGCGAGCACCGGCGAGAGCGCCTGCGCATCGCTGGACCAGGCCGCGTGCATCTCGACGATGACGGGCAGGAACTGCGAGAGCTGCATGAACTGCTCGAGCGTCTGCTCGTCGGCGTCGACCACGACATCCGGCAGGGTCGCAACGGGCTCTCCGGCGGCGGGTGCGGCGGCCTGGCCTGGTGCCCCGCCTGCCGGGGTTTGCGGGGCCTGGCCGGCCGGGGTGCTCGCGCGCTGCACGAGCGAGGAGAGATCGACTGCTCCGTAGAGACTTGCTGGGTTGAGCGGTGGGGTTTCAGCCATAGGTAACCTCGTTCGCGTTGAGCTGGCGTGCGCCGGTCATGGTGTTGGCGAAGCCGAGCAATTGGATTGCGCCGCCTGTCGCTTCAGACGGCACGTAGAACATGAGCTGGTTCGTGTAGAGGGTCTCGAATCCCAGCGACGACGAGCTGGCGCCTGCGAGGGCCGCGGTGCGCCCCTGCACGCTGAGGGTCGCGAGCTGGGTACGCGCGCTCAGCTTCTCGACCTCCTCGATCGAGACGGCGACGATCGCTCCGCCGTCGAGCGTCTGCACGCCGAAGGGCGGGTCGTCGGTCTGCCGCGTCTGGAACTCGATGCGTGCGGCGTTCGCGTCGATCTCGCCGGAGACCGCCGCCCGAGCCTCGGAGATCTGCGTGCGCAGCGAGTCGCCGTCGGGAGAGAACAACGCGGCGAACTGCGAGCCGTCGCCGTTGCTGATGACGTCCGCGTAGGCACCGGCGAGCTCTTCCGGTGCGATGACGAGCGGCTGCTCGAGTCCGTCGATGCCTGGGGCGCCGATCTCGGCCGGAGCGGCTTCCGGGAGCGTGACATCGGGGGTGAGCTGCACGATGGAGGCGACCTTGTAGGTGTCGCGGGCGCTCGACTGCGTCAGCATGATCCCGAACGGTGCCGTCGGGGTCTCTCCCCCGGCTTCGCGAACCACGAAGATCGACTTCGGCCACGAGTCTGACGCCTGCGGGACGGCGTAGACGACCTCGCCCGTGGGGAACGCGACGGGCCCCGGGAGGGCGTTGTCGGCCGCCTTCGCCTGGTACTCGGCTGCTCGCTCCTGGTAGGCGGCCTGCGTGAAGCGCGGCTTCAGCCCGTCCGGGTTGTTCGCAGCGTCCCCCTCCTGGGCGAGGCGCGCAGCATCGTCGAGAATCTCGGCGAGCTGCTGCGAGTTGACGGCCGGGAGAGCTTCGCCCTCGGTGAGCAGCGCCTGGTCGATGGATGAGGTCGGGGTCGGAGTCGTCGGTGCGCTCGTGGATCCACCGAACTGCTCCGGCCAGAAGTCGGCCGAGCATCCGGTGAGTGCGATCGACCCGACGAGCAGCACCGGTATGAGCCTAAAGAGGCGCTTCGGGGCCTGGCTGCGGTCCCGCCCGCGGGGCCGGCGCCACTGCTGGGGCTCTGCGGCCGGCGTGCCAGCTGCAGGGGTCTCAGGGCTCGGCCCGGACGCGTCACCCGATGGCGGCTCTCCGGCATCCGAGGAGTTGTCGTCGCGCTTGTCCCCGTCATCCTTCGTGGAGGGCTCGGGTCGGTCCTCGTCCGTCGGCGCAGCCGCGGGTGCCGGTTCGGCGTGGGCGTCGGGCTGGGCGAGCGGAGCTGCCTCGACAGTTTCAGGTTCAGGTTCGGAGGACGTGGATGGGGCGCTCCAGCTGAACGGGTCGTCGACGGCCGCTGGCGTTCCCTCGGCCGCGGGTGCGGAGGCAGGAACGGGCGCTTCTGCGCTCGGAGCCCGGAACGAGGGGAAGGCCGGTGCGTCGGTCTGCCGCGAGTGCTCATCCGCAGCCGCGGGAGGGGCCCATGCGTGGACAGGCTGCTCGTCTGGTGCGCCTGCGCGGGAGTTCACGTCTGCGGGCTCCGGCTGGGTGCCCTCGGAGAGCCTGACCGAGGCCGCGACCACGCCCTGCGATTGCTCGACCGGGTCCACATCCGTGGCATCGAGTCCGTCGTCGGCGCTGGGCACCGAACGCCCGAACGCGAATGCCGGTGTCGTGGCGGCCTCGCCGACCGCGGGAGCATCCGTCGAGGCCTCCGGTTCGAGCACGTCGTGAGTCTGGCGCTGGGGCTTGGAGCGGCGGCGCATGCTCAACAACGCCCAGAGCAGGAGACCGAGGGAGATCAGCAGGAGCACTCCACCGCCGAGCAGGAGCGGACCGGCCATAGGCGCGCGGCCGTCGAGCGGCCAGGAGATGGACACCTGGCTCGGCGCGGGCGACTCGCCGTCGGACTGGACGAGGAGCGCGAAGCCGACCGGCAGGGTCTGCTCCAGCTTGAGTTCACCGTCACCCTCGTACTCCTGGAACCACAGGTCATTGCCGAGGATGTTCGGTGCCGTCGTCTCGTCAGCCGATGCCTCGCCCGGGGTGAAGACCAGCGCGCCGCTCGTGTCGTCGAGCGTGACGATCTCGTGCTGGGTCGTGCCGACCCAGCCAGCGATGTCAGCCTGACGACCGATCGCGACGCGGATGGGTCCGTCTCCGCTGATCGTGATGGACTGCGTCCCGGCGTGCTCGATGAGCGTGTCGCTCGGGATGACGAGCAACGGCGACTCCTGGGACACCGTTCCGGTCGCCACGACCGAGTCGGCAGCCCTCGCTTCCGTGACCTGCAGCCAGCCGACGACGAGCAGCGCCGCACTTCCGAGGAATGCGATCGCGGCTAGGATGAATCTCACTGAGTGACTCCTTCTCGAGTGATTGCGCCGTGCATCGTTTGTGCGCTCGACGTGCTCCTCTCGCGAGGGTGCCGTCGTCGTCCATGAGGTTCATGGCGACTCTCGACCCCTCAATCTAACGCACCATGCCCGCGCTTCCCCTGGAATACGCCGGTGTCGGCCGGGAAAAGGGCCAAAGTCGGGTCTCGCGGAGAGCGAACCCCGAACTTTTCATGCAGGTTCCCACCGCCATTCTGTGCCTCATCAGGCTGCGTCTCCCACCCGCCGTCTAGACTTCACGATGTGCGCACGCGGTGGTCGCGCACTCGCAACCTGACTCACGCGGAGGCGTTCTTGGCATTCGACGACATCAACTTCAATACAGCGATGCGCGGTTACAACCGCGAAGAGGTCGACGAGGTCATCAGGTCGCTGCGCACCCAGCTCGCCCAGGCCGGGAACCAGGATTCCGGCGCGAGCCGCGAGATCGCGGCCATGCGCACCCGGATCAAGCAGCTCGAGACGGAGCTCAACGAGGTCGGCAACCCCACCTACTCCGGGCTCGGCACGAAGCTCGCCGGCACGCTCGCGACGGCCGAGCAGCAGGCCCAGAAGCTCACCGCCGAAGCCCAGCGCGAAGCGGACAAGATCCTGAGCGAGGCCCACCGAAACGCTGCGCGCATCCACCAGGAGGCGAACGACTACGCAGAGCGCGTCACGCGGGAGGCCGATGTGCGGGCGTCTCGCGTCTTGAGCGACTCTCGCTCGGAAGCCGACAGCCTTCTCGAGAACGCCAAGCAGGAGGCCGACCTCACCCGCACCAACCAGGAGCGTGAGATCGAGACCGTCAAGGACCAGGTCACGACCGAGCTCCGTGAGCTGCGGCACTCCACCGACCTCGAGATCAGCGCGCTGCGCGCGTCCGTCGAGGAGGAGCTCGCGACCAAGCGCCAGGCTGTCGAGAACGAGATCGCCGAGTCCGCGGCTCGACTCTCCGAGCGCCAGCGCGAGATGGACAAGGTGCGAGCCGACTTCGAGCGCGAGGCCGCCGCTCGGCGCACCCAGATGGAGCACGAGCAGGAAGCCGCGCGGCAACTCGCGAAGGGTGAGATCGATGCACTCCGCGAGGGTTCGGTGCGGGAGCTCAACGCGAAGCGCACGGAGCTCGATGTCGAGCTCTCCAAGCGCCGCAACGCGTTCGAGCAGCAGCTCGTCGCAGCTGGCCGGAAGGCGGAGGCGGCCGCGAAGAAGCTCATCGACGATGCCACCGAGCAGCTGGCCGATCTGAACCAGCGCAGCGAGCAGGTCCGACGCGAGGCGGGCAAGATCATGGCCGATGCACGCCGCCGAGCGCAGGAGACGCAGGACCAGGCAGAACGCAAGGCAGCCGATCTCCTCGAGACCAGCAACAAGCAGGCTCGCGAGCGCAACACCGAGGTGGAGCAGCACACGAAGAGCCTGCTCGACAATGCCGAGCAGCGCCTCTCCGAGCTCCGCGAGGAGCGCGACCAGGTGCAGAGCTACCTGGATCAGCTCAAGCGGGCGTTCTCTCGCACCGATTTCAGCCTGCCGGAGGCGGACGAGCAGATCACGAAGCGCCCGTCAGAGTCGGCGGATGAAGCCCCGGCCTCGAGTGAAGACGCAGCCGGTGCGCAGGCTCACGCGTTCGCCCTGTCCAGCGGCGGAGCGCAGTCGGAGTCGGAGCCGAACGAAGCCGATGCGTCGACGGACGACCCCACCAAGCAAGAGGCCCCGGTTGCCGCCCAGTCCGGCGGCCAGAACCGTGGACAGAACGCCGGCCAGAAGCGTGGCGCACCCCGCCAGCGCTGACCCGCGCGGCGCGAACTGAGGCGGCACCGCGCGTCTAGAATCGGATCCCGGTCTCAGGCCGGGATCCGATCAGGGGGAACACCGCATGCGCATCGAGAATCCGTTCAGGCTCGGCTTCATCGCCACGATCGGCGTCCTCGTAGCGCTGGTACTCGGCGGGATGATCGCCTCACTGAGCACGATCCTCACGTACATCGGTGCCGCGCTGTTCCTCGCGCTCGGCTTCGAGCCGATCATCGCCTTCCTCGAGCGCCACCGGTGGCCGAGATGGGCCGCGATCATCTCATCCCTCGGCGGCGCCGCGATCGCACTGGGGCTGGTCGTCTGGGCACTCATACCGAGCATCTCGACGCAGGTCGAGCAGCTCTCGGTCCGCTACTCGTCCATCGTGAACGACCTCGCCGGCTCCAACGTCATCGAGTGGGTCGACGAGCGCTTCCCTGACCTGCAGGCGCAGGAGTTCGTCACCGACGCGCTCGAATGGCTGCGCAACAACCTCGCCACCATCGGCGGCGGCGTGCTCGAGGTCGGCTTCGGGATCGTGAACGCCTTCTTCGGCGTGCTCATCGTCTTCATCCTCATGCTCTACTTCGTCTCGAGCATGAACAGCATCAAGCGCGGCTTCTACCAGCTGCTTCCCGCCTCCCGCCGAGCACGCACGGCCGAGCTGACCGAGCAGATCACCGCGTCCGTCGGAAAGTTCGTGCTCGGTCAGCTGGCGCTGGGCCTCGCGAACGGCATCCTCTCCTTCACGTTCCTGTCGATCATCGGCGCTTCGATGCCCGCCGTGTTCGCGGTCATCGCGTTCCTCGGCTCCCTCATCCCGCTCGTCGGCACGCTCTCGGCGTCGATCATCATCGTGCTGCTCCAGTTGGCGCTCCTGCCGGTCGACAGCAGCGTCTGGTGGATGGCGGCCATCTACTACGTCGTCTACATGCAGGTCGAGGCCTACCTCATCAGCCCGCGCATCATGAGCTCAGCCGTGCAGGTCCCCGGCGCGATCGTGGTCATCGCCGCGCTCACGGGCGGCACACTCCTCGGCCTCCTCGGCGCCCTCGTGGCCATCCCCATCGCCGCCGCGATCCTCCTCATCGTCAAACAGGTCTGGATCCCCGCGCAGAACGAGCGATAGCTCCGTCGGCGAGTTCGAGAGCTCGGCGCGGCAACGGCTCCTCGTGGCCCTATGATTCGAGGCGTGCTGAGCATCAAGTGCCCCCGTTGCGCGTCGCTCGTGATGCTCGAGTCGCTCTCGTGCGCCGCCTGCGCGACGCCGCTCGCGTTCCACGACGAGACCCAGGCCTTCGTCGACGTGAGTGGCGGTGCCGTGCTCGTCGACGGCAGGCTCTGGCGGTCCTGCGGCAACCGGGACTGGAAGTGCAACTGGCTCGTGGAAGACGGCATCGCCACGTCGTCGTGCCTGTCGTGCCGCCTCGTGCGCAAGCGCCCCGCATTCGACGACACGCTTGCGCTCGAGAAGCTTGCCGAAGCGGATGCGGACCGGCGGCGACTGCTCGCGCAGTGCCTGCACCTCCGGCTGCCCATCGAGAGCTACGCGGACCACGACGGCGGCCTCGGGTTCGACCTGCTCTCGAGCCGGAGCTCAGGTCAGCGCGTCACGATCGGGCACGCGAACGGCATCATCACGATCGACCTGGCCGAGACGCTGGATGCGCACCGTGAGGCACTCCGCGTGCGTCTCGGTGAGCCCTACCGGACGTTGCTGGGCCACTTCCGGCACGAGATCGGGCACTACTACCAGTCGATCCTGCTCGACGACGAGGTGCTGCTGTCCGAGTGCCGCGAGCTGTTCGGCGACGAGCGAGCGAGCTACCGTGAGGCGCTCGACCGCCACTACCGGCTGGGAGCCCCAGAGGGCTGGTCGGCCTCGTACATCTCCGAGTACGCGACGATGCACCCCTGGGAGGACTTCGCGGAGACCTTCGCGCACTACCTGCACATCCTCGGCTCGCTGTGGACGGCGGCCGCGTCGAACGTGCACCTGCAGCCGTCGACGACGCCCCTCATCGACTACACGGAAGAGCCCATCGAGCGGGTGCTCGCCGACTGGCACGAGGTGTCGCTCCTACTCAACCGCTTCAGCCGGGCAATGGGTCAGAACGACCTGTACCCGTTTGTGCTGAACGCTCCAACCGAGGTCAAGCTCGGCTTCATGCACCGCATTGTGACGCGCATCACTCGCCGGGCGTCCACGACGAGCTGAGCGGAAGGGCAGCAGGGTTCGTGCGCCGCACGATCTCCGTCAGCACGCGCTTCGTCTGCTTCTCCCCCACCCAGAGGTGCCGACCCTCGTCGACGGGCACCAGCTCCAAGTTGGGAAGGTGCGCAATGCGCTCTGCCGCCTCATCTGGTTTGAGGAAGTCGTCATGTTCTGGGACGACGAGCACGACTGGAATGGTCGCATCCGCCCAGCGGTCCAGCTCGTCCTGGCTCGTGCGGCGCAGGGGCGGGGAGAGCAGGATGAGCCCTTGGACATCGGGGTGCTCGTGCCCGTGCTTGAGCGCCAGCTCGGTGCCGAAGGACCAGCCGACGAGCCACGGGTTCGGCAGCCCACGCTCGCGGACGAACGCCATCGCCGCCTCCACGTCAGCACGCTCCATCTCGCCATCGCCGAACTCCCCGTCGCTCGTGCCGCGAGGCGACGTGGTGCCGCGCGTGTTGAAGCGGAGCACGGCGAGGTCGGCCTGGGCGGGGAGTCGAAGGGACGCCTTGCGGAGCACGTGCGAGTCCATGAACCCGCCGGCGGTGGGCAGCGGATGCAGGGTGACCAGCGTGGCGACGGGCTCCCGGTCGAGCGGCAGTGCCAGCTCGCCGACCAGCGTGAGGCCGTCGCTCGTGCGCAGCTCGATCTCCTCGCGGCGTGCGGGAAGCTCCGTGCCGCTCTTGATCTCGACCGTCGTGGCTTCCATAGGGGTCTTCGGTGCTTCAGTCACGCCATCCTCCAACAGTGGTTGTGCCAGTGACGCCGGGCCGCCAGCGCATGCTCGTCGCCCAGGATGCCCTCGGCGCGCCAGACGACGACGTGCGCGACGCCGGCCTCGACAGGATTCGGGCATCCGGGGCAGACGTAGTCCTTGACGGCTCGCACCGCGGAGATCGGCTGCACGGTGTACGGGACACCCCGACGCACCTCGGTTCGCCGCCATCCGTCGCGCAGGTGCTCGAGCTCGTCGGCTGCTCCTGTGGCGCGATCCGCGGCAGCCTGCTGGCGCTTCGCCGCCCGGCCGCCCCTCGCTCGAGACGAGGATTCCCCGCCTTGGCGGCGGGAGCGGTTCGAGCGGGGCATGCCGACCATTCTAGGAAGTCCGCCCGCACCGGACCGACAGACAACGCCGCGTGACCCGGAGGTCACGCGGCGACGTCTGCTGTGCGCGCGGAGCGCCGGGCGTCTCAGTACCAGTTGTTGGCTTCCGAATGCGCCCAGGCGCCGCACGGGGTGCCGTAGCGGCCCTTGATGTAGTCGATGCCCCAGCGGATCTGCGTCGCGGGGTTGGTGCGCCAGTCGGATCCGTGAGTGGCCATCTTGCTGCCAGGCAGTGACTGCGGGATGCCGTAGGCGCCGGATGACGGGTTCTCGGCGGCGGCGTTCCAGCCGGACTCGCGCTGCCACAGCTTCTCGAGGCACGCGAACTCGCCGGTGCCCCAGCCCATCGACGCGACGATGTCGGCGGCGACGGCCTTCGAAGTGCCGGGATCCGGTGCCACGTAGTCGGGGCTGCTGTACGAAGACGAGGAAGAGGAGGAGGATGACGACGACGAGGAGCTGGACTCCTCTTCCGTTGGCGTCGGGGTGGGAGTCGGAGTCGGCGTCGGCGTGGTCACGACGATGCCGGCCAGGTCGTTGCTGCGCGGTTCAGCGCTCGGGGCTGCGGCGCCCTCGTCAGCAACTGCTTCGTCGTCCTGAGCCTCGACTGCGGAGACGAGGCTGACCTGATACCCCTGGGCACCCGCCGCGGTGAGATCCGCGACGCTCGGCGCGATCGCCAGCGCCGGTGACGCGCCTCCGGCGACGCCAGCCTGCAGGACGGCGGTGAGCGCCAGCGCGCCAACTGCGGTGCTGGCTGCGATGGGGACGATGATCTTCGCCCGTGAGCGTCGTGCGGCTGTCGGACGCGCTGCTCGCGTCGAGCCGGTTCGCTGCAACGTGGTCATTGATCTCCCGGGGTTGGAACTAGGGACTCACCGAGGATAACGGAATGGTTACGGAATGGCAACGAAAGCGACGGCAGCCGCCCGGTCACTCTCGCCCGAGATGCACCAAGGCAGCAGCCTTGGGATGCCTGAGAACGGCCTAGTAGCAGCTCCACTGACCCCAGCCGGCCTTGGCCTGCAGCATCTTCGCGCGCATCGTCTGCTCTTCGACGGAGGCCTCAGATGGGAGGCCTGTCCCGCCAACGGACTGCCAGGTCGGGATCGAGAACTGGTAGAGACCGTAGTAGCCGGCTGGGTTCACCGCGGCCGGGTTGCCGCCGGACTCGCACTGGGCGATGCGGGCAAGCGTCGCATCCACGCTCGGGTCGGAAGAGACGTTCGCCTCTTCGTACGAGCTGCCGCCGGACGAGCTGGTGTTCGGCGACGGCGCCTTGGGTGCAGGAGCTGGCTCCGGCTCTGGCTCCGGCGTGGGGGTCGGTGTCGGCGTGGTCACGACGATGCTCGCGATGTCGCTTGTGCGGGCCTCGGAGGCCTTCGCCTCATCGACTGCGGAGACAAGACTCACGGCGTACCCCTGTGCGCCCGCCACGGTGAGCTCGTCGACGGATGCAACGGAGAGCACCCCGCTCTCGCCATCGTTCTGAGCGCCAAGCTGCACCGTCGCGGTCACGGCGAGGGCCGCGATCGCGAGCCCAGCCAGGGTCGGCACGACAACACGAGCGCCGATGCGACGGCGGAGACCGGCGGGTCGAGAGGCCCGGGTTGAGCCGGTGCGGATATCTGTCGTGGTCATGCGGGTACTCCCAGGTGGTTCGCGTGTGCGCGGTCTTCAACTGCGGCGGTGCTCCGGCCAAGCCGAGCGGCACCCCAGGACTCAGTAGGAGCCGTTGTGCTGGTTCCAGGCTGCGCAGGGGGTGCCCCACGCTCGGTCGATGTAGTCGATCCCCCACTTGATCTGCGTGATCGGGTTCGTCTTCCAGTCGGCACCCATGGTGGCGAGCTTCTCAGCGGGCCAGGACTGGGGGATGCCGTAGGCACCGGATTCGGTGTTCTCGGCCAGGTAGTTCCAGCCGGATTCCTTCATCCAGAGCTTGTCGAGGCAGGACATCTGGTCGGGGCCCCAGCCGTACTGGGACTTGACCATCTCCTCGGTGATCTTCTTGAGCGACGCGGGATCCGTCGGCACGACGTCGATGCTGACTCCCGAGCCCCGGTCGTCGATGGTGGCCCCCTGGGACGCCTCGCCTGAGACGGCCAGGACCGCGTACGCCTGGGCCTGCTCCTGCGAGAGCTCCTGCAGGTTCGGACCGATGGAGGCATCCGCCGAGGCGGTGGCACCGGCGCCCGTGAGCGTCGTCACCGCGATGGCCCCTACTGCGACGACGCCGAGGGCCGCGGACCCGAAGATCGCGGCGCGGCGCTTCGCGCGTTGCTGACGGCGCTGGCGCGCACGCTCTCCGCGCGTTGCAGTGGCTTCCGGCATGGAGCTCCATCCGACGGGTCAAGGGGACCCGGCAATCGTAACGGGAAGGTCACGATTTGACAACGCTCAGGCCAACTGGAGGTGCGAGGGGGTCCTAACGAATCGCCAGCATGACGTCGATGACGGCGTCGATGAGGAGGTCGACCTGCGTCTCCTTGTAGCCGTGGCGCTTCGGAGTGAACGCCACTCCCCTGACCTCGCGCAGCGACATCGCCGTGCCGCCACGCAGGAAGTCGGCGAGCCGACCAGAGAACTCGTCGACCTCCTTGACGTCGTACCCACGCTGCAGAACGGAGACGCGATCGAAGCGCTCACCATCCTCACGGCGGAGTCGCGCCAGCACCGCGCGGGCCGTCGTCTTGGTCTCGCGGAGGAAGACCTCGCGGCCGACACGCTCGATGTGCTCATCACGCTCGCGAATGGCGACCGCGTCTTCGAGGCGCTCGAGCGCCGCATCCACGTGCGGAGCGGAATACCCGCCCTTGCGCATCGTGAACGCCGTGTGGCGGATGCTGCTCGTGGACAGGCGTTTGCCCTGCGTGCCGTTGTCGAAGTTGTCGTAGCGCTGCCGAGCGACGCGGAATGCACGGTCGACCTCTTCGGCGTCGTAGCCGAGGGTGCCACGAGGTGCCAGAGGGAATGAAGTGCTGCTCACGCCGACCATTCTGCCGCATCGTGAGCGAACATGGCGCAGGCTCCCCGGCGGGGCACTACCAGAGCGTCGAGTCGGCGCTCCAGAAATAGAGGGCGAACGCCATGGCACCCGACGGCAGGATCGAGTCGATGCGGTCGAAGAACCCACCGTGACCCGGCAGCCAGGAGCTCATGTCCTTGATCTTCAGGTCGCGCTTGATCATCGACTCCGTGAGATCTCCGGCGGTCGCGGTGATCAGCAGCAGCGGGCCCATGATGAGGCCGAACCACCATTGCTGGTCGAGGAGGAACAGGCTCACGAGGATGCCGACGACCACGGACGTCAGCGCCGCACCCGCGAAGCCCTCCCAGGTCTTCCCGGGGCTGATCTTCGGCGCGAGCTTGTGCTTGCCGAAGTTGAGCCCGAAGACGTACGCGCCGACGTCGACCGCCACGACGATGATGAGGAAGCCGAGCACCCACCATTGGCCGTCTTCCTGAGCTGTCAGGAGCACCGTGAACGAGCCCAGGTACGAGACGTAGATGAGGATCAGCGCCGCGGCGAGGAAATCAGCCCAGACCGCTTTCCGGGGCGGGCGGTCCTTGGAGACGGAGGCTTCGACGAGCCGCCACACGGTGACGACGAACACGCCGACCAGCAGCGCGATCCATTGCCCGACGACCTCGAGGAAGTAGGCGGCGGGGATGATGGCGACCGCCGCGGCCACGAGCGGGATGCGCGGCACGTCACGTCCTGCTCCGCGCATCGCGCTCGCCAGCTCGATCGTCGCGAAGACGACCATGGCGATCGCGAACGGGATGAAGAGCTCTTTGATGAAAATCAGGCTCGACAGCAGCAGCGCGCCGAGCACCACCCCGAACAGCACGGCGAAGGCCAGGTTGCGCCCGCTGCGGGCGTTGATCGCGTCATTGCGCGCGCGCAGCTTGTCGCGTTGCTCTCGCACCTGCGTGCGCGCGTTCTGGGCCCTCGACTCCAGGTCGTGGAGGATGTTCGCGCCGGTGTCACCGAGCCGAGACTGGGAGCGGAGCGGCGCCAGCGGCGGGGCCAGCTCGCCGTCAGAGAGGGTGGGGAGCTCACGAGATGCCATCGGGTCCCCGACGACGGGCTCCGCGTTGCCCTCACCGGCCGCCGGACCGAAGGCGCTTGACGTGTCATGCGCTTCGGGCTCCGTCGCCGAGTCCCGGACCTCCGGGTCCGGACGTTCGCCGGGTTCCACCCCGTCACTCCCAGTCGTCGACACGAGTGATTAGACCTCGAGGAGCTCGGCTTCCTTGTGCTTGGAAGCCTCGTCGATGCGGTCGATGTGCGCCTTCGTGAACGTCTCGAGTTCCTTCTCGCCGCGAGTGATGTCGTCTTCGCCGACCTCATCCTTGAGAGCTTCGAGATCGGTCTTCGCCTTGCGACGGATGTTGCGGACAGCGACGCGAGCTTCCTCCGCCTTGGTCTGCACCAGCTTCACGTACTCCTTGCGACGGTCCGCCGTGAGCTCCGGCATGACGACGCGGATGAGGTTGCCGTCGTTGCTCGGCGTCACGCCGAGGTTCGGGCGGGAGACGATCGCCTTCTCGATCTCCTTCAGCGCCGACTTGTCGTAGGGCGTGATGACCAGCACACGGGCCTCGGGCACCGCGATGGACGCGAGCTGCTCGAGCGGCGTGGCCGTTCCGTAGTAGTCGACGGGGATCTTCGTGAAGAGCTGCGGGTTCGCACGCCCCGTCCGCACCGTGGAGAAGTCTTCCTTCGCGTGGTCGACAGCCTTCGCCATCTTGTCTTTGGTCTCGGTGAGCACGTCGTTGATCACGGGGTGTCCTTTCCAGGGCGTTCTGCATCATCCTACCGAGGTGGCGGGATGCGCACGCTACGCGCGAGGGCGCGGCGCGCTGACGAAATTGTCGCGGGGTGACGGTGTCTGGCGGTCGGCGGCTAGTCGAGGCTCGACGTGACGAGCGTTCCGATGTCCTCGCCCAGGATCGCGCGGGCGATGTTGCCCTCGGGGCTCATGCCGAACACTCGCATGTCCATGCCGTTGTCCATGCAGAGGCTGAAGGCCGTGGAGTCGACGACCTTGAGGCCGCGCTGGAGCGCATCCTGGTACGTGACCGAGTGGAGGAGCTCCGCGGTCTCGTCGCGTCGCGGGTCGGCGGTGTAGACGCCGTCGACGCCGTTCTTCGCAACCAGCACCACGTCTGCGCCGACCTCCAGGGCGCGCTGAGCGGCAACCGTGTCGGTGGAGAAGTACGGGAGGCCCGCACCCGCACCGAAGATGACGACGCGGCCCTTCTCCATGTGGCGCTTCGAGCGCAGCGGGATGTACGGTTCTGCGACCTGGCGCATCTCGATCGCCGACTGGACGCGGGCCGGGGTTCCTGCCTGCTCGATGAAGTCCTGCAGCGCGAGGGCGTTCATGACAGTGCCGAGCATGCCCATGTAGTCGGCTCGTGCGCGGTCCATGCCGGCGTTGGCGAGCTGAGCTCCGCGGAAGAAGTTCCCGCCGCCGACGACGATGGCGACTTCCACGTCGCGTGCGGCAGCGGCGATCTCCTTGGAGATGCTCGTGAGCACCTCGGGATCAACACCCATCTTGCCTGCACCGAACGCTTCGCCAGAGAGCTTGAGGAGAACGCGTCTGCGCGGGGCCTGTGGTGACATGTGTGCTCCTTGTGGGGGTCGCTGATCGTCCACGAGCCTACCTTGTGCCGAGCGGGCGCACGTCTCAGGCGGGCGCCTCCGCCGGTGGCCGGAGACGCGAAACGGGGCCGGATGCTGCTGCATCCGGCCCCGAATTCGTGAACGTCTGGCGTTACGCGCCGACGCGAATGCGACCGAAGTCGACGACGTTGACGTTTGCGGCGTCAGCGATCTTCTTCACGGTCTGCTTGTTGTCGCGAGCGTAGTCCTGCTCGAGGAGCACGATCTGCTTGAAGAAGCCGGTCAGGCGACCTTCGATGATCTTCGGAAGAGCGGCCTCAGGCTTGCCCTCGCTCCGCGAGATCTCCTCGACGATGACCCGCTCCTTGTCGATTGCTTCGGCAGGAACGTCCTCACGAGTGAGGTACTGCGGGTCGAACATCGCGATGTGCTGAGCAATTCCGCGAGCCGTAGCCGCGTCGTCGCCCTCGTACGCCACGACGACGCCGACCTGCGGTGGCAGGTCCTGCGAGGTGCGGTGCAGGTAGATCTCGAAGTTGGCTCCCTTGAGGAGGGCCACCTTGCGGAGCTCCATCTTCTCGCCGAGGATCGCAGCGACGCCGTCGATGGTCTCCTTGACGGTCGTCCCGTCGACGGGGGCGGCAAGCGCCTCCTCGAGGGTCGACGCGCCAGCGGCGGCCACAGCATCGAGCACCTTCTCGGAGAGGGCGATGAACTTGTCGCCCTTCGCCACGAAGTCGGTCTCGGTTGCGAGCTCGATGAGCGTCGCGGTGCCGTTTCCGTTGTCCTTCGCGGCGACGAGGCCTTCACTGGTGGAGCGGTCAGCGCGCTTCGCGTTGCCCTTCGCACCCTTGAGGCGGAGGATCTCGACGGCCTTTTCCTTGTCGCCGTCGGCCTCTTCGAGCGCCTTCTTCGTGTCGACCATGCCAGTACCGAGCTGCTCGCGCAGCTCCTTGACATCAGCGAGGGTGAAGTTAGCCATGTGTGGGGTTCTCCCTAGTGCTTGAAGTTACTTGGACTCTTCGACGGCTTCGACAGCCTCGACCGCTTCAGCGGCCTCGGTTGCCTCTGCGGGCTCAGCTGCTGTCTCGGCCTCAGCGGCTTCGGCAGGTGCCTCGGCGACGGCCTCAGCGGCAGGAGCGTCGCCCTGCAGCAGGTCGCTCTCCCACTCTGCGAGCGGCTCGACCTCGGTCTGACCCTCGGTCGGCTTCTGGTGGCGCTGGATCAGGCCCTCAGCTGCGGCGTCAGCGATGATTCGCGTGAGCAGTGCAACGGAGCGGATGGCGTCGTCGTTGCCCGGGATCGGGTAGTTGACGTCGTCCGGGTCGCAGTTCGTGTCGAGGATCGCGATGACGGGGATGCCGAGCTTCTTGGCCTCGTCGATCGCGAGGTGCTCCTTCTTGGTGTCGACAACCCAGAGCGCCGAAGGCGTCTTCGAGAGGTTGCGGATACCACCGAGCGACTTCTCGAGCTTGTCACGCTCGCGACGCTGGATGAGGAGTTCCTTCTTGGTGAAGCCGCGGGTCGTGTCGTCGAAGTCGACGAGGTCGAGCTCCTTGAGACGGTTGAGGCGCTTCTGGACGGTGCCGAAGTTGGTGAGGAGGCCACCGAGCCAGCGCTGGTTCACGTAGGGCTGGCCCACGCGCGTCGCCTGCTCGGAGATCGATTCCTGTGCCTGCTTCTTCGTGCCGACGAAGAGGATGGTGCCGCCGTGGGCGACCGTCTCCTTGACGAAGTCGAATGCAGCATCGATGTAGCCCAGCGACTGCTGGAGGTCGATGATGTAGATGCCGCTGCGCTCGGTGAAGATGAAGCGCTTCATCTTCGGGTTCCAGCGACGGGTCTGGTGCCCGAAGTGGACGCCGCTGTCGAGCAGCTGGCGAATGGTGACGACTGCCATGGTCGTTCTCCCTTGTGGAATGCGCATTGCTGCGCGCGGTTGTTCTCTGCGACCGGCGGCCGCACAGCCTGGTACCCAACGCGCATCCGCTCTCACACCGCAATGCGAGAGACCGATGGATGCACGCCTCGATGGGCACGCGAAGTCAGCCCGCTGGGCGGGCTGCTGGGCACAGTCTACACACGCGGAGTGTCGCGCGGAACAGCGGGGCACGCTCGACTCCGTTGTTCCCGCGCCTGGGGACAGGTGTCGTCCACAGGCAGCTGACCTCACCCGTCGAGCTGCTTCGTGGGCAAGCACCATGACTGCATGCACCGCCCATCGCCGCTCCGACAGATCACCACCCGCAGGGCCCGGATCCTCCGAGTGCTGTTCATCACGGTGCTCATCGGCAGCACGAACCTGATGACGGCACCGCACGTCTCGGCCGAGCCGGGCGGGTGGCTGTGGCCCGTCGAGGCCTCACCCCAGGTCACGCGCCCGTTTGCACTCGACACCCCGTATGGCCCCGGTCACCGCGGCATCGACATCGCCGCCAAACCCGGGAGCGAGGTCGTCGCCCCGGCGGCAGGGGTCGTCAGGTTCAGCGGCTTCGTCGTCGACCGCCCGGTGCTCTCGATCCAGCATGCCGATGGAGCGCTGACGAGCTACGAGCCGGTCGTCTCCGACCTCCACCCGGGGGCTCCGGTCCTGGCCGGGCAGCGCATCGGCACGCTCAGTCCCGATCACCGACATACGCCGGAGGGCGCACTGCACGTGGGGCTGCGCCAGGAGGGCGCATACCTCGACCCCGCGCCGTACTTCGACGCCCTCCGTCCGAGGGCCGCAGTCCTGCTCCCCCTCTACCGGTGAACAGCCGGTGACCACACCATCTCCACCAGAAAGGCACCACATGTCTCTCCTTCCTCGACGCCGCTCACGAACCGCGGACGGCACTTCCCCAGGCCTACATCGAACTGCGCGCGGCCTCCTGGCCCGCCTGTCGCGAGCCGGAGCGGGAATCGCCATGCTCGCGATGGCCGCGACCTTCCTCCTCTTCTCCGGGGCGCAGTCGGCAAGCGCGGCGGGCTACGGCCCGGGCTTCGACGACGCTCAGAACGGCGGGCAGGGGCGGATCGGCGCCTACAGCTTCGAGGGACGCAACGTGTACTGCCTGCAGCCGTGGCTCCCACGCCCGCTTGACGAGACCACGAAAGGTGATGTGGTGGACGGCCAGCAGTTCCAGATGAACGATGACAGCACCGCGCGGGTGAACTGGGCGATCTCCACGCACGGGCAATCCGCTGACCCCGTCGTGACGAGCGCCGTCGCGATGTTCGTCTGGTCGCTCGCCGCCCCGGACAGCTACGCCAGCCACGGGACGAGCGGAGACGAGCACTACCTCGGACGAGTACCCGCGGACCGGAGGGGCGAGGTCAGCAGCACGCTCGCGACCATCCGTGAGGGGGCGACGAAGGTCGGAGCGCGAGTACTCGCGAACCACTCGGGGAGCCTGCAGTTCACCACCGACGCCGCCGATGCCAAGAAGGGCACCGTCACGCTGTCATCAGACCTCTCGGGCGCCACCGGCACGGTGGTGCTCTCAGGCGCGACCTTCGCGTCCACGGCAACCGACACCGCGACGCTCACCGTCGGGGAAGCATCACCGATCGTGGTCGCGCCCGCCGGCTTCGAGCGGGGCCCCGTCACGGTCAGCGCGACGGCGAAGGTCACCGCGCCGTCGGAACCATGGGCCGCGAAGATCCTGCTGCTCCACACCCCGGGCGCGCAGCTGCTCGGGAGCAGCGGAGGCACGGTCCCCGGCGAGTTCACCGTAGTGGGCCAGGACCGCGTGCCCCGAGTGCCGACGCCTGCCCCGACACCGACAGCGACAGCGACAGCGACAGCGACAGCGACAGCGACAGCGACAGCCTCGCCGACCCCGACCCCGACCCCGACGCGCACGGCCGCTCCCCCGCGCATCCCGAGCCCAACGCCGTCCGTGACGGCACCACCCACGCAGGCTCCGACGCAGGCACCGACCACGACGCCGACGCCGACCCCCATCCCAACAGCTGCGCCGAGCATCACGCCGACGCCCAGCAGCAGTCCGATCATGACGCCACCGCCCGCCTCGCCTGCTCCGTCGACGACAACGCCGACGGCGAAGCCGCCAGCACCCGACACGCAGACCCCAGCGCCCACCAGGACGCCCGCACCTCAGACCACCACAGACGCGGGCACACCGCCGAGCACACCCGCCGCACCGACGCCGAGCGCAAGCACTTCGCAGAGCCCGACAGCGAGCGCAACCGCGACATCGACATCGACATCGACATCGACCGCGGTACCACCGAACACCCCGTCCACGTCCACGCCCACGCCGGCGGGCACGGCGGCTGCAGGACCGACACCGCCGACGAGCCCCCAGCCGGAGGCACTCGCCCAGACCGGGGCAACGGCCGTGAGCTGGCCGCTCCTCCTCGGCGGCGGTGCACTTGTCATCGGCGCGCTCGCCCTGGCCTGGGGATTCCTGAGTCGACGACGCCAGGCCTGACACCCCTCTCGAGGACGGCCGAACGGACGCGCTCGAGGGGCCCGAACCCACGCCAGCCAAGCGAACAGACCGCGGGCCCAGCCCGGGAAAGGAGCCGCCATACCCAGGATGAGATGCACACCCGCGCATGCGCGCCGCGACGGACAAACCCAGCCGTCGCGGCGACGCGCACGCCCCACCCCGGCGCACTCACTCATCAGGACCCGCGGACGGCAGCCCCAGGACCGCGGACGACAGACCACAGACGGAGACCCAGACCCGGATCCGGACCCGGACCCGGACCTGGCCTCAGACGCGAACCCGAACGGCGTCGTCATCTGAGCACAAGCCCCGCCGGCCCGGCCGTTCAGGCTCGTGGATGCGCCTGCACGTACGACGCCCTCAGCCGATCGGCCGAGACGTGCGTGTAGATCTGCGTCGTCCCGAGATCAGAGTGACCGAGGATCTCCTGCACGGCCCGCAGGTCGGCTCCCCCGTCAAGCAGATGTGTCGCCGCCGTGTGTCGGAACGTGTGCGGGCCAGACGGCCCCCCGCCGGGCGCGGCCCCGAGCACCTCCCGGGAAAGGGCGTACACCGTGCGAGCATCCATTCGCCCACCGCGCACACCCAAGAACAGGGCCCCGCCAGACTGAGGCTGCTCCAGCAACGGTCGACCAGACGAGAGCCACCCATCGATCGCCTTCGCGGCGTGAGCGCCGAAGGGGACAACACGCTCCTTGTCCCCCTTCCCGACGACCCTGACGACCCGCCGACCGAGATCGACGGCGCCGACGTCCAGCGAACAGCACTCCGAGACGCGGATGCCGGACGCGTAGAGCAGCTCGATGATCGCGAGGTCACGCACCTCAACAGGGTCACCGCTCGACGCGCGATCCGCGAGCGCATCGAGGATGCCCCGCATCCCCTCTGCCGACACCACCCGAGGCAGAGTCGAGCCAGCCTTCGGGCTCTTCAGGCGACGAGCAGAGTCCGCACCGCGGCCCGTCTCCTCGAGCCACGACGTGAACCCCCGGAACGAGGCCGCCATCCGAGCAAGGCTCGACGCAGCCTTGCCCGCCTGCGTCTGCTGCCACAACACGTCGCGGAAGACCTCCAGCGTGAGCCCATCCAAGGCATCCACACCCTGGTGCTCGCACGAGTCGAGCAGCAGACTCAGATCGCTGGCATACGCCTGGACCGTCCGAGGGGACAACCCGCGCTCGGCGCGCAGCGAACGCAGGTACGTGTCGACCGCATGCGAGAGCTCCTGCATGGCGACCATCGTAGGTCGCCACCCGGAGAGCTGGCGGCGACCCGGACAACTCCTACGGCTTGGCGTGCGCCGGTTCGGACGGGCTGGATCCCTGATGCACCGATGCATCCCGCGCCGAAGCGGCGTGCGCCGGTTTCGCGTGCGCCGGGTGCCCGCCGCCGAGGGCCCCCTTGCTCGGCCACCAGAAGCGGTCCCCCGTCAGGAACGCAAGCGCGGGCACGATCACCGTGCGCACCAGCAGGGTGTCCAGCAGGACACCGACGCAGACGATGATGCCGATCTGGGTGAGCGTGATGAGCGGCAGCACACCGAGCGCGGCGAAGACCGCGGCCAGCAGGATCCCGGCGCTCGTGATAACCCCGCCCGTCGCCGACAGGGAGCGGATCATGCCATCCCTCGTGCCGTGCTTCGCGGCCTCCTCGCGTGCCCTCGTCACGAGGAAGATGTTGTAGTCGACACCGAGGGCGACGAGGAACAGGAAGCTGAACAGCAGCACGGACGTGTCGAGGGCCGGGAAGCCGAAGACGTTGGTGAACAGGAGCCAGCTCGCCCCAACTGAGGCGAAGAACGAGCCGACGACGGTCAGCAGGAGCAGAATCGGCGCCACCAGAGAGCGCAGCAGCAGCAGGAGCACGACGAAGACGACGGCGAGGATCAACGGGAACAGCAGGAGCTGGTCGCGGTCCTGGGCGGCCTGCTCGTCAAGCGCCTGCGCGTCGAGCCCTCCCACGATGGCCCCCGCCCCGTCGACCTGTGACAGCTCGGCGCGCAACCGTTCAACCGTGGCGAGCGCTTCCTCGGTCTCCGCAGGAGACGAGAGGCCGACGTCGATGCGCGTCAGAGTTCCATTGGAATCGCCCACCGCCGCCGACGCGACGCCCTCGATCTCAGCAGCTCGCTGCGCCACCGCCTCCGCCTGGTCAGCCTTCGAGACGACGATCGCGGGGGCTCCAGCCAGGTCGGGGAAGTGGTCGTTGAGCAGCTCCTGACCGACAACCGCCTCCGGTGTCGACGTGAAGCGCTCCGTCTGCGCGAGGCCGACCTTGATGCTCGGCGCGATGGCCGCGAGCGCGATGAGCACGACGATTCCTGCTCCAGCCACGATGGCCGGACGCTTCGAGACGCCCGTGCCGAGCTTGAACCAGAATCCCTTGCCGTGCTGGTCGTCGCCGACTCGAGGCACCACCGGCCAGAAGATCCCTCGGGGGAACAGCACGAGCGTCGCTGGCAGGAGCGCGAGCGCGAAGGCCATCGCCACGACCACTCCGATGGCGCAGGCCAGGCCGAGCACGACGTTGCCGCCGAGCGAGGCGAAGAGCAGCGTCGCCAGGCTCAGCGCGACAGTGCCACCGCTGGCGATGATGGCGGGACCGGCTCCGCGAAGCGCCGTTGCCATGGCCTCGCGCCGGTCTTCCGAGACGCGGAGCTCGTCGCGGTACCTGGCGATGAGAAGGAGGGCGTAGTTCGTGCCAGCGCCGAAGACGAGCACCGACAGGATGCCCTTGATCGATGCATCCATCGTCAGATCGAAGGCGCCAACGATGCGGGTCGAGACGATCCCCGCGACGCCATCGGCGAGACCGACGACGGAGAGCGGGATGAGCCAGAGCACCGGGCTGCGGTAGGTGACGATGAGGAGGAAGGCCACGACGAGCACGGTGACGGTGAGCAGCGTGAAGTTGGCGCCCTCGAAGACGGCTGCGATGTCGACGGCGAAGCCCTCGGGCCCGGTCATGACCGGGACCAGGCCATCTGGGAGTCCGTCTGCCGCTGCGGCGCGGAGCGCTTCGGCCCGCGCGGACTGCGCTTCCACGTCGCTCGTGGCGTCCAGGGGCACCGTGAGGATCATGGCCTCGCCGTCTTCGGCCGGGAAGGCGGGCGGCAGAGCCTCGACTCCGGCCGCTTCGGCGATGCCGGGGCTGGCCGCGGCGACGGCGGCGAGGTCGTCGGGCGTGAGCGCTTCGCCCTCACGATGGAACACGAACAGCGCGGCCGAGCTGTCCTCGGTCTCGAAGGATGCGAGCGCCTCCTCCACCTTCGCCGACTCGGCGGATGCGGGCAGGTCACCCGCCGGTGCCACGTCTCCGCTCTCGCCCGAGCCCCAGAAGAAAGCGAGGCCGCTGAGGGCGACGAAGACGACGATGACGATCGCACCACTCGCCTTGCCGGTGATGAATCGAATGATCCCGCCCATGGTCGAACCGCCTAAATCCACTAGTAATCAATTTGCTTAGCTAACTTAGCGCTAGGATGGATGTCATGCAATCCGGGGATGAGCGGGGTCGCGTGTTTCCGCGCGTCCATGAGTCGACGGCGCTGCTGCGCGAGATCCTCACGATCTCGGACGAGTACGAGGTGGTCGTCGCGAAGGAACTCGACGTGAATCACACCGATCTGGTCGCCATGCAGCACCTCATCTCGTCGGGTCATCTCACGCCGTCCGACATAGCTCGGAGGCTGGGCATCACGACTGCCGCGGTGACCGTCGTGGTCGATCGGCTCGTGAAGGCGGGGCACGTGCGCCGGGAGCCGAACCCGAGCGACCGTCGCGGTGTGCTCGTCGTGCCGGATGAGGGGTCGACGGCGAAGGCTCGCGGCCTGCTCGCGCCGATGATCATGGACATCGACTCGGTTGCCCAGGAGTTCGATGAAGGCGAGCGCGAGGTCATCGTCCGCTACCTGCAGGGCGTCGTGTCGAGCTACCGCGAGCACCTGCAGCCGCCGCGCTGACCACGACTGCCCGGGGGCCGGGGGCATCCGACGCCCCGTCATCACCTCGTGTTCGGCGCTTTCACCCATCCGGCGGGCGTCTCGCGAGCGAGCTGATGCATCTCGAGCTCGGCGAGCCCCGCGGCGGTCTCGGCTGTGGTGAGCCCGGCCGAAGAGCCGACGGCGTCGATGCGCTGCGGTCTTGCGACTCGCAGTGCGTCTTTCGCGCGAACGGCGTTGGAGGAGAGTCGCTCGCTGACGTCCGCGACTGAGCCGCGCTCCCCTGGCCACGAAGCGCCGTCCGGCAGCGCCAGCTCAGGTGTCTGGCTCTGTCCGAGCATCTCGACGATGTCGTCGACGGAGGTGATGAGCGTCGCGTCCGTTTCTCGGAGCAGACGATGGCAGCCCACGGATGCCGCGCTCGTGACGGGGCCGGGCACCGCACCGAGTGGTCGTCCGAGTGTGAGCGTGTGGGCGGCCGTGTTGGCGGCACCAGAGCGACGGCCCGCCTCGACCACGACCGTGCCGGAGGCGAGGGCGCTGATGATCCGGTTGCGTTGGAGGAACCTCCACCGGGTGGGCGCCTGGCCGACCGGCAGCTCCGAGACCAGCGCACCCTGCGCGATGATGCGCTCGAGCAGCGCACGGTTGCCCTGCGGGTAGAGCCGATCCGGGCCGCCCGCCAGCACCGCGACCGTCGTGGCGTCTTCCGCGAGCGCGACGCGGTGAGCGACTGCGTCGATGCCGTACGCCCCGCCGGAGACGAGCGCGTAGCCGCGGTTCGCGAGCCCGCTCGCGAGCCGCACGGTGACTTCTTCGCCGTACGTGGTCGAGGCTCGGGCTCCGACGAGGGCCACTGAGGGGGCGAGCTGGCGAAGGGTGTCGACGGAGCCGCGCACCCAGAGCGCGCACGGGGCATGCGGTCCGAGGTCATCGAGCTGCGTCGGCCACTCCGGGTCGCCCGGAAGCACGGCCAGCACTCCGAGTTTCGCGGAGTTTCGCAAGATGGCCAAGGTCCGGTCGATATCGAGGCGATCTCGCCATCGCTCGAGGGCGGAGGCGAGGTCGGCGAGTGGGATCCCTGCCCCGGATCCGCGCTCCCTGGCACGCTGCAGCAGCGCACCCGAGGTGACGGCGTCGAGAGCCGCGACTGGCCCGAGCGCTCCGAGGAGGAGCCCCGCAGTGGCGTCGCCTGGTTCGACGGTGCACGACCAGGCGAGTTGCGCGATGCGGGCTCGCACCTCGTCGTCCCTCGTCGCGTCGGTGCCAGGCCTGGTCACCCCCGAGAGCGCCGCGCGCATCTGGTCGACGTCGGGCCGACCGTGACGGGGCCCTTCCGCGGCTGCGGAGGACTGGTGGGTGCCTGGTTCGAACGGTGTGTGCACGGCGAGCTACCCCAGTCTGATTCGGTAGGAGAGTGCCTCCTGGACGTGCTGGAGTTCGGGGCGAGGAACCCCGGCGAGGTCCGCGATCGTCCAGGCGACCCGGAGCACACGGTCGTGCCCGCGCATGGTGACCTGCCCGCGCTCGAGCGCAACCGCGAGCGGCGCGTACGCCTCTCGCGCCGGGCGGTTGGCCGGAGTTCGGAGCCATCGTGAGATGACTCGGGCGTTGAGGCTCCAGGGCGTGGCGGCCAGGCGCTGGCGTGCGCGCGCTCTGGCGAGGCGGACCATCTCCCGCGCATCGGCGGTGCTGGTGGTCGATCGTGCTGCGGAGCTGCCGGGTTCTTCGAGCTGCGCCTCATGGTCGACGAGCCGGGCGCGGGCCGCGGAGACCCGCTCGACGCGCAGCTGCAGGTCGATGCGGTCGAGCAGCGGACCGGAGAGGCGAGCGAGGTAGCGTCGAGGTGCGGATGCGTCGCAGCGGCAATCGACGTCTGGGTCGCCGTGGTTGCCGCAGGGGCAGGGGTTCGCGGCCAGCACGAGCTGCATCTCGGCCGGGTAGGCGGCCCTCCCCTGCGCACGATGGATCTCGATGACGCCGTTCTCGAGTGGCTGCCGCATCGAATCGAGCGTGTGGCGCGAGAACTCCGGCGCCTCGTCGAGGAAGAGCACTCCGCCCGTCGCGAGGGAGATGGCGCCTGGGCGGATCATGCCGCTGCCGCCTCCGAGCAGCGCGACCGTCGAAGCCGTGTGGTGCGGCGCTTCGAACGGCGGCCGGCGGTCGAGGCGCGCTGAGAGCGGAATGCCGCGGAGCGAGCGAACCGCGGCAAGCGTGACGGCCGCCTCAGGTTCGAGATCGGGCAGGATGCCCGGCAGTCGCTCCGCCAGCATGGTCTTGCCTGCGCCTGGTGGCCCGAGCATCAGCAGGTGGTGGCCGCCGGCTGCGGCGATGACGAGGGTGCGCACGGCCGCTTCGTTGCCGACGACGTCGGAGAGGTCGAGCGCCGTGTCCTGCTCGTGCTGCTGCAGGTGCTGGTGCGGGCGGGCGCTGTCGCCTGGCTGCTCTTCCCGTGCGGTGGATCTGGCTGCGGGGCTGGAGGGATACGCCAGCTCCTCCGTGAGGTCGTCGGCGTCCGCGCCGTAGTGCAGCGCGACGGCCCGGAGCGAGGCGACGGCGACCACGCGGATGTCCTCGACGAGCTCCGCCTCGGCTTTCGAGTCTGCCGGCACGACTACGGTGTCGAACCCCGCGGCCCTGGCTGCGGCGACGGCCGGCAGGACGCCGACGACCGCCCTGACCTGCCCCGTCAACGAGAGCTCCCCGATGTGCACGGCCCTGGTCGGCGATTCTGCTGAGATGATGCCCGCCGCGGCCAGGAACGAGACGGCGATCGCGAGGTCGAACCCGGCGCCGTGCTTGCGCAGCGACGCCGGGTACATGTTCGTGATGACTCGGCTGGCCGGCAGCGGGCATCCGGAGCTCTGCAGCGCGGCTCGGACTCGCTCGCGCGCTTCCCCGAGCGAGGTGTCGGGCAGCCCGACGAGCTTGAAGAACGGCAGGCCGGGGCTGATCTGCGTCTCGACCTCGACGAGCTCGCCTCCGAGCCCCTCGAGCGCGATCGCCACCGAGTGGCCGACCGTGCCCTGCGTCACGCGCCGACCCCAGCAACGTGCTCCACATTGGGCGCTCGGTCGCGCGGTGCGACCACCGCGACCACGTCGAGGCGCATCGCGCCGCGCTCATCGGGATGCGCGAGCATCCAGAGCCCCGCGAGTCTCCGCATGCGCGCGAGCTTCACGGGCGTGATCGCCTCGAGCGGATGCCCCGCCGCGGTCGAACGCCTCGCCTTCACCTCCGTGAAGACGATGTACCCGCCCTGCCGCGAGACGATGTCGATCTCGCCCTCCCGACAGCGCCAGTTCCGCTCCACCACGTCGTGGCCGTGCTCCTCCAGGTACGCGGTCGCGAGATTCTCTCCGAGCCGCCCCAGCTGATCCTTGGCACGCATCCGCACCACCTCCCTTGCCGGGAGTCTGACCTGCCACGAGCGTCCGACCAGCGACGAGGAGGGACGGTGTGGACAACCTCTTGCCCACAGTCACGACGTCAGCAGAGTGCGGCACGGCAACGGGGCAGTGGCTTCGGCAGCGTCCCGACGTCCGGGAGACGTCGGCGTCAGAGGGACGCGGTCGCCCCCAGCCCTGCTCGGGGGGCACCCGAGAACAAGCCCGGCTGCAGTCGGGCCCCGGCTCAGCCCTTCTGCGCGAGGGCCAGCGGCAGCACGGCGCTCGCCCCGGCGAGACGAAGCTCGCGCGCGCACACCGTCATCGTCCAGCCGCTGTCGACGAAGTCATCGATGAGGAGCACGGGCCCCGCCGGGACCTCAAGCGAGCCTGCCGAGAACCGGCCCTCGACGTTCGAGAGCCGGAACGCGCTGTTCCCTCCAGGCTGACCGGCAGGCCCGCCGCGGACCAGGTCCAGGGAGCCGAGAAGCGGTAGGCGGCCCGCCTCGGCGATGCCCTCGGCAAGCGACGCGCTCAACCTGGGCCTCGAGCGCGATGGGACGAAAGCAACGGCCTGCGGGCGCGCGTCCCACTTCCACTCGGAGAGGATGCGGATGCACGCCTGCAGGAGCGGCCCCGTCACGGTCGTCTCCGGACCGGCAGCAGCGAACAGCTCGCGCAGCGGCCCACCCCAGCCGAGGTCGCTGAGCCGCGCGAGCACACGCCCCTCGGCCGCCTGCTGCTCTTTCGGGATGCGCCCCTTGAGGTCGACGCCGAGGCTCGCCATGCCGCTCGGCCATTGGCGTCGCGGTGCGATGTCGGCGCCGACACGGTCGAGCGCGGCACCGGCCCGCGCCTGCACCGCCGCGTCTGTCGTCGAGTCGAACCAGATGCCCGCGCAGTTGTCGCAGCGCCCGCACGGGGCGGCAGTCGAGTCGTCGAGCTGTCGCTGCAGGAACTCCATGCGGCAGCCGTCGGTGCGCTCGTAGTCGATCATGGCCTGTGCCTCCGCGGACCGGGCCGCGGCGATGCGCGAGTAGCGGTCGCCGTCGTAGCTCCACGCCTGCCCGGTGGAGACCCAGCCGCCCTGCTCGCGCCGCACGGCGCCGTCGACATCGAGCACCTTCAGCAGCAGCTCGAGGCGCGACCGGCGGAGGTCGACCGCAGACTCGAGCGCGACCGTCGACCTGGGCGAACCTCCGAGCGCGCCGAGTACCGCCTGGGCGCGCTCCTCGTCTGGCATGGAGACCGTCGCGAAGTACTCCCAGATGGCACGGTCCTCCTCACCTGGCAGGAGCAGCACGTCGGCGGAGGCGCTTGATCGCCCGGCACGGCCCACCTGCTGGTAGTAGGCCACAGGTGACGACGGTGCGCCGAGGTGCACCACGAAACCCAGGTCGGGTTTGTCGAAGCCCATGCCGAGCGCACTCGTCGCGACGAGCGCCTTGACCTCGTTGCGCTTGAGCGCGGCCTCGAGGCGCTCGCGCTCGTCTGGGTCGGTCTTGCCCGTGTACGCGGGCGCGTGGATGCCCGCCTCGCGGAGCGCCGCTGATGTGTCTTCGGCGCCAGCCACGGTGAGGGTGTAGATGATGCCGGACCCCGGGAGCTCGTCGAGGTGCTGCAGCAGCCAGGCGAGTCGCTCACGGGCGTTGCCGAGCCGCAGCACGCCGAGGCGCAGGCTCGCACGGGCGAGCGGGCCGCGGATGGTCAGGATGCCGCTGCGGCCGAGCTGCTCCTCGATGTCGTGCACCACGCGCTCGTTCGCGGTCGCGGTCGTCGCGAGCACGGGGATGTCGGCGCCCAGACCGGAGATCAGCGACGCGATGCGTCGGTAGTCGGGGCGGAAGTCGTGGCCCCAGTCGGAGATGCAGTGCGCCTCGTCGACCACGACGAGGCCCGTGCGTGCCAAGAGCTCGGGCAGCTGCGTGTCTCTGAACTCGGGGTTGTTGAGCCGCTCGGGCGAGACGAGCAGCACGTCGATCTCGTCGGCCGCCAGCTGCTCGCGGATGCTCGCCCACTCGTGCGCGTTCGCCGACGACATCGACACGGCGCGGACACCCGCCCGGCTCGCGGCCTCCACCTGGTCGCGCATGAGCGCGAGCAGCGGCGAGATGAGGATGGTCGGGCCCGCTCCCCTGGCGCGCAGCATGAGGCTCGCGATGAAGTAGACGGCCGATTTGCCCCAGCCCGTGCGCTGCACGACGAGGACTCGCCTCCGCTCATCGACGATCGCCGAGATCGCCTCGAGCTGCCCGTCGTGGAAGACTGCGTCGTCTCGGCCGACCAGGGCCCGGAGGATCTGGGTTGCGGCGGATGCGGTGGCCTCGGGAATCGTCGTGTCTGTCACCCCATGAGGCTCCCACGAACCACCGACATCGGCGTTCAGGCGGCGCGTCGCGTCCGCTCGAGCGCGAGTGCCCTCCGGAGCCCGTCCGCGCTACTCGTCGAGTGCGAGCTCCTTGGGGAGCTCGAACTCCTTCGAACCGGTCTCCTCGACGTTGACGTCCTTGAACGTCAGCACTCGAACCTGCTTCACGAAGCGGTCGGAGCGGTAGATGTCCCAGACCCAGACGTCCTTCATCGTGAGCTCGAAGTAGAAGTCGTGCTCGGTGTCGCGCCTGACCAGGTCCACGCTGTTCGCGAGGTAGAAGCGGCGTTCGGTCTCGATCACGTACTTGAACTGCCCCGCGACGTCGCGGTACTCGCGAAACAGGGAGAGCTCCTGCTCGCGCTCGTAATCGTCGAAATTCTCGTCGTCCATGATCCGCCCAGTCTAGGGGGTCGCGGCCCGAAGCCACGTGTGCCGGTGGAGCTCGCTCGGACCCGTCGCGGCGATCGCCGCGAGGTGGGCCGCGCTGCCGTATCCCTTGTTCGACTCCCACAGGTACTCGGGATGCGCTTCCGCAGCCGAGACCATGAGGGCGTCGCGCTCGAGCTTCGCGATCACGGAGGCCGCGGCCACTGAGGTGCAGTCGCGGTCGGCTTTCGGTCGCACCACGACGCGCAGCGGCGTCGAGAGGCACGGAGAGAGCCAGTCGTGCGAGCCGTCCAGCAGCACCACCGCATCCGCGACCGGCACCCCGATCGCGTGCAGCTCGGCGAGGGCCCTCTTGGCGGCCGCCCCGAGGCAGGCCGTGATGCCGCGTTCGTCGATCTCGATGGCGCTCGCGTAGCCGACGCCGACGCCCATCGCCCACGCCTCGATGCCAGCGCGCGCCTCGAGTCGGCGCTTCGCGCTCAGCAGCTTCGAGTCGCGCACACCAGCGGGCGCCGTGAGCTCGATCCGTCTGACGTCGATGGCACACGCGCCCACCGCGACCGGGCCGGCGATCGCGCCGCGCCCGACCTCGTCGACGCCGATGACGACCGGGGCTGTGAGCAGCAGCTCGCGTTCGAGTTCGAGCGTCGGGTCGACCGGTGGGGTCACTCCTGGTCCGTCCGCTCGGGCACGCGATCGAAGACCTCTGGGTAGTTCCCGAGGAACGTGAACCTGTCGAGCGGCCAGTTGAGCAGGAACGCCTTGCCGACGACGTCGTCGACGGGCACGAAGCCGCCCCCTGGCTCGTCCTGGTGGTAGCGGGAGTCCTCGGAGTTGTAGCGGTTGTCGCCCATGACCCACAGGTGACCTTCCGGCACGGTCACGTCGAACGGCATTCCGGATGCGGCCTGACCGTCCTGGAGCAGCAGGTACGGCTCGCCGATCGGCAGCCCGTTGATGAGCACCTGCCCGTACTCGTTGCAGCAGGAGACGACGTCGCCAGGCAGGCCGATGACACGCTTGATGAGGTGGTTGCTCGTCTCCTCGGGCTTCAACCCGACGAACTCGAGCGCGCCATCGACGGCCGCCTGCGAGCCCGACTTGGCGGGTGGCGTGACCACGGGCAGCCATCCGCCCGGGTCCTCGAACACGACGATGTCGCCGCGCTCGATGCCGACCAGATCTGGGACCAGCAGGTTCACGAGCACTCGGTCCTCGACGACGAGGGTGTCGTTCATCGATGCCGAGGGGATGTAGAAGGGTCGGAGCAGGAACGTCTTGATGAGCATCGACATGACGATCGCGAGGACGGCGACGATGACCAGGTCGCGCGCGAACGAGAGCATGGCCTTGCCGAGACCACGACTGGGCGCCGGAACCGGCTCGTCGTCGGCGATGAGCCCGGTGGCGTGGATGGGCGCGTCTGCGATCGCGGAGGAGCCGAGCCCAGCGGGCCGTGCGGCTCGCCCGAGGCGGTGCCGCCCCTCATGGGGCGGTCTGCCGTGGGATGGGGCGCGGAGGTCGCGCGCACTCGCGTCGCCCATGGCTCCCCCTCGCGGTCGGTCCGCGGTGGCGGAACCCTCAGTCAGTGTGTGGAACGACACGAATGGCTCCCGCGTTGGGGAGCCATTCGCCTACTGCTTGAAGCTTAGTTGTCGCGCTTCTCACGGATCTTCGCAGCCTTGCCACGACGGCCACGCAGGTAGTAGAGCTTCGCACGACGCACGGCGCCGCGGGAGACGATCTCGATCTTCTCGATGACCGGGGTGTGCACGGGGAACGTGCGCTCGACGCCCACCTGGAAGCTGACCTTGCGGACCGTGAAGGTCTCGCGGACGCCGGCGCCCTGACGTGCGATGACAACACCCTGGAAGACCTGGACGCGCGAGCGCGTGCCTTCGACGATGTTCACGTGCACCTTGACGGTGTCGCCGGGGCGGAAGTCTGGGACATCGCTGCGCAGCGATGCTGCGTCGATGACATCGATAACGTTGGTCATGATTTCGCTCTCTGCAGTCGCCACAGGTCGGCTGCGAAGGTCAGTGAAGAGGTTGGCGTGCATCGCGAAGTGCTCTCGTCCCCTGTGGCAGAGTCGAGCCGCGGCACAAGGATCCAGTAAACCATGCCGACGTTGCCCCCGCAATGCGAGAGCGGGCCAGCTCAGCGACGTTCGTCGTCCGGTTCGGCGTCGAGCGTGATGATCTTGCCGGCATCCGGCCCGGAGGCGCCCCCGGGCCCCGACGTCGGCGTCCTGTTTCCCGGCGTCCCAGGCGTTCCGGGCATTCCGGGCCCCGCCATCCCCGGCATCGTGCCGAAGAGGCCGAACGGGTTCGCCTGCGGGCCGGCCGCCTGCGCAGCGGCGAGGCGCTCCTGGACCACGGCGGTGAGCCGGCGACGCGCGATGGAGCCTGCGACCACCATCGACAGGAACGCGGCGGCGAGCACCCAGAGGCCCGGGGCATCCGGCACCACTGCGCCGGCCGCCCACAGCAGCCACGGCACGACGATGAGCGGCAGGTCGCGTGCCTGCAGCGCCTTGCTCTCCCGGATGTCCGGCCGGAGCCAGAAGTTCGCGGAGAGGATGAGCAGCCCCGCGACGGCCGCGAGACCCGCGAAGCCGAAGACGAACAGGCGGCCGACCGGCGCTCCCAAGATGAGCCAGCCCACGAACTGCCAGGCTGCGAGGAAGAGCGCAGCGGGGAGGAGTGCGCGGTAGACGAGACGGCCGATGCCCATGATGCAACGCTACGGGAGGATCCCGAGCGGAGGCAGAGACGTTCGCTCATGGCACGAGCGCCGGTACGATTGGCGGATGATCGAGCTGCGCACCCAGAACGAAATCGAAGAGATGCGACCCGCGGGGCGCTTCGTCGCCGAGGTCCTCAGCGAGCTCTCGCAGAGCGCCGGGGTCGGCACGAACCTCCTCGAGCTCGACGCCAGAGCCCACGAGCTCATCACGAAGCGCGGCGCGAAGAGCTGTTACATCGACTACCACCCCTCCTTCGGCGCCTCGCCGTTCGGCAAGGTCATCTGCACGTCGGTCAACGACGCCGTCCTGCATGGACTCCCGCACGACTACGCCCTCAAGGACGGCGACGTCCTCACGCTCGACTTCGCCGTCGCCGTCGACGGCTGGGTCAGCGACTCGGCGATCACGGTGGTCGTCGGCACGCCCCGCGAGGCCGACCTGCGCCTCATCGACACCACCGAGGTGGCACTCGAGGCGGCCATCGAGGCGGCTCGCCCCGGCAACAAGCTCGGGGACATCTCGCACGCCATCGGCCAGGTCGCGAAGAACGCCGGCTACCCCGTCAACGTCGAGTTCGGTGGCCACGGGGTCGGCCGAACCATGCACCAGGAGCCGAGCGTCCCCAACCGCGGACGCGCGAACCGCGGCATGCCGCTCAAGCCGGGCCTCGTGCTGGCACTCGAGCCCTGGCTGCTCGAGACGACGGACAAGCTCGTCCAGGATGCCGACGGCTGGACCCTCCGAAGCGCGGACGGCTCGCGGGGCGCGCACAGCGAGCACACGGTCGTCATCACGGACGGCGACCCGATCATCCTCACCGCGCGCAGCTAGCTGGCGGCGGCTAGCGGAGTTCGGGCGGGAGCAGCTCGGGGCGGACGCGGCGCGTGCGCTCGAGCTGCTGCTCGCGGCGCCACGCGGCGATCTTCGCGTGGTGGCCGCTCAGCAGCACGTCGGGGACCTCGCGGCCTCGCCAGAGCGCTGGCTTCGTGTAGCTCGGGTATTCGAGCAGGCCGTCCTCGTGCGACTCCTCGACGAGCGACTCCGGGTTGCCGACGACGCCTGGCACGAGCCGACCGAACGCCTCGATCATGGCGGTCACGGCGACCTCTCCCCCGTTGAGCACGTAGTCTCCGAGGCTGACGAGCTCGACCCTGGCACGCTCGGCGGTGTCATCGAAGACGCGCTGGTCGATGCCCTCGTAGCGACCGCAGCCGAAGACGATGTGCGGCTCGAGCGCGTAGCGCCTCGCAGTCGCCTGCGTGAAGACCGTCCCGGCTGGCGACGGGAAGACGACAAGCGGTCGAGCATCCTCGGCGTCGTCGGCGACGGCGAGCCCCGAGGCACCACGATCACGCGCAGCATCGCCCAGGATGGCGTCGATCGTCTGCCCCCACGGCTCCGGCTTCATGACCATGCCGGCGCCCCCGCCGTACGGGGTGTCGTCGACCGTGCGGTGCCGGTCGGTTGTCGCATCGCGCAGGTCGTGCACACGAACATCGATGATGCCGTCCTGCCGCGCCTTGCCGAGCAGAGAGACGTCGAGCACCTGGAAGAACTCGGGGAAGATCGTGACGATGTCGACGCGCATGGGCTCCAGCTTAAGCGGATGCGCGCCCGCAGCTAAGTGCGGGCGCGCAGAACGCAGATGAGGGGACGAGGCTATTCGGCGTCAGCCTTGGGCTCGGCGGCGGGCGCCTCTGCTTCGACCTGCGCCTCATCGACCTCTTCGAAGAGGCCGTTGGGCGGGGTGATGCTGACGATGCCGGCCTCGAGGTCGACCTCGGCGACGATGGCCTTCACGAGTGGGACCAGCACCTCCGCGTCCTCGGTCTTGACGACGAGGAGGTCCTGGGCTGGGAAGTGCTCGACGCGGATGACCTGGCCGACGGATGTGCCATCGCGCCGGACATCGAGCCCGACGAGCTGGTGGTCGTACCAGGCGTCGTCCTCGAGCTCCTCTGCGTCGTTGGAGTCGACCCAGAGAATGGCCTTCGCGAGGCTCTCCGCGGCCGTCCGGTCGCCGATGCCGACGAAGAAGCCGACGGGGTGCCCGTTGTACCAGCGGAGTTCGTGCAGTTCCAGGCTCTTGCCGTGCCACTCGCTGTCGGTCGGCACCTGGAGGCTGAAGCTCGCGCCTGGCACGAAGCGCCGGTCGGGCTCATCGGTGAAGAGCTCGAGCTTGATGGCACCCTTCAGTCCGTGGGCCTTGGTGAGGCGACCGACACGGAGCTGGGTGATGCCCTTCTTCTTGCCTGCCACCTCAGTCGTCAACTACGTCGACGCGAACTCGGCGGCCGTCGGCAAGCGCGGTCACGACGGTGCGCAGCGCCTTGGCGGTGCGGCCGGAGCGACCGATGACGCGGCCGAGGTCCTCGGAGTGCACACGCACTTCGAGGACCTCGCCGCGCGCAGCCGTGCTGCGGTCCACGCGGACATCGTCGGGGTGATCGACGATTCCCTTGACGAGATGTTCCAGCGCGGAAGCGAGCATGACTAGGCCTCGACCTCTTCGGTCGCTGCTTCTTCGGTGACCTCTTCGGCGGCCGGAGCTGCCTTGGGCTCAGCCTTGGGGCGCAGGACAGGCTTCTTGCCGGCCTCTGCGACGAAGGGGACCTTGCCCTCAGGTGCCTTGACCTGGTTCTCGGTCGAGCCTTCGCCCGTGAACTTGCCCCAGTCGCCCGTGAGCTTGAGGAGCACGACGACGGCCTCGGAGGCCTGTGCGCCGACGCTCAGCCAGTACTGTGCACGCTCCGAGTTGACCTCGATGAGCGAGGGGTTCTCGGTGGGGTGGTACTTGCCGATCTCCTCGATGACGCGACCGTCGCGCTTGGTGCGCGAGTCGGCGACGACGATGCGGTAGTAGGGTGCCCGGATCTTGCCCAGGCGCTTCAGACGAATTTTGACAGCCACGTGTCTCCTGATGGTGTGTGTATCGGCGAACGACAGCCGGAGGGCGTGGGGCACACTCGGCAGAGCTCAATGGTGAACCGCGGGCCGGATTAGAGGGTCGAGCCCGCGAGGCTCAACTGCCTAGTTTGGCAGATTCTCGGCCAGTTAGCCAACCGCAGAATCATCGCTCGATGTCCCGCGGCCATCGCGGTCATCGGCCCAGTCGCTCGAGCGTTCCGCTGCGCGCTGTCGGCGCTGGACGAAGAAGAGCACGATGCCGCCGAGGAGCACGAGCAGAACGGCCCCGATGACGTACGGAACGAAGTCCTGCGCACCCGCGGTCGCGAGCTCCGAGAGTGCATCCGAGTAGCGCATGAGGGCCTCCGCTTCGCGGGCGGCGCCTGCCGTCGCCCGACTCCTCCCCCTATCTTGCGGCGGATTCGGAATACCCCGCAATGCAGACACGCCGCGACCACTGGTGCGTCTACGCTTCAACCATGCGTTTCGCCTCATCAGAGCGTTCGACACTCGGCGTCGAATGGGAGCTCGGTATCGTCGACGCTGCGTCGCGCGAGCTGACCGGCATCGCTCCAGAGCTCATCGCCCGCCTCGACGACGAGCGGTTCACGAAGGAGTTCCTGACGAACACCGTCGAGCTCGTGACGGGGGTGCACCGTTCCGCGGGAGCGGCCGTCGACGAGCTGCGCGACTTGAGGGACTCCCTGCTGACTGCCGCGGACGAGGCTGGCGCGGCGGTCATCGGCTCCGGCACGCATCCGTTCTCGAAGTGGCGCGAGCAGCAGCGCTCCCCCGGTGAGCGCTACCGCATGGTCGCCGAGCGATCCGGGCGCTGGGGCGGACAGCTCGCGATCTGGGGCGTGCACACCCACATCGGGATCGAGGACTGCCGGAAGGTGCCCGCGGTCATGCGGGCCGCGCTCGCCAACTACCCCCTCATGCTCGCGCTCTCCGCATCGAGCCCGTACTGGCAGGGCGAGGACACGACCTTCAGCTCCCACCGCACGATGATCTTCCAGCAGCTCCCGACGGGTGGCCTCCCGCCGGAGATGGAGACGTGGGAGGACTACGAGCGAGTCGCCCATGACGTGCTCCACACGGGCATCGTCGACGAGGTGCAGGAGCTGCGCTGGGACGTGCGCCCCTCGGCGCAGTGGGGCACGGTGGAGATCCGCATCTCGGACGGGGCGACGAACCTCCGCGAGCTCGGAGCCATGGTCGCGCTCAACCACGTCATCGTCGAGCACGCGTCTCGGGAGCTCGACGCCGGCAGGGACACGGATCGCCTCCCGTCGTGGTTCGTGCGCGAGAACAAATGGCGTGCGGCCCGCTATGGACTCGACGCCATCATCATCGAGGACGCGGACGGCAACGAGCGCCCCGTCACGGAGGTGCTCGCCGAGCGCATCGAGGGCGACTACCTGCAGGTCGCGGAGGACCTCGGATGCACGCGGGAGCTCGCCGTGATCGCGGAGATCATCGAGGGTGGCTCGTCGAGCGACCGGCAGCGTCGCGTGGCGGAGCGGCACGACGGCGCGCTTGTCCCCGTCGTCGACTCGCTCATCGAGGAACTCAAGGCCTGACGCACGCCGAACGGCGGCCGGAGATCGGGCCGATGAGGGTGACCGTTCGACTTTGTTACTTTGTCAGGACAATAGGTGTATGCTGACTCTCGTCCTCGTTCACCATCGGACTGAAAGTTGTACAGAGCCGTATGACCACTACAACAGCAACGTCAGCGTTCGACCTCATCACGCTCGGCCGTGTTGGCGTCGACATCTACCCTCTCCAGACCGGAGTCGGGCTCGAGGATGTCTCCACATTCGGGAAGTTCCTCGGCGGCAGTGCGACGAACGTCGCGGTCGCGGGCGCCAAGCACGGCCTGAACTCCGCGGTCATCACCCGCACGGGTGACGACCCCTTCGGCCGCTACATCGTGCGGGAGCTCGAGCGCCTCGGCGTCAGGAGCGACTTCGTGACGAGTGACGACTCGCTCGCCACTCCGGTCACGTTCTGCGAGATCTTCCCGCCTGACGACTTCCCCCTCTACTTCTACCGGCAGCCCAAGGCACCGGATCTCAACATCGAGGCCGAGACGCTCGACCTCGACGCGATCCGCGACGCCAAGATCTTCTGGGCGACCGTCACCGGCCTCTCCGAGGAGCCGAGCCGGGCCGCGCACCACGCTGCATTCGCCGCTCGTGCCCGCCGCGACCACACCATCCTCGACCTCGACTACCGCGCCATGTTCTGGCCGGATGCCGCAACTGCGACGGCCGCGATCGAGCCGATCCTCGCGCAGTCGACGATCGCCATCGGCAACAAGGAGGAGTGCGAGGTCGCCGTCGGTGAGACCGAGCCCCAGCGGGCAGCGGATGCGCTCCTCGAGCGAGGAGTCGACATCGCGGTCGTCAAGCAGGGCCCGCGCGGCGTCCTCGCCAAGACCCGAGAGGGATCCATCGAGGTGCCGACGCACTTCGTCGACGTCATCAACGGCCTCGGAGCCGGCGACAGCTTCGGCGGCGCGTTCTGCAAGGGCCTCATCGCCGGCTGGGACCTCGAGCACATCCTGCGCTTCGCGAACGTCGCCGGGGCCATCGTGGCCTCGCGACTCGAGTGCTCGACCGCCATGCCATCGACGGCGGAGGTCGACGAGATCCTGAAGGAGAACTCCCTTGCCTGAGCAGTACCGGATCCTCGACGAGGCCGCCTTCGAGAAGCTCCGCGACGCACGAGCTGACGGCCCTTCGGCCCTGCGCGAGGCGCTCGCCGGCCGGAAGCGCCGGACTTCGCTGCTTCCAGAAGACCGCAGGCTCTTCTTCGTGGCGGCCGACCACCCGGCGCGCGGCGCGCTCGGCGTCCGCGACGACGCCATGGCCATGGCCGATCGCTACGACCTGCTCGACCGCCTCGCGCTCGCCCTCTCCCGCCCTGGTGTCGATGGCGTGCTCGGCACGCCCGACGTCATCGACGATCTCGCCCTGCTCGGTGCCCTCGACGACAAGCTCATCGTCGGCTCCATGAACCGCGGCGGACTCCGGGGCGCGAGCTTCGAGATGGACGACCGCTTCACCGGGTACGACGTCGACTCGATGGTGCGCGACGGCATCGACTTCGCGAAGACCCTCCTGCGGGTGAACCTCTCCGACGCGGGCACGGTCTCGACGCTCGAGGCCAACGCACGCGCCGTCGACGACGCGGCGGCGGCCTCCCTGCCGATCATGCTCGAGCCGTTCATGAGTGAGTGGAAGGACGGGCGGATCGTCAACGACCTCTCGGCGGACGCCGTCATCACCTCGATCGCCATCGCCTCGGGTCTCGGCAACAGCTCCGGGTCGACCTGGATGAAGCTGCCCGTCGTCCCCGAGATGGAGCGCGTGATGGCGGCGACGACCATGCCGACGCTGTTGCTCGGCGGAGAGCCGAACGGCGACCAGGAAGCGGTCTACGCGAAGTGGGCCGAGGCCCTCGCGCTTCCCGGAGTTCGCGGCCTCGTCGTCGGCCGCACCCTCCTCTATCCCGCAGACGGCGACGTCGCGGCGGCCGTCGACACGGCCGCGCGCCTCGTGCATACCCCGAGCTGAGCTCGGACCGCCGACACCCTCACGTCGCGGCAGCTGCCGCATCCACTCGCGCCGCTCCCAACCCGGTGCACCACAGCGAAGGAAGATCAATGACTGACACTGCTCTGCCCACGATCCGGCACTGGATCGACGGCGCTTACTCAACCACCGCGCCGGCGCGCACCTCGCCGGTCTTCAACCCCGCCCTCGGCACCGCGACGGGCAACGTCGCTCTCGCCGACGACGCCGAGATCAACGCAGCGATCGCCGCCGCGAAGGCCGCGTTCCCCGGCTGGTCCAACACCTCGATCGCGAAGCGCCAGAACATCATCTTCAAGTTCCGCGAGCTGCTGAACGAGCGGAAGCTCGAGCTCGCGAAGATCATCACGTCCGAGCACGGCAAGGTCGTGTCCGACGCGGCCGGTGAGATCCAGCGCGGCCTCGAGGTCGTGGAGCTCGCGACCGGGTTCCCCCACATCATGAAGGGCGACTTCACCGAGAACGCGTCCACCGGTGTGGATGTGTTCTCCATCAAGCAGGCGCTCGGCGTGGTCGGCATCATCAGCCCCTTCAACTTCCCCGCGATGGTGCCCATGTGGTTCTTCCCCATCGCGATCGCCGTCGGCAACACGGTCGTGCTCAAGCCCTCCGAGAAGGACCCCTCCGCGGCGCTCTGGCTCGCGGAGCTCTGGAAGGAAGCCGGCCTCCCCGACGGTGTCTTCAACGTCCTCCACGGCGACAAGCAGGCCGTCGACGGCCTCCTGAACCACGACGACGTCGCCGCGATCAGCTTTGTCGGCTCCACGCCCATCGCGCAGTACATCTACGAGACCGCCTCCAAGAACGGTAAAAGGGTCCAGGCGCTCGGTGGGGCGAAGAACCACATGCTCGTGCTCCCCGACGCCGACCTCGACCTCGTCGCCGACCAGGCCATCAACGCCGGCTACGGCTCCGCGGGCGAGCGGTGCATGGCCATCAGCGTGGTCCTCGCGATCGAGCCCGTCGCCGACCAGCTCATCGAGAAGGTGAAGGAGCGCATCGCGAAGCTCCGCATCGGCGACGGCACCCCCACCGACACCCACACGGAGCCCGACATGGGCCCCATCGTCTCGGAAGTGCACCGCGACAAGATCGCCTCCTACATCCAGATCGCGAAAGACGACGGCGCGGACGTGCTCGTCGACGGCCGCGAGATCAAGGCGGAAGGCGCCGACGGCGGGTTCTGGCTCGGCCCGACCCTCATCGACAACCTCCCCACCACCAGCCGCGCCTACACGGAAGAGATCTTCGGCCCCGTCCTCGGCATCGTCCGCGTCAAGTCGTTCGAGGAGGGCGTGGAGCTCATCAACACCGGCCAGTTCGGCAACGGCACCGCGATCTTCACCAACGACGGCGGCGCCGCCCGCCGCTTCCAGAACGAGATCCAGGTCGGCATGATCGGCATCAACGTGCCCATCCCCGTCCCCGTCGCCTACTACTCCTTCGGCGGCTGGAAAGACTCCGCGTTCGGCGACTCCAAGGCCTACGGCCTCCAGGGCTTCCACTTCTACACCCGCGAGAAAGCCGTCACCAGCCGCTGGCTCGACCCCGCCAAGCACGGCGGCATCAACCTCGGCTTCCCCGAGAACGACTGAGCAGCCCAGAACGACTAGCCTCCACCGGCTAGCCAGACCATTCGCACCTAGAAAGACTCACGAGCAATGTCCTCACACGCAGCAGCAGAGAACACCTGGTTCAGGGCCCGCGGAGCCCTCTCGCGAGACGGCTGGGAGAGCGTCGTCGATGCGACGCTCCCCGGCTGGGAACACACGGGCATCCGAGTCGCAGACCTCTCCGATGGTGTGCGCCTCGAGCTGCCCGCAGGCGACATTGAGCGAATGGTCATCCCCCTCCGCGGAGACGCGGCCCTCGAGCTCGACGGGGCGGATGCGCCCGCATCCGTCGAGCTCGAGGGCCGCCCCTCGGTCTTCGACGGTCCGGCAGACGTCGCCTACCTGCCCGTCGGCACCAGTGCCGTCGTCACGGGGAACGGCAGGGTCGCCGTCGCCGAGGCGCCGACGACCCAGGTCTTCCCGTTCCAGGTGCTCCGCAAGGGCGACGTGCCGGTCGAGCTGCGCGGCGCCGGCCGCTCGAGCCGGCAGGTGCAGAACTTCGGCATCCCCGGCTCGCTGCAGGCCGCCAAGCTCATCGTGTGCGAGGTCATCACACCGGCCGAGAACTGGTCGTCGTACCCGCCCCACAAGCACGACGAGCACCACCCGGGCCACGAGAGCCGCCTCGAGGAGATCTACTACTTCGAGAGCGAGCCCACCAAGAACGCGACGGTCCCCGAGGGCGCTGACGCCTTCGGCATGTTCGCGACCTACACGTCGCCGGCGGGTGAGATCTCCATCAACGAGATCGTGCGCACGGGAGACATCGCGCTGGTCCCGTTCGGCTACCACGGCCCCGCCGTCGCGGCCCCAGGCTACGACCTGTACTACCTCAACGTCATGGCCGGCCCAGATGAGGCGCGCGAATGGCTCATCAGCGACGACCCGGCCCACGGCTGGGTGCGCGAGCAGTGGACCTCCCAGGAGTTCGACTCCCGCCTCCCCTACGGCCCCCAGCAGTAACGCCGCGCTTCCAGCGCACCAGCACCAGCACCAGCACCAGCTCAGTACCAACGCAGAAAGATGACGCAGATGTCAACCAAGCGAATGACCGTCGGCCAGGCGCTCGTCGAGTTCCTCGGCAAGCAGTACACCGTCGACGGCGACGTGCGCGAGCGCACGATCCCCGGCATGTTCGGGATCTTCGGCCACGGCAATGTCGCCGGCATCGGCCAGGCGCTCAAGCAGGCCAACGTCGAAGACCCGAGCCTCATGCCGTACTTCCAGGCGCGCAATGAGCAGGCGATGGTGCACCAGTCGGTGGGCTACGCGCGCATGCGGCGCCGCCGCGCGACGTACGCGAGCGCCGCATCCGTCGGACCGGGCGCCGCCAACATGCTCACGGGTGCCGCCCTCGCGACGGCCAACCGCCTGCCGGCACTGCTCCTGCCGAGCGACACCTTCGCGACGCGCGTCTCCGACCCCGTGCTGCAGCAGCTCGAGTTCCCGCACGACACGGGCATCCAGGTGACGGATGCGTTCCGTCCCCTCTCCCGCTTCTTCGACCGCGTGCAGCGCCCCGAGCAGCTGTTCTCGATCGCACTCGCCGCCATGCGCGTCCTCACCGACCCTGCCGAGACGGGTGCCGTGACGATCGCGCTGCCGGAGGACGTCCAGGCCGAGCTCATCGACGTGCCGCTCGCCTTCCTCGAGGAGCGCGAGTGGCACATCCGCCGTCCCCTCCCCGAGGCCGGTCCGCTCGCCCGTGCTGTCGAGGCGATCAAGAACGCGAAGAACCCGATCATCGTCGCGGGCGGCGGCGTCATCTACTCGGGAGCTGAGGACGAGCTGCGCGCTTTCGTCGAGGCCACCGGCATCCCGGTCGGCACGAGCCAAGCCGGCGGCGGGTCCCTCGACTGGGACCACCCGCAGTACCTCGGCGGCATCGGAGCCACCGGCACGACCGCCGCGAACCGCCTCGCGGCGCAGGCCGACGTCGTCATCGGCATCGGCACGCGCTACAGCGACTTCACGACGGCAAGCCGCACGGTGTTCCAGAACGACGGCGTGCGCTTCGTCAACATCAACGTGGCCGCCTTCGACGCCTACAAGCACGGCTCGCAGCTGCCCGTCGTGGCGGATGCGCGCGAGACGCTCGTGAAGCTCATCGGCGCCCTCTCCGGGTTCCGCGTGAGCGACGACTACTCGCGGCAGATCGCCGCCGAGAAGAGCGGGTGGGATGCGGCCGTCGACGCCGCGTTCGAGCCGAGCGGCCTCGAGCTGCCGGGCCAGCCCGAGATCATCGGCGCTGTGCAGGGCGCAAGCGACCCGCGCGACGTCGTCGTCCAGGCCGCCGGCTCCCTGCCGGGCGACCTGCACAAGCTCTGGCGCGTGCGCGACCCGCTCGGCTACCACGTCGAGTACGCGTTCTCCTGCATGGGCTACGAGATCGCAGGCGGCATGGGCGTGCGCCGCGCGGCTCCCGACCGCGACGTGATCGTCATGGTCGGCGACGGCTCGTACCTCATGCTCCACACCGAGCTCGTGACTGCCGTCGCCGAGGGCATCAAGATCATCGTCGTGCTGATCCAGAACCACGGCTACGCCTCCATCGGCCACCTCTCCGAGACGGTCGGCTCCGAGCGCTTCGGCACCTGGTACCGCGCCTTCGACGAGGCCGGCTCGAACTTCCAGGGCGACGAGATCCTCCCCGTCGACCTCGCCGCCAACGCGCGCAGCTACGGCATCACCACGATCGAGATCGAGCCGAGCGCCAACGCCATCAGCGACCTGCGCGACGCCATGGCCGCGGCGAAGGCATCTGACACCTCGACCCTCATCCACATCAACAGCAACCCGCTCCTCTACGCCCCCGACGGCGAAGGATGGTGGGATGTGCCGGTCGCCGAGACCTCCACGCTCGACTCCACGAAGAGCGCGCTCGAGGCCTACAAGGAGCAGAAGGCCGCCCAGCGGCCGCTCCTCGGCTGACGCCACGACAACACCCTCTTCTCGACCTCCCCGAACGACCCTCAACAGAAAGCAGACGACGATGTCGCAGAGCATCCGAATCGGAACCGCACCTGACTCCTGGGGCATCTGGCTCCCCGACCACCCGGGCCAGATCCCGTGGCAGACCTTCCTCGACGAGGTCGTCAAGGCCGGTTACACGTGGATCGAGCTCGGCCCGTACGGCTACCTCCCCACCGACCCCAACCAGCTCTCCGACGAACTCGAGTCGCGCGGCCTGAAGCTCTCGGCCGGAACCGTCTTCACGGGTTTCCACAACGAGGACGAGAGCCAGTGGCAGCGCGCCTGGGACCAGGCCATCGCCGTCGCGGGGCTTGCCTCGAAGCTCGGCGCCGAGCACCTCGTGACGATCCCCGACATGTGGCGTGACGACATCACGGGCCAGGCGAAGGAGCCCCGCACGCTCGACGCCGAGCAGTGGACGCGCCTCGCGGCCGGCCATGACCGCCTCGGCAAGGCACTCCTCGAGGAGTACGGCGTCAAGCAGCAGTTCCACTCGCACGCCGACAGCCACGTCGGCACGTACCGCGAGGTCGAGCGCCTGCTCACCGAGACCGACGCTCGGTACACGAACCTCTGCCTCGACACGGGTCACTTCTCGTACTACGGCGGCGACAGCCTGCGCCTCATGAACGCCTACCCCGAGCGCATCGGCTACCTGCACCTCAAGCAGGTCGATCCTGACCGCCTGTTCGACGTCCTCAAGAACGATGTTCCGTGGGCCGAGGCCGCAGCCGACATGATCATGGTCGAGCCGCCGAACGGCATCCCGGAGCTCGGCCCCATCGTGGCCCGTGCCGCCGAGATCGACCCGAACATCTTCGGCATCGTCGAGCAGGACATGTTCGGCTGCTCGGCCGACCGCCCGTACCCGATCGCCGAGCGCACGCTCAAGCACATCTGCGGCTCCACGCCGGCAGCCCGCGCGAAGTAGCGCCAGAGAAGAACAGGAACCATCGACATGACTTCAACTGACCTCCGCGTCGGCGTCGTCGGCGCCGGCCTCATGGGCGCAGACCACATCGCCCGCATCACGAAGCGCATCAGCGGTGCCAGCGTCGCGGCCGTCATCGAGCCGGACGAGGGACGCGGCACCGCGGCCCTGCAGAACGCGCCGGGCGCGCAGTGGTTCACGAGCATCGAGGACGCCATCGCGGCGAACGCCGTCGACGCGGTGGTCATCGCGACGCCAGGCAAGTTCCACGAGCCCGTGCTCCTGCCCGCCCTCGCGGCGAAGCTCCCCATCCTGTGCGAGAAGCCGCTGACGGCAGACTCCGCGTCGTCCCTGCGCGTCGTCGAGGCCGAGATGGCCGCGTCGGACCGACCGCTCATCCAACTCGGCTTCATGCGCCGCTTCGACGCCGAGTACGCCCGCCTGCGCGAGATCATCGCCTCGGGCGAGGCAGGCGAGCTGCTCGCGCTGCGCGCCGTGCACCGCAACCCCGACGTGCCCGAGACGTACACGCAGGACATGCTCATCAACGACTCGGTCGTGCACGAACTCGATGTCATCCCGTGGCTCGCGGGCAGCGAGATCCGCAGCATCGAGATCAAGTACATGCGTCGCAACCCGAACTCGCCCGAGCGCCTCCGCGAGCCGATCCTCGTGCTCATGGAGCTCGAGAACGGCATCCTCGTCGACGTCGAGATGAACGTCAGCATCAAGTTCGGCTACCAGGTCGCGACCGAGGCAGTGTTCTCGAACGGGCTCGCCCGCATCGGCCAGGCCAACGGAGTGCAGACCTGGTCGGACGGCTCGTTCGCGAAGGAGGAGCACCGCTCGTTCGTGACCCGCTTCGCGGCCGCCTACGACGTGCAGATCCAGCGCTGGGTGGATGCGGTCGCCCGCGGAACCATCGACGGCCCGGACGCGTGGCACGGCTACCGCGTCGCGCTCGCCTGCGAGGCCGGCGTGAAGGCGTTCGACGGTGGCATCGTCGAGGTCCAGCAGGTCGAGCGCCCCGCGTTCTACGACAAGGCGTAAGGAGAGACCCCATGGTTCGCATCGCACTGGACCCGACGCCGTTCCACCACGACGCCGGCTTCCTCGAGTTCCCGGACATCGCAGCCCGCCTCGGCTACGAGTACCTGCAGATCACGCCCCACCCCGACTTCTCCTGGTTCTTCCGTCACCCGTCGGCCGACGACGCGTACGCGCTGAAGTTCAAGAAGCGGGCGGCGGATGCAGGGGTCAAGATCCCCGCCATCCTGCCGGTGCAGCGCATCTCGGGGCCGGAGGAAGCCGGCCGCCTCGCGGCGGTCCGCAACTTCACGCGGGTCATCGAGTTGGCGTCGCTGCTCGAGATCCCCGTGATCAACACGGAGTTCAGCGGAGAGCCCTCCCAGTTCAACGAGTCGGAGGACGCCTTCCACCGCTCGATGGAGACGCTGCTGCCGATCCTCGAGCGCGAGGGCATCCAGCTCAACATCGACCCGCACCCCAACGACTTCGTCGAGGACGGGCTCGAGGGGTGGCGCGTCATCCGCGGTCTGAACAGCAAGAACGTGGGCTTCGTCTACGTCGCCTCGCACACCTTCCACTACGGCGACCGGGCGAGGACGCTGCTCCCCGAACTGGGTGAGCGGCTCGGCGCCGTCTACACGGCGGACACGTTCGACCACCACCGGTCGCACGGCCTGCGCTACATCTCGAACCCTCCAGGGAACGAGGCGCGCATCCACCAGCACCTCCGCATCGGCGACGGCGACGTCGACTTCGCGGAGCTCTTCGCGACGCTGAAGCAGGTCGGGTACCTCGACCGCCCGGACGCGCTCATCGTCTCGAACGTCTTCGCAGAGGACGAGCGGGCCGACGAGGTCTCGAAGTTCCAGCTCGAGAAGATCCGGGAGCTTGTCGCCTCCTCCTGACACTGTGTGGCCCCGCAGCTCTGAGCTGCGGGGCCATTGTCACTCTCGACAAATTTGTCAGGACATATTCACATCACGTCATTCTTCGGTTACCATCAAGACACGCGTTCGCAGAAGACGCGCCAGCAGCACCGCACAACCTTGCTCCACCTCGCAGCATCCACGACAAGGACGTCCAAATGGCCTCATCGCATCCGGCGGGCAATACCGCCGAGAAATCACTTCCGCCCCTCACAGCTGGGCCGCACCGTTCGCGGCTCGGGCTGATCTCGATCGTCGCGTGCTTCGGCGGTCTCCTCTTCGGCTACGACACCGGTGTCATCAACGGCGCCCTGAACCCCATGACCGAGGAGCTCGGTCTGACGCCGCTCACCGAAGGCGTCGTCACGAGCTCGCTCGTCTTCGCGGCCGCCATCGGCGCGATCTTCTGCGGCCGCCTCTCCGACGGCTGGGGCCGCCGCAAGACCATCATCATGCTCGCCGTGCTCTTCTTCCTCGGCACGCTCGTCGTCGTCTTCACCCCGAACTTCGAGGTGCTCGTCGTCGGCCGCATCCTCCTCGGTCTTGCCGTCGGCGGAGCGTCCACGGTCGTCCCGGTCTTCTTGGCCGAGCTGGCACCCTACGAGATCCGCGGGTCGATCTCAGGCCGCAACGAAGCCGCCATCGTCATCGGACAGCTCTCCGCGTTCATCATCAACGCCATCCTCGGCAACACGCTCGGACACCTCGACGGCGTCTGGCGCATCATGTTCGCCATCTGCGCCATCCCGGCCATCTGCCTCTTCTTCGGCATGCTGCGCATGCCGGAATCACCCCGCTGGCTCGTCGAGAAGGGCCGCGACGCCGAGGCGCTCGAGGTGCTCAAGACCGTCCGCTCACCCGAGCGCGCCGAAGCTGAGCTCGCACAGGTCGAGAAGGTCGCGCTGGAAGAGGGCCAGGAGAAGCAGGTCGGCTTCGCAGCCATCCTCAAGAACAAGTGGCTCCTGCGCATCCTGCTCGTCGGCATCGGACTCGGTGTCGCCCAGCAGCTCACGGGCATCAACTCGATCATGTACTACGGCCAGATCGTGCTCATCGAGTCCGGCTTCGACTCGAGCGCGGCCCTCATCGCCAACATCGCGCCAGGCGTCATCGCCGTGGTCGGTGCATTCATCGCGCTCTCCTACATGGACAAGTTCGACCGCCGCAAGACGTTCATCATCGGCTTCACGCTGACGACGATCTGCCACCTGCTCATCGGCCTGTCTTCGATGCTGCTCGAGGTCGGCAACCCGCTGCGCCCCTGGGTCATCCTGTTCCTCGTCGTCGCGTTCGTCGGGTCGATGCAGACGTTCCTCAACGTGGCCGTCTGGGTCTACCTCTCCGAGGTCTTCCCGCTGCACATGCGCGGCATCGGCATGGGCGTCTCGATCTTCTTCCTCTGGGTCGCGAACGGCTTCCTCTCGCTGTACTTCCCCTCGCTCGTCGACGGAATGGGCATCACTGGAACCTTCTTCCTGTTCGGCGCGCTGAACGTGGTCGCGCTCATCTTCGTCGCAACGCAGATCCCGGAGACCCGCGGCCGCACGCTCGAGTCACTGGATGAGGGCGTCACGACCGGCGCGATCTTCCTTCCGACCGCGAAGAAGTAACCCCCTCTGCAGCAATGAGCGATGGGCTCGGCCGTTCCGGCCGGGCCCATCACTCGTCTTCGGATGCACCCCACGCGCACGACGGATTGTGTAACAATCTGTTCGTGGTGCCTCTCCTCCTCGTCCTCCTCGCCGCCGTCTGCTTCGGCACGACCGGGACGGCGCAGGCGCTCGGCGCGCCGGAGGTGAGCGCGTTCTCGCTGGGCTCCGCCCGTCTCGCCATCGGCGGGACGCTCCTCGGCGCCTGGGCGCTGTTCGCTGTGCGGCATCGCCGCGGAGCCCGCGGAACAACCGCGAAGTTCACGCCGGACGCAGCCCGGATCCGCCGACCGAATCGTGCCCATCTCGGTCTGATCTCCCTGGGCGCGCTCGGTGTGCTCCTCTACCAGCCGCTGTTCTTCGCGGGCACGGCAGGCAGCGGCGTGGCAGTCGGCACCGTCCTCGCGCTCGGATCAGCACCGGTCCTCACGGGACTGCTGCAGTGGGCGCTCGAACGCCGCTTTCCCGGACTGAGCTGGGGCGTCGCGACCGCGATCGCCGTCCTCGGCGTCGCGCTCATCGCGGCGGCTGGCGCAGGAGACGCGGGCGGAGCGAACCTCGCCGGGATCGCGGCGTCGATCGGTGCCGGCGCGAGCTACAGCGTCTACACGCTCTCGGCGAAGGCGCTCATGAACCGAGGCTGGAGCGCCGACGGCACCATGGGCGTCGTCTTCGGTGTCGCCGGCATCGTCAGCGTTCCCCTGCTCCTCGCGAGCGGGGCCGAGTGGATGCTCACGCCGGCCGGGCTCGCGACCGCGGCCTGGCTCGGTGTCGTCACGACGACCATCGCCTACCTGTGCTTCGGGGCTGGCCTCGCGAAGCTGCAGGCAGCGACCGTCTCGACACTGACGCTCGCGGAGCCGCTGACCGCGAGCATCCTGGGGCTCCTCGTGCTTCGCGAGCAGCTCGCGGGCCTCGAAGCCCTCGGCCTCATCGTGCTCGCGGCAGGAATCGTGGTGCTGGTGCTGGGGTCCACCGCTGCCTTCCAGCGGTTCTCACCTGCGACGAAGATGAGACTCGCCGTGAACGGCGCGACAACGGGCGCGGCTGCGGCTGCGGCTGGCATCCATCCGGACGCAGATTCGGCGGAGCGGCAGCAGCGATGACGCGTGCTGGAGCGCCTGACGCAACGCCACGACTGACCGCCGCCTCGAAGCTCGCCACGACGCTTCGCGAGCGCATCCTCGAGGGCAGCTACGCCCGCGGCCAGTCGCTGCGCGAGGAGCACCTCGCGGACGAGTTCGGAGTGTCGCGGCACACGGTGCGCACGGCCCTCGCCGCGCTGGGCGCGGAACGGCTTGTCCACTCCGCTCCCTACAAGGGGGTCGAGGTCACGAAGCTCGACGACGCGGAGATCAGGGCCATGCAGGATCTGCGCTGCGCGCTCGAATCCGAGGCCGTGCGCATCCTGAACTCGAGGCACGCAGGCGGGTGGCCGCTGGCCGTGCGGCAGCCGATCCAGTCGAAGATCGCCCGATTGCGGGAGATCGAGGCGAGCGATGCGCAGTCCTGGCGCCTGCTCGAGGCGGCGCACGCCGCCGTGCACCAGGCCATCGTCGACGCGGCCGGGAGTCCCCGGATCAGCGAGGCCTCGCGATCACTCGAGAGCGAGGTCCGCCTGCTGCTGGCGGGAGCGCACGAGCACTACGAGGCCACGGGGCTGGCCGACGACCACGAGGCCTACCTCACCCTGCTCGAGCACGACGGCCCGGCCGCCGTGCGAGGCCACCTCGACGCCCTCACCGCCCACCTGGTGAGCGGCTCCCCCGCCTGAGCCGACTCAGCGCCTGCCTGCGCAGCGCCCTTGGCATCCACACATCCAGACGAGAGCTGCCGCTTCCTGCGCGATCAAAGCCGCATCTCCCACGTGGATGGACTCCGAATGCGGGCAGACCGGCGAGCGGCGCGGGCAGAGCACGAACGGGCGGACCGATTGCTCGGGCCGCCCGTTCGGGGATGCTGTGCGTCTGGCGCTGACTACTGGCCGGAGGACCAGCTGGCGCGACGCGAGCCGCGCTCGCCGCCACCGCGCGACGGAGCCGCTGCGGAGGTGGTGCCTGCGCGGCGCGGGCGACCCTCGCCGCGGCGCTGGCCCTGGGCTGCACCCTCTCCACCCTGCGAGCGCGCGGGGCGCGACGCGGACGACGAGGAGGAGGTCTGCGATGAGGACCCGCCGCGGCCACGGCCACCGCCGGTGCTCGATCCGCCACGCGATGCGCCACCACGCGAGGAGGCGTTGTCGCGCTTGCGGCGCGCGTTCGCTCCCTGCGAGGTGCCGCGGCCCTGGCTGACCTCGACGTTGCCGGATCCCGGTCCGCCCGGAACGGGGCGCACGGTCGGGGCGACTTCGCCGACGAGCTCGGCCACGAACGGCGAGTTGACGTTGGCGCGCTGCGGGGTCACGCCGATCTTCGCGCGACGGAGCAGCATCTCCGTGTCCTTGCGCTGGCTCGGGAGCATGAGGGTGACGACGTCGCCCTCGGAGCCCGCGCGTGCCGTGCGGCCGGAGCGGTGCAGGTACGCCTTGTGCTCTGCCGGCGGGTCGACGTGGACGACGAGCTCGATGGCGTCGACGTGCACGCCGCGTGCGGCGACGTCGGTCGCGACGAGCACGTTGACCTCGCCGCCGGAGAACGCCGCGAGGTTGCGGTCGCGGGCGTTCTGCGAGAGGTTGCCGTGCAGGTCGACGGCCGGGATGCCGGCCGCGGTCAGCTGCTTGGCGAGCTTCTTCGCCTGGTGCTTGGTGCGCATGAACATGATGCGGCGGCCCTTGCCACTGGCGAGGGCGTGCACGAGCGCCGTCTTCGCCTCGGGCGTCTCCGTCTCGTAGACGTGGTGCGTCATGGCGGCGACGTGCGAGTTCGACTCGTCCACCGAGTGGAGGATCGGGTCGTTGAGGAACTTCTTGACGAGCTTGTCCACGCCGTTGTCGAGCGTGGCAGAGAAGAGGAGGCGCTGCCCGCTCTGCGGCGTGGCGTTCATGATGCGCGTGACGACGGGCAGGAAGCCCAGGTCGGCCATGTGGTCGGCCTCGTCGAGCACGGTGACCTCGACGGCGTCGAGGTTCACGATGCGCTGCTTCATGAGGTCGTCGAGGCGTCCGGGGCAGGCCACGACGATGTCGACGCCGTTGCGGAACGCGGTCTCCTGCGGACGCTGCGAGACGCCGCCGAAGACGGTGGTCACGGTGAGGCCTGCGGCCTTGGCGAGCGGCTCGATGACCGCTGCGACCTGGGTTGCGAGCTCGCGGGTGGGGAGCAGCACGAGGCCGAGCGGACGGCCCGGGCGGCGCTTGCCACCGGACACGGCACCGGCGAGGCGGGCCACGAGCGGGATCGCGAACGCGAGCGTCTTGCCGGAGCCCGTCTTGCCACGGCCGAGGACGTCGCGGCCAGCGAGGGTGCTCGGGAGTGTGGACTGCTGGATCGGGAAGGCTTCGTGCTTGCCTGCTGCATCGAGCACGCTCACGAGGGACTTGGGGACGCCGAGCTCGGCGAAAGTTGAGGTTGTTTCCGTCATATGGAGGTCTTGCCTTTCAATCAGCACGCAGAGAACGCACAACACTCGAGTGCTGCGCTCTTGCGGCGATGATGCGGGCGAATGTGCCCGTTCGCCGCAACTCGTGAAATCGTGCCGAGGCAGGAAAGGTGCCCTCGAACAACAAACGGTACGACGATTGTGGGAAATAGGACCCACGAAGGTCCGACTCTAGCACGCGAGACCAGTCCCGACCAGATGGACGGCCCGTTCCGTTCGGGTGCGCGGCTCGCCCGCTGGAGTTTCGGCACTCGTTCAGGACGCAGTTATTAGAATCGCCCTGCGCATGCACAGGGGCGGACGCCCATTCGCCCATGCCTGAGAAACGGTGACGAGATGAGCAGAGACCTGACGACGATCGTCTGTGAGGGCTTCCGGGCCGCCTTCGAGCGCGAACCCCTCGGAGTCTGGTCCGCGCCGGGTCGCGTCAGCATCATGGGCGACCACACCGACCTGCAGGATGGCGTCGGCTACGGGTGCGCCATCCCCCTCCGCTCGAGCGCGGCGATCGCGCCGCGTGACGACGGCCGCATCCGCATCGTCACCGATCTCTCCACCGAGGAGGCTGTGACCGACCTGCGGTCGATCTCCTCGGAGATCCCCACCAAGGATTGGCGTGCGTACCCGCTCGGAGCGGTCTCGAGCATGCTGCGCTTCGCTCGTGAGAACCCGCCGGAAGGCACTCGCGGCGACGACGACGAGACGGACCCCGGGGTGCCCTTCTTCCTGGGCACCGGCCTCGACATCTTCCTGACGACGGACGTGCCCATCGGGGCTGGCCTCGCCTCCTCCGCCTCCGTGTGCGCCACCATCAGCACGGCCCTCAACGACTTCTGGGGCCTCGGCATGAACGTCGAGGAGCTCGCGGAGATCGGCCGACAGACCGAGGCCGACATCGTCGGCGCGCCCGGCGGCCTGAGCGATCACATCACCGTGCACGCCGCGCGCAGCGATGAGGACGTCTTCTTCGACGCGCGCGGGTCCGACGTCTCCATCCTGCCAGCGCCGCGACCAGCCGAGTCCGGCCTGGTCCGCGTGCTCATCGACACGCGGGAATCGCACCGCAACTGGTCGGCGGAGTTCGCATCGAGGGCCGAGGACTGCGCCAGGGCTGCCGAGGCGCTCGGCTGCCAGACGCTGCGCGAGGTGCGACCTGCTGAACTCGACGCGGCTGCGGACAAGCTCGACGAGGTCGTCTTCAGGCGCGCCCGCCACGTCGTCTCCGAGATCGCTCGCACGCTGGAGTTCACGAAGCTCATGCGCACGGGCGAGACTCCCGAGGAGCGCAATCACCTGCTCGCCGCGTCGCAGGCGTCGCTCCGGGATGACTTCGAGGTCTCGACCGCGCGCATCGACTTCACCGTGGAGCTGGCCACCTACCTCGGCGCTGCAAGCGCGCGCATGACCGGCACGGGCCTCGGCGGCTCCGTGTTCGTGATGCACCCAGCCGAGAAGGTCGACGAGCTGCGCGAGAGCGTGCTGAGCGCGTACGTGGAGCAGGGCTGGGAGGCTCCCCTCGTGCTCGCCTTCGAACCTGAGGCAGGGGCGCGACGCGACCGTTGAGCCGCGTCATCGGCCGGCGAGCGCAGCTCAGGCGGAGCCGTCGGCGGACGCGGTCGAGCCCCGGACCGTGAGGATCGGCTGGATGAGCCTGCGCGTTCCCTCGCCTCGCTCTCCGGCCTCCGGACGGCGCCCTTCGATGCGCGCGAGCAGGAGCTCGGCCGCCACACGACCCACGTCGGCACTGCGGTCGTCGACCGAGGTGAGCGACAGGTGCTCGGCGCCCGCGAGGTGCGAGTCGTCGTAGCCGACGATCGAGATGTCGTCCGGCACCCGCATCCCGAGCTTGTCGAGCGTTCCGAGCACGCCAAGCGCCATGACGTCGTTCGCGGCGAAAACGGCCGTGGTCTCCGGCCAGTTCTCGAGCAGCTCGCGCGAGGCTCGTCGCCCTTCGTCCTGGTCAGTGGGACCAGAGCCTCCGACGACGCGCGGCTGGAGCCCCGCCTCGACCATGGCCGCCTCGTAGGCCATGCGCCTGAGTTCGGCCGCTCGCCCGCTGCCCGTGACATGCCCGATCCTCGTGTGGCCGAGTGACCGCAGGTGCTCGACGGCGAGGCGGGCGCCAGCTTCGTCGTCGTTGGCCACGAGGTCGGCCCCGACCGGCACCGTCGCCCGGTTGCCCGCGACGACGGTCGGCACCGGGAAGCCCTCCGCAGGCACCGCATCCACGTCACCGCCGATGACAAGACCCTCGACCCCTGCGGCGAGGAAGCCGCTGATCGGGGACTGCTCGAGGTGCGCGTTCAGGTTCGCGTCAGCCACCGTCACGTGGAAGCCGGGCCCGTTCAGCACCTCCTGCATGCCCTCGAGGAGGTCGACGAACCAGGGGTTCCTGAAGTCGTCGATCATGACGCCGATCGCGCGTGTGCGGTTCCCCGCGAGCGCCGTGGCCGCCCGGCTCGGCAGGTAGCCGAGTTCCTGGATCGCGGTCCGCACTGCCGCGCGCTTCTCGTCGCTGACTCGGGTCGAGTTCTGCAGCACAAGCGACACCAGCGACTTGGAGACTCCGGCGCGCTCAGCGACGTCGTAGATCGTCGGTCGCTTCTGGCGGGACGTGGGTGGCATTCGACACTCCGAACTCGGATCGTTTGACAGGACATTGTTTCATGACCTACCTTCCAGTGTAGCGCTCCAACACCGTCGTCGGTCGCCTGCGCTCACCATCCCAGCTCACGCAGAACCACAGGAGAACCAATGTCCACCTCACTGGGCGTCGCCGTCATCGGCGCAGGCATGGCCGGGCGCGCACACGCCGCGGCGTACCGCGTCGCATCCACTCTCTACAGCCCCACGCTGCCCAAGATCCACCTCGTCTCCATCGGAGACATCAACCCGGAGTTCGGCGCACTCGCCGCCAAGCGCTTCGGCTACGAGCGCACCGACTCGTCCTGGCAGGCCATCGCGGCCGCCGACGACATCGACGTCGTGAGCGTCGTCATCGCGAACTCCCTGCACCGAGAGGCCGTCGAGGGCCTCCTCGCAGCCGGCAAGCACGTGCTCTGCGAGAAGCCCCTCAGCGACTCCATCGAGGACGCCTACGCCATGGCCGAGGCCGCGGAGCGCGCCGACTCCATCGCCCGCGTGGGCTTCACCTACCGCCGATCCCCCGGCATCGCCCACATCCGCCAGCTCATCCAGGACGGCACCCTCGGCAAGCTGCTCCACTTCAGCGGGCGCTACTGGACGGACTACGCCTGCGACCCACAGGGCCCCATGAGCTGGCGCTTCAAGGGCGCACCAGGAAGCGGCGCGCTGGCCGATGTCGGGAGCCACATGGCGTACATCGCGGAGTTCCTTGGCGGTGAGATCCAGGAGGTCAGCGGCGGGACGCTCAGCACCGTCATCCACGAGCGCCCCCTGCCGCTCGGAGCCGTCCTCGGCCACGACCACGCGGCCGTGAGCGACACCTTCGAGTCCGTCGAGAACGACGACTACGCCGCGTTCTCACTGAAGTTCGCGGACGGCGCTGGCACCATCGAGGTCTCCCGTGTGGCTCGCGGCCATGCCAACAGCCTCATCTTCGAGGTCTTCTGCGAGAACGGTGGCGCCAGGTACGACCAGCGTCGCCCCTCCGAGATCGAGCTCTTCCTGAACGATGTCCCCTCGGCCCAGAACGGGTACCGGCAGGTGATCCTCGGACCGGAGCACCCCTACATCGCCGGCGGGCTCGCGATGGACGCCCCGAGTGTCGGCTTCGGGCAGAACGACGCATTCGTCTACCAGGCGCGCTCCTTCCTCGAGGAGGTCGCAGGCATCCCGGAGCATGCATCGCTCCCCCGCTGCGCCAGCTTCGAAGAAGGCATCCACAACATGGAGCTGCTCCACGCCGTCGCCACATCAGCAGCCGCGAACGGCTCGGCCGTGCGCGTCAACCCCACCACCACGCACAAGATCGGAGCCTGACATGCGTCTCGGCGTCTACAACGCGATCCTCCACGACCGGCCGCTGCCGGAGGCGATCACGGTCATCGCCGACCTCGGCCTCACGGGGATCGAGCTCAACTCGGGCGGCTTCCTCCCGGCAACCCACATCCCGAACTTCGACGAGATCCTTGAGAGCGATGATGCACGGGATGCGTTCCTGGCCCAGTTCGAGGGCACCGGCGTCTCGATCGCCGGCCTCAACTGCAACGGCAACCCGCTGCACCCCGACCGCGCGATCGGCGAGAAGCACGCCGAGGACATCCGCCGGTCGATCCGCCTCGCGGCCCGCCTCGGACAGGACCGCGTCGTCACGATGTCCGGCCTCCCCGGTGGCGAGCCGGGAGCTACGACCGTGAACTGGGTGGTCAACGCCTGGAACTCGGCGGCGCTCGACGTCATCGACTACCAGCTCGACGTCGCCGCGAAGTTCTGGGCCGAGATCGACGAGCTCGCCCGCGAGCACGGCGTGAAGGTGGCGCTCGAGCTCCACCCGCAGAACGTCGCCTTCAACCCGGCGAACTTCCGCGAGCTCATCGAGCGGGCCGGCACGACGAACATCGGCGTCGAACTCGACGCCTCGCACCTCTTCTGGCAGCAGATGGACCCGGTGGCCGTCGTCCGCGACCTCGGCAAGTGGGTCTTCCACGCGGCCGCGAAGGATGTTCGCGTGAACCCGGCAGCCGCAATCTACGGCGTGCTGGACAACCAGTTCCGCAAGCTGTCCGCCGACGAGCCGCGCACCAACCTCGGTGGCGACGAGTGGGCGAACGAGTGGCCGAAGAACTCAGCGTGGGACTTCGTCGCCCTCGGCCGCGGCCACGACACGGCGTTCTGGACCGAGTTCCTCCGCGCCCTGCACGAGGTCGACCCGGAGATGTGGGTCAACATCGAGCACGAGGACACCTCGCTCGGCCGCATCGAGGGGCTCGAGGTCGCCGCGACGGTGCTCCTCGACGCCGACGCGGCCCTCGAGGCGTCGCTCTGACTTCCGTCTTGGGCAGGACTCTTCTGCGAGAGCTCCGCGCCTGGCCACCGGGGCCGCATCCATTCGGATGCGGCCCCTCGTGGTCCCAAGAGCCCGGACGGTATTTGTTAGGACATTAGGACTTTTGAAGGTAGACTTCGTGAGCAGACAACGAATGTCACCCCTCGACCTCAAGGACACCGCACCATGCCTCTCGTACGCATCGACGTCAACGCCGGCCGCACGCCCGAGCAGATCTCGTCCATCGCCGACGCCATCCACGACGCCATCGTCGCCGAGTACGGGATCCCCGCTCGCGACCGGTTCCAGATCATCACCGAGCACCAGGGTGGCCAGATCATCGCCCAGGACGCCGGACTGGGCTTCGACCGCTCGAACGGCATCGTCATGATCCAGATCTTCACGCAGCGCGGCCGCACCACGGAGGCCAAGCAGTCGCTCTACGCTCGCATCGCCGAAGCACTCGGCGAGCAGGGCGTCGAGGGCAACGACGTCTTCATCGGCTACGTCGAGAACGGCCCAGAAGACTGGACGTTCGGCTTCGGCCGCGCCCAGTACCTCACGGGCGAGCTCGCGGTCCCCAACCGCGCCTAGCCTCGGCCCCAAGGCAGCCAGACGCTGCCAGCCGATGTGCCCGACCGCACCCCACGCGGAGGGCACATCGGCTGGCAGCGTCTTCTCGCGCATCCCGGAGAACTCGCGCTGCCGGCGGTGGTCATCGGCCCGCGGACGAGGACCAACCCGCCACTTCAGCGCGGGTCAGCGCTGTCAGCGCCCGTCAGCGCAGGTCAGCGCAGGTCACCGCTCGACGAGCGTGATCTCGAACGTGTAGAGGTCCGGCCGGTAGCAGTGCCGCCCGTACTCGACGGCGCGACCCGTCGCGTCGAACGCGACGCGGGACATCGTGAGCACCGCTGCACCGCCGGAGAGATCAAGAAGGCGCTCCTCCTCGCGAGACGCTGTCCTGGCACCGATGCGCTGCTTGGCGATGCGCATGGTGACGCCGCGGGCGCGGAGCAGCTGGTAGAGCCCGTGCTGGATGAGCTCATCCTCGGTGAGCTCGACGAACGGCTCTGGCAGCACGTTGTCGAGCACAGCAAGGGGGACCCCATCCGCGCTGCGCAGGCGCGAGATGTGCAGGGTGGGGCTTCCGACCTCGATGCCGAGGGTCTCGGCGAGCTCGGGCGTCGCGGCCTCGACTCGGCGAGAGAGCAGCGTCGTCGTCGGCTTCTGCGCGGACCGCTCGAGATCCTCATACAGGCTCGTGAGCTCGACGTTGCGGGTGACGGGCCCGTGCACGACCTGCGTGCCCACACCGCGGCGTCGGACGAGGAGTCCCTTGTCGACCAGCTCCTGGATCGCTCGGCGCACCGTCGGGCGAGAGAGGCCGAGGCGGTGGCCGAGGGATATCTCGTTCTCGAGCTTCGACCCTGCAGGCAGCGTGTCGTCTCGGATCGCCTTCTCGATGCGCTCCGACACCTGGTGGTACAGCGGGACGGGGCTCGAACGGTCGATGCCGACGAACAGCCCGAGCGGGAGTCGGGCCTCGCCTGTTGTCGCAGCTTCATTGCTCAATGGCGCACTCCTCGGACGACTTGATGACCTGACAAGCGTACCTGTCGACGAGCCCTCACCAACGGCGGCTCATCGGGGTGGCGCGCATTCACACGAGTCACATCCGCCCCACCTTCTGGTCCCGGGACGCACGAGCCCGTCCCGTTTCCCAAGATTCTCTTGATTTTCAGCGAACTAGCGGCTTAGCATCACCAAACCCACAGATCCTCAGGAGAACACATGCGACTCCGCACCGCCCTCGCCGCAGGGGCAACATCCGTCCTTCTTCTCGGAGTCGGAGTCGGCACCGCCGCCGCCTCGCCCGGGCAGACCGTCACCGACCTCACCGCCCAGACACCCGAAGAGCTGGTCGCCTCCCTCGTCGGCGACGAGACCGCCGTCTCGAATGTCGCCTACTCGGGCGCGCCGGAAGCCTCCGGCAGCTACTCGGGATTCACGGACCTCGGCGTCGAGAGCGGCGTCACCCTGACAACCGGCTCAGCCGGCGAAGACGGCGCCCTGCTCGGCCCGAACGAGTCCGGGTCGACCACGACATCGCACGGCCTTCCGGGCGATGCGGACCTCGACAACATCGTCGAGGGCTCGACCCGCGATGCCGCTGTGCTCGAGTTCGACTTCGTCCCCACCGAGGACAACATCGCGTTCTCCTACGTCTTCGGCTCCGAGGAGTACCAGGAGTTCGTCGACACGGGCTTCAACGACGTCTTCGCCTTCTTCGTCAACGGCACCAACTACGCGACCTTCGACGCGGATGGCACCACCACCGCCGTCGCGATCAACAACATCAACCACCTGCGCAACACGGGGCTCTACCGGGACAACCCCGTGGACTCCGGCGCCTTCGACACTGGCCTCGACGGGCTCACGACGGTGCTCGGCCTCTCCGCCCCCGTCCAGCAGGGCGAGACGAACCACATCAAGCTCGTCATCGCCGACCGCGGTGACAGCTCCTACGACTCGGCGGTCCTCATCCAGGCCGGCAGCTTCCGCTCCAACACGCCGCCGACGGCGGCCTCGCAGAACCTGTCCACAGACATCGACACGCCGCTCGACATCACGCTCACGGGCGCTGACGCCGAAGGCGACCCGCTGACCTACACCGTCGTCACGCAGCCGGAGAACGGAACGCTCAGCGGCGAAGGCGCTGACCTCACCTTCACCCCGGCCGACGGCTTCGAGGGAGAGACCAGCTTCACGTTCACGACCAACGACGGCTCCGTCGACAGCGAGGTGGCCACGGTCACCATCACGGTGAGCCCCGTCGTCGTGACGCCGACGCCCACCGAGACGACGACGCCGACTCCAACACCGACCGAGACGACCACGCCGACGCCGACGCCCACCAGCACGGCCACGCCGACCGCAACCGTCGTCCCCCCTGTCCCGACGACCACCGCGCCGACCTGGACCCCGGCGCCGACCTCGACCCATACGACGCCGCCGGCCACTGGCGGAGGACTCGCGACGACCGGTGCTGAAGGCTTCGCCCCCGCGCTGGCGATCGGCGCAGGACTCCTGCTGGCCGCCGGTGCCGTGCTGCTCCTCACACGCCGCATGAGGAAGTCCGACTAACGGCAGCGCACGAACGCACGAGGGGCGCATCCATCAGTGGATGCGCCCCTCGTGCTTCCTGCCGGCCGCGGGGCGACGCGCGAAGCGAGCCCGCTCAACGACGGAGGGGCACATCCACCGAGATGGATGCGCCCCTCCGTCAGGTGCCGCCAGCGGCAGCGTTTCGAGCTACCCGCGACCCAGGTACTTCTGGAGCTGCTCGAGCTCCGCCGGGCTCGGCTGCCCGTCGCCGGCCGCGGGACGTCCGAGACCCGCGCCACCGAACGCGCCACCCGGCCGCTTCGGAGCCGCGGCCTCCTCGACGGCCTGCTGCGCGCGCTTGGCCGGATTGCCGCTTCGCTTGCCCTGCTGCTTCTTCTTGCCACCCTTGGCCGCAGCCTTGCGACCGCCGTGCTGGCCTGGCATCGGCCCCATGCCGGGGATCTGCGGCGTGCCGCCGCGTGCGACGGTCTTCATCATCTTCGCCGCCTGCTCGAAGCGCTTCACGAGCTCGTTGACGTCGGTGACGGTCCGACCGGAACCGCGGGCGATGCGCGCGCGACGCGAGCCGTTGAGCAGCTTCGGATTCTGCCGCTCGGCCTTCGTCATCGACTGGATGATCGCCTCGGTGCGGACCAGCTCGCGCTCGTCGAAGTTCTCGAGCGCCTCCTTCATCTGGCCCATGCCCGGGAGCATGCCCATCATCTTCTTGAAGTTGCCGGCCTTGCGCAGCTGCTGCATCTGCTTGAGGAAGTCATCGAGGGTGAAGTTCTCGGTCGCGAGCTTGCCCGCGATCTCCATCGCCTCGTCCTCGTCGAAGGCCTTCTGAGCCTGCTCGATGAGGCTGAGGATGTCACCCATGTCGAGGATGCGCTTCGCCATGCGGTCGGGGTGGAAGACCTCGAAGTCGTCGAGCCCCTCACCGGTCGACGCGTACATGATGGGACGACCGGTGAGCTGCGCCACCGAGAGGGCGGCGCCACCGCGGGCGTCTCCGTCGAGCTTCGAGAGCACGACGCCGGTGAAGTCGACGCCCTCCTGGAAGGCCTTGGCCGTCGCGACGGCGTCCTGGCCGATCATGGCGTCGATCACGAAGAGGACTTCGTCGGGGGTCGTGGCGCGGCGGATGTCAGCCGCCTGCTTCATGAGCTCCTGGTCGACGCCGAGGCGGCCGGCCGTGTCGATGATGACGACGTCGTGCAGCTTGTCCTTCGCGAAGCGGACCGCATCCGTCGCGACGCGCACCGGGTCACCGACGCCGTTGCCGGGCTCAGGGGCGTAGACCTGCACGCCTGCCTGCTGGCCGACGACCTGCAGCTGGGTGACGGCGTTCGGACGCTGGAGGTCGGCCGCGACGAGCAGCGGCGTGTGCTTCTCCCCCGCGAGCCGCTTCGCGAGCTTGCCGGCGAGCGTCGTCTTTCCGGCGCCCTGAAGGCCGGCGAGCATGATGATCGTCGGCGGCTGCTTGGCGAACTCGATCTGGCGGGTGTCGCCGCCGAGGATGCGCACGAGCTCCTCGTTGACGATCTGCACGACCTGCTGAGCCGGGTTGAGGGCGCGGTTGACCTCATCGCCGAGGGCCCGCTCGCGCACGTGCGCGGCGAAGTCCTTGACCACGGGAAGCGCGACGTCGGCTTCGAGGAGGGCGCGACGGATCTCGCGCACGGTGCCGTCGACGTCGGCGGGCGTGAGCTTGCCCTTGGAGCGGAGGCCGGCGAGCGTCTGCGTCAGCCGGTCAGAGAGGTTCCCGAAAATGGCCATAGTCCGCCCATTTTAGCCGAGGTGGCGGAGTCTGGCGTGCGGGGTCGCGAAGGAGCAGCGCAACTGCGAGTATCGGAGCATGACCAGCGCCGCTCCCCTGATTCTGCCGTTCGAGGGCAAGACGCCTCGCATCCACGAGAGCGCCTGGATCGCGCCGGGTGCCGTCATCGTCGGTGACGTCGAGATCGGCCCGGAATCGTCCGTCTGGTACGGGTGCGTGCTGCGAGCGGATGTGGGTGGCCGCATCGTCATCGGGGCACGGTCGAACCTGCAGGACGGCACCGTGGTGCACGTCGAGCGAGAGGTCGACACGATCATCGGCGACGACGTGACGGCCGGCCACCAGGCGCTCCTGCACGGCACGACCATCGCGAACGGCACGCTCATCGGGATGAAGGCCGCGTGCCTCTCGAGGTCCATCATCGGCACGGGCTCGCTCGTCGCCGCGGGCGCCGTGGTGCTCGAGGGCGCGAGCATCCCCGACGGCGTCCTCGTCGCCGGCGTGCCCGCCAAGGTCCGGCGCGAGCTGACAGCAGCGGAGAGCGCCGCGTTCATTCCGCACGCGGCAGGCTACGTCGCCCTCGCGAAGCGGCAGAGCCCGGCGGGCGCCGCCATCTCGATCGGGGACGCCACCGCCCGCCCATAGGCTTGGGGCATGGTCTTCCTCGCAAGCATCGCCCTGCTCGTCGGTGCCGTCTTCAACGTGCTCGTCTGGCCGTCCTTCTACCGTCGGGTCTCCAACGACCCGCGCGCTCGGGACGAGAACGGTCGCCCCACTCGCTTCCTCACGGTGCACGCCGTGCTCGTGCTCACGGCGCTCGTCATCGGCATCGCCCAGGCGCTGCTCGGCATCCTCCTGCTGACGAACTGAGCCGCGTCGCTGGCGCAGGCGCCAACGGCCCCGGCACGGAGCGCCAGCACAGACAGCTCGGCTTGACTGGTCGCATCCATCGTCGAAGGATTGGCCGTCACCATGACCAAGCGCACCGCTCCGCTCATCGCCCTCACCGCCGCCGCAGCACTGGCCCTCGCCGGATGCGCGCCGACAGCACCCGAGACAGGGGCGACGGCGACGGCCACGGCGTCGGCCAGCCCGTCGCCGGCATCCACGACCCAGGCTCCGGCGACGTCAGCAGCAGCCACCGAAGAACCCGGCCCCGTCGCCCCGAGCGGCGACCCGCGAGTGGTCACGACTGGCCTTCAGGCCCCCTGGTCCGTCGTCGAGCTGGAGACGGGCGACTTCCTCGTGAGCGAGCGCGACTCCGGCCAGATCGTCGAGGTGTCCGCCGACGGGTCGAACCCCAATCGCGTCGTGACGACCATCGATGACGTTGCACCGGGCGGCGAGGGCGGCCTCCTCGGCCTCGCCCTCGCGGGGACGAGCGACGACGCCGAGCAGTGGCTGTACGCCTTCTACACCGCCGACGCCGACAACCGCATCGTGCGCTTCCCCGTGACCTGGGAGGGTGGCCTCGGCGTCGGGGCCCCCGAAGTGATCGTGGACGGCATCGCGAAAGCCGGCAACCACAACGGCGGGCGACTCGCGATCGGCCCGGACGGCTACCTCTACGCCTCGACCGGAGACGCGTCCCAGACCGATCTCGCCCAGGACCAGAACTCGCTCAACGGCAAGATCCTCCGGATGGAGCTCGACGGCTCCCCCGTCGCCGACAACCCGTTCGGCAACCGCGTCTACTCGATGGGCCACCGCAACCCGCAAGGCCTCGCGTTCGACGCAACAGGTGCGCTGTGGGCGAGCGAGTTCGGGCAGAACACGTGGGACGAGCTCAACAAGATCGAGGCGGGCGGCAACTACGGCTGGCCGAACGTCGAAGGCCAGGGCGACGACCCCGCGTTCCTCAACCCCGTCCTGCAGTGGTCGACCGACGAGGCCAGCCCAAGCGGCCTCGCGTACTCGCGCGACACGCTCTTCATGGCCGGCCTCGGCGGGGAGCGCCTCTGGAAGATCGCCATCCCAGGGGCATCAGAAGCCAGCGACGAGGCACTCTACGTCGACGAGTTCGGGCGGCTCCGCGACGCCGTCGTGACCTCATCCGGCACCCTGCTCGTGCTGACGAACAACACCGACGGGCGGGGGTCACCGCGCGACGGCGACGACACCCTGCTCGAGCTCACGCTCAGCGCGACGTGACGCTTCCCCGGCCTGCGCCATCCGCCCGCGACCGGTCGAGGTCAGCTCGCCGCGGTGACGGCCTCCGGCTTCGGGTTCCGCACGCCGAGCCATGAGCTGAGCGCCCCGGCGAAGAGGAGGCCAGCCGTCACGAACATGAGCGGCTGGAAGCTGTCCACGTCGATCGTGCCGCCGGCGATGACGCCGATCATGGCGATCGCCACGAGGCCGGCAACTCGCGAGATGGCGTTGTTGGTGGCCGAGCCGATGCCGGACTGCGTCGTCGGCACGGAGCCGAGGATGGCGGACGTGAGCGGAGCGACGGTCATCGAGAGACCGAGCGAGAAGACGACGACGCCCGGCAGCACCTGGGTCCAGTAGTTCACCTCGGAGCCGAGCCCCGAGTACATCAGCGTGCCGACGCCCGCGAGGATGGGCCCGACCGTCATGAAGAGGCGCGGCCCGAAGCGTCCGCTGAGCGAACCGAACCACGAGGACAGCGCCACGTTGGCGATCGACGTGGGCAGCGTCGCCAGCGCTGCGAACGTGGCACTGAACCCGGCCACCTGCTGCAGGTAGATGGCCAGCACGAAGCCGCCCAGCGAGAGCGCCGCGTAGATGAAGACCGTCGCGATGTTGCCAGCCCAGAAGTTGCGGATGCGGAAGAGCCCAAGCGGCAGCATCGGCTGCGGCGCACGCGCCTGCCAGAACAGGAATCCCGCGAAGCTCAACAGGCCGAGCACAAGAGGCAGGAAGACGACGGGGCTCCCCCACCCGTAGTTGCCCTGCTCGATGAGCGCGAACACGGGCCCGCCGAGGCCGAGGAAGCCGAGCACCGCCCCCAGCACGTCGATGCGCCCGCCGGACCTGCTGTCGACGCTCTTGTCGAGTCGGGTGAGCATCCAGAGCGTGACGAGGATCGGGATGACGTTGATGCCGAACACGAGACGCCAGGTGACGTAGTCGGCCGCGAGGCCCCCGAGGAAGGGGCCGGCGAGGAACGCGGCACCGGTCCAGGCTGTCCAGATGCCGATCGCCTTCGCCTGCGCGGCGTCGCGAAACGCCGAGATGATGAGCGCGAGCGAGCTCGGGACGAGCAGCGCCCCCGCCACCCCCTGCAGTGCCCGCGCGACGATGACGAACTCCGGAGTCGGCGACAGCGCGATGGCGACGCTCGTGATGCCGAAACCGATCAAGCCGAAACGCAGCACCGAGATGCGACCGAACACGTCAGACAGGGAACCCGCGAGCAGGATGAGCGAGCCGAGCGTGATGAGGTACGCGTCCACGATCCACTGCTGGGTGCCGAGCCCGCCGCCGAGTTCGGCGACCATGGCCGGGAGCGCGACATTGGTCACCGAGCCGTCCAGGAAGGCGACGAACGAGGCGAGGATCGCGATGACGAGGATCTGGCGTTGCTGGCGGGTCACGTGGCTGACAACCTCTGCCGTCGACGAATCCTTCCGCCTCGCCGCGATTTCGTCATTTCGTCTCGCGCCACGGGAAAATCGTCTGCTTCGACGGCGCTGTGCGAGCTCGGCTCCTCATGGCAGGCTCAGCCTCGTCCGCGCTCCCGGCGGAGTCGGTCGGCTTCCAGCTGGGCTGCGTCAGCGGCCATCCGCCTGAGGATGTCGGGGCGGAGGAGCACGAGGCGGAGCAGCTCGGGCAGCTGGGCGCCGCTGAGCTGCGGGAGCAGCTTCCACCGCAGGGCACTCGTCACCGCGTTCGCGAGCACTGCCACCAGCACGAAGACCACGAAGAGCCACGGCCGCGACCCGAACGCCGTCCAGATCAGGAGGGTCGCCCCGAGCAGGCTGACGGTCGCGAAGATCACCATGCGCCAGGATCGCCTCGGTACGGAGCCGAAGGCCATGAGGACTCCGCCCGCACCCGCGAGCACCACCGCGAGCGCGTAGGACAGGAACACGAACAGCGCGTCAGCTTCCATCAGAGACCTCTTCCACGGATGCGAGGCACACTACTCCCCCGCACTGGGCGACGGCGGGCCTCAGCCGACGAGCTTCTCGGCGAAGACGTGCGGCGTGAAGCCGGCCAGGTCGTTGATGCCCTCGCCCTGCCCGATGAGCTTGATCGGCAGACCTGTCCGCTCCTGCACCGCGAGCACGAAGCCACCCTTGGCGGAGCCGTCGAGCTTCGTCACCACGAGGCCGGTGACGCCGGCGTGCTGGATGAACGCCTCGGCCTGCGCGACACCGTTCTGGCCGGTCGTCGCATCGAGCACCAGCAGCACCTCGGAGACGGGCGCCAGCTTCTCGACGACCCTGCGGATCTTCGACAGCTCGTCCATGAGCCCGCTCTTCGTCTGCAGACGGCCAGCAGTGTCGATGACGACCATCTCGAGCCCCTCGCGCATCGCGATCTCGACCGCCTGATACGCGACCGATGCGGGGTCCTGCCCATGCTGCTGCGGGCGAACGATGCCCGCGCCGGCGCGCTGCGCCCAGGTCGCCAGCTGCTCGACCGCCGCCGCGCGGAACGTGTCCGCCGCCGCGACGACCACGGTGCGTCCGTTGATGCGCAGGAAGTTCGCGAACTTGCCGATGGTGGTGGTCTTGCCGACGCCGTTCACCCCGACCACGAGCGTCACCGCCGGGCGCTCGCGCAGGTTCAGCGTCGTATCGAACTTCGAGAGCCGCTCCTCGATGAGCTCGCGCAGCATCCGCTTCAGGTCCTTCGGATCCTCGGTATGGAACCGGTCGACCTGCTCGCGCAGCTGCTCGACGATCTCGTCGGTGATGTCGGGTCCGAAGTCGGCCGTGATCAGCGCCTCCTCGAGGTCGTCCCACGTCGTCTCGTCGATCTTCTGCCTGCCGAACATGCCGCGCAGAGCGCCGGACAGTGACCAGGGAGTGCGTTCAGCCATGTGCCAAGCGTAGTCAGCGCTCTGACACCATGGGTGCTGACCCCTCAGCCAGCGGCGAAACTTCGCCAGCGAGGGTGGAAACCTCGAACGGAGCACTATGCGCATCGGCCTCATCCGCCACGGCGAAACCGAGTGGAACGCGACCGGCCTCCTCCAGGGAGCCACCGACATCCCCTTGAACTCGAGAGGCCTCGACCAGGCGGGAGATGCAGCCGGGCTCCTCGTGGGCCAGGGCTGGAGCAACCTCTACAGCTCCCCGCTCTCCCGCGCGAGAGTCACGGCCGAGATCATCGGCGAGGGAACGGGCCTCGGTGCCCCGATCCTGCTGCCCGGCATCATCGAGCGCAGCTTCGGGGTCCTCGAAGGTGAGAAGTACTGGATGCCCGACGGGACCCGCCGTCCACTCGACCACCCCACCGTCGAACCGCGAGCCGCGGTCGTCGAGCGGTCGCTGGCCACCATCGGCGAGGTCGCGGCCGCCCACCCGGACGAGGACTCCCTCATCGTGTGCCACGGCAGCGTCATCCGCCTCGTCCTCACCGCGATCCTCAGCGCCCAGGCGCCGCACATCGGCAACCTCGGCCTCAGCATCCTGCGACCGGGCGCTGAAGGCGGCTTCGTCGTGACGCTGCTCAACGGGTACCCGCTCGTTCCAACGCCCTAGCAGGCATCCGGGAACGCAGGCACGCGAATCTCGGATTCGAGCGACGGATTCCTCGCCGCCCCTGGCGTCGCCCCGTCCACGGTGTACGATGAGCTTCGTTGAAGGGGAGTATTCCTCCTGCGACGCGCTCGTCATCACGGTGACTGTCATCAGCCACCCGGGCGCGTCGGTCGGTTTCTGCCGACGGAAGAGACCTTCGGCCGATTCGCCGAACACACCCCTCCGGAGGACCCGTGGACGTTCCCATTTGGATCTGGGCGGTGACCATTGCCGTGGTCATCGGCTTCTTTGTTTTCGACTTCTTCACCCACGTGAAGACGCCGCACGAGCCGAGCCTCAAGGAAGCCGGCTGGTGGTCGATCTTCTACATCGCGCTGGCCGTCGTCTTCATGGTGGCGCTCGGCTTCGTCTGGGACTGGCAGCACGCGGGCGAGTTCATCGCCGGCTACACCACCGAGAAGGCGCTGTCGGTCGACAACCTCTTCATCTTCCTCATCATCATGACGAGCTTCAAGGTGCCGAAGATCGCGCAGCAGAAGGCGCTGCTCATCGGCATCGCCATCGCCCTCGTCATGCGCTTCGCGTTCATCATCGCGGGTGCCGCGATCCTCGAGGCCTGGGTCTCCGTCTTCTACATCTTCGCCGCCTGGCTGCTCTACATGGCCGTCAAGCAGGCCATCGACTCCTTCAAGGACGAAGAGCCGGAGATGCCCAAGTGGGTCGGCCTCGTCCGCAAGATCATCCCCGCCAGCGAGCACTACGACGGCGACAAGTGGAAGATCCTGGAGAACGGCAAGAAGGTCTGGACGCCGCTCATCCTCGTCATCGTGGCCCTCGGCTTCACCGACCTGCTCTTCGCGCTCGACTCCATCCCCGCCATCTTCGGCATCACTCAGGAGCCGTACCTCGTCTTCATGGCGAACGCCTTCGCGCTCATGGGCCTCCGCCAGCTGTACTTCCTCATCGGCGGGCTCCTCGAGCGCCTCGTGTTCCTCGACCTGGGCCTTGCGTTCATCCTCGGCTTCATCGGCGTGAAGCTCATGTTCCACGCGCTCCACGAGAACGAGCTGCCCTTCATCAACGGTGGCGAGCCGCTCCTCTGGATCCCCGAGATCCCGATCTGGCTGTCGCTCACGTTCATCTTCGGCGTGCTCATCGTCGCGACGATCGCGAGCATCATCTACACCCGCGCCAAGGGCGACGACGCTCCCAGCACCGTCGGGTCCGCCGCCGGTGGCCCTGAGGCCGCAGCCGCCGGCGTCGAGGGCACCACGCCCGAGACCGCAGAGGACACGGACTCCGCTCCGGTCGCCAGCCACGAGCCCGACCGCCGCTAGGCACCACGCCAGCAGTACGACGAAACCGGATGCACGCGCCAGTCGCGAGCATCCGGTTTCGTCGTTCCTACCCGGCGGACCAGGGCGGGCTCGTGCGGCCTGGTGCGGTCTCCGGTGCCCGCGGTGCCCGCGGTGCCGCCGGTGCCCGCTGCACACCTGGGGTTTGTGCATCCGCGTGCCGTGTTGTGGATGCGCGACCCCCAGGTCTGCGGATGGTGCCACCGCAGGCCTGTGGCCGCCGCACCCGGGTCTTGCCGGAGGCATGCGGCAGGCCCCCGTCTGCTGGCTGCCCCGGAAGGGGCGTGCCGGGCGAGGGCGCCGGGTCTACAGGCGCGCGACCTCGGTGACCCGCACGACGGCCTCCCCGGCCTCGTGCGACTCGGCGAGGTCGACGTCGGCGCGGATGCGCCAGTCGTGGTCGCCAGCCGGGTCATCGATGATCTGCTCCACATGCCACACGCCGGTCCAGAGGCCGCCCGACTGGCGCCCCTCGGAGTCGTCGATCGTGAGGAGCTTCGGCGAACGAGCCGCCGCATCCACCCCCATCGAGTCGTGGTCTGCGAAGTAGTCGTCGAGGGCCTTCGGCCAGTCCACGTCCGGGTCGAGCTCGGCGAGCGCCTCGTCGCGCTGGAGGGCAGCGAGCTGCACTCGGCCGAACATCTCGTTGCGCACGAGCACCGTGAACGCGCGGCGGTTGCCGACGACGCTCGGCGGGGCCGGCGGCACGACGGGCTCGTCGCTCGCCGCCTGCTGCTCAGGGTCGACCAGCGACGCCCACTCGTCGATGAGGCTCGAGTCGACCTGGCGCACCAGCTCGCCGAGCCACTCGATGATGTCGAGCAGCTCCTCGGTCTTCGCCTCGTCCGGCACCGTCTGGCGGATGGCCTTGTACGCGTCGCTCAGGTAACGGAGCACAAGCCCCTCGCTGCGCATCAGCTGGTAGAAGTTCACGTACTCGGCGAAGCTCATGGCGCGCTCGAACATGTCGCGCACCACCGACTTCGGCGAGAGCTCGAAGTCGCGCACCCACGGCTCGTGCTGCGCGAACAGCTCGAACGACTGCGCGAGGAGCCCCTCGAGCGGCTTGGGATGCGTGATCTCCTCGAGCCGCTCCATGCGCTCGTCGTACTCGATGCCGTCGGCCTTCATCTGCGCGACCGCCTCGCCGCGCGCCTTGAACTGCTGCTGCGAGAGCACGGGGCGCGGGTCGTCGAGGGTCGACTCGATGATGCTGACGACGTCGAGCGCGTAGTGGCCGGAGCCGACGGCCCCCTCGCCGCTCGTGTTCTCCTCGGAACCGCGGTCGCCGGGAGCGGCCTCAGCGTCAGGGTCGAGCAGCTCGATGGCCGCGAGCGCAAACGGCGAGAGCGGCTGGTTGAGCGCGAAGTTCGCCTGCAGGTCGACGGTGAGGGTGATGCGCCCCTGCCTGCCGATCTCGACGATGCCTGCCGTCACGAGCGTGCGGAAGATGCCGATCGCGCGCAACGCCAGCTCCCGCTGACGGGCGGGCTTCTCGTGGTTGTCGTAGACGAGCCTCTTCGCGTTGCCGAAGACGTCTCCCCCACGCGCGATGACGTTGATGATCATCGACGCCGTGATGTGCATATGCGAGGTGAGTGGCTCTGGCTCCGCGGAGACGAGCTTCTCGAACGACTTCTCGCCCCACGAGACGAAGCCCTGCGGCGCCTTCTTCTTGACGATGCGCTTGCGCTTCTTCTCGTCGTCGCCCGCCTTGCGGACCGCAGCGGCGTTCTCGATCTCGTGCTCTGGCGCCTCGACGACAACCGTCCCGGCCGTGTCGTAGCCGGCCCGGCCCGCGCGCCCAGCGATCTGGTGGAACTCGCGCGCCGACAGGTGTCGCATCCGCTGTCCGTCGAACTTGGCGAGCGCCGTGATGAGCACCGTGCGGATGGGCACGTTGATGCCGACACCAAGGGTGTCGGTGCCGCAGATGACCCGCAGGAGGCCCTTCTGCGCGAGCGTCTCGACGAGGCGGCGGTAGCGGGGCAGCATGCCAGCATGGTGCACGCCGATGCCGGCCCGCACGTACCGGGACAGCACCTTGCCGAACGCCGTCGTGAAGCGGAACCCGCCGATGGCGTCGGCGATCGCATCCCGGCCTGCACGGTCGACGACCTTGAGACTCGACAGCGCCTGCGCCCGCTCGATGGCGGCGGCCTGCGAGAAGTGCACGATGTAGATGGGCGTCTTGCGCTCTTCGACGAGCTTCTCGACGGTCTCGTGCGTGGGCGCCACGACGTACGAGAAGTCGAGCGGGACGGGACGCTCGACGCCGGTCACGAGGGAGACATCGCGCTGCGTGCGGCGTTCGAGGTCCTCGACGATCTCGGTGACGTCGCCGAGGGTCGCCGACATGAGTAGGAACTGCACGTCGGGCAGCATGAGCAGCGGCAGCTGCCACGCCCACCCGCGGTCTGGGTCGCCGTAGTAGTGGAACTCATCCATGACCACCTGGTCGACGTCGGCGTCAGACCCTTGGCGCAGGGCGAGGTTCGCGAGGATCTCGGCGGTGCAGCAGATGATGGGCGCGTCCGGGTTCACGGAGCTGTCGCCCGTGACCATGCCGACGTTCGCAGCCCCGAAGATCTCGACGAGGGCGAAGAACTTCTCGCTCACGAGCGCCTTGATGGGGGCCGTGTAGTAGCTGCGGCCGCCCTGCGCGAGGCAGGCCGCGTGGGCGGCGATCGCGACGAGCGACTTGCCGGTGCCCGTCGGCGTGGACAGGATGACGTGCGCCTCGGAGACGAGCTCCATGACGGCTTCCTCCTGCGCCGGGTACATGGTGATGCCGCGGCTCGTGGTCCACAGCTCGAACGCCTCGAACATGGAGTCGGCATCGTACGGGTCCGGAAGGAGGGTCACGAGCCCCAGCTTGGGCTCGGGCGTGGCGGGGGCTGGGGCGGAGGTGCCGTCGACGGAAGTCATTGGGTCCATCGTCCCACGCCCGGGTCCGCCGGCGGCGCGGGGCTTCCGGCAATCGCTGCCAGCCAACTGGCCCTTGTCGGCACCTCACCCTCGAACGCTGCCAGGCGAATGGCCCTTTACGCGGCTCCATTCGGGCCCATTGACTGGCAGCGATCCCGGATGCGCGGGCGCGACATGCGCGGGCGCGACGCGGGTTAGGCGGCGGGCTGGTCCTCGTCGCGCTGGATGCGCTGGCCGACGACCGCGGAGACGCCGTCCTGGCGCATCGAGACGCCGTAGAGCGCATCCGCGATCTCCATCGTGCGCTTCTGGTGCGTGATGACGATGAGCTGACTGGAAGCGCGCAGCTCCTCGAAGACGGCGAGGAGTCGGCCGAGGTTGGCGTCGTCGAGCGCGGCCTCGACCTCGTCCATGATGTAGAACGGGCTCGGCCTGGCCTTGAAGATCGACACGAGGATGGCGACGGCCGCGAGCGAGCGCTCCCCGCCGGAGAGCAGCGAGAGGCGCTCGATCTTCTTGCCGGCCGGTCGCACCGAGACCTCGATGCCCGTCGTGAGCATGTCGTCTGGCGCCGTGAGCGTGATGTCGCCGGAACCGCCGGGGAAGAGGATCGGGAAGACCGTGTGGAAGGCCTCCCGCGTGTCCTCGAAGGCCGCCTCGAAGACGGTGCGCATGCGCTCGTCGATGTCGCCGACGATGCGCAGCAGGTCGGCCTTCGTCGCCGCGAGGTCGTCGAGCTGGTCGGCGAGGAACGCGTGCCGCTGCTCGAGGGCCGCGAACTCCTCGAGGGCCAGCGGGTTGATGCGGCCGAGCGTCGACATCTTGCGCTCGGCGGCGGCGAGGCGCGCCTGCTGCTCGGCGCGCACGAAGGGCACGCCCACGAACTCCTCCTCCGCATCCTCCTCGAGAGTCGCGGCGAGGTCGTCGTCGAGGTGCTCCGGGAGCGCGGGACCGGGACCGGCTCCAGCTCCGGCGTCGCTGGCGGTGTCAGTGTCGCTGGCGGTGTCGGCGTCCGTCACGCTGTCTGCGCCTGCGTCGGCGCCTGCGCCCGCGAGCGCAGCATCGTTGGCACCTGGGGCGACGCCCGCCGCGCCCGCTGTGCCCACTGCGCCGGCGGCACCGGATGCATCCGTCGCGTCGCCCCGATCAGCGGGCTCCCCCGCGCCGTTCGCAGCAGCCGAACCCGCCGCCTCGCCCTCGGCGGCGACCTCGTGCCTGGCCCGCTGCTCGGCGAGCGCGGAGGCGATGCGCTCGGCCTTCGCGCGCAGGGCGTCGTCGTCGGCTGGCACGAGCTGGTCCGGCCCGTACTCGGCGACGAGCACGGCCTCGGCGAGGCGCAGCTCGCTCGCGGCGCGCTCGAGCGTGGAACGCAGCGCGCTCTTCTTCTCGTAGATCTGCAGCTCGATGGAGTGCACGTCCTCGGTGATCTCGCTGAGGCGGGCGCGCAGCTGCTGCTCGGTCTGCCGCAGCTGACCGAGCTCCTCGTGCTGGGCGGCGCGTTCACGCTCGGCCTCGGCGAGCTGCTGCTGGGCTTCGGCGAGCGACTCCTGCACGGCGGCGGCGAGGCGCGGGATGGCGACGAGCACGCGCTCGGTCTGGGCGAGCTCCGCGCGGCGCACGACGGTCTCGCGGGCGGCCTTGTCCGCGGCCTGACGGTCGGCTTCGAGCTGGCGTTCGAGGGACTCTGCGCGGAGTCGTTCGCTGCGCGAGCGCTCGCGCAGCGTCTCGAGCTGCAGGCGCGCCTCGACCTCGGCCTCGCGGGCGCGCTCCACCCCTGCGTTGGCGTCGACGCGCGCCGAGGAGTCGAGTTCGGGCCGTGGCAGGGCCTCGTGTTCCGCGAGCGCCGCCTTGGCCGCGCTTGCCGCGTGCTCGGCCGCCTCGACGCCGCCGGAGGCGAGGTCGAAGGCCTTCGCGGCGCGCGCGAGCTCGGCGGTGCCCGCATCCACTCGCGCGCTGGCCCGGTTGAGCTGCTCGCGTTCGGCCGCGAGCGCGCCGTCGAAGGCACGGAGCGCGTCGAGCGTGCGCTTCGCCTCGGTCTTCGCGGCCTGCGATGCGGCGCGATGCTCAGCGAGCGCAAGCGCTGCCTGGTCGAGCTCGTCGGCGACCACGGCGAGGCGGGCGGATGCGCGGTCGCGGGCCGCAAGCAGCTCGAGTCGACTGGTGCCCTCTTCCGCGAAGCCGCCGCGCAAGGAGGTGCTCGTGACGACCTCTCCGGCGCGGGTGACGATGGTCAGCGTGGCGTCCACTGGTGCGTCTCCGGAGGACGCCTGCGCTGCCACCGCGGCCCGTGCCTCGTCGAGCGTCTCGCTGACGTGGACGCGGGCAAGCAGCGCGGCGATCGCGGGCGGCGCCTGCACGAGCTCGACCGCGGGGCGCAGGCCTTCCGGAGGCGTGCTGCCGTTGGCACCGGTCGACGCCGCGGCGGCGGCGCCCAACTCGGCGACCACCTCGACGAGGCCGAGCTTCTCCCCCGTGGCGTGCTCGAGCACCCGGAAGGCGGCGTCGGCGTCGCTCGCGAGCACCGCATCCGCCGTCGAGCCGAGGGCTGCGGCGATGGCGGCCTCGTAGCCCTCGTCGATGCGGAGGTGCTCGGCGACGGGGCCTTCGACGCCGTCGAGGCGGGCGGCGAGGAGGGCCGCGGTGCCGTCCTTGGCGGCCGTCGCGAGAGTGAGCGCCTGCACGCGGGCCTGGAGGGCGTCGCGTTCGCGCTCGAGCTCGTGGGCTCTGGTGCGTCCGGCGTCGAGCTGCTGTTCCGCTTCGCGCTGTGCGGCCTCGGCTCGCTTGTAGGCGGCGTCGAGCTCGCTGGAGTCGGAGGCGCTCTGCGCGGCGCTCGCGTCGAGCTGCTCCTTCGCTTTCCTGGCCTGCGCGAGGCGGTCGTTCGCCGCGTCGCGCGCGTTGCGCTGCCTGAGCACCTCGCCGCGCACCGACGCGAGCTTCGAGGCGGCGGTGTCGGCGGCGCCGCGCAGCTCGCTGCGGGTGAGGTCGTAGGCGGAGATTCGCGTCGCCTGGGCTTGGATCTCGACATCGATGCGGTCGAGCGCGGCACGCGCATCCTGGGTCGCGACTTTCGTCGCCTCCCAGAGCGTCTCGGCCTCGGCGGCCCGCTCGACGAGCACCTCCGCCTCGCGGCGGGCGACGTCGACAGCTTCGAGGGTCACGGTCGGCACGAACGCGGGCGACTCGAGGCGCGACACGAGCAGCCCCTTGCGCTGCGAGGCGAGCGCGTTGAGGTTCTGGATGCGCTCGCGCACGCTCTCCAGGTCGAAGACGACCCGGCGCGCGCCGTCGGCCGCGTCTCCCCGGTTCTCGGCGGCGAGCAGCTCGGCCCGGTTCAGGGCTGCGGTCAGCTTCTCCTGCAGGACGACCCGCTCCTCGGAGCGCTCCTGCTCGATGCCGGTCGCGAGGCGAAGGGCAGCGCGCAGCTGCACGGCGTCGTCGGCGAGCAGGCGCGCCTTCGCGTCGCGCGCGATGGCCTGGATGCCCTGCGCGCGCCTGGCGATGTCGGCCTGACGGGAGAGCGGCTTGAGCTGACGGCGCACCTCGTTGGTGAGGTCGCGGAGGCGCGTGAGGTTGGCCTCCATCGCCTCGAGCTTGCGCACCGTCTTCTCCTTGCGGCGGCGGTGCTTGAGGATCCCGGCGGCCTCCTCGATGAAGCCTCTGCGCTCCTCCGGGGTCGCGCGCAGCACGGCGTCCAGGCGGCCCTGGCCGACGATGACGTGCATCTCCTTGCCGAGCCCGGTGTCGCTGAGCAGCTCCTGCACGTCGAGGAGGCGCACGCCGTCGCCGTTGATCGCGTACTCGGACCCGCCGTTGCGGAACAGCGTGCGGCGGATCGTCACCTCGCTGTACTCGATCGGGAGCATCCCGTCGGCGTTGTCGATCGTGAGCGTCACCTCGGCGCGGCCGAGCGGCCCGCGCGTCGCGGTGCCGGCGAAGATGACGTCCTCCATCTTGCCGCCGCGGAGGCTCTTCGCTCCCTGCTCGCCCATGACCCAGGCGAGCGCGTCCACGACGTTCGACTTGCCGGAGCCGTTCGGGCCGACGACGCAGGTCACGCCAGGTTCGAGCGCGAGGGTCGTCGGTTGCGCAAATGACTTGAAGCCCTTCATCGTGAGGCTCTTCAGATGCATGCGCGCTCGCTGGCCTCTCGCTGGTGGTCGGACTTCGTTCGTGGGTCGGACCGGGCTGGTCGCTCGGACTGGGGTCGCGGCGCCCCGATCGGCGCGCTGGCGGGGCTGACGGGTCCCTGGCCTGACAGCTACGGTACCGGAGTGGACTACTTCATTCGGGAGCTCACGCCTCCAGAGCCGGCGTCGGCCCGAGACGGGGAGGCCTGGCGCCTGCTGGAGGGCTTCCGCGACATCGTCAACTCCGGATACGCCGCCACCTACGGCGAGGGTCGTCTGCTCGAGACGAGCCAGCGCATCCTCGCCGGCTGGACCATGCCGGGCCCCGTCACGAGCCGCCTGTTCCTCGCCTTCCCGAGCGGCGACGGGCGGGACGCGGGCGAGCATCCGGTCGCCGCGGCGAAGCTCATGGTCTCGCCCCGCGACTCCCCCACGCACGCGTACCCGCACGTCGTCGTGGATGCGCCTGCCAGGCGGCGAGGCATCGGCACCTTCGTCGCGGCCCACCTCGAGGAGCTCGCGCGGGCGGACGGCCGCACGTCCCTGCAGGCCTGGGTCGAGCATCCGACCCCGGGAGGCGAGCGGGTGGCCGCGCCGACCGGGCACGGCAGCGTCTCGGCGGCGGACCCCGCCGCTCGCTTCCTGTGGAAGACCGGCTGGGAGCTCGGCCAGATCGAGCGCATCAGCGAGCTGCGCCTCCCGGTGTCGGCCGAGAGCCTGCTCGCGCACATGGAGGCCGCGGCCGCTCGGGCCGGTGACGACTACCGCGTGCTCACCTGGGAGGGCGAGAGCGACCCCGCGCACCTCGACGACCTCGCGAGGCTCAACGGCGACATGTCGGTCGACGCCCCGGCCGGTGAGCTCGAAGTGGACGAAGAGCACTGGGATGCCGAGCGAGTCGCCCAGCTGGAGCGCCGCGCGCTCGCATCCGGGGCGACGTTCCTGAACGCGGCCGTGCTGCACCTCCCGAGCGGCCGCCTCGTGGCCCAGTCGATGCTGCAGCTCGACCTCGACGACACCACGCGCCCGGCGCAGCAGGACAACACGCTCGTCACGTCGACGCACCGCGGCAGGCGGCTCGGGATGCTCGTGAAAGCCGCGAACCTCGAGCAGCTCGCCGACCGCTACCCGGAGTGCACGGGCGTCTTCACCTGGAACGCCGAGGAGAACGCACACATGCTTCGCGTCAACGAGGCGCTCGGCTTCACCGCGCTCGCGCCGGAGGGCGGCTGGCAGAAGCGGCTGTCGTGAGCAGGCCGGCCAGCTTGCGTGATGAAACGCGCAGGACAGGCCGCGCGCACCCCCGCTCATTCCGTTCGTCCCGCAAGTTGGCCACCCCTGGCGTTTGCGGTTCCCGCAAACAGGGTTGCGGATGCGCGGACGGGTGCGCATGCTGAGCGCATGACCTCGCACCACCACCACGCATCCGATGCCTCCGATCCATCCGCAGCTTCGGGCACGAACGCTGCCGCGGCCGCCGATCAGCCGCAGGCACCCACCGAATTCTGGGAAGAGCTCTACTCGGCGAAGCCCGCCGTGTGGTCTGGCCGCGTGAACGCGAACCTTGCGAGCGTCGCCGGCACGCTCGCGCCGGGCCGCGCTCTGGACCTCGGATGCGGTGAGGGCGGCGACGCGATCTGGCTCGCCCAGCAGGGGTGGCGGGTCACGGGCATCGACATCTCGACGGTCGCCATCGAGCGCGCACGCGCGGCGGCGCATGCTGCCGGCGTCGATGCGTCACTGCTCGACTTCGTGGCCGGCGACCTCGAGACGTGGCGTCCGACAGAGCCGCTCCAACTCGTCACGGCGAGCTTCCTCCAGTCGCCCGTGCACCTCCCTCGAACGCAGATCATCCGCGAGGCCGCCCTCATGCTCGCCCCCGGCGGCCACCTCCTCACCGTCGCGCACGCGGGCCCGCCATCATGGGCGGCGGGCTCCGAGCATCCCGCGCACCTGTTCGTGCATCCAGAGCGCGAGGTCGCCGACCTGGCGTTGCCCGCAGACGAGTGGGAGGCGGTCGTCGCCGAGCTCCGCACCCGCGAGGTCACCTCACCGGATGGGGAACCCGGCACCCTCGAGGACAGCGTGGTGCTGCTGCGCCGCCGCGCCTGACCCACCACCGCCACCCTCCCGGTCTGCTTGACTGAGACCTCGACGACCAAGGAGCGAACAGTGAACGGTGCTCGACCCTTCCGCGTCGCCGGGGCGGGACTGCTGGCCATCGCCGTGTTGACCGGATGCGCCTCGTCACCTCCCGAGGATGAGGCGCACTACGCAGACCTGGCGCGCGCGGCCGACGAGAGGGACGTGCTGCCTGCCGCCGTCGAGACCACCCAGGACGGCGTCGAAGTAGATGTCGAGACGGTCAGGCTCGCCGCGGAGAACGACGGGACACTCGTCTTCCTCGCGCGCGGCACGCAGGCTGGTGAGGACTCCGTCTGCCTCGTGCTGACCGGACCTGGCGACGAGGACTGGGGGCTCACCTGCAGCATCGTCGGCGGGAGCTTCGGGGATGACCGCTCCACCTACTTCGTCGTGCCGGACGATGCGGGGCCGGAGCGCCTCCCCCAGGACATCTCCCTCACCCGGCTGAGCGAGAACGTCTACGTGAGCCCCGCGGCCGCGCCGGAGGAAGTGCAGTGAAGCCGGACGGCGGCGCGTACGCTATCGGTTTTGGCCGCGAATCCGGAGGACGCACGTGAGCGATGTTGTGATGTACACGGACGGCGCCTGCAAGGGCAACCCAGGGCCTGGCGGTTGGGGGGTCTGGCTGAAGTCGGGCGACCACGAGCGGGAGCTGTTCGGCGGCGAGCTCAACACGACCAACAACCGCATGGAGCTCAAGGCCGTCATCGAGGGCCTCAGCGCACTCAAGAAGCCCTGCAACGTCGCGCTCTACCTGGACAGCCAGTACGTCCGCAAGGGCATCACCGAGTGGATCAAGGGGTGGAAGGCGAAGGGGTGGAAGACCGCTTCGAAGCAGCCCGTCAAGAACGCGGAGCTCTGGAAGGAGCTCGACTCGCTCGTCGAGGACAGCGGCCACACCATCGAGTGGCGCTGGGTGAAGGGCCACTCAGGCGATGTCGGCAACGAGCGCGCCGACATGCTCGCGAACAAGGGCGTCGACCAGGCACTCGGCCGCGGCTAGGCCGCTTCCGTAGACTCGAAGCATGGCTGAGACGGCAAGCAGCATCGACGAGTACCTCGAGGCACTGAGCCCGGAGTATCGGGCCGAGCTCGAGCGCATCCGCTCGATCGTGAAGCGCATCGTGCCGGAGGCCGAGGAGAAGATCAGCTAACGGATGCCGACGCTCGCCTACAAGGGCAGGGCGCTGGTCTACTTCACGGCGTCGAAGAAGCACCTGAGCTTCTACCCATCCGAGTGGGCGATCGAGGAGTTCGCAGACCGCCTCACCGACTACACGACGACGAAGCACGCCATCCAGTTCACGGTCGCGAAGCCCCTTCCGGATGCGCTCATCGAGGAGCTCGTGACGTACCACGCACGGCAGATCGACGCCGGCCGGCAGCAGTAGCTCGCGACTCGACGCGAACTACTCGTCGCCGATCGCCCTGACTATGCTCGCGAGCCCGAAGCGCCACGCCTCGTCGACGTCCCCGCCCAGGTTGAAGCCACTGTTGAGCTCCATGCTCACGAAGCCGGCAGCCCATGCCGTGAGCGTCCGGGCCGCCTCGAGCGCACGTTCTTCACCGGCCAGTTCGCCCGCGAGCCGCAGGATGCTCTGGCTGGCGGACGCTCCGAACTCGGGCCGTGCCGTCGGCGTCCCCGCGCCCGGCGTCAGGATCAGCTGGAAGGCGGCTGGCCGCTCGTGCCCGAAGGCCCGGAACTCTCCCGCGAGCTGCTCGAGGCTGCCCGCCTCATCAAGTCGTTCCCCGAGTTCGCTGAGGGTCGCTTCCGCCACGAACTGGATGAGCTCCTCGCGGTTCGCCACGCGCTTGTAGAGGGACGGAGCTCGCACGCCGACACGGGCGGCGACCGCCTGCATGCTGAGGCCTGCGAGCCCCTCGCTCTCGAGGAGGTCGCGGGCAGCGAGCACGATGGCGTCGAGGGAGGTCCTGTCCGGGGTAGGCATGCATCCACTATAGCTATTGACAGTAGCCATGATGGCTACATAGATTAGCCATCATGAGACTCGACACTTCGCTCCACCGCATCGGCAACGACATCGTGGCCGCCTACCTCGTCGTGACGCCGGAGGGCGTGACCGTCATCGACGCGGGCCTGTCCGGCCACTGGCGCGAACTCGTGACAGAGCTCGCGACGCTGGGGCTCACGGTCGCCGATATCAGGGGCGTGATCCTCACGCACGGCGACTCCGACCACGTGGGCTTCGCGGAACGCCTCCGACGCGACCACGGTGTGCCAGTCTTCATCCACGTTGCAGACGCGGAGCGGGCAAAAGGCGGTCCGAAGCCAGCGACCGCGAAGCAGCAGATGAGGCTCGGCGCGCTCCTCGGGTTCGCCGCCTACTCGCTGCGCAAGGGCGGCGCCCGGACCCGGTGGCTGACAGAGGTCGTCGAGGTCCAGGGCGGCGAGACCCTCGACCTCCCTGGCTCGCCTCAGATCATCAGCATGCCCGGCCACTCCGCGGGCAGCATCGCGGTCTACATACCGGTTGCGGACGCCGTCTTCGTGGGCGACGGACTCACCACCCGCCACGTGCTCACGGGCACGGAGGGCCCTCAGCCGGCCCCGTTCACCGACGAGCCCGCCCAGGCGATCGCATCCCTGCGGGCCATCGTCGACACCAAGGCGAAGTGGGTGCTGCCTGGCCACGGAGCCCCGTGGAGCGAGGGAGTAGAGGCGGCGGTGGCGGCGGTCGAGTCGGCGGCCACTGGGCCCCGCTGACCGCGATGCTCGTCCACGCGACCCAGGACGTCGCTGGTGGCGGCGGCTAGCGCTCCCGCTGGCACTTCTCGCAGAAGTGCGAGCCGCGGTTCTGGAACTTCTCGCGCACGATCGGCCGCCCGCACCGCGGGCAGGGCTTCCCTTGCCGCCCGTACACGTTGAGCGAATGCGCGAAGTAGCCGGCCTGACCGTTCACGTTGACGTACTGAGCATCGAAGGACGTGCCACCCTCGGCGAGCGCCTTCGCGAACACCTCGCGCACGTGTTGCAGCAGCTCCCTCGCCTTCGACGGCGACAGCCCCGCCGTGTTGCGCGCGTAGTGCAGCCGCGCTCGCCACAGCGCCTCGTCGGCGTAGATGTTGCCGATCCCCGAGATGAGCGTCTGGTCCAGCAGCGCTGACTTCACGCCCGTCTTGCGTCGCAGCAGCGCGGCCGACCAGGCGTCGTCGTCGAAGTGCGGGTCGAGCGGGTCCCGGGCGATGTGCGCGACCTGCGACGGGACATGCTCGCCCGCGACGTCCAGGGTCGGCACAAGCCGGTCGATCGCGAGCGAACCGAACACGCGCTGGTCGGCGAACGCCACCACGAGGTCGCCGACAGGGCCGTCGACGCGGATGCGCGCGCGCAGGTGACGGTCGTCAGGAGCGTCGGGGGAGCGCAGCAGCATCTGCCCGCTCATGCCGAGATGCGCGGTCAGGGCCTCCTCGCGGCCCTCAAGCGGGAGCCACAGGTACTTGCCCCGGCGGGAGACGCTCGAGAACCGCGCACCCTCAAGCGCACCCACGAAGTGCGTCGAGTCACCGAGGTGACGACGGAGGGACCGCTCGTCGAGCACCTCGACGGCGGACACGGATGCCCCCGTCACGGCGGGGGCGAGGCCGAGGCGGACGACCTCGACTTCAGGCAGCTCCGGCACGGCTAGGAGACCGAAGGGGCGACGTCGTCGCCCTCGCTCAGCTGATGCCACGCGGCAAGCGCCCCAGCCACTTCGGCCTGCTTCTTGCTCGTGCCGACACCCTTCGCCTGAGCGAGGATGCGCTTCTTCTTCAGCACCGTCACCGTGGCAGTGAAGCTGCGGTCGTGCTCGAGCCCGGATCCCTCGACCTCGTACCTCGGCGGCTCGGCACCGCGAGTATCGGCGAGCTCCTGCAGAGCGGTCTTCGGGTCCTGCTCGGCGCCGAGGCGCCACACGACCGCGAGCTTCGGCTCCACCAGTCGCAGGATCAACTCGGTCGCGACGTCGACACCGGCGGACAGATAGGCGGCCCCGATGACCGCCTCCATCGTGTCGGCGAGCACCGAGTCCTTGTTGTTGCCACCCGTCAGGTGCTCGCCGCGCCCCAGGTGCAGATATTTCCCGAGGTCGATGCCCCGAGCGATCTCCGCCAGCGCCACCGTCGAGACGAGGGACGCGCGCAGGCGCGACAGCTGCCCCTCCGTGTAGTCGGGGTACGTGCGGTACAGCATGACCGTCACGGCCTGCCCGAGAATCGAATCGCCGAGGAACTCGAGGCGCTGATTGTCGGGGATGCCGCCGTTCTCGACCGCGTACGACCTGTGGGTCAACGCGAGCTCGAGGAGCGCGGGAACGAAGTCGACCCCGAGGCCGCCTGCCAGCTCAGCTGACGGTGCGGCGTCGGGGTCGATGATCTTCACGTCGTGCATGACGCGAGGATCAGACGTCTGCGACCTTGCGGCCCTTGTACTCGAAGAACAGCGGAGTGCCAGCTGCGTCCTCGACAACCTTCGCGCGGTGCGGGAGGCTGTAGGTGACCTTGCCGTTCTCAACGGTCTTGACGAGGGTCGGCACGGAGGCCTTCCACTGCGAACGACGCGAACGCGTGTTCGAGCGGCTCATCTTGCGCTTGGGGAGAGCCATCGGCGTCTACCTTTCATCTTTCATCGTGCAGGGAGGCGAGCTCATCTCTGGCCCGACTCCCCCTTGTAATCATGGTTGCGCGTGCCCTCACGAACATCTGTCTCACGAGGACCCGCGACTTCCTCAGAACCCGTTGCTGGTTCCTCGGCTGCTTCTGTTGAAGCGCCAAACCCTGCCAGTGCCGCCCAACGCGGGTCAACCGCGGGCGCCTGCTCTTCGAGCGGCTCCACCAGCTTCTCGCCGGTTTCGGGATCTAGGCCGAGGCAGTCCGGCCGACAAACCGGCTGGAATGGCAGTGCGAGCACTACCGCATCGCGAACGGGCGGTTCAAGGTCGACAGTGTCGTCGTGAACCTCGTACTCGAGGGCTTCGTCGCGAGCATACGCGAAAAGCTCTGCGAAATCGACCCGGAGCGGCTCGTCCAGCGGCGTCAGGCATCGGCTGCACTCCCCGCTCATCCGGGACTCGAGGCTTGCGGTCGCCAGAATGCCGTCGTGCAGCACCTCGAGACGCACGTCGAGCTCGATCGGCGTGCCCTTCTCGATGTAGCCGAGCCCTTCGCCGATGCGCTCAGGCGCATCGAAGTCGAGCTCGAGGGTGCGCATCGTGCCGGCCTTGCCCACGATGGTCGCGATGTTCACGAGGTACGGAGAGGAAGTCACCGGGAGATTGTACGCCCTCGGCTCGGAGTGCATCCCGAACCCCCTCACTCGATGGAGGTGTCGGTGTCGCCCTGCAGGTACTCGTACACGACGCGCGGCACGTACGGCGAGACGTCGCCCCCGAGGCCAGCCACCTGACGGACCAGCGAGCTGGACACGTGCGCGTGACTCGGGTCGGGGAGCATGAACATCGTCTCGACACGGGCGAGGTTGCGGTTCACGATCGCCATCGGCGTCTCGTAGGTGACGTCGGCCTGCGAGCGGATGCCCTTCACGATGACCTTCGCGCCGACATCGGTGCAGTAGTCGACCAGCAGGCCGACGCTCCAGGAGGCGACGCGGACGTTGCCGCGGATCCCGCTCGCCGAGACGGCCTGCTCGATGAGCTCCACCCGGCGTGCGATGGGCAGGAGCGCGTGCTTGTCCGGGTTGTGCACGACGACGACGTGCACTTCCTCGAAGACCGAGGTGGCGCGCTGGATGACATCGAGGTGGCCAAGGGTCACCGGATCGAACGAACCGGGCACAACAGCGATTCTGCTCATGCGGACAAGACTACGGGGCACTTCCTGCGCGAAGCGCGCACGAGAACCACGTTGCCGCTCGCGGGCGGAACGTGGGGCCGGAACGCCGCCCGGCGGGCCAGCTCAGCGTCAGCGCGCGTTGGGCGTGTCGTCGTCCTGGTCTGCCGTCGGCTCGTCGGCCTGCGGTTTGCGGCTCGCCTCGAGGTCAGCGGCCTTACGACGGAACACGAGGAAGGAGACGAGGACGACGGAGACTCCGGCGAGCCCCATGAGCACCCAGGCCCACGCGGGGATGCCCGAGTCCTGGGTAACCGGGGTGCTGGATTGCTCCGCCGCGCCTGTCGCTCCCGCGTCGCTGTTGGTGAGCGTGGACCCCTCCGTGTTCTCCGCGGCTCCGAAGCCGGCGGGCGCGGATGCTGAGGGCTGCGCGTCCTCGACGGAGGCGACGCCCACGGAGACGGTGAACGGGATGGTGCCGGAGATCGGATGGCCGTCGGAGGAGACGACCTGCCAGTTGAGCGCGTAGTCTCCGGCAGCGAGCTCGGGGAGCGCCTGGTCGACCACCGTGCCGTCCACCGTCGCAGGCGACTCGAGGTCGACGGCGGTCTCCTCCACGGCACTCACTGCGAACAGCTCGATCTGCGGTCCGAGCGTGCCCTCCGACTGCACTTCCGCGGAGAACGTCAGGGTCGCGCTCGCCGGGGCCACCTCCACGGCTTCGTTGGCGGAGGGGCTCGACTCGACCAGCGAGTCGTGCGCGGAGGCGTACTGCGACCCGATCCCGAGCGCGAGCGCCAGGAAGGCCAGCATCGCGGCGATCATGAGGCGGGAGGCGATACGGAGCGAGCGCACGGAGGAGGAAGAGGTCACCGGACCATCGTAGGCCAGGGGCCCGACCTGGCCCCTGGCACCGGCCTCCCCTCGTGCGGCCCCGTCTGGGCGAGCCCCGCTCGCCTGACGGCACCGACCGCCGCCGTCAGGATTTGCCGAGGAACTCCCGCTCCTCGAAGCTGTGGCGGCCTATCGCCGCCTTGAGGTCCGGCCAGCGCTTCAGGCTCCAGTCGTCGTTGATCAGCAGGGCGGCTTCGTCTCGCGCGGAACGGATGAGGTCTGTGTCCTCGATGACCCGGAGCAGCTTCAGGGATGTCCGCCCGCCGGATTGTGCAGTGCCGAGCACGTCGCCCTCGCGGCGCAGCTCGAGGTCGCGCTCGGCGAGCTCGAAGCCGTCGAGCGTCTCCGCCACTGCGTTGATGCGCTCCCGAGCAGTGGATTCCTCCTCGGAGTTCGAGACGAGCAGGCACAGCCCCGGGTGCTCCCCTCGCCCCACGCGACCGCGCAGCTGGTGCAGCTGCGAGACGCCGAAGCGGTCCGCATCCATGACGATCATGACCGACGCGTTCGGCACGTTGACACCGACCTCGATGACGGTCGTGGCGACGAGCACGTCGATCTTGCCCTCCGCGAAGGCCCGCATGGCGCCGTCCTTCTCGTCGCTCGGCATCGCCCCGTGCACGGCGGCGACGCGCTTGCCCGCGAACAGCGGATGCACGGCGAGCGTCGGCGCGAGCTCCATGACGGCGGCGACCGGCTGCGGTGCCTCCTCGCCCTCGGCGGGCTCCGCGGGCTCGGAGGGCTCGATGGCCGGGCACACGACAAACGCCTGCCGCCCGCGGTCGACCTCTTCCGCCACGCGCTGCCAGGCGCGTTCGAGCCAGTGCGGATGCTCGCGAGTCGCGACGACGAACGTCTCGATCTTCTGGCGCCCCTTCGGCATCGTCACGATGCTCGAGATGTCGAGGTCGCCGAACACCGTCATCGCGACCGTGCGCGGGATCGGTGTCGCGGTGAGCACCAGCAGGTGCGGCGGCTGGGCGCCCTTGGCGCGCAGCGACTCGCGCTGCTCGACCCCGAACCGGTGCTGCTCGTCGACGATGACGAGGCCCAGGTCGTCGAACATGACGTCGTCGCTGAGCAGCGCATGGGTGCCCACGATGATCTTCGCCTCGCCGGCGACGACGCGGAGCGAGGCCCGCTTGCGCTCGGCTTTCGGCATGCTTCCAGTGATGAGCGTTGGCTTCAGCCGCTCGGCGAGCTCCGGCCCCAGCGAGTCGATGATCGAGCGGTAGTGCTGGGACGCGAGCACCTCGGTGGGAGCGAGCATGGCCGATTGTCCGCCTGCGTCGGCGACCTGCAGCATCGCGCGCAGGGCGACGAGTGTCTTGCCGGAGCCGACCTCGCCCTGCACGAGGCGGTGCATCGGCACGCCGCGCGCGAGATCCTTCGCGATCTGCCGGCCGACGGTCTTCTGGTCGGGTGTCAGCTCGAAGGGCACCAGTTCGTCGAAGGCCGCGAGCATCGGGCCGATGTCGTCGGTCCTGGCCCGGGCGGCCACGAGCTCGGAGATGGCGCGACGCTGCAGCAACGCGGCCTGCAGCACGTAGGCCTCGGTGAAGCGCAGTGACTCCCGCGCTCGTTCGAGCAGCTTGAAGGTCTCGGGTTGGTGGATGGCGCGCATCGCCTCGTCGTAGCTGTACATGCCGAACATGGCGCGCGTCTCGACGGGCACCGGGTCGCGCAGGAACGGGACCGCCTCGAGCACCGCCTGGACGGCGGCCGCGACCTTCCAGGTGGGCAGGCTGGCCGTGGCCGGATAGATCGGGATCGGCTCCTTCAGCCACTGGTCTCGACGCTCCGACAGGGCCTCGAGCGGCGCGTTCTCGAACAGCTCGTACTCGGGATGGGCGAGCTGGATCGCTCCCCGGTAGGCGGACGCCTTGCCGGAGAAGATGCCCGTCACGCCCGGCTGCAGCTGCTTCGCCCGCCAGCTCTGGTTGAAGAAGGTCAGCGAGACGATGCCCTTCTCGTCGGTGATCTCGACTTCAAGGATCGACCCGCGGCGCGCCCGCATCTGGCGGTCGCTGACCCGGAGCACGCGTGCGACCAGGGTGACGTGCTCACCGAGCGGCAGCGACTCGATGGCGGTCATCTCACCCCGACGCGCATATCGGCGCGGGTAGTGCTCGAGCATGCCGGCGACCGTCGTGACGTCGAGCTGCTTCTTGAGCTGCTGAGCGTCGCGCTTCCCGAGCACGTCCTCGAGCGGCGTGTCGAGGCCGAATCCGTCCATCAGCGCCTTCCTGACAGGGAGGCCGGGGCGAGCACCGCCCGGCGACGGACGGCGGGCGGTGCCGAGGCCCGGAGCGCTGCCCTGACCACGAGGACATCGTTCCAGAGCGCCGACCGCTCGCCTGCGCTCAGCTGCTGCCCGGCTCCCGGGTCCGAGAAGGCGGCGTGCTCATGCTCGACCCGGATGCGGTCGAGCGCGGAGCGTGCGTCATCCACCTCCCCGACTGCGGGGTCGGTGGCAGACGCAGAGGCAGGAGCAGGAGCAGACGTGTCTGCCGCGCCGCCGCGAGTCTCGACGGCGCCAGCGATGGCGGCGACGACCGCCTCAGGGGTGAGTCCGGCGGCGAGCCGGACGCCGTAGTCGACGGCGCTCTCGCAGACCTCCTGCCAAGCCGCGGTCCCCGCGCTCGGATGCTGCGGCGGCGTCCCGGTCAGGACCGCGGTTCGGCGCGCTCGACGTCTGGCGCCGCGCAGGAACGCCGGGATAAGGAGGAGCGCGATGATCGCCAGCGCTCCGGCGATGACCGCCAGCGTGATGAACACCGCGGTGAGATCGATGCCCGCCTCTTCATCCTCCTGCGCGCCGGGGCTGTCCGCCGCATCGGTCGGAGTCGGTGTCGGCGTCTCCGGCGGCACGGTCGGCGCCTCCGTGCTCTGGGTCTCGACAGGGGTCGGCGTCGGCGTCGTGGTCTCGAACGGGTCGATCGTCGGCGCGGTCGTCTCACCCGGGCCGGGCGCGACGAGGTTTCCGAGGGCACCTGCGGGCGTCGTCTCGAACATGACCCAGCCGTGGCCGGGCAGGTAGAGCTCTGCCCACGCGTGGAGCTGGTCGCTCGTGACGGTGTAGACAGGCTGCCCCTCGGCGTTCAGCTCCCCCGCGGAGCCCGGCGTGAAGCCGACGCCGATGCGGGAGGGGATGCCGAGCATGCGCGCCATGACCGCCATCGACGACGCGTAATGCACGCAGTATCCCGCTCGTGCGTCCAGGAAGGCGGCGATGACGTCGAGGCTCGTTCCGTCGTACCCCTGCTGGACGGGCGCGGTCTCCGAGTACGCGAAGCCGTCGGCGAAGAACGCCTGGAGCTGCAGCGCCTGCGTCCCGGCGGGGGCATCCTCGTCGACGATTTCGCCGAGCACGTCGCGAATGCGGTCGGCACTCGGCCCCTCCGGCACCTGTGTGAGCGGTTCGAGCTCGGGCGGCACGTCGACCTCGAGCTGCGAGATGGTCTCGAAGCTCGGAGTCGGCACCACCGTCTGGATCTCGTAGTTCTGCGCCAGCGCTTCATCGTTCGCGCTGCGCACGTCACCGGTCCGCTCTTCGAGGAGGAACTCCCCCTGCAGGTCGACGATGCTGGCCGCGAAACCGGGTCGCGGGAGGAACGAGCTCACGCCGTCGTTGAGCACGATGCGCGTCGTGAACTCGCTCGACTGCGCCCCCGCCGAGACGCCGGTCGGGAGTGGCAGCTCGCCCCCGTCGATCGCCACGTTCCCGTCGAACGCGCCGGGAGTCCAGTCGTCGCTGCCGTTCAGGTCGCTGAGCGTCTGCAGCGTCAGGTAGGGCAGCGACCCCTGGTCCGTGGTCGTCGCGTAGCGGAGCACCTCGACCGCGTTGTTGCGCCGAAGGTCCTCGCCGAGGTCGATGATGGGGTTCGCCCGGTTCGTGGACAGCCCGGTCGTGGACGTCTGCCGGATCGCGTCGATGCCGGTCGGCGAGGGGACGACGGTCGAGGCGACGAGGACGGCAACCAGCGACACCGCGGTGACGCCCAGCGCCCCGCCGAGGCCGGCCAGGCCTCTGCTGTCGACGAGGAAGCCCTGGTACGAGAGCTCCTCGTCGTGCACACGCTGGTGCCAGCTCGACACCGCGTAGAGGAACACCGCGAGCGCCAGCGCGGCGAAGACGTACGCCCAGCCGTCGAACGCGTCGATGCCGAGGGCCATCGGGATGAGCGGGAACGCGAGCAGCGGCAGCATCGCGAGCGAGCGACCCCTGATGCCGAACACGAAGAAGTCGCAGAGCACCACGATGATCGCGACGCCGATGAGCACGAGCATCGTCATGGCGTCGGTCTCGCGCAGTGGCGCCGCGTCGGAGCGAAGCTGCTCGACGAGCTGCTCGGTGAGCACACCCCAGCCCTCGACCGTCGCCCGCGGCGAGCCGCGCCCTGTGAAGCTCACGAGAACGATGGCGCCGCCCACGATCGAGGCGATGAGCGCCCAGAGCTGGGACCCGGTGAAGGTGCGGACGAGCGCGGCGGCCCCGAGCATGATCGTGACCAGGACGATGGCCTTCGCCGACCACGTGTTGGTGTCGAAGATCGGCCAGAGCAGGTTCGTCGCGCTGTAGATCAGCACGGCGAGCGAGACGGTGACCACCCATGAGCCGTTGGCGCCCGGGGTCCCCTTCCAGCCTTGGCGGCGACGCATCTGCGCCGTGGTCGTGGCCTGCGCGCTCATACGGTGGCCTCCAGCTCGAGCACGGGCGTGAACGGCCGCGCGCGGGCGGGTGAGTAGACGGCGACGTTCCAACCGGCTTCCGTGAATGACGTCAGGGTGGCCGGGGGCACGGGCCCGTCGGAGACGAGCAGCGCGAGGGCTGGCGAGGCGACGGACGAGAGCGATCGGATGGCGGCCAGGCCTTCCCCGCCCAGGTGACGGTGCACGTAGACGACGGGAGTGCGCGCCACGCGGGAGATGTCGTCGACGACCTCGGCGCAGGCCTCCCGTCGCTCGGCGTCGGGCTGCGTGAGCATGAGTCGGCGCATGACCCCTTCGAGGGCCTCCTCCGACGGCGTGCGCGTGCTCTCGGCGTCGCCGTCGAGAGCCGCGTGCGTCTCGAAGAGCTCGGTCTCGTACCCGAAGCGGTGGAAGCGTGCGAGGACCGAAGCGGCGAGAGAGACCGCGAGCTCGAACTCCGCATCCACGGCAGTCGACGGACTGGCCTGCTCGTTCATGAGGTCGATGATCGTCATCGGCGCCTTCGGCTCCTCGACCGCGGGTGCCCCGCTCGTGTCGAGGATCACCACGGAGGTGTCCTCGGCGTGGTGCTCCTCCTGGCGGACGCGCAGCTCTCCCGCGTGCGCCGTCGCACGCCAGTGGATGCGTCGCAGCGGGTCCCCTCGTCGGTAGTCGCGGGTGAGCACGTCGTCGGAGTCACCCGACTGCGCGACACCGGCCTCGACCTCGCCGCCGCTCTTGCCGCTCGGCACCGACATCGCCGGCAGGTCGACGACGCGTGGCCACACCTCGACCTCGGTCGCCTCACCGATCTTCAGGACTCGCCGGGTCAGACCGAGGCCGTCCATGTTGTCGAAGAACAGGGGCCCGACCTCGTGGACTCCGCGCCGCATCGAATCCACACCGTAGGCGACCCGGCGACGCCGCTTGTCCTCGTTGCGGTTGATGCGTGAGCCGATCGCCGGCAGCACGCCGCCGACGCTGGACGGCTCCGCACCAGGCAGCAGGTCCAGGTAGGAACTCGGCTCGAGCGCGATCCAGGACCGGTTGCGGACCTCCGTGACCACTCGCATCCGATCACCCACGGCGAGCGTCGTCGGGTAGATCGTGCGCTCGGCCTCGAGGCGCGGGCGCCAGATGAGGCGAAGCACGTAGGCGACGAGGGGCAACGCGACGAGGAACCCACCGAGGGCGAGCAGCTCACCCCGACCGAAGACCACGGCGGCGGCTCCGAGCAGCACGCCGACCACCACCAGGCCGATGGCTCGGCTGGTGGGTCTCAGCCGCCTCTCGATGCGCTTCGTCGCCACGCGCTACGCGGTCGCCGCGCTCGTTGGGACGGCGATCTGCTGCGAGATCTGGTCGATGATGCGGGCGGCGGATGCAGACGCGGCGGTGCCCCTCGACCCGCGGGCGCTCAGCACGAGACGGTGCGCGAAGACGGGACCGACGAGCTTTGCGACGTCGTCCGGCACGACGAAGTCGCGTCCGGCGACCGCCGCAGCCGCGCGCGAGGCGCGGACGAGGTGCAGGGTGGCGCGGGGGCTCACGCCGACGCGCACATCTGGATGCTCGCGCGTGGCCCTCGCGAGGTCGACGATGTACTGCTTGATGGCGGGGGCCACGTAGATTCGCGAGGCCTGCTCGATCATGGTCGACACGTCGGTCGCGCTCAGCGAGGCGCGCACGCTGGCGAGGGGGTCGCTCGAGTCTCGGCGGTCGACCATGGCGAGCTCGTCGTCGCGCTCGGGGTAGCCCATCGACATCCGCGCCATGAAGCGGTCCCGCTGCGCCTCGGGGAGCGCGTACGTGCCTTCCATCTCCGAAGGATTCTGCGTGGCGAACACCGTGAACGGCGCGGGGAGCTTGTGCGTGACGCCGTCGACCGTGACCTGGCCCTCCTCCATGCACTCCAGGAGCGCCGACTGGGTCTTCGGGGAGGCGCGGTTGATCTCATCGCCGATGACGACGTTCGCGAACACCGGGCCCTGCTGGAACTCGAAGCGGCGTTCGACCTGGTCGTAGATCGCGACACCCGTCACGTCCGACGGCAGGAGGTCAGGGGTGAACTGGATGCGGCTCACGCTCGAGTCCATCGCCGCCGCGAGCGTCTTCGCGAGCACCGTCTTGCCGACGCCGGGCACGTCCTCCACCAGCAGGTGACCCCCGGCGAGGAGCACGACGACGGCGAGATGCACCTGCTCGTCTTTCCCCGAGATGACCGACGACACGCTCTCGCGGATCTGACGCGCGCCATCCTGCAGCGCAACGGCTGTGCTCGATGCGCGCTCGCGCCCAGTAGGCGCGGCTGACAGGGCCGTCGCCGCCGCGGTCTCCGCGCTGTTGCCGTGTTCCATGGCCACCTCCGAATTCAAGTGCCCATCATTCCACGCACCCCCGACAAGTTCGGCCAGAAGCTCGCCGCTGTGCATGCAGTCGCGGCCTCACGGCTACGATCGCTGCGTGACACGCATCATCGCAGGAGCCGCCAGGGGCCACTCGCTCTCCGTTCCCAAGAGCGGCACTCGTCCGACGAGCGACCGCGTCCGGGAGGCGATGTTCTCGTCGCTCGAGTCGCTGCTCGATCTCGGCGGTGTCGCCGTGCTCGACCTGTACGCGGGTTCCGGGGCGCTGGCGTTCGAGGCGCTCAGCCGGGGCGCGTCCAGCGCCGTGCTCGTCGAGCAGTCCAAGGCGGCCACGGCCGTGCTGCGCGCCAACGCCGAGCTGCTCGCTCGCGTGACGCGTGAGCAGGGCCGCCGCACGGTGACGACGCGCGTCGCGCAGAGCTCCGTGTCGAGCTTCCTCCGCACTCCCCCTGCCCAGCGTTTCGAGCTCGTGTTCATCGACCCGCCATACGAACTCGGCGAGGCGGAGCTCGCGGAGGCGCTCGAGGCGCTGGTGCCGCACCTGGCGCCCGAGGCGGTCGTCGTGATCGAACGCGGCTCTCGCTCCCCCGCCCCGACCGTTCCGCACAGCTTCGAGCCGCTACGCCGCAAAGCGTACGGCGAGACGATCGTGTACAGCTACGAGGCAGTGCCCGTCGAGGAATCAGACGCCGAGAAGTCCCAGGCGTAGGGGTCCCAGCCCCGCGCGTCCCTCGGCGCACCGTCGACGTGCACCGCCGAAGCGGCCCCGTCTGCCGCCGAACGCACCCGCCCGATCGCGCGGAACCCGTCCGGCAGCGTCGCCCAGGCCGGAAAGGCCGCCAGCAGCCCGTGGTCCTCGCCGCCGACCACGACGAGCTCCACGGCGCGCGCCCGCCGCTGGGTCTCGTCGAGCTCCGGCATCGCGGCGCGCAGCGCCGCGTCGACCGCTTCGATGTCGGAGCCGAGCACTGAGGTGTCGATCTCGAGCCGCACACCGCTGGCCCGGGCCAGCCTGGTCGCATCGAGGAGGAGGCCGTCGGAGACATCCATCATCGCCGTCGCGCCGGCCTCCCTGGCCGCGAGCCCCAGCGAGGTGTCGATCGTGGGCGCGAGATGCCAGTCGACCACGGCGGCGACGGCGTCGCCGCGCGAGCGCAGGGCCGCGATGCCCTCGGCGAGCGCCTCGCCCCGCGCATCCCGGGCCAGGGCATAGAGCAGCGAGAGCCCCGCACCGCTGCGCCCGGCCGGGCCGCTGAGGGCCAGGACATCGCCGGCCTCCGCCCCGGACCGCGGCACCGGCTCTCCTCCGCCCAGGTCGCCGAACGCCGTGATCGCGATCACGAGCTGTTCGCTCGTCGAGAGGTCGCCGCCGATGACGCCGCAGTCTGGGGCCATCTCGCGGAGGGCCTCGGCGAAGCCCTCGGCCAGCTCCTCGACCCAGGAGACCGCCGTCTCGCCGGGGAGCGCGAGCGCCACGGTGATCGCGGTCGGCGCGGCGCCCATGGCCGCGACGTCGGCGAGGTTCGAGGCACACGCCTTGCGGGCGAGGTCGCGAGCCGACGACCAGGCGAGACGGAAGTCCGGCCCCTCGATCATGAGGTCGGTCGTGATGACGACCCTCCCGTCGCCGGCCGCCAGGACGGCAGCGTCGTCACCGGCTCCGAGCACCCCGGCTCTGGCAGCGGGAACCCTGGCGAGAATGCGCCGCAGCAGCTCGGCTTCGCCGCATTCGCCGACCGTGAACACGGCAGCAGCGGGACGGCGGGACGCTTCATCGGAAAGGGCGGGCACCCGTTCACGATAGCCTGGGAGCAAATGCTTCGAACCTCTCGCTCCGCCTCTCGAATCGGCTCCGCCGTGGTCGCGACCGCCGCATCCATCGTGCTGCTGACCGCCTGCAACAGCGCCAGCGTGCCCATGGAACCCGCGCCGGACGCGGCGGCGCCCGAGTGCGCGGAAGTCTCGGTCCGTCTCCCCTCCACCGTCGACGGGCTCGAGCTGCGGCTCACGAACGCGCAGGCCACCGGCGCGTGGGGCACCCCGGCCAGCGTGCTGCTGCGCTGCGGCGTGCCGACCCCGGGGCCGACCACCGACTACTGCCAGAACCTCAACGGCATCGACTGGGTGCTCGACGACAGCCAGGCCCCCACGTACCGCTTCACGAGCTACGGTCGCACGCCCGCCGTCGAGGTCATCCTCGACTCAGACGTCGTGTCCGGGACGGCCGTGCTCATCGACCTCGAGGATGCGGTCGAGAAGCTGCCGAAGACGGGCGCCTGCGTGGGCGCCGACGACGTGCTCGGCTCGCAGTAGCGGCCCAGGTCGCCTTCGGGTGCTCGCCCCGCGGACGCCCGGGCCCCTCCGCTAGCGCGTGAGGCGCGCCTCGCGGGCCGCGGCGTGCGCGCTCGCCACCTCGATGAGCTCGGTGATGAGCTCCGGGTAGCTCATGCCGCTCGCCTGCCAGCACTTCGGGAACATGGAGATGGGCGTGAAACCGGGCATCGTGTTGATCTCGTTGACGACGAAGCCCTCGTCGGTGAGGAAGAAGTCGACGCGCGCGAGACCGGAGGCGCCGAGCGCCTCGAAGGCGCGGACGCCGAGCTCCGCCATCTCCTCGAGCAGTTCGTCGCTCAGATCGGCGGGGCAGCGCAACTCGACACCTGAGTCGTCGAGGTACTTCGCCTCGAAGTCGTAGAACTCCGCCTTCGTCATGACGATCTCGCCGGCGACGGACGCGCGCGCACGCTCCCCTGGCCGCGACTCGAGCACGGCGATCTCGACCTCTCGGCCGGCGACTGCCGCCTCGACGAGCACGTGGTCGTCCTCAGCGAGGGCTGTGGCCATGGCGTCGGCGAACTCCTCGAGCGCAGCGACCTTGCTCACTCCGACGCTCGAGCCGGCGCGGGCCGGCTTGATGAACACCGGAAGCCCGAGCTGGTCGATGACCTCAGCCGCCAGCGACTCACCCTGGGTGTCCCACTGATGCTGCGTGATCGTGACGCCGGCCGCGACCTGCAGGCCGGCATCCCGCAGCACGATCTTCGTGTAGTGCTTGTCCATGCCGACGCTCGCGGCGAGCACCGACGACCCCACGAAGGGCAGACCGACGAGCTCGAGCATGCCCTGCACGGTTCCGTCCTCTCCGAACGGGCCGTGCAGGATCGGGAAGACGAGGTCGACCTCGCCGAGTGACGTGCGCTCCGTGAGCTCGGCACCGGCTTCGGCACCCAGGGCGTCACCCTCGACTCGGGAGACGGTCACCTCGCGGTGCTTCGCGGAGTCCGGCAGGTGGATGCGCGTGCCGTTGTCGACGACCTCCGGCAGGTTCTCGGGGTCGAGCGCGAACTTGTCCGCGTCGTCGTCCTCCAGCACCCAGGCGCCATCCCGCGTGATGCCGATCGGCAGGACACGGTACTTGTCGCGGTCGATCGCGCCGAGGACACCGCTCGCCGTGGCGCACGAGATCGCGTGCTCGCTCGATCGGCCGCCGAAGACGATGGCGATGAGGGGCCGCGAGTCTGCTGCTGCGGTGGCGTTCGTCTGAGCGGTCGACATGAGGGTTCCTTCCACGAGCGACTCTTCGCTCACCGCATCAAGGGTACGGGGTCGCCAGGCTGGGACCGGGCGCTACTCGCCGCTCGGTCCGTCGTCGGTCGCGAGGTGCGGTGCCAGGTCGGCGGGGCTCATGCGGCCGTGGAGGACGTCGTCGATCTGCGTCGCGATGGGCATGTCGACACCGTGGCGCTCGGCGAGCTCGAGGATCGCGCCGACCGATCGAAGCCCTTCTGCCGTCTGCTGCATCTGCGCGACGACGTCGTCGTAGACGTAGCCCTGCCCCAGGAGCCTGCCGGCCGTGAAGTTCCGCGAGAGCGGGGATTCGCAGGTCGCGATGAGGTCGCCGAGCCCGGCCAGTCCGATCATGGTCGACGCCTGGGCGCCCATGGCGACGGCGAAGTCGGAGATCTCGGCGAGGCCGCGCGTCATGACCGACGCCTTGGTGTTCTCGCCGTAGCCGACGCCGTCGACGATGCCGACGGCGATCGCGATGAGGTTCTTGAGGACCCCGCCGAACTCGGTGCCGACCACGTCGACGTTCACGAACGACTTCAGGTAGCCGTTGCGGGCGAGCTTCGCGACGCTCACGGCCGTCGCCTCGCTGTCCGACGCGACGACGATGGCGGTCGGCTGCTCCTTCGCGATCTCGAGCGCGATGTTGGGGCCGCTGGCGACCGCGATGCGCTCGGCCGGGAGGTCCAGGACGCCTGTGAGCACCTGGCTCATGCGGAGGCCGCTCGAGCGCTCGACGCCCTTCATGAGGCTCACGACGACCGCGTCGTCGTCGATGAGGGTGGCGAGCTGCCCGGCGAGCTCGCGCGCTGTCTGCGCGGGCACCGACACGAAGACGAAGTGCTGCCCTCGAACCGCCTCGACGAGGTCCGGCGTCGCGCGCAGGTTCCTCGGCAGGTCGATGCCGGGCAGGTAGCCCGTGTTGCGGTGCGACTCGTTGATCTCGTTCGCGACCTCAGGACGGCGAGCCCAGATGGTCACCTCGTGCCCCGCGTCCGCGAGCACCTTCGCGAACGTGGTGCCCCAGCTGCCGCTGCCGAGCACGACGGCGCGCTGCACGGAGCTCACGCCCCGCTCCCCGATTCCCGAGGGGTGGTGCCCCGGTCCTGCGGGAACCGGCCGTGCTCCGTCTGCCCGTGCTTGGCCGGGTCGTAGAGCTCGGTCGGAGCCTTCTCACCGCGGATGCCCTCGAGCAGTCCCGTGATGTCGTGCATGATGAGCTCGGTCGCGCCCTTCATGGCGCTCGCGCTGTGCATGCGCCCGCTGAACTCGGCGAGGCTGACGGGCTCGCCGACGTGCACCGTGATGGTCTTGCGCCATCCCAGCGTGAGCTTCTTGGAGTAGCGGGGCAGGATGTGCTGCGCGCCCCAGATCGCCGTCGGGTAGACCGGGATGTCGGCACTCAGCGCAACTCGGGCGGCTCCGTTCTTGCCGCGCATGGGCCACAGCTCGGGCTCGCGGGTGAGCGTGCCCTCCGGGTAGATGATGACTCCTTGGCCGAGGCGTGCGAGCTGCTGCGCGGATGCGATGGCAGCCTGGTTGGCGCCGCGGACGTCACGCGAGACGGGGATCTGCCCGCTCTTGCGGAGAATCCAGCCGAGCCCCTTCACCCGGAAGAGCCGGTCGGCCGCCATGAAGCGCGGCGCGCGGCCGAGCTTCCAGACGGCCATCCCCATGATGAGCGGGTCGATCTCGCTCGTGTGGTTCGGGGCGACGATGAACGCGCCGTCGACCGGCAGCTCGCCCTTGATCTCCCACCGCATGATCGGCCAGCTCAACGGGAAGGCGATCGCCGCCAGGAACCAGAAGATCGACGGCCTGCTCTTCTCCGGCGAGACGCGCTTTCCCGCAGATCCCCGCTTCGCAGCGGTCACTCCTACGCCTCTACCGTGAAGTCAGCTCCGAGGGTCTCGAGCTTCGCGATGAAGTTCTCGTAGCCGCGCGCGATGATGCCGACGTTGGAGACACGCGAGGTGCCCTCCGCTGCGAGCGCCGCGATGAGGTGGCTGAAGCCGCCGCGCAGGTCGGGGACCTCGATGTCGGCTGCCTTGAGCTTCGTCGGGCCGGAGATGACGGCGGAGTGCTGGAAGTTGCGCTGTCCGAAGCGGCACTCCTGGCTGCCGAGGCACTCGCGGTGCAGCTGGATGTCGCTGCCCATCTCGACGAGCGCGTCGACGAAGCCGAAGCGCTGCTCGTACACGGTCTCGTGCACGATCGAGACGCCGTGCGCCTGTGTCAGCGCGACGACGAGCGGCTGCTGCCAGTCGGTCATGAAGCCGGGGTGCACGTCCGTCTCGATGACGACGGGGCGCAGCTCACCGCCGGGGTGGTAGAAGCGGATGCCGTCGTCGTGGATCTCGAATGCTCCACCGGCCTTGCGGAAGACGTTGAGGAACGTGAGCATCTCGGGCTGCTTGGCGCCGCCGACGTAGATGTCGCCCTTCGTGACGAGCGCCGCGGAGGCCCAGCTGGCTGCCTCGTTGCGGTCGAAGAGCGCCTTGTGGCTGTAGCCGCCGAGGCGTTCGACGCCCTCGATGCGGATGACGCGGTCGGCGTCGACCGAGATGATGGCGCCCATCTTCTGCAGGATGTTGATGAGGTCCATGATCTCGGGCTCGATGGCCGCGTTGCGCAGCTCCGTGCGCCCGTTGGCGCGCACGGCCGTGAGGAGGACCTGCTCGGTGGCGCCGACGGACGGGTACGGGAGCGTGACCTTCGCGCCGTGCAGGCCTTCTGGCGCGCTCATCCGGATGCCGCTCGGCAGCTTCTCGATGACGGCGCCGAAGTTGCGGAGCACCTCGAGGTGGAAGTCGATCGGGCGGTCGCCGATGCGGCAGCCGCCGAGGTCGGGGATGAACGCCTCGCCGAGGCGGTGCAGGAGCGGGCCGCAGAAGAGGATCGGGATGCGGCTGGAGCCGGCGTGCGCGTTGATCTCGGCCATGTGGGCCGTCTCGACGTTCGTCGGGTCGAGGCGCAGGTCGCCAGACACCTCGTTGCGGTCGATCTTCACGCCGTGGAGGGTGAGGAGGCCGGCGACGACGCGGACGTCGGAGATGTCCGGCACGTCGCGCAGCACGCTGACGTCCTCGCCGAGGAGGGCCGCGACCATGGCCTTGGTCACGAGGTTCTTCGCGCCACGGACCTCGATGCGACCGGCGAGCGGGCGTCCGCCGTTGAAGACGATGGTGTCGCCGGTCAGGCCGACTGATGCGCCGGCGCGAGCCGAGTCGTTGGTGATCGTGTTCACTGAGTTGCACTCCCTGCGGTGGTGGACCTGCGGATCGGAAGAGTCCGCGGACGCCACGCCTCTCGGCGTGACTCAAAGGTGGAGATCGCGTGTTCGTCACGCAACGTCAACGAGATGTCGTCGAGGCCCTCGAGCAGACGCCATCTCGTGTAGTCGTCGATCTCGAACGTCGCCGTCATGTCTCCGACAGTAACGGTGTTCGTGGTGAGGTCAACGACCGCAGCCGCACCCGGGTCCGCTTCCGCGGCATCCCAGAGCTGTTCTACGAGGTGCTCCTCCAGCGTGGCGACAAGCAGCCCTTGCTTGCCGGCGTTGCCGAGGAAGATGTCTCCGAAGCGGGAGCCGATGACGGCTCGGAAGCCGTAATCCTTGAGCGCCCAGACGGCGTGCTCTCGGGATGACCCGGTGCCGAAGTCGGGTCCAACGAGCAGGATGCGGGGGGTCTCCTGGTATTCGGGTCGGTTGAGGACGAAGTCGGGGTCTTGCCGCCACCCGTTGAAGAGCGCGTCTTCGTAGCCCGTCTTGGTGACGCGCTTGAGGTAGACCGCTGGGAGGATCTGGTCGGTGTCGACGTTGGAGCGGCGAAGCGGGACGGCGGCGCCTTCGATGCGGGTGATCTTCTCCATCAGACGGTCACCTCCTGTGGCTGCTGCGCGTTGCCCGGGGTCGCGGATGCAGCGGGCGGGTCGAGATCGGACGGACTGGAGAGCGTACCGCGAACGGCCGTCGCGGCGGCCACGAGGGGCGACACGAGATGCGTCCGCCCGCCTTTGCCCTGACGACCTTCGAAGTTGCGGTTGGAGGTGGAGGCGCAGCGCTGGCCAGGTTCGAGCTGGTCGGGGTTCATGCCGAGGCACATGGAGCAGCCCGCGAAGCGCCACTCCGCGCCGAAGTCGGTGATGATCCTGTCGAGGCCCTCGGCTTCCGCCTCGAGGCGCACTCGCGCGGAACCGGGGACGACCATGACGCGCACGCCCTCTGCCTTCTGGCGTCCCGCGATCACCGAGGTGAAGGCGCGGAGGTCTTCGATGCGGCTGTTCGTGCACGAGCCCATGAAGACGACGTCGACGGGGATGCTCTTCAGCGGGCGGCCCGCTTCGAGCGCCATGTACTCGAGGGCACGCTCGGCCGCCTGCCGGTCGTTGGGGTCGGCGAACTCGGACGGCTCTGGGACGACGCCGCTGAGGGAGACGCCCTGGCCGGGGTTGGTGCCCCAGGTGACGAACGGCTCGAGGGTGTCGGCGTCGATGGAGACTTCGGCGTCGAAGACGGCGCCGTCGTCGGTTCGCAGCGTTCTCCAGTAGTCGAGTGCCGCGTCCCAGTCTTCGCCCACGGGGGCGTGATCGCGGCCTTCGAGATACGCGAAGGTCTTCTCGTCCGGTGCGACCATGCCCGCGCGCGCTCCGGCCTCGATCGACATGTTGCAGATCGTCATGCGCCCCTCCATGGAGAGGGCCTCGATGGCGGAGCCACGGTACTCGAGCACGTAGCCTGCGCCGCCGCCCGTGCCGATCTTGGCGATGACGGCGAGGATGACGTCCTTCGCCGTGACACCTTCCCTGAGGGTTCCGTCGACGTTGATGGCCATCGTCTTGAATGGCTTGATGGCGAGCGTCTGCGTGGCGAGCACGTGCTCGACCTCGCTGGTGCCGATGCCGAACGCGATGGCGCCGAAGGCACCGTGGGTCGAGGTGTGCGAGTCGCCGCAGACCACGGTGATGCCGGGCTGCGTGAGGCCGAGCTGCGGTCCGACGACGTGCACGATGCCCTGCTCGGCGTCGCCGAGCGGGTGGAGGCGGATGCCGAACTCCTGGGCGTTGCGGCGCAGCGTCTCGATCTGCGTGCGGCTCGTGGTGTCGGCGATGCGGTTCAGGATGTCGACCGTCGGCGTGTTGTGGTCTTCCGTCGCGATCGTGAGGTCGGGGCGGCGCACGGGGCGGCCGGCGACGCGCAGGCCGTCGAATGCCTGTGGGCTGGTGACCTCGTGCATGATGTGCAGGTCGATGTAGATGAGGTCCGGTGAGCCGTTCTCGCCCTTGGCGACGAGGTGGTCTTCCCACACCTTCTGCGCCAGGGTCTTCGGCTGCGCCGTTGGAGGTGCGCCGTGTGCGTTGCTGCGTTCCGTCTTCATGCTGCTTGTGTCTCCTCGCATCTGGTCAGGCGCCTTGAACACCGCGACGGGATGCACCTGCGAAGTCAGGCCCCGTCGCGGCAGCAAAGGAGGAGCAGACCGGCAGACATGCGGACCATGCTAACACTGCGCCGTTTTCCGGTTTTCGGGCTTCGGGCGTCGGCGTTCGGAGGGTGAGTCGCGGCGGCGAGACCATGCGGCTCCTGACGGGACGAGGCTGAACGCGTCGCTCAGCTGCGGCGGATCGACAGTCGGTATTCGCCGAGCTGCACGACGTCGCCGGAGCGGAGTTCCGCTGGGACTCCAGGCTCAACCGCGAGGGCGCCGTGCGCATTCCCGCCAGGGAAGAGGGCGACGCCGTTGGTCGAGTTCAGGTCGTCGACGTACAGGCGATCTCCGTCGGCCCAGAACCTGGCGTGGGTCTTCGACATGGTCTGTGTGATGTCGGCGACCGCGGAGACCGAGGCGTCGGGGAAGCGTTCCTGCGAGGGGTTGCGCCCGATCACCACCGGACCGTAGATGGGGAGGCTGACGCCGTCGGAGAGCACGATCACCCATTCTGGGAGCGGCTGCTCGGCCTGCATGCCTGGCTCTTGCGGATTCGGCTGTCGGGCGTCGATCTCCGGGGTGGTCGACGGGCCCTGGAACGGCGCTGCGGGCTGCGCACGATCGACCGGGGCGAACGGCGGTGCGAGCGGCGACTCGAGCGGCGCGCTGGTGACCTGCGCTGCCGCGCCGAACTGCGGCGCCGCCGGAGGGAGGCTCTGCACAGCCGGAGGCAGGCCCTGCGCAGCCGGAGGGAGGCCCTGCGCGGCTGGCTGCGGCGTGAGCCTGGGCCGTGGGGCAGGGAGGGGCGGCAGCGGGTAGTCGTCGTCGAGCTCGGCGCGGAGCCAGTCGTCGGCCGAGCCTTCCGTCGAGCTTCCGCCGCGTGCTGATTGCTCCGACCGAGCTACCCGGTCGGGCTCGTCTGCCGTTTCAGACATGCTCGCCCCCTGGCCGATCATTCCCGGCGGTACCTCGATGAACCCCGAACGTTCCACGTCGCCATGATACGGCTCGCGGGCGGCGCCGGAACGCAAATCGTCCTCGGAGGCGGCGCCAGAAGCCGACAGTCTTGCGCGCCTCGGCGACGGAGGCATCCGCATCCGCCCAGAGGAGCGCGAGCTGCTCATCCGTCGGCAGCTCGTCGCCGAACACAGCCTGGTCGCTCCGGTCGGCGATGGAGGCGAGCGATGGATGCACTGCCGCGGCCGTCTGCACCCGGGTGCTTCGTGGCGGCACTGCGTAGCCGAGCTCGGCGAATCGGTCGATGCTGTCGCTCCACGCCCCGGCCGCCCGGAGGTGCGGGGGCCCCTCGTGCTGTCGTTTCCTGCGTCGTCGCCGTTTGAGGATCCCGATCACGAGCAGCGGCACGAAGAACAGCGCGAGCGGAACGGCGAGCGATACGCCGAGGGTGAGGATCCAGCCGGGGAGGGTCTCCTCGTCGTCAGGCTCTTCCTCCTGTCGACGCTCGTCGGCACTCGTCAGCAGCTCGTCCGGCTTCTCCTGGGTCTGCGGCGGCTGACGCACCTGCGCCTTGGGCTTCGACTGGGGGTCGGTCGTCGTGTTGACGGGCACGTCGGTGCGCTCCGGTGTGGGGTCGAACGCGACCCATCCGAAGCGCTCGAATGGGACCTCGACCCAGGCGGTGACGTCGGAACCGCGGACTTCCGTGGTGCCGTCGCTCGTGACCTGCTCTGGCGCGTAGCCCATGACGACACGTGCCGGGAAGCCGAGCTGGCGGGCCATGATCGCCATGGCTGACGCGTACTGCTCCTCGTCGCCGACGAGGTAGCGGAGTTCGAAGAGCTCCTGCATGCGGTCGAGCCCGTGCCCGGCACGGGAAGGCACGGTGTCGCTGGCGGTGCCGTGGCTGAAGTACCCCTCGGCCATGAGCGCGTTCTCGATGGCCTTCAGCTGCAGGTAGGGCGACGTCTCGCCCGCGACGTAGCTCTGCAGGCGCTCGACGAGCGCGGTTGGCGCGGCAGGCATCTCCGGGTAGGCGAGGTCGACGACGTCCGCGTTGTCGAGCTGCCCTTCGATCGGGAGGTCCTGCACGAGTGCGGCGATCTCGTAGGTGTCTCCTTCTCGGAGCCCCGAGGTGACGAGGCCCCCGCTGGCACGAGCGTTGAAGCGGAAGTCCCCGCTGCGCTCTGGCAGGCTGCCGCCAGTGAGGTTCACGTCCGTCGGGACGCCGACGCTTGGCAGCCAGATGTCGGAGTAGTCGCGGATGGTGACGTCGAGATGCCTTTGGGACGACGCGGTCACGAAGGGGTTGCTCGGCACGACTCGCCCCGAGAGGGTGTAGCTGCCGGCTGCTTCGAGGGACTGCTGGGGGTCGGCGATCTGCCAGGACTTGCCCGAGTAGCTCTCGAGCGTCGCGAGGCGGATGCGGTCTCCACCCTGGAGTCCGGTCGCGTCGAAGAGCACGGCGTCTGGTTTCAGTTTGGAGTACTCGCGGAAGCCGGCGAGCGGGCTCGTGTGCGAGAGGGGGTCGAACGGCGGCGTGATCTGCTCGCGTGCGACGACCCGCTGGTCGGCGACGGTCGCCGCGGCGACGAAGCCACCGGCGGTCGTGAGCAGGGCGGCGACGAGGACGAGCACACCGGTGCCGAGCGCGCGGGAACGGAAGAGCGCCCGCCTGGCGTCCTTCGAGGCGACGTTGCCGAAGCCTCGGCGCCAGCTGAGCCAGACGAGGGCGACGGCGGCGAAGGCTCCGCCGCGCAGCACGCCGGCGACGCTGTCGTCTGTCCCGATGAAGATCGCGCTGGCGAGGACGGCGAGGGGGCCGAGCAGCGCGACGCTCGGCGGCCAGACCGCGCGGGGCCGTGCGGGTGCGACCCAGAGGAGCAGCATCATCGACACGAGGGAGCAGGCGGCGGCGACGAAGTAGGGCAGCGCCGCCAGATGGCCGGGCTCGAGCAGCGGGGTCGAGAGGGTCACGGCGTCGCGCCACGCGAAGACGGGGGCGCGGGCGAGGTCGGCGAGCGTCGCGAGGGTGGGCAGCACCCCGCCGAGGTCGGACTGGGGCAGCGCGAACGCGGTTCCGAAGAGGAAGTAGCTGGCGATCGCCACGAGGAGCGTGTTGACGCGGGTGAGGCCCAGGCGGGCCCCGATGAGGGAGGAGCCGATGCCGACGATCAGTCCGCCGGCGACGGCCAGCAGGAACCAGCCGCTGCCGTAGGCGGGCGCGAACCCGAGGGATGCGACCATCGTGAGCACCGCGATGACACCCGCGTCGACGAGGGAACGCGCCCCCATGAGGGACGTGGTCGCTGTCTCCTGCGGTGCCCGGGTGGCTCGGTCGCGCCGGGGTGAGGACGTCTCCCGGGGTCCGCCGCCTGTCTGCCCCTTGGTCGCCGCGGTCATGTGCGCACCCGCGTCTCGCGCACCAGGCGCGGCAGGTCGTCGAGATCAGGCACCGTGCACACGACGGTCTCGCGGAGGCGCGTGCGGCTGGCGGGGTGTCCGATGGCGCAGCGGAAGACGACGAGGGTCACGTCGGCGGTGAAGACGGACTGCAGCTGCCCGAGCTGCGCGTCGGTCGTGGCGCTGCCGCAGACGAGGAAGACGATGCTGGCCTGCGGAAGCCGTCGGACGCTGAGGGCGACGAAGTCGCGCAGCGATGGGGCTGCCGTCGCGTGGGGCTGCAGCCTGCTGGTGCCGTCGAGCATCGATGAGACGGCGCGCGTCGGCAGCCGCCCACTCTGGGTCATGGCGCTGAGGGCGACCCCTGAGCGGATGAGTTCTTGCGCGAGGGAGGCGAGCACCTCGACGCCGAGCTCGAACTCCTCCTCGGACGCGTAGGCGGACGTCTCGAGTGTCTGGAGCACGTTGGCCTGCGAGCGACGGGTCTCCTGGAACTGACGGACCATGAGCAGGCCGGTCCGCGCGCTGGTGCGCCAGTGGATGTTCCTGCGGTCGTCGCCGGGCTCGTAGGGGCGGAGGGCGTGGAAGGCGAGGTCGTCGTCGGTGATGCGCTCGCCGGTGACACCTTCGAGGTCGCGAAGGAGGCCCGCCACCTGGGCGGTGATGCGCACGGTCCTGGGGTGCACGAACAGCTCGAGCACGCCCGTCCATCTCGTGGCCCGCTCAAGCAGGCCGATGGGGTCGCCCCGCAGCGAACGGGCTGGCCCGGCTTCGATGACGGCGCGGCGCGTGGTGGGCACGGCGAAGAGGTCCTCGTGCGTCTCGTCCGGCCCCAGCTGGGGCACGCTGAACTCGGCGGTCGCGTGACCGACCGGGAGGGCGAGGCGGGTCGGGAGGACGCGGCGCTCGCCGAGGTTGGTGACCTGCAGCCGGCCGAGCGCGCGGTCGCCGACGCGAACGCGCCGCGGCTCGAGATCGACCTGCACGCCGAAGCTCTCGCGTCCGATGGTGAAGGGCACCGCGGCGGCGAACACGCCGACGAGCACTCCCCCGATTCCGATGAGCTCAAGCCATCCGAACACCGTCCCGACGGCGAGCAGCAGGACGCCGGAGACGAGCACGACCCAGCCGAGCGGCGTGACGCAGCTGATGGCGTCGCCGATCGTGAGCCGGTCGCGGTCCGCGATGTCGGCGTCGGTGGATTCGTGCGCGTCGGTCACTACGCGGCTCGGTGCTGGGGTGGGTCGACCTCGAGGAGGCACCGGTCGATGACCTGGTCGGGCGTGGTGCCCGAGAACTCGGCTTCCGGGTCGAGGATGAGCCGGTGTGCGAGCACGGGATGCGCGAGGGTGCGCACATCGTCGGGAATGACGTAGCGGCGGCCGTGCGCGGGGGCCCAGGCCTTCACGGCGCGGGCGAGCGCAAGCGCGCCGCGGACGGAGACGCCGACGAGCACGTCTCGGTCGGCGCGCGTGGCGGTGACGATCTCCGAGACGTAGGCCATGATCGACTCGTCGACGTGCACGTCGGCGGCGAGCTGCTGCATGACGACGACGTTCTCGGCGTGGAGGATGGCGGGCACGCTGTCGGCGCGCTGCCGGTTTCCCGCATCCATGAGCAGGCGCACGGTGCTCTCGTGGTCGGGGTAGCCGAGGGAGGTCTTCATGAGGAAGCGGTCGAGCTGCGCTTCCGGCAGCTTGTAGGTGCCGGCCTGCTCGACGGGGTTCTGGGTCGCGATGACGAGGAACGGCGACGGCACTGGATGCGGCGTTCCGTCGACGGTGACCCGCCCCTCCTCCATGACCTCGAGCAGCGCGGACTGCGTCTTCGGCGAGGCGCGGTTGATCTCGTCGGCGAGCACGATGGAGGCGAAGATGGGGCCGGGGTGGAACTCGAAGTCGCGCTTCCCTTGGTCGAAGATCGTGACGCCGGTGACGTCGGAGGGCAGCAGGTCGGGCGTGAACTGCACGCGACTGTTGGTGCCATCGATCGTCTTGGCGAGGGCCTTCGCGAGCACCGTCTTGCCGGTGCCTGGCACGTCCTCGAGGAGGAGGTGCCCCTGGCTGAAGAGGGTCGTGAGGGTGAGCTCGACGACGTGCCGCTTGCCGACGACCGCCTGCTCGATGTTGGCGGTCAGTCGCTCGAAGGCGTCCTGGAACCAGGCGGCCTGCTCTTCGGTCACGGTCATACGGGCTCCTCCTGCTGACGACGCCGCTGCGCGCCGGTTCTGGTCATTGTCTGCTCGGCCACCGACATTCGGGCTACCACTTCTCGAGCACCGGGCTCTTGACTACGGGTGCGCCGTTCTCGATGATCTCCACCCAGTAACCGCCGAGGCTCCCCTGGCAGTCCGGCAGATGGAGCCCTCCGTCGGAGTTGAGGAACGCGGCGTTCAGACCGGTCTGCTCTCCGATCAACTTGTTGTCGCCTGGCTTGTTGTTGCTGTAGCACTTGACGCCGTAGGTGGTCGCCTCGGAGAAGTCCTGCCCCTTGATGACGAAGCTCTTCACGTCGTCAGGCTTCCCGTCTACCGCCTTGCCCGCGATGATGCTGATCTTGTAGTCCCGGGTGTAGAACAGGGTGCCCGTGATCTTGACTGTGGCCGTGGAGGCCCCAGCTTCGTTCTTCGCCGCGACATAGACGCTCACCGGCGTCGAACCGTACTTGGGGATAGCGATACCGGTGATCTCGAAGGAACGCTGCGATGCCGGCAGACTCGTCGTCGTCGGGGCCTGCGTTCCGACCTGCACCGTCACGTCGTACCCGCTGAGTCCTCCACCGTCCACGGCGGGCGCAGACCAGTCCGCCTTGAGTGTCCCCGTGAGCGCTCCCGGCGCGGCCTGAACATCAGGAACCGAGAGTCCCTGGGGCGCCTGAGGGAGGTTGATCGGCTTCGCACCGGCCGAGTTCGAAGGCGGCCCTATGCCCAGCGCGTTCTTGGCCTGGACGGTTGCGGTGTACTCCACGCCGGGCACAAGGCCGTCGGAAGCCGAGAAGGTCGCACTGTACGCCACGCCAACAGACGCGGTGAGGACAGCCCCGCCCCCGGTGAGCGTCACCTCGTATCCGGTGATGTCGGGGCCGTTGGAGATGGCGCTCGACCAGCCCACGACGAGCGTGCCGAGCGCGCTGCCCTTCTCGAGCGTCACCGACGTGGGAATGCCTGGCACGTCCTGCACCTCGACGGTTGCCAGGCCGGTCGTCTCGCGGAGCGGGTCGCCGGTCTGGTCGCCGATGCGGTAGCTGACCGTGATGGTGCCGATGAAGTTCGGGGCCGGGACGACCCGCAGCTGCCCGTCCACGATGGACACGGCAGCCTTCTCGGCACCGCCAGACACGTCGCTCGCGGCGAGGAGCTCGAGGGGCGACTCGGGGAACGGGTTGAAGTCGTTGGCGGTGACGTTCATGGTGACGGGCTCGTTGCGTCGGGCGAGCTGCTCGTCCGGCACGGCGCGCGGCAGCGGCTTCGAGGTCGAGACGACCGTGACGGTGACGGTGCCCGTCTGCACGAACTCGCGGAACGTGTACGTGACCGTGTACTTCGCGACCGTGCCGACCTTCGCGGTGACGCCGGCCCCGACCTTGACGGTGCTGCCGTCGAGGGACGCCGTGAGGTCTCCCGCTCCGCCCGTGAGCTTCGAGAACTGCACCTGGGGCACGACGTCCTTGTTGGGGTGCCCGGTGGCGGTGCTCAGGTCGAAGCTCTGCTCCGTGCCCTGCTCGATGGTGAGCTGCGGGGCGACGAACGTCGGGGCGACATCGAAGAAGTCGGGGTCGCCGACGGCGATCGGCACGCGGACGGTCGCGATGCCGGCGTTCGGGTCGTTGTCGCCGTCCGCATCCGACACCTGGAAGGTGATGGATGCGGGCCCGCGGAACCCTGGCTTCGGCGTGAACCTGAGCTCGGTGTCGCTCTGCACGATGGGGCTGCCGTCTGCCTGCTCGGCCCACGCCTCCTCCGGGTTGATGATCGCGACGCGGTTGCCGGAGGGCGCCCGGACGAGGTCGTTGACGTTCCACGAGATCGACTCGCCGACCTTGACCTTCTGCGCGGGGAGGTCCGGGATGAGGAACGGCGACTGCCGCTTCGACTCTTCGGTGATGAGGGCGGGGACCATGAGGAATCCGGCCGCCGTGAGCCCTGTGTCCGCTGCTGTCAGCCGGTAGACGATGATCTGCCTGACGTCGCTGAGCGTCACCGTCACGCGTCCGTCCTCTTCGACCTGCGCCGCCCCGGCCCCGGCGCCCACGAGGTCGACGGCGAGCTCGCTCACGCGCCCGCCGGGGTTCGCGGCGCCGTCGCGCACGTTGACGCTCAGCGTCTCCGCGCCGGCGAAGTCGTCGAGGCGAACGACGTGGTCGGTCGCGGTCGGCGGGAGGGTCGGGGCATCCGCGCTGATCGTGATGTGGATGAACGCGGCGTCCTGACCTCCCTGGCCGTTGGTGATCGTGTAGGGCACGGAGACGAACTCGCCGTCGCTCGGGACCGTGACGATGACGGAGTCGCCGTCGACCTCGGCGTCGAGGCTCGCGTCGACCCCGACGAGCTCCGGAACGAGCTCGAGCGGGTAGCCGTTCGGGTCGGAGTCGTTCTGCAGCGCGGGGACCGCGATGCGCGAGCCGGGCTTGGCGCGCACGGTGTCATCGACGGCGACGGGTGGCGCTGTGGCGGCGGGGCGGGCGACGACGCCCACCTTGATGGTGCCCTCGGCTCGCTGGCCGTAGCCGTCGACGACCTCGTAGCGCAGCACGTCCGTTCCGGAGGCGCCCGCGAAGGCCTCGTAGATGAAGGAGGTCTGCGTGATCTCCCGCACCGAGCCGAGCTTGGGGACGTCGACGAGCTGCGTGAGCTCGACGGAGTCCCCGTCCGGGTCGATGCCGTTCAGGGGCACCTCGATGCGCACGCTGGCGCCCTCGAAGACCCTGGCGGTGTCGGTGCCCGGCTCCGGCGGCCGGTTGCTCGACTCGTCGGGGGCCGTCACCTGGAAGGTGAGGTTCGCGCCGGCCTGCTCGCCGTGCTCGTCGACGACCGTGTACCCGAGCGAGTAGGTGCCCGGCTCGCTCGGCGCCTGAAGGCGGACGTCGTCGCCGGAGACGAACGTGTAGCCGTCGCCGACCTGCATATTGTTGAGCTCCGGCGCGAGCGACATCTGCGCCTCGTCCGGGTGCGAGTCGTTCTCGAGCACGGAGACGCTCGTGTAGTCGCCGGCCCGCACCCGTCTGGTGTCGTCGACGGCGACGGGGGGCTCGTGTGTGACGGCCGGCTCGACCGGGACGACGACGATGTAGCCGACGGACGTCGCCGTGCCGTCGGTGATCGTGTACGGCAGCTCGATGGCCTGCTGGATCGCCGCCTGCGAGGAGAGGCGGACGATCGTGTTGTCGATGAGTTCGACGGCGAGCCCCGCGATCCGCGCCTCATCCGTCGTCTCGACGCTCTGCACGGAGAGCACCCCCGTGCCCGTCGACACGTCGTTGCCCAGCACGTCGACCGCGTTCGACTGGCCAGGGCGCAGGTAGGCGAGGTCGCGGACGGCGGTCACCTGCGTGGGCTCCGCCGCGGCGTCCTCGACGTCGAAGCGGATGATCCCGACCGAGGTGGCGGCGCCAGCCGTGACGGTGTACTGCACGTAGGCGGTCATCGCGGTCTCGGAGGTGAAGGTCACCGTGCCGAGGTCGGGGTTGAAGCTGGCCCCTCCGGTCGCCGTGCCGAGCTCCGCGATCTCGACGAGGCCGAGGGCCTGCCCGTTCGGCGAGAGGTCGTTGACGAGCGGCTGCGCGGTGACGGTCTCGCCGACCACGCCCCTCGCGTAGTCGGGCGTCCCGATCGGGCCGAGTGTCCCTGGCGCCTCGACGCGGATGCGCAGCTCGCCGGCGGCCTGCGAGGAGCCGTCCGAGACGAGATAGGGCACGACGCGCTCCCCCAGCTCCGCGCTGGCAGCCGTGAAGGTGATGCGGCCGTCTGGCGTGAAGCCGATGGCGTCGCCGACCGGTGCCGTCGCCCCCTGCAGGAAGATGGGGTCGCCGTCTGGGTCGATCCAGTCGGGGATGACGTTGTAGGAGATCTTCTGGCCGGCCTCGACGGCGACCGTGCTGGTCCTGTTCGTCGTGGGCGCCTGGTTCTCGGCATCCGCGGGCTGGATCCGGATCGTGAGCCGCGCCTCAGCGACGCCGCCCTGTCTGCCGTCGGTCGCCGTGTAGGTCAGCGTCTGCTCGCCGGAGGCTCCGTCGGCGGCACGGAACTGGAGGGCGCGCCCGTCGTCGATGAGGCGCAGCTCGCCGAAGGACTCCGGCACGTCCCCCGCGAGTCCGGTGATCGTGAGGATGTCGCCGTCGACATCGGAGTCGTTGTCGAGCACCGTCAGATACCCCGTGGATCCGGCGCGCACGCCGAAGACGTCGTCCACCAGGTCTGGTGGCGTGTTCACCTCGCCCCGCTCGGCGAGTGTCGCCTCGAACGATTCCTCGGTCGCCTCGTTCTCCCCCTCGACGCCGTCGGCGTCCTCGGGCGGCACGAGCTCGTTCCAGTTCTCGACGAGCCGCATGTTCTCCTGCGGCAGCCACACCTGGCCCGTCGCGACGTCGTTGAGGGCGACGACGTTGCGGTTGACCCGGAAGAGGATCTCGCCGAGCGGCGGCGTCGACATCGACTGGATGCGCGGCTCGCCGCCACCGCACGCGACCATCGTCGTGGCGGCCTGCGCCCACGCCGCGTGCGTGCATCCGCCGACCACCGCGGGACGCGCGGTGCCCTCCGGCGTGGCCAGGGAGCCGTCGATGCCGGCGGGCTCGCTGACCGGGTCGCCGCCGTCCAGGGGCACCCGAAGGGCTCCGTCGACGGTCGCGAACACGATCTCGGGGGCCGCCGCGCCTGGCAGCTGCACGCGGAGTGCCGTCTCGGGGACCGGCCTGGCCTCGCCGTCGACCAGCAGCGAGCCAGCCTCGCGGTCGAAGACCACCGGCTGCTCCCCGACAGCGGTCAGCTCGTACTCGCCGGGGGAACCCGCGAGAGGTTCCCAGCTCTGCTCGGCGCCGAGGCCCTCCATGCGCAGGATCTGCTGCTTCTCGGGCGAGACCGCGAGCACCGTGCCGAGCGGCGTGACGACGACCTGCGCGTGGGCGCCGAGCTCCGCGACCGGCTCCGCGGTCGCCGCGTCGAAGGCGAGCGGCTGGGCGGCATCGATGAGCCACAGCCTGCCGGTTGCCGGGTCGAGGAGCGCGATCACACCGCCCCCATACGAGCTGCGACTGCCGGCAGGCGTCAGGATGCTCTCCCGCAGGTCGGTGAGCGCCGGGTCGACCCGTCCGAGGGAGCCGCTCGTCTGGTCATGCAGGAACACGGTGTCGCCGTCCTGCAGGATGCCCACGTCTGCGGTGACGAGGCTCACGCTCGCGTCGAGCTCCTGGATCTGCGCGTTCAGGCGCCCCGCCCGGAGGTCCTGGCTGTTCGAGACCCAGACGTCGCTGCTCTCCACCTCGATCTCGGCGGCCGCGAACCCCTCGTGGAGGAGCGCGAACAGCAGGGGGGTTCCCACGAGGAGGGCGAGGACGAGCGTCATCGCCAGCTGGCGGCGGCCCCTCGGCCTCGGCGCTGTTCGGCGCATGCTTCCCCACCCCCAGCAGAGATCCTCAGCGCCTCACGCAAGGCGCACCGGACATCATTGTGCACGAGGAGCGGACGCGGGCGCGACCGCGCGGGCTCCCCGCCTCCTCGGGAGTCGGCGATGCTCCTCGGAACTCGGCGAGGCTGCCGGGCGCTCGGCGGGACTCTCCCGGACGACTCTGGCGGCTGCCAGGCGGTGTCAGCGGCGGTCGAGAATGTCGAGGTCCTCCGGAGTCACGAGACGCGTCGAGATGGCGTACTCGACGAGGCGGGCGCGGCGGTTGGACGCGAGCTTGCTGCGCCCGCCCCGCAGTCCAGAGACGCCGAACTTGTCGAGCTTGTCGCACACGTTGTCGAGCTTCCGGTTGAAGGTCGGGAGCGTCCAGCCGAGGCGAGCGGCCGCATCCGCCGAGCTCGGGATGACGCCGCGCCCCGGAACGGAGTTGCGCAGGACGTCCTCCGCCAGCGCGAGGATCAGCTCGCGCTGCGTCTCGGTGAGGTGGATGACGGCCTGCGTCGTGTTGCCGGATGGGGACATGTTGACGTGGGACGTGTTGTAGAAGTCCGACGCCGAGTGGATGGCGAAGTCGTACGTCGTGGAGCCGGCCGTGAACATGACCTGCATGTGCTGGAAGACGACCGGCAGCTTCGCGCCGGGCGACAGCCAGGACTGCACCTGGCCCGAGTCGTCGGTGACCGTGGCCGAGAGCACCGAGCCCACGTTGGAGAGCCACCACATGCCGAACTCGGCCTGGAGCACGAGGAACTGTCGGTGCAGGTACGGGTTCTCGTCGATGACGAGGTCCGCGTCGCGGCCGATCGTGAACGGCGCCGCCGGGTCCAGTTCGTACCATTCCCCCACGAACTCGACGCGCAGCGGTCCGAGTGGCGGCACCTCGCTGACGACTCGCTCGTCGCTGTCGGAGATCTCGACGGCCTCTTCCGGGATCTCGCTCGCGTCGACCGCAGAGGTGTACTTGCTTTCACTCATGGGTCCATCATGGCGGATCGGCGCGCTCATTGCGGGTAGCAGACATCGAGCGGTTCCGGACTGACCTTCCCGCCGCGCCGCACTTCCACCTCGATGCAGGCCTGGGCGCCCTCCGGTACTCCCGGGATCACGACCCATGTCTCACTTGTCGTCGCGCCGTCCTTGCCGTTCTCTCCGACGGTCCAGTAGTAGACGTCGCCGGGCTGCGGGTCGGGGTTCGACCACGAGAAGGTGACGGCTCCGTCTGGGCTGCGGACGGCGACGGGGGCCACGAGCACGGGAGGGAAGCCACCAGCGTCGATGGACACTGGGGTGGCGGTGGCGCGGCCGATCTCCTCGTCCCCGGGGGTGAGCATCCACGCGGCGGCGGCGGCAACGCCGATGACGACGACGAGGCCGCCCGCGATGAGACCGACGAGCGCGTTCCGCGAGGGCCTGCGCCTGGCGGCCGCCGCGTTGGCCTCGCTGACACCGGCCAGGTCGTCGGCCATCGTCGCCTCGACGCGCGCGTCACCGATCTGCTGGCTTCCGGGTGCGCCCCCGAATGAGGGCGCGGTCGGCGCTGGACCGGCGGATGCGTGGCCCGGTGTCGTGATGCGGCGGGCTGTCGTCGGTCCGGAGTCATCGCTCGGCTGCGCGGCCGGGTGCTCGGCGCCCCGGGGCCTCCTGCCGGTCCGTGGGCCGCTGGCCGTCTCGTACCGCGCGGCGAACCCACCTGGCGACTGCTGCGCGGCGACTCGGACGACCGCGCGGGCGGACGTCAGCTCGGCCTTGCTCGCGCGGGCCCCTTCGTGGACCTGCGCGTTGACCAGCGAGACGGGCCGCAGGCTCGTCGCATCCGCATCCCCACCCCCGGTCGCGATGGGAGCGGAGATCGTCATGTTGGGCACGTCGATCGCGGTCGGCGCGTAGTTCAGCTCGAGCTCGACCCGCTGCAGCGCGTACGCGAACTCGACCGCGCTCTGGTAGCGGTGGGCGGGGTTGCGGGCCATCGCCTTGTGGAGCACGCTCACGAGCGACCTGGGGACGTCCCCGCGGTCGATGGGTGAGATGGATCCGCGCTCGATGCGGGAGATGAGGTCGAGCGTCGAGTTCTTCTGCCCCGGGCGTTCGAACGGGGTGTGCCCTGCGACCAGCGAGTAGACGGTCGCGCCGAGCGAGAAGACCTCGCTGCGCACGTCGGGCTTCGGTTCGTCCTCGAACATCTCCGGCGGGGACCAGGGCACCGACAGCCCGCCTCCCCCTGCCGGGGCGGACTCGACGAGATCGCCGGCGTCTGCGAGTTCATCGTCGACCGCGGAGGAGATGCCGAAGTCGGTGAGCGCCGGCCAGCCGAAGTCGTTCGTGAGGATGTTCGCTGGCTTCACGTCGCGGTGCAGGATGCCGACAGCGTGTGCGGTCGCGACGGCGCTCGAGATGCGCACCCCCGTGCGCAGCACTTCCTCGACGGGGATCCGCTCTCGCTTGTAGCGTTCGGAGAGGCTGAGGCCCGACGCGAACTCCATCACGAAGTAGGGGCGGCCGTCGCCCGCGACGTCGGCCTGGAAGATCGTGACGATGTAGGGGTGCGACGACATCTGCGCCATGAGGTTGGCCTCGCCGATGAACGCCTGCCTGCTCGTCTCGCCGAGGTCGTCACCGCCCAGCAGCACCTTGACCGCCACGAGCCTTCGCGGGAACTGCTGCTCGTAGAGGAAGACGTCGGAGAAGCCGCCAGAACCTAAGTGCTTTCGGTAGACGTAGCCAGGAATCTCGGGCGGCTCCGCTGGCGTTCGTCGCTGCCCGGCCACCGTCAGTGGCTCGCCGTCATGGACAGGTTGCGCACGGTCAGGAAGATGCCGCTGCCGAGGTCGATGACCGTGTTCGGCATGACCGCTGTCGGCTCGCCGGCTCGCAGCCGCTGCGGGCCGCGGCCGGGCATGACGACGTCGGTGCCGTTGCGCGAATGCAGGTCGGTGACGACGATGACGCCACCCTCGACGCTCATCAGCACGTGGTTGCGGGAGATGTCGGTCGCCCCGGTGAGCTTGACGTGCTGGGGCTCGACGCCCCCGGTCTGCTCTGCCCCCATGCTCGGCGCCCTGCCGAGCACAAGCGGACCCGCGAGCCCGACCGTGCCGCCAGTGGACAGCTCGACGACGTAGGCGGGCGCGTTCGGCGCAGTGGGATGCGCGGTCGCAGGCGCGGGCGCAGCCGGCGGGGCGGATGGTGCTGTCGCGCGCGGCGCTGCGGGCTCTGGGGCCGGGGCCGCGACTGGCCCTGCCGGCGGTGCGGTCGGCGCAGCGGTCGGCGCAGCGAACGTCGCGCCCCCGCCTTCGGGGTGCGTCTCAAACGACAGCGCCTGCGCGAGCACCGTCTCACCGAGGTCGCCGAGCCCGACCTGGCTGGCACGGTCGCGCCTGAGGTCCTGGATCGATCCTCCGGCGACCGTGAGACCGTCGTGCTCCCCCTGCTCGGGGCGGTCGGTGAGCTCGCGGTGACCGCTTCGGTCTGCCGAGGCGACGTGCTGGGGCGGGAGCGACCCGAGCTGGGTCGCCGCCGGGTCGGGGTGGTCCTGGGATTCTCGGCGCGCGGCGCGGCGCGCAGATGCGGCTTGGCGGATGCGGCTCGCTTCGTCGCTCAGGATCGTGCGGCCGTCATGCTCGCCGATCAGGTCGGCCTGCGCTTCCGCGTCGAGGATCGGCACGGGGAACGTCTGCGCGTCGCGATTCGAGGGGTCCGCGTCCTCGCTCGTCTCGGGCTCCGATGCGCCTTCGGCTGCTGCATCACCGTCGGCGGGCGCGTCACCTTCGGCTGCAGGCTCGGATTCGGATTCGGATTCGGAGGCGGGCTTGTCGAGCGCGGCCGATTCGTCGCGGGAACGTCCTTTGTCATCTGAGGGAAGCTCGAGGTCGACGGGCAGCTCGAGAATCGTCGCCTCTGGGAACGCCTCGCCCGATTCCGCCTTCGCTGTGTGCGAGCGTGGGGCCCCTTCGAGCTGCGCCTCGAGCGACTGCGAATGCTCCTGCACGGCCTCCCCCGGGCCGACGGCGCCGTCGAGGTCGGGGTCTGCGGTCGTCTCCACGGCCTCGAGGTTCGGGACTGACGTCTCGGCGACCTCGTGGTCGCGGTCCGCGAACAGCAGCTGGATCGGCACCTCGTCGCGTCCGAGCCTGTCGTCTTCGACGGTGACCTCGACGCCGCGCGCGGCCGGGAGCAGGGCTTCGACCCAGGTGAGCGCCTCCCGCGCATTGATGACGGCGGGGCGCATCCCGACCCGTGGCGAGTTCGGCAGCTCGACGACGCGCAGCGGCCCTCGCGCGAGGACCCGCAGGCCGTTCCCGTCGCGGATCAGGTACACGAACGGGGCGACCTCGCTGAGCGGGCCGCCGCCGAGCAGGGCCGCGAGGACGCGGTCGCACGAGAGGGCGCCGTCCGTGAACGCAAGGCGGGCCGCGTCGACGGCTCCCGCGGCCTCAGGGGCGTCAGGGGCGTCGCCAGCGTCGAGCGCCGGGTCCGCGCGCTGCGACGATGCGAGCGGACGCGGGATCAGCAGCGCGTGACGGCGCTGACGAAAGATCACGGGAGCGTGTGCCGTGGCCTCGTGGGGTGCCTCGGTCATCGTTACCTCGGCGTCGTGTCTTCGAAGCTGTCGTCGGCCGGCGGAGCCGCGATCGGCCCCGTCGTCACGGTGGGCACAGCGGATGCCTGGTCGGCGTTCGCGTATTCGGAGTCGATGACGACGACGCTCACGTTGTCGCGTCCGCCGACCTCGACCGCCGTCTGCACGAGCGTCTCGGCGAGCGTCAGCTCGGGCTCCGGGTCGGAGTGGTACTCGAGCATGACCTGCGAGATCTGCTCGTCGCTGAGCTCCTTCGTGAGCCCATCCGAGCAGACGAGGAACACCTGGTGGCCGTGCACCGGCATGAGCCAGATGTCGGCCTCCACGTCGCTCTCGGAGCCGACGGCGCGAGTGATGACGTTGCGGTCGGGGTGGATGAGCGCGTCGGCGGCCGAGATGAGCCCCATGGCGACCATCTCCTGCACGGCCGAGTGGTCGACGGTGACCTGCACGAGCGCGCGGCCGTTCCAGCCGTACACGCGCGAGTCCCCGACGTTGAAGATCATCCAGTGCAGCAGCTCTGCGCCGAGGTCGGCAAGGTCGACGAGCGCGATGCCGGAGAGCGTCGTGCCCGCGACGGCGCCGGGGCCGTCGGCCTCGGTCACGAGGTCCTGCACCGCACGGTTCGCGCGGTCGATGGTGCGCAGCACGCGATCCGGCGTCGCGGGCTCCTCGACCTGGAACTCCTCGTCGAAGGTCGCGACCACGGTCTGGCTCGCGCGGTCGCCGTAGGCGTGACCGCCCATGCCATCGGCGACGAAGAAGACGGGCATTCGTGCGAGCACGGAGTCCTCGTTGACCTGGCGCACACTTCCGACGTCGCTGGCGGCACTCACGCGCAACGCGACGGCTTCCTCCGCGCGCGCGTACGACGAAGCCAGTTCAGTATTCACAAATAGCACCTCTGGAACTCTGCCCGGGTGGCCTGCCCCGAAGGCACACCTTGTACGCGTAGATCGCGCGTGCATCCATTGTGGCATTGCGGCGGCCCTGCTGCGAGACCCGCCGCGACCCCGTCCCGGCCTCACGCCTCTGCGATGACGCTCCCCGCCGGGTCGAGACCGAGTCGTCTGGTCACCCCCAGCCTCCCGAGGAACCGCTCGTCGTGGCTCACGACGAGGAGCGCTCCCCGGTAGTCGCCGAGCGCGCTGACGAGCTGCGCGGTCGATTCCCGGTCGAGGTTGTTGGTCGGCTCGTCCAGCAGCAGGAGCTGGGAGGCGGGGGTCGCGAGGAGGAGCCGAACGAGCGAGACCCGGAAGCGCTCGCCTCCGGAGAGCGAGGACACGGGCCGTTCGACGACGGCCCCGCGCAGCATGAACCGAGCGAGCTGCGCTCTGAGCTCCTGCACGGAGGTCTCCGGCGCCGCCCGCTGCACGTTGTCGAGCACACTCGCCCCGTCGTCCAGACCGTCGAGGCGCTGGCGCAGGTATCCGACACGGTTGGTGGACGCGGTGACCCACGCTCCCCCGCGCGTGCCGATGCGCGCAGCCCCCTCGGCGCGGCCCGCGTCGGCCGAGGTGGCGATCGCCTCGAGGATCGTCGTCTTGCCCGAGCCGTTCGGACCGGCGAGGGCGATGCGCTCCGGCCCCATGATCACGATCGGCCGCAGCTCGCCCGCGGTATCCGGCAGCTCGAGGGTCGCGAGCCGACGCGACGACGCGACGTCGGGGTCGGGCAGCTGGATGCGGATGCTCGCGTCGTCCCTCACGCGCTCCTCCGCCCGGTCCACGGCGGCACGAGCGTCGGCGAGGCGCGCGTCGTGCTCCCCTCGGAGCTTCCCCGCGGACACCTGGGCGCGCGCCTTCTGCCCGTTCATGAGGATCTTCGGCGCCCGCTTGTTGGCCTGCGCCTTCTTCCCCGCTCGGAGGCTGCTCGCGATCTTCGCCTCCGCTTCTCGACGGTCGCGCTGCTCGGATCTGAGCGTGCCCTCGGCTGAGCGGAGGGCCTGGGCGGCCGCCATTCGCTCGCGTTCGAGCTGCTCGAGGTACGCGCTGTACCCGCCGCCGGTCAGGCTGAGCTCCCCTCGCCGGAGCTCGGCGATCTGGTCGACGTGCTCGAGCAGCTCCTCGTCGTGGCTGGCGATGACGAGCGTTCCACGCCACGATGCGACGAGCTCGGTGAGCCTGTCGCGCGCCTCCCGATCGAGGTTGTTGCTGGGCTCGTCGAGCAGCACGATCGGCGCACCGCCGAGGCGCAGACCGGCGACGGCCACGAGCATGGCCTCGCCGCCGGACAGGCTGCCGACGGTGCGGGTCAGCATCGCCTCGTCGAGACCGAGGCTTCGCAGCTCTGCCTCGGCGCGCATCTCGATGTCCCAGTCATCCCCGAGCACGTCGTACTCGGCCGTGTCGATGGAGCCGCCCTCGATGGCGCGCAGGGCCGCGATCTTCTCTTCAACACCCAAGAGGGCGGTGACGTGGAGGCCGGTATCGAGGGTCAGCTGCTGCGGCAGGTAGGCGACGTCCGCATCCACCCGGATCGTCCCGCCGCTCGGCGTGAGCGTGCCTGCGAGGAGGCGAAGCAGGGTCGATTTGCCGCTGCCGTTGCGGCCTACGAGGCCGGTCCTCCCCGGCGGGAAGGCGCCCGTGAGCGAGTCGAGTGCCCGCGTCCCGTCGGGCCAGCTCAGGCTGAGGCGCTCGAAGGCGAGTGGGGTGATGGTGTGAGGTGTCGACGTAGACACGATGCTCCCTGGTGGTTCAGTGCGCGCACTGACACCGGAAGCCTCAGAAGGTGGGTTCGACGGTCGTCAGCGCACGGTGTGCGTTGCGGGGGCGTCGAGAATCCTCACCGGCCTGCCAATCTGTCGGGAACAGGAACCGTCCCAAGGTATCCCCGAGCAGGGTTGCCGTCAACCGAACCCGAGTGCGGGACCCTTGACCACGCATGCAGAAAGCTGACCACGCATGCAGAAAGCCCGGTTCGAGATGTCTCGAACCGGGCTTTCGTTGGTGATCCCAGCGGGATTCGAACCCGCGCTGCCGCCGTGAGAGGGCGGTGTCCTAGGCCGCTAAACGATGGGACCGTTTTGGCAACTCGGATATTCTGGCACACGGCGCGAAGACAATGCAAGTCGGGGTTTGGGGTACGGCGCGTCGCGCGTCGTTCCGCGGGTCCTGTGCGGCCGACCAGACGCGGGTTGCTAGCGTTGTCGCATCGTCGCGCGTCCCACGGAGGCCGCATCTCATCAAGGGGGAACATGCGCCTCACCAAGCTCGAGCACGCCGCGCTTTCGATCGAGAAGAGCGGGTCGCGGCTCTTCATAGATCCGGGCAAGTTCACGACCCCGATCACCGAGGCGGCGGGGACGGTCGCCATCGTCATCACGCACGAGCACGACGACCACTGGACTCCGGAGCAGCTGACGCGCATCCTGGCCAGGAACCCGAAGACCCCGATCTTCACGACGCCCTCGGCCGCCGAGAAGATCTTCGCCGCCGATCTTCCGGACATCGGAGAGGTCATCGACGTCTCCGCTGGCGAATCGGTGCTGGTCGGAGGCTTCGATCTCGCGTTCTTCGGCGGCGAGCATGCCATCATCCACAGTTCGATCCCCCGCATCGAAAACGTCGGCGTGCTCGTCGAGCACGGCGCGCTCTACTACGGGGGCGACGCCTACACTGCGCCGGAGGGCGTCGACATCGACGTGCTGGCCGTGTGCGCGAACGCGCCGTGGATGCGCATCGCGGAGTCGATGGACTACATCGAGCGGGTGCGCCCCAAGCGGGTGCTGCCCGTGCACGAGATGCTGCTCGCCAAGGTCGGGAAGTCGCTGGCGACGACTCGGCTCCGAGAGTCGGCGGAGCGCGCAGGTGCACTGCTCGTGGACCTGCAGCCCTTCGAGACGCTCGAACTCGACTGACGGCCGCCGCCCCGCGCGGGACGGGCTCTCGTGAACTCATCCCCAGCGGGGCAGGTAAGTCCGCTCAGTGCTCGCGGAGCATCTCGATGAGCTCGTCCTTGCGCTTGTCCGAATAGCCCGTGAGGTCGAGCTCCTTCGCGCGCTGCTTCAGGTCCGCGACGGTCCAGTCCTCGTACGATCCGGATTCGCCGCCCTTCTTCCCGACCTCACTCCGCCCCTTCTTGGCGGCGGCGTTCGAGATGCGTGCGGCCTTCTCCTTCGAGTTGCCCTCGTCGCGCAGCTTCTCGTAGAGCTCCTGGTCCTTCAGGCTCGGCTGGTCGTCGGCGTTCGAGTTCTTGGGCATGATCCGCTCCTCTCGCTTCGATCCGGGTCGGGTCGCCTGTTCGGCGTCCGTCGACGTCAGAGGTTCTTGCCGCCCGTGACGGCGATGATCGCTCCGGTCGTGTAGGTGGCGTCGTCGGAGGCCAGGTAGACGTAGGCGCCCGCCAGCTCAGCCGGCTGACCGGCCCGCCCCAGGGGCGTGTCCTGGCCGAAGCTCGCGAGCTTCTCCTCGTCCCAGCCCGTGGCCGGGATGAGGGGCGTCCAGATTGGGCCAGGGGCGACGGCGTTGACGCGGACGCCCTTCGGACCGAACTCCTTCGCCATCGACTCGGTGAGCGACACGAGGGCCGCCTTCGTCATGGCGTAGTCGAACAGGCCGTCGCTCGGCTCGTAGCCCTGCACGGACGACGAGAAGATGACGGATGCGCCCGGCGGCAGGTGCTCTTCCGCGGCACGAAGCGTGTAGATGGGCGCCTCGAGGTTCGTCTCGATGACGCGACGGATCTCCTCCGTCGGCGTCTCGCCGATGCTCGTCCGGTCGCGCTGGTAGGCGGCGTTGAGGACAAGCAGGTCGATGCCTCCGAAGGCGGCGACCGTCGCGTGCACGATCTCGGAGCAGTACTGCTCGTTCCGGAGGTCACCAGGGAGCAGGAGTCCGGTCTCGCCGGCCTCGTTGATCAGGCGCGCGGTCTCCTGCGCGTCCGCCTCCTCCTCCGGCAGGTACGAGATGGCGACTTTCGCACCCTCTCGCGCGTAGGCGAGGGCAACGGCGCGACCGATGCCGGAGTCGCCACCGGTGATGAGGGCGCGGCGGCCTTTGAGCCGCCCGTGGCCCGTGTAGCTGCTCTCCCCGTGGTCGGGGGCGGGTGTGGTCTCGGTGGTGAGGCCGGGCTGCTGCTGCTCCTGGCCGGGGAAGCCGGAGTCGCTGAAGCGGTTTCTGGGGTCGGTGAGTGCGGTCATCGTTCGCCTCCGTCTGATCGGTGGTTCGTGGTGATCGTGGTCTGGCATCGACGCGGCGGTTCGCGGCGCAATGTACCGACGACGCTAGGGATCGAACGTTGACGTTCCCTGATCAGCAGGTGCGTGCGCGCTCAGTGCGGCGCGCGTCACCGGGTGCGTCGCGCGCTGAACGCGACCAGGGCGGCGCATCCGCTCGCCACGACGGCGACGGTCACGAGCAGGGAGGTCATGCCGAACGTCGGTGCCAGCGCGGAGAGGATGGCGGGGAGGGCGAAGCCGATGTAGGTGAGCGCGTAGTACAGGCCGGTGAGGCCCGCCAGGTTGCGGCTCCCCGCCATCGCCTGCACCTCCACGAGGCCGGTGAGCATGCAGATGCCGTACGCCCCACCGAGGAGGACGCCGGCCGCGCACGCGAGCAGCGGAGACTGGACGGCGACGTTGGCGGCCACGGTGAGGGCCCCAACGGCGAGGAGCCCGAGGCCGACCGAGCCGGAGGCGCCGCCGACGCGCGCGGCGATGCGCGGCACGCTGGGCTGGATGAGGAACCCGACCGTGAGCGTGACGAGCGTGAGGAGGGCTGCGAACGCTATCTCGAGTCCCCCGAGCCGCTCCACGACGATGGCCGGCGAGACGGCGAACGCCAGCGCGGGAGCCGCGAAGACCCACGGTGCCATCGGCAGGATGACCGTGAGGAAGCGACGACGGTGCTCGGGCGCGATGGCCACGTCGACGATCGGTCGAGGCGGCCGTTCCTCACCCGATCGAAGGGACTGCGGGCCGGCGGTCTCGGTTCCCCGTGCGAGCGCGATGGCGGCGACGGCCGTGAGCGCGAGCTGCACGACGTACGGGGTCACGGTGGGCCAGGGCGCCCACTGCGCGAGGAGGCCGGCGACGACGGCGCCGAGGAGGAATCCGCCGGTGATGGTGAGCGAGGCGCGCCTCGCCGCGATGGCGGGTGCCACGGTTCCGCTCGAGAGCTCGCGGATCCAGGTCGTGCCGACGACCATGGCGAAGGCCACCGAGACGCCGGACAGGAGGCGCCCGACCATCATCGCGGTCGGGCTCGCGCTGCCGAGGGCGAGCACAACCGCGGCGACGACACTCAGCGTCACCGAGGCGATCATGACCGGCTTGCGGCCGAAGCGGTCGGAGAGGGAGCCTGCGATGAGGAAGCCGGGAATGAGGCCCAGGATGTAGGCGCCGAAGAAGAGGTCGACCTGCAGCGCCGAGTAGCCCTCGACCTTGCGGTAGAGGAGCAGGAGCGGCGTGAACTGGTTGCCGCCCCAGGCCATCATGAGGACAGCGGGGGCCGCGGCGATCCAGGCCCGCGCGCGTCGTGGCGCGGGCGACGGGGACGCCGCGCTCACCCCTTGAGCACTTTCATCGTGAAGTGGGAGGTGACGCGGTGGACGCCGGGGAGCCGCCAGATCTTCTCGCGCAGTAGCTTCTCGAAGCTCTCGAGGTCGGCGACCTCGACGCGGAACGCGTAGTCGGGCGAGCCGAACATGCGGCGCACCTCGGTCACCTCGGTGAGCTCGACAGCCTGCAACTCGAACGCCTCCACCGTGGAGTGCGCCTGACTCGTGAGGTCGACGTCGATGAGCACCTTGAAGGCCCGCCCCACCTTGTCCGGGTTGACCTCGGCGTGATAGCCGAGCAGCACGCCGTCCTCCTCCAAGCGCCGCACGCGGCGCAGGCAGGGCGCCGGCGTCAGCCCCACGCGCTGCGCGAGTTCGGCGTTCGTGAGTCGGGCGTTCACTTGCAGTTCGCGCAGGATTGCGCGATCGATGGTGTCCACACTTGATTATTGCCGAATCTGACGCCGCGAGGCTCCAATTCGCTCTCGGCATGCGCGCCCGACGTGCCAAGATCTCCGCATGACCACCCCAGACGCCGAAGCGCGCGACGCCGCGCCCCCTAGGCCCGCCGCGACGAGGCCTCGGGCTGCGCGTGCGCTGGGCATGCGCGCAGGCACGGGCAGGGCCGCGAACGCGGGAGCAGCAGGGAATGAGCGCGCGAACGCCGCCGCGAGCCCGGATCCGAGCCTGACCGCGACACTGGCCCCACCCCTGGCGGCCCCATCGACCCGCGGCGCGCGCATCCGAGCTGGGCTCCGCGACTCGCTCGCGGCGGGCCTCGGCGTGGTGCCGCTCGGCGTGGCCTTCGGGGTGCTGGTCATGCAGGCTGGGCTGCCCTGGTGGGTCGCGCCGTCGCTGTCGGTGTTCGTCTACGCGGGGTCGATCGAGCTCCTGCTGGTGGGCCTCATCGCGGCGGGAACACCGATCGCGACGATGGCACTCACGACCTTCTTCGTCAACTTCCGGCACGTGTTCTACGCGTTCTCGTTCCCGCTGCATCTGGTGCGCGGGCGCCTCGCCCGCCTCTACTCGATCTGGGCGATGACCGATGAGGCCTACGCGATCGTGACACCCATCCCTCCCGCGCAGCGCTCCGCGACTCGCCTCCTCACCCTGCAGCTCGCCCTCCAGGCCTACTGGGTCGGCGGGGGCCTGGCCGGCGTGGCGCTGGCAAGCATCCTCCCCGGCGAGATCAAGGGCCTCGAGTTCTCGCTGTGTGCGCTCTTCACGGTGCTGGCTCTTGACGCGATCCGCTCCCGCGAGGATGTGCCGTCGCTGCTCATCGCCGGTTTGAGCGTCTCGCTGGGGCTGCTCTTCGTGCCGGACGCTCCGCTCTTCGCGGCGCTCATCCTCTTCGCCGTGGCGCTCGCGGTGCGCGCGCTGTTGGCCGCGAGGCGCGACCGCGGGGAGGCGCAGGTGAGCGATGTCTGACGTGTGGTGGTTCGTCGGGGCGCTCGCCGTCTGCGGTGGCATCACGTTCGCGCTGCGCGCGGTGCCGTTCGCGGCGCTCAAGCCGTTGCGCGATTCGAAGACGGTGCAGCGGCTTGCCGTGTGGATGCCCGCGGGGATCCTCGCGATCCTCGCCGTCGTCACCTTCAGCGACTTCGCCGTCGAGCCACGCACATCCCTGTGGGCGGCGATCGCGCTCGCTGTGACGATCGGCGTGCACCTCGGGTTCGGACGCAGGACACTGCTCAGCGTCGGGCTCGGGACGGCAACCTTCGTCGTGCTCGTGAACGTCTTCTAGCCGATCACCCGCACGGCCGGCACTCCCGCTCGCGCCCCCTCGGCCATCTCGACCGTCGATTCACCGCCGTCCCTGATTCGCTGCGGCGCTGTGCGCTCGCGGAGCCGCCAGACTCGCGGCCGCCAGAATCGCGGCCATCCGGCTCGCAGCCGCCCGGCCTCGCGGCCGTCCGGCTCGCGGCCGTCATACCGGGCTGCCGTCGCGCGTGGATGCCGTCCCGAGTGGCGGCCGTCATACCCGACTGCCGTCACGCGCGAATGCCATCTCTCTCTTCTCGCAGCCTTCTCACCTGGCAGCGCTGTGGCGTCGTCGCAGCCAGCTGAAGGCGATGACCGAGATGGTCGCGTAGCCGGCGAAGAAGAGCAGCATGCCGAGGTCGTCCATCTCGTACTGGACGCTCTCGCCGCCGAGCACGAGGCGGTTCATGGTGAGCCACCCGAGGTGGGCGCCGATGCTCGTCCAGACGGTGGCGGATGCGGTGGCGTCGCGCGCGCAGATCAGGAGGTATCCGAAGGCGGTGAGCATCGTGTAGTAGACGATGGGGTCCTCGCCCGCCGGCGCCAGCAGGACCTCGTCGCCCGTCCCGCGAGCAGCCGCGAGGGCACCTTGGAACGTGATGGCCAGAATCGGGACGACGAGGAACGTCGCGATGTTGAGGAGGGCTGCCGGGGCGGGCGGGAAGGCATCGCGGAGGTTCGTGAGCGCGTAGCCGCGGATCGCGAGTTCCTCCGGGACGGCTTCGAGGAGGAGCGCGACGACGGTGTTGGTGGCGAGGAACCCGAGGAGCCGCACGGGGTCGAGGGCGATGAGGCTCACGACGCCGGTGACCTCGAGCGCCAGGAGCATGGCGAGGCCGGCGGCGACGAGGGTGCCGAGGCCGAGGGCGAACCCGGAGGCGTCGGCCCGGAGGCCCGTGAGCCCGATGCCGGCGAGCGATCGGCGATCCCACCGACACCGAAGGAGCAGGATGACGCCGACGACGATGAGCGTGACGCAGCACGCCACGAGCACTCGGGATCCGAACCCGCTCGCGGCGGTCGCGTCGACCCCGAAGAGGAACGATGAGACCTCGGTGGAGACCACGAGGCCGGTCGCCATGACGGCGGCAGCCACCAGGGCTCGAGTGGTTGCGACCCCTCGGCCGAGCGTCGCAACTCGCCGCCGTCCGTGCTCTGCGCCTGCCATGCCGCCTCCCCCAGCTTGCGGCCAGTGTATTGGTCGCGACGTCGCATCAGGGCGTGGGCCCGAGGGCCGAGTCGTTGGCGTCGGTCGTGAACTGGTTCGAGCGCGTGGGTCGTGGCCGGGCGCCAGCCGGGTCGTGAGCGCGGGCTGGCTAGAGCGGCTGGCGCGAGTCGTAATTGGACTGCAGTGGGCGCGCCCGGTAGCCGTCCCGCATCATGACGACGAGGGTGGCTGCCACCCCGGCTGCAGCGATGAGGGCGACGATGAGAGCGATGACGATGAGCGGGCTGAGTTCCATGGGCCACCTCCGTGATGGTGCGCGAGTCGTGCTGTTGGGCACATCCAATCGCTGTATTGGCCTGGCCGTCGCGGTCCACTTCGCGCATACTGGATCCATGGAGTCAACGTCTGGTTCTCGCATCTCTGCCCGCACCCTGCTGTCGTTGGCGGGTGAGCTGCGCGACGATTCGGCGGCGTACGAGGCCCTGGCCGAGCGCATCCGCCTGCTGATCGTCGACGGACGCATTCCCGTCGGCACTCGCCTGCCGTCTGAGCGGGAGCTCGCCGTGCAGTCTGGCCGGAGCCGCACGACGATCGTGGCCGCGTATCAGTCGCTGCGTGACAGCGGGCACGTGCTGAGTCGCCAGGGGTCCGGGAGTCGCGTGACGCTCCCCCGGCTCGGTCGGCAGGACTACCGTCCGACTGGGGAGGGTGAGAACTTCGGCGTGGACTTCGCGCGGGCGGTGCCGCCACCGGTCGAGGGGCTCGCGGAGATCATCGCGGACGCGTCGAGCTCCATGCCGCTCGCGCTCGCTGCCCCGGGTTTCGACCTCCTGGGAACGCTGTCGCTGCGGTCGGCGATCGCGGACCGGTACACAGCGCGGGGTCTTCCGACGACGGCAGACCAGATCATCGTGACGATGGGTGCGCAGCACGCGATCTCGTTGACGGCGCACACGCTGCTCACGCGGTCGGACGTGGTGCTCGTGGAGTCGCCCACGTATCCGCACGCCTACGAGGCGATGCGGCGGGCGGGCGCGCGGCTCATCGCGACTCCGGTCACGACGGGCGGGTGGGAGATCGATCATCTGGTCGAGACGATCGAGCGCATGCGTCCGGCTCTCGCGTACCTGATCCCGGACTTCCATAATCCGACGGGGGCGTCGATGCGGCCCGAGGATCGCGTGCGCGTGACGGAGGCGGCGCGTGCGGCTGGCACGATTCTGATCGTGGACGAGACGACCGCTGACCTGTCCATCGACCGGCCGTGGGACGACGGCCCCTTTGCGCGCCACGCGCGGGGGGCGTCGCCGTTCTCCGGTTCGGGGGTCGTGACGGTCGGGTCGCTGAGCAAGGCCGCTTGGGCTGGCCTGCGCATCGGCTGGATCCGGGCCGATGCGGCCCTGATTCGCCGGTTCGTGCAGGCGCGCCCCGCGGGTGATCTTGGGACGCCGCAGATCGAGCAGCTTCTTGCGGAGCGGATCGTGCGGGCCCTGCCCGAGCTGCTGCCGCGGCGCCGCGAGCAGATGCGTCGCCACCGGGACGCACTGCATGAGGCGCTGAGCTTGCATCTGCCGGAGTGGCACGTGCCGCTGCCTGATGGTGGCTTGTCGATGTGGGTGCATCTCGCGCAGTCGGCGAGCTCCGCCATGACGTCGCTGTCGGAGGCGCGCGGGTTGGCGCTGGTCGCTGGGCCGAAGTTCTCGATCGATGGGAGCCTGGAGCGGTTCCTGCGGGTGCCGTTCACGGCGCCGATCGCTGACCTGGAGGCGGGCACTCGGATGCTTGCTGATGCGTGGGCGCAGCTGTCGGTTCGTGACGTCCGGACGATGGCGGATACGCGTCTTCCTGAGATGGTGTAGTCCATGGCTCTCTTCATCAGCGACATCGACGGCACCTTGCTGAGCGCGCAGCGGACTCTTTCGTCCAGGACGATCGAGGCGATCTCGGCGGTTCGGGCCGCCGGCCACCACTTCGTGCTCTGTTCGTCGAGGCCCCCCGAGTCGATGAGGGTGCTCGAGCGCCTGTACGGCGGTATCGGGTCGCCTTTGGTGGCGTACAACGGCGGGTTGGTGCTCTCGGGGAGCGGTGAGGTGCAGCATGATGTGCCGATCTCGCCCGCGGATGCGCGGTTCGTCGCCGATCACTGCGAGGCGTCCGGGTTGCATGCGAGTTTCTTCGCCGGTGAGCACTGGTACGCCTGGAACGAGGACGAGTGGACCGAGCGGGAGCGCACGCACACGTGGGTGCACCCGGAGGCGACTTCGGCGTTGGAGTTCGTCGCGTCTGGGGAGGTGGATGCGACTCCTCCGCACAAGATCATGTGCATGGGTGCTCCGGCGCTGGTGGATGCGCTTGAGGTGGCGCTTGGTGCGCGTTCCGGTGTTGTGAGCTACCGGTCCAAGGACACCTACTTGGAGATCGCGAACGCGGACTGTTCGAAGGGCACTGGCCTGCTTGCTGTTGCGCAGCAGCTGGGGGTTGGTTCCGAGGACCTGTATTACTTCGGCGACAACTACAACGATCTGCCGGCGTTCGAGGTGGTCGGCCATCCGATCGCGGTGGCGAACGCGCGGGCCGAGGCGCTCGCGGTGGTCGAGTCGGTGATTCCGAGCAACATTGACGATGGGGTTGCGGTCTTCCTCGAGGAGTGGCTCGAGGCGCAGATTGCTGCGGGGCGACCAGTCCACTGACCCCCGAGTGGACCGCGACACGCCCGGGTGGATGCGATTGGATTGCAATATCCGGCATCCGCCGGCAGATCACGGAGGTGGACCCATGGAACTTCTTGTTATTGGTATCGGGGTTGTGGCGGTTGTCGCCTTCGCCGCTGAGACTGTCCGCGCTGTCCGCAAGGACGGCTATCCGCAGCGCCCTACGCGTTTCGGCTACAACACTCGTCAGCCGCAGCTCTAGTCGCGCTGCTGCACGCCGCTCGCTCTGAGCGGAGTTGGACAGCAACCGGTGCCGCCCTGGTCTTCATGATCTCGGCGGCACTTTCGCGTTTCGGCGCCGACCTTTCGATGTTCCGCGCCAGGTCCGCGGAGGACTGAGCCTGCCACACGGGAGGCTTCAGGGTCCTCGGTTAATCACGGTGCTCGGTTGATCACGGTCATCGGCTGAACACGGTCATCGGCTGAACACGGTCCTCGGCTGGTTAAGGTCCTCGGTTGATCAGGGTCTTCGGTTGATTGCTGGGCGTGCGGTTGGGACGCTGCTGGTGGTGTAGCTGCCGCGGCGCGCGGTTCTGCGTGGGGCGTGATGTCCGAGGGCGGGGACGACGTGCCAGCGTCCGCTGCCACTGTTGCTGCTGCCGTTGCCGTTGCTGTTGCTGCCGTTGCGTCCGTTGCTGCCGTTGTTGCCGTTGGTGAGGACGAGCCGTCCGCGGTGGACTTCGTGGTGGTGGAAGGAGCACAGCAGGATGCCGTGTTTCACGTCGGTGGGTCCGCCTTCGCTCCAGGGCTGTGCGTGGTGCACTTCGCACCAGCGCACGGGTGCGCTGCATCCGGGCGCCCGGCATTGCCGGTCGCGGATCGCGATGGCTCGGCGTTGGGCGGTGGTGAAGAGTCGTTGCTTGCGGCCGAGGTCGAGGATCTCCCCGGTGCTGCTGCGGGTCGCGACGCGGATGAAACCGTCGCACAGCAGCTGCGCGGCGACGCTCGGCGGGACCGGTTCCCCGGTGCGCTCCAGGTGGGGGACGTCCTCGGGACGGGTCGCGGTGCCGGCGATGCCGGCCTTGGTGGTCACGATGATGACGGTGGGCGCTTCGCCGCCGGTTCGGGGCGCGTCTGGGGATTCGGCGTAGGCGCGCACGAGCATCGTGAGCGCGTCGATGCGCTGCTGCTCGATCGACCGCGGATCCACCAGCGGAACCTCGACGTTGTCGTTGTCGTTGTCGCGGTGCGCGTTGTCGTCGTCCAGCGGGAGCTCGTTGGCGCCGAGGGCCGGGGCGAGTGGTTCCCCGCACTCGGACGCCGCCGGGAACTCCACCCTGCGCCGCGGCGAGAGCAGCGCGTCGAACACCGATAAGAGTTGCTCGCCCTGCTCGGGCGTCGCGACGAACTTCCCGGTGACCGCGCCGTCGCTACGGCGGGAGATCCACAGCCCGCGCTCTTCCGCGATCTTGTCGGCCCGCGGCTCGTCACCGTCCGGGTCGAGGTACGACACCCACGTCGCGGCCTGCACCTCCAGCACCTTCGGTACGGCTGGCTGCTCGTCTTCCGGGTTCACCCCGCACGCCGACGCGACCAGCTCCATCTCGGCCCGCTCGAGCTCGTCGACGCCCACGCGGTTCCCGGTGTGGTCCAGGCCCTTCGTGATCGCCGACGCCTGCGCGATCGACATGACCGCCGACCCGACCGCCTGCGACACCGCCGGGTACCTCGCCGGGATCGGCTCGCCCGTGACGCTCATCCGCTCCCGCGTCGCCGCGGCCACCCGCACCAGCGTGCTCGCCTCGAACGGCCGCACAGCAAGCACCTGCTCCAGCATGGCCGTCAGGTTCCGGAACCCCGACTTCCGCGCCACCGACTCCGCCCGCGGCGACTCGTCCTCCCGCCGCAGCAACTCGCCCGCGACCTCCACCAACGCCGCATCCAACACACGCCGACGAGCCGCCAACTCCCGCAACGCGACCACGATCTCCGCATCCGGAAACCCCGCCAACGGACACCGCGCCTCGAGCAGCGCATCAACCACAGCCGTCTCCACCGCCGTCTCCACTGACGACTCGCGATACGCCTCCTGCTCGAACTGCGATGCCACGATAACCTCCCCCAAGATCACTACCAGCGTAGCACTGGACCGCACCCAAAACCAGCCGTTGACCGGGAATTGTGGAAAAACATCGAAACTAGTTTCGACTCTATTCGCGCTCACGGACATCCCCTGATGGCAAGAGTGATTCCTTCGGAAGACAGGCGATCTCGGTGCTCCTGCGCCCCAGCAATCGCGCGCGACCTACGCTGACGGGATGACCTTCACGCCACGAGTTGTCGCCCACGAGGCGCTCACGTGTGCCGACCTCGCGGCTCTGCGGACGCTCTTCGATCGCGAGTACCTCGACGAGCACGGGCCGTGGGATCCCGACCACCCATACGGCTACGCGCCGGCTTCCATGCACGCCATCGTCCACGACGCGGCCGGGACTGTCGTGGCGCACGTCGGATTTCAGCCCCGAGAGATCGCGGTCGGCGAGTCCAGCGTTCTCGTCGCGGGCACGGGAGGAGTCCTCGTCGACGCCCGCTTCCGCGGCAGAGGGCTGGGCGAGTTGGCCATGTCGACCGCCCAAGGGGCCATGCGAGCGAACCCGGCCCTCGAGTTCGGCTACCTCGGTTGCAGGGAAGAGGTCGTCCCGTTCTACGAGCGCACAGGCTGGCGCCGCATCCACGTGGCGGAGCGGAGCGTCTCGCGCACGCCCGCGACGAGCGGGGTTCCTGTGACGAGCGGCACACCCGAGACGAGCGGCACACCCACGACGATCGGGACACCCGAGACGATCCTCGAAGAGGGCGCACCCGTGCTCATCTTCCCGCTGCGACGCGACGTCCGAGCCTGGCCGCCTGGCCCCGTCGATCTGCGGGGTCGACCCTGGTGAATGCGCGCGGCCCCGAGAGCTGCCCTCCGCTGGGCGTCCACCGCGACAGCACACTCGGGCGCCCTCAGCCAGTGGTGCCGTGATGGCAACAGGCTCGGCTGCGGCTGCGGCATCCTCGCGATTAAAGGCTGACGGCTGTCGGCTGTCGGCTAACTAGGACGACGACCTCGGCCCTTCGCCGGCATCCCCCGCCGCCTGCGCCTCGAGTTCGCGGAGGTGCTTGAGCCGTGCCCAGGGCACGAACCCGATCCACATGACGGATGCGATGGCTGCGCCCATGATCATCGACGAGATATCCATGTCATCCACCCTACGAACTGCGCCTGGGCCACCGCATCGGCTGCACGACGGACGTCACCCTGGCCTGCTGATGGACCCGCGCGGTCCGAAGGCCACGCGGTAATCGCTCGATCGCCTCGCCACCAACGTCACCGGCTCAGCTGAGCACCGCACGACCGCCGCACGCTCACCGCACCCAGCCCGCACCGCCCGGTCACCCTGCACAGAGGACTCCGGTCACCGCGAACCCCGCCAGGCCGCCCGCAGACACCGCCAGGTCACCCGCGAACCCCACCGGGCCGCCCGCAAAGGCCGCCCGCAAATGCCTCCCGGCCATCCCATCAACACCACCCAGCGCCGCACCTCCCCTACTCGCCGCCCCACCGCCGGTCGCTGCGGTCAAGGAGCACGTAGACCGTGCGGATGAACGCGACGAACGCCCCGACCCCGCACACGCCGCTGACGGCGATGGACGCCCACAGCACGACGCCGAGCGTCTCCTGGTGATCCGTGCCGACGGCGAGCTGCGTGGAGGCGGGCGTCGAGACGACCCCGCTGAGCACCCCGATGAGGAGGAACACGGTCCACCACATGAACGACGTCGCCGCCGACCCGTCTGCGGCTGATCTGAAGGTGCGCTGGTGGTGCGGGGTCATGCGTCCAGTCTGCCGATCTGGTGCAGCCGATGAATCCCCGGAGACCCACGCGAGACCTGGGTCGTCGCGCAGTCGTGACGCGCCGCCGCGTGCGAGGATGACCGCATGTCGCGCACCCCGACCGAGCTCCTGAGTCCTGCCGATCAGGAGCGCCGTCGCAGCCTTCGGGTCATGAAGGCGGTCGCCCTGGGCGCCCTGCTGTTCATGGCGGTCGTGTTCGTCGTCGCGTTCGCGCTGCAGCGCGACGTGCCCGCGTTCGCCTATGTGCGCGCGGCGGCCGAGGGCGGCATGGTCGGCGCCCTCGCCGACTGGTTCGCGGTGACGGCCCTGTTCCGGCATCCGCTCGGCATCCCGATCCCGCACACGGCGATCATCCCGAAGCGGAAGGACGAGATCGGCAGGACCCTCGGCGAGTTCGTCGAGACCGAGTTCCTGCGCGGCGACGTGGTGCGCGCGAAGCTGCAGGCCACGTCGATCGCGTCTCGCCTCGGCGAGTGGATCGAGCAGCCGGAGCATGCCGAGCGCATCGCCTCGGAGGCGTCGATCATGGCGACCGGCGTGCTCGAGGCGCTCAGCGACGACGATGTGCAGGGCCTCATCGAGGACCTCGCCCGCGAGCACCTCGTGGAGCCGCAGTGGGCGCCGCCCCTCGGCGAGTGGATGTCGCGTGTCGTCGCGACGGGCGCGCACCGGGGTGCCGTCGACCTCGCCGCCGACAGCGCCGCCGCGTGGCTGGCCGCGAACCAGTCCGCGTTCGACGGCCTCGTCTCGAAGCGCCTCCCCTCGTGGGTGCCGTCGGTTGCGACGAGGCTCGTCGACACCACCGCCTACAACGAGGCTGTGAAGTTCGTGGCCGCCGTGCGGGCCGACGACGCGCATCCGGCCCGCGCCGCCATCGACGGCTACCTCGCGCGCCTCTCGGACCAGCTGCAGCACGACCCCGAGCTCATCGCCCGCTTCGAGGGCGCCAAGGGGAACATCTTCGACAGCCCGCGCATGCGCGAGCTGGCCGCCGAGGCGTGGAACGCCGCGAAGAGCGGACTCCTGCGCTCACTCGCCGACCCCGAGAGCACCCTGCGCACGCGCGTCACGGCGGCGCTCGTCGACATCGGCCAGCGGTTGACGACGGATGCGCAGCTGCAGCAGCGCGTGAACACGTGGGTCATCGACGCGGCCGTGTTCCTCGTCGACCGGTATCGGCACGAGATCTCGTCGATCATCTCGGACACCGTCGCGAGCTGGGATGCCGAGGAGACGAGCGAGAAGATCGAGCTCATGGTGGGCCGCGACCTGCAGTACATCCGCCTCAACGGCACGATCGTCGGGGCGCTCGCCGGCGTCACGATCTTCACGGTCGCGCACGCCTTCCTGGGCTGAGCACGAGCACGAGCACGAGCACCACCCGACCGCGCCCCGCCCCCGCCGCCGCCCCGCCCAGCGAAGCGGCCTCAGCGTGGCCCCGTCGACTATCCGTACAGCTGCCGGTACCGGCGCTGAGCCGCGGGATGCAGCTCGATGGGGGTCGTGTCGATGAGGTTCGAGGCGGTCAGGTACTGCACCCCGAGCGAACCGTCCGGAACGAGCTTCGCGGCGTCCCCGATCAGCACGTCGACCAGGGCTCGGGCGACGTCGTCAGGCAGGTCGGGGCGCGCGAGCAGGTAGTTGGAGACGCCGATGGCCGGCACCGCCTCATCGCTCCCGTAGGTGCTCGCCGGCACCGCCGTGAGCGTGTAGACACCGGGATGCTCCGCTTCGAGGGACTCGAGCGCGCTCGTGAGGTCGAGCAGATCGACCGCCGCGTCGAGGTCCTGCACCGCCGGCAGCGGCAACCCGCCTGACCAGAAGATCGCGTCGACGGTGTCAGCCTCGATCGCAGCGATGGCCTCGTCGAGGTACAGCTCGGACACCACGGCGGCCTGCTCCCCGTCGAGGAGGCCGAGGGAGTCGAGCACACGCCTGGCGGTCAGCGCCGCCCCGGACTGCGGCGCCCCGACCGAGACCCGCCGCCCCGCGAGGTCTTCCACGCCACCGACCGGCCCATCCTTGCGCACGAAGCACTGCAGGTAGTTCTGGTAGACGCGTCCGATCGCGACCTTGTTCTGCGCGTCGGTCGCGGCCGCGTCGGCGAGCACGATGGCCAGCTCGGCGTCTCGCGCCTGCAGCAGGGCGAGGTTGGCGACGCTGCCGCCCGTCGTCACGACCTCGAGCCCCGTCGTGCCGGTCCTGCCGAGTGCGTCGCGGAGCAGCTCGCCGAACTGCACGTAGGTGCCGCCCTGCTCACCGCACGCCATGCGGATGCGCGTGGGCGCCTGCCCGAGCGAGCACCCGGCGAGCGAGAGGGTCGCGGCCGCCGCCGCGCCTGCGCCCAGCAGGAAGCCACGCCTCGTGACGCTCACCACGTGCGCACCAAACGCACTCGTGCCCGGAGCCCACCCTCGGGCGCCCGGTCGTAGCTGACCGAGGCCCGGTTGGCCCTCGCGAGCTCCCCGACGATCGCGAGGCCGAGCCCCGTGCCCGGCTTCGCCCGATGGTCGGGCGAGCGCCAGAACCTCGTGCCGAGCTGCGCGAGCTCGTCGTCGCGAACCCCGGGCCCGTCGTCGCTGATCTCGAGAAGCGCGTGCCCGGCTGCGCCCTCGAACTCGTCGAAACCCTCGTATCCGTCGAAGCCCTCAAGACCGTCCTGCGCGTCGGAAGCCCCGTCGCCCGTGGCGCCGCTGAAGCCTCCACGCTCCGCAGGCGGGCGCGACCCCGGCCCGCCGGCCAGACCCTGGCCGTGCACGTGCGCCTGCACCGACCCCGACGTCTGCACCGCCTCGCCCCCGTGCTCGGGACCCTCCAGGACGAACCTCATCGTGACCGTCGCCCCGCCCCCCGCGTACTTCCTCGCGTTGTCGAGGAGCGTCTCGACGATCTCCTCGAGGTCGCTCTTGCGACAGACCACGCGCACCTCGCGCTCGTCGACGACGCGCAGCCGCATCCCCTCGTCGCGGAACCGCTCCTCGTGGGGCGCAGCGAGCATGGCCGCGGACGTGACGTGCTCGCGGGCGGCCCCGTCGGCGAACCCCGTCCTCCGCCCGCTGGCCTCCGCCGTCGCGCGATGCTCAGCGTTCGCGAGCACGAGCATCCGGTCGACGACGTGCTCCAGACGGTCCAGGTCGCCACCGACCGCCTCCAGCTCGGCCTCATCGGCGTCGTCTCGGGGCAGGGCGTCGATGCGAAGGCGGATCGCCGCGAGCGGATTGCGCAGCTGGTGGGAGGCCTCCGCGACGAACCCGCGCTGCTGTTCGAGTGCGTCCTCGACGCCCCTCGACATGCGGGCGAACGACGAGGACAGGCGCCGCAGCTCGAGCGGTCCGGTCGCCGCAGCCAGGTCCGGCTCTCGCTGCTCCGCGAGCGCGTTGGCGGCGGCGTCGAGCGCGCGGACGGGCCGCAGCACCCAGCTCGTCCAGAACTGCGACGCCGCGAAGAGCAGCAGCAGGAGCAGGACGCCGGCGAGCGCGACAAGCGCCCACCACCCCGTGATCTCGGCTTTCGCCTCCGCCTGGTTCACCTCGAGCAGCACGGCACCCGATGCGGCGCTCGAGCCGTTCGCGAAGGGCTCCGCGACGAGGTGCGTGTCATCGCTCCACGGGTAGATGGTCGGGATGGAGCGCTGGGGCACCGTGCGCGACGCGGCGAGCACCAGCGACGCGGCACGCGCATCCAGGTCGACGTCGCCGGTCGAGGCGACGAGCGCGCCCTCGCTGTCGACGACCATCGCAGATTCGCCGTAGACGTCGGCGAAACGGTCCAGGTAGCGGATGAGGCCGGCGGCGTCGTCGCTCGCGACCACCGTCTCGGCGCGCTGCACGATCTGGTCCATGGATGTCGCCCGCTGCAGGGTGAGCTGCTGGGTGCGGTTCACGGCGATGCCCTCGCTTGCGGGGATGATGATGGCGATCACCGTGAGCAGGCCGAAGAGCATGAGGGGCAGCAGCACCTGCAGCCTCATCGGGCTGGCTTCGTCTCGAGCCGGTAGCCGAAACCGCGGATCGTCGTGATCGCGACGGCCGGCAGCTTCTGGCGCAGCTGCGCGAGGTGCACGTCGAAGGACCGCGAGGTCGCCGCGTAGGCATCGCCCCACACCTGGTCGAGCAGCTCCTGCCTGCTGACGGCGCGGCCGACGCGCTTCGCGAGCACAGCGAGCAGCTCGAACTCGGTCGGCGTCAGCGACACCTCGTCGTCGCCGACCGCGACGCGGCGGGAGAGGAGCTCGATGCGGGCCTCGCCGACGTGCACCACCTCTGGCTCGGCCGTCGGGGCTCGACGTCTGGCGACGGCGTCGATGCGGGCGAGCAGCTCGTGCATGCGCACGGGCTTCACGAGGTAGTCGTCGGCGCCGAGCCCGAGGGCGCGCACCGTGGAACGCTCGTCGCCGCGAGCCGTGACCACGATGACGGGCACCTGGCTGACCTGACGCAGACGCCTGAGCACCTCGAGCCCGTCCATGTCCTCGAGGCCGAGGTCGAGCAGCACGAGGTCGACGTCGCGGTGCTTCAGGAGCACGTCGCCGCCCCGGGCGACCTGCTGGCAGGCGTGATCGGCGCGCCCGAGCACGGCCGCGAGGGCGGCGGAGACGGACGCGTCATCCTCGGCGACGAGCACACGCATGCCCCAATGGTAGGCGCGCACCCACGGTGGCCGCCTACACGGGCGAGCGAACGGCACGCACGTAAAGGGAATGTAAGGATCCGCCCGCCGCCCCTTGCGCGCTGTCGAGAGTGGTGCAGTACACCCACACCGAGGTGGGGCCGGGGCTCCACCCCGCGGTCAGCAGCAGATCAACGACGATGGAGAAGTCAATGACGACGACACAGCAGCCGGGCAGCCTTCGCCGCTCGGTTTCCAACACCCTGAAGGGCTCGGCCGGCAACCTCGTCGAGTGGTACGACGTCTACGTCTACTCGGTCTTCGCCTCCTACTTCGAGTTCCAGTTCTTCGATTCCGAGGACAAGAACTCGCAGATCTACATCTGGGCGATCTTCGCCGTCACGTTCCTGATGCGTCCCATCGGCGCCTGGTTCTTCGGGCGCTTCGCGGACAGGCATGGGCGCCGCCTGGCCCTCACCGTCTCCGTGTCGATCATGGCCGGCTGCTCGTTCATCATCGCGCTCACCCCGTCGGCCGAGGTCATCGGTGCGGGTGCGGCGATCATCCTGATCATGTGCCGCCTCGTGCAGGGCTTCGCGACGGGCGGCGAGTACGGCACGAGCGCGACGTACATGTCGGAGGCCGCCATCCGCGGACGCCGCGGCTTCCTGTCGTCGTTCCACTACGTGACGCTCGTCGGTGGGCACGTGCTCGCGCAGGCCACGCTGCTCGTCATGGTCCTGTCCATGCCGACCGAGGCGATCTCCGAGTGGGGCTGGCGCATCGCGTTCGGCATCGGCGGCGTCGCAGCCATCGTCGTCTTCTACCTGCGCCGCACGATGGACGAGTCGCTCAGCGAGTCGGCCATCGAGTCCGTCAAGGACGGCACGTCGCGCTCCTCCGGCTCGATGAAGGAGCTCATGCTGCACCAGTGGCGCCCGCTCCTCCTCTGCTTCCTCATCACGATGGGCGGCACGGTCGCGTTCTACACCTACTCGGTCACGGGCCCCGGCATCGTGAAGAAGGCGTTCGCGGGCGACGACGTCGTCTCCGGCACGATCCTGAACCTCATCGCGCTCACCGTGCTCATGCTGCTGCAGCCCATCGGCGGCTGGCTCTCCGACATCGTCGGCCGCAAGACGCTCCTCGTGTTCTTCGGCGCAGGCGGTGTGCTGTACACCTGGTTCCTGCTCACGTACCTGCCGCAGCAGACCAACGAGCTCGCCGCGTTCGGCATCCTCGTCGGCGGCTTCGTGATCCTCACCGGCTACACGTCCATCAACGCCGTCGTGAAGGCCGAGCTGTTCCCGACGCACATCCGCGCTCTCGGCGTCGGCTTCGGCTACGCCATGGCGAACTCGCTGTTCGGCGGCACCGCGCCGCTGCTCTACACGGCGGCGGGCGAAGCCCAGCAGGTGCCGCTCTTCATCATCTACGTCACCATCGCCATCGCCGCGTCCCTCGTGGTGTACGTGTTCTTCCTCAACAACAAGGGCGTGAACTGGCTCGACGATGAGAAGGCCATGCGCGCCAAGGACGACGAGCGGGACGCCAAGCGCGAGGACCGCGAGGTCGCCGGCATCCGCTGATCTCAGCGGTTCGCACCCATACGGGGAATGCAGGCTCGTCGCGAGACGAGCCTGCTTCTTCGTATGGATGCACCTGGACGAACGCGGGCGGAGGTCCGGAGCAGGCGATCGTCGTTGACGGAGGAGCGGCGGATGGCGCGGGCGCGTGAGTCAGATGAGCGCGGGGCGGCGCGTGCTCTCGGCTCCCCCGTCGGCGTAGATGACCTGGCCGGTCACGTAGCCGTTGTCCTCGCTGGTGAGCCACGCGAGGAGGTTCGCGACGTGGCTCGGGTCGCCCGTCAGCTGCCCGTCAGGGACTGCTTCTTCACGACCGAGCGCTGCGCGGCTCTCCGACGTCTCGAGCGCGCCCGCGGTCATGGACATGAACGCGCGCCCCGGAGCCACGACGTTCAGGGCGATGCCCTCGCCGCCCCACTCCGGCATGGTTGCCGCGCGCCTCGCCCAGCGTGCGACGGACTGCTTCGACGTGGTGAAGAGCACGGACCAGCCGAGGGGCGTCACCGCGGATGCGAGCTCGTCCGCGTAGGCGAGGGCCGCTTCCTCGTCACCCGTCTCGATGAGGTCGAGCAGCTGGGCGTCGACCTCCTCGAGCGCGACGAGCGTGGCGACGACCGCCGCGCGCGGAGCATCCGACAGCGCGAGCAGCGGCCGCAGGCCCTCGAGCGTGGCGACGGCCCCGAAGTGGTTCACCGAGACCGTCTCAGAGGCAGGCCGCATGCGGTCTGCGATCGCGAGTGCACCGTCGACGATGCCCCCGCTGAGCTCGGTGGCCTGCGCGATGAGCTCGGCTCGACCTTCCGCACTCGTGAGGTCGACGTTGATGTCGGCTCCGGCGAGATCGACCCCGATGACGCGGTGGCCGTCTTCTCTGAGCTTCAGCGCCGCCGCCTTGCCTATGCCGGTTGCCGAGCCTGTGACGACGTACGTGCGAGTCATGGGTGAGGGTCCTTAGCGCTGGGTGAGCCTTCGCTCAATGACAGAGGTGCCGCAGAGCTACGCGGCGGACCGTGCCCATGAGCACAGTTCAGGAGAGCCGAGGCGTGGGCGCCGAGGGTGGCTCAAGCCTAGAACTGAGGCAAGCGTCCGCCTCGAATTTAGTCCACTTCAGTAGGCCGCCTAACAATTGTCGGAGGTTCGCGACGCATCCGGACGCCGCCCGGAGGCTTCACCGGAAGCACCCCCGTACATTGGCCGCATGACTTCTCGGAAGCTTCCCCTCCGTTTCGGATCGCAGACCGTGCTCGTCACGGGGGCGAGCTCTGGCCTCGGTGCCGAGTTCGCGCGGCAGCTCGCGTCGCGCGGCAGCGACCTCGTGCTCGTCGCCCGCCGAGAGGCGAAGCTCGAGAACCTCGCCGACGAGCTGCGAAGCCGGTACGGGGTGACCGTCTCGACGATCGCCGCTGACCTCGGCGCGGCGGGCGCCGCATCCATGCTCAACGCGGAGCTCGAACGCCGAGACGTGCATGTGACGAGTCTCATCAACAACGCCGGATTCGCGACGAGCGGTGCCTTCCATGACGAGGACGCGGAACGCGTGCGCGCGGAGATCGCCCTCAACGTGGCGGCGCTCGTCGACCTGACGCAGACGTTCATCGGGCAGCTCCGGCAGGGTGACGGCTTCCTCGTCAACGTCGCGAGCGTCGCCGGGTACCAGCCGACGCCTGGCTTCGCGGTCTACGGGGCGACGAAGGCCTTCGTGCGGAGCTTCACCGAGGCCCTGTGGGCCGAATCCGCGGGCACCGGCCTGCGGGTGCTCGCACTCGCGCCTGGCCCGACCTCGACGGAGTTCTTCGATGTCGCTGGCGAGGACATCGGCTCCGGGCTGCCGCGCATGACGGCCCGCCGCGTCGTGGCGATCACCCTGCGGGCCCTCAGGAAGCGCGACCCGGGGCCGTCGGTCGTCCCCGGTCCCGTCAACACGACGCTCACGCTCGCGTCGAAGTTCGCGCCTCGCAGGCTGCTGCTGCGCGGGATGAACCGCGCGTCGCGCTGACGAACCGCAAGGGTTCGTCAGCGCGACGCGGGCCGAGCGCGATCAGCGATCAGCGATCAGCGATCAGCGATTGATGGCGAGGTGCCCGAGCGCCGTGACCGGTGTGACGCGCCCGTCGGCGAGCTTGTACTGGCAGCCGACGATGCTGAGGGCGCCGCTCGCGACGGCGTCGCTGAGAACGCGCGAGCTGCGCACGAGCGCGTTGATCGTCGAATAGAGGTGGCGGCGCCCCACGGCGTCCGGGTCGATCTGCGCCTCGTCGACGTACGGCGTCGACTGGTCGCTCGTGAACCACTCCTCCTGGACGGAGGGCTGGATGCGCGCCAGCTCGTCCCTGATCGCGGGCGTCACGTCGTGCGGGTGCGCCGTGGTCTGGTTGATGGCGGCCTTGACGGCGCCGCAGGAGCCGTGGGCGAGGACGACGATGACGGCGACGCCCAGTTCGGCGACGGCGAACTCCATGGTCGCCGTCGTGTTCTCATTGGCGATCTGGCCCATGTTGCGGGCCACGAACAGGTCGCCGAGTCCGCAGTCGAAGAGGATCTCGGCGGCGACTCGCGAGTCGGAGCAGCCGAGGAATGCGGCGTTCGGCGCCTGGCTTCCCGAGAGCTCGGTGCGGCGCTCGGTGCTCTGCTGCGGGTGCAGCAGGTCGCCCTTGATGAAGCGCTCGTTGCCGTCGACGAGGGCATCCCAGGCCTCCTGGGGTGTGACGCGTGATGAGGTCATTCGTTCTGTTTCCTTTCGAGGTTGACAGGCATGCGCCTGCACTGGAGGTTCTGCGGGGCAGGGTCAGGCGCGAAGACGCGCCTGAGCGGCCGCGAGACGGGCTCGAAGACCGTCGACGAGGCGCTCCCAGATCGGCAGCGACGTGATGAGCGCGGCGAGGATGATGACGGTGGCGACCCAGCTTGCGACGATGCCCGGGATCGGTGCGATGAGACTCGCCCAGAGCAGGATGCTGAGAGCGCCCAGACAGTAGGCGGCCCCCGCCTTCAGATGCCGGTGGCGTGCGAGGCCGTCGCTCGCGACCACGCGTCCGGTGACCAGCGCGAGCAGGACCGCGCCGACCGTCACTGCCGCCGATGCGATGAGAATCTGCAGGACCGGACTGGGCACAGCCTTGACGGACTGCAGCACGGAAACGCCGTCGAGGATCTCGCACATCAGGAAGATCACGAGCGCGCGCTCGAAGATCACGGTTCCGGCGTGCACGGACACTCGACGCCCGCCTGTGCCGCGGCGAGCCCAGGCGGCGATGCCTTTCGAGAGCGCGTACGTGGCCCCACCGGCGGCACCGCACGCGAAGATGATGAGGGCCGCATGTGGCGGCACGAGGAACGCCCCGACGGTCGCGCCGATCACGGCGGTCGAGATGGATGCGAGCCACGGGCGTCGGACTCGAGCCAGGCGCGCTTCTGCGGGCCCGAGCCACGACCCCCGACTGGTTCGATCGGTGTTGAAGAGGTACTCCGCGAAGACGAGCCACACGAACACCGCTCCGTAGGCGGCGATCGCCGGTCGAATGTGCAGGAGATCGGACGCGAACGCGCTCGGATCCGTGACGACCTCGATGAACGCATTCCAGAGGTGCGTGTCCCCTTCCCGGGCATGCTCGACCGCCACGGCGAATTCAGGCAGCAGCAGGCGCCCGAGGAGCTCGCCCACGACGAGCCCGAAGGTGAGGAAGATCCGGCGGGACCGCTCGTCGATGCGAGTTGCGACGCCCGCCATGGGCACTGCGGACTTGACCCCCATCGTCGTCTCGAGCACAACGAGGAAGAGGAACGCGGCGGCGATCTGGAGGCCGAGCACCTCCCAGGCGACGAGGGTGACGACGGCCGTGAGAATGACCGGCACGGTGAGGACACGGTTGAGCTTCCGAATCAATAGGCTCTCCTGACTGATGAGGCGGACGAGCGGAGTCGGGGCTCCCCCACCTCGTCTTGGACCCGTCCAAGCTAGCAGTGAAGTGAACGACGATGCATTTCTCCTGGTCCGCCCGGCGATCTGCCTCACCCAAGGGACCCATGAGACCCGGGGAATAGGGGAACTCCCCGTCAGGAGATCCGGCTCCGACGCTCGGCGTCGCGAGTCGCCAGCACTCGCCGACCGGAAGGTCGTCGTAAACCCATGATTCAGCTGAGCAGTGCGGGTTTTCCGGCAGCACGCCTGGCGCTGAAGCGGGGTCTCGTGTCACGCTGACGCGGAACGATGACGGAACCCGGCTGCCGAACTCGACAGATCGGACCACTCGCCGCGACCATGCCCGCCAGTGGCACGGTCAGCGTGCGTCCCAGAAAGTGAATTTACATTCCTCGCGCGAAGTGAAGGGCGCGGGTCAGTGGAGGAGGCGTCCGATGCTCGTGAAGTGCTGGCTGTAGCCGTCGACGAGCTTTCGGGCCACGGCAACCGAATCGACGAGCGGGTGCGCGGCGAAGCCACGCCAGGCGAGCTCGCGGGAGCCGCTGGTGGCTGCTTCGATGACGAGCTGCTCGGCCGCCTTGACCTGAGTCATGAGCCCGAGCATCTCGCCCTCGACAGGGGCGATCGGCCACGGATGCACGCCGTCGGCATCGACGACGCAGCCGACCTCGACCACCGCATCCTCGGGCAGGGCAGGCACGAGTCCGCCGTTGCGCACATTGAGGATCATGGTCGCCGGCGTTCCCGACGAGAGGGCGGCCATCAGGTCGAGGGCGACGCTCTCGTAGCCGCCTCCAGCGACATCCTCGACCTCGCGCTCCTCGCCCTCTTCGCGGCTCTCGGCCATGTAGCTCGCCTCGCGCTCGTGACGTGTGCGCATCCAGGACTCGAAGGGGTCCGTGCCCGGGTTCGCGAAGAACGCCCCCTGCTGCGCGTTGAGATACTCGCCCCTCGTTGATGCGGCGGCGCGGATGCTCTCGTTCGCTTCGCGCGTGAAGGAGTAGTAGTAGAGGTACTCGTTGGGCAGCGCGCCGAGGGCCCGCACCCAGTCGAAGCCGAGGAGGCGAGCCTCTTCGATGCGCTGCAGCGAGGCGTCAGAGGCGAGCAGCTCCGGCAGGCGCTCGACCCCGTCGACCTTCAGGGAGCGCAGCCAGCCGAGGTGGTTGAGCCCGACGTAGTCGAAGGCGAGCTCCGACTCCGAGGAGGCGCTGGTGCCCGGACGCGCCGCCGCTGGTGCCCCCGCGACGGCCGCGGCTCGCCGCAGCAGACCGATCGGGGTGTCGCAGATGCCGACGACGCGATCCCCGAGCACGCCGCGCATGGCTTCCGTGACGATGCCCGCCGGGTTGGTGAAGTTGATGACCCACGGCTCCGGCGCGACCCGACGGATCGTCTCCGCCAGCGAGATCATGAACGGGATCGTGCGCAGCGCGTAGGCTAGCCCGCCCGGGCCGACCGTCTCCTGGCCGAGCACGCCGAGCTCGAGGGCGATGCGCTCATCCGCCACCCGGCCCGCCGTGCCGCCCACGCGGACGGCGCTGAAGACGAAGTCAGCACCCTGGAGCGCCTCTTCGAGGTCGGTCGTCACGGTGATCCTGGGTGCGAATCGACGCTCGCTCCCGATGCGCTCGACGATCACGCGGATGATCGCGAGCCGCTCAGGTGAGATGTCGTAGAGGCTCAGCTCGTCGATGCGGACGGGAGCGTCGTCGGACGCGACCGCCTCGAACACCTGGGGGACCCGGAACCCTCCGCCTCCGATGATCGTCAGCTTCACGAGAACATCACCTCTACTTCCGCCTCGCGGAGCACGGCGAGCGTCGCCGGGTCCGCTTGTCTCTCCGTCACGACACCCGTGATATCGCTGGCCCCGCAGACCCGCAGCAGCCCGACCCCGGGGAACTTGGTCGCATCCGCGAGCACGACGGTCCGCTGCGACGACGCGATCATCGCGAGCTTGACGGGAACCTCGGTCCCGGTCGTGTCGGAGACCGTGCCGTCCGGTCTGATGCCGCTGGTGCCGAGGAAGCAGACGGTGGCCCGGATCTGCGCGAGCGCCTGCTCGGTGAGCACGCCCACCATGGAGCTGTAGTTCTTCCGGACGACCCCGCCGAGCACGATGAGCTCGACCGTGTCGTCGTCCCGCAGCGCATCGACGACGGCGAGGCTCGAGGTGATGACGGTGATGCGTCGGCCGCGCAGCTCTCTCGCGAGGTGGGCGGTGGTCGTGCCGATGTCGATGAGGACGACGTCGCCGTCGCGCACCAGCTCGGCGGCTCGGGCCGCGATGGCGCCCTTCTCGGAGCTCTGGTGCGTCGCGACCTCGGAGAACGGAACCCGGTCGGGCTCGACGCTGCCGCCGCCTCTGACCCGGCGGAGCAGGCCCTCCGCGCTGAGCGCGTTGAGGTCGCGGCGCACCGTCGACGGCGAGACCCCGAACTGCACGGCCAGCTGCTCGACGGTGACCTGCCCGTCGGCGCGCAGCGACTGCAGGATGCGAGCCTGGCGGGTCGTGGTGAGCATGCGAGGCATCGTAGCAGTCACAGACGCGCAGCATTCAAGCGCGAGTGAGCACGACTTGACGCACGAACGATCACCGCGCAGGATGTGTGAGCAACACCGCTGTTGCACCCGAGAGGAGCCGCGATGGACTCCGCACGCGACCCCATGTCGCCCCCGATCCAGGCGCCCGCCCAGTTCCAGGCGCCGCAAGCAGGAGCGACGGCGGATGCACGCTTCGACGTCGTGCTCGCCGGCTCCGTCTTCTTCGACATCGTGTTCACCGACCTGCACGGCGTGCCGAGCGCCGGGACCGAGGTGTGGGCAGACGGCATGGGGTCGACGCCGGGCGGCATCGCGAACCTGGCGGTCGCCGCCAGCCGCCTCGGGCTCACGACCTCTCTCGCGTCGGTCTTCGGCGACGACGTCTACGGGCGCTGGTGCTGGGAGCTCCTCGAGGAGCACGAGGGCATCGACCTGAGCCGCTCGCGCCGCTTCGAGAACTGGCACACCGCCGTCACCGTCTCGGTGGCGCAGCACGGCGACCGCAGCATGATCACCCACGGGCACCCGAGCCCGATCTCGAGCGACGCGCTGCTGGGCGACGGCATCTCGAGCCGCACCGCGCTCACCGAGCTGGGCGTCATGTCGAGCCTCGAGCAGGAGCCGTGGTGGCTGCGCGCCGCCGGCCAGGGCACCCGCATCTTCGCCGACGTGGGCTGGGACGACACGGGCGCGTGGGACCCGGCCGTCCTCGAACCGCTCGCCTCCTGCTACGCCTTCCTGCCCAACGAGCGCGAGGCGGTCGAGTACACGCGCACCGAGTCGCCGCTCGCCGCAGCCCGCGCGCTCGCCGCGCACGTGCCGCTCGTCGTCGTGACCTGCGGCAAGGACGGCGCGATCGGCATCGACTCCGCGACCGGCGAGGAGGTCCGAGTGCCGGCCGTGCCGGTTCGCGCGTACGACGCGACGGGGGCCGGAGACGTGTTCGGCGCATCCTTCGTGCTCGGGACCCTGCGCGACTGGCCGCTCGAGCAGCGCCTCACGTTCTCCGCGCTGTGCTCGGCGCTCGCCGTGCAGCAGTTCGGGGGCTCGCTCGCCGCGCCCGGCTGGGGTGACATCGCCGACTGGTGGGAGGCGACGCGAGCTTCCGGCGACGCCGACCTCATCCGCCGCTACGGCTTCCTGCAGGATGTGCTTCCCCCCGAGCGCGCCGGCGCGGTGCGCCGTGCGGAGGCGACCTTCCGCCTCGTCGACCATTTCCCTCCCGGAAGGCACAGCCTCTCGGGCGGGCAGGGTCCCGCCCCGCGCGACGAGAATCCCGTCGGCTGACGCCCAAGCGATATCTTTACCCTCTGCTCCCCCGCTGCGATAGGAAGGCCCAACATGTACGAGAAGCACCGGAGAACCGCGGCGGCCGCAGGCGGCTTGGCGCTCGTCCTCGCACTGGCGGGCTGCGCGCCAGGCACCGGCCAGACAGACGGCCCCGCCGAGCCGGCAGGCGACATCAGCACCGACATCTCGCAGGTCGGGGACGTGACGCTCACCGTCTGGGACCAGGAGGTGCGCGGCGGGCAGAACGAGCAGATCGAGCAGCTGAACGCGGCGTTCGAGGAGCTGTACCCGAACGTGACGATCGAGCGGAACTCGCAGGCCTTCGACGACCTGGCGACGACGCTGCGACTGGCGCTCACCGACGACAACGCGCCCGACGTCGTGCAGGCCAACAACGGCCGCAACACGATGGGGGCGTTCGTCGAGGCCGGGCAGCTGCGCCCGCTCGACGACTACGCGGAGGCGTACGGCTGGTTCGACCGCTACCAGGAGTCGATCCTGCAGTACTCGACGTACAGCGACGACGCGAAGGTGTTCGGCGAAGGCAACCTGTACGGCCTCCCCCAGGTCGGTGAGGTCGTCGGCATCTTCTACTCGAAGGCGAAGCTCGACAAGCTCGGCATCGAGGTGCCCGGCACCTGGTCGGAGTTCGATTCCGCGCTCGCGACGGCGAAGGCGGCGGGCGAGACGCCCATGCAGCTCGGCAACATCGAGCAGTGGCCGGCCGGGCACGTGTTCGGCCCGCTGCAGGGCGGCTACGTGGATGCGGAGACCATCACGAACCTCGGGCTCGGCAACCCCGGCGCGAGCTGGACCACGCCGGAGAACGTGGAGGCGGCATCCGCCCTCAAGGGCTGGGTGGATGACGGCTACTTCAACAGCGGCGTGAACGGCACCGACTACGACGCCGCCTGGCAGGCGCTTGCAGACGGCAACGGCGTCTTCCTCATCGGCGGCTCGTGGCTCGCGGCCGACCTCGAGGCGAGCATGGGTGACGACCTGGGCTTCTTCGTGCCGAAGACGGATGACGGTGCGCTGGCGACGACCGGCGGCACCGGCCTCCCGTTCGCGATGACCTCGGCGGCCGACAACACCGACGTCGCGGCCGCGTACATCGACTTCCTGACGAGCGACGACGCGATGCAGATCCTCGCCGACACCGGCAACCTGCCCGTCAACAAGTCCGCCGAGCTGGCGCCCGAGTCCGGTGTCTTCGCCGACATCTACGGCGCCTTCGGCGAGGTCACCGAGTCGGGCAGCGTCCTCCCCTACCTCGACTACGCGACGCCGACCTTCGGCGACACCATCGGCCAGTCCCTGCAGGGGCTCATCGACGGGCAGCTCACGCCAGAGCAGTTCACCGAGGCCCTCGAGGCCGACTACGCGGCCTTCACTGCAGCGAACGAGTGACCCCCGTGTCGTCGCTGATGAGGAGCATCGGTCTGGGCCCGGCCGTGCGTGCACGGCCAGAGCGTCTCCGCGGATGACGATCAAGGACCCGACGGCGCGCGAGCGCCGTCCAGCGAGGGGTGCCAGCCGTGGCACCCCCGCCTGGGTGCCGTTCGCGTACCTCGCGCCCGCGTTCCTCCTCTACGGCACGTTCCTGCTGTTCCCGCTCGGTCGGGCCGTGCAGTTCTCGTTCTTCGAGTGGGACGGGCTCGGCGCATCCACTTTCGTCGGCTTCGACAACTACGTGCAGATCGTGCAGGACGAGCGGCTGCGGGAGGCCTTCGGGCACGCGTTCGTGCTCATCTTCTTCTACGCGGTGCTGCCCCTTGCCGTCGGACTCATGCTCGCGGCGATCCTCACGCGGGCGAGGGTGCGGGGCCTCGGCTTCTTCCGAACGCTCATCTTCCTGCCGCAGGTCATCGCGATGGTCGTCGTGGCCGTCACGTGGCGGCAGATCTACGCGCCGGATGGTCCCCTCAACGGGCTGCTGCGCCTCGTCGGGCTGGAGAGCTGGACGCGGGCGTGGCTCGGCGACTACACCTTCACGCTGCCCGCCGTGGGGCTCATCGGCTCGTGGGTGTCGCTCGGCCTCGTGACCGTGCTGCTCATGGCCGGCATGAGCCGCGTGCCGAAGGAGCTCTACGAGGCCGCGCGGCTCGACGGCGCGGGACCCGTGCGCGAGTTCTTCTCGATCACCCTGCCGTCGGTGCGTGGCGAGATCACGGTCGCCCTGACCCTCACGATCGTCGCCGCGCTCAAGACCTTCGACCTCATCTACGTCACCACGAGCGGTGGGCCCGGCACGTCGACGACCGTGCCGAGCTTCGAGGTGTACCGGCGGGCGTTCGAGCTCGGCGAGGTCGGGGCCGCCACGGCAGTCGGCGCTGTGCTGACCCTCATCGTCTTCGCCATCAACTTCGTCGTGAACCGGATCGGGGACCGCGCATGAACGTCTCCGTCTTCGAGAAGGTCGCCAACTACCTGATCCTCGGCGTCTTCGGGCTCGTCATCCTCGGACCGATCAGCGTCATCGTGACCCTCGCGTTCGGGCCGGAGAACGCGACCGTCGCCCAGGAGGGGCGCATCTTCCACTGGGAGAACTTCCCCACGGCCTGGGAGGTAGCCCGCTTCGGGCAGTACATGCTCACGTCGGTGGTCGTCGCGGCGATCGTGGTCGTCGTCGCCGTGCTCGCCTCCATCCTTGCCGGCTACGCGCTCGGCACCATGAAGTTCCGGGGCGCGACACCGATCTTCTACCTGTTCCTCCTCGGCATCATGGTGCCGACGGAGGCGTTCATCGTGCCCCTCTACTTCGACCTGCGCACCGTCGGGCTGACGAACACGGTGTGGGGGGTCGCGTTCCCGCAGATCGCCATGTCGATCGCCTTCGGCACGTTCTGGATGCGCACCTACTTCCGCTCCTCCAGCCAGGCCCTCATCGACGCGGCCAAGCTCGACGGGGCCGGCTCCATGCGCATCCTCTGGCAGGTGCTCGTGCCGATCGGCCGGCCCGCCATCCTCACGCTCGTGCTGCTGACGTTCATGTGGACCTGGAACGAGTTCCTCATCCCCCTCGTGATGTCGCCGAACGGCAGCGTGCGCACGGCGCCCCTCGGCCTCGCGTTCTTCCAGGGCCAGTACACGCAGGGCACCGCGCTGCTCGCGGCCGGCGCCATCATGGTGGCGCTGCCCGTCGTCGTGCTCTACATCTTCCTGCAGCGCCACTTCATCCAGGGGATGCTCGAGGGGGCGGTCAGGGAGTAGCCGCCCGGCGCGCGCCGGGCACGTCGCGCGTCGCCTCACCCGTGTAGTCGGCGAGCAGGGGCGGCGGCAGCGGGCCCTTGATGCGCTGCCCCGCCTGCTTCTCCTCCCACGCGTGGGCGAGGATCCCCACGGAGCGCGAGAGCACGAAGAGGCCCCTCGCGAGCTCCGGCTGCACGCCGAGCTCGGCGTACACGATGGCGGAGATGCCGTCGATGTTCATCGGGATGCGCCGCTCCCCCCGCTCGAGCGCGCGCTCGAGCGCCAGACCGGCGGCGAGGTAGCGGCCCGAGATGTCGTCCCTGGCGACGGCCTCTTCGACGAGCCGCAGCAGCGGGTCGCGGCGCGGGTCGCGGGGGTGGAACCGGTGCCCGAAGCCCGGGACGAACATTCCCCGGCTCTTGTGGTCGGCGATCGCCTCGCGGGCGAGCTGCTCCAACGCGACGCCCTCGGACTCGTGCCGGGTGACGAGGTCGTTGAGCAGCTGGACGCACTGCTGGCCGGCTCCGCCGTGCGTGTCGCCGAGCACGTTCACCCCGTTGGCGACGGCCGAGTTGAGGCCGACGCCGCAGGTGGCCGCCATGCGCGCGCTGGCGATCGACGGCGCCTGGGGACCGTGGTCGACGCTCGCGACGAGCGTCGCCTCGAGGAGTTCGGACACGGCCCTCGTCGGGAGCGCCCCGGTCGTGAGGAGCCAGATCGTGCTCACGAATCCGACGTTGCCGATGACCTCCTCGATCGGGTAGCCGCGGAGCTCGATCTCCCCCGGGGCGATTCGGGTGACGCTGGTGCTCCACCACGCGGTCGCGTCGTCGACGGTGGGCTGGCGGTCGGTCGTGCTGCTCATACGGCTCGCTCCTCGTGAAGTGCTCGAATCTCCGTCTCGTCGTAGCCGAGCTCGTGCAGGATCTCGTCGGTGTGCTGGCCGAGCCCCGGCGGCGGAACGGTGGGGGCGCTCGGTCGGTCATCGAGGCGGATGCCGTTGCCGAGCACCCGCAGGGTCTCGCCGTCGCGCCCGGGGAAGGGCAGATCGTGCACGAGCTCCCGGTCGACGATCTGCGGGCTGGCGAGCATCTCCGGAACCGTGAGGACGGCGGCCGCCGGCACGCCCCGCGCCGAGAGCAGGTCCTCCCAGTGCGCCGTGTCGTGCGCGCTCAGCGCCTGCTCGATCTCACTCGTGAGCTCCGCCCGGAAGCGCTTGCGGTCCTCCCGGTCGTGGAAGCGCGGGTCGTCGGCCAGCTCCGGGCGGCCGATCGCCTCGGTGAGCGCGACGAACTGCTCCTGCTTGTTGGCCGCGATGTTGAGCGCCCCGGTCGCCGTCTGGAAGGTCCCGGACGGCGCCGCCGTGCCGTTGTCGTTGCCGAGGGCGCGCGGCACCTGGTCGGCGACCAGGTGGTTCGACACGACCCAGCCCATCGCGGTGACGGCGGTCTCGAGCATCGACACGTCGATGCACGAGCCCGCACCGGTGCGCTCGCGTCCGTGGAGCGCGGAGGAGATCGCGAACGCGGCCGCGAGCCCGCCGAGCGTGTCGGCGATCGGGTAGCCGGCCCGGAGGGGGGAGGTCTCCGGCGTGCCGGTGACGCTCATCATCCCGGACCCACCTTGGATGATCTGGTCGTAGGCCGGCTTCGAGCGCAGCGGCCCCGTCTGGCCGAAGCCCGAGATGGCGCAGTACACGAGCCTGCTGTTGATGGCGCGCAGCGCCTCCCAGCCGAAGCCGAGCCGCTCGAGCACGCCTGGCCGGAAGTTCTCGCAGAGCACGTCGGCCTCGGCGACCAGGCGCTGCATGACCTCCCGGCCGCCGTCCGACTTCAGATCGAGCGTGATCGAGCGCTTCTGGGCGTTCTGCGCCAGGAAGGAGACCCCCATCAGGCTGCCGTTGAGCTCGGAGTCGGCCCCGAGCCTGCGGGCGAGGTCTCCGCCGTCCGGCACTTCGACCTTGATGACCTCCGCCCCCATGAGGGCGAGCTGGTAGCAGGCGTACGGCCCCGCCAGCACGTTGGTCATGTCGAGCACGCGGACTCCCGCGAGTGGGCCTGATGGGGTCTCGGTCATACCGTGACTTCCTTTCTCGCGGCGAGCTTCGTGCGGATGACCCGCACGATGACGAACGCCACGGTGAGTGCGAGGACGGAGTAGAGGGTGATGGTGATGGGGCTGTCGATGAGCACGCCTGGGTCGCCCTCGCTGACGGCCATCGCCCGGCGGAACTCGGTCTCGGCGAGCGGCCCGAGGATGATCGCGATGAGCATCGGGGCGACGGGCAGCCCGTAGCGCCGCATCGTGAATCCGATGAGCCCGATCACCACGACGAGCACGAGGTCGAGGATCTTGCCGCTCGTGGCGTAGACGCCGAGCATCGCGAAGAGCGTGATGCTCGCGTAGAGGTAGTGGCGCGGGATCTTCAGCAGCTTCGCCCAGAGCGGCGCGAACGGGAGGTTGAGGATGAGGAGCACGACCATGCCGATGAAGAAGCTCGCGAGCAGCGCCCAGACGAGTTCGCTCGAGCGCTCGAACAGGAGCGGCCCTGGCTGCAGACCGTACTGCCGGAAGGCGGCGAGGAGGATCGCAGCGGTGGCCGAGGTGGGCAGGCCGAGCGCGAGCAGAGCGCCCATGGCGGTTCCCGCGGTGGCGTTTCCCGCAGCTTCCGGGCCGGCGACACCCTGGATGGCGCCGAAGCCGAACATCGGCTTCTTGCGGCGCTTGTCGAGTCGACGCTCGGCGCCGTAGGAGAGGAACGTCGGCACCTCGGCGCCGCCGACGGGGATGATGCCGAAGGGAACGCCGATCGCGGTCCCCCGCAGCCAGGCCGGCATCGCCTGGCGGAGCTCGCTGAGCGAGAGCCAGAGGCGCCCCTTTGACTGGATGAGACCGGTGTCGTCGGAGTAGCCGCGGCGCCCTGCGACGGCGAAGACCTCGCCGAGCGCAAGCAGACCGACCGTGATGACGACGATGTCGATGCCGTCGAAGAGCTCGGGGATGCCGGCCGTGAAGCGCGATGTGCCCGAGATCGAGTCGATGCCGACGACGGAGATGGCCAGGCCGAGGACGAGCGCGGCGAGACCGCGGATGATGGACTGCGTCACGACCGCAGAGATCGCGATGAACGCGAAGATGGCGAGCGCCAGGTACTCGGCGGGGCCGAACAGGGTCGCGAGTTCAGCGAGACGGGGCGCGAAGAAGACGACGAGGATCGACGCGAGGATGCCGCCGATGAAGGCGCCGATGGCCGAGGTGGCGAGGGCCTGAGCCGCTCGTCCGCTCTTGGCCATGGCATGGCCTTCGATCGATCCGGCGATCGCCGTGCTGTTGCCCGGCGTGTTCATGAGGATGCCGGCGATCGAATCGCCGAAGAGCCCACCGAAGAGCACGCCAGCGAACATGATGAAGGCGCCGATGGGGTCGAGCGAGAACGTGACGGGGAGGAGCAGGGCGACGGCCATCGCTGAGCCGAGACCGGGGAGGACCCCGACGGCCGTGCCGAGCACGGCGCCGATGAGCACCCAGAGCATGTTGATGGGGGTCAGGACCGTGAGGAACCCTTCCCCGAGGTTTGCGAGCGTATCCATCAGAGGACTCCTACGAAGATGCCGGGAGGAAGGTTGAGGCCGAGCCCGATCGAGAACGCGATCTGCACGATGGACGACATCGCGAGCGCGAGGAAGATGTCGAACACGGGTCGGCGGCTGCCGAGGGCCCTGGAGATACCCCAGAAGAGGAAGGCGCCGGAGAGCAGCCAGCCGAGCGGGGTGAGCGCGGCGATGAAGACGATCGTCGTGCCGAGGGCGCCAAGCAGGGAGCGGATGTTGGTGCGCGGCCTGATGTGCTCGGCCGCGAGCTCCTTGTCCTGCACGACCGCGAGCTCGTCGCGGTCGAAGTCGGAGAGCTCATCGACCTCTTGGTCGACGACCCTCTTCTCGCCTCGGAGCTCAGCCAGGTCCGGCTCTGCCACTCGCGTCGGTTCCGGGTTGCGGATGACGTCGACGGCGAGGAAGGCCGCCACGATGAAGATCGCGACCGAGATGATCGCCGGGAACACCTGCGGGCCCGGCTGCGAGACGTTGCTCGGCACGGCCATCGTGACGGTGCCGATGACGAGGCCGATCCCCACGAGGGTAAGGATCCCCGGCACGATGAGTCCGGTGCGGCGGCGCCACCAGCCAGGGCTCGCGGTGGTGTCGTGCTGCGTCCACGCTGAGGTGGGGATGACGCCGGTCATAGTCCGAGCTCCTCGATGATCTGGTCGACTCTCGCCTGGTCTTCTTCGATGAAGGCGGCGAATTCGTCGCCGGTGAGCACTGCTGGCTCCCAGTTGTTGCGTTCGAGCGTGTCCTGCCATTCGGGAGTGGCGACCATGTCCTCGAAGATCCCGACGAGCTGGTCGCGTTCTGCGTCCGTGATGCCGGGAGGGGCGACGATGCCTCGCCAGTTGGGGAGGTGGACGTCGACGCCCTGGTCCATGAGGGAGGGGATGTCGATGCCGTCGACGGGCTCTTCCGCTGACACGGCGAGCGCGCGGAGGTTGCCCGCCTCGATCTGGTCGCTGAACTCGTTGTAGCCGCTGACCCCGACGGCGACGGTGTTCGAGAGCAGCGCGGTGAGCACCTCGCCACCGCCCGCGTACGAGACGTAGTTGAGCTCGGCCGGGTCGATGCCGACATCCTCCGCGACGAGGCCGGCGAGGAGATGGTCGGTGCCGCCGACACCGCCACCGCCGACGGCGAGCGCGTGCGGGTCCGTCTTCCAGTCGGCGATGAAGTCATCCAGGGTCTGGTACGGCGAGTCCGCCGGCACGATGAAGACCTCGTAGTCCTCGGCGAGCCGCACGATCGGTGTCGTGTCGGAGAGGTCGACGGCGGAGTCGTTGACGTTGATCGCGCCCATCATGACCGTCCCCGTCATCATGAGGTTGGTCGGGTCAGCGCCCAGGCCCACGAACTGCGACAGTCCGATGGTGCCTCCGGCGCCGGGCACGTTGACGACCTGGACGTTGTTGACGATCCCGTCTGCACGCAGCGCCTGCTGTGCCTCCCGTGCCACTCCGTCCCATCCACCGCCTGGCGCCGCTGGCGCCATGAACGTGAGCTTCGTGCTCGGGTCGGTCCCGGTCGTCGAGTCGCTGGCGTCGAACGCCGCGATCCCGACGAGCACGGCGGTCGCGGCGATGCCGAGTCCGCCCATGAGCTTCCGTCTTGCTGTCACGATCACTCCCTTGTGATTGACTTGTCCACACAGCGGACACTTCTGTCCACCAGATGGTACGCTAGTGTGACCGGGCAAGCAAACGATCCGAAGCCGGAGACCCCATGACAAGCGCCGACGACGCCCCCGCCCAGCGGTCAGAGCCGGGTGGCATCCGCGCCGTGAGCCGCGCCCTCGATGTCCTCGACTGCTTCGAGAACGAAGGCCAGTCGCTGGCCGTCTCCGACATCGTCCGCCGCTGCGAGCTCCCTCGCACGACCGTGCTCCGCCTCGTCGACACCCTCGTGGGCGAGCGGATGCTGCAGCTCCTGCCCGATGGCCGCGTGAGCGTCGGCCCCCGCATGATCCGCTGGGGAGCCTTCGCGAAGGCGGCCTGGTCCGCTCCGGCAGCCACGCTCGATCGACTCCGGGAGCTTGCCGAGCAGACCGGTGAGACCGTGAGCCTCTACGTCCGCCGCGACCTCAAGCGCGTCGCCATCGCGCAGGCACCCGGGCGGCACACCATCCGCCACGTCGTCCAGGTCGGCGACGAGCTGCCCATCTGGCTCGGCGCCGCATCCACGACCCTCCTCAGCGGAGAGCGGCCCGAAGCCCTCGACGCGGTGCTCGCCCAGCTCGACGCCGACGAGAGCATCGACATCGACACCGCCGCGCTGCGCCGTCGTGTGGATGAGATCCGCGAGCAGGGCTGGGGCCTCAGCCACGGCGAGCGGGAGTCCGGCAACAGCGGCCTGGCGATGCTCGTGCCCGAGAACCCGGACCGACCCCACCTGCAGCCCGTCGTCGTCGTGCTCGGCGGACCGACGGCCAGATTCGTCGACGCCCGCATCCCCGAGTTCGTCGACGCGCTCCGCGCCTGCGTGCGCGACGTGCCGCGAACCGGGCTGCCGCCCGCACTCGAATGACCTCGCGGTGCGGTTCGAGACCGCCGCGCCCGCAATCCAAGCAGGACCCTGAACCGACGAAGGAGACGGTGCGATGAGCGCAACGGTGTTCGTGACGGCCCCACGACTCGGTCACGCCGGGGTTCAAGCCCTGGAAGGGGCCGGAAGCAGGATCATCTACCTGCCTGACGGCGGGGGGCGCGCCGAGGTCGAGGAGATCATGGCCAGCGAGGCCGTCGACGCGGTCATCTCCCGCACCGTCGAGCTGTCGGCCGCAGCCATCGAGGCCTGTCCAACGCTCCGGGTCATCTCGAAGCACGGCGTCGGCGTCGGCAACATCGACGTCGACGCGGCGACCGCCCACGGCATCCCGGTGTTCACCACGCCGGGCGCCAACGCCCAGTCGGTCGCCGAGCTCACGATCGCGCTCATGTTCAACGCCGCACGTCGGGTGTCCTGGATGGACGCGGAGATCCGGCAGGGACGCTGGAGCAGGGCGCAGGACGGGCGGCAGCTCGCTGGCGCCACGCTCGCCCTCGTCGGTGCCGGCCAGATCGGTCAGCGGGTCGCGCGCACTGCGGCGGCGACGGGGATGCGCGTGCTGGCCTTCGACCCGGGATTCGGACTGGACTCCCCCATCCCGGAGCTGACCATGGTCGGCAGCCTCGAAGAGCTGCTCGCGCAGGCCGAGGTGCTGAGCATCCACGTGCCGCTCAGCGAACGGACACGCGGCCTCATCGGGGCCGAACAGCTCGCCCTGCTGCCGGCGGATGCCATCGTGCTGAACACGGCCCGCGGCGAGGTCATCGACGAACCCGCCCTCGTCGAGGCGCTTCGCAGCGGCCAGCTCTTCGCTGCGGGCCTCGACACCACCTGGTCGGAGCCCATGGAGCCCGGCAACCCGCTGCTGGACTGCCCGAACGTCGTCGTCACACCCCACGTCGGGGGCTCCACCCCAGCGGCCCTGGAGGCCATGGCACTGGCCGCCGCCCGGAACATCCTCGGCTTCCTCGAGGGCACGCCCCCGGACGCACGGTCCTGCGTGAACCCCACCACTCTCTCGATCGAACGGAGCAACGCATGACCGAGCAGGACCCCACCGCGGCACCCGCCTGGCCGACCGGCTACTTCATCGGCGAGCGTGCACCCGACCTCCCCGCATCCCTGATCGACGCGTTCCGTGAGATCCCCGTCGCCGTCGCCGGCGACTGCCTCGGGCGCTCCGTCGGCGCGCTCGGCCTCCACGCCTATCACGGCGACGCGCCGCTCTCGGGGCAGGCCGTCACCGTGAAGATCCGGCCTGGCGACAACCTCATGGTGCACAAGGCCATGATGGATGCCCACCCGGGCGACGTCATCGTGATCGAAGGCGGCGGTGACCTCAGCCAGGCGGTAATCGGAGGGCTCATCCGCACGAGCGCCATCACCAAGCGACTCGGCGGCTTCGTCATCGACGGGGCCCTGCGCGACGTCGCCGAATGGCGGGAAGGCGGCATGCCCGCCTACGCGCGCGGACACACGCACCGCGGACCCACGAAGGACGGCCCGGGCCAGATCAACGTGCCCGTGTCCATCGCGGGCCTCGTCGTGAACCCGGGCGACCTGGTGCTCGGGGACCTCGACGGCGTCCTCGCCGTTCCAGCGCAACGGGCGGAGTCGCTCCTGCAGGACGCACGCAGGCACCTCGACCGGGAAGCCCGCATCCGCAAGCACAACGAGGAGGGCACCTCCGACCCCGAACGGTTCAACGCGCTCCTGCGCCAGAAGGGCCTGCCCGTCTGATCGCCCTCGCCGCCGGACGGGGCGCAAGGCGCGGCTTGTCAAGCGCCGGGACCTCCCACCCGGCCCCGCGTACAGTGATCCGTCGGTCGTCGCGGCACCCCCGAGCCGCGGCCCAAGAGAGGCTTCCCCGTGCGACGGTTCCACTGCGATGTGTGCGAGAACGAGGTCTTCTTCGACTCCGTGTCCTGCGAGCGCTGCTCGTCGAAGCTGGGCTACGTGCTCGGCCTCGACGACGTGTTCGTCGAGGGCGGCGACGCCGCGGCGGACGCGGGCCTGCGGCGATGCAGCAACGCCGAGCTCGCCGGATGCACGTGGCTGACGGCGCAGCCTGGCGGGCTGTGCGAGAGCTGCCAGCTCACCCGCACCCGGCCGAGCGACGCCGACGCGAAGGGGCTGCGCCTCTTCCCCATCGCCGAGGAATCGAAGCGCCACCTCGTGCGCGACCTCACGCGCCTCGGCTTCGCGACCCGCCCGAAGGCGAGCGGGGAGCCCGCGACCGTCGGCCAGACGCCCGTCTTCGACCTGCTCTCGAGCGTGTCCGAGAGCGTCACGATCGGCCACGCCAACGGCGTCATCACGATCGACCTCGCCGAGGGCGACGACAGCTACCGCGAGCAGGTGCGGCAGCGCCTCGCCGAGCCGTACCGCACGATGCTCGGGCACTTCCGCCACGAGAGCGGGCACTACTACGAGTGGCAGCTGGTCGAGCAGACCGACCGCATCGACGAGGCACGGGAGCTGTTCGGCGACGAGCGCGCCGACTACCAGGCCGAGATCGACCGGCACTACGACCAAGGCCCTCCCGAGGGGTGGCAGCGCGACTACCTGAGCAGCTACGCGACCATGCACCCGTACGAGGACTTCGCCGAGACCTGGGCCCACTACCTGCACATCCAGGACACCCTCGAGACGGCCGTGGCCTTCGAGCTGCTGCCCGCGCCGGAACCCGGCGCGACGGCCCGCGACGTGGTCCTCGACAGCTGGATGCCGTTCGCGACGGCCATGAACGTCGTCAACCGCTCGCTCGGGCAGCGCGACCTCTACCCGTTCGTCCTGCCGGACACGGTCATCGAGAAGCTCGCGTTCATCCACTCGCTGCGCGAGCCCGCGAGCATCCCGGCCTGACCTGGGTCGCCGTCAAGCCCCCGCTGCGCGCCTGGCGACGATCGCGCCGTGCGGCCGGGCTCCCGCATCCGTTCGCGCGTGCGCTTGCTCGACGATGAACCCGGCGTCGTCGAGCAGCCGCGCGAGGTCGGCGATGGGCCAGGTGAAGGCCGTCGCGACCGTGTGTCCGAACGGCTCCACCATCGACCCCTCGAAGAAGCCGAGCAGCAGCCCGCCGCCCGGGCGGATGCAGCTCGCCAGCTCGGCGAGGGCGGCGGGCAGCCCGGACGGCTCGGTGTGGATGAGCGAGTACCAGACGAGCGCGCCGCCGAGGCTCGCCGACGGGACCCCGAGCGCCTCCGCCGTTCCCTGGCGATACACGCAGTCGGGGTGCCGGTGCGCCGCGATGTCGACGAACTCCTGAACGGGGTCGATGCCCTCGACGTCGACGCCGAGCTCGTGCAGCCAGGCCGTCCAGTGCCCGGGCCCGCAGCCGACATCGAGCACCGGGCCGTCGGTCGCCCTCGCCCAGGTCTCGATGAGCGCGCGATCTTGCGCCGCCGTCGCCGAGATGCTGCCGAGGAGGTCCGCGTACTCCCGCGCCCGGCGGCCGTACGCCTCGAACGTGTGCCGCGCCATCATTCGGTCGCCCCGGCGCGACCGCTGGAGGCGACTCGGGAGGCGACGTCCATGGCGACGGGCCCTAGCGGGTGATGGTCAGCTGGCCGATCGCCGTCACGGGCGCGACGCGGCCGTCCGAGAGCTCGTACTGGCAGCCGACGATGCTCAGCGCGCCGCTCGCGACGGCGTCACTGATGACGCGCGAGCTGCGCACAAGAGCGTTGATCGTCGAGTACAGGTGGCGGCGCCCCACAGCATCCGGGTCGATCTGCGCCTCGTCGACGTACGGCGTCGACTGGTCGCTCGTGAACCACTCCTCCTGCACCGAGGGCTGGATGCGAGCGAGCTCGTCCTTGATGGCGGGCGTCACGTCGCGCGGGTGCGCCGTCGTCTGGTTGATGGCGGCCTTGACCGCGCCGCAGGAGCCGTGGGCGAGCACCACGATGACCGCGACGCCGAGCTCCGCGACGGCGAACTCCATGGTCGCCGTCGTGTTCTCATTGGCGATCTGCCCCATGTTGCGGGCGACGAAGAGGTCGCCGAGGCCGCAGTCGAAGAGGATCTCCGCGGCGACTCGCGAGTCGGAGCAGCCGAGGAACGCGGCGTTCGGCGCCTGGCTCCCCGAGATCTCGGTGCGGCGGGCCGCGCTCTGCTGGGGGTGGAGGAGGTCGCCCTTGATGAAGCGCTCGTTGCCCTGGACGAGGTCATCCCAGGCCTGCTGGGGGGTGACTCTTGCTGCCGTCATCGTTGCTCCTTCGTGCTGAAACCTGTGACTGCCGGGGTGCATCCGTTGCCGGATGCTCATGCCACGTACGGGGGCGTGGCGCCGTCCAAGCGTACTCACCCTCGGGGGGCGAGATTCTCCTGATGAATCGCCAGGCGTCAACGATATTCCGGAATATGTGAGAACGTCAGTTCCCAAGATCAGGGCCGATGGGAGGTGGCGCGTGCGCCGTGGACACAATCTGGGAGCGGTCGGCGAGTTCAACCAGGCCGTCATCCTCGACCTCATCCGCCGCGCCCCGGACGGCCTGAGCCGGGTCGAGGTCGCGCAGGCCAGCGGCCTCTCCGCGCAGACGGCATCGAACATCACGCGCCGCCTCATCGACGGTGGCCTCGTGCGCGAGGGCGAACGCCTCATCACGGGGCCAGGGAAGCCGCGCACGCTGCTCCGCCTCAACGCGTCGAGCCGGTACACCGTGGGCGTGCACCTCGACCCGACCGTCATCACGTACGCTCTCCTCGATCTCGCGGGCTCGGTCGTCGCAGATCACCGCGCACGCACGCCGACGGCACCGGACCCCGCGGGCGTCATCGCTGACATGGCGCACGAGATCTCGGCGATCCTCGAACGCCAGTCGATCCCCCGCGAGCAGGTGCTCGGCGTCGGCATCGCGGCCCCGGGCCCCCTCGACGCCTCCCGCGGCAACGTCCTCGACCCGCCGATGCTCGACGGCTGGGACGTCGTGCCGCTGCGGGATGCGCTCAGCCAGGCGACCGGCTTCCCGGTTGTCCTCGAGAAGGACGTCACGGCGGCCGCGATCGCGGAGCTGTGGGTCGATTCAGGCCCACGGCGGGACAACTTCGCGTTCTTCTACTACGGCACGGGCATCGGCATCGGGCTCGTCATCAACCACGAGGTGCTGCGCGGCGCGAGCGACAACGCGGGCGACATGGGGCACATCATGGTGCAGGCGGATGGCCCCGTCTGCTCGTGCGGGAGGCGCGGCTGCGTCGGCGACCTGGTCGTCCCGCACCGCATCGTGCAGCGGGCACTCGCCGCCGGCCTCATCGCGTCGGACTCCCCCGTCGACCGCGCCGACTTCGACGACGTCGATCGACTCTTCACGGAGTTCACGGCGCTCGCCATGCGGCACGACCCCGTCTCGCGCGAGATCGTCACGGGGGTAGCCACCCAGATCTCGCGAGCCATCGTCTCCATCGTGAACCTCCTCGACGTCGACACGATCGTGTTCGGCGGCCCGTTCTGGCGCCGCATCGAGCCGGCCCTCCTCGGCGCCATCCGCCACCTCGTGAACACCGACCCCGCGCTCATCCCGAAGCACCCGATCCACATCGAGAACTCCGGGATCGGCGAGGATGTCGCCGCCATCGGGGCCGGCTGCCTCGTGCTCGACCAGAGCCTCGCGCCGCATACCTCCGCGCTGCTGATCTCGCGCTGAAGTCGCGCTGATCTGCCTCTGACCTCTCCCTGATCGGGCTGCGCCTCACGTTCCCTGACGCGCTTCGGGAGCTTGCGAGAATGTCTTGACACGAGTTAATCCAATCGGTTTACTTATGGCAGGCCGAAGGCTCGACACCGATGTCGGACCACACGGAGAACGGTCGTGGAGCAAAGGAGCACCATGAAAAATCGCACACTCGGGGCCGTGGCAGTCGCCGCCGCCGCTGTGCTTGCACTGTCTGCCTGCGCTGGAGGCGACTCGGGCGGAGGCGACTCGAACACCCTGAAGGTCGCCTACCAGAAGTTCGGACAGTTCACGCAGATGGACGACCACATGCAGAAGGTCAAGGCCGAGTACGAGGCGGCCAACGAAGGGATGACCGTCGAGCTCATCCCGATCGAGGCGCAGGAAGCCGACTACTTCGCGAAGCTCGCCCTCATGAACCGCTCCCCCGCGACGGCACCCGACGTCATGTACGAGGACACGTTCATGGTCAAGACCGACGTCGAGGCCGGCTACCTCGCGCCCCTCGACGACTACGTCGCCGACTGGGCCGACTGGGAGCAGTTCCCCGAGAACGCCCGCCAGGCTGGGCTCGGCGACGACGGCAAGGTCTACGGCATTCCCATGGGCACCGACACCCGCGCCCTCTGGTACAACCAGGACATCCTGAAGGCCGCGGGCGTGCAGGTGCCGTGGGAGCCGAAGACCTGGGACGACATCATCGCCGCGGCCGAGGCCGTGAAGGCCCACGACCCCAGCATCCGCCCCTTCAACATCTACTCCGGCAAGGCCATGTCCGAGGGTGCCTCGATGCAGGGCTTCCAGATGCTGCTCACCGGCACCGAGGACGAGCTGTTCAACACCGACGAGCAGAAGTGGGTGACCGGCTCGCAGGGCTTCATCGACTCCCTCACGTTCGTCGGCGACATCTACCAGGGCGGCCTCGGGCCGACCCCGCAGGAGGCGCTCGACAAGAACGTCGGCACGAACATCAACACCGACTGGATCCCCAGCGGCCAGCTCGCGATGAGCCTCGACGGCTCGTGGGTGAGCGGCACCTGGCTCGACTCGGGCTCCAAGCCGTGGCCGGAGTGGTCCGACGTCATGCAGGTCACCCCGATGCCGACGCAGGACGGGCAGGACCCTGGCGTCACGAGCATGTCGGGCGGATGGACGCTCGCCATGGGTGCGGGAACGAAGAACCCGGATGCGGCGTGGGACTTCATCAGCCTCGCCCTCAACCAGGAGAACGCGCTGAGCTACGACGTCGCGGCCAGCCAGGTGCCGGTGCGCACCGACGTCGCCGAGGCGCCCGAGTACACGGAGGCGAACCCGACGTTCGGGTTCTTCGCGGACCTCGTGCCCGACACGAACTTCCGCCCAGCCAACTCCGACTACTCGCAGGTCTCCGCAGCCATCACGGTGGCCATGGAGGCCGTCATGACCGGCCAGCAGACGCCTGAAGAGGCTGCCGCCGCCTACGACAAGGCCGTCATCGGCATCGTCGGCGAAGAGAACACGACGTCGGCGTCGAGCTGATGACCGCCACCCTCACACCGGCCTCGGGGGCGCCCCGCGCCCCCGAGGCCGGGAGGCCGCCGAAGCGACGGAAGGCGGTGACACGCCTCACGCGCGGCGTGCCGCTCCTGCCCGCCGTCGGCCTCCTCGCCGTCTTCCTCCTGGGCCCCGTCATCTCGTCGTTCTACGGCTCCTTCACCAACTCGTCACTGAGCGGTGTCGGCGCCTCGAGCGCGGAGTTCGTGGGCTTCCAGAACTACACCGACCTCTTCGCGAGCCCGGACTTCCCGAAGTCGGTGCTCATCACGCTCATCTTCCTCGTCGCCTCCGCGATCCTGGGCCAGAACGTGCTCGGGCTGGGGCTCGCCGTGCTCATGCAGTCGTCGAACAAGGTCGTCCGCAGCACGGTCAGCACGATCGTCGTGACCGCGTGGGTGCTGCCGGAGATCGTGGCGGCCTTCGCCGCGTACGCGTTCTTCAGCGACGCGGGCACACTCAACACGATGCTCGCGGCCATCGGCATCACCGGCCCCAACTGGCTGTACACGCTGCCGCTGCTGAGCGTGATCCTCGCCAACACGTGGCGCGGCACCGCGTTCTCGATGCTGGTCTACCGGGCCGCCCTCAACGACGTGCCGCCCGAGATCACCGAGGCGGCCGAGGTCGACGGCGCCAAGGGATGGCAGCGGTTCACCCTCATCACGCTGCCCATGATCCGCCGCAGCATCTCCACGAACCTCATGCTCACGACCCTGCAGACGCTCTCCGTCTTCGCGCTCATCTTCGTGATGACCAACGGCGGGCCAGGAACAGACAGCACGACGCTGCCGCTCCTCGCCTACCAGGAGGCGTTCCGCTTCGGCCAGCTCGGCTTCGGCACCGCCATCGCCACCATGCTCCTGCTCGTCGGCGCGCTCTTCTCGGTCGCCTACATTCGGGCGCTCAAACCGGAGGTGGACTGACCATGACAACCCACACATCCGTGGCCGCGGCTGACCCCGCGCCCACCACCAGATCCATCGCAACCGGCAGCCACCACGTCGAGACGAGCGCGGCCGCCCCACGGGGGCGCGCGATGCGCTGGTTCGCCAACATCGTGCTCAGCGTCATCGGCGTGATCTTCCTCCTCCCCCTCGTCTGGCTCGTGCTCGCGTCCTTCGACGAGGTCGCCACGCTGTCGGTGAAGTGGCCGGAAGCGCCGTCGCTCGCCAACTTCACGGCCGTCCTCACCCCCGAGATCTCGCTCGTCCCGCTCTGGAACAGCCTCGTGCTCTCCGGCGGATGCGCGATCGTGACGGTGCTCGCGGCGATCCTCGCCGCGTATCCGCTCTCCCGGTACAAGTCGCGCATCAACAAGCCGTTCCTCTACGGGGTGCTGTTCGGGACCTGCCTGCCGATCACCGCGATGATGGTGCCCGTCTACGCACTGTTCGTGGCGTTCAACCTCATCGACAACATGTTCGGCACCATCCTGTTCCTCGCCGCCACCTCGCTGCCCATGGCGATCTGGATGATGAAGAACTTCATGGACTCGGTACCCGTCTCCCTCGAGGAGGCGGCCTGGACGGACGGCGCCTCCGCCATGGCGACGCTGCGACTCATCGTCGTGCCGCTCATGCGGCCAGGCATCGCGGTCGTGTTCATCTTCGTCTTCATCCAGACGTGGGGGAACTTCTTCATCCCGTTCATCCTGCTGCTGAGCCCCGACAAGCTGCCCGCCGCGGTGAGCATCTTCTCCTTCTTCGGCCAGTACGGCGCAGTCGCCTACGGGCAGCTCGCCGCGTTCTCCCTCCTCTACTCCGTGCCGGTCCTGGCGCTGTACGTGCTCGTGTCCCGCCTCGGCGGCGGCTCGTTCGCGCTCGCCGGCGCCGTCAAGGGCTGACCCGACTTCCAACGTCTCCTTCAACGCAGAAAGGCGCCCCATGCCTGACCCCACACAGTTCGTCGACCTCCGCATCCGGCGGTTCGTGTCCGAACGCCTCACCCCCGCCATCTACCGCGAGCGCGAACCGCTCACGGTCACCTCGTGGGATGTGCCGGGCGAGCCCGTTTCGTTCGCCGAGGCGATCACCCAGCAGTTCGCGCCCTTCCGGGTCGGCTCCGAGTGGAGCCGACCGTGGGGAACCACGTGGTTCCACATCACCGGCACCGTGCCCTCAGACTGGGAGATGACGGATGCGCGCGTCGAGGTGCTCGTCGACCTCGGTTTCGTGAGCGGGCACCCCGGCTTCCAGGCCGAGGGCCTCGTCTGGACCCCCGAGGGGCACATCCTCAAGGCCATCGAGCCGCGCAACACCGCGGTGCCGCTGAAGATCGGGCCAGGCGACAGCATCGACCTCTATATAGAGGCCGCTTCGAACCCGGATGTGCAGGGCGAGTCGGTCTACGCGCCGACCCCCATGGGCGACCTCGCCACCTCGGGTGATGCGCCCATCTACCGGACGCGGGTCCTCGACATCGGCCTGCGCGACGTCCCCGTGTGGGAGCTCGCGCAGGACGTGTGGACGCTGGACGGCCTCTGGCGCGAGCTCGGCGAGGAGCAGCCGAGGCGCGCGGAGATCCTCCGCGGACTCGAGCGGCTCATCGACACGCTCGACCCGGACGACATCTCCGGCACGGCGACGGCCGGGCGCGAGGTGCTCGCCCCGCTGCTCGCCTCCCCCGCCTACGCGAGCGCCCACCACCTGGTTGCCGTCGGGCACGCGCACATCGACTCGGCCTGGCTGTGGCCCGTCCGGGAGACGATCCGCAAGTGCGCCCGCACCTTCTCGAACGTGCTGTCGCTCATGGACGAGAACGACGACTTCCTCTTCGCCTGCTCGTCCGCGCAGCAGTTCGCGTGGATGAAGGAGCACTACCCGGACCTCTTCGAGCGCATCAAGGTGCGGGTCCTCGAGGGTCGCTTCGTGCCCGTCGGCGGCATGTGGGTGGAGTCGGACACGAACCTGCCCGGCGGTGAGGCCATGGCCCGCCAGTTCGTCGCGGGCAAGGGCTTCTTCATCCGCGAGTTCGGGATCGAACCGCCAGAGGTGTGGCTGCCCGACTCCTTCGGCTACTCGGCGGCGCTCCCCCAGATCGTCAAGGCAGCAGGGTCGAAGTACTTCCTGACGCAGAAGCCGTCGTGGAACGAGACGAACGTCATGCCGCACCACACGTTCAACTGGGAGGGCATCGACGGCTCGCAGGTGTTCACGCACTTCCCGCCCGTCGCCACCTACAACTCCGTCCTCTCGCAGGAGGAGCTGCACAAGGCGCAGCGCGACTACAAGGAGAAGGGCGAGGCCAACTCGTCGCTCGTGCCGTTCGGCTACGGCAACGGCGGCGGCGGCCCGACGCGCGAGATGGTCGCGGCGGCCGAGCGCACCCGCAACCTCGAGGGCTCCCCGACCGTCGAGATGACCAGCCCGCAGGCGTTCTTCGAGCAGGCCGAGGCCGAGCTCGCGCAGCCGCCGGTGTGGTCAGGCGAGATCTACCTCGAGTTCCACCGCGGCACGTACACGTCGCAGGCGCGCACGAAGCGCGGCAACCGCCGCAGCGAGCACCTGCTGCGCGAGGCCGAGCTGTGGGCGACCGCCGCGGCGATCCGCACGGGAGCCGCGTACCCCTACGCGGAACTCGAGTCGGCCTGGCAGACGGTGCTGCTGCAGCAGTTCCACGACATCCTTCCCGGCTCCTCCATCGCCTGGGTGCACCAGGTCGCGGAGGAGCACTACGAGCGGGTCGCGGGTGAACTCGAGACGCTCATCGCCTCGGCGCTCGGCTCGCTGACCGGTGCCGGCGAGACGGCGCTGCTCGCGAACGCCGGACCGTACGCCGTGGACGGCGTGCCCGCGCTCGGTGGTGGCGCATCCGGTGCGAGCTCAACTGCCGACACCTCTCCAGTGACGCTCACGCGGTCCGGCGACGACCTGGTGCTCGACAACTCGCTCGTGCGGGTCACGATCGACGCCGACGGGCTCGTCTCGTCGCTCTTCGACGTCGCCGCCGACCGCGAGCTGGTCCCGGCCGGCGAGCGCGCTGCCGAGCTGTGGGTCTACCGCGATACGCCCGCGCAGTGGGATGCGTGGGACATCGACGTGCACTACCAGCGCCACGGCCGGCCGATCCGATCGGTCGACTCGATTGAGGTCGTCTCGGAGAGCGCCGACCGGGTCGTCGTCAAGGTGTCGCGTTCGGACGGAGCGAGCACGTTCGTGCAGGAGCTGTCGCTGAGCGCGGGGCGCCCGACGCTCGACCTGACGACGGACGTCGACTGGCACGAGCGGCAGAAGCTGCTGAAGCTGGCGTTCCCGCTGGACGTGCACGCGGAGCGGTCGTCGTCGGAGATCCAGTTCGGGCACGTGAACCGGCCAATCCATCGCAACACGTCGTGGGATGTGGCGCGGTTCGAGACGAGCGCGCACCGTTGGGTGCACGTCGGCGAGACCGGCTACGGCGTCGCCGTCGCGAACGACTCGACGTACGGGCACGACGTGACGCGCACGACCCGCGACGGCGGCGGCACGACAACCCTCGTGCGGGAGTCGCTGCTGCGGGCGCCCACGTTCCCGGACCCGCACGCCGATCAGGGACGGCATGTGCTGCGCACCTCGGTGCGCGTGGGCGCGGATGTGCTGGATGCGGCCGCTGAGGGCTACCGGCTGAACGTCGGCCCGCGCCCGGTGACGGGTTCGGCGCCGATCGAGCCGCTGCTCACGGTCGACAACCCCGCGGTTGTCGTCGAGGCCGTGAAGCTGGCGGAGGACAGGAGCGGCGACGTGGTCGTCCGCTTCTATGAGGCTCGCGGTGCGAAGGCTCGGGCAGTCGTGACGCCCGGGTTCGCGTTCGAGTCGGTCGCTGAGACCGACCTGCTCGAGCGTGACGTCGACCAGACGGCGATCGTGGATGCTGAGGGCGCGCTCGCGCTGTCCGTGCGCCCGTTCCAGCTGGTCACGCTGCGCTTCCGTGGGGTGTCAGCGCTGCGCTGACATCTGGGGAGACCGGGCGGCGCAGACTGCGCTGCCCGCCCGGTCCGATGCTGTGGCGAACCGCGCCTCCCGCTCCTGGGGTGCCGGTTCGCCACAGCTGTTTCCAGGCCGCACCCCGGGATCTCACGGGGGCGGCGTGAGACGGTGAGCGGAGCGCGCACCCCCGAGGCGCGCAGGAATGAGCGATGATGCCCACCTTCACGAACATCCACCACGTTGCCGTCACTGTGCGCGACCTCGACACGAGCGTCGCCTTCTACGAGAAGGTCTTCGGCTTCGAGCCGGCGACGGAGATCGACGACACGACGTTGCACCGCAAGCTCTTCGCGCTTCCCGGCGGCACGGCCCTCGGGCTGACGCAGCACGACGGCGGCGACGGCAGCGACGGGTTCACGCCCTTCTCGCCTGGGCTCGACCACCTCGGGCTGACCGTTGAGAGCCGCGAGGAGCTCGAGGCCTGGGACGCGCACCTGACGGAGAACGGCGTCGAGCACAGCGGCATCGTCGAGGCCCCGTACGGCTACGCGCTCAGCTTCAAGGACCCGGACCAGATCGCACTGGAGTTCTTCGTCTCGAAGTGAGGCCCGCGTTCCTCCGCGAAGTTGTGGCAGAACGCTGGTCGCCGCGCTCGGAACCGCACCACGCCACAACGCTGCGCCCCTGGAGCGAGCCGGGCCGGCGGCTGCGCGGGCTACACCGGCAGCAGCACCGACAGCGTGAAGCTCCACACGCAGATGAAGGCGAGCATCCCTAGGCTGTAGCCGATGGACGTGCGCAGTATCTCGCCCTCCCGCCCTGAGAGCCCGACGGCACCGGCCGCGATCGCGATGGACTGCGGTGAGATGACCTTCGCGGTCGTGCCGCCCGCCGTGTTCGCGGCGACGAGCAGCTCGGGCGAGACGCCGATGCGTCCCGCCGTCGCGACCTGCAGGGGGCCGAAGAGGGTGTTGTTGTTGACGACGGACCCCGTGAGGAACACGCCGAGCCACCCGATGATGGGTGCGAGAAGCGGGAAGACGGGGCCGACGGCGGCGAGGGCGCTGCCGATGCTGGCCGACCCGCCGGAGTAGTTGGCGATGTTCGCGAGCACGAGGATGAGCGCGATCAGGACGAGCGCCTGCCAGAGCTCGCGGAGGGTTGCGACGAACTCGTGCCAGAGGTCGGCTGCCCTGAGGCTCGGCGTCGTGAGGAACGACACGATGACGGCGAGCAGGATGGCGGTGCCGGTGGCGCTGATGGGCGCGAAGTCCCAGGTGCTGGCGACGGGGTCGCCGCTCGGGAGGGCGATCTGGCCGGTGAGTCCCGGGATGGGGAGCTTGATGACCGCGGCGGCGAGGGGACCGTCGGCGGCGAAGAGCTGCTTGAAGGCGGGGATGCTCCACACCAGGATGAGGGCGGTGAGGATGTAGAAGGGGCTCCAGGCGACGGCGATCTCGCGCACACTGTGTCGCTCGACGGCGGGTGCCGCCTCTCCGCTCTCGCGGAAGATGCGCTTCGGCTGCCACACGCGGCCGAAGGCGAAGAGGGCGAGCATGGCGGCGAGGCCGGAGCCGAGGTCGGCCAGCTCGGGGCCGAGGAACCAGAGGACGCTTGCCTGCACCCCGCTGAAGACGACGCTGACCAGAAGGGTCGCCGGCCAGGTCTCGCGGAGTCCGCGCCATCCGTCGAGGATGATGACGAGCAGGAACGGGACGAGGAACGTGAGGGGCTGCAGGAGCAGCATCATCGTGCGGGACATCTCGAGCACTTCGACGCCAGCGACCTGCGCGCCCACGATGACCGGGATGCCGATGGCCCCGTAGGCGCCGGCGGCGACGTTCGCGACGAGCGACAGCATGGCGGCTTTCACGGGCTTGAAGCCGAGCTGCACGAGCAGGGCGGCACAGATCGCGATGGGCACGCCGAAGCCTGCCGCGCCTTCGAGGAACGCGCCGAAGGCGAAGCTGATGAGCAGCACCTGGATGCGCTGGTCGGGTGAGATGCCGGAGATGGATGCGCGGATCACGTCGAAGCGTCCGCTGGCGACGGCGAGGCGGTAGAGCCACACGGCCATGACGATGATGTAGGCGATGGGCCAGATGGCGGTGAGGATGCCGAGGAGTCCGGACCCTGCGACGGCGGTGCCCGGCATCCCGAACGCGATCAGGGCGACGATGATCTCGGCGACGACGGCGATGCTGGCCGCGAGGATGCCCTTCATCTTGAGCGCCGTGAGGCAGATGAGGAAGATGGCGATGGGGATCACGGCGACGAGCGCCGACAGCCCCGGGTTCCCGAACGGGTCGATGTCCTGCATCCACAGTGCTTCAGTGACCACGGGAGGCTCCGTTCGCTGCGGGGCGGAGCGCATCGGGGAGAGCGCGCTCAGCTCTGCTCGTCACAGTAACGGGCGCGGGTGCCGGCATGCGAGCGTTTCCCTCCAACAGTGGCTTAGTAACACTTCCCGCGAGAAGTGTTACTAAGCTCGGAGGATGATGACATCGGCAGGAAGCCGCAGTCGCGCTGACGGAGCGTCTGTCCGTCTCGGCCATCCTGTCCATGCACCGTGAGCTGCTCGCGCGCCAGCCAGGCATGGAAGAGCATGCCGGTCAGCTCCGCACGGAACTCGTGTGGATCGGGAAGGGCAATGCGGGTCCACGCGAAGCCGACTTCGTCGCCCCCCAACCCGACCTCATCGCCTCGGCACTCACCGATCTGCTTGCGTTCGCGGATCGCGTGGACCTGCCGGCCATCCTGCAGATCGCTGTCGCGCACGCACAGTTCAAGACGATCCATCCGTTCATCGATGGGAACGGACGAACGGGCCGCGCCCTCGTGCAGATCATGCTGCGCGCCAGCGGCATCGCCTCGCACACCACCGTGCCGCTTTCCGCCGGGCTGCTGACCGATCTTGATCGATATTTCGATGCCCTCGGTGCATTCAGGGCCGGGGACGCCGAGCCGATCGTGCGCACCTTCGCGGGGGCCGCGAGGTTCGCGGCAGCAGCAGGTGGGGATCTCGTGGATGCGTTGCGGTCGGCGCTCGACGAATCCCGCGAGCTCCTCGCGGGCGTGCGCCCCCAGGCGACCGGGCTGCGGCTGCTGCCGTTGCTCATCGGTCAGCCGATCGTCAATTCGGCCTTCGTGCAGCGTGCCCTCGCCGTCGATGTCGTGACCGCGAATCGCGCGCTGTCTCTGCTGACGGAACGCGGCGTCCTCACGGAGCAGACCGGCAGGCGCCGAGGGAAGGTGTGGCAGCACTCGGGGATCCTCGAAGCCCTGGAGGACTTCGCTACGGGTATCCGACGCGCCCGTCGTTGATCTCCGCGCTGCATTCACCGGTTCTGTTGACGCGGCTGCGGGAGACTGCTCGCATGACGCGCATCGTGCCGGTTCTCGGTGACATCACTCTGCAGGAGGTCGACGCGGTGGTGAACGCCGCCAACAACGGCATGCGCGGAGGTGGCGGCGTCGACGGAGCCATCCACCGCGCGGGCGGGCCCGCCGTGCTGCGCGACTGCATCGCCCGCTTCCCCGACGGCCTCGCCACGGGGGACGCCGGATACACGACGGCCGGTGACCTGCCGGCCCGGTGGGTCATCCACACGGTTGGGCCTGACTACGGTTCGGGCCAGCGCGACCGGTCGCTGCTCACCTCGTGCTACCGGCGCTCGCTCGAGGTCGCCGACGAGCTGGGCGCGACGACGATCGCGTTTCCGCTCATCAGCGCTGGCATCTACGCGTGGCCGCTCGACGACGCGATCGCCGCGGCCGTCGACACCATCGCCGAATCGGGAACCCGCGTCGATGAGGTGCGCCTCGTGGCACGCGACCCGCAGATCTTCGCGAATGTCGAGCGCGCGCTCAGCGCTCGAGGCCTCGGCGCCTGAGTCCCGCCAGCCCGCCGACCTAGAACTCGAGCGCCTGCGCCATCCGCTCCCCTGCGACCTCGACCCAGTGCAGGGTCTCCTCCATGGCGCGTTGCCCCGAGCCGGCGAGCTCCGACAGCGACAGGATGCTGACCCCGGCGAGCGCCAGGGTCTCGCGCTGGTCCGCGTCGAGCCCGACCCGCCCTGCGATCACCCCGAAGCGCGCGCCCTCCTCTTCCGCGAGCGCGCGCACGAGCGACGGCACTTTGCCCGCCTCGGACTGCGCGTCGAAGCTGCCCTCCCCTGTGATGACGAGGTCCGCCCCGCGGACCAGGGCCGGCAGGCCGATCGCGCCAGCGACGGCGATGGCCCCTGCCGAGATCTCGCCGCCGATCGCGAGCACCCCGAATCCCGTGCCACCTGCGGCTCCGGACCCCGGCCGGGCGGTGAGCGCAGCGACGTCCCCGCTCGTCTCCGGCGCACCGCCGAGCACCTCGGCGAATCGAGCGAGCCCCGCCTCGAGCGTCGGCACATCATCGACGGATGCGCCCTTCTGCGGTCCGAAGACGGACGCGGCCCCGAGCTCGCCGAACAGCGGATTCACGACGTCCGTCAGGGCGACGACGCCGTCGACGGGGAGCGGCGCGAGGCCGGACACGTCCAGCGTCTCGAGCGCGTGCAGCCCGCCGTTTCCTGGCGGGATGCTCGCCCCGCCGCCGTCGAGGAGTCGAACCCCGAGCCCCGTGAGCAGGCCGGCCCCGCCGTCCGTCGACGCGCTGCTGCCCAGCCCGACCAGCACGCGCCTCGCGCCGTGCTCGGTCGCGTACCGGATGGCCTGCCCGAGCCCGACGGTCGACGCGCGGAAGCAGGAGTCCCGGTCGACCCGCTCCAGGAGGGCGATACCGCTCGTCTCGGCGAGCTCGACCACCCACGTGCCGTCGGGCAGCTCGACGAGCGCCGCATCCACCGGGTCGCCGAGCGGCCCCTCGACTGCCACGACGACAACTCGCGCCCCAGGCACCGAACCTGCGATCGCAGCCGTCGTGCCCTCGCCCCCATCAGCCATCGGCACCTCGACGCACTCGTCATCCGGCCTCGCGCGCTGCCAACCACGCCTGATCGCCGCGGCGACCTCCGCCGCCGAAGCGGTGCCCTTGAACGAGTCCGGTGCGATGACGATTCGACGCTGCATGCCGCCAATCTACCGAGGAGCTTCGACGCAGTGCCCGCGCGAGGGAAGTCCGTCTTCCCAGCCACCACCCGAGCGCGGTTCGTAGCCTCGATGGCATGAGCGCTTACGACTACCTGATCATCGGCGGCGGAATGGTGGCGGATGCGGCGGCCCGCGGCATCCGGGAACGAGACGAGGCGGGGACCATCGGCATCCTCAGCGCCGACGTCGACGAACCCTACGCGCGGCCCGCGCTGTCGAAGAAGCTCTGGGTCGACCCCGACTTCACCTGGGACCAGACGCCGCTCGGCACGAGCGAGGCGACAGGCGCGGAGATCACGCTCGGGACCCTCGTGACCGGCATCGATCGTGCAGCGAAGACGGTGACGACGGGCGGCGGTGAGACCATCACCTACGGGAGGCTGCTGATCGCGACCGGTTCGAAGCCCGTCGAGGTGGCCGCACCCGAGAGCGACCGCATCTTCTTCTTCCGCTCGGCGAGCGACTACCGACGCCTCCGCGCGCTGGCGGCCCATGGCTCGCACGCCATCGTCGTCGGCGGTGGCTACATCGGCACCGAGATCGCCGCCGCCCTCGCCCAGAACGACGTCGAGGTCGACCTGGTGTTCCCTGACGACGTGCTCGGCGCGTCGACCTTCCCGCCCGCCCTCGCGTCGCGGTTCCAGGAGCTCTACGTCGAGCACGGCGTCGGCCTCGTCCCGGGGCGGCGCGTCGAGACGGTGCGCGACGAGGTGCGTGCCGACTTCGAGGTGGCCGCGGATGCGCACACGCTCGAGGATGCGTCCGCGCAGGCCGCCGACGGGGTCGCGGCGGAAGCCGCCGCCTCCGAGGTGCGAGCATCGCCGACCGCCACCACGGGTGTCACGGTCGTCTTCGACAACGGCGCTGAGACGGAGGCCGACTTCGTGGTGTTCGGGCTGGGTGTGACCCCCGTCGTCGACCTCGCGGAGGAGGCAGGCCTCGTCGTGGACGAGGGCGGCGTGGTCGTCGACGAGCAGCTGCGCACCAGCGACCCGTTCATCTGGGCGGCCGGCGACATCGCCGTCTACCCCGACCCTGTGCTCGGGCAGACGCGCGTCGAGCACGTCGACAACGCCACCGAGATGGGCACCGCCGTAGGCCGCTCGATGGCAGGCGCCACTGACCCCTACTCGCACACCCCGTACTTCTACTCGATGGTCTTCGGCACGCGGTGGGAGGCGGTCGGCACGCTCGATCCCGACCTCGACGTGCTCGAGGCGGAACTGCCCGAATCGGGCGAGTCCGACGCGAGCCGCGTCTTCTACTACCGCGACGACTCGGGTGCCCCGGTTGGCGTGCTGCTCTGGGACGTCGGTGAGGATGAGGCACTGCGCGACGCCGCGCGCGCGGTCATCGACGAGGGCGTGACGTCGACGGAAGCACTGCGCACGCGCATCCGCTGACCACCTGACGCACGGAGGCGGGGCGGGGTCACCAGTCGGCGACCCCGCCCCGCCTCGCGCGGTAGCAGACGTCGGTAACGTGGTCGGCAACCTCCCCGTCACCTGCCATCGACCTCATGTCACCGGCCGGTTGCTCGCGAGTCATACGGTTCCCCGGGTCCCCCACATGCTCCCGGAGGTGCATTCCCCCATGCCACGCCACCACGTCAGGGCCCCGCTCGCGGCGCTGACCACCGCCTGCGTCGCGGCCGCCGTCCTCACGATGGCCCCCGCCGCGTCCGCCGCCGTCTCAGGCCGGCTGCCAGCGGCACCCGTCTCGTCGCCCGCAGACGCGGGCCAGTCCGCCATCATCGTCACCGAGATCGTCGCGAACAACGTCGGCGATGACAACTTCGAGTACTTGGAAGTGCACAACACGTCGGCGGCCCCCGTCGACCTCGCGGCCGAGGGCTACTCGTTCGCGTACTCGTACGTCGACTCGGACGACCGGTCGCGAGACGTCCCCCTCAGCGTCGAGGAGCCGCTTGTCCTCGAGGCCGGCGAGACCGCCGTGCTCTGGCTCAGCTACACGAGCGCGAACGGCGCCGTCGACTCGTCGGCCCGCACCGTCGACGAGTTCCGCGACCACCACGGGGTGGATGCGGGCGTCCAGGTCGCGCGCGTGACCGGCCAGGCCGGCATGGCGAACGGTGGCGACCGCGGCATCCGCGTGCTCCGCGGCGAGGCGCTGACCTCGTGGTCGCACGCACCCAAGGACTCCATGGGCGAGGACCTCGCCGTGCACTTCCGGGTGCCTGAGGAAGCCTCGAAGCTGAGCCTCGACGTCTTCGGGCAGCAGGCCGGGCGCTCCCCCGGCGTGGTCGTGCCGGAGGCACTCCAGCCCGGCGCGCCCGAGGACGGCGAGGAGGAACCCGCCGAGCCGGAACCCACCGAGCCGACGCCCACGGAGCCGACTCCCACGCTCCCACCGGAACCGGGCTTCGACCCGCAGCCGGACGCGAGCGTCGTGACGTCGCCGCTGCAGATCACCGAGCTGCTCCCCGACTCGAGCAACGTCGGCACGGGCGACGGCTACGAGTTCATCGAGGTGTACAACGCGTCGAGCGAGGCGATCGGCTTCGGCGACTACGCGCTCACCTACCTCTACCCGGACAGCGGCACGTCCGCGCTCTGGCCCGCGACCCCGGCGGAGGTCAGCATCCCCGCCGGCGAGACGCTCGTGCTGTGGGTGAAGAACGGCCAGAACGACGACCTCGGCGATGCCGAGTTCAACGCCACGTTCGGCACCGAGCTGACGCTCGGTGAGAACCTCGTCGAGGTCTTCTCCGGCGGCATGGCGAACAGCGGAGCCCGCGGCATGGAGATCGCCACCAACACGGGGCACACCGTCAACCAGGCGTTCTACAACGTGACCCCCGGCACCGATGACACGCAGGCGGATCAGGGCATCCGCTATACGACGTCAGCCGCGGACCTCGCGAAGCAGGACCTGCTCGGCCTCGCCCCGGCGACCCCGGGCTCGGTGCAGGCCGACCAGGTGCCGGCCGGGCTCACGATCGTGCCGGTGGATGCGACGCCGCCCACCATCGAGGACCGCACCGCCGCCGAGATCGACCCGGCCGCCGACTTCGAGCTGCGATTCGCGGCGAGCGACGAGACGCAGCTGCGCACCGTGGCCGTCGAGCTGCGCAACGACGTCGACGCGACCCCGGTCAAGCTCAATCTCACGGACGCGGGCGACGGCATGTTCACGACCTCGGTGAACGTCGCCGACCTGACGGGCAAGAGCTGGTACGAGTACACGGTCACGGTCTCGGACGGCACCAACCGTGTCGTCACGGAGCCGCGGCGGGTGCAGGTGGCCGGCGCGAGCTCGGCCCCCGTGCGGTTAAACGTCGACGAAGGCCAGTACGTGGGCGGCACCACGACGATCGCCGCCGCGGGTGACCAGTACCCGAGCCCGATCGAGCTGTCGATCGGCGGGCAGCGGCAGCAGACGTCGCCGTCGCTCGAGGGGGCTCCCGTCTTCGCCTTCGAGGCGACCGGGGTCGACTACTACTTCAAGAACGGCGTGCGAGTGGGCGACGACGTGCTCACGATCTTCGACCAGGGCATCTACGAGGGGTCGGAGACCATCGTCACGCCCGTGCCGCTCGAGTACACGAAGCTCGGCGACGAGCTCGTGGTGAGCATCTGGGCCGGCTCGAAGAAGGCGCCGGAAATCGACGAGGCCGAGAACAACGACGACTTCACGGTCTGGGACCTGCGCCTCGTGCTGCCCGACGGCCGCACGCTGCGCCCCATCGGCTACGACGACCCAGCTCTGCGCCTGGCCATGGGCGACAGCGCCGGGAAGTACGACTTCTACGACGCGCGCTTCGCCCTGCCGGACGACGCGTTCGCCGCGGCCTCGACGCAGTGGGACACGACGAGCGCGGCGGATGGCCCGGTCGAGATCTCGGCGACCGACGGCACCGACAGCGTGACCAGGCAGGTGCTGGTCGACAACACCGCCCCCACGGTCTCCTCCGAGCTCCGCGACGGCGGCGAGTACCAGGGCGAGTTCGTCATCGACGCCCAGGTGAGCGACGCCGGGTCCGGGGTCCGCGAGGTCACCGCGACCCTCGACGGCGCGCCGATCGAGCTGCCGCACACCACCTCCTCGGTGACGCTGCCCGCGGGCGGCCACGAGCTCGAGGTGACGGCGACGGATGCGCTCGGCAACGCCGAGACGTGGCGCACCAAGTTCACGACCCCCGAGGAGCACCCCTCCTCGTCGTCGATCTGGCCAGCCGAGGGAGCCGAGGTCGAGGCGGGCGGCGTGGAGCTGCAGGCCAAGGTCGAGGACCCGACCGGTGACGCGCTCGACGTGACGTTCCTCGAGGGTCGCCAGGCGGACCTCGCTGATGGCGGCGTCACGACGGCAGCTGGAACCGTGAACGACGCGGCCAGCGTCGACCGCGACCCGACGAGCGTCCCGACCGGGCAGTCCCTCGAGCAGCTCGCGAGCGTCGATGGCCGGACCGCGGAGGTGACCTCGAACGCCGAGTTCCCGTATCAGCTCTTCGACGTCGCGCTGCGGGACGGCGAGCAGGATGCGCAGGTGCGCGTCAGCTGGGACGGCACCGCGAACGCCGACGGCACCGTCATCCTCTCCGCCCTGCGAGCGGACGGGAGCGGCTGGGACGAGGTGACCCGGCACACCGCATCCGCCGACGACGAGAAGTTCTCCCTCGAAGGCACCGTGGCTGCGGCCTCGTACGCCCGCGACGGGAGCGTGCAGGTGCTCGTGCAGCACTCGGAGGGCTTCGCCGGAGAGAACCTCAGCGACCGCACAACGCCCGTGACCCCCAACAACGAGGCGGACACGCCCCGCTCGGAGTACGACTTCACGCTCGCCTGGGAGTCGGACACGCAGTACTACAACGAGAACACGATGGAGGGCGAGCCGTACAAGCACCAGCAGGCGATGCACTCCTACCTGCTGGAGCAGCGCGAGGAGCTGAACCTGCAGTACCTGTTCCACACGGGCGACATCATCGACGACTACGACCAGCGCTACCAGTGGGAGAACGCCGACCCCGAGTACCAGCGCCTCGACGACGCCGGTCTGCCGTACGGCGTGCTGGCCGGGAACCACGACGTGGGCAACGACCTCGAGGACTACTCGTACTACGGCGAGTACTTCGGCGAGGAGCGCTTCGCGGGCAACCCCTGGTACGGCGGCTCCTACGAGGACAACCGCGGCCACTTCGACCTGGTGTCGGCTGGCGGCATCGACTTCCTCATGCTCTACACGGGATGGCTGCCGAACGACGACAGCATCGCGTGGATGAACGAGGTGCTCGCCGAGCACCCCGACCGGGTCGCGGTGATCGCGCAGCACGAGTTCATGCTGACAACCGGCGGTCTCGGTGAGATCCCCCAGCGCGTCATGGATGAGGTCGTCGCGCCGAACCCGAACGTCAAGATGGTCATCTCGGGGCACTACCACGACGCGTTCACGCGGGTCGACGAGTTCGACGACAACGGCGACGGAACCCCGGACCGCAAGGTGCACTCGATGCTCTTCGACTACCAGGGCCTGCCGGAGGGCGGCCTCGGCTTCCTGCGCCTCATGCACTTCGACAACGAGGGCGAGCGCATGATCGTGCGCACCTACTCGCCGTCGCTGGATGTGCACAACTCGGACGACCCGAGCCTCGCGGATGCGCCGCAGGAGTTCGAGCTTGCCTACGCGGACCTGGGGATCGAACCCGGCGAGCGGACGCTCGGCACGGATTCCTTCGCCGCGGAGATCCTCACGGGCGACGAGATCGCGTCGTTCCAGGACGTGGCGAGCGGCACCACCCTCACGGCAAGCTGGGCGGATGCGCCCCTCGGCGAGCTCGGCTGGTACGTGCGCACCGCGGACCCGTTCGGTGCGGTGAGCCTGTCGCGGGTGTCCGAGCTGACGGTCATCGAAGCGACGGGGCCCGGAGAGACGCCGGGGCCGAGCGAGCCCGGCGTGCCCGGTGAGCCCGGCGAGACGCCCGCTCCGGGAGGCCCCTCCGAGACGGAGGGACCATCGGATCCTGAGCAGAGCGACTCCCCTGACGGCTCTGGTGAGGCTGACGGCACGGGTGAGGCGCACGGCCCGGATGCATCCGAAGCCGCTGGCGACGAGCTCGCTGCGACGGGCGCCGACGGATCGACGCTGGCCTGGGTCCTCGGGGCGCTCGCGCTCCTCGCAGGAGGCGCCGCACTCACGCTCATCCGGCGAGGTCGCGCAGGCAACGTCTAGCAAGCAACGTCTCGCTGACAGCGACGAGCTGGCGCGGAGACAACAACAGACTGCGGGCGGTGAAACCTCTGTTCCACCGCCCGCAGTCTGTCGTTCGGGGCGTGCGACGTGCCGCTGCGCGCCCGTCAGCCGTTCAGGGGTCGGCTTGCCCGGCCCTCGGTGAGTGAGCGTGCCAGCTGCGCGAGCTGCAGGGCCGAGCCGAGCGGCAGCGCGTAGAGCAGGAGGCCAGCTTCGGCGCCCGTGAGCGCGAGCGCGACCGCGATCCCGATGCTGGCAACGAGGGCGACGCCGAGGTAGGTCGCGGATGCGCGGCGGCTGGCGGCGGCCGGACCGGATCGCGCCACCCACGCTGTCGCGGCGAGCAGGATCAGCGCGAGCACGACCGGACCCGCGAGGAGCGCATCCGCCCACCCTGCCGTGCTGTGCACGGCGGATGCGGCGGCGGTGCCGCCGAAGAAGACCGCCGACGCCGTGACGGCCAGTCGGCTGCCGTCTCGCTGTTCAGTGCTGCTGCTCATGAGTGGGACTCCTGTTCGTGGTTGTCGCCTGCGGACGTGGACGTGTTCTCAGCTCACCTGCCTCAGCTGTCGCCGCCGAGGGCCAGGATGATGGCGGAGTTCGCGCCGAGGCCGAGCGCCTTGAGGCCGGAGATGACGAGCGGCTTGTTGGCGTTGATGAGGGTCACGACGACGGGCTTGGCTGCGGCGCCGAAGGGGATGCAGCCGATCACGGTCTGCGCGATGAAGTCGACGGGGTCGCCGGACTTGTACGTCGAGTAGGCGCCGTATCCGGCGGAGCCGATGCAGGCCGCGACGACCGCGAACGGGATGAGCGGCAGCGCGGCGCGGCCTTCGACGGCCTCTGCTTCGGCGCTCGCCTCTGCCATGAGCTGCTGGACGCGAGCGTCCTGCTCCTCGGCACTCAGGGAGGCGGTGTATTCGACTTCTGCGGCGAATGCCTCCTGCGAGTATCCCCCGCTGTCTGCGGTGGCGGACGCTGCGGTGACGACAGGTGCTTGGGCGGCGTTCGCGGCGGTGCTGCCTGCGACGCCGAGGGCTCCAGCGACGACGATGGATGTGGCCAGGGTGACAGTGTTCTTCAGCTTCATGTTTCCTCCGTGAGTGTGCTCATCGAGTGCATGTTGCGTGAGTGCCGGTTGTGGCCCGACGTCTTCGACCCTACGAGGCTGGGTCTGGGGTCAGTCAAATGGATTCACGGGACACCCAGGATCATGGATGCTTCGTCCAGGAAGCAGCCCGGACGCAGGAAAGGCCCGCCGGTGGCGGGCCTTTCCTGCGCTGTCGCGCGAGCTAGTCGCTCGTCGTCACTCGTTGCCGACTGCCGCGTCAGCGCCGTCACGCATCTTCTGGATGTGCTCGTCGTGCTGGTTGCCGATCGCGGTCTCCGCGTGGTCGCCGGCCGCGTCGAAGGCGTGGTCGGTGAGCTGCTCGCCCTGCTCGCTGTTCGCTGCCTGGGCTGCCTTGTCGCCGATGTTCTCGAACACCATGGTGGTCTCCTTCGCTTCGTCGGATCAACGCGATTGCGTTGCATCGAGTTGAGCATCCGCACGTGGATGCGGGGTGTGCGGGAGCTTGATGTCCGGTCAGACTCGCACGGTGTCCGCTGGTACCGTCCGGTCGTTCTCGGCCCGCTGCGCGGCGAGCTCGAGGCCGCGTTCGGTCCTCGGGAAGCGCGCGGCGGCGGCACGAACCTCGTCGGCGGGGAAGTTCGCGCCGAAGAGCTCGCTGCCCGGTTGCAGCAGGAAGCTCTCGTGCAGGGTGCCGACGCGCACAGGGTCGAAGCCGGCCGCATCCACGAGCGCTGCCGCTGCCGCGAGGTCGGCATCGTCATCACCCGCGATGCCGATCCCCCGCCTGCCGGGGGCACCGGTCGGCCTCGGCCCCTCGTCGAGGTCGTGGTAGCCCATGTGGTTGAACGCCTTCACGACGTGCGAGTCGGAGAGGAGCCGCTGCACGAGCTCGCTCGTCGCCACGGTCGGGTCGTTGAGGTCGTCGCGCACGCCGTCGATCTCCCACCAGTAGTTCATCGCGTCGATGACGAGCTTGCCCCGCAGCTCGTCGAGCGGGAGCGTCTCGCGCGCGCCGAGCGGGAGCGCCTTGCCGAGGGGCAGGGCCAGGATGACGACGTCGGCCGCGGCCGCCACCTCAGCGCTCGTGCCCGTGGTCGCGCCCGGCACGAGGACGTCGATGATGAGGTCGATCTTGCTCGGCGCCCCGGAACCCGAGATGAGTACCCGGTAGCCGCTGCCGATGAGGAGGCGGGCCAGCACGGTGCCGACCTTGCCTGCGCCGAGGATACCGATCGTCGGCAGGGCCTCACTGGGGCGGTTCGGGTCGAGCTGGGCCTTAGACATTGATGGACTCCTTCGCGAGCAGTCGGCGCACTCGGGGTGCGACTTCGGTGCCGAGCAGGCTGATGGTCTGGGCGCGTGCCTCCGTCGGCAGGCCGATGACGTCGTACTTGAGGTCGAAGCGGCTGATGCGGAGAACCTCCACCATGCGCGCGATCTTCGCGGCGACCGTGTCGGGCGAGCCGACGAAGAGGGCGCCGGATTCGAGCTCCATGAGGTAGCGCTCCTTGGTTGGCGGGTAGAAGCCGCGCTCCTTCCCCATCATCTCGACCATGGGCTTCCACGACTCCCACCAGGTCTCGGCGGCTTCCTCATCCGTCTCGGCGACGAGGCCGAGGGCGTGCTGGCCGACCCGGTTCGCGGGCATCCCGAACTTCTCGAGCGCCCGGAAGTAGAGGTCGACGTGGCCGGCGAAGCGCTCGGGCTGCCCGCCGATGATGGCGAGCATGAGCGGCAGGCCGTAGCGGGCGGCACGCACGACCGAGTCCGGGCTGCCGCCGACGCCCACCCAGGTGGGGATGCCGCCGGGGCGCATGGTGGGGTGCAGCGTCTGGTTCACGAGCGGCGCGCGCACGCTGCCCGACCAGGTGACCGAGTCGCTGCGCTGCAGCTGCATGAAGAGGTCGAGCTTCTCCTCGAAGAGCTGCTCGTAGTCGGCGATGTCGTAGCCGAAGAGCGGGAACGACTGGGTCTGGGATGCGCGGCCCACGACCATCTGCGCGCGCCCGTTCGAGAGCGCGTCGAGGGTGGAGAACTCGTTGTAGAGGCGAACGGGGTCGTTGGTGCTGAGCACGGTGACGGCAGAGCCGAGGCGGATGCGCTCGGTCGCGGTCGCGATGCCGGCCAGGATCACGGGGGTCGCGGAGTCGACGAAGCCCTCGCGGTAGTGCTCGCCGATGCTGAAGACGTCGAGGCCGACCTGCTCGGCGAGGCGGGCCTCGTCGACGAGGAGGCGGACCGTCTCGGCATCCGACAGGGGCGTGCCGTTGACGTTCGGCACGTCGCCGAACGAGTTGAGGCCGATCTCGAACGGGAACCGGCCTGCATCCACTGCGCTCATCTGCGTTCCCTGCTGCGTGCTCATGGCTCCTCCAAGTAGTTGACGCGTCAATCATGCGCCGAAGTAGTTGATATGTCAACTACGTGGCATGATGGAGGCATTCCAAACCTGGAGGCCTCATGAACGCATCGCCGAGAACGCAGATCAGCGCCGAGGACTTGCGCGTCTGGCGCGGGTTCATCGAGACGACGGGCGTGCTCAACTCCCGCCTCGCGAGCCGCATGCAGAGCGAGTCCGCACTGTCGACGGGCGACTACGGTGTGCTGCTCGCCTTGCGCGAGGCGCCGGGACGCTCACTGCGCTCCTCCGAGCTCGCGGCGTCGGTCGGCTGGGAGCGCAGCCGCCTCTCGCATCAGCTCGGCCGCATGGAGAAGCGCGGGCTGCTGCGCCGCGACCCGTGCCCCGAGGACACGCGCGGGTCGGTGGTCAGCCTCACCGAGGAAGGGGCGACCGCCTTCCGCCGCGGCTCGGTCCCGCACCTCAAGGCCGTGCAGGAGCTGTTCCTCGACGCCCTCTCCCCCGAACAGCTCGCTCAGGTGGAGGCCCTGACGGACACGCTTCGCGGGCATCTGGGACTCGACGAGCCGGAGGGCGGGTCCGATCTTGGCTGACAACGCCCGCTCCGCGACGGTCGTGGTGATCGGCGCCGGGCAGGCCGGCCTCTCGGCGGGGTTCCACCTGCAGCGGCGGGGCTTCGTGAGTGCCCTGGACGAGCCTGGAGCGGAGCGCACCTTCGTGATGCTCGACGCGAACCCCGAGCCGGGTGGCGCGTGGCAGCACCGCTGGGAGTCGCTGACGATGGCGACCGTGAACGGCATCTTCGACCTGCCGACGTTCGCGCGCACGCCCGGCAGCGACGATGAGCCGAGCCGGGATGCGGTGCCGCGGTACTTCGCTGCGTTCGAGCGGGCGCATCCGCTGCCCATCGTGCGGCCGGTTCGGGTGCTCGACGTCTCGCGCGTCGATGCAGACCCCCGCGGTGAGCTGCTCGTGCGCACGGATGCGGCCGGCGTGTGGCGGGCGGGCGCGATCATCAACGCGACCGGCACCTGGAACCACCCGCTGCTGCCGAGCATCCCGGGAAAGGAGACCTTTCTCGGGCGGCAGCTGCACACGCGTGACTACGTGTCGGCGGAGGAGTTCGCGGGTCAGCGGGTGGCGGTCGTGGGCGGCGGCATCTCAGCTGTGCAGCAGTTGGAGGAGATCTCGCGCACGGCCCAGACGTTCTGGTACACGCGGCGCGAGCCGGTGTTCCTGGAGGGTGGCTTCAACCCGGAGGTCGAGGGGCGGACCACGATCGCGAAGGTCATCGCCGACGTCGAGGCGGGCGAGCCGGCCAGCAGTGTCGTCTCGTATACGGGCCTCGGCTGGTCGTCGTACGCGATCGCCGCGCGCGACCGCGGGGCGCTCGTGCGGCGGCCCATGTTCACCGCGATCGAGCCGGACGGGGTGCGCGAGGCCGACGGCACCCTCACCCCGGTGGACGCGATCCTCTGGGCGACCGGCTTCCGCGCCGACCTCGCGCACCTCGACCCGCTGGGGCTGCGCAACGAGCGCGGCGGCATCACGATGCGGGGCACGCAGGTCGCCGACGAGCCGCGCATCCACCTCATCGGGTTCGGGCCGTCGCAGTCGACGGTCGGCGCGAACCGGGCCGGACGGGATGCGGTGCGGGCGATCGAGAAGCTGGAGCCGGGGCAGAGCGAGCGCACCGCGGGACCACGGGAGCCCGCGGTCAGGCGATGATCTGCGGCCGCCCAGCCTGGGTGCGTACGGTCACGACATGACGACCCCACAGAACGTATCCCCCGCATCCGGCGACTCGAGCGACGCCTCGGCCGGCGACGAGAACCTGCGCGACATCATCGAAGAGGTCGAGGGCGAGCACGGGCGCGACGGCGCGGCCGCGATGGCGGACAAGCTCCGCGACCGCACCGAGGAGACGCAGCAAGAGGAAGAGGACCCTGCCGAGGAGCAGAACTAGACGGATGGGCACGTCAGGCCGTTGTGACCGCTAGCGTCGTGTCATGACTCGCCCAGCTGCCACCCCAACCGTCCAGGTCGACGACGACCGATTCCGCGTGACCGAGTGGCGCTTCGCGCCCGGTGCCGAGACGGGTTGGCATACGCACACGATGCCGTACGTCGTCGTGCCGCAGACGACGGGGACCCTGACCGTCGAGACCGAGACTGCTGACCCGTTCGCGATGGAGTGCACGGCGGGCGTCAGCTACAGCCGCGAGGCCGGCGCGCACCACAACATCGTGAACGACCGCGACGAGCAGTTCACGTTCGTGGAGGTCGAGGCGAAGGCGGCACCAGGGGTGTGAGTCCCGCGCCGCTGCGGCGCCTTCCGTCGGCTGCGACTGCGACGGCGACTGCGACTGCGACTGCGACTACTTGGCCGATCCCCTCGGCTTCTCGCCGACGGCCTTCGCCGCTCGGATGCCAACGCGGGCGCCGTAGAGGACGAACCCGAGCAGGGCCGCGCATCCCGCCAAGACAACCCCGATCATGACCGGGTTAGGCATCGGGATCATCACCACCAGGCCGGTCACGAGCGCCAGGATGCCGGCGGTCATCGTGGCGCGCTTCGACCGCACGTGCGCCGCGAGCCAGGCGACGTCGCTCGACATCGTGCTCGGCGTGCGGATGCCGGCGATGTCGTTCCGCTTCAGCTGGCCCGAGGCGGCGGCCTGGGCCATCCACATGGTGAGGAGCCCGGATCCGGCCATGACGATTGCCAGAACGATTCGAACGGCAAAGGGGGTATCCATCTGCACCATCGTACGGAGCAGGCCGTCGCCGCGTTCCCTCTCGGGTTTCCGACGCCATCGTTCGATGCGGCGACGCCTCGTGCCCTAGCGTTGTCGACGTTCCTGTTCGGCGAGATTCCCCGGAGGTCAGCCTCGATGCCTGATCAGCTTCCCCCGTGTCCCGAGTGCGCGAGCGAGCTCGCCTACGAGATGGGTGCGCTGCTGGTGTGCCCGATGTGCGGCCACGAATGGGCGCCCGGTGAGGGCGCTGACGACGACTCCGATGCAACCCCGACGATAAAGGACTCGGTCGGGAACGTGCTGGCCGACGGCGACTCCGTCACGATCGCGAAGGACCTCAAGGTCAAGGGCGCAGGCGGCGGAACGGTCAAGGTGGGCACGAAGGTCAACGGCATCCGCCTGATCACGGACGGCGTCGGCGACCACGACATCGACGCGAAGGTGCCAGGGTTCGGGCAGATGCAGCTGAAGTCGAGCGTGGTCAAGAAAGTGGGCTGACGACGAAACCGGCCGGCAGCTGGATTCTCGCTGCCGGCCGGCTTCGTTGATGAGCCTGAGCTCGCTACACCAGCTCGGGCCGGCGGATGCTCTCCGCTCCCCCGTCGATGAAGATGATCTGCCCGGTGACGTAGCCGTTGTCCTTGCTCGTGAGCCAGGCGAGCAGGTTCGAGACCTGGATGGGGTCGGCGGCCGGGCCACCGTATGGTGCCGGGGCACCCGCATCCATGGCCGCACGGCCTTCCTCGGTCCCGAGTGCGGCCGCGGTCATCGGGGTGAGGATGACGCCGGGCGCGACGGCGTTGAGCGCGATACCGGCCTTCGCCCACTCGGCGCTTGGGGCGTTCCTGCGAACCCAGCGGGCAATCGAGAGCTTCGAGGTCGTGTAGAGCACGGAGGAGCCCGTCGCGTTGGCGGTGGCACCGAGCGACTCGGCGTAGGCGAGCGCACCGGCCTCGTCGCCGGACTCGATGAGCGCGAGCAGCTGCTGGTCGACCTCTTCGAGGGCGGCGAGGGATGCGACGACGGCTGCGCGGGGCGCGTCCGACTTCGCGAGCAGCGGGCGGAGGCCCTCGAGCGTGGCGACGGCGCCGAAGTGGTTGACGGCGACGGTGACCGGTGCCGGGATGACGAGGCCCGCGATGGCGAGCACGCCATCGACCACGCCGCCACTGAGCTCCTCGGCGCGGGTGACAAGCTCGGCCCGACCCTCGGCGGTGGTGAGGTCGGCGTTGATGTCGGCGTTCTTGAGGTCGACGCCGATGACGGTGTGCCCGTCGGCGCGGAGCTTCTCGGCGGTGACCTTGCCGATGCCGGAGGCGGAGCCGGTGACTACGTAGGTGCGGGTCATGAGGGGGTGTCCTTATCGTCGTTGATGAGCCAGGCGGGGAGGAGCGCGAGCAGCTGTTGCTGCACGCGTTCGGTGGGTTCTGGGGCGTCGCTGAGCAGCCAGGCCGTGATGACGGCGAGGCTGCCGCCCGCGACGTACTCGGCGGCGACCTTCGGGTCGAGGCCTACGGGAACGGTGAGCCGCATCGTGCCGAGGGCCTGCTCGGCGAAGGCCGCGCGGACGGCCCGGGCCGCTTCCGTGGTCGTGCGGGTGCCGAGCACGCCCGCGTAGAGCGTGCGGCGCTTCGCGAACTCGGCGACGAGCTGCGAGGTCGTCGCCCGGGCGGTCTCGATGGGGGTCGCGGACGCGCGCAAGCTCAGGTCGAGTTCCTCGATCTGCGTGAAGACCTCGGTGAGGATGCGGACGGCGAGCGCGTCGAGGTCGCGGAACTGCGCGTAGAAGGTCGAGCGGCTGACGCCGGCTTCGGCGACGATCGCTGGCACCGTGACCTCATCACCGCGAGCCGACAGTCGTTCGACGGCGGCGACGATCGCGGCCTGCGTCCGGGCGGGACGAGGGTCAGGCGAGCGGGGCGTGGCGGTCGTTGGCACACGACGAGCCTAACAAGTTTCGGACTGTTGTCCAGAAAGTGTCGACGACTTGTGATGCAGGTTCGAGTTGTCCTCAGTCGTTCCACTCGCCCGTGTCGAGAAACGCATGCATCCGGTCGAGGTGCGGTTCGAGGTCCCAACCCTGCGCCGCAACCCAGGCGTCGTTGTAGTAGGTGTTCGCGTAGCGGGCTCCCCCGTCGCAGATGAGGGTGACGACACTGCCCTTCTCACCGGCGGCGAGCATCCGCGCGATGATCTGGAAGGCGCCCACGAGGTTCGTCCCGGTGGACCCGCCCGCCCAATGCTGGGTGCGTTCGCGGAGGACGCGGATCGCGGCGACCGAGGCGGCGTCCGGCACCTGGATCATGTCGTCGATGACGGTCTCGATGAAGGACGGTTCGACACGTGGCCGCCCGATGCCTTCGATCTTCGAGCCCCGACCGGTTGCGTGGGTGCGGTCTCCGGTCTTCCAGGCCTCGTAGAACGCCGAGCCTTCCGGGTCCACGACGGCGAGACGGGTGTCGTGCCCGCAGTACCTGGCGTAGCGGCCGAAGGTGGCGGAGGTGCCGCCGGTGCCGGCGCTGACGACGATCCAGCTGGGGATCGGGAAGCGCTCGAGCGTCATCTGCGAGTAGACGCTCTTCGCGATGTTGTTGTTGCCTCGCCAGTCGGTGGCGCGTTCGGCGTTGGTGAACTGGTCGAGGTAGTGCCCGTCGAGCTCGGCGGCGAGCCGTTCCGCCTCGGAGTACACGTGGAGGGGCTCGTCGACCATGTGGCAGCGGCCGCCGTAGAACTCGATGAGCTCGATCTTCTCGGGGCTCGTGGTGCGGGGCACGACGGTGACGAACGGCAGCCCGAGCATCCGCGCGAAGTACGACTCGGACACGGCGGTCGACCCGCTCGAGGCTTCGACGAGCGTCGCGCTCGGGCCGACCTGCCCATTCACGATGGCGTAGAGGATGAGCGAGCGAGCGAGGCGGTGCTTGAGGGACCCCGTCGGGTGCACCGACTCGTCCTTCAAGTACAGGTCGATGCCCCACTCCGGCGGAAGCGGGAAGACGTGGAGGTGCGTGTCGGCGCTGCGGTTGGCGTCGGCCTCGAGCACGCGGATCGCCTCGCGCATCCACTGGCGTCGGTCTGGGGTCTCGGTTGCGTGTGCCACCGATCCAGTATGCGACGCGAGCGGCCGGATGCTTCCCCGCGGCCTGCGGGGTCGGCGCGTCGGTCAGTCTCGGCGTTCGACGACCATCCCGGTCGGGACCTCGGGTACGTCGCCGGGCCACGGCCCGAGTCGCACCGCGTTCTCGGGCACACCCTTCTCGGTGGCGTAGTCGGCGACGGGAACGGACACGCTGGTGAAGCCGTTGTCGGCAACCCCGGGAGTCGAGGAGGTGCTCGGCACCCACCCGGTCTCGATGCCGACGGCGGTCATGTCGATGCCGTCGTCCGCGGGTCCGGTGTAGCGGATCTCGACGGCGATGTTCGGCATGTGGCCGTCGCGCACCGACCACGCCGATTCGGTGAGGAAGACGAGGAGCGCGCCAGGGTCGGCGAGCTGGTACCCCTCCTGCAGGGTCACGTTCACCCCGAACCCGGTGTTGCCCTTGATGTTGGGATCCGACCCGCCGATGTCGGAGAAGGTGAGCCCCTCGATGGAGTCGAGGGTGTCCTCGAGCTCGGCGAGCGTCTGCCCGCCGGTCTCGGCGTCGCGAGGGATCTCCGGGTAGGCGGGCCCGCATCCACCGAGCACGGTGCAGGCGAGCAGCGCGGTCGCGAGTGCCGCCAGGAGTCGGGGATGCGCGGAGAACATACCGACAGGCTACGGGCTGGCGGCAAGGCCGATCGGCAGTGCGTCCGTGCCTGGCGGGGGCTCGGTCGAGTGCCGTCGAGAGTCAGGCGGACACCTCCACGACCCCGTTGTAGCGATTGCTCAGCCGCAGCCAGTCAGCGACGACGTTCGGGGAGATCGCCACGTCGGCGACGAAGATCCCCTCGGCCCCACGGTCGAGCCACTCCTGCACCCGGTCCAGGTCGGAGAGCGACGTGATCTTCGCCCCGCGCGCGCCCATGGCCACTGCGAGCGCTGCGAAGTCCACCTCGGCGAAGGTCATGGCATCGGTGTCGAGGCCGCGCACCCCGTACTGGTGCACCTCCATGCCGAAGGCCGCATCGTTCATGACGACGACGAGCGCCGACGGAACCTCGCGGAGCAGCGTGTCGAGCTCGCTCAACTCCATCAGGAATCCCCCGTCCCCCGTCACGAGCACCGGGAGTCGGTCGGGGCGGGCGGCTGCGACGCCGAGCAGCGACCCAACGCCCAGGCCGATGCAGTGCAGCGCGAGCCCTGGCAGCAGCATGGCGTGCGGGTCCGGGGCGCTGAGGTGACGGGGCGCCCAGCCCATGAAGTGCCCGTTGTCCTGGGTGATGCTCCGCTCGAGCGGCAGGAGGGCCTCGAGCTCGGTGATCACGGCCTGGGGATCGAGCCGTCCGTCCGGGGCGAGCTCCTCGAAGGGCCGCGAGTCCGCGTCCTGCATGGTCACAGACCCGCGCCACCCGTCGCGGTCGGCGTCGGTGAGTTCCGCGAGCAGCGCCTCCGCGAAGGCGCGCGCATCCGCCCGGTGGAACTCGTCGACGCGCGGATGCGTGCTGCCGGGGCGCGTGTCGACCTGGATTATAGTCTCGGCGTGCGTCAGCAGGGTCTCGTAGCGCATCTGCCACAGGTTCATGCTGGCGCCGACGACGAGCACGACGTCGGCCTCGCCGATGAGCTCGGCGACGTCTGGCCTCGAGAATCCGCCGGCGATGCCGAGGTCCCATGGTGACCCGGTCAGGCTGTGCGCCATGAGGGAGGTCGCGAAGAGCGCCCCGACCCGGTCGCCGACCTGTCGCAGCGCGTCGCCGGCTTCAGCCAGCACCGCCCCGTGACCAGCGAGGATGAGCGGTCGCTGTGCGCGAGCGAGGAGTCCGGCGACGTGGGCGGCGTCCGCACGCTCGACGTCGGGGGCCTCCGCGAGCTCGTGCGCTCGAAGCACCGCCTCCTGTTCGAGCCCGGCGACCGGCGACGGAGGCTCGACTGACGTGTCCACCAGGTCGTACGGGATCGTGACGATCACCGGCACCCTGTCCCTGGCAGCGATGGCGTAGGCGAGCTCGGTCTGCGCCGTCGCGTTCGCCCGTCCGACGGTCAGCGTCTGCACGTACATCGCGGCTGCGACCCCGATCTGGTCGATGTCGATGGCGCGTGAGCCAGTCGTCGGCTCCCCACCGACGACCACGACGACGGGCACTCGGGCGAGACGCGCTTCCGCGAGCGAGGTCAGCAGGTTGGTGAAGCCTGCACCGTAGGTCGCCGAGGCCGCGGCGACGCCTCCGCCGGCCAGGGCGTAGCTGTGCGCGGCGATGACCGTCGCCGTCTCATGGCGCACGCTCACGACGCGGTGGCCGCGGCTCGTTAGGCTCGCGACGAAGTGCGCGTTGCCGTTGCCCACCAAGCTGAACACCACGGGACTGTGGGCCGCGACGACGTCCGCCACAGCATCGGCGACCGTGCTCGTTCTGGTCATAGGGTTTCCTCGACTGATGTGTATGGCGTGTCCGAGAACAGGTCTGTTCTCGCCTCGTGCGTGCTCAGGAGCTCAGGGCCCCGGCGGCGGAGCTCAGCGACGTCGCGCACGCCGAGCAGCTGCATGGTTCGGCGCAGCCCGTCGGTGAAGAGGCGCGCAGTGGTGTCCAGCCCCGCGTGCCCGCCCGCGACGAGGCCCCACAGGTATGGGCGCCCGACGAATGCGGCGTCCGCGCCGAGGGCTATGGCGGTCGCGATGTCCGCGCCGTGCCTGAAGCCCGAGTCCACGACGATTCCGAGGTCGTCGCCGACCGCCTGGCGCACAGGGGCGACGAGGTTGATCGGCGCGATCGAGCGGTCGAGCTGCCGGCCTCCGTGGTTGGAGAGGTGCAGCGCATCGACGCCGAGGTCAGCGGCGCGCAGCGCATCCGCCGGGCCGATCGGGCCCTTGAGGACAAGTTTCCCGTCCCAGCGCGACCGGATGTCCTCGAGATCGGACCACTGCACCGACGGGTCGAACTGCTTGGTGATGTTCTCGATCGTGTACCCGCCGTCTGGTCCGTCAGCGGCGGAGACGTTCGCGAACTCCATTGAGGGGCTGCGGAGCATGCCCGTCCAGTACTTCGGCTTCGTGCCGATGTCGAGGACGCTCGCGAGGGTCAGCTTCGGTGGGATTGTGAAGCCGTTCCGGGCGTCGCGGAGACGCAGGCCCGACACGGCCGTGTCGACGGCCACTTCGAGCACTCGGTAGCCGCTGTCGCTGGCCCGAGCGATGAGCTGCTGGGTGAGGCGGCGGTCCCGCCAGATGTAGAGCTGGAACCAGAGGTCGGTGCGACCCGCGTCGTGCGCGGCGAGGTCCTCGAGGGAGGTCGTCGCCATCGTCGAGAGGGCGTACGGGATGCCCGCGCGCCCGGCCGCCGCGGCGACGGCCTTCTCCCCGAGGGGCGAGATCATCCGCGTGTAGCCGGTGGGCGCGAAGCCGAACGGGGCGGCCGCCGGGTGCCCGAGGATGCTCGTCGCCGTCGAGGTCTGCGCGACGTCCGTCAGCACCTGCGGCGTGAACGACCAGCGGTGGATGGCGTCCGTGTTCTGCGCGAGGCTCAGCTCATGATCGGCGCCGCCGTTGACGTAGTCGAGCACGGAGCGGGGCAGTCGTCGCCTGGCGAGCCGTTCGAGGTCTTCGATGCTGTGGCAGGCGGCGAGCTGACGAGCGGCCAGGTCGCCGGAGGGCAGGCGCAGGTCGATGAGCGAGAGCGCGTCGCGGATCTTCACCGGACGCCGCCTGTCGGTTCCGACACCATCAGGCGCGCTGCGTCTCGAGCCGAGCGATGCGACGGGTCACGGCCGCCTCGTGGGCGGGGAAGCCCTCGTGCTGCGTGAAGCTCACCACGGTGTCCGCGACGCGTCGCAGCGCGGTCGTGTCTGCCTGGGCGATGGCGGTCTTCTTCTGGAACGCCTCGACCGTGATGCCGCTGGAGACCTTGGCGTAGCCGCTCGTCGGAAGCGCGGCGGGGCAGCCGATGACGAAGTTCGCCATGGAGATCGTCGTGTCCTGTCCGAGGAGGACCTCCCCCGCGTCCTCGATGAGTTCGAGGACCTCGCGCGGGTGCGCCGTCGCGATCTGCATGTGCTCCGGAGCGAAGGCGTTGGCGACGTCCGCGGATTCCTCGAGCGAGCGGGTGAGCACGGCCCCTCCGTTCACGCCGAGCGCCGTGCGGGCGTACTCTGCGCGCTGGTCTGGCAGGTCGGCGAGCTGCGTCAGGAGCTCGAGCTGCACCGCCTCGATGAGGTCGGCGCTGTCGGTCACGAGCACGCTCGTGGAGTCGGGCCCGTGCTCCGCCTCGGTCAGCAGGTCGGCCGCGATCAGGTACGGGTCGGCCGCCGCATCCGCGAGGATGAGCGACTCGCTCGGGCCCAGGAGCATGACGCCGACCGTCCCGAAGCGCTGCACCTCGATCTGCGCGCACGCGACCGGGGCGCTTCCGGGACCGCAGACCTTGCGGACCTTCGGGATCGTCTCGGTGCCGAACGCGAGCGCGGCGATGCCCGCCGGACCGTTCGCCCGGAAGACGTTGCGGATCCCGAGCTCGTCCGCGACGACGAGGACGGCCGGGTCGACCTGCCCGTCGGAGCCCGGGATGGGCGGGACGACGACGGCGAGCTCCTTGACGCCGGCGACGACGGCTGGCGTGCCGAGCTGCGCCATGACGGAGGGGTACGAGCCCTTGCCGCTCGGCACGAACAGGCCGGCGCTCGCGATGGCGCTCACCTTCTCGCCGACGAGCAGTCCTGGTTCCGACTCGAACTCCCAGCTGCCGGCGCCGACGAGGTTCTCGTTGAAGGCGCGAAGATGCGCGATGAGGTCCCGGATCGCGGTCACGAGCTCGGGGGCGATCTGTCTGCGCGCCTCGGCGAACTCCGCGTCGCTGACGCGGATCTGGTCGGCCGTGATGTCGACGCCGTCGAAGGTCTTGAGTGCTCGCAGCAGTGCCTCGTCGCCGTGGTCACGGACGTCCTCGATGATGCTCAGCACGCCGTCGCGAAGTGCCGGATCGAAGATGCGGGCGGCTCCGCGATCGAGGAGGTCCGCTTTCTGGTCGGCGGAGAGCTGACTCCATGGGCCGCGGTCGCGCAGGGGTCGTTCGATGGTCATGTCGTGCTCCTGGTTCTGTTCGACGTCGATGCGCTCGGCACGAGGTCGGTGGTGGGAGGGTGTCGTCTCGGGGTGGGGCGGTCAGACGTTCGAGGCGCCGGCTATGGGGATCAGCGCTCCGCTGAGGAACTGGGCCTGCGGGGTGAGGAGGAAGGCGACGGTCGCCCCGATCTCCTCGGGTCGACCGAAGCGGCCCATGGGGATGTGCGAGAGCAGCTGCTGTCGGGTCTCCGGGTCGTCGAGCCACCCCTGGGTCATGTTCGACGGGAAGTAGCCGGGGCAGATGCCGGTGACGGCGATGCCCTCGGCGGCCCATTCCACGGCCAGCGACTGGGCGATGGAGGCTGCCGCCGCCTTGGAGGCGTTGTAGTCGGCGAACCCGCTCTCGGGGCGGAGGGCGTTGACGGAGGAGTTGACGACGAGGGCACCCGGGCGGTCGAGGTGGCGGTGCGCCAGCTGCGCGGTCCGCAGGATGCCGCCGACGTTCACGTCGAAGAGGCGGGTGATCTCGCCGATGTCGAGGTCGACGGCCGGCTTGCCCTGGCCGTCGATGCCGGCGTTGGCGAAGACCCCGCTGAGGCCGCCGAACGTGTCTGCCGCATCCCGGAACGCGCCTTCCAGCTGCTGGGGGCTCGTCACGTCGCACACCGTCGCGCCTTCGGCGACGCCGGCTTGCAGGGCGGCGGCGGCCGTCTCCTCACGTGTGCCGGTGATCCAGACTCGCGCACCGGATGCGGTCAGGTGCGCGGCGACGTGGCGTCCGATGCCCGAGGTGCCGCCGGTGATGAGCACCCGGCCGTCGTCCGCCGCCATCACGCGCCGCCGCAGTCGACGAGGACCTTCATGGCCTCGCGGCGAGCCGGTGAGGCGAGGAAGGCGGGGAGCTCGAGCAGCGGGATGGTATGCGTGACGGAGCGCCGGTAGACGTCGGGTGACTGCTCGAGGATGCGGAGCGCCTCGTCGAGGTGTCGGGTGTCGAAGCCGACGCTGCCGGTGATCGTGAGGCTCCGTTCGACGACGTCGGCCGGGACGAGCTGGGACGGCGAGTGGCCGAGCGCGACGAGCAGGACGCTGCCGCCGCGGGCCGCGGCGGCCACGGCGGCAGCCAGGGACCCGTCGTATCCCGCGGCGTCGATGACGAGGTCGTAGTCGTCGCGCTCGATGCGGGCGATGGCGTGTGCGCCGAGCTGGCGGGCGAGGTCGGACCGCGCGGGCACGGGATCGATGACGTCGACGGCAGCCTCGGGCCACCGACGGCGCACCTCGGCGTCGGCGAGGAAGCCGATCGGTCCGTGGCCGATGATCAGCACCGTTTCCGGTCTCTCGACGCGCGCCTGGTCGAAGGCGCACAGGGTGACCGCGAGGGGTTCGGCGAGCACGGCGGTCTGCGGGTCGAGGGCGTCGGGCACGGCGTGCAGCGTCGCCGTCGAGACGACGACTCGCTCCGCGAATCCGCCCGGCCGTTCCTCCCCGAGCCAGGTGAGGTTCGGGTCGAGTCGATCGGCCGGCACGGTCCTGCCGTCGTCGGTTCGCGGCGTGCGGCTGTCGATGAGCACACGCGTGCCGACGGGCCAGCCCGGGTCGCTGCTCTGCAGGATGCGGCCGACGACCTCGTGTCCGAGGGTGGCCGGCCAGTAGCTCACCCAGTCGCCGCTGCGCAGGACATGCAGGTCGGAGCCGCAGATCCCCGCGCGTTCGACGGCCACGACGACCTCACCAGGTGCGGGTGCGACGGCGGGCCGGTGACCGACGGTGAGCCGGAGGTCCTCGTCGAGCAGCAGCGCCCGGAAGGTCGCCGCGTCATCGCTGGCGGACGCGATGGCGGACGGGGCCGCGCAGTCCTGCACCCGGTCCTCGAGGAGGAACGCCGCGGCGCGCTCGGCGATGGTCATGATCATGCCGACCGGGTTGAGTGCTGTGATGGTCGGGAACACGGAGGCGTCGACGACGCGCAGCCCTTCGACGCCGCGCACGCGCAGCCGGCTGTCGAGCACGGCCAACGGGTCGCCGTCCGCACCCATGCGGGCGGTGCAGGAGACGTGGTAGACGGTCTGATGCGTCTCCCTCAGCACGGCCGAGAGCGCTTCGTCGCTCTGCACCTCCGGGCCGGGGAACACCTCGCGCACGAGGTGCGCGGCGAGCGGCTCGGCGGCGGCGACGCGACGGGCGAGGCGCACGCCCTCGACGAGCATCCGCTCATCCCGCCCCTCCGGGTCGGTGAAGGAGCCGTAGTCGATGGATGGCCGCGCGTCGGGTTCCGGGGACGTGATCCACACCCGGCCGCGACTGCGCGGCTTGGCGACGTTGGGGGCGAGCGACACGTTGTTCGTCGGGATCCGCGCGCCGACTCGCTCCGCGTGCACGGTCCAGGAGTGCAGGGGAATGTGGGTCGAGATGTCCGGGGTGCTGGTCGAGGGGTCGACGCTGACGACGTAGCCCGCGTCCCACCCGGTCGCGCACACCGCGGAGCGCTCCCCGGCCGCTTCCCACACGACGAGCCCCTCCGCGTGATCCTGGAGGTTCTCCCCCACGCCTGGCGCGTCGACGAGCACGGGAACCCCGGCGGCCTCGAGGACGGCTGCCGGCCCGATGCCCGAGCGCATGAGCAGGGCGGGGGTGTCGATCGCGCCGCAGCTGACGACCACCTCGTGTCGCGCCCGGACCGTCGTGAAGGTCCCGTCGGGGTTCCGGAGCACAGCGCCCACGGCGCGGTCGTCTTCGATGAGCAGCCGCTCGACGATGGTCTCGAGGCGGATCGTCAGGCCTGGCCGTTCCGGCTGCGAGTGCAGGTAGGAGAACGAGGCTGATGAGCGCTGGTTCGTGGAGGGCTCGTAGCCGATCTCGAAGAATCCGGCCCCGTCGATGAACTCCACGTCGTTCCAGCGCTCGCGCCTGGGGACCTCGAGGGCGGCAGCCGCAGCGTCCACGGCGTCGCGGATGTACGGGTTCTGGTCTTGGGCGGCGACCGGGGTGATCGTCGCCGCGATGCGGTCGAACCAGGGGCTGACCTCCTCGTACCCCCACCCCTCGAGGCCGAGGGACGCCCATTCGTCGAGGTCTCCGCGGAGCGGACGCCAGCTGATCATCGTGTTCGCCGTCGAGCAGCCGCCGAGGATGCGCAGGCGCGCCTGGCGGATGAACGAGTTGCCGCGTGCCTGCGGCTCGCTCCGGTAGTCGAGGTCGTACTCCCCCTCGAGCATCTCGTCCCAGCGGCGGATGCTCGCCGCTCTCGGCTCGTCGGCGTCGCTGGGGCCGGCTTCGACGAGCAAAACCGAGACTCCCGGCTGCTCGCTGAGCCTCGCCGCGACGATGCATCCGGCGGTGCCGCCGCCGAGCACCAGGTAGTCGAACTGGGCTTCCGATTCTTCGCTCACGCGCTTCTCCGTCTCAGCCGCGGTGGATGAGGTCGAGGATCTCCGTGTAGTAGCCGTGGAACTCCGGGCTTCCCAGCACGTCGACCTCGCGCGGCCGGGGCAGGTCGATCTCGAACTCGGCGGCGACCTTCCCTGGCCGAGGGGTCATCGCGATAACGCGGTCCGAGAGGAAGACCGCCTCCTCGATGTCGTGGGTGATGAGCATGACGGTCATGCGGTGGCGCTCCCACACCTCGGTGAGGAGCTCCTGCATGGTCCGGCGGGTGAGCGCGTCGAGGGCGCCGAACGGCTCGTCCATCAGGAGCACGTCCGGACCGTAGGCGAGCGAGCGGGCGAGCGCGACGCGCTGCTGCATCCCGCCGGACAGCTGTGCAGGGTACTTCGACTCGAAGCCGGTGAGGCCGACCTGGTCGAGCACATCCCGAGCCCGGTCGATGCGCTGCCGCTTCGTCAGCTCCGCCTCGCCGTCGAGCGCGAACACGACGTTGTCGATGGCGCTGAGCCACGGGAGGAGCGTCGCCTGCTGGAACACGACGCCGCGGTCGCGGCCAGGGCCGAGGATCTCGTGCCCGCTGAGCGAGGCGGTGCCGGCGGTCGGAGCCTCGAGGCCTGCGATGACGGAGAGCAGCGTGCTCTTGCCGCAACCGGATGCCCCGACCACGGAGACGAACTCTCGGTCGCCGAGCACGAGGTCGACGTCAGCGAGCGCCGTCACCTCGCCGAAGCGCTTCGTGACCTCCGAGACGACGACCTTGGGTGCGCGGAGTGCGGTTTCGACGGCCATCAGACACGTCCTTTCAGGTAGCGGAAGAACTGGCGGCCGAGCGCGCGCATGACCTGGTCGAAGACGAGTCCGAGCACTCCGAGCACGATGACGTAGCCGATGATGAGGTCGGTCTCGAGGAAGCGCTGCGCCTGGGTGATGCGGTAGCCCATGCCCTCGGTGGCCGCGACGAGCTCGGCGACGACGAGCCAGGTCCAGGCCCAGCCGAGGCTGATGCGCAGCGCGTCCCAGATCCGCGGGAGGGCGGAGGGGAAGACGATGCGGACGAGGATCTTCGTGCGGCTCAGGCCGAGCGTCGCGCCGAGGTTCTGGTATGACATCGGGACGCGCCGCACGGCGTCGGCGACCATGAGCACCTGCTGGAAGAAGGTGCCGAGGAAGATGATGAGCACCTTCTGCGAGTCGTCGGTGCCGACCCACAGGATCGTGAGCGGCACGAAGGCCACGACGGGCATGTAGCGGATGAAGTCCATGATCGGCTCGATCGCGGCCTCGACCCTCGGGATCGACCCGCACAGCACGCCGATGGGGATCGCGATGACGCTGGCGAGCAGGTACCCGACCATCACGCGGTACGTGCTCACGGCGATGTCGGTCCAGAGCTGGCCGTTCACCGCCTGGTCGATGAGCTTCTCGCCCACGGAGATCGGCGATGGGAGGAAGAGCGGGCGGACGAGGCCGCTCGTGGAGACCGCGGTCCACACGGCGAGGAGGAGGACGAAGGTCACGACGGACGTGACGAGGTACTGGCGCCGGGTCAGCGGCGCTCTGACCGGTTTCCGGCGCGCCCCGGTCGCGGGCCGCGTGCTCGCGACCGGGGTGGTGCTCTGAACTGCCATGGGACTCAGGTCTCCTGTGGTTACTCTGCGCCGACGAACGTCAGGTCGACGATGGACGGGAGGTCGGTGCCGCCTTCGAGGATGCCGATCTCGGCGGCGATCTTGTCGACGCTGGGGAGCACGGTGTTCAGGTAGTTGCCGCCGAGCTCGGTCTGGTTCTGCTCGAGCGAGAAGAACTGCACGCCGTCGAAGGCGGAGTTGAGTGCTTCCACGTCGCTGCCGAGATTCTCGGCGATGATCGCCCTGGCAGCGTCGGTGTCGGACTCGTAGAAGTCGATGGCGGGGCCCCAGGCGTCGACGACGCTCTGGACGGTCTCGCGGTTCTCCTCGAGGTACGTGTTGTCGACGACGAGGACGTCGCTGATGAGTCCGGCGTTCTCGGCCGCCGTGTAGATCTCGGTGATCTCGGGGCTCGAGGTGCGGGCTTCGGAGATGTAGGGCTCGTATGTGACCGCCACTGGGACGCTGCCGCCGATGAGGGCGGTTGCCGCTTCGGATGGGTCCATGGGGACGTGCTCGATGTCGTCGAGGCTGAGGCCGTTCTCCTGCAGCGCGTAGCCGAGGAGGAGGTTGCTCACGGAGCCCTCCTCGAAGGCGATCTGCTTGCCCTTGAGGTCGGCGATGTCGGTCACGCTGCCGTCGGAGAGGATCGCGTCGGCGGTGAGGGAGGCGTCGAGCAGCAGGACGATGCTGACGTCGAGGCCCTGCTCGATGAACTGGAGCGCGGTCTGGCTCGCGACGTTGGCGATCTGCACGCGGTCGGAGGCGAACGCCGCGGTCATGTCCGCGTCGTTGGTGAAGTTGGTGATCTCGACGTCGACGCCGGCATCCTCGAAGTAGCCGTTCTCCTGGGCGATGTACCAGGGCCCGTAGCCGAGCCAGGGCTGGATGCCCATGCCGATCGTCGAGGCCTCCCCGTCGGCGGAGGCTGCGGAGTCGGCGGAGCATGCGGTCGTGGCCAGCAGCGCGGCACTCAGAGCGAGGGCTCCCGCAGTGCGGAGTGCGTTCTTGGTGGTGGTCATGGTGGTCCTTCCGGGACTCGGTTCGCTTGGGGCGGGTTGGGTCAAGAATCGGGAGGCCGCGGAGCACAAGCAAATAGCGAGACACGAATCTTCGCATCTAAAAATACGATGCAATTGCTTAGCAATATCCACGAAATCTATACGAAACACAGCCCGCCCAGGGTGGCCGGTATGGCAGGCCGCCGCGGCCTCCCAAGACGGGAGCACCATGCACGCCACCCTCTTCACGAACGGCCAGCTCTACCTCGGCCGCGGAGTGTTCGCGCACGCTTCGCTGCTGGTCGACGGCGATCGGATCCTGCGAGTCATTGCCGAGGGCGACGAGCTCCCTGCCGCCGAGGAGCTCGTGGATCTCGAGGGCGGCACATTGCTGCCCGGATTCCACGACGCCCACGTCCACCCGCTGCTCGCCGGCATCCAGGCCCTCGGCATCGACCTCAAGCCCGTGCACGACCGAGGCGAGTACCTGGCGCTCATCGCCGCGCACGCCGAAGCGAACCCGAACGCAGACGTGCTGACGGGAGGCGGTTGGTTCGGCGACGTCTTCGCTGACGGGTTCCCCACGGCCGCCGATCTGGACGGCATCGACGATCGGCCCGTGATACTGCACAGCCACGATGCGCACGGCCTGTGGGTCAACACGGCCGCGCTCAGGGCCGCCGGCATCGACGAGACCACCCCCGACCCGGACGGCGGGCGCATCGTGCGCGACGAGAGCGGGCGTCCGACCGGGATGCTCCTGGAATCGGCCGTCGCCCTGGTCGAGCACCTCATCCCGGTGCCGGACAGCACCTGCCTCGAGAGCGCCCTCGAGACGGCGCAACGCGAGCTGCACTCGGTCGGCGTCACGACCTGGCAGGACGCGGCCGTCGGCGAGAGCGACCTCGGCCCCGACCCACTGCCCGCCTACCTCAGCCTGGCCGGCGACGGCCGCCTCACGGCGCGTGTCGTGCTCGCCCAGTGGTGGGACCGCGCACGCGGGCTCGAGCAGCTGGCCGACCTCGAGCAGGTCCGCGCGAGCGCCGCGGCGGCCGGCCTGGATGCCGGCACCGTGAAGGTCATGATCGACGGCATGGTCGAGAACCACACGGCGTCGATGCTGGAGCCGTTCGCCGGCCACCCCGGTGACGTCGGCATCGCGTTCCTCAGCCCGGAGACGCTCATCGAGCTCACCACGGCGCTCGACGCCGCAGGCTTCCAGGTGCACTTCCACGCAGTCGGCGACGCCGCCGCCAGGCACGCGCTCGACGCCGTGGAGGCCGCGATCAGGCACCATGGGCTGCGCGGCAACCGGCACCACGTGGCGCACCTGGACCTGATCGACGTGTCCGACGTCTCCCGCTTCGCGGAGCTGGAGGTGGCCGCGAACGTCACCGCCCTCTGGGCTCGGCGCGACGAGGAGATCGTGCACCGCAAGCTGCCGCTGCTCGGCGCGGAACGCGAGCAACGGCACTTTCCATTCGGCGACCTGCACCGTGCTGGTGCGCGGATCGTGGGTGGCAGCGACTGGCCGGTGACGACGCCCAACCCGCTCTGGTCGATCAGCACCGCCGTCACCCGCCGGGGGCTGGCCGAGGATCCGCACGCGATCGGGGCCGGCGTGCTCGACGATCCGCTGCTGCCGGAGCAGTCGCTCCCGCTCGGCGTGGCCCTCGACGCCTACCTCGCCGACGCGGCCTGGGTGAACCGCCTCGAGACCGAGACCGGTCGCCTCGAGGCCGGCTGCCTCGCAGACCTGGTCTGGGTCGATGCGGATCTCCGCGAGGTCGGCACCTACGGCTCGGCACGCGTTCGTCGCACGTACGTCGGCGGGGAGCTCGTCTACCAGGCCCCTTGAGTGGCTCCCGCCCCGTACTCGGCGACGGAGCGCCGGCACTGCGCGGCGAAGAGCTCCGCCTTCTTGGTGAGCTGCTTCGCGCCGCCTGACCAGGCCAGCACGAGCTCGAGCGGGGGGAGGTTGTCGACGATGTGGAGGTGCCGGAGCTCCCCGCCCGAGTACGTGGATGCGACGCGCGGCTGCTGATTGAGCAGCGTGAAGCCGTGGCCGCTTCCGACCATGGCGCGCACCGCCTCGAAGCTCGCGAAGCGGTAACGCACGTGTGGGCGGAGGCCGGCGCGTGTGAACCATTGGAGGAAGTAGTCGCGGCTCACGGGCATGTCGAGGAGCACCATGGGCAGCTCGGCGAGTTCGGCGAGGCTCACGCTCTCGCGGTCGGCGAGCGGATGGTGCACGCTGACGGCCGCGTACAGCGGCACCTCCGCGAGCACCTCGCGCTCGATGTCGGGAGTCAGGCCCAGGTCGTAGGTGAGGGCGATCTCGATGGCCTGACTGGCCAGCGCATCCGGGACCTTCTCTGCCGTCATCTCAGTGACGTCCACGAGGAGTTCGGGGTGCGCCTCGCCGAGGCCGCTGATGACCGATGGGAGGTAGAACGGGGCGAGGGTGCGGAAGCAGCCCACGGTGAGTCTGCCCGCCGTGTTCTCCGGGCGGAGCGCGCCGAGGGCGTCGTCGACCGAGGCGAGGATGCCGCGAGCGCGGACCAGGAAGTCGGCGCCGGTCGCGGTGAGCTGCAGCCCCTTCGCGCGGCGGCGGATGAGCAGCTGCGCGCCGACCGCGGTCTCGAGGTTGGCGATCGCGGTCGAGACTGCGGATTGCGCGACGAAGAGCTCGTCGGCCGCCCAGGTCATGCTCCCCTGTTCAGCCGCGGCCACGAAGTAGCGGAGCTGGGTGAGGGAGACGTCGGTGCGTCCTGTGGCGCGCATGCGGTTCTCGTTTCGAATGTGTTACGGAGATATTGCGGAGCTCTTGCATCTACATTTTAGATGCTTTGGGCCTGCTGTGGCTATTTGCTTTGCCTCGCGCCGGTTCCGAGACTCGATCTCGACAGAGCCGGACAAGCGAAAGCAGCAGGCAATATGCCAACTTCCCCGCACGACCCCCACACGGATCAGGATCGTCTCCCCCGCGAGCACGTCGACGTGCTCGTCGTCGGCGCAGGACAGGCCGGCGTCGCGATGAGCGAGCACCTCGCCGGGAAGGGCATCAGCCACCTGGTCCTGGAGCGCGATCGAATCGCGGAGCGATGGCGCACCGGCCGGTGGGACTCGCTCGTCGCGAACGGGCCGGCCTGGCATGACCGGTTCCCGAGCCTGGAGTTCCCGAACCTCGCCCCTGACGGGTTCGCCACGAAGGATCAGGTGGCCGACTACTTCGAGGAGTACGTGCAGCGCTTCTGCGGCCCGGTGCGCACGGGCGTCGAGGTGACGGCGGTGCGGCGTCGTCCCGGTTCCCCGGAGTTCGACGTCGACACGTCGGCGGGGCGCATCTCGGCCGGCGCGGTCGTGGCGGCGACCGGGGCCTTCCAGGTGCCGGTGGTTCCGGCGGTCGTCCCGGAGAGCGACGCGATCACCCAGCTGCACTCGGCCGACTACCGAAACCCAGCGCAGCTGCCTGCCGGCGCGGTGCTCGTCGTCGGTGCCGGCTCCTCCGGCGTGCAGATCGCCGCGGAGCTCCGGCGAGCCGGGCGCGAGGTCTTCCTCTCGGTGGGCCCGCACGAGCGGCCCCCGCGCAGCTACCGCGGCCGCGACTTCGTCTGGTGGCTCGGAGTGCTGAACAAGTGGGATGCGTCGACGCCGCCGCTGGGGGCGAAGCACGTGACGATCGCCGTGAGCGGCGCCGACGGAGGGCACACGGTCGATTTCCGCGACCTCGCCGCGGCTGGCATCACGCTCGTGGGGCGCACCGAGTCGGCCGACGGAACGCTGCTGCGGTTCGCGCCTGACCTCGGCGACAACATCGCCAGAGGCGACGCGAACCTGCGTGCGCTGCTCGCAGAGGCGGACGCCTACGTGGAGCGGACGGGCATCGACCTCCCTCCGGAACCGGAGGCACACCTTCTGGGCCCGGATCCCGACTCCGTCACCCACCCGCTGCTGGAGCTCGACCTCGAGGAGGCTGGCGTCACGAGCATCGTCTGGGCCACCGGCTACTCGGCCGACTACTCGTGGCTGCCGGAGGGGGCCGTGGATGAGCGCGGCAAGCCCGTGCACCTGCGCGGCGTCTCGGCGGCCCCCGGCATCTACTTCCTCGGCCTGCCGTGGCAGTCGAGGCGCGGCTCGAGCTTCATCTGGGGCGTCTGGCACGATGCGGGTCACCTCACCGACCACATCGCCATCCAGCGCAGCTACCTCGCCTACTCCCCTGGCGCCGACACCGAACCCGAACCCGTTCCGACCAGACAGGCTCACGCGAGCCACGTCCTCGAGACCCTGGAGCACTGACATGACGACGCACACGCGCATCCGCCCGTTCAACACGAAGGAGACGTACCCCGAACAGGAGCTCGACAACGACCTCTGCCAAGCGGTGGTCGCCGGCGGGGTCGTGTACCTGCGCGGCCAGATCGGCCAGGACCTGGACTCGCGCGAGAGCGTGGGCATCGGCGACGTCGAGGCGCAGGCGGAGAAGGCGATGGCGAACATCGACCTCCTGCTGCGCGAGAGCGGCTCGCAGCTCGCGGACATCGTGAAGGTCGTCGTCTACCTCACCGACATCCGCTACCGCGAGCCGGTCTACCGGGTCATGGGTCGCTGGCTGAAGGGCGTCCACCCGGTGTCGACGGGGCTCGTCGTCGACGCGCTCGCGCGGCCCGAGTGGCTCGTCGAGATCGATGCGACTGCCGTCATCAGTGAGCCGGCAGCGGACGCCGGAATCGAGGGCCCACGATGACGCTCTCGCTCACGGCCAGGTCGTCCGATGGTGCGCTCGGCATCATCATCTCCTCCTCGAGCCCGGCCGTCGCCTCCCGCTGCGTGCACCTGCGGGCTGGGGTCGGCGCATCCGCCTCGCAGAACGTGACCAACCCGGCGCTCGGCGGTGCCGTGCTCGACGCCCTCGAGTCGGGGGCGACAGTGGATGCGGCGCTCGAGGCCGCCCTCGCCGGCGACGAGTTCCCCGACTTCCGCCAGCTGACGGCGGTGGATGCGCTCGGCAGTGTTGCGGTGCGCTCCGGCGCGCGGGCCCTCGGCGTGCACGGCGAGCACGTCGGCGACTCGTGCGTGGCGGCCGGCAACCTGCTCGCGGGCGACGGCGTGCTGGCCGCGATGGTGGCCGGCTTCGAGTCGGCGGACGGGCTGTTCGAGGAACGGCTGATGGCCGGCCTGCGCGCGGCTGCAGACGCCGGTGGCGAGGCGGGCGAGCTGCGCTCGGCGGGCCTCGCGGTCGTCGAGGGGGCTTCCTGGCGCGTCACCGACCTGCGCGTCGACGACCACGATGACCCGGTGGGCGAGCTCGAGCGGCTCGTGCGGCTGTGGCTGCCGCAGAAGGATGCCTACCTGAGCCGGGCCCTCCGGCCAGACGAGGCCCCCTCGTACGGGGTGCCAGGCGACGAGGCGGACGAGTGAGCGCCGCGGGCCGCGCGCCGGGGGCCGTCGATTCAGGTGGCGCCCTCAAGGACGAGGTGCGCGCGCGGGTCGAGGCGGCGAGCGCGCGCATCCTGGGCGTCAGCCACGCGCTGCACGCCGCGCCTGAGGTGGCGTGGCGGGAGCATCGCTCCGCCGAGCTCATCGTGGCGGCGCTCGAGGAGGCGGGCCTCACGGTCGAGACCGGGAGCGCCGGGCTGCCGACGGCGTTCGTCGCGACGGTGGGCGCGGGTCCGCGAACGGCCGCGGTCATCGCCGAGTACGACGCCCTGGCCGGGCTCGGACACGCGTGCGGGCACAACATCATCTCGGCGGCAGCCGTGGGCGCGGCGATCGCGCTCGCCCCCGTAGCCGACGATCTCGGCCTCACCGTGAAGGTCATCGGCACGCCGGCCGAGGAGGGCGGCGGGGGCAAGATCGTCATGCTCGAGCGCGGCGTCTTCGAGGGCGTCGACCTCGCGATGATGGTGCATCCGGGACCGGATGACGCGGCCTGGGCCCGCCCGCGCGCCGTCGCCCACTTCGATGTCGAGTACACGGGGGTCGAGTCGCATGCGTCCGCCTACCCGCAGCTCGGCGTGAACGCGGCCGACGCGTTCACCGTCGCGCAGACGGCGATCGGCCTGCTCCGCCAGCAGCTCCCGGACGGGGTTCGCGTGCACGGCATCGTGCGCGAGGCCGGCACGGCGCCGAACGCGATCCCGGCGATGGCACTCGGCAGCTGGTACGTGCGCGCCGATGATCTCGAGCAGCTCGACGCGCTGTTCCCGCGCGTCGCCGCCTGCTTCGAGGCTGGCGCCCTCGCGACGGGATGCACGATGCGACTCGAGGAGACGAGCGGGCGCTACGCCGAGTTTCGGAACGACGCACCGCTGCTCGGCGCCTTCGCCGAGAACGCGGCAGCGCTCGGCCGGGACATGGACCTGGCCGAGAAGAAGCCGGCGGGCATGAACACGGCGTCGACCGACATGGGCAACGTCTCTCGCCTCGTCCGGTCCATCCACCCGTATCTGGGCATCGACTCGGCGCCGGCCGTCAACCACCAGGCGGCGTTCGCCGCCGCGTCCGCGACTCCGGCCGCAGACCGCGCCGCGCTCGACGGGGCGATCCTGATGGCGCAGACCATCATCGACGACGCGCTCGCACACCTTCCCGCACGAGCGATCGACGGTGCGAGCACCAGCACCAGCACCACGTCAGTGCCCAACTCCGAGGAGCAGTCCGCATGAACGACCTGACCGCCTGGCGGGCGATCGCCGAATCCGTCACCCCGCGCACGCGCCTCTTCATCGGCGGCGAGTTCACCGACGCCGCCTCGGGCGACACGTTCGAGACGTTCAACCCTGCGGACGGCACGGTGCTCGCGACGGTCGCGCGCGGCGCATCCGTCGATGTCGACCGGGCCGTCGCCGCCGCGAGGGCGTCGTTCGAGCGAGGCGTGTGGTCGAGAGCTGCACCCGGTGAGCGCAAGCGCGTGCTGCTCGCGGTCGCGGATGCGATTCGGGCGGCAGCCGACGAGCTCGCCGTGCTCGATTCGCTGGATGGGGGCAAGCTCATCAGCGCGACCTCGACGATCGACGTGCCCGGCACGGCCGCGATCCTGCAGTGGTACGCCGAGGCGATCGACAAGCGCTACGGGGAGGTCGCCCCTGTTGCGGCGCCTGACCTGGCGATCATCACGCGTGAGCCGGTGGGGGTCGTCGGCGCCGTCGTGCCGTGGAACTACCCGCTCGAGACGGCCATGTGGAAGATCGCGCCTGCGCTCGCCGCTGGCAACAGCGTGGTGCTGAAGCCTGCTGAGGAGAGCCCCCTGTCGGCGCTGCGGCTCGCGGAGATCGCGGTCGCTGCGGGGCTGCCGGAGGGCGTGCTGAACGTCGTGTCGGGCCTCGGCGTCGAGGCGGGGCAGGCGCTCGGCCTCCACCCGGACGTCGACGTCATCGCCTTCACGGGATCGACCGCCGTCGGGAAGCGGTTCCTCGAGTACTCGGCTCGCTCGAACATGAAGGCCGTCTGGCTCGAGTGCGGCGGGAAGAGCGCGAACCTCGTGTTCCCGGACGTCGACGACCTCGAGATGGTGGCCGATGCGGCTGCCGCGGGTATCTTCACATGCTCTGGACAGGTGTGCTCCGCGAACTCCCGGCTGCTGGTGCACTCCTCGATCGCGGAGCGCCTCTCGGAGCTGGTCGCGGAGCGCGCCGCCGGCCTCGTCGTCGGCGATCCGCTGGATCCGGCCACGCAGCTGGGTCCGCTCGTGAGCGCGAGGCAGCTCGAGCGCGTGCACGACTACATGGTGTCCGGGAGCGCCGAGGCGCGGCTCGTGACGGGTGGTATGCGTGCTGCGGATGCGAGCGGCGGCTACTTCGCGTCGCCCACCGTGTTCGCGGGCGTGCGACCGGATGCGCGCATCGCGACGGAGGAGATCTTCGGCCCCGTCCTCGCCATCACCGCGTTCGAGACGGAGGCCGAGGCCGTAGCGCTGGCGAACGCGAGCGAGTACGGCCTTGCCGCGTCGGTGTTCACCGACAGCATCCACCGTGCGCATCGGGTCGCGTCGGCCCTCAGGGTGGGCACGGTCTCCGTGAACACGGTCGACGCGCTCGACGTGACGACCCCCTTCGGCGGCGTCAAGCAGTCAGGCAGCGGGCGCGACCTGTCGCTGCATGCGTTCGACAACTACACCTCGCTCAAGACGACCTGGTTCGCCGGCCGATGAGCGCATCCCTCTCCGCGAAAGGCTCCCACATGACGCATCCGCTTGCCCGGCTCAGTGCCGAGGAGATCGACCTGAACCGAGCGCTCGTGCTCGCCGCCGGTCACGACGAAGCCGCGACGGCTTTCATGCTCACGAACCTCGTCGAGCCGGACAAGGCGGAGGTGCTGGCCGGGACGGTGCACGAGCGTCGGGTCGGCAACGTGCTGCTCGATCGGCGCGACGGCACGGTGACGGAGCTGGTGACGGAGCTCACCTCGCCGCGCGTGGCGAGCAGTCGAGTCGTGGATGTGGAGCGGGAGGGGCAGCCGCCGATTGTCGACGAGGAGTTCGACCGGGTCGAGGAGCTGCTTCGCAGGCACGAGGGGTGGGTGGCGGCGATGGCTCGCCGTGGGATCACGGACGTGTCGCTGGTGCGCATATCGGCGCTGTCGGCGGGCCGCTTCGGTCTGCCCGGCGAGGAGGGACGTCGCATCGTGCGGTGCCTGTCGTTCCTGCAGCAGGACCCTGACGACAACGCGTGGGCGCATCCGGTGGACGGGGTGGTCGCGTACCTGGATCTCATCTCGGGCGAGGTGCTGGAGCTCATCGACGACCGCCTCTTCGAGGTGCCGGCGCGGCGTGAGAACTACCACCTGGAGGCGGAGCGGCCGGCGGCCCGGACGACGCAGAAGCCGATCGTGATCACGCAGCCGGAGGGGCCGAGCTTCGCGGTCGACGGTGATGTCGTGGAGTGGGAGAAGTGGCGCTTCCGCATCGGCTACAACCAGGTGGAGGGGCTGACGCTGCACGAGATCGGCTTCACCGATGGCGGGCGTCTTCGGCCGATCGTGTACCGCGCGTCGATCGCGGAGATGGTGGTGCCGTACGGCGACCCGAGCCCGGTGCGGTTCTGGCAGAACTACTTCGATGCTGGCGAGTACTCGCTCGGCAAGGTCGCGAACTCGCTGGAGCTGGGCTGCGACTGCCTGGGCGAGATCCGCTACTTCGACGCGACGATCGCGGCGACGGATGGCCGGCCGCGCACCATCCGGAACGCGATCTGCATGCACGAGGAGGATGCGTCGATCCTGTGGAAGCACAGCGACGAGTACACGCATTCGAGCGATGTGCGGCGGAACCGGCGCCTGGTGGTGTCGTTCTTCATCACGGTTGGCAACTACGACTACGGCTTCTACTGGCACCTGTACCTCGATGGGCGCATCGAGTTGGAGTGCAAGGCGACGGGGGTGGTGTTCGCGTCGGCGTTCCCCGGTCCGCTCGAGGATGGCGGCGAGTATCCGTGGGCGTCGGAGATCGCCCCGGGTGTGGGGGCTCCCTACCACCAGCATCTGTTCTCGGCGCGACTGGATATGACGGTCGACGGTGTCGAGAATGCGGTGGAGGAGCTGGCTGCGCAGCGGGTGCCGATGGGTGAGGGCAATCCGTACGGCAACGGGTTCACGTTGGCGACGACGCGGTTGAGGTCGGAGTTGGAGGGCGTGCGCGAGGCTGACGGCAAGCGGGGCGTAGTGTGGCGGGTCATCAATCCGGAGTCGCTGAACTATGTGGGCCAGCCGGTCGGCTACGTGCTGCGCCCGGAGGGGCAGCCGAGTCTCCTCGCCGATCCTGCGTCGTCGATCGCGCGGAGGGCGGCGTTCACGACGAAGGACCTGTGGGTGACGAGGTACAGCCCGACGGAGCGTTTCCCTTCGGGCGAGCTGGTGAACCAGAACGACGGGTTCGGCACGATCGATGGCTGGGTGGCGCGGGACGCTGACATCGATGGGCAGGACATCGTGCTGTGGCACACGTTCGGGCTCACCCATTTCCCGCGCACCGAGGACTGGCCGATCATGCCCGTCGATTCGACGGGGTTCAGTCTCGTGCCGCACGGGTTCTTCGACAGGAACCCAACGCTGGACGTGCCGGAGCCGATGAAGGCGCACGGGGCGGTGAGCTCCTGCTGCGCTGCGGAGGAGGCCGGCGGCCGGGATACGGCGGGCGGGTCGGGTGAGCCGGGTGGATCCGGGGAGGCGGGTGGGTGCTGCGGGGCGGGGCCGGTCGCGCACGGGTAGCGGGGCGCGGGTGGCCGGGGCGGGGCGGGGCGGGTCAGTTCGCGCTTTTCGAGCCCGCTGGGGTTGCGGTGGCCGCGTCGCTGAGGTCTCTGAGGTCCGCGGCGCGGAGGCCGGGCCACCCGTGGTTCGGCTCTGTGAGTGGCCCTGGGAGGGCTTCCGCGCCGTAGACGGCTCCGGCGAGTGACCCGGCGATGGCGGCGACGGTGTCGGTGTCGTTGCCTCCGCGGACGGCGCGTTCGACTGCATCCACTGCTGACGTGGCACCGGTGATCGCGGCGAGTGCGCCTTGGAAGGCGCGGACGACCCAGCCGTTCTGTTCGGAGAAGTCGCGCGGGCGCGCGCCGGGCGCGAGCGCTTCCTCGGTGAAGCCGCGCCACCGGTCGCGGCGCTCGCCGGGGATGGCGTCGAGCTGGCCGAGGACGTCGAGTTCGCCGGTGCGGATGGCGTGGCGGATGCTGAGGCACCAGAGCACGCAGGCGTCGGCGTTGTCGTCTGCCCAGTGGGTGAGCTGTGCGATGCGGGTGGCGGCGTCGACGAGGTCGCGCTCTTGGCCGTCGGCGAGGTAGCCGAGGGCAACGGGGCCGGTGCGCATGAGGGCGCCGTTGCCGCCGCTTCGGCCAGCGCGCAGGTGGACGTCGCGGGCGGCGCCGCGGGCTCGGTCTTCTGTGATCTCTCCTTCGAGGGCGGACAGCACGGTGCGCGTCTGCGCTCCGACGTCTTTCGCGTCTCGAGCCCACTCGCGCCAGGCGACGACGATTCGTGCGAGCACGTGGGCGTCGTTCAGCGACTCCCCCGCCGCGAGGGCCTGGAGGATCGGCATGGCCATGGAGGTGTCGTCGGTCCACTCGCCGGCCCCGTGGCCGAACACGCCGACGCCGTAGGAGATAGGCGTCGCGTCCGTGAGCGGCGGCCCGAACTCGTACTGCGAGCCGAGGGCGTCGCCGACAGCGGATGCGAGGACGGCGCCGCGTGCGCGGTCGAGCTGGGGTGCGGTGAGGGGCATGCCTGAAGTCTGCCCCCTCCGGCACATCCGACGCTGAACCGAGGCGTCTTGGCTCTCGTTTGCTCGACCCTCTTGACTCTTGTAATCGGTTGCAGTTAACTGTCAATCGTTAACGGTCCACGAAGGAGTGACGTTGTGACGATGAAGCCCACCCGAGCGCCAGCTCTCGGCGAACAGCTCGCTGCAGTGCTGCGCGACCAGATCGTGCGCCGCCAGCGACAGCCAGGTACGCACCTCGTTGAGGATGCGCTCGCGCAGGAACACGACGTGAGTCGCGGACCGGTGAGAGATGCCCTTCGACTCCTCGAAGCCCAGGGGTTGGTCGAGTCGCGTCGCCGCGGTTTCTTCGTCGTCGGCCTCACCCAGGACGACATCAACGACCTCTATGAGCTGCGCGAATCGATCGAGATCACGGCCTGCCTCCGCGCGATCGAGCACGTCACCCCCACGCAGATCGCGGAGGCCCGGGAGATCGTGGCCGAGATGGTGAAGCACGCCGAGAAATCGGCGGCGGATGATTTCGCGGAAGCCGACATGCGCTTCCATGCGCTGCTCTACGTCATGGGCGGCAACCGCCGTCTCCAGGACGTCTGGGTCGCTCACGAGTCCGTCTTCGCGAGCCTCATGCAGCTCACCGTGGAGGAGGACGTGGACCTGCGTCCATCAGCACTCGACCACGGCCGACTCGTCGACCTGATCGAGCTGGGGGATTCGAAGGAACTCGAGTCCGAGCTGCGCGAACACCTCGATGGCGCACGCACACGCATGGCGCACGCAGTGCGACTGCTCGCAGACGGACCTCAGAACGAGATCGCGTCGTGAGCGCCCCCGACACCACGGTGGCGACGCTCCCGGCGAGCACCCCCGATACCGTGGCTGAGCCCCTGCCCGCGAGCACCCCCAAGCGGAAGTTCGTGGCGGTCGGTCGCTCGAAGATGCTGCTCGTCTTCGCCATCCCGGCGCTGGTCTTCTACGGGTTCGCCGTCGTGGCGCCTTCGCTCCGCGGCGCCGTCCTCGCGTTCACCAACTGGGACGGCCTCTCCCAGTCCTACGACTTCGTGGGCATCGACAACTTCGTGCGCATCTTCACGACGCAGAGTTCACTCGATGCGCTGAAGATGACGCTGATCTTCGCCCTCGCGGTCACGGTACTGCAGAACCTGATCGGCCTCCTGCTCGCGCTCGGCGTGAACAGCGGACTCAAGTCGCAGAACTTCCTCCGCGTCCTCTTCTTCGCACCCGTCGTCATCACACCGGTTGTCGTCGCCTACCTCTGGAAGTTCCTCCTGGCACCCGACGGTGCCGTCAACGCCCTGCTCGGCGGGGTGGGCCTCGGAGAAAGTGCCCCGAGCTGGCTCGGCGATCCCTTCTGGGCGTCCGTCTCGGTCATCGGGATGATCGTGTGGCAGCACGCCGGCTACTCGATGGTGATCTACCTGGCTGGCCTGCAGTCCATCCCCCAGGAGGTCAACGAGGCAGCCGCGATCGACGGCGCCGGCGCCTGGCAGCGCTTCTGGTACGTCACTCGCCCCCTGCTCGGTCCCGCGCTCGCCATCAACATCATGCTGACGATCATCGGCGGGCTCAAGATGTTCACCGAGGTGTTCGTACTGACCGCTGGCGGCCCGGGTGGGTCGACCGAGACTCTGTCGACGTTGCTCTACAAGTCGGCCTTCCAGTTCAACGAGTTCGGCTACGGCATCTCCATGGCGCTTGTGCTCGCCGTCGTCGTCGCGATCTTCTCCGTCGGCCAGCAGCGTCTGTCCAGGAAGGCGAACAGCTGATGTTCCGATACTCGAAGGCGACCTTCGCCCGTGAAGTCGTCATGCTCGCCCTCGCGGTGGTCTTCGTCTTCCCCGTCTACATCCTCGTCAACATGGCGCTCCGCCCATCCGGCGACACATCATCTCCGCTGCTCCCACCAACCCAGCCCACGTTCGGGAACTTCATCGAGGCCTGGAACCAGGCGGGACTCGCGTCGGCGCTGCTCAACAGTGCGATCGTGACGGTCACGAGCGTCGTGCTCATCGTCGCGATCTCCGCCATGGCCGCATACCCGCTCGCACGAGTGCTGTCCAAGCTCTCCACTGCCCTCTTCTGGGTGGTCCTCGTCGGCATGATGATTCCGTTCCAGGTGGCTCTGATTCCGCTCTACCAGACGATGAGGGACCTCGGCCTCCTCGGCTCTCTCTTCTCGCTCATCCTCTTCTACACGGGCAGCCAGGTGCCGTTCTCCGTCTTCCTCTACACGGGCTTCCTCCGAACCCTCGATCGAGACTATGAGGAGGCCGCCGCCATCGACGGGGCCGGTCCAGTTCGCACCTTCGTGAGCATCGTCTTCCCCTTGCTCCGCCCGATCACCGGCACCGTGATCATCCTCAACGCCATCACCATCTGGAACGACTTCTTGGTGCCGCTCCTCTACCTCAGCGGCACGCCCCAGCAGACAGTCCCCGTCGCGCTCTTCGCGTTCGTCGGTCAGTTCGTCTCCAACTGGCCAGTGGTCTTCGCGGGCCTCATCATCAGCGTCCTACCCGTGCTGACGGTCTACTTCCTCATGCAGAAGCAGATCATCAAGGGCTTCGCAGGAGGGCTGAAGGGATGAGCGTGGCAGCGTACGACCTCAGCGTCGACGGCCAGCGCGAGCCGCAGGGCATCGTCACCTCCCCCACATTCTCGTGGCGACTCCGCTCGGCCGACCGCGGCTCGCGGCAGCTGGCCTACCGCATCCGTGTCGACGCACTGCTGCCCGGTGGGCGGGTGCGAGTCTGGGAATCGGGGCGCGTCGAGACGATCGAGACGACCGCGGCACGGTATCGCGGTTACCCGCTGTCAAGCTCCGCCGCCTACGAATGGACGCTCGACATCGAGGATGCGACGGGCGAGACCTCCACGACGACGAGTCGCTTCGCCACCGGCATCGTGCATCCGGATGAGTGGAGCGCCGCCTGGATCGGCAAGAACCCTGTATTCCGGAAGACCGCCGTGCCGCCGCAGGACACGGACATCAGCTTCACCGTCAACAAGCTGCAGCCGGTTCGGCGCTTCGTCCGCCACTTCCAGCTCGACGCGGTTCCAGAGTCCGCAAGAGTTCACGCGTCAGCCCGCGGCATCTACCGTCTCTACGTGAACGGCACGAGAGTCGGCACCGACGAGCTCGCGCCCGGCTGGACCGAGTACCGCGACCGCATCACGTACCAATCCTGGGACGTCTCTGGGCTGCTCCGAGTCGGCCAGAACAGCATCGCTGCCCTCCTCGGCGACGGCTGGTACGTCGGCTTCATCGGCACGGATCGCCGACACCAGGCTCAGCACTACGGCAAGGAGCCTGCGCTGCTCGTGCAGCTCATGCTCGATGCCGCGGATGGCGGCCGCAGCGTCATCGCCACCGACGACTCCTGGCGCGAGGCTCCGAGCGAGATCATCTACGCGGACCAGCTCATGGGCCAGTACGAGGACTCCAGGCACGAAGAGCCCGGTTGGTATCTTCCCGGAAGCGATCTCGAGGGGTGGTCGAATGCTGTCGTCGTCGACCACGATCACTCAAAGCTCACGCCGGAGGTCGACCCCGGGGTCCGGCGGACCATGACGCTGAAGGCAGTGTCGGTCACGGAACGTGAGCCGAGGCGGCACATCGTCGACTTCGGACAGAATCTGGTCGGCCGCGTGTCACTGACCGTGCGAGGACAGGCGGCAGGCACGCGCATCCAGCTGAACCACGCCGAAGTCCTGGACGCCGGGGAGCTGTACACGGCCAATCTCCGAACCGCGGAGCCAGTCGACGTGTTCTGGACCAACGGGGCCGCTGAGCAGACGTTCGAGCCACGCTTTACACTCCACGGCTTCCGGTTCGCCGAAGTCCAAGGCCTGGACGGCGACCTCGATCCTGCCGACATCTCGGCTGTCGTCCTCCACAACGGCTTCGACATCATCGGCGAGTTCGCCTCGTCGAGCCCGGCCCTGGACAGGCTCTTCCAGAACATCGAATGGGGGCTGCGCGGCAACTTCGTCTCCATTCCCACCGACTGCCCGCAACGCGACGAACGCCTCGGCTGGCTCGCAGACGCGCAGGTCTTCGCGCCGACAGCTCTCGCCATCGCCGATGTCGCGCCTCTGCTTCGCCGATGGATGCGGGATGTGCGGAGCGCGCAGAGCGACGACGGGGCGTTCCCCGACATCGCGCCGCACCTCATCCACCTCCGGGAAGGAGCCCCGGCTTGGGGTGACGGCGGCGTCACCATCCCCTGGAACATCTACCGGGCGACCGGCGACGACGTCATCCTGCGGGAATCGGCAGAGTCGATGATCGCCTGGGTCCGGCACATCGAGCGGCACAACACGGACCTCATCTGGCGAAACCAGGTAGGCAACAACTACGGCGACTGGCTGCAGGTCGGGGCGGAGACTCGCAAGGATCTCCTGGCCACGGCGTACTTCGCGTACAGCACAGATCTGACGGCGCGCTCCCTGCGCGTGCTCGGCCGGACGGAAGAGGCCGATGAGCTCGAGTCGCTGCACGCCCGCATCGTCGAGGCGTATCGGAACGAGTTCGTCGAAGCCGACGGAACCGTCGCCGGCGACACTCAGGGTGCCTATCTCCTGACGCTCGCCTTCGACCTCCACGCCGACGAGGCGGAGCGTGGGCGCATCGCAGACAGGCTCGTGGAAGCTGTCGTCCGCGCGGGCACGACACTCACGGCGGGGTTCGTCACGGTTGGCCTGCTCTGTCCGATCCTCGCCGAGATCGGCCGTGAGGATCTCGCCTTCCAGCTGCTGCACAACGAGCAGTACCCGTCCTGGCTCTACTCCGTCAAGAACGGGGCGACCACGATCTGGGAACGCTGGGACGGCTGGAGCTCAGAAGGTGGCTTCCAATCGGCACGGATGAACAGCTTCAACCACTACTCGCTCGGCTCGGTCGGCGAGTGGTTCCTCTCCGGGATCCTCGGCATACGCCAGTCCGAGACCTCGGCCGGGTTCCAGCAGCTGGCGCTCGCGCCACGATTCGACCCCCATCTTGATCACGCGACCGGTGCCCTCGAGACACCACGAGGTCGAGTCGAGAGCTCCTGGGGACGGGATTCGAACGGGATCACCTGGCAGGTCACGGTTCCGCCGGGGCCCGCCGCTACCGCACAGCTTCCCTGCACATCCGATTCGACGATCACGGAAGGAGGTATCGAGATCAGCCGGTCCACGGGCATCACCGTGACCGAGCTCGGCTCGGCGTGCACAACGCTGCAGCTCGAACCGGGCACCTACTCATTGCAGTTCCCCGTCGACTGACGTCGGCCCCCTCCCCTCCCCCTCTCAGGCTGATTTCGTTTCGGCCTTCTCTGGAGCCCCATAACCATGAAAATGCGCAACATCGCCGCTGTCGCCGGTGTCAGCATCGCTGCCCTCGTCCTCGCGGGCTGCTCGAACTCCGCACCCGCCGAGGGTTCGATGGAGCCAACTGACGCTCTCAACATCGCCACCACCTCGAATAACCAAGCTCCCATGGAGGCGGTTGTCGCCGCCTACGAGGAGAAGACCGGAATCGAAGTCAACGTCACGGTCGCCGACACCTCGCAGTACCAGACGACGTTGCGAACGCAGCTCTCCAGCGGAACCGCTCCTGACGTCTTCACCGTCTGGGCCGGTGGCGGAAACCCCGGCGCCATCGATGTCCTGCAAGGCGCCGGCTACCTCGCGGATCTCTCCGATCGCGACTGGGTGGGCACCGTCGACCCGGGCACGGCTGAGACGCTGCAGATCGACGGAGGCACCTACGGCCTTCCGTCGAAGCTCGACGCCGTCGGGGCGATCTACAACACCGCGACCTTGAGCGAGCTCGGCCTCGAAGCTCCGACGACCTATACGGAGCTGCTCGACTACTGCGCCGATGTGAAGGCGCAAGGCAAGGTCGCGTTCGCACTGGGCATCCAGACCGATTGGGTGACGCAGCTCATCCCGTACGCACTCGTCGCGAACACGGTCTACGGCGAGACTCCCGAATTCGATGCGAGCCTCGCAGACGGCTCCGCCACCTTCGCGGATTCCGGCTGGAAGTCCGCCTTTGACAAGTACCTCGAGATGGATGAGGCCGGCTGCTTCAACGAGGATCCCCTCGGCACCGACGTCACCGCCTCGTACAACCTCGTGGCCACCGGCGAAGCGGTCGGTGTCGTGCAGGTGCTCGCCTCGTACCCGCAGCTCGCATCCGCGTCACCGGAGGGCACCGAGTTCGGCTTCTTCGCCCTCCCCGGCGATGACTCGGGCACGACGGCCATCCCGCGCGGCATCGGTGTCGCCTTCGCCGTCAACGAGGGAGCAGCCAACAAGGCGAACGCGCTGGAGTTCGTCGACTGGCTTGCAACTCCGGAGGCGACAAGCGTCTGGTTCGACACTGCACCCGGCCTCCCGGCCGTGACGAACACCGATGTCGAGCTCGACCCCGTGCTCCAGGGCGCCGCCGATGTCATCGATTCGGGCGAGACCGCACCGATGCCAGACCAGGGCTGGCCGAACGCCAAGGCGCAGTCGGCGCTGTTCATCGGCACCCAGCAGCTGTTCTCCGGCCAGGCCGACCCAGATGCCGTACTCCAGTCGATGGATCAGGCGTACTCCAGTTGACCCCAAGACTCCGGACGCGATCAGCGATCGCGTCCGGAGCCCGGCCATACCCCCTCAGCAGAAAGCGACCCATGTCCTCGCACGACATCATCACCGCAGTCCCCCTCGCCTTCGACGAAAGCGACGGGCTCGATCTCGCCGGGTGCCGACGCATCCTCGACTACGTCGCAGCATCCGGCGTGCAGGGTGCGCTTGTACTCGGCACGACGGGAGAGTTCCCGGCGCTCTCGATCGAGGAGCGCAACGCCGTCGCGCGACTCTCGGTCGAAGTGCTGACCGATATCCGCGTCATCGTGCACGTCGGAGCAGCGAGCCGTTATGAGGTCACGCAGCTCATCGCCGGCGCGCGTGCGGCGGGCGCCAAGGAAATCGCAGTCCTGACGCCGTATTACCTGCCCGCCCACCCAGACGAGGTGTACAGCTTCTTCCGCGATGTGGTCACCGAGGCCGACGGGCTCGACGTCTACGTGTACATGTTCGAGGCGCGGACCGGGATCCCCGTCGACCAGGAGCTGCTGCTTCGCCTCAGCACCCTGCCCGGGGTAGTCGGCGTCAAGGTGAGCGGTGAAGCGCTCGGGCTCATCACCTCGTTCCGAAGCGAGCTTCCCGAGGAGTTCCGGATCTACACGGGCTCCGACGGCGACTTCGCGCGCGCGGGTGCCGCCGGCGCCGACGGTGTCATCTCCGGGGTGGCCTCCGCCTTCTCCCGCCCGTTCGTGCGGATGCGAGACGCGCTGATCGACGAAGACGAGGCACGCATTGCGAGCATCCAACCCGACATCGACGAAGCCGTCGCGGCGATTGACGGCTCTCCAGCCCGGATGCGTGCAGTGCATCGCATTGCGGGCCACAACGTAGGTGGTCGACGCATGCCCATCCAGGAACCGGATGAGGTCACCGTCGCACGCCTCCGCCGCGCAGTCGCGCGGTTCCACTAGAAGCACGATCCCCACACCGAAAAGAAGGATGCAATGACGCTCCCCCAAACCCGGCACCGCGCCCCTGTCTTGATCGGCGGCTCTCTGCTCAGCGCGTTCGCGCTCACCGCAGGTATCGCCGTGGGCCCAGCCCTCGCGGACACCACCGAGCCACCGACCACGATCGGCGTCACCGAAGGCCTGATCGACACCACGGATCTGAATGCGCTCGGCCTCCCCCAGGCAGAGAACGCCGAGACCGTGACCATCTTCGAGCCTGGCGACGACGACGCGAAGTTCAACCACGGGACGGTGCTCATGCCGTTCAAGGACCGCCTCTACGCGCAGTGGCAGTCGTCGGCGCTCGACGAGGACGCCCCCGAGACGATCGTCACGTACAGCGTGAGCGACAACGGCAGCGAGTGGTCGGCACCGATTCCGCTCACCGAGCCCCGCGACGACGGGTACACGTCGAACGGCGGCTGGTGGACAGACGGAGAGACGCTCATCGCGTACCTGAACGTCTGGCCGGCAGCGCTCGAACCTCGCGGCGGGTACACCGAGTACGTCTCCAGCACCGACGGTGTCACCTGGTCGGAGCCACAGCGTGTGACGGACGAGGCCGGCGAGCCGGTGCTCGGCATCATCGAGCAGGACGTCAAAGCCCTGCCGAGCGGCCGCCTGCTGACCGCATTCCATGTCCAGCCAGGCCTCCACGTGAAGCCGTACTACACGGACGACCCCACCGGCGTGAGCGGCTGGACTCAGGGTGAGTTCGAGAACCAGCCCTACCTCGAGAACGAGATGTCGCGCGAGCTGGAGCCGAGCTGGCACGTCGCGGCAGACGGATCCATCTTCATGACCTTCCGCGACCAGGGCGGCAGCACGATGTTCAAGCTCGCCTCGAAGAGCGAGGACGACGGCGAGACGTGGTCTCAGGCCGTCGTCACGAACGTGCCTGATTCGCGAACGAAGCAGAGCGCGGGCAACCTGCCCGACGGCACCGCGTACCTGACGGGGAGCCTGACCGGCACGAAGACCCGCTACCCGCTCGTCATCGTGCTGAGCGCCGACGGTGTGACCTTCGACCAGGGCTTCGTGATCCGCGACTCGGCCGACCTGCAGCCGAAGCGCTATGAGGGCAAGTCCAAGAACCCGGGCTACAGCTACCAGAAGAGCCTCGTCTGGGGCGACTCGCTCTACGTCTCCTATGGCACCAACAAGGAGGACGTCGAGTTCTCGCGCATCCCGCTTGCCGACCTCGAGCTCGGTGCGACCCCGGGTGTCACTTCCACGCCGACGGCACCGGCGACCACGGCACCGACGACGACCCCCACGGATGCTCCGGTTGTCCCCGTCCCGACCGACGCTGAGGCGACCGTCTCACCGACGGCCACCACGTCAGCTACCGCTGCGCCTGTGACGACGGCCACGCCCTCGTCGACTGGCAGCGCGACAGCCGACGGGACCGACTCGCTCGCGACGACCGGCGGCGAGGTTCCCTGGCTGGGAGCCGCCTCCGCGCTCGCTCTTGTCCTCATCGGCGCTGCGGCGCTCCTGCTCCGCCGCCGCAAGGCCGCGAGCAGCGAGTAACCAGCGAGTAACCGGAACGACGAGGAGCGGAACACATGGAGTCGGGCGGCCTGCGCACGCGCACCTCTTCGGTGCGCAGGCCGGCCCGGCGAACTCGAACGCCGCGTCCGCTGTCTCCGTGCCACCCCCGCGAAATCGATTACTGTGCTGACATGTCGACGATCTATGACGTCGCGAAACTCGCCGGAGTCTCGACGGCCACGGTCTCGCGTGTGTTCAACGGAGCGAGCGTCTCCGCACCGAAAGCCGAAGCGGTCAGGTCCGCCGTGAAGGAACTGAACTTCACGCCGAATCGAGTGGCGCGCAACCTACGCCGACGGGAGTCCGAGACGATCGCGCTCATCATCCCCGACGTGCAGAACCCCTACTTCACCGAGATGGTCCGTGGGGTCGAGGACGTCGCGTCGGAGGCTGGCTACTCCGTCGTGCTCTGCAATTCCGACGGCCGCCTCGATAAGGAGGCGCGCTATCTGCAAGTCAGCGGATGGGAGTCGATGGCGGGGGTCATCATCGCCCCGGCCTCGGCGTCAACCCGACTGGACGAGATGCTCGCCACGAACCGACCCGTCGTGATCGTCGACCGCCGCACCGCACACGACGCCGACCTCGTCGTGATGGATAACCGGGCAGCAGGGGCGGCCGCGACCGAGGAACTCGTTGCGGCCGGGTTCACGCGCATCGCGCACATCGCGGGCCCGGCGGACATCGACACGGCGCTCGAACGGGCTGAGGGTTGGCGGGCCGCGCTTGGGGCGTCTCCATTGGACGTGGATGAGAACCTCCTCCGGTTCTCGACGTTCCACGTCGACGGCGGCCGCGCCGCGATGAGCGAATTGCTCGATCTGCCGGAGCCACCGGATGCCGTCGTCGCAGGCAACAACCTGATCGGCGTCGGGGCAATTCAGCTGCTCGGCGAACGAGGACTGACCCCGCCGACCTTCGGCGTCGCCGTCATCGGCTCGCTGCCGTTCAGCACGATCTCACCCAGCGCCGTGACGATCGTGCGGCTCGCCGCCCAGGAGATGGGCAGCGTGGCCGCGCGCGTGCTCATCGAGCGGATCGCCGGAGATGAGCGCCCGATTCAGACGGTCGTGCTGCCTCACACCGTCCAACGGGCCGCCGCAGCTCGCGACTGACCTGCGACCAACGGCCTGCCCGCCTCTCTTTCCCCACCAATTTGTAATCGATTGCACTGCCACATCTTTCGAAACCTGGAGGTACCGCCCATGGGTTACACACTCGGAGTCGACATCGGCACGTCGAGCAGCAAGGGCGTGCTCGTCGCCAGCGACGGCACCATCGTCGCGCAGGTGGTGCGCGAGCATGAGGTCGACCGACCCCGCACCGGGTGGGTTGAGATGGACGCCGACATCTGGTGGTCGGAGTTCTCCGACATAGCGCGCGAGCTGGTCGCCTCCCTCCCCGGCGTTGTCGTCGACGCTGTCGGCGTCAGCGGCATGGGACCGTGCGTGCTCCTCGCCGACGACGACGACCGTCCGGTGCGCCCGGCGATTCTCTACGGCATCGACACCCGCGCCTCGAAACAGGTTGCCCGGATGACGCGAGAGCTCGGGGAAGGGGCCATCACCGCGGTCGGCGGCTCGGTGCTCAGCTCACAGGCGGGCGGCCCGAAGATCGCGTGGATAGCGGAGTCGGAACCGGAGCATTGGTCGCAGGCGCGGCGTCTGTTCATGCCTGCCTCATGGCTCGTGCGAAAGCTGACCGGCGAGTACTCTCTCGACCACCATTCGGCGAGCCAGGTGTCACCGCTCTATGACATCGAGGCCGAGCGCTGGCACGCGGAGTGGTGGGACCGCTACGCTGGCTCACTCGAGCGGCCACGGCTCGCGTGGGCAGGTGACGTCGCCGGAGTCATCACCGCCGAGGCGGCCGCCGAGACGCACCTCGCTCCGGGAACCCCGGTCATCACCGGCACGATCGACGCTTGGGCTGAGGCGGCCAGCGTCGGCGCGCTCGAGGTCGGCGACTTGATGGTCATGTACGGCACGACGATGTTCCTCATCGCCACGACGGACGAGACGCACCGCTCACCGTCGATGTGGACCACCGTCGGCACTGTCCCTGGCACTCGCAATCTCGCCGGTGGGCTCGCAACCTCAGGCGCGCTGACGGCGTGGCTGCGGAACCTCACGGGCGCCGAGTACCCGCAGCTCCTCGAGGAGGCGGCCGCCTCGGGCCCTGGTGCGAACGGGCTGCTGACGCTCCCCTACTTCGCGGGCGAGCGTACCCCCATCCAGGACCCGCAAGCTCGCGGCGTCATCGCCGGGCTGACACTCGAGCACACCCGCGGCGACCTGTACCGCGCGGCACTGGAGGCGACAGCTTTCGGCGTTCGCCACAACATCGAGACGATGCGGGAGGCGGGCGCTGCCCTGCAGCGGATCGTTGCCGTGGGCGGTGGAACGCAGGGACAGCTGTGGCTCCAGACCGTCTCCGACGTCTGCGGGCTTCCACAGGAGGTGCCATCGGCGACGATCGGCGCCAGCTACGGGTCCGCGTTCCTCGCCGCGCGCGCGTTCGCCCGTGCGACGGGCGAAGACGGCCTGCCCAGCATCACTGACTGGAATCCACCCACCGAGGTGATCACCCCGAACCCGGCTCTGAAGGACTTCTACGACGGACTCTTCGAGCTCTACCTGCGCCTCTACGGGGACTCGAAGTCCGTCGTCCACGAACTCGCAGCACTGCACCGCGGCGCTCACAGCTGAGCACCGCATCCACCCCCTCTGATCGGAGACCCGTGACCTACACGCTTCCCACCCTGTCCCCCCGCCCAGCTACGACCCCGAAGACCGCATACCTCATCTCATCTGGCGACCTGCGCGAGTCCGCGAACATCGCGGGCTGGCCGGCGCAACTGGAACTCGAGCACGGCGTGACTCGCGCGCTCGAGAACCTCGGCTGGCACGTGCAGCGGGCCAATGACGTCGACCCGAAGACCGGCCACGGGTTCATCTCGAGCCAGCGAATGGGGCTCGACGTGTTCAAGCACATCCCGGTGGATGCCCCACTGATCGTCGCTGAAGCGGTCTGGCAGTACTCGCATCATGTGCTCGCGGGGTTGCGCACCCATCGGGGGCCGATTCTGACGGTCGCGAACTTCAGCGGTGAATGGCCGGGACTCGTCGGGCTGCTGGGGCTGAACGCGTCGCTCACGAAGATGGGCACCGAGTACTCGACGCTGTGGTCCGTCGATTTCGCTGACGAGTGGTTCCTGGATGGACTGCGGTCGTGGACCCAGACCGGGGTGATCGCGCACGACGACTCCCACGTGCATCCCCAGCGGGACCTGCCGGTGAGCGCGGAGCGGGCTGTTGGCGAGGCGCTGGCGGCGAATCTCGCCTCGGAGAAGGCGATCATCGGCGTCTTCGACGAGGGTTGCATGGGCATGTACAACGCGATCATCGACGACGAGCTGCTCAACAAGACGGGCATCTACAAGGAGCGACTGTCGCAGTCGGCGCTGTACGCGGAGATGCTGAAGGTCGAAGATGCGGATGCGGACGAAGCGTTCGCGTGGCTCGTAGACCAGGGCCTCCACTTCCGGTTCGGCTCTGACGACGCGACGCAGCTGACGCGGGAGCAGGTGCAGTGGCAGTTGAAGATGTACATCGCCGCGCTGCGTATCGCGGACGACTTCGGGTTGGACGCGGTGGGCATCCAGTACCAGCAGGGGTTGAAGGATCTTGTGCCGGCCTCCGACCTGGCGGAGGGGCTGCTGAACTCGGCCGACCGGCCGCCGGTGCGTTCGCGTGACGGTGCCCGTGTGCTGCACGAGGGGCGCGCGTTCCCGCACTTCAACGAAGCGGACGAAGGCGTCGCCGTCGACGCGCTCGTCACCGACCGGGTGTGGCGTGCAATGGGTCTTCTGCCGGACAACACGCTGCATGATGTGCGTTGGGGCGAGGACTTCGACGGGCAGTTCGTGTGGGTCTACGAGATCTCCGGCTCGGTTCCTGGCTCGCACTTGGGCGGCTGGTCGAACGCGGAGGCGTGGCGTCAGGACCCGGTGTTCTTCCCTGCCGGTGGGGCGACGATCAATGGATGCTCGAAGCCGGGCGAGGTCGTCCTGAGTCGCGTCTACATCGCGGAGGGCATCCTGCAGGCCGATATCTTCCGCGGATCAGTCGTCGAGCTGCCAGCCGAGGAGACGAAGCGCCGCAAGGAGGCGACGAACCCAGAGTGGCCGATCGCTCACGTGGTGCTGCACGGCATCTCCCGAAACCAGTTCATGGCCCGCCACAAGGCGAACCACGTTCAGTTGGCGTACGCCCCCGACGCGGCGATCGCCGACAAGGCGCTCACCGCGAAGGCTGCAATGTTCGCGGACATGGGCATCAAGGTGCACGTCCTTGGGGCGGTGAATCTCTAGCGGGGCCGCGAGTTGCGGGGTGCGGGCGCCGGGGCGGTTCGACCCGGCGCCCGCGATCGCGTTCAGCGTCGCTTTGGTAGGAACGCACCCAGGGCGAAGAACCCGGCAAGCACGGCACCCCAGATGATCGCGGCGACGATGCCTCCGACGAGGAACGGGAAGTTCCAGATCGCGATCACCAGCACGAGGACAAGCCCGATGCCTCCGGCGAGCGAGGCGACGGTGACCCACGACGAGGCCGTCCCTTCGGCCGCATCCCGCTTCAATCGCGCGCGGAAGGCGACGACGGCGAAGCTCGCGAGGGTCATCATGACGATGACACCCACCGCACCAGCCCCGGAGTACCAGGTGTAGATCTGCAGCACCGGGTCGAGCTGCGCGAGCGCGGAGACGACCACGACGACGGCGGTGATGATCGTCACCCACAGGGATGCGCGTGACGGCGCAGAGTGCTTCGGGTGCACGGCGGCGAGCGTGCGCGGCAGCACGTCCCGCTCCCCCAGCGTGAACAGGTAGCGGGTGACGATGTTGTGGAACGCGAGCATGCACGCGAACATGCTCGTCACGACGAGCACCTGCACGATGTCGGCCATGATCGGCGCGACCACGTCGCCGGCGAGGCCCACGACGACGCCGGCCGGGTCCTCGTTCGAGAGGGCGACCGCGTCGTCGGCACCGAGGCCAGCGATAACGAGCCAGGACGACACGAAGTACAGGGCGCCGACGGCAATGACGGCGATGTAGGTGGCGCGGGGAACGGTGCGCTCCGGGTCGCGGGCCTCGTTGCGGAACACCGCGGTTGCTTCGAACCCGAAAAAGCCGAGGAACGCGAACAGCAGGCCGAGGCCGGGCGTACCCGAGACGGCTTCGCTGACACTGAACGGCAGCGTCGTGAGCTCGCGCCCGGAGGCGAGGACGCCCACGTCGATGACGATGACCGCGACGACCTCGAGCACGAGGACGACGCCGAGCACCTTCGCGGAGAGGTCGATGTTGCGGTAGCCGAGGAACCCAACGATTGCGATCATGAGGGCGGAGATGAACCACCAGGGCACCTGCATCCCGGTCCACAGCTCGAAGAGGTTGCCGGCCTGCACGCCTAGGTAGCAGGTCATCGAGACAGTGAGCAGCACGTAGGAGAGCAGGGCGATGGATGCGGTGCCGAGCCCCAGGCGCCGCCCGAGACCACGGTCGACGTAGGAGTAGAAGGCGCCCGCGTCGGGCACGTGCGGGGTCATCCACGCGTAGCCCACCGAGAAGAGCAGCAGGATCGCGGTGGCGACGAGCACCATGAGCGGCGCCCCGACGGAGCCGGAGACCCCGAAGATGATCGGGAAGTTCGCGGCGACCACGGTGATGGGCGCGGCCGCCGCGATCACCATGAACACGATTCCGGGCACACCGAGCTTGCGGGTGAGTGTCTGCGTCAAGGGGGTGTCCTCTTCTCGGGCGAGCCGGACAAGGGGGCGGGCTCGCGCGGGTACCCCTGAACTTTAGTGGGGTGGCGGAGGAGCGAGCCTCTCACACGGACAACCAGTTCCGCCCCTGAACCGGGGGCGGCACGCGACGCTAATCCAGTAAACATGCGTCAAAATCGGAAAAATCGGACCTCGAAACGACCTTGACCTGAAGTCACGAACCGCTCTGAGAAAACCACGACGTGTCTTCACGCAGTTCAGGGTGCGTGCCTTATCCTACGACCAAACCTTCAGGAGGCCGTTAGTGCTCACTCGGGAAAATCTCGAACCATTTAAGGCTGCGTTGTCCGCAGCGTTGCGGACGACGCGGCAAGCTGACGACGAACTCAGGGGTAGATTCGTTGAACTTCGGCCTGGGATGGTGGGGGCGCTCGAATCTGGGGTGAACCACCTCATCACTGGGCGGCGTGGGGTAGGGAAATCAACCACTCTCGCGGTATTGCAGCACCGAGCCGAGCTGGCCGGTCGCCAGGTTATTTTCGTTGACGTGGAGCAGCACAAGTCTCGAGATTATCCAGACGTGCTCATCGAAATAGTGATCGATATACTTCGAGCGATTAAGCCTACCGGCTGGGGCTCGGCAAAGCGCAAGGTACGCCGAGATTTACGCAGGATAATACCGGTCCTTCAGGCCCTAAGAGATGCTGGACCGGAAGTCACTGAAACGACCGAAAATGCTTCAACAAGCGGTCGCGAGATGCTGGTCACGCTGACAGGGGGAATCGCGCTAAAGTACGCCCAAATCTCAGGCAATGCGATGGCTACCACCAGCCGTCACCTTCGAAAGTCGCTAGTCACAACTAGAACGAGACGAAAAGAGGACTTTCTTAGAGATCTGGCGCCGCAGATTTCGGGCACGCTGGAAGCAGCTGCGAGCTTAGACGGCAGAGAGTCGCTCCTGGTGGTCCTTGACGACTTCTATTTCATAGCGAGAAACACGCAGCCCCTGGTTCTGGACCACTTGCACGGGATCACCAAGAGGAGCAGGGTATGGCTCAAGATTGGAAGCGTCCTCTCGCGAACACAGTCTTACGCGGACGGAGACCCTCCCCTTGGCATGCAACCACCGCACGACCTGCAGCACCTTTCCTTGGACGTGGGCCTCGCCGACTTTGCTACCGCCAAGACTTTCTTGGAAGATGTGACGAATGGCGTCCTTGCTCCAACCTCCCTACGACTGAGGGAGGTCTTGACAGAAACGGCACGCGAGCGGGCAGTTCTCGTAGCGGGCGGCGCCGTGGCTAGAGACTACTTCGATCTTCTGATAGCGGCCGCCGACGCCGGCTGGGAGGAAACTCAACGAAAAGGACTGACCGACAGCTTCAAGATTAGTGCGGAGCACGTGCAAGCCGCAGCCGGGTTAAGACTGCAACGCAAGCAAAATGACCTACGAAACGACGCAGGCCGGGATGCCCCAAAGCTCGACGAACGATTCCAAGACATCGTGAAGTTTGTCCTTGATCGCGAGACGTTCTTTTTCCTTATTCAACGTGACCAGTTAGACAGCGACTGGGGTCGAGAGATCGTCCAACTGGAAGACCTGCGATTCGTGCACAGGATCATGACTGCCCGCCCGAACACCAAGACATGGCGAGGTATTGACACCGTTGTTTTCATGGTGGATATCGCGGCGCTCGTACAGAAGCGAGCCCGGAGAGCGCCGATCGAGTTCTGGAAGCCCGGGAAATCCGATGAGTTAAGGCGCGCCGAGTGGGTCTACACTCCAAATTGGACTACGACGGAGACCATCAAGCACGCCAAGACTCCGCCGAACACACCGAAGACCAACTCGGTCGACCAAGCGCTGGACGGACTGTTGGATATTTGACCTCTCCGGAACCTGTAGATAATCCTCACATGCATCATATGTTCGAACAGGACATCATCACCGCACACCACACAGAAAGGATTGTGGGCAACTAGTTTCAGCTTTCGAAACATCACTACCATGAAGGAATCTTTCGTCTCAATACGTGACGACGGACTTAGGCAATAGCGGGCACGTAAGTTCCGAGAACTTGCAAGACTGCCCTGGATCGAAGACGATCAGTTACGGCATACCGCGCTTCGAGCGAAACTCACCACGACTACTTGCGCCGAGGAGAGCAAGCTAACCCCCGAGTAAAGCCAACAATGCCCAGCCTCGATTCACCCGAGTTTTTCTAGGAGATGGCTCGAGCTACATCAAGGCACAGCATGGGGTCACTTACGTAAAAATACGTCCCTCGAATCCCGCGGGTCATTAGAACCGAGTAGATATTGCGAATGTACTCGAGCAGCTCCGCATCCCCGTACGCCTTGCCGAGGACCTTGTTCGCTTCTTTCCCCTTTTTGTCCCGATACGCAGCTTTGTCCGCGCGAATCTCACCCGTAGCCGGATCGAGTTTCAGATCAGGCCCGATGATGACGCCCGCATAGTTCAGGTCGTAGCCCTGCACCGTGTGGATCGACCCGACCTCCTCCAACGAGTTCGGTGAGTTGATCCAGTCCTTGTCTGTGCTGTTCCAGCGCATCCGCTCGCCGTCGAGCTCGATGTCGAAGACTCCGGGTTTGCCTTTCGACACCCAGTCCCACGCGTACCCAGCGACCATTCGCGAAAGGCCGACTTCAGCATCCCGCTCCCGGATCGCCGCGCGCATCTCCCCCACGTCGTCAAAGAACCGCAGGTCGTACTCTCCGAGATCCGGGACAACAAGGTTCTTCTCACCGCGGAGCATCCGATTCACGAAGCCGATGTAGTCCGACCCCGCCTTCACTCGCATCTGCGTCATCAACGGGTAGTGGCGCTCGTCGCCCCGCACCTCGTCGACCAGCGCCAGCATCGTCTCCCTGGGGAGGTCCGCCGGGCGGACAGTCTGGTTGACGTCCAGCATGCAGATGCTGTGCCGCGACTGCGCGCGCACCCAATCGAGCTGCGTATAGCGGGGGTCATCGGTGCCGAAGAGACGCGCGTTGATCTCCCCGAAGTCCCTGTTCAGGACTCCCGATGGTTGATTCGCGCGCTGGTTGAGTCGGTGAGTCTCATCCACGAACAGGATGTCGAACGGGTCGACGACCTTACCGAGATCAAACGGCGAAAGGACCATCTTGGGGTGGAGGTTCGGGGTCTTCTTGAAGACCTTCTGAATCGAACGACGGAGCGACTGCTGGGGAACAACCAACCCCATCCGCGTGCCCTGAAGCAGCTTCTTGTTCTCCGGGACGAAGAAGTCAGCGAACAGCGTGTTGGACTCGCGCGGCTCGTTCTCATCCCAGTCCCGAATCTCGGCGAGAAGCTTGAGCAGGTAGATCGCAACGATGGTCTTCCCGGTGCCAGGACTCCCCTCGACCACGCTCATCGACCTGACATCACGTTTGAGCTCGAGATCCTCGAACAGGCCCTTCAAGATCTGGTCTGCGGCCAAGGCCTGGTCGCGGGAGAGCGCCTTAAACGGCGATAGCTTGAAGAGGTCGCTGTTCTCGATCTCCGGAATCGTCTGCTCGAAGAGTCCCTCGGCCCGTAGCTGCTCGAAGATCTCCTCGAACGACTCCCGGTAGTCCTCCCGGGAGTAATAGGCGGAATCGGCGACGCCCTCGTTGCCGTTCAGCACCGTGTATTCGCCGTCACCGGCGAACCAGCGGATCAAGTGCGACTCGAGGTCGAGGCAGACTGACTTATTGAACGTGTCGTCGAGAATGATCCGCGCGGAACGCATCCCGATCTTGGTCTCGCTCGCGAGATGCTGCGTCAGTCGACCTTCTGCGCTGATGGTCTCACCGACATAGACCGAGCCGCGACGCGCACCCCGGGGACCATCCAGGACATAGACCACTGGCCAGTTCCGACGCCGCTCGTCAGCCGCCGACCACCGCTGAATCGCATCCGGGCGGAACGGGACGGGCTCGATCTCAAAGCGCGTCATACTTCGTACTCCGCCCCTTGGACAGCTCGACCGGGTACTTCTCTCGCGACTTTGCGAGCTTGGCAATCACGATCTCGTCAAGATCGAGGCCAAGGCGATCCGCGAGCATGAATGAGTAGGTCACGACGTCAGCGAGTTCTTCGCGCACGCGTGCAACGTCGGCATCAGCATCCCACTGGTAGCACTCAAGGAGCTCGGCGGCCTCAATGGAGATGCTCTTCGCCAGGTTCTCCGGGGTGTGGAACTGCGACCAGTCGCGCTCCTCGACGAAGGCTCGGACCTCTTTCGCTGTCTCGTCACTCACCACAGTTCGAACGTACCGCACCGACACCTCGCCCCAACTGTTCACCTCCGCGCTAATTTCCAGTCCACCGGTCTCGTAATTGCCGGTCACCTTCGCGAGTTTGCATACCGGTGTTCTCGAAATCCCGGGAGCATCCCTCGGAAGGACCCCGAACATGCGCCGTTCACCGCTCCTCGCCTTCGGCATCATGGGCGTCAGCGCCCTCGCCCTCACCGGTTGCCAGACGGCTGAGGCCACCGCCGACGACACGACCATCACGATCGCCACGATCCCCCTCGGCGAAGACCCCACGCAGGCCAACCCCATCGACGCCCTCGTCGAGCTCCTCGAAGCCGAGACGGGCTACACGGTCGAGGTCACCGACGTGCCCGACTACCTGAGCGTCGTCGAAGCCATCCGCGCCGACCACGTCGACATGGGCATCATGAGCGGCTTCCCCTCCGCCCTCGCCGTCAACACGGGTGAAGTGGATGCGCTGCTCGCCTGGGAGGGCAGCGAAGACCCCGTCTCCACCTGCGTCGTCCTCAACGACTCCCCCGTGCAGGAACTCACCGACCTCGAAGGCAAGACCGTCGCCTTCGCCGACCAGGCCTCCAGCTCCGGGTACTTCATGCCCGTCCACATGCTTCACGAGGCCGGCCTCGAGCAGGGCACCGACTACGAGGCGATCTTCGCCGGCGGCCACGAGGGCTCCTTCGCGGCCCTCGAACAAGGGCAGGTCGACGCCGCCTGCACCTCCATCATGCTCACCGAGCTCGGCGCACCCATGTTCCCCTTCGCTGACGGCGAGTGGCGCGGCGTCGGCGAGAGCGCGCCCATGCCCGTTATGGGCAGCGTCCTCGGCAGCCCCGAGCTCAGCGACGAGAAGCGCACCATCATCCAGGACGCCATCCAGGCCGTCTTCGTCGAGGAGAACGCCGAGGCCCTCGGCGCCCTCGGCTCGGGGTTCATCGGACTCCCCGTCTCCGTTGACCCCGAGCCCTCCGTCTTCGACGGCTTCGTCGAGATCGCAGGCGTCGCCGGCGTCCAGCTCGAGGACCTCGAATGACGAACCTCGCCCCGGCACCCATCACAAGCACGGCGCCCAACGCCGCAACGAACACCACCAGCGACATGGATGCGCTCGCCCGCCTCCCCCTCGTCACCGTGCGCGGCCTCCGGGTCGCCTACGACGAGACGACCGTGCTCGACGGCGTCGACCTCGACCTGCACCCTGGCGAGATGGTCGCCCTCCTCGGCGCGTCCGGTTCCGGCAAGTCGACACTCATGCGCAGCCTCACCGGCTTCGCCCCAATCACCGGCGGCACGGCACGCGTCGCCGGCCACGATGTCACCAACCTCCGGCGGGGCGAGTTTCGGCAGCTGCGCGCAGGCGTCGGGCAGGTGTTCCAGCAGTTCAACCTCATCCCCCGCCTCAGCGTGCTCACGAACGTGCTCACCGGCACCCTCCACAGCGCTGGCCCCATCAACATCGTCGGCGGCTTCAGCAGCGAGCACCGCAGACGCGCGATGGAGCTGCTCGACCGCGTCGGCATCGCCCACAAGGCGAAAGACCCCGCCCGTTCGCTGAGCGGCGGCCAGCAGCAGCGCGTCGCCATCGCCCGCGCCCTCATGCAGCAGCCGCGGGTGATCCTCGCCGACGAACCCGTCGCATCCCTCGACCCGAAGCTCGCCGACTCCGTGCTCGAACTGCTGCGCGACATCGCCACCCGCGACGGCATCCCCGTGCTCGTCAGCCTCCACGTGCTGCCCCTCGCGCTGCGCCACACCGACCGCATCATCGGCCTCCGCCACGGCGAGATGCTCGTCTCCGCGCCAACCGGCGCGCTCGACGCCGACAAGCTCTCCGTGCTCTACGACGACGAGGAGGCCCACGATGACCACCACCGCGCCTAAGCCGCCCCGCGCATCCACAACGCCCTCACTCACGACCGCCGAGCGCGACCGCCTCGAACGCGCCTTCTCGATCCCGCGAGCGCGCTTCATGCTCGGCATCCCGGTCGCCGTCATCGTGCTGCTGTGGTCGTTCGCGGGCGCCGAGTTCAACTTCGCGAAGCTCGGCGACGGGGCCATCAACATGGGCGAGTTCCTCTCGCGCCTGTTCCCGCCCGACTTCTCGAAGTTCGGCACCATCTTCGCGCTCCTCATCGAGACCCTGCAGATGGCCATCGTCGGCACCGTCCTCGGGGCCGTGCTGTCCCTGTTCATGGCGTTCGCCGCATCGTCGAACATCGCCCCGAAGTGGATGTACTACCCGGCCCGCTGGGTGATGAACATCATCCGCTCGGTGCCCGACCTGGTGTTCGCGCTCATGTTCGTCTCGGCCGTCGGCCTCGGGCCGTTCGCCGGGATCCTCGCCATGACGCTCGGCTCGATCGGCTCCATCGGCAAGGTCTATGCCGAGGCCATGGAATCCGTCGACCGCGGGCCCATGTCCGCCATGCAGGCCGTCGGCGCATCCCGCCGCCAGCTCATCCAGTACGGGGTGCTCCCGCAGGCTGCCCCGCTGCTCGTCTCGTACACGCTGCTGCTCTTCGAAGGCAACGTGCGCGGCGCCACCATCCTCGGCCTCGTCGGTGCCGGCGGCATCGGACTCGAGCTCACCACGGCGATGAAGATGTACGACTACGGACACCTCAGCGCCATCATCATCTGCATCATCGTGCTCGTCACGCTGATCGACCAGGGCAGCGCCCTCATCCGAAAGCGACTCACATGACCGCCACGCTCGACATCACCCTCTCCGCACCCGTCAACCTCCGCGACCTCGGCGGCACCCCCATCGCCGGCGGCACCCTCCGTGAGGGCCTCGCGATCCGCGCCGACGACCTGTCCGTCATCACCGAAGCGGATGCGCGCGAGCTGACCGCGGGCGGGCTCACCTCGGTCATCGACCTGCGCACCGCAGACGAGGTCGCACTCACGGGCCGCGGCCCGCTCGCCGCGCACGCCGTCGCCTACCACCACCTGCCCCTCATGGGCAGCGTCGGCGGAGGCATCCCCACCGCCGACGAGCACCGGAGCGCGCACGCAGGCATGGGCGAGATGTACGCGCTCATGGTCGAGACGGCCGCGCCCCAGCTCGCGACGGCGCTCGGCATCATCGCCGTCTCCCCCGGCGCGACCGCCTTCCACTGCGCGGCCGGCCGCGACCGCACGGGCGTGCTCGCCGCGATGCTGCTCCTCGCGCTCGGCGCAGCGGACGACGACATCGTGCGCGACTACGCGAAGACCGACGCCAACATGGGCGCGATCCTCACCCGCATCGGCCCGACGATGAGCGTGCTGCTCGCGAAGTTCGGCATGGACCTCGAAGAGGTGTCGAAGCTCAACGGGTCCCTCCTCGACGAGGCCGAACCCATGGATGTGTCGATGCGAATCCTGCTCGCGCGTCTCCGCGAGCGCCACGGCGACCCGCTTGCGCCGCTCCGCGCGGCCGGACTCACCGACGCGACCGTCACGCAGCTCCGCGCGAAGGCGCTGGCGTGACGTCTACCGCAACGGCCATGGCGCCCGCATCTGCGGAACGGGATGCGGGCGCCGCGGCGCACCCGGCCGCGGGCGAGGATGCCGAGGCTCGGCGTGGCCCCGGTCGGCCCCGCACCGAGGAACTCGACGGGCAGATCCTCGCCGCTACGCTCGCGATCATCGACGCCGACGAGGCCGTGACGGTGTCGCGGGTCGTCGAGCGGAGCGGCGTGAGTCGGGCGGCCCTCTACCGACGGTGGCCGTCGATGACGACCCTCATCGCGGACGCCCTCGACGTCGGGCGCACGGTGCCCCCACCCCTCGCCAAGCCCGGCGACTTGCGGGCTCGCATCTTCGAGTTCCTGATGGGTGCGTCCGCCGAGCTCGACGAGACCAACTACCCGGACCAGCGGTTCCGGCAGCGCATCCGTCTCGTCATGAGCGACCGTGCCCTGCAGGAGGCCTACTGGGAGTCGCACGTCTCCGTGCGGCGCCGACCGATCGAAGACGCGCTGCGCGCCGGCGTCGCCGAGGGGTCGCTGCGCGCTGACCTCGACGTCGACGCGTGCTTCGACCTCATCGCCGGCATCTTCTACTACCAGCTCGTCGTTCGCGGCGACCGTTTCGACGACCCGGCCGCGCGCGCTCGGTGCCGCGCGGGACTCGAGGTGGCGTGGCGGGGGATGGAGGTGCAGCCGCCGGCGGGGGATCAGATGTCCCAGAGCACAGAGCCGTAATAGTTGTTGAAGCCGCCAGCGGTCTGGGTGTTCTTGACGCAACTGTCGACACCGGTGATGTCCTTGCCAGCGTTCGCGTAGGTGTTCGCCGCGTTGTTGAGGCTGTTCTGGCACTCGTAGAGCGTGCTTCCATAGACCATCTGACGGTGCGTGGCCGCGTTCGCGGCTGGAGCGAGCGCAACGCTGACCCCGCCCAGAAGTCCGGCTGCGACAACAACGGATCCGATTTTCTTCCGAAGGCTCATGAGTTCTTCCTTTCTTCGAGATGCAGCCTCACAGCAGGTGGGCCGCAGTCGTTCTGAAGGGTCGAGCCTTTCGCGCCCGCATGAGCGTTTCCTCCATCGAAGCACCGAAGTTGCGCTGAAGCCACCGGCGGCCCCCCGCAGGGCGCAGCCGCTGGGCCACTTGACCCCGCCCCAACGTCATAGTTTCTGCTTGACCGCATGAACCTCCTCCCGGTCACCTACCTCACCTCGCATGTCCTGTCCCTGCTCGGCAACTCGATCGCCGGCATCGCCCTCCCCCTCATCGTGCTGTCGACGACGGGCAGCGCTCTCGGAGCGGGCACAGTCGCGGCCGCCACGGCCATCCCGGCCGTGCTCGCCGGCCTCGTCATGGGGGTCGTGATCGACCGCATCAACCGGCGCACCTCATCCGTCGTCACCGACCTCATCTCGGCCGCCTCGATCGCAGCCCTGCCGATCATCGACCTCGTCTCGGGCCTCAACCTCGGCTGGTTCATCCTCTTCGGCATCATCGGGTCCCTCGGCGACGTGCCAGGCATGACCGCCCGCGAAGCCCTGCTCCCCGCCATCGTGCGCCACGGCAACATCAGCTCCGAACGCCTCATGGGCGTGCGCGAGAGCCTCAGCGCCGTCGCCATCTTCATCGGCCCCGCCGCCGCCGGAACCCTGATGGTGCTCTTCGACGGCTCCACCGTGCTCTGGATCACCGCCGCCACCTCCCTCCTCGCCGCCCTCGCCACCCTCCTCATCCCGAGGGCGGTCGGTCAGATCGTCGCCGACGACGGCACGCGCGCATCCGCCCCGGTCGGCAGCGGATGGTCGCAGCTGCGCGACGGCTGGCGGGCCCTGTTCCGCAGTCCCTTCCTCGTCGCCACCACGGCGCTCAGCCTCGTGTCGGTGCTCGTGCTCGCCGGACTCCAGGGGCTCGTGCTGCCCGTCTACTTCACGCAGGTCGACCAGCCGGGGCTCCTCGGATTCGTGCTCAGCGCGCTCGCCCTCGGCATGCTCGTCGGCGGCGGCACCTACGCGATCGCCGGCACCCGCGGCCCGCGCCGCGCGTGGTTCGTGGTCGGCATGATCGGCACGACCATCGGCATCGGACTCATCAGCCTCCTCACCTCGGTGTGGGTCGTGTTCGCGGGCGCCTTCGTCATGGGCCTCGCAAGCGGCCTCTTCGGCAGCCTCATGGGCGTGCTCATGATCGAGCGCATCCCCGAGCAGCTGCGCGGCCGCATCATGGGCACCCAGAACGCGCTCACGACGGCGGCCCCTTCGGTCGGCATCATGCTCGCGGCCGTGCTCACCGAGTACGTGAGTGTCAACGCCGCCGCGCTTGTGCTGTTCGGGGCGTGGGGATGCGCGTTCGCCTACGGCCTCGCCGCCCGCCCGCTTCGTAGACTGGAACCCCAAGCAGCGAGCGTGAACTCGGGTGGTGTGCGATGAACAGCAGTGAGCTCGCCCGCCGCGCCGGCGTCACGGTGCGCGCGCTGCGGCACTACCACCAGGTCGGGGTGCTGGATGAGCCGCCCCGCACCTCGAACGGGTACCGGCAGTACGGGGTGCACGATCTCATCCGGGTGCTGCGCATCCGCCGCCTGGCCGCACTCGGCATCGCCCTCGAGGACATGCCGAGCCTCCTCGACGAAGACGGTGCCGAGACGCCCGCGATGCTCGACCGCCTCGACGCCGAGCTCGCGGCACAGATCGAGTGCCTCGCCGCGCAGCGGGCCCTCATCGCTCAGCTGCGCGGCCTCCCCACGACACCCGACCTGCCGCCGGAGCTCGCCACCTTCATGGGCACCCTCTCGGGCCACCTCTCCCCCGAGCTCGAGCAGATGGACCGCGACCAGACCGTGCTTCTCGCGCACCTCGTCGGCGAAGAAGGGATGCCGCACCTGGTCGGCTACTACGAGCAGCTCAGCGATCCCGAGCTGGTGCCGCAGATCGTCGCGATCACCGCCGAGTTCCACCAGCTCGGCGAGCACACCAGCGAGGACACGCTCGACGCCTTCATCGACCGCTTCGTCGCGACGTTCGCGCAGGTCGTCCATTCGCTGCGCGCGGATGCGCCGGAGCTCGACCTGACCGACGCGGCCGGCCTCTTCGACGAGTACTCGGCCTCGGTGCTCAACCCCGTGCAGCAGCGAGCGATGGCGATCGTCGGGGAGCGACTGGACGCGTCCCCCCTCGAGGAGACGCCTCAGGTTACGCCGACCTGATCGTGCGGCTCGCGCCCGCCCCTACACCTTCCCGTATGCCTCCATCGCATCGGTCAGCCCGCGCGCGAGAATGTCTTTGCCAAACGCGTCGGAGTTCTCGTCGAACTCCCCCTCGAGTTCGAGGTCGGCGTTGAGGGTCAGCGTGAGGTCGTCGAACCGGGCCACGTAGCGGCCGGAGGCGCCCGCTTGGAAGTACACCTCGACCTCGACGCCGCTCACCTCGATGAGCTCCGACAGCTCGTCTGCTTCGGTGGGCCCATCCACCCACAGCAGCAGCGTCGGCGCCGACTTCATGCCGTCGCGCCACTCGCAGTCCGGGTCCGGCGACAGCGTCTGGGCAGCTGACGGCGACGCGAATCCGGCCGCCTTCAGCGTCTCGTCCGAGATCGCGCTGCAGGGGTCGATGTCGGCGTAGCCAGACTCGACGAGCTCCGCATCCGGGGTGACCTCGACGCCGTTCCGCGTGTACGTCACCTCGCTCATGCACCCCGCGAACCCGGCGAGCGACACGGCGGATGCCCCCAGCACGGCAAGCACACGAGTCGCCCTCATGGGACGAGCCTAGGAGAGAGCTCGGTCGGCCACAATCGTGCATCAACACTCAGGTCGAACGACTCCCTGCTTTGCGACCGCCCCGTTCGACGTATCCCCGCAGGGCACCACGCCGAAGAGGCTGCGCCCGGAGCGATGAACTCCAGGCGCAGCCTCGTGTGACGACTTGTCGGCGTGCGGCGGACGCACCCCGCGACTAGATCTGCGGCACCGTGATCTGGTCCATGTCGGCGAACGACTGGTTCTCGCCGGCCATGACCCACAGGAACGAGTAGTTGGTGGTGCCGACCCCGAAGTGCATCGACCAGGCCGGGGAGATGACGACGTCGCCGTCCTTGAGGAGCACGTGGCGGGTCTGGCCTGGCAGCCCCATGAAGTGGAAGACCCGCTCGTTCTCGTCGAGGTCGAAGTACGCGTACACCTCGGTGCGGCGGTCGTGGGTGTGGGGCGGCATGCTGTTCCAGACGCTGCCGGTCTCGGGCGCGGTGATGCCGAGCACAAGCTGACTGCTGCGCACCCCGTCCTCGTGGATGTGCTTGCGCACGATGCGCCGGTTCGCGTGCTCCACCTCACCGGTCTCGGTCGTGAGGGCTTCGGCCTTCGGGATGAGGGTGGTGGGGTGCGCTTCGCCTGACACGGCGGAGGAGAGGAAGAAGCGGGTGCCTTCGACGTCTGCTTCGAACGAGATCTCGCGTGCGCCGCGACCGATGTAGAGCGCGTCCATGTGACCGAGCGCGTAGCGGGTGCCGTCGACGACGACCGTGCCGTGCCCGCCGAGTCCCGTCACGGCGAGCTCCCGGCGCTGGCAGAAGTAGTCGGCCCGGAGCTCCGCGGGTGTCTCGAGGTCGAGCGCTGCTCCGGGAATCGGCGTCGCGCCTCCGAGCACCATGCGGTCTTCGTGGCTGTAGACGAGGGAGACGTTGCCTGGGACGAACAGGTCGCTGATCACGAAGCGAGATCGCAGCTGCTCGTCGCTCATGTGCGTGAGCTCGTCGGGGTGGGTGGCGTGGCGGATGTCCATTGGTTCCTTCATGTCGGATGCTGCTGGCTAGAGTGTGGTGCTGCGCACGACGTTGCGCGGGGCGCCTTCGGCGAACGCGACGATGTTCTGCCCCGCGATGGCGAAGACCTCGTCGGCTTCGTCGGTGTGGAAGCCGATGTGCGGGGTGAGGATGAGGTTCGGATGCTCGACGGGCAGCTGGTCGAGCTGTGGTGGCTCGGATTCGAACACGTCGAGCCCCGCGCCGAAGATGCGCTCCTCGCGCAGGAGCGCGAGGAGCGCGTCCCTGTCGAGGATCTCGTCGCGGGCGGTGTTGATAACGATGGCGTTGCTGGGCAGGGAACTCAGCAGTTCGGCCGAGATGAGGCCCTCAGTCTCCGGCGTGTGGGTGAGGTGGAGTGAGACCACGTCACTCACTCGGAACAGTTCTTCGAGGGTCACGCGACGTGCGGGGAGCTTTGCCTCGGCTTCGGGCCGCTCTGTGCGGTTCCAGAACACCACCTCCATCCCGAGGGCGTGACCCATGTCGATGACCTCTCGACCGATGGCGCCGGTTCCGACGACGCCGAGCACGCGGCCGCGCAGCTTGATGCCCTGGTTCTTCTGCCAGTCGCCGGCGCGCACGATGCGGTCGCCTTCCGGCACGCGCCGGGCGAGCGCGAACATGAGCGCGATGGCGTGCTCGGCGACGCTGCGGCTGGCGAAGTCAGGAACGTTGGTGACGGTGATGCCGAGTCGCTCGGCTTCCGCGACGTTCACGAATCGGTGAGCGCCGGTGCCCACGAAGCTGACCTGCTTGAGTCCTGGCACCTCGGACAGGAACCGTTCCGGAAGCGGACCCTGGTCACCGATGATGTAGACGCCGTCGTAGCCCTGCGCTCTCGCGATGGTGGCGTCGGCGTCGGCGAAGCGCTCCTCGAACCAGTCGAGCTGGTGGCCAGACACGGCGAGCGGTTCGATGACATCGCGCTTCACGATGTCGTAGTACTGCGATTCGCCGTCGATGCAGACGATTCTCACGATGGTTCCTTCTCTCTGCGTTGGGACAGGGTGCGAGGCCCGGGAGGGTGGATGTTCCCCCGGGCCTCGGCAGGTGATTACTGCGCGACCCAGCGGTTGAACTGGTCGGTCAGGTCAGCGTTGTTGGCTTTGTAGTAGTCGGCGTCGAGCGTGATCGCGGTGGCCGTGTTCTCGCCGACCGGCAGGAACGGCTGAACTTCGGCGGCGAATCCGTCGACTCCCAGCCCCTTGGTGGCCGCCGGGATCGGGGTCGGCACGCGCGAGCCGAAGGCGATCTGCCCCTCGGTGTTCTCGATGACGCTCTTCAGCAGGTGCTGAGCCGCTTCCGGGTTCGGTGCGTCCGCTGGGATGGCCCAGACACTGTTCGCGTAGCCGGCCTGGTCCCAGCTGACGTCGATGGGGAAGCCGTTCTGCGCCGCAACGGATGCACGGTTGGCCCACACGATGCCGAGGTCACACGAGCCGTTCTCGAAGCTCTCGATCGACTGCGCGCCGCTCGACCACCAGGTGATGTCGCTCTTGATGGTGTCGAGCTTCGCCAGGGCGCGGTCGACGTCGAGCGGGTACAGCTCGTCGGCGGCGACGCCGTCGGCCAGCAACGCGGACTCGAGGGTCCAGCCGTACTGCGGGTTGTTGAAGAAGCAGCGCTTGCCGGGGAACGCCTGCGTGTCGTAGAGGTCGTTCCACGTCTGCGGCTGCGCGTCGGCCGGGAAGTTCTCGGTGTTCCAGGCGAGCACCATCCCGAACGTGCCGACCTCGATGCCCGTCTCCGAGTGGGTGCCGTCAACGAGCTTGTCGACCGGCACGATACTCGTGTCGATCTCGGCGAGATAGCCGTTCTCGGCGGCTTCCTGCGCGTCGCTGAGCGAGGGCAGGAAAACGAGACTCCAGTCGACGGCGCCGTTCTGGGCTGCGGCGAAGAACTTCGTGGAGGCTTCGTTGTAGTCGTCCGTGACGGTCACCCCCGTCTCCTCGGTGAAGTCGGCGAAGAGGGTCTCGTTGAGCCCCTCCCATACGTCGCCGCCGCTGGTGTCGTAGAAGAGGACGTCGCCGGACAGCGCACCCGCTTCTCCGCCCGCGCTGTCGGTGCCTGCGGAGCTGCAGGCGGTGAGCACGAGAGCTCCGGTGAGGCCGAGGACGCCGATGGAGGTGAACCTGGACAGTCTTTTCTGCATGGTTGTTCCTTCTCTGGATTCGGTTAGCGGGTTGAGGGGAGAACCACGGCGCTGTGCGAACGAATGCTCATCACTGCTGGCGCCCCGGGCTCGGGGATGGATTCGGACGAGTCGAGGTCGACGAGGTAGGAGCCGTTCACGTCGGAGAGGCGCACACGGATGGTCTGTCCGAAGAAGCGGGCCTCGGTGACGGTCACGTCGGCGACGGGCTCGAAGCCAGCAGGCACGGTGGCGAGGCCAGTGCTCAGGCGGATCTGCTCGGGGCGCGCGCTCAGCGTGCAGAGCTCCCCCGATTTCAGGGCGGGCTGCCCTGTCGCAGTGACGGCGTAGTCGCCGACGCGTACGACGGTGGCACCCGCCTCATGCCCGCCCACCTCGCCGGGGAACGTGTTGGTCTCGCCGAGGAAGTTGGCGACGAAGGCGCTCGTCGGGGCGCTGTACACCTCGCGAGGAACTCCGACCTGGCGGATGAACCCCGCTTCCATCACTCCCATCCGGTCGGAGAGAATGTAGGCCTCCTCCTGGTCGTGGGTGACGTAGATCGCCGTGGTCTCGGACTCCTGCTGGATGCGACGGATCTCGGATCCGAGGTCCTGCCGCAGCCTGCGGTCGAGAGCTCCGAGCGGTTCGTCGAGGAGCAGGACGCGGGGTCGCTGCGCGAGTGCCCGCCCGAGAGCGACCCGCTGCTGCTGCCCTCCCGAGAGCTGCGATGGGTGGCGATCCTTGAGGCTGCCGAGCTCGGTCAGGTCGAGGATCTCGTCGACTCGCTTCGTGAGCGCGGGACCGCGGACCTTCCGCAACTTGAGACCGAAGGCGATGTTCTGCGCCACCGTGAGGTGCGGGAAGAGCGCGTAGTTCTGGAAGACGAACCCGATGTCTCGCTGCTGCGTTGGGAGCTTGGTGACGTCGGAGCCGTCGATCGACACTCGGCCTGCCGTGAAGTCGATGAGTCCTGCGATGATGCGCAGCAGTGTGGTCTTGCCTGAACCCGACGGTCCGAGCAGGGTGAAGAACTCTCCAGCCCGCACGGTGAGGTCGGTCTCGTGGAGGACCCGGTTACCGCTGAAGTCACAGGTCACCTTGTCGACGTTGACCTCGCCGCGCTTGCCACCTGCGGGAGCGTCTGCGTTCGTGGACGACATGTCGATTCTCATTTCTTCTCTGCGCAGGCCGCGGCCGCGGCCTTTCGCGACTGAATGATGCGCTGGATGACGATGACCGCGACAACGAGGAGCGTGAGCATCGCGGCGATCGCGGGGACCGTGGGAACGATGCCGCTCTCCAGGTACTGGTAGATGGTGACGGGCAGCGTCTTGACTGGCCCGGTCTGCAGGAAGAGCGCGAGCACCACTTCGTCCCAGGAGGTGATGAACGCGAGCCCGAAAGCACCCACGAGCACCGGGATCATGCCGCGCATGGTCACCGTCCAGAACGCCGTCGTTCGAGAGGCGCCCATGGTCCAGGCCGCCGTCTCGAGGTCGAGGCCGCGAGATGCGAGCGACGTGTTGATCATCGCGAACGCGAGCGGGAACGCGACGAGGGTGTGCGCGAAGACGAGGCCGGGGATGGTGCCGGCGAGGTCGAGGCGTAGCTCCACGGCGTAGATGCCGATGGCGAGCAGGATCGCGGGGGTGATGATCGGCGCGAAGGCGAGCCCGGACACGAGCACCTTCGTGCGCTCCGACTTCGCAGTCTGGACCACGCGCGCAAGGTACAGCGCGAGCGCGGTGGAGCAGATCCCGGTGAGGGTCGCGACAAGCAGGCTGCGAACGATGGGGTTGAGCCAGGTCGTCGTGGTGAGCACATCCCCGTACCACTCCAGTGTGAAGCCGCGAGGCGGGAACACCACGGTCTGCGTCTCGCCCACCGAGAGGGGGAAGACGATGAGCACCGGGAGGAGCAGCACGACGAGGGCGATGAGCGTCATGGCGCCGGTGAAGACCGTGCCGGGGGTCCATTTGAAGCGCTGCTCCTGGCTGACGCCCTTGGCCTGACCCCCGAGGCCCGGTGCTTGGAAGCCTCCGCCGATTCGGATGACGGCGACGTAGAGGATGAGCGTCGCGAGCAGCAGCACGATGCCGAGCGCGGAGGCCACGCCCCACTCGAAGAGATCGATCTGCTGCTGGATGTAGACGGCAACCGTCTGCTCCTGCGGGCCTCCGAGGATGGCGGGGACGATGAAGAAGCTCAGCGCGAGGATGAAGCAGAGCAGCGACGCGCTGAGGATCGAGGTGCGCACGAGCGGCAGGAACACTTTGGTGAAGGTCTGCACGCCGCTGGCGCCCAGCGTTCGTGCCGCCAGGATGACGTTGTGATCGACGCTCGTCATGCCCGAGTACAGGATGAGGATCATGTATGGCAGCAGGTACATGACGGTGCCGACGAGCGTGCCGCCCTGCGTGTAGAGCAGGGAGAAGCTCTCACCGCCGACGGCTTGGCTGGCTTCGCTCAGGAGTCCGTTCGGGCTGAGAATCGATGTCAACGCGAAGAGGCGTACGACGATCGACACCTGGAATGGGATGAGCACCAGGAGCAGCACGACGCCGGCGGCCTTGCCCGGCAAGCGCGAGATGAAGTAGGCGACGGGGAAGCCGAGCAGCAGCGCGATGACGGTCGAGTTGAAGGCGAGCACGACAGTGCGCCATTCGACGAGGTGCAGGTAGTCGTCCTGCAGGAGACGCAGGTAGTGCTCGAGCGTGAGCTGCGGGTTCGCCCAGTCCATGACGCCGTCGACGCTGAGGCTGCGGAGCAGGACATCGAAGAGCGGCCAGAAGAAGAAGATCACGAAGAAGCCGGTCGCCGCGAGGGCCAGCGCAATCTTTGGGAGACGCGCGAGGTCGAACGCCGACCGCTTCGGTGGCCGTGGGGTTGGGATTCCGGTCGTGTTCAGGGACATCGTCGGCCCTTGTTCTTGACTGAGCACGGTCATGCCGGTGACTGCGTGATCACGTACAGCTTGCGGCTCTGCTCGGTCACGTCCCACACGACGTGCGAGCCATCCGGCAACGAGACGTAGGCACCGGGGCCGTACGGGACGACCTCCCCCGATTCCCTGGTGATGGTTCCTGCCCCGCTGAGGAAGTACATGTACTCGGAGACGCCGATCTTGCTCGAATGGAAGCTACCTGGGCTGACCTCCCACACTCCGATCTCGGTCGTCGCGTCCTCGTGGAGGATGAGCTCCTGCGCCTGGGGGGCGCCGGAGATCACGCGTGCCGGATTGGCGCTTGGGCCGAGGGGTACCGAGGCGAGGTCCTGCTGGCTGACCGGGTCGAGGGGGAATGCGCCCATTCGTCATGCACCTTTCTGAGCGGAGCCGCGCGCCAAGCCCACTGACTCGCGTTGAAATTTGAAACACTGTCCCATAAGCTCGCGACCACCTGCAATAGAAAATTCGTTGCAGCTTTGTAAAATGTGCCGGAGCACTGCCGATCACCATTCAGCGGCGACAGCCCGCCCAGAAAGAACGGAAGTCCATGACTGATCGAGTGATCTCATCTGGAGGACTGACCTCAGCAGAGCGGGTGACGGGAACACAGAGCCTCGAGAAGGCGATGGACATCCTCGAGTACATCGCCGCTGCACCCCGGCCGGGCGTGACGCTCGCTGAATGCACCGGCATCCTCGGCTACAGCAAGGCGACCACCCAGCGGATGCTGCTGACGCTCACAAGACGCGACATGCTCCACTTCGACGAGGAGCTCGGCGTCTACTCGCTCGGCATGCTGACCGCGAAGCTCGGAGCCGAGTACCTGAGCCGCCTGGACTACCGTCGGGCCGCGCTGCCGGTCCTCCGGGAGCTCGTCGCGGGATCGGGCGAGACCGCGCACCTCGGCGTCCTGACAGGCAAGGACGTCGTCTACATCGAGCTCGTGGACAGCCCGAAGCCGATTCGCATCTTCAGCAAGGTGGGAGACACTCGCCCGGCCTACATGACCGCGATCGGCAAGGCGATCCTGGCGCAGCTCCCGAGCGACCAGCGCAGGGAACGCCTTCCCGAGACGTTGGTCGGGAGCACCGCCCACACCATCACATCGTTCGACCAGCTGTACCGCGACCTCGCCGAGACTCGCGAACGCGGTTACGCCATCGACCGGGGCGAGAACCGGGATGGCATCCGCGGTGTCGCGGCGCCCATCTTCAACTTCTCCGGAATCGTGTGCGCCGCAATGAGCATCGCGGGCCCATCAAGCCGACTCGACAGCGACGAGCGCTTGGCGGAGCTCGGCACCAAAGTAGTCCGCGCTGCCCGCCGAGTCTCGGCCGTGCTCGGCGCCCCCGAGGGCCTGTAGCCACCACCGAGAAGCTCACCGACGGACGAAACCTGCGACAGAATATGGAATGATGTTCCAAAATTCTGAGTCCAACGGAGGATCTCGTGCACCAAGCCCCCAAAGTGGTCATCACCGACTGCGACCATGGCAGCACCGACATCGAGCGCGCACTCGCACGCGAGGCAGGGTATGAGCTGGTCGTCGCGCACTGCGCCAGCGAAGCCGATGTCATCGCCGCAGCCCATGGCGCGACCGCGATCCTCACCCAGTACGCGCCGGTCAGCGCAGCAGTGCTCTCAGCGCTGCCCAGCCTGCGAGCCGTCGGTCGCTACGGCGTGGGAGTCGACACCGTGGACGTCGACGCCGCCACGTCGCAGGGCGTCGCCGTCTGCAACGTGCCCGACTACGGCACGGAGGACGTGAGCGACCACGCGATCGCGCACATCGTCGCGCTCCTCCGCGGTCTGCCCACTCTCGACAAGGGGGTGCGCCGCGGCGTCTCAGACCTCGGTCCGGCACAGCCCTTGCACCGATTCTCGGCGACCACGCTCGGCCTCTACGGCCTCGGCCTCATCGGCGAGGCGACCGCTCGGAAAGCACGGGGACTTGGACTGCAGACCATCGGGAGCGACCCACGCTTCAGTCCGGGAGAGACCACGCCGGACGGGACACTGGTCGTCACCCCGGAGGGGCTCCTCCAGCAGTCCGACATCCTCTCACTGCACCTCCCCCTCATCCCGCAGACGAAGCACCTCATCGACGATGCCGCGTTCGCGCGAATGAAGCACGGCATTAAGATCGTCAACACGTGTCGGGGCGGAGTCATGGACACGGCCGCCCTGGTCAGAGCGTTGGGCGCGGGCGTCGTCTCGGCCGCCGGACTTGACGTCTTCGAGGAGGAGCCGCTCCCCCTGACGAGCGAGCTGCTCGGCTTCGAGCAGGTGCTGCTCACACCACACGCCGCCTGGTACAGCGAGGAGTCATTCTCCGAGCTGAAGCGACGCGCGATGCAGAACATTCTCGACGTCTGCGCTGGCCAGGAGGTCAGCAACACGGTGAACGCCGGGGCGCTCGCCACCCGCGAGTCCGGGGAGCGAACCCATGTTTGACAGGGTGCTGCTCGGGAAGACCGCGGTCGTCACGGGGGCCTCACGCGGAATCGGCGAAGCGGTGGCAGGCGCGCTCATGCGCAGCGGCGCCGACGTCACCGCGCTCCAGCGTGGCCCAGCCTCCCAGGACCTGCGCCAGCTGGCGGACGAACTCGGCCGTCGCCTCACCAGCGTCTCGGTGGACTTCACCGAGGAGCACTCGATCGGGTCCGCCATCACGGAGATCGGCGACGTCGACATCCTCGTGAACAACGCAGGAACGCAGATCCGACACGACGCCGTCGACTTTCCGCTCGCCGACTTCAACCGGGTCATGCAGATCAACACGAGCGCGGTCTTCCAGCTGAGCCAGGGCTTCGGGACCCACATGGTAGCGCGCGGACAAGGCAAGATCGTCACGCTCGCATCGCTCCTCTCCTTCCAGGGCGGCCTGCGTGTGCCCGCGTACGCCGCATCCAAGGGCGCGGTCGCGCAGCTGGTCAAGGCGCTCAGCAACGAGTGGGCCTCCCACGGCGTGAACGTAAACGGGGTCGCCCCCGGCTACGTGCAGACGGAGATGAACGAAGCGCTCCTCGCCGACCCGGATCGGTTCAGGCAGCTGAGCGAACGTATCCCCGCCGGCCGCTGGGCGCTTCCGCAGGACATCGCGAACGCCGTCGTCTACCTCTGCACCCCATACGCCGACTACGTCCACGGCACCGTCCTGCCCGTAGATGGCGGTTGGCTCGGCCGATAGAGGAGAACGAGCTCGCACCGCTGGTCCTACTCCGTCGACACGAGTCGACCGACCGGGCGATGCCGAGGCACGCCCGCCCTAGCGCCACTCGGCCATCGCGACTGCAAGCGCCTTCCGCGCCCTCGCGATGGCGCCGCGCACGGTGCTGACCGGAAGCTCGAGCTGATCCGCGATGTCCTGGTAGCTCAGCGATTCGAGCTCGCGCAGCACCCAGCATCGGCGTTGCTGCTCGGGAAGGTTCGACAGGGCGACGTGGAGGGCCGCGGAGAGGAGCGCAACCTGCGCGTTGGTGGTCGGCGATCCGTCGTCCGGCGCCGGGAACTCGGCCTCCTCGACGCGGTCATGCTCCCGACGTCGCCTGAGCACGTCGATGCTTCTGGATGCGACGATGCGTAGCATCCACGAGCGGACGGCGGCCAGGTCTTTGAGGGTCGACAGCTTCATCCAGGCATGCGCGAGCGACTCCTGGACAACGTCGTCGGCCTCCGCGTCCGAGCCGAGGCGCCGCCTGGCGCACACGTACATGAGCGTGCGGTATCGCTGCACCAGCAGGTCGAAGGCATGCGCGTCACCGAGGGAGGCGAGCCCGGCCAGGAACTCATCACTGTCATCGGCGGCGGCAACGCTCTTGAACTGCGAGAGCGCCCGCGCCCTCTGCGAACCTGTCGCCACGGGGGCGGCGGATGCGGTGGGCGCGTCCCGCAGTTCAGGGAGCTGCGGCGCTGCGTCAATCGCGAGCATCATCGTGGACCTCACTTCCAACAGCCCAGAGCTTGCAGGCCTGAGCTGTCGCCAACCGAGGGTCCCCCGCTGGGGTGAGCGGCATGCGGAACCCGGACGCTGCACCGCGTCTGCCATCCATTCGGAACGGACGCGAAAAGGGATTGCGGACCGCGTCTGCCCAGTACTTGCAAGTCATGCTCAACCGTGTTCTTCCTCGCTCAGATCGTCCGGCGTCTTGCGCCGCGAGAATAGTTAGTTAGACTAGCTATATGCCCGAGACGAGGATCGACCAAGAAGCTGAAAGCCGGCAGGCAATCGCCGCCGACGGCTTCTGGGACGCGTACCAGCGCAGGACCCTGCCGATCGAAGCGCTCGCGATCTGCGGCACGGGGCTCGTCATCAGCGTCGGCATCATCACCGCGATCACGACGCTGTTCTGAGCCGGTCGGCGCGCACCACGCCCCAACTCCGGCAGGCCGCCAACGCTGGCGAGCCCTTCAGGCCTGGCAAGGCGGGCTCGTGGCTAGCAGTCACCCTCGTCGCCACAGCCAGAGTCAGAGCCACCTGACTCTCGACCGACGCTCGGTGCGCGGACCACGCGACCGACGGTCAGGCGCTTCCGGGAGACCACGTCGAATCAGCACGCCCTCCACGAGCCACTGCAATATGTCCTACCGCGCCGGGAATCCGACTGGTACAGTCTGTACGTACAAACCGCACAGCATCCGGACATGCACTCTGCAGGACGCCGCATGACCGACCTTCCGACCGAACGCATCAACCGGGAGCTCGAGGCTTTCGCCCCTGCACCCAGTCATGCAGCTCTGCTGAGAAAAAGGACTTCCATGTCAACGACGACTAATATCCGGGCCCTCGGACCCGAACCCAAGGGCTTCATCGAGAAGCTCGGCCTCCCCCGCCCCCTCATCTGGGGCTTCGTCGGCCTCCTCCTCTTCATGATCGGCGACGGCGTCGAATCCGGGTACATCTCCCCCTACCTCGCCGAGAACGGCGCGGGTGGGGAGACCAACGCGGCCATCATCATCTCGGTCTACGGACTCATGGTGACGCTGGGCTCCTGGCTCTCCGGCGCCCTGTCCGACGTCTGGGGGCCACGACGAGTCATGCTCATCGGCCTCGCCCTGTGGGGCGTCCTGCAAGTGCTGTTCCTGGCCGTCGCACTGCCGTCAGAGAACTTCACGCTCATGCTGATCATCTACGGACTGCGCGGCATCGCCTACCCGCTCTTCGCCTACGGGTTCCTCGTGTGGGTGCTCGGCGCGAGCCCAGCCCACCGGCTCGGTTCAGCTGTCGGCTGGTTCTACTTCGCCTTCACCGGCGGCCTGCCCACGCTCGGATCCCTCGTGGCGAGCGGCACCGAACCGCTCATCGGCCCGTACATGACGTTCTGGGTCTCGCTCGCCCTCGTGATCGCCGGTGGCATCGTCTCACTCGTAGGGCTCCGCGGCGCAAGCGGTGGCGGCCGCCAGGCGGCCCCCGAGGTCACGACGGGCCGCAGCCTCATCAACAGCGTCGCCATCGCCTTCACCAACCCGCGGGTCGGCCTGGGCTGCCTCATCCGAGTCGTCAACACGGCACCGCAGTTCGGACTGTTCGTGTTCTTCCCGACCGTGTTCGCAGTGGACCTCGGCTTCGGCACCGCCGGCTGGCTGCAGCTCGTCTTCATCCTGGGAGCCGCGAACATCTTCGCGAACCTCTTCTTCGGAGTCCTCAGCGACCGCCTCGGCTGGCACCGCACGCTCCGCTGGTTCGGCTGCATCGGCTCTGCCGTGAGCGTCTTGCTCTTCTACTTCCTCCCGCAGGCCGTCGGCGACCAGTACTGGGTAGCGGCTCTCTGCGCCGCCCTGTTCGGCGTCACGCTGGCCGGCTTCACCCCGATCTCGGTCCTCATGTCGCTCATGGCACCCGGACAGAAGGGCAACTCGATCGCAGTCCTCAACCTCGGTGCCGGGGCAGCGACATTCGTCGGCCCCCTCATCGTCGCGGTCTTCCTCGCACCCCTCGGAGCCGCGGGCGTGACCATCATCTTCGCGGCGCTCTACGTGCTGGCCGGCATCTCGGTGCGCTGGCTCAAGGTGCCGAAGGAGTCCGAGGAGATCATCGAAGAGGGCGGCACGCTGCAGAGCCTCACTGAGCAGGACTCGCCCGCGACGCGAAGCTGACCCTGGATGCGGGCGGCCCGAAGCGCCCCGGGCCGCCCGCATCCCTCGTATCGAGACTGCACGCCACCTCCACTTGTACGTACAGCCCGTACAGAGACCCGGCCCCGGCAAGACCGCGAATCCCGACCCCGTGACCACTCGAGTCACCCCACCCGAAAGGACCCGACATGCCACTTGTCAGCGGTCACGAAGTCATCAGCGAATGCACCTCACGCGGCCTCCTCGCCGGCGCGTTCAACACCACCAACATCGAGACGACGATGGGAATCGTCGCAGCCATCGAACGCACCGGCGTGCCGACCTTCATCCAGGTCGCGCCGACCAACGTCGCCCTCTCCGGCTACGAGTACATCTACGACATGGTCAGCCGCCGCCTCGCATCGACCGACGTTCCCGTCGCCCTGCACCTCGACCACGGCAAGTCGCTCGACGCCGTCGAAGCTGCGCTCGCCGCCGATTTCACGTCGATCATGATCGACGACTCGGAGGCCAGCTACGAAGACAACATCGCGACCTCCGTGAAGGCTCGCGCCCTCTGCCCGCCCGAGATCGCGCTCGAAGCGGAGCTCGGCAGCATCGGCGGCAAGGAAGACGACGTCGCCCCCGAATTCGCCAGCACCACCGACCCCAGCCAGGTCGCCCATTTCGTGGATGCGGTCGGCTGCGACATGCTCGCCGTCTCCGTCGGCAACCAGCACGGCTTCGTTCCCAACGCCCGCATCGACTTCGACCTTCTCGCACAGGTGCAGGAAGCCAGCCCCGTGCCGCTCGTCGTGCACGGCGGTTCAGGCCTTCCCGATGAGCAGCTCGCCCGACTCCACCAGTTCGGCGTCGTCAAGGTCAACGTCGCCAGCGACCTCCGCAATGCGATGATCCGCAGCTTCGGGGAGGCCTACAACGCCAACCCGAAGGAGGCCTCCCTCATCCGTGTCTCGAAGAACGCCGTCGTCGCCATCACCGACGTCGTGGAGGCCCGCATCCGCACCTTCAACCCGTCCATCAACTAGCGAGGCAGCAGTGCTCCCCACCGTCACGATCGACATCGGCACGACCAGCGTCAAGCTCTCCTGCTTCGACGACGAGTCTCGTCTTCGCTCGAGCGAGCGCCACCGCACGCCAACGATCCGTGACGCGTGGGGTGAGATCTACGATCTCGACGCACTCACGCGCCTGATCACCTCCTTCGTGCGACAGCTGGACGCCGCAGATCGCGCCACCGTGCAGCGCCTCAGCATCACCGGGGTGGGCGAGTCCGGCGGACTCGTGCACCCTGACCTCTCGCTCGCCTCCCCGATGATCCTCTGGCACGACCAGCGCGGCGCGGGCTACCTCGCGCCGATAACGTCAGGCGAACGCGAGGAGATCTACCGCATCACCGGCCTCCCGGTCAACGCCAACTACGGCCTTTCCAAGTTGGCGTGGGCACTCGCCAAGGCGGGCTCCGCAGCCGCAGGCGCGAAATGGCTCAACGTCGCCGAGTACCTCGCCGCGACGATGACCGGCGAGCGCTGGTCGGAGCGATCCTTCGCGAGCCGGACCATGGCGCTCGACCTCGAGCACGGCACGTGGTCCGCGAAGGTCTGCGGACTCTTCGGCATCGACGTCGACGTGTTCCCCCAGCTGCGAGATGCGGCGAACGGATCTCCGATGACGGCGCGTTTCGCACGAGAAACCGGCCTCCCCGCTGGTGTCCTCGTGCACACCGCCGGCCACGATCACATGGTCGGAGCAATCGGCGCTGGGCTCGAACGCGGAGAGCTCCTCAACTCGACCGGCACGACGGAAGGGCTCCTCATCCTTCGAGGACGCCCGAGCACGGACAAGCGGACGGAGGTCGCCAAGCTCGCCAACGGACTCGCCTGCGCCGGCCCCGACTACACGCTCTTCGCATCCATCCCCACCGGAGGGTCTGCCTTCGCCACCCTGCAGAGCCTGCTCGACCTGACCGGAGAGCAGCTCACCAGCCGCATCGACGCACTCACGACGAGGTACCTGCGCGGCGACATCGACCTCGAGCGCCTGCCGCTCGTCCTGCCGCAGTTCCGCGGCAGCCCGCCACCCACCAAGCGAGCGGGCGCACTCGGCGTCGTCGCGGGCATCCGCAGCGAGACGACCGCGGACGATGTGATCCTCGCCTGCTTCCTCGGCATGGCGATGCAGTTCCGCGACGTCCTTGAACTCTTCCGACTCCGCCCCGACCGCATCAAGGTCATCGGCCCCGCAAGTTCGAACCCGTTGTGGACCCAGCTCAAAGCCGACCTCCTCGGCACAGACCTCAGCACCTCCGACTTCCCGGAGGTCGTCTCCCGCGGCGCCCAAGCCCTCGCCTCGAACGCCACCCCGAGCTGGGAGGCCTGTCAGCCGCAGGAGCTGCGCTTCGACGCGGCCCGGCACCGTGAGCTGCGCGACTGGTCGGCGCAGGTCCGTCCGACCTGGGAGCACCTCAAGGCCATGCCAGCATGACCGCCGCCGACACTTCGACCGACCTCCCGATCAGCACCACACAGAAGGCAGGGCGATGATGCTCGTCGCAGGAATCGACTCGTCCACGCAGAGCTGCAAGGTCTCCGTCCGCGACCTCGCCACCGGAGTCCAGCTCCGCGAGGGCAAGGCCTCGCACCCGCCGGAGACCATCGTCGACCCGGAGGCCTGGTGGTCGGCGCTGCTCCTCGCCGTCAAACGCGCGGGTGGCCTCGGCGACGTCGCCGCGATCTCGGTCAGCGGCCAGCAGCACACGCCGGTCTTCCTCGACGCCACCGGGTCGGTCGTGTGCCCGTCGCCCCTCTGGAACGACCTGGGCTCGCACGCGAGCATGGTCGCCCTCAACCAAGAACTCGGACGCGACGAGTGGATACGCCGGACCGGCCTCCCCCTCACGCTCTCCGACACAGCGCCGAAGGTCCGGTGGCTGCGCGACCAGCATCCGCTCGACGCCAAGCGCACCGCAGCGGTCGCGATCGTGCACGACTGGATCACCTGGCGCCTCATGGGGCACGGGGGCGACGGCGGCGACCTGGATGCGCTCGTCACCGACCGCTCGGAGGCCAGTGGGACGGGGTACTGGTCCGGTGACACCGGCGAGTACTGCATGGACCTGTTCGAGCACGCGTTCGGGCAGTCAGCCCTACTCCCCCGCGTGCTCGGCCCACTCGACCGAGCCGGAGTGACGGGGCCCGGCATCCCCGGCATCCCCGCGGGCCTCCCCCTCGGCGTCGGCAGCGGCGACAACGCCGCCGCCGCCCTCGCCCTCGGCCTGTCCCAGCGCGAGACGGTGCTGTCGATCGGCACCTCGGGCGTCGTCTACACGCGCTCGGCCAGCCCCGTGCACGACTTCGCCGGATACGTGTGCAGTTACGCCGACGCCACCGGCAACCACCTGCCCATCGTCGCGACGCTCAACGCAGCGAGAAACCTCGACGCCGGCGTCGCGCTCCTCGGATGCGACTACGACGAACTCTCGAACCTCGCGCTGCAGGCCGAGGCCGGCGCCGAGGGACTCACCCTGCTGCCGTACTTCCAAGGCGAGCGCACCCCCGACCTGCCACACGCCAGGGCCTCACTGCTCGAAGCGTCGCTCACCAACCTGACCCGCGCGAATTTCGCGAGGGCCGTCATCGAGGGCACGCTCGCGAGCCAGGTCGCGATGCTGGACGCGCTCCGCTCGATGGGACTGGAAACCGAGCGACTCCTCCTCATCGGCGGAGCCGCGCAGAGCCCCGCGGTTCGACAGATCCTGCCGCAGATGGTCGACTTCCCGGTCGCGATCCCCGTCTTCGACGAGTACGTCACGAAGGGCGCGGCCATGCAGGCGGGCGGGGCCCTCACTGGCGCCTTCCCCACGTGGGCGGTCGCGGTGGAAGAGTTGCCCGTGCAGGCGCAGCACCCGAACATCCTGGAACAGCACGCCGCCGCGAAGGCTTCGATGGGGTATCCGACGATGACCACAGTGAGCGAAGCCGCCGACGCCGCCTGACCGACCCAGCAGACGAATGGGCCCTCCGGGAAGGAGGGCCCATTCGTGTCGCAACGCTGAGAGCGTCAGCTGGCCGCCACGTTGATCTCGAGCGGAACGGTGTCGGTGAGCACCCACGTCTCGTAGTAGTCGAACTTGGTGTCGCGCTGGTCCCACGACAGCGAGCGGACGCGCAGAATCGGCTGCCCCTCGGGCACACCGACGTGCTCGGCCACCGAGGCGGGCGCGCCGAGGGCGTGCACCACGCGGCGGGCGCCGCTCGTCGAGAAGCCAGCCTTCCGGAGGGCCGCGTTCACGGAGGCCGACCCGTCGAGCACGTCTTTCTCCGCAGCGATCTGCTCCCCGATCTCGCGCGGAAACCAGTTCGTGCTGAACATCGCAAGCACTCCGTCGAGGGTTCGCACGCGCTCGATGGCGAACACCTCGGCACCCTCCGCGATGCCGAGCGCTTCCGCGGCATGAGCCGGGGGGACGGCGAAGCCAGCGTCGACGACTCTCGTCGTGATCCCGGTTCGGCCGTGCCGGATCTGCGACTCGAGGAAGCCCTCCGTGTCCTGCACGATCCAACCGGAAGACTCTTCCGGGGTTGATGCGAAGACACCGCGGCGCGCGACCCGGCGCGCGTAACCCTCGGATTCGAGGGTGGACAGCGTCTGCCGAATCGTCGCCCTCGAGAGCCCGAACTCGCGGCCGAGTTCGAATTCGCTTGGCATGCGCTCGTCGAGTGGAAATTCACCGCTCTGGATGCGGCGCTTGAGAATCGCCGCGAGCTGTTCGTAGTACGGGACCGGCGAGGTCCTGTCGATGGTGTTCGCCATTGCCACACTCCTCTGGCCGCAATAGTACTGCCGTGCAGCACCATCATTGCTGTCTACATTGTACGTACAGACTAGACAGAAATTGTCGAGTGACCTAACGTTGACAGCATCGGCCGCGAGGCCACGGGAAGACGCCGGCGTCCCCGCGTCGAGCCTGGCGAAACGGCGCCGCCGAACGTACACGATCCAGGGAGAGCCCCATGCCAAAGACCATGCTCGCCGTCGTCGCCGATGGCGCTGGCGGACTCGAAGTCACCCACCGCCCCGTCCCGACTGCACAGGACGGCTGGGTCATCATCGCGCCGGTCGGAACCGGTGTCTGCGGCACCGACCTCCACCTGATCGAAGGCGACTACCCGCACGGCCGATTCCCCATCGTCCCCGGCCATGAGTTCGCCGGATACGTCACCGAAGTCGGCGCAGGTGTCACAGCCTTCAACGAAGGCGACTACGTGGGCGTCAACCCCAACATCTCCTGCGGTGAATGCGCCTGGTGCCAGCGCGGCGCCACCAACCTCTGCACCAACATCCTCCCCGTCGGGGTCGCCGTCGACGGTTCGTGCGCCGAGTTCGTCGCCGTGCCGAGCAGGATCGTGTACCCGCTGAGCGCATCCATCGAACACGCGGCTGCGCCCCTCATCGAGCCCTTCGCGTGCGTGCTCCATGCGCTCGAACGAGTCCCCGACTGGCGCGATACCGAGCTCGTGATCTTCGGCGCGGGTTCCATCGGGCTCATGGCGATCATCCTCGGCAAGGCGGAGGGCGCCGCCGGCATTCGGGTCGTCGAACCGAACCACACGAGGCGGGCGGCGGCTCTCAAGCTCGGAGCGGCGAGCGCCGTCGCCTCTGCCGATGAGCTCGACCGCTCGGTCTTCGACCTGGCCCTCGACGCCAGCGGGCACCCTGCGGCGATCGCGCAGGCCATCTCAGCGCTCGGGCCGCGCGGACGCCTGGTCCAGATGGGCGTTGCATCGCCGGCCGCGACGGTCGCCCTGAGCCCCTACGAGGTGTTCGCGAAAGAGCTGAGCATCATCGGCTCCAACTCGCTCGCCGAGAAGTACGCCGAATCGGCCGAGCGGATGATCGACCTCCAGAGCGAGTTGCGCAGCCTCATCACGGGCACCTTCGCACTCAAGGACTACTCGGCGGCTGTGGAAGCCGCCAAGAGCCCGGAGCACATCAAGGTGCAGGTCGTCTCTTGACACCTCCGCAGTGCTGCGACCCGGGCTGAGGAGTCACGAAACCGCCGTCGCGAACACGACGACGTTCTTGTCGTAGTGCCCCACGTCTCGGTCGAAGTAGCCGCCGCACGTGATGAGCCTGAGCTCGTCGCCGGGCACGGCGCCGAAGACGCGCGCCGTGGGGAAGTCGGCCTTCTCGACGGTGACGACCTCGGTGACCTCATAGTTCGTGACCCCGCCCGCGGCGTCGGTGACGGCCACCACGTCACCCTGAGCGAGCTCGTCGAGGCGGAAGAACGCGGCGGGTCCGGCGAGGCCGTCGACGTGCGCCGCGATGACGGTCGGGCCGCGACCGCCTGGCTTGCCGCCGCCCGTGAACCAGCCGATCTCATCGAAATCGACAGGCACTTCCATCCTGCCGTCGGCGGCGATGCCGAGGTCGATGAGCGTGTCCTCCACGTCGATGGCGGGGATGGAGACGGCGGTGGGCTCGATGCCCTCGGGCATGACCTCGACGCCACCGGCCCCGGACGGGGGCTGAGTTTCGGGCGCGGGGGTCGCAGCCTCGGACGGCGCCGCCGGGGTTGTTTCGGCAGCGGCCGCCGGGGACTGGGTGGCCTCGGGAGCCGAGACGTCACCGCTCGGCGCGGCCGCGCATCCACTCAGGAAGAGCGCGGCCGCGACGACGAGCGCCGGGACGCGCAGCGCGCGCCCCGGCATCCGAGAGATGTCCCTGGTCACTGACCCGCTGCGCGAGTCTTGCGCGCAACCGCCACACCAGCCGCGCCGACAACGGCGAGGCCACCGAGGCCGAGGAAGCCGAGCGTCGTCGCGTCGAGGCCACCGGCAGCAGCAGCGCCGCCGGCACCCGTGTCGACGCCGCCGACCGGAACCTGCACGAGCTGGCCGCGCACGACACCTGCCTTGAAGTCAGCCGTGTGCGAGTCGCCCGTGAAGCCGGCCGGGTTCGCCTCGATCTGCTTGAGCGTGAAGCCCTCGCCCGTGTCGGTGCCGGCGTCGCTGTTGAGGCCCGTCGTGAACGGACCCTCGAGGCAGCCGCTGCTGGTGCGCGTGCCGTCACCGTTGTCGGTGGGGTTCGGGAACGCGATGCGGGGCGGGCCAGCCTGGCCCTCGGCGGCCTCGTGGATGTGCGTGGCCGTCTTCGCGGGGCTCTCGTACTCGCCCGTGACACCCGTGAGGGTGATGTCGTAGCAGATGATGTTCAGGTCGGAGTTGATGCGGAAGTCGAACTGGCCCATCGATCCGGGCTCGCCCGGCGTCACGTCGCCGTCGTTGTTGATGACCGCGTCAGGCGTTGCCATGACCGTGTAGGCGCTCGTGAACGAGTCGGGTTCGGAGACTTCCGTCTCCGCGGTCGCGGGGGCGGCGGCGACAAGAGCGATGGCGGCGGCAGCGGTGGCGCCGAGAGTGAGCGACTTCGCGAACGTGTGCTTGGGCATGAGGGAGTGCCTTCCTGCTTCGCAGCTCCCCGGTGGAGCCGTCGTACAGGGGCATACGGGGCTCGACCCTCCCGCGTTCATCCGCCCTCAAACTTTTTCGAGAGAGATTTTCGGGGACGCCCTGAACGCGGCATGCGGTCAGGCAGTACACCCCTGTACCAATCGCAGTTGAGTCGCCGGAGGGAGGAGCCGTGAGCACTGCCGTTATCGTTGACCGCGCCAGGGGGCCGACGACGAGAGGACACGCACGAATGGCGGATGCGCCGCACTCGTTCGACCTCCACGCGGCGTTCCGCGACCACGGCAGCGTTCTCCTCGGCTTCACCATCAACGCGCTGCGCGACCGCGCGCTTGCCGAGGACTGCGTGCAGGAGACGTTCCTCCGAGCCTGGCGAGCACGCGACCGCTTCGACCCCGCGAAGGCCGGCGAGCGCACCTGGCTGTTCGCGATCGCCCGCAACGTCATCGCTGACGCCCTGCGCGCCCGCGACCGGCTGCCCCGGATCTCCGCCGACGACGCATCCGCGGCGAGCCGCGACGTGCCAGCCGAAACTCCCGACCCGCTCACGGGGCTCGGCCTGACGGAAGCCCTCGCACTCCTGCCGGACGAGCAGCGCGACGCGATCATCGCCATCCACCTCACCGGCTACAGCTACGCTGAGTTCTCCGCCCGCTGCGGGGTGCCCGTCGCCACCCTCCGCACCCGCGTCTTCTACGGCCTCCGCGCCGTCCGCGGCCACCTCGACGAATCCGGAGGAGCTCGTGACTGACCACACCGCAGACCGCCGCGGCGAGCTCATCGCCGCCGCCCTCGTCGGCGAGCTGACCGCCGACGAGGCTGCCGAGTTCGAGCGGATGCGCGCATCCGATCCCACCATCGACGCAGAACTGGCCGAGCTTCAGGCACTGACGGGGCAGATCTCCGGGCGCCCTGAGTGGCTGGATGCGACGCCGAGCGACGGGCTCCGTGACGCCGTGCTGGCGATCGGGGCCGCAGATGGCGGCGTCGACAGTCGCGAATTCGGCGACGAGGAGCGAGACGATCGTGCCGGTGGCCTCGTTGGGCCAGACGACGCGGATGGTCCTGCTTGGGCTGCCGGCTCGGCTGACGCCGTCGAGCCTGCCGGGGCTGCCGGCTCGGCTGACGCCGTCGTCTCTCGCAATGGCGCTGATGAAGCGGGCGGACGCGGCGAGGCCGACGAAGCCGCCGCCGCGGACGCCGCGCCCGTCACGCCGCTGCGTCGCCCACGATTCGGAGGCGCCATGCTCGCCGGGATCGCCGCCGTTGGCCTCGTGGTCGGCGTCATCGGAGGCTTCTTCCTCCCCCGCCCTGAGACGCCCACACCAGTCGGCGACCCCGGAACGCTCGGCGCCGTCGAACCCGTCGACTTCCAAGGCGAACCCGTCGGCGTCGAGATCGACGGCAGCGTCGTCGCGCACACCTGGGGCACCGAGACCCTGCTCACGGTCAACGGACTGCCGAGCGGTGAGTTCTACTCGGTGGTCGTCGTCGATGCCGCCGGCGAGGACGTCGGCTCGGGGACATTCCTGGGCTCAGAGGTCGAGATCAACTGCGCCGTCAACGCGGCCGCACTCCGCGAGGAAGTCACGAGCGTCGAGATCCGCGAGGAGAGCGGCGACGTCGTGGCATCAGCAGCATTGCCGCGAGTCGAGGGGTAGCGGGCTCAGGCTTTCAGAGTCGCGCGGTCGGCTGCGGGAGGGGCGCGGACGCACGGCGACAGGCGGATGGCAGGGTGTCGCGCCAATGTCACGGGAGCTTCACACAAGGAGCCCGGGACGCGAGCGGCCGCGCGGCACGCGGACGTAAGCGCGACACGCGGGCACGGGCGCGGGACGCGAACACCAGCGTGGCACGCGGACATCAGCGCGGCACGCGGGCACGGGCGCGGGACGCGGGCGTAAGTGCGGCACGCGGGCGTAAGTGGGCTCCGAGCACCACGGGGGCACACGGCGTCAGCAAGCGCAAGCGCGGCACGCGAACGCAGGCGCAGCACCCGAACGCAAGTGCAGCACGCGAGCACAAGCGCAGCACGCGAGCACAAGCGCAGCACCCGAGCACAAGCGCAGCACGCGGGCGTAGGCGCGGCTCTCGAGCGCCACGGGCACAGAGGCACACGGGCACAGCAAACCGCACGATGACTCGGCTGTCTGCGAGCGGGATGACATTCTCAGCAGACAGTACGCGCGCGACACGGAACCGCCCTCAGACGACGCGCGAGCACCAGCGGACGCTATCGACAGGCCGACACAGCGCACCGCGGCAGGACCTGTTCAGGAACAACTGCCCCTGGCGACACGTGCGAGCAACTCGGACTGAAGTGCCGTGGTGCGCAGCGTCGGTGGTCCGTGGTCTGCTGAACGGGAGAAGAGAGTCGGCTCGGCCACAGCGCGAGCTGAAACGGCGAACAGCTGGAGACTTCGCAGCTACCCGTGTGCCGCCGGACATGAAGGACACCAAGGGCACCCTTCGCACCTATCATCGAATTACGTCAGAAAACTCCTGTTGATAGCTAGATTGAACGGGTCCAATCGGCTAGGCTGGTGGTGATCTTGGGGGAGGTTATCGTGGCATCGCAGTCGGAGCAGGGGGCGCATCGCCAGTCGTCAGTGGAGTCGTCAGTGGAGTCGTCAGTGGAGACGGCTGTGGTGGATGCGCTGCTGGAGGCGCGGTGTCAGCTGGCGGGGCTTCCGGATGCGGAGATCGTGGTCGCGTTGCGGGAGTTGGCGGCTCGTCGGCGCGTGGTGGATGCGGCGTTGGTGGAGGTCGCGGGCGAGTTGCTGCGGCGGGAGGACGAGTCGCCGCGGGCGGAGTCGGTGGCGCGGAAGTCGGGGTTCCGGAACCTGACGGCCATGCTGGAGCAGGTGCTTGCTGTGCGGCCGTTCGAGGCGAGCACGCTGGTGCGGGTCGCGGCGGCGACGCGGGAGCGGATGAGCGTGACGGGCGAGCCGATCCCGGCGAGGTATCCGGCCGTGTCGCAGGCGGTCGGGTCGGCGGTCATGTCGATCGCGCAGGCGTCGGCGATCACGAAGGGCCTGGATCACACCGGGAACCGCGTGGACGTCGACGAGCTCGAGCGGGCCGAAATGGAGCTGGTCGCGTCGGCGTGCGGGGTGAACCCGAAAGACGAGCAGCCGGCCGTGCCGAAGGTGCTGGAGGTGCAGGCCGCGACGTGGGTGTCCTACCTGGATCCGGACGGTGACGAGCCGCGGGCCGACAAGATCGCCGAGGAGCGCGGCCTGTGGATCTCCCGGCGCAGCGACGGCGCGGTCACCGGGAAGTTCGTGGCGACGCCCGAGCAGGGCGAGCAGCTGCTGTCGGTGTTCGACGCGCTGCTCTCGCCCCGGCGCAGGGTGGAGTTCCCGGCCGCGTCCGAGTGCGGGGAACCACTCGCCCCAGCCCTCGGTCCGGATGGATTCCCGTCAACTACCGACAGCGACGGCCACAGCTTTGGTGGCGTAATCAACGCGCTCGGCGACAGCGACAGCCGCGGCCGAGCCGGAGTGGGAACCGGAGGCGGAATCCCCGGCGAGGAGAGGGACGTGGGCGGGGACGCTGACCTCGACGTTGAGGTTCCGCTGGTGGACCCGCGGTCGATCGAGCAGCAGCGCATCGACGCGCTCACGATGGTCGTCCGCGCCTACGCCGAGTCACCAGACGCGCCCAGAACCGGCGGGGAAGCCCCCACCGTCATCATCGTGACCACCGAAGCCGGCATCGTCGGAACAGCGGAACGTCCCGAAGACGTCCCCCACCTGGAGCGCACCGGGGAACCCATCCCGCCGAGCGTCGCCGCGCAGCTGATGTGCGACAGCTTCATCCGCGTCGCGACCCGCAGCAGCGCCGGGGAGATTCTTGACCTCGGCCGCAAGCAGCGACTCTTCACCACCGCCCAACGCCGCGCGATCGCGATCCGAGACCGGCAATGCCGGGCGCCCGGCTGCAGCGCACCCGTGCGCTGGTGCGAAGTGCACCACGCCACGCCCTGGAGCGAAGGCGGACCCACCGACGTGAAACACGGCATCCTGCTCTGCTCCTTCCACCACCACGAAGTCCACCGGGGACGGCTCGTCCTCATCAACGGCAGCAGCGGACGCTGGCACGTCGTGCCCACGCTCGGACACCACGCCCCACGCAGAACCGCGCGCCGCCGCAGCTACACCACCAACAGCGTCCAAGCCGCACGCCCACGGATCAACCGAAGACCCTGAAACCAGAGGCAGGGGGAACTAACCCGCCGACCCGCGACCCTGATCAACTGACGGCACCATTCCACCTACGGCTCTGATCAACGGACGGCTCTGATCGACCGAAGATTCTGATCGACCGAGGACTCTGATCGACCGAGGACTCTGATCAAGCGAGGACTCTGATCGATCGAGGACTTCTAAAACCACGGGCAGCCCAACAATCGGAGCCGAGACCCAGCCAGAAGCCCCCGAAACACCAGTCCCGCCGTCAACTCTGCCGTGCGCTCCTCTCCGCCGCCAGAACCAACTTGATCGTGGCCGCGTCATCAGGAACCGTCGGGTCGAGCCCCGTCACCGACGCGAACTTCGCCAGTCGGTTCATGACCGTGTTCCGGTGACAGAACAGCGCCCCCGCGGCCTTCGACGCCGAACCAGTAGCCATGTACACCTCGACAGCCTCAACCAACAGAGCCCGCTCAGACGAAGGCAGAACAGCGAAATCCCGAAGCGAATCCGCAGCCAGACTCGACACCACCGGCCCAAGCCGCCGCACAACAAGGCTCGGCCAATGCTGCGCGAGCAGCGCCGCCCGCCCCGGAACCGCAAACTCAGCCAACTCCGACGCCAACTGCCACATCTCACTCAACGAGGACAGCGTCGCCGCCGACTGAGACACGCCCACCTGCAGACCCGCGAGCCCCAACTGCACAGACAAACCAGCAGACCGCAAGCCAGCCGACTCAACACCAGACGACCCCCCGCCCGCAGACCCCACGCCAGCCAACCCCACACCGGACGAACCGGCAACGACCGCGAACTCCACACCGTCCAAGCGCAGACACACGGCCGCGGGGAGAACGGCCCGCACATCCGAGGCGAAGCTGGCCGCCGCATCCTGATGCGCAACCGCAACCCAGTACGGACCAACGAGCGGAATCTCGAGCGCCTCCGCAGCCTGCACATGCAACTGCGAGTCGTCAACACCACCGCGCAGCAGACGACGAAGCAGGAACGCCTGCTCCTGCTCGAGCTCCGCCTTCACCTGCCCCAGCTCGAGCATGTACCCCGACTGCACGCTCGTCGTGTGCGCCTCCACAACCTCCCAAATCGCGACCACATCATCAGAGAGGCGATCCGCCTCCCCCGGCAGCCGGTCGTTGAGCGCCTGCCAAATGAAACGGAAGTCCATCCGCACCGCCCGCAGCAGCGACTCGAGCGGCACCCCCTGACGGACACGCTTGCGCCCGATAGCTCGCGAGTGCGCCCGCAACTCGTCCTCGAGTCGCTCCCCACCCAGCTGCCGGAACATGAGCCCAAGCGTCGTGAACGCCGTGCTATGCACATCGCGCTCCGCGATCACCGACTCGACATAGCCAGTGAGCGTGCGCACCTGCATCACGTACAACGTCGTTATCTCGTCCAGGTCGTCGAGGCACGATCGGATACCGCGCTGCAACGGCGCCGAAACAGACGCGTCATTCACCGGCTCAAAACCCATCCAGATTGTGCATTTGCCCATCCTAGGCGTGCAATCGAGTGGGCCTGGCGATTGCCCGACCCAGCCATGACGGGGTTGCATAGGTACACCAACGTCACCGCAGACGTGCACGTTCACATGCAGGCCTTTCCCCCAACATCGGAGCCACCATGTCCCACGACCCGCAGACCTCGACGCCAAGCGCGCCCGCCAGCCCGCCGAAAGTCAGCCTCAAAGAAGCGCGGCGCATCGCCTTCGCCGCCTTCGTCGGCACCGCCCTCGAGTGGTACGACTACTTCCTCTTCGGCACCGCCGCGGCCCTCGTCTTCAACCGCCTCTTCTTCACCGACCTCAACCCGGCAGGCGCCACCCTCGCCGCCTTCGCGACCTTCGGCGTCGGCTTCGCGGCCCGCCCCATCGGCGCCGTCGTCTTCGGGTGGATCGGCGACCGCTACGGCCGCCGCCCCGCCCTCCTCACCACGATCGTCATGATCGGATGCGCGACCGGCCTCATCGGCGTCCTCCCCGACTACCTCGCCGTCGGCATCGCAGCCCCCGTCATGCTCGCCGTCCTCCGCCTCGTGCAGGGCTTCGCCGTCGGCGGCGAATGGGGCGGCGCGACCACCATCGCCATCGAGCACTCCCCCGAGAAGATGCGCGGCCGCTTCGCCGCCCTCGTGCAGATCGGCTCCCCCGTCGGCACCCTCGTCTCATCCGGCGCCTTCGCCCTCGTCCTCATGATGCCGCCCGAGACCTTCGACGCGTGGGGCTGGCGCCTCCCGTTCCTCCTCGCCTTCCCCCTCCTCGGCATCGCCCTCTACATCCGCCTCAAGGTCGAAGAGTCGCCCGTCTTCCAGGAGCTCGCCGCCGCCGGCGAGCAGGTCAAGGTCCCCGTCGTCGAACTCTTCCGGAAATCCGGACTCCGCCTCCTCGTCGCCGTCGCCGCCGCCATGCTCGGCGTCGGAGGCTTCTACATGATGACGACCTTCGTCGTCTCCTACGGCACCAACGTGCTCGAAGTCGACCGCCAGGTCATGGTCAACGCGACCCTCATCGCCGCCGTCCTCCAGATCGGCGTCACGATCTTCGCCGGCCGCCTCGCCGAGCGCTTCGGCCCCGGCCGCATGACCGTCGTCGGCGGCCTCACCACCGGCATCGCAGCCTTCCCCCTCTTCTGGCTCATCGACACCGAGAGCCCCATCGCCATCATCGCCGCCGTCAGCATCGGCATCGCCCTCATCACCCTCTCCTACGCCGTCACCGGCGCCCTCCTCGCCGAACTCTTCCCACCCCGCCTCCGCTACAGCGGCGTCTCCCTCGGCTACAACCTCGCCGGAGCCATCAGCGGCTTCCTGCCCCTCATCGCCACCGCCCTCATCACGGTCGGCGACGGATCGTCCTGGCCGGCCGTGCTCGTCCTCATCGGCATCTGCGTCATCACCGTCATCGGCGGCGCCTTCGGCGAGCGGATGCGCCTCCGCGACGACATCGTCGAGATCGACGAAGCCGCCTCCTGAGCGCAGACAAACGCTCCCTCCCCACCCCGGGCACAGCTGCCCGGCAGCACCACACGCGAAAGCAGGACACGACCATGACCACGCCAACCACACCCACCGCCAGCCCCAGCACCAGCGCAGCCACCACACCCGCCGGCGCCCTCACCGACGATCAGCGCCAGCGCATCCTCGACGCCGTCGACGCCGCCTTCGACCGCCAGATCGCCTTCACCCAGGAGCTCGTGCGCCACCCGTCGCTGCGCGCCAACGAATCCTCGGCGCAGGACCTCCTGTACGGCGCCATGGCCGGACGCGGCCTCGCCATGGACCGCTGGCAGCTCGACCCCGACGAGCTCGCCGCCCACCCGGGCGCCGGCGCCGTCGAGATCTCCTACGACGGCCTCGAGAACGTCGTCGGCACCTTCGCGCCGCAGGAGGAGCGCGGGAACTCGCTCATCCTCAACGGCCACATCGACGTCGTCCCCGAAGGGCCGGAAAGCCAGTGGGCCCGCTCCCCGTGGGACGCCACCGTGCGCGACGGCTGGCTGTACGGCCGCGGCAGCGGCGACATGAAGGCCGGCCTCGTCGCCAACCTCTACGCCTTCGACGCCGTCCGCGCCGCCGGCCTCACCCCGACCGGGCGCATCCACTTCGAGTCCGTCGTCGAAGAGGAGTGCACGGGCAACGGCTCCCTCTCGGCCCACCTGCGCGGCTACACGGCCGACGCGGTCCTCATCCCGGAACCCGAAGAGGACATGCTGGTGCGCGCCAACACCGGTGTCATCTGGCTGCGCCTCCGCGTCGACGGCAAGCCCACGCACCCCCGCGAGATGCAGACCGGCTTCAACGCCATCGACGCCGCCTACTTCGTCATCGGGGAGCTGCGGAAGCTCGAGGCCGCCTGGAACGCGAAGCAGGGCGAGCACCGCTACTTCGAGGAGCTCGACCACCCCATCAACTTCAACGTCGGCAAGATCCAGGGCGGCGACTGGGGCTCCAGCGTGCCAGCCTGGTGCGAAGTGGATGTGCGCGTCGCCCTCTACCCTGGCATCACCGCCGACTCGGCGTGGGCAGAGATCACGGATGCGCTCGCCGCTGTCACGGCCGACGGCAACGGCAACCCGATCGCCACGACCGCAACGAAGACGGGCTTCTACGCCGAGGGGTACGTGCTCGAAGAAGGCGGGGCCGCCGAGCAGGCGCTCGAGCGCAGCCACAGCGCCGCCTTCGACGGGGCGAAGCTCGAATCGTTTGTCACCCCCGGCTACCTCGACGGGCGCGTCTTCGCGCAGTACGCCGACACCCCCGCCCTCGTCTACGGCCCCATCTCCGAGGCCATCCACGGCTACGACGAGCGCGTCGACCTCGAGTCCGTGCGCCGCATCACGAAGTCCATCGCGCTCTTCATCGCCGAATGGTGCGGGGTCGAGTAGACGCCGCGCTCGAAGCCTGACCTCATCGGCCGTGCGCGCTCCCCACCGCGGGAGCGCGCACGGCCGATTGCATGCAATCCCATCGCCGCGCTGACCGCACCGCACCGCACCGCACCGCACTACTCGTCGCAGCTCGCCGCTACGCGTCATCGCGCGTCGCAGCTCGCCGCAACGCGCATGCAGCGCACCTTCAGTGCGACCCGTCAGCGATCACGAACCCGCCCTCCCCGTCAGCGCCGACATAGAGCAGCTCGCGCGAGGCGACGTGGCCGGCCAGCAGCGGCACCCCCGTCGCCGCACACTCTTCGAGAAGGGCGCGCCGGGTCGCCTCCGCCGTCTCCTTCATCGAGCAGAAGCTCGAGGTGAGCCCCGGGTTCGCGACCTGCAGGACGTGGTGCAGGGCGTCACCCGAGATGATCGCCAGCGTCGCGCCCGACGAAGGGTCGAGGACCCGCACGACCATGTGCCCCGGAGTGTCCCCGGGCGCATGCTCGAGCACGACGCCCGGCGCCGCCACGTGAGGAAGCCCCACCACGTAGGCCTGCTCTGCGGCGAACACCGGCGCGATCGAGTCGACCCAGAAGTCGCCGTTGCGCTCCAGCATGCCCCGCGCGTCCGGGCCCGTGATGAACGTGCGGTCCAGCTCGTTGAAGAGGTAGCGCGCGTTCGGGAACGTCGGCACCCACGCGCCTGCGGCATCGGCCGTCGTGTTCCAGCCGACGTGGTCGCAGTGCAGGTGCGTGTTCACCACGACGTCCACGTCCGCCGGATCCGCGATGGAGGAGACCGCTTCCAGCCAGTTCGTCTGCAGCCCGCTCCACATCTCCCGGCGACGAGGCTTCCCGTTCCCCACACCCGCGTCGACGACGACGACCTTCCCACCGGAGCGCACCACGTAGCTGCTCGAGGCCATAACGAGGCGGTCGCTGCCCGCCTCGTAGTCATCGGGCCCGAGGGCCGCGATCTGGGGCCTGAGAGGGTCGGTACCGAGGAACATCTCCTCGACCGGCAGCATGGCCGACCGGTACTCCTCGACGCGGTAGACCTCGGTGTCACCTGCACTCAGCAGCGGCCGCATGATGCCCTCCTCATGGTCGTCGCCGCGCGGAACCGGGCGGATCGCGCGGGATAGCGGGCCCAGTGGCCCACGTCCACTCTCGGTTGAGGATGTTGCCTGGAGGTTTCATTGCATGCAATGAGTGTTACCAGCGCGTAAATATGCACCTCTGCCGACAAGATTGCATGCAGTTTGGCATTAGCGTCCATTTCACCGGCTCAGCACATAGCCGAATCGGGATCGAACCCAGCTCCCCCAGCAACACCGGCGCCAGCTCTCGACCTCTCACCTCGACAGCAGCCCGATCCCCAGCACACTCCTCCCCAGCTCACATCGCTCCAGCCCAGCACCTCACCTCTCAGCACTCGGAAAGGACGCCCATGCGTTCCCACAGACTTCGCGTCGGCACCGCCGTCGCCATGCTCGGCGTCACGACGCTCGCCGTCACCGCCTGCTCCACCGGCTCATCCTCGGCCTCCGAAGACACCGCGTTCGCGGTGAACATCGCCGCCCTCGAGGGCGCCCCGACCTTCGACCCGGCCGCCAACATGCGCGGCTCCGCCTTCAACTACGCGGCCGCCGCCTACGAGAGCCTCGTCACGAGCGACGCCGAGGGTGCCCTCCAGCCGGGCGTCGCGACAGCCTGGGAGTACACGAGCCCAACCGAGCTCACGATGGATTTCCGCCTCGACAGCGTCTTCGAGGACGGCACACCGATGACGGTCGAGCTCATCAAGGCCAACCTGGAGCGCTACCAGGAGACGCCAGGCACCTACCAGGCGCGCCTCAACTCGATCGACTCCATCGAGGTCGTCGACGAGGACTCGCTAAAGTTCACCCTCAACACCCCGGACCAGTCGCTGCCCGAGGCCTTCTCGCTCACCGTCGGCATGATGGTCAGTCAGGCAGCCCTCGACGACCCCTCGCTCCTCCTCACCGACACGTACGGCTCCGGCCCCTGGATCCTCGACACCTACACGGAGGACAGCGAGTACAGCTACATCCGCAACCCCGAGTACGCGGGCCCCATGGACGTGCAGGTCGACGAGCTCAACATGTTCGTCATCACCGACCTCACGGCGCAGCTCAACGCCCTCCTCGCCGGCGACGTCGACATCATCTCCGCCCAGTGGAGCCAGCGAGACCAGGCGGAATCCCAGGGCTTCGCGGCCGCCTCCAACGAGTCCAACGTCGGCGGCCTCATGCTCTTCGACCGCGGCGGCGAGGTCATCCCCGAGCTCGCCGACGTGCGCGTCCGCCAGGCCATCAACTACGCCCTCGACCGGGATGCGATCGGCACCGCCCTCTGGAGCGACTACCAGCGAGGCACCTCCTCCGTCTTCGGCAAGTTCACCTCCGCCTACGACGAGTCGCTCGACGACTACTACGAGTACGACCCGGAGAAGGCGAAGCAGCTCCTCGCCGAGGCCGGATACGCGGACGGGTTCGAGCTGCCCATCCTCAGCCGCACCATGTTCGGCGAGAACAAGCGACTCGAGGCGACCATCCCGTACCTCGAAGCCGTCGGCATCACCGCCACCCTCACCGACCGCACCAACGACTACTTCGACGCCATCAGCAACAAGGAGTTCGGCGCCTCGCAGGGCCAGCAGAACGGCGGCATCGACTCCTACGTGAACAGCATGAACATGCTCGCCCCGAACGCCCAGCTCAACCCCTTCGGCACCGACGACCCCGAGTTGACCGCCCTCATCGACGACGCTTCCAGTGAGCTCGACGCCGACGCGGCCGCCACCAAGTGGCAGGCGGTCAACAAATGGGTCGTCGAGAACGCCTGGTTCGCCCCGGTCGCGTTCTACCACACGCACACGGTCTGGGATGCGGAGAAGCTCGGCGGCGTCGAGCTCGCCGCCGGCCAGGTCTTCCCGCTCCCCTTCAGCTGGACGCCCGCCGAGTAGCTCTCCCCGCCGGCTGACGCTGGCCGCAGCCCCGGATGCGCGGGGAGGCTCCCCTCCCCGCGCATCCGCCAAGCACGCTCACCACAGCACCCGCTTCAACCCGAAAGGAGCACACGTGGCCCTCTACATCCTTCGACGAGTCGGCATCACCGTGCTCATGGTCTTCCTCGTCGTCTCGGCCGCCTTCTTCCTCGTGGCCCTCATGCCGAACGACGTGACCCAGACCATCCTGGGGCCCGACGCCACCCCGGAGGCCCGAGCGCAGCTGCGCGACGAGATGGGCTTCAACGACCCGGTGCTCGTGAGCTACGTGACCTTCCTCGGCGGCCTCCTCACCGGCGACCTCGGCGTCTCCTACCTCAGCCAGCAGTCGGTGACCGCGCAGGTGCTCGAGCGCCTCCCCGTCACCCTCACCCTCTCCATGGGAGGCATCCTCCTCACCACGGTGCTCGGCATCGTGCTCGGCATCCTCGCCGCGAGCCGAGGCGGCTGGCTCGACACGATCATCCGCGGAGCCGCAGGCGTCATGCAGGCCATCCCGAGCTTCTGGCTCGCCGTGCTGCTCGTGCTCGTCTTCGCCGTGAACCTCAAGCTGTTCCCCTCCTCAGGATGGGAGCCATTCACCGAGGACCCGGCCGAGTTCGTGCGCCGCATCACGCTCCCCCTCATCTCCATCGGCATCGCCGGCACCGCGGCGGTCGCCCGCCAGGCCAGGGTCGCGATGATCGACGTGCAGGGCCGCGACTTCATGCAGACCCTGCGGGCCACGGGCCTCCCCGAGTGGCGCATCGTGTGGTTGCACGGCCTCCGGAACGCGGCCATCCCCGTGCTCACCGTCATCGGCCTCCAGTTCGTGGCCCTCTTCGGCAGCGCGGTCCTCATCGAGCAGGTCTTCGCGCTCCCCGGCGTCGGCAAGCTCGTCGTCGACTCGGTCAACCTCGGCGACATGCCCATCGTGCTCGGCGTCGTCGTCGCCCTCAGCGTCGTCATCCTCGCCATGAACCTCGTCATCGACATCCTCTACGGCATCATCAACCCGAAGGCGAGGCTCGCATGACCCGCGTCCGACGCACCGACACCGCCCTCTCCAGACTCCTCAGCAAGCCGGGAGCCCTTGTCGCCCTGGCGTTCCTCGTCCTCCTCGGCCTCTCGGTGCTCTTCGCCGACCTCGTCGCTCCCCTCGACCCGCTCGCCCAGGACCTCGCCCTCGCACGGCAGATGCCGAGCGCCGAGCACCTCCTCGGCACCGACGACCTCGGGCGCGACGTCTACTCGCGCCTCATCCACGGTGGCGCCGCGACCCTCGGGGGCGCCGTCCTCGCGGCCGTCGTCGCCATGAGCATCGGCATCCCGCTCGGCATGATCGGCGGCTACTTCCGCGGCTTCACCGACACGCTCGTCTCCCGCTTCGCCGACTTCTTCCAGGCCCTCCCCACCATCGTCATCCTCATGGCCGTCATCGGCGCCTTCGGCAACAACACGACGGTCGCCATGGTCACCCTGGGCGTCGCGATGAGCGACGGCTTCGTGCGCCTGGCCCGGGCGACGACCCTGCAGGTGCGGCGCGAGCTGTACGTGGATGCGGCGAACGTCGCCGGCATCGCCCCCGGCCTCATCCTGTTCCGCCACGTGCTCCCGAACATCCGCGGGCCGCTGCTCGTGCAGCTCTCCATCACGATGGGCGCCGCCCTCCTCATCCAAGCCGGCCTCGGCTTCCTCGGCCTCGGCACCCCGCCCCCGGCGCCCAGCTGGGGCGGCATGATCAGCGAGGCCAGCGAGCTCATCTACCTGCACCCGTGGCTGCTCGTGCCGAGCGGCGTCATCATGATCCTCTCGATCCTCTCCTTCAACGTCGTCGGCGACGCGCTCGCCGGAAACCGGCCGGGCACGACCCTCGTGCGCTCCTTCTTCCGGAAGAGGACGTCAGCGCCAGTGGCGGCGAAGCCGGTCGCGGTCGACGACCCACAAGCTGAGGTCGACGACGCCATCGTCTCGGTGCGCGACCTGAGCGTCTCGTTCACCGACAGCAACGGCGAGTTCGCAGTCGTGCAGGGCGTCTCCTTCGAGGTGTCACGCGGCGAGGCGCTCGGCATCGTCGGCGAATCGGGGTGCGGCAAGTCGGTGACCGCGAAGAGCCTGCTCGGCCTCGTCGCCCCAGGCGGTCGCGTCTCGAAGGGCGAGATCCGCGTCGACGGCACCAACATCGTCGGGCAGACCAACAAGCAGCTCCGAGCCGTCCGCGGCTCGAAGATCGCGCTCGTCTCGCAGGAGCCCATGACGGCCCTCGACCCGACCTTCACGATCGGCGCCCAGCTGCGCGAGGCGATCGCCCACCATACGGGCCGGAAGGCCTCCGAGGCACAGGAGCGGGCGCTCGAACTGCTCCGCCTCGTCGGCATGCCCGACCCGCAGCAGGCCGCGGCCAGCTACACCTTCCAGGTCTCCGGCGGCATGGCGCAGCGCGCCGCGATCGCCATGGCCCTGACGGGTGACCCCGAGGTGCTCGTCGCCGACGAGCCCACCACCGCCCTCGACGTGACGGTGCAGGCGGAGATCCTCGACCTCCTCCGGCGCCTCCGCGAGGAGCTCGGCCTCGCCGTCATCCTCGTCACCCACGACCTCGGAGTCGTCGCCGACACGTGCGACCGCGCGATCGTCATGTACGCGGGCCAGGTCATCGAGGAGGCCGACGTCGACACGCTCCTCACCGCCCCCTCCCACCCGTACACGCGGGCCCTCCTCGCGGCCATGCCCGCCAATGCCGTCGCGGGCGTGCCAATGGACGCCATCAGCGGCGCAGTCCCTGCGCCCCGCGACTGGCCGAGCGGCTGCCGCTTCGCCGACCGCTGCACCTTCGCGAACGAGCGGTGCCGCACCTCCCCGGTCGCCCTCACCCTGCTGCGCCCCGGCGCCGGCCAGCAGCGTCCCACCGCGGGCATCCAGCGCTCGGGCATGGCCCGCTGCGTCCGCGTCGAGGAAGTCGCCAAGGCGACCAGCACCGGCTCGGCCCTCCAGAACTCCAGCGCGAACGAGAGGAGCATCGCATGAACGAGGACCTGCTGCGCATCGACAACCTGCAGATGCGGTTCAAGAACCCCCACGACCGCAAGCAGACCGTCCACGCCGTCGACGACGTGAGCTTCACCGTCGCCCCCGGCGAGATCCTCGGCGTCGTCGGCGAATCGGGCTCGGGCAAGTCCACCATCGGGCGCTGCCTCCTCGGCCTCGAGCGGCCGAGCGGCGGGAGCATCCACTTCGGAGGCCGCGACCTCACGAAGCACTCGCTGCTCCGCAACCGCCGCGACATCGCCAAGCAGCTGCAGGTCGTCTTCCAGGACCCGTACAGCTCGCTCAACCCGTTCCGCACGATCGGGCAGACGCTCGCGGAGCCGCTGCAGGCAGCCCTCCGGCTCTCCGACAAGCAGGCGGATGCGCGGGCTCGCGACATGCTCGAGACCGTCGGCCTCCCGAGGGCCGCCGCCGACCGCTTCCCCGGCCAGTTCTCCGGCGGACAGCGGCAGCGCATCGGCATCGCGAGAGCCCTCATCATGCAGCCGCAGCTCGTTGTGCTCGACGAGGCCGTGAGCGCCCTCGACCTGTCGACGCAGGCGCAGATCCTCAACCTGCTCGCAAAGCTCGCGAAGGAACGGGGCCTCGCCTACATCTTCATCGCCCACGACCTGGACGTCGTCAGGTACATCTCCCATCGGACCCTCGTGCTGTACCGCGGCCGGATCATGGAGCAGGGACCCGCCGGCGACGTCCACCGCGCTCCCCTGCACCCCTACACGGCGGCCCTCAACGCGGCGGCCCCCGTCACCGACCCCGTCGAGCAGCGCAAGCGCCGCGCGGCACGCGCCGCGGCAGCCGAGAGCGCGTCCGCGTCCGCAGCCGCTGCTGACACGGGTGACGGCGCCGCCCCAGCCACGCCGGTCGCCGTCCCCGCGACGGGCCAGGTCGGCTGCCCGTTCGCGGCCCGCTGCGCCTTCGCACAGGAGGTCTGCCTCACGAAACGGCCAGCCGACACCCCTGTCGGCGACCGCACCGTCGCCTGCCACATGTACGACGCGACAAGCGGGCACACCCGACTCGGATCCGGCATGCCGGCCACCGAGCTCATCGCGAGTTGACTCCCTCCCCTCTCACCCACATCACGTTGATCAATCCAGCCGCGACGCCCCGCGCCGCAGCCAACCCGAACACGAACACGAACACGAAGGAGCACGTCAATGCCTGACGTCACCGGATACCGCGCGAAGATCGGCGTCATCGTCCCCTCGACCAACACGGTCGTGGAGCACGATGTCAACAAGCTCGCACCGCACGGCATCACGTTCCACTGCGGCCGCATGCACGTCGAGCAGCAGGCGATGGGCGACCACACGACCTTCATGGGGCTGCAGACCCAGATCCGCGGCTCCATGTCGGTTGCCCTCCGCGACGTCATGACCGCGCAGCCCGACCTCATGATGATGGGCATGTCAGCCCCCACCTTCAGCGGCGGGGTCGCAGGCAACGAGGCCTTCCAGAAGGAGGTCAGCGACCAGATCGGCGGCATGCCCGTCACGACCGGGGCATCCGCCTGCCGTGCCGCCCTCGAAGCCCTCGACGTGAAGAAGATCTCCGTCTTCTCCCCGTACCAGCCCGTCGCCGACGAGTGGGTCGACCAGTACTTCACCGAGGCGAACTTCGACGTCGTCAAGGTCACGGGCCTCCGCTGCCCGACGGCCACGTCGATCGCGAGCGTCACCCCCCGCGACCTCGTCAAGGTGCTCGAGGAGATCGACACCCCGGAGACCGAGGCGATCGTGCAGGTCGGCACGAACCTGTCGTTCATCCGCATGGCCGACGAGGCCGAGACCTGGCTCGGGAAGCCCGTCGTCGCCATCAACACCGCCACCGTCTGGCACACCCTACGCCAAGCCGGCTTCACCGACACCGTCGGCGGCTACGGCACCATCATCCGCGAATTCTGACCGCCACAGCGCACCTAAAGGACCACACCATGACTGCTTCCCCCCAGTTCGATGTCATCGTCGTCGGCGGCGGCCCCGTCGGCACCACCACCGCCCTCAAGCTCGCGAAACGGGGCATGACGGTCGCCCTCTTCGAGAAGCGCGAGGCGAGCACGCTCGAGCACCGCGCATCCACGTTCCACCCGCCGACGCTCGAGATGCTCGAGGAGCTCGGGCTCACGCAGCCCCTCATCGAGGCCGGGATCATCGCCCGCTCCTACCAGTTCCGGGATGCGACGATCGGGAAGATCGTCGAGCTCGACTTCGCGGTGCTCGACGACGACACGGCCTACCCGTACCGCGTGCAGGTCGAGCAGAGCCGCCTCACCGCGGCCGCCCAGCAGGTGATCGCCGGCGAGCCCAACGTCACCTCCGCCCTCGGCGCGGAGGTCATCGCGATCCGCGAGAACGACGAGGGCTTCGAGGTGGATGTGCGCGGCGAGGGCGGAGAGGTGACCACGGCGACGAGCACCTACCTCGTCGCGGCGGACGGCTCCCGCTCGATCGTGCGCGAGCACTACGACATCGACTTCTCCGGCCACACCTACCCGGAGCGCTACCTCGTCATCACGACGAGCCTGCCGCTGCACGAGATCCAAGAGGACCTCGCCGTCGTCAACTACGTCGCCGACCCCGAGAACTGGCACGTGCTGCTGCGCAACCCGAGCGGCTGGCGGGTGCTGTTCCCCTGCGACCCCGCCCTCACGACCGAGCAGCAGACCGACCCCGCCTACGTCGTGAGTCAGCTTCGGCGTGTGGTGCCCGAGCTCGACGGATACCCTGTTGTGCACGTCACCGTCTACGAGGTGCACCGCAAGGTCGCGCAGACGTTCCGCAAGGGCAACGTCTTCCTCGTGGGCGACGCGGCACACGTCAACAACCCGTTGGGAGGCATGGGCATGAACAGTGGAATCCACGACGGGCTCCTGCTCGCCGAGCTGCTGCCCGGCTACGCCAACGGCGAGATCTCGAGCGAGTCGCTCGACGACTGGGCCGAGAAGCGCCGCGCCGTCGCCCGCCACTACGTCGGCGAGGAGACGGAAGGCAACTGGAACGCCCTCCGCGACACGAGCGAGGAGCGCCGCGCCGCGAAGCGCGCCGAGTGGGAAGCCCTCGGCCGCGACGAGACCGCCCGCCGCCAGTTCCTCCTCACGTCGTCCATGCTCGCGAGCGTTCGATGATCGAGACCCCGACGCACGCGCTGCTGCCCGAGAGCCTCACGGGCGGCGACCTCGCGTACGCCGAGCTTCGCTCGCGCATCATGAGCGGCGAGTACGCACCGCACACGGTGCTGCGCGCCCAGGCGCTCGCCGCCGAGTTCGGGCTCAGCAGAACCCCCATCCGCGAGGCGCTCCAGCGCCTCGCGGAGGCGGGGCTCGTGGCGTACATCCCCAACAAGGGCGCCACCGTCATCGGCTACACGACCGAGCAGATGGCCGAGACGTACTTCGTGCGCGCGTCCCTCGAGAGCCGCGCCGCCGGCCTCGCCGCCGACCGCATGACGGACGCGGATGCCGAGCTGCTCATCGACCGCATCGAGCGGATGGACCCCCTCGTCCACGCGAGCGACCAGGACGAGATCGTCGAGCTCGGCCGCCTCAACCGCGAGTTCCACGAGCACATCGTCAAGGTGTCCGGCAGCCTCCAGCTGCAGACGCTCCTGCGCAGCGTCAGCCAGGTGCCCATGATGATCCGCAACTACCAGGCGTACGGCGACACGTTCCGCATCCGCTCGAACCACCACCACCGCGACATCCTGACCGCCCTGCAGTCGGGCGACTCCCTGTGGGCCGAGGTCGCGATGCGCTCCCACATCCTTGCCGCGCGCAACGCCGTGCTCCAGGGGCCCGGCACCTCCCTGCACGCTGACAGCTCCCCGCACGAGGACTGACCCATGTCGCGCACCACCGGGCCCACCACGGGGCCCGAGCAGCAGCATGCCCTGATACCCGCGCCAGACGAGACATCTGAGGCGGACGGAGCGGCCGCCTCAGCCTCAGCCTCAGCCTCCGAAGCACCGACCCACGTCTGGCGAACCCGACGCCCCGGCCGCACGGCGACCCTCGCCGGCATCGGAACAACCGTCGTCACCGCGCTCCCCGTCTTCCTCGTCGGCGGCCTGTCCATGCAGCTGCGCGCCAGCACGGGGCTCACCGAGTCGATGCTCGGCATCGTCGTCGCCGCCTACTGGGGCGCCTCCGCGCTGCTCTCGCCCCTCGCCGGCAGCCTCTCGAGCAGGCTCGGCTTCCGCTGGGGCATGGTCATGGCCTCCTCGATCGGCGGCCTCGCCCTCATCGGCATCGCCGCCTACACGCCGACGTGGCAGTGGCTGCTCGTGTGGCTCATCCTGGCCGGCGCGGGGAACTCGCTCGGGCATCCGCCTTCGAACGCCCTCATCGGTGCAGGCGTCTCCACACGGCGACGGGCCCTCGCCTTCGGACTCAAGCAGGGCGCCGTGCCCCTGGCGACCTTCAGCGCGGGCCTCGCCGTCCCCGCCCTCGGCCTCACCGTCGGCTGGCAGTGGACCTTCGCGATCGCGGGCGCGCTCGCCGCCGTCGCCGTGTGCTTCCTCGCCTGGCGGGTGCCGCGCACCAAGCGCGCGCCCCGCATCGCACGCCGACGCCCCGAGCGACTCCCCCGCGACCTGCGCGTCTTCCTGGTCCTCGCGTCGGCCGCGAGCGGCCTGGGCGCCGCGCAGTCAAGCGTCATCGGCGCCTTCACCGTCACTACCGCCATCGGCGTCGGCTACTCGGCAGCCGTCGCGGGCCTGCTCCTCAGCCTCGGCTCGCTGTCGAACATCATCGCCAGGCCGCTCGCCGGCTGGCTCGCCGACCGCGGGATCGGCGGCACGCTCACGACCGTCTCGCTCATGATGCTCTCCGGCGCCGTCGGCCTGACCGGCATGGCCCTCGCCCTCCCCTGGAGCTTCGCCGTCGGCGTCGTGCTCGCGTTCGGCCTCGGCTGGGGATGGAGCGGGCTGCTCCACTACGCCGTCTCCAACGCCGTACCGCGCTTCGCCGCCCAGGCCACGGGGCTCGTGCAGTCCGGCGCGTACATCGGCAGCGCCGCCGGTCCGCTCGCGATGGGATTCGTCTTCGAGTACTTCGGACCGAGCACCGGATGGATCGCCTCAGCCGGAATCGCCCTCGTCGCCGCCACCGCGGCCGCCATCGCCGCCCGCTTCCACCCCAGCCGCCGCCAGGCCCGCGCCGCCGCGCGAGACAGCGCGGCCCGGGTTGGCGCGGCCCGGAACGACGCCGCCCGGTGAACTCGCGCGGCGCTCCGAACCCGCCCGGCAGAACGAACCCTCTCGCCTTCCGCTTCCAACTCAAGCTCCTCCGCAACCCCACGAAGGGAACCACCATGACCACCACCACGCCAACCGCATCCGCCGCCGAGAACCAGGCCGGGGTCCCCGCCGACAATGACGCCGTGTCGGCCAACAACGACGCCGTGTCCGCCGACAATGACTACGCGGCCGCGGGCTTCGGCCAGCGCCTCGGGTTCGGGAAGAGACCCGCCCTCATCGTCATCGACTTCGTGGACGCGTACCTCGTCGAGACGTCGCCGCTCTACGCGGGCGTCGAGGACGAGCTCGCCTCGGCCGCACGCGTGCTGCAGTCGGCGCGCGCCGCCGGCATCCCCGTGCTCTACACGGTCGTCGAACAGGACACGGGGCCAACCGGTGGCGGCGTCTTCGCCCGCAAGGCCGCTGGCCTCGCGACGCTCGCGACCGGCTCCCCGCTCGGTGCCATCGCCGAGCCCCTCACCCCCGCCACGGGAGAGCCGATCCTCTCGAAGAAGTACGCGAGCTCGTTCTTCGGCACCTCCCTCGCCACCGACCTGACCGTCCTCGGCTGCGACAGCGTCATCCTCGTCGGCCTCTCGACCTCGGGATGCGTGCGAGCCACCGCCGTCGACGCGTGCCAGCACGGCTTCATCCCGCTCGTCGTGCGCGACGCGGTCGGCGACCGCCGCGCGGAGCCGCACGAGGCGGCCCTCTTCGACCTCGACGCGAAATATGCCGATGTCGTCAGCGAGCAGGACGTCGTCGACTACCTCGCTGGCCTCGCCGCCGGCCCCGCAGCCAGCTAGAACCCAGCCTCCGCGCCGGCCTTCGCGGCACGCGCCGCAGGAGAGCCCGCTCCGTCAACGTTGTGGCGAAGTGCTCTCGGGGCCACTCCCGACCGCACTTCGCCACAACTCTGTCCGCCGGATGCGGGTGGGTGCGGTCCGCCGGATGCGGGTGGGTGGGCGCGCGCGCGATGCGGAGGCGGGCGGACGCGTCAGCCGGCGACGACGTGCGCGCTGCTCGCGGCGGCGAATGCCTCGTCGGCCGACAGCGTCGGGTCCCAGAGCTTCGCGATGATGCGCGCCCCGGAGACGTTCGCGCTCTCGGGCGAGCAGAGCCAGACCGCCGGTGCGGCCATGACCTCGGGCGACAGGAGGTTCCCGTCGGCGCCCTTCCGGTCCGGGCCAGCGGGCAGCAGCTCGGTGTCGGCCGCCCCGCCCGGCAGCAGAAGGTTGGCCGTGACCCCGGTGCCGGCGAGGTCGGTCGCCCAGGAGCGTGTCATCGCCTCGAGCGCCGCCTTCGACGGGCCGTACGGGGCGTAACCGGGGCGTACCATCGTCTGCGCACTCGTCGACACGTTGACGATCCGTCCGTCGCCCTGCGCCAGGAAGCGCGGCATGACGGCCTGCGACATGACAAACGGCCCGTTGACGTTGGTCTCGATGATCTGCGCCCACGTCGCCGGGGGCACGTCCCAGAAGTGCACGGGGTCGGTCGTGAAGGTCTCGCTCACGAGCCGCATTCCGCGCCCCGCGTTGTTGACCAGCGCGTGCACGCCCCCGAAGCGCTCGGCGGTCGCGTCGACCACCTCTCTCGCCCGGTTCGGGTCGCCGACATCGGCGATGAGCGGCAGCAGCAGCTCGGCGCCGCCGGGAAGCTTCGCCGCGTCAGCCACCACCTCGTCGAGGGCAGCGGATGTCCCGCTCGCGGTGATCGTGACGGCGTAGCCCTCGGCTCGCAGCGCGAGGGCCATGACGCGGCCGAGGCCGCGCGACCCTCCCGTGACGATGGCGACTCTGACGGTGGTGGTGTGTGCATCCATGCATCAAGATTGCGTGCAATGTGTGCCGCAATAACCCCGAACCGGCAATTTTTCACACGATCGCAACATGGATTGCATGCGATGTACGCAATCGGAGCCGATCATGGTCACATGCATCTCGACTCCTTCATCAACGGGCGCCGCATCGGCTCCCCCGCCGCGATCGACGTCATCAGCCCCATCGACGGGTACACGGTCGTCGGGTCTGTGGCGATGGCGAGCGCCGACCAGGTGCGCGATGCCCTCTCAGCGGCACGCGACGCCGGTGCCTCGTGGGCGCAGGTCCCTGCGACCGACCGCGCACGTCAGCTCATCGACGCGATCGAGGACGCGGCGGCGATCCCCGACCACTCCGGGCAGCTCATCGCGAGCGAGATGGGCAAGCCGGCGCAGGATGCGGACGGGGAGTTCCAGTTCGCGCGACGGCTCGCCGCGTTCTGCGCCGCGAACATCGAGGCGATCTGCGCAGACCAGGTCATCGACGACGACGAGGGAACGCTCCTGCGCATCGTCGAGCCGATGGGCGTGGTCGCCGCGATCACGCCGTGGAACGCACCGGTCATCCTCGCCGCCCTCAAGGTCATCCCGGCCCTCATGACGGGCAACACGATGGTGCTCAAGCCCTCGCCGCTCGCGCCGCTCGCCGTGACGGCCTTCTACTCGGCGATCGCCGCCCGCCTCCCCGATGGGGTCCTCAACCTCGTGAACGGCCAGGGCGAGACGGGGAGCGCCCTCGTGGAGAGCGCCGACGTCGACCTCATCTCCTTCACGGGCGGCCCCGCCGCGGCTCGTGCGATCGGCGCGGCGGCCTCGCGGACCATCCGCCCCACGGTCATGGAGCTCGGCGGCAACGACGCCGCGATCCTGCTCGACGACGCCGACTGGGGGCCCGAGCTGGCCGAGCGGGTCGTGTTCGGCGCGATGCTCACGAGCGGGCAGGTGTGCATGGCGATCAAGCGCGTGTACGTGCCGCGCGAGCGCCACGACCAGTTCGTCGTCGACCTCGTCGCGGCGGCCGAGCGGGTCCTCCGCATCGGCGACCCCAGGCTTGAAGGCGTCACCATGGGCCCCGTCATCAGCGCCGAAGCGCGCACGCGCCTCGAGGCACTGCGGCAGCGGTCGGTGGATGCGGGCGGCACGGTCACCGAGCTGGGCTCACTCGACGAGTCGGTCACCCCGGGCGGCCACTGGGTGCGGCCGACGATCGTCACCGGGCTCAGCGACGCCGACGAGCTGGTGCGTGAGGAGCAGTTCGGTCCGATCCTGCCGATCCTTGCCTACGACACCGTCGATGAGGCCATCGAGCGCGCGAACGGCGTCGAGCACGGACTCGCGTCGTCGGTGTGGAGCGTCGACATCCCGCGAGCGCAGGCCGTCGCGCGGCGACTGCGTGCGGGCTTCACGTTCATCAACTGCGCCAACCGGGCCGGCGTCTCGCTGCGAGCCCCCATGGGCGGTCGCGGAGTGAGCGGCCACGGCCGCGAGTTCGGGGACCTCGGGTTGTCGGAGTACGTGCAGAGCCACAGCATCAACTACCCGGCGACGGCACGCGTCGGCGCGGCGATGGCCGCGAACCGCTACCCGGGAGCCTGACCGGCACGCGACGGGCCGGGGCGGCAGCCGGGGCAGGCGTGGCGAGCGGCGCAGGGCGGGTCAGCGCGTGCCGGCCCCGTGCATCCACTCGTCGCCGTTGCCGCTCAGGGAGTCCTGCACCGCTTCCTCGGCGTCGGCGAGCGCCCGTTCGGCGGCGTCCAGCTCGAGCTTCGTGGCCCGCTCCGCCTCGAGGCGCTCACGGTCAGCCGCCTGACGTTCGGCGCGATCGCGCAGCGACAGCGACTGCGAGTCCGGCTGCTGCAGGTCCTCGCTGCGCAGGGCAGCGAGCCGCGAGCGCAGCTCCCGAGTGCGCAGGTACGCCTCGCGGACGCGGAGCATCAGATCGGGTTCCGACTGCTGGCCTGCTTCGTCTGCGCGCGCGTTCACAGGACAGAGCCTAGGACGTTCCGACGTCGCGGGCGAACACGGAGCACCACCGGGGTCCGCGGCTGGGGCAGAACGATTCGCTGCCGGCGACTCAGGCCGCGAGGGAACTCGTGCTGACGGGCTCCGGGCAGATGCGCATGCCAGCCGGCGAGCTGGCCGAGCTGATGATCGCGCGCACCCATGCGTCGTTGATGGCGGGCATCCGCCCCCCGACGAACCGGAAGCGCAGGTCGGTGGCCGGGCTGATCCACAGCGTCTCGCGGCCGCTGCCCTGCCCAGCGGGGCGCGAGATCGAGAAAGCGACGCTCTGCCCGGCCCGCAGCAGACTCAGCACGGCGATCTTCAGGTGCGCGAGCGGACGGTCGTCGATCTCGAGCTCGTGGCTCTGGCTGCCGTAGTACATGAAACCCATGGGGCCGCCTTCGACTGATGAGGAACCAAGGCGACGGATCCGTCTCGACCGCTCGGTGTGCGCCCCGAACCAGTGAAGGAGGGGCTGGGAAACCGAAGTCCTTCGAGTGTTGCACGCCGCCCGCGCAATGCCTATACTTCCGCCGATTCCCACATCACCGCTGGCTCAGTTCGAGCCGCAGTGCTGCCGACGCCGCGGGCGAGATGTCCGATTCGCCTCCGTCGGAATCGACGCTCCGAGCTGCTGACTGCTCGTCGCCTCGGAGCAAGCGCATCTCGTACGGTGGATGCATGACCGAAGGGACACCGCGACGCGTCGCGCTCATCACGGGCGTGGGCCGCCGGCGCTCGATCGGGGCCGCGCTTGCGGTTGGCCTGGCTCGCGACGGCTGGGACCTGGCGCTCACCTACTGGCAGCCGTACGACGACCGCGTAGGGCTCGAACGCTCCGGCGATGACCCGCGGGCCGTGGCGGAGCTGTGCCGTGATCTCGGCGCGTCCGTCGAGCTCGTCGAGGGGGACCTGAGCGACCCGAGCATCCCAGCCCGACTCGTCGAGGAGGCGCGGACCCTCGGCCCCCTCGCCGGGCTCGTGCTGTCGCACGCAGAATCCGTCGACAGCTCCATCCTCACCACGGACCTCCAGAGCTGGGATCGCCACTTCGCGGTCAACGCCCGCGCGACGTGGCTGCTGATCAAGGCGTTCGCGGAACAGCTGCCCGCGGTGCCCGACCCCGGAACCGCTCGCGCCAGCATCGTCGCCCTCACGAGCGACCACACGGTGGACAACCTGCCGTACGGGGCCAGCAAGGGCGCGCTCGACCGCATCGTCACGGCTGCCGCCGTCGAGCTCGCCGACCGCGGCGTCAGGGCCAACGTCATCAACCCTGGCCCCATCGACACGGGCTGGATGGACGACGCGACCCGGTCGTGGTGCACCGACGCGACCCCGGCGGGTCGCCTCGGCACTGCCGAGGACACCGCCAACCTCGTGCGCTTCCTCTTCTCGCCTGCGGGCGCCTGGATCAACGGCCAGGTGCTCTCCAGCAACGGCGGGTTCACGGTCGGGTAGACCGCATCCGCAACGCGCATGCGTTAGACATGACGCATGACTCCTGATGAGCCTCGCCGGACGATCCGCATGTGGATTCTCGCGAGCGTGATCGCCCTCGTGTTGGCGGCACTCGCGACGTGGCTGCTCTTCCCGGTCTCGCTGGACACGTACTGCGGTCGAACCGGGTTCGGCCCTCTGAACTGCGGCGACGTGAGCTACTCCGCAACTGGAGCGCCGACGAGCTTCGCTCTCTGGATGCGGGGAGCAGGCGCAGCCATCGCGACGCCGCTCGCCGTTGTGGTGGTCACCAGCTTCGTTCGGAAGCAGCGCGCCATGCGCGCCGAGCACGCCCCAGTCCCACCGGCGAATGAGGGAGCCCAGAGCACATGACACCTCCGTTCCTCCGCCCACGATCGACCGCGCGCATCTGGCTCTGGACGGCCGTCATCGTGGTCCTGATCTCGCTCGTCCTGGCGCCGACACACGACTACACGATCTGCGTCGACAACTACACCGACACCTCCCTCTCCTACTGCGAGAGCTACCCGCTGTCCCTTGCCGGCAACCGGACCCACGTGTGGGTCTGGCTCGCCGCAGTGGCCGTGACGGCGCTCACCGGCTGGCTCCTCGCTCGGCGCCAGAAGGCGCGCGACCCGCGATAGGCGCAGCGTGAATCGCTCCGGCGTCACCGCACTTCCGCGCGCGACCTCGCCTCGACACCCTGCCGCTGCCCAGCGCGCCGCACCCGCTTCGCCCGGAGCCGGGCCCGCGGCCGCAGCGAGCTCACGAACGCCGCGAGGATGACCGCCGACCCCACCCATGCGGCGACGGCTCCCGGAATGGGCACGACGAGGCTCGTCCACAGCAGCACGCTGAGCAGTCCGAGCACGTACGCGGCCCCCGCCTTGAGGTGCCGGAGCTTGGAGAGCCCGTCCGCCGAGACGACGCCGGACGTGAGACCCGCGAGGAACACCGCCCCGATGAGCACCGCCGTGCCAGCGACCATCGCCTGCACGGCGGGCACCGGCACGATCGTCACCGACTGCAGCGTCGAGACGCCGTCGGGGATCTCGAAGACAAGGAAGATCACGAGCGCCCGCTCGACGATGACGGTCGACGCGTGCGCGTGCAGGCGGAAGGCGCCGGTGCCGCCGCGGGCCCACTTCGAGACGCCCTTCGACAGCGCGTAGGCGAGCCCGCCCACGGCGCTCCAGGCGAGCACGTGCAGCCGGTCGGCCGGCTCGACGAGGGCTGCGACGAGCAGGGCACCGGCGGCGGCCGTCGCCCACGACCAGGCCCACGGATGCTGCACTCGCGCGAGCGACGCCTCCGCGGCCCCCATCCACGGTCGCCTGGTGAGCCGGTCAGTGTTGAAGAGGTACTCGGCGAACACGAGCCACACGAACACCGCCCCGAACGCGGCGATCGCAGGGCGCACCTCGAGGAGGTCGGCCGCGAACTCGCTCGGCTCGACCACCGCCTCCACCATCGCCCCGCCCGCGTCGCCCTCGTCGGTCGCGACCGCCAGCGGAGGCAGCAGCAGCCGCACGGTCACGACGCCGATCACCAGCCCCAGCGAGAGGAAGAGCTGCCGTGCGCGGGAGTCGATGCGCGACGCGACGCCCGCCATCGGCACCGACGAGTCCGCCGCCATCGCGATCTCGAGCGTCACCAGGAGAACCAGCGCCAGCGCTACCTGCGGGCCGAGTGCGACCCCCGCGACGACCGCCGCGACCGCGGTGAGCAGGGCGGGAACGATCACGATCTGTCGGAGTGCGCGCATCCGGGGTTCCTCTCGTCGCTGTTCGTCGAGCGGAGCCCCATCGCACCAGGACGCCCAGACGAACAGACGAAGGTGAACGCACGCTGGCTGTCTGCGTCAGACAACTTCCGGGGCCGCAGCGCCACTCACGATTCGCGCAACGTGAGCCTGGGACTCGTGCGAAAGCGTGGTACACGGGTCGATGAGGTAGACCGTGTCCGTCCTCCTCAAAGGCACATACTCCGAGCACAGTGCAGAATTCCGACGATCGAGTCGACGCGGAAGACGCCCCCGGCGCCTCTGAGCGCTCCTCGCGCCCCAGGATGCGATGATTCCCACCGTTTTCCCCGCATGTCCGGATAATTGAAAGCACAAACACCTCGTACTGAAAGAATCGTTGCACAATCTGCCCGCCCAACTCATAATTGAGATCATGAATCGTTTCGTCGAAAAGATGCTATGAGTATTGCAAACGACGCTGAAGCAAGAAAAGCTCTCGATGAGATCGGCGAGATGCAACGGTCTGTGGAAGACCGAACCGTTACACCAGATTCCGTAGCAGGAGCAATGATCGAGCGACTAGACGGGGTCGTGTCCCTCTACAGCGACAGTTCAACTCTCTATGAAGCCCTAGTTGAACCCATCACACTCTGGGCTGCCTCCTCACTTGGCCCGCGATTCATCATGGACCCCGAGTCGGCGGATGGCAGACGCGCTAGAGAATTATTCGACGAGATTGGCGCTTTCCACGAGCGCAACCTGCACCGCAAAAGGGAGTAACGGAGCCCATAAGTAACTTGGGAGAGACTCCAGCACTTCAGAAATCAACGCAACCACAAATTCCCAATTGAGAGGACACAGCCATGACCGATCCCCGCCGCGCGCAGCAACTGAGGACAGCGATCAACGACCTCGAGGCCACAATTCGCGGAGAGAAGGGGAAAGTTGCTGATCTCCGCGCCATGGGCCGATCGGACGTGGAGTCCACCATTCGAAACCTCCTGCTGGATATTCGACACAACGAAGAGCAGATCAAACAGCTTCGCATTGAACTAAATGCCTAAGCGAAGTTGATCTCCATGCAAGCGCGGAGATGAACTCAAGAGTCGCGGCTCTCCCTGCTAGCTTGAGCGCGTGGCCTCGCAGATCCCCCCGCAGCTCGCCGACCGGCACACGCATCTCCTGCGCCGCCCGGCCACCGAGAGCACGCCGGAGTTCGACCTGAGCTACGCGCGCACCGGGCCCCGAGCATCCACCCCCGTCGTCGTGATCCCGGGCGGCCCCGGCCTCGGGTCGCTCCTCCCCTACCTCGGCTTCCGCCGGCGCGCAGCCCAAGGTGGGCTCGACGTGATCATGGTCGAGCACCGCGGCGTCGGCTTCTCGCGCGCCGACCTGCGCGGCCGCGACCTGCCGGCGTCGGCGATGCGCATCAGCGACGTCATCGACGACATCGCCGCCGTGCTCGACCACGAGGGCATCGGCCAAGCGCATATCGTCGGCGCTTCCTACGGCACGTACCTCGCCTCGGCGTTCGGGGCCCGCTACCCGGAACGCGTCGCCGGCATGCTGCTCGACTCAGCCCTCCAGTCGGCCGAGTCGCTCAACCTGGAGCGCCACACCGTGCGCGAGCTGTTCTGGCGCGGCGACACCGCCACCGCCGAGGCCGTGCACGCGCTCATCGACCAGGGCGTCGACTCGCGCATCCTGCTCGACGTGGCCAGGGCCGCGTACGAGCTCGGCGGCGACGAGCTGCTCCTCCCCGTGCTGCGGCAGCGCGCCAACCACGCCCACACGGCCGCCTGGAGCGCCCTGCAGCTCTACGCGACCCGCGACCGCTCGATCGTGCGGTTCCCCGGCATCTACGAGTTCGACCTCGCAGGCGTCATCGGCTTCCGCGAACTCGGCTACGGCGGCACCCCGGACGGACTCCCCCTCGACCCCGCCCTCACCTACTCCGAGATCGCCGACCTCTTCCCCGCCTTCGCGGGCGAACCCTTCGACCTCGCCGCCGAGACGCCGAAGTTCACGTGGCCGCTCGTGCTGCTCGTCGGCACACGCGACCTGCGCACCCCTCCGCCCATCGCCCGCGCCGTTGCGGCGACGGCCCAGGATGCGGTGCTCGTGCACATCGAGAACGGCCACTCCGCCCTCGAATCGCACCCGCTCGCACTGCTCAACGCGATCCGCGCGCTCGTGCGGGACCGGGAGCACGCGCTGCCCGGAGCCGCGGCTGCGATCAACCGGCTGCCGCGCCGGGGACTCGCCGCGCGCATCCCGGAGCTGCTCGGGGCTGCCACCCTCGTCGAGAGCACGGTTCGGCCGTAGGGGACGCGCGCGGGCAATCGCGCGACGAGACCCTCAGGCGAGCGAGGCCGGCCTGCGGGCGAGGCCGCCTTGCGGGCGGGGCCGGATGGACCCCGCCCGCCCGGCGACTACTCGCTGATGACCGCGTCGACCTCGACCTCGAGCAGCAGGTCCTTCGCGACGAGGCCAGCGGTGCCGATGAACGCGCACGCCGGGCGGATCTCGCCGAAGACCTCGCCGTGCACGGCACCGACGGCGTCGAAGTCGCGCTCGATGTCGACGAGGAACACTCGCGTGCGCACGACGTCGCTCAGCGAGGCGCCCGCCTGCTCGAGCGCGGCCCCGATGCGTTCGAAGATCTCCCGCGCCTGCTCTTCAGCATCGACACCCGGAGCCGTCGTGCCCGCCACGAAGACGAGGTTGCCGACCTTCACGGCCCGCGAGTAGCCGACCGTCGCCTCGTAGGGCGAGCCGGAGGAGATGTTCGTGCGTTCGGTCATGGGGGCTCCTTCAGGTGAGCAGATGGGGTGTCCGGCCGATGGTGTCCGGCAGCGGTGTCCAGCAGGAGCGAATCTCCGGCAGGAACTGGAAGCATGGCAGACGTTGGTCGTCCTGCCGGCACTGGTGCGCCCGGCAGGCCGCCGCGGCCCGTCGAGGGCGTAGGCGCGAGCTCGCATCTGCAGCCAGACCGCCAGGGCGGAGGCGGAGACCGACGCGCAGGCGAACCGGTTCAGCCGTTGGGCGCGACGAGCACCTTCGCGTGCTGGGTGCTGCCCTCGGCCAGGTCTGCCAAGAGCTGCGGCAGCTCGTCGAGCGTGATGATTCCGGTGATCAACGGGCCAGCATCGACGGCGCCGCCCGCGAGCGCGCGCATGGCTCCGACGAAGTCGCTGTGCGTGTAGGCGAGCGAGCCGATGACGGTGAGCTCCCTCGACTGCCAGTCCCCGTAGGACACCTGCGAGTCGGTCATCGGGTAGCCCAGCAGCGCCAGGGCCCCGCCGCGGCGCACGAGCTGCGCGCTCGCCTGGAAGAGGCCAGCCGCACCCGTGCACTCGTAGAGCACATCCGCGCCGCGACCGTCGGTCGTCTCGAGCACCCGCGCCCTGAACTCGTCACCGGGTTCGAAGACCTCGGTGAAGCCGAGCGCTCGCGCCGTCTCCCGCCGCGACTCGGACGGCTCGACCACGATGACGACTCCGGCACCCGCGTGGCGGGCGTGCTGGGCGGTGAGCAGTCCGATCGGGCCCGCCCCCTGGACGACGACGACCGCGCCGAGCTCCTGCCGCGCCCGCCGCACCGCGTGGAACGTCACGGCGGTCGGCTCGACGACGCCGAGCTGCTCGTCGGAGAGGGCGTCGAGGGCACGCTGCACGCGCCGCTCGGGAACCAGGAGGTGCTGCGCGAACCCGCCGTGCTCGGGCGCATCCGGGTCGACCCCGTTTGCCTCGGCGAACGCCGTGTCGCACTGCTCCGCGTGGCCGGCCCGACACATCGAGCAGTCGCCGCAGGCGGGGCCGACGCTCGCGACGACCCGGTCGCCGACCTCGACGGTCGAGACGTCCTTCCCGACCTCGACGACGGTCCCCGACCACTCGTGGCCGAAGACGGTCTTCGGGATGAACTGGGGCGCGCTGTACCCGTGCGTGTCCGTCGCGCAGACGCCGCAGTAGCGGATGCGCACCAGCACCTGGCCGGGGCCGGGTGAGGCGAGCTCCTCGTCGCGGAGGAGGACGGTGCTCGGGGCGGTCACGGAGGCGATTCGGGTCTGGGTCACGGTCAGCCATTCTATCGGCCGCTCACATAGCGAACTGGGGCGCGACGTCCCCGTCGCACCCCAGTCACGCCAGCCCGGCCGCCCTACTCGATCGCGCCCCGCACCGGCGGCGCCGCGATCCGGCCCTGCTCCGCCTCATCGCCTGACGCGGTCGCCGACTCGGGGTTCTCCTCGTCGTCCTTCACCACGTCGAGCATCCCCGTGGTCGCGTCGGTGTACCACTCGGTCAACGCCGGATCGTCGGAATCGAGCCAGGCACCGGCCCCGTGCTCCGACTCGACGACACTCGCACCGAACACGAAGTCGTCGCCGTGCTCCGCGATGCCCGCGCGCACGCCCTCGTCGATGGCCTCCTTCGCGAAGCGCCGGCGCATCATGTACGGGTCGGTGCGCAGATCCTTCGCCCACGCCCACATGATGCCCATGACGACGAACGCGAACGGCAGCGCCGTGACGACCATGATCGCCTGGAGCCCCGAGAGCGCATCCCGGCCGCCCGCCAGCAGCAGCGAGACCGCGATGAGGCCGAGCATGAGGCCCCAGAAGATCGTCACCCAGCGCGACGGCACGGGTTTCCCCTGCTGGCTCATCGACCCCATGACCATGGAAGCAGAGTCGGCCGAGGTGACGAAGAAGATCACGATCGAGACGAGCGCGACCAGGCTCGTGATGAGCCCGAACGGCAGCTCCTGCAGGAGCGCGAACAGCATGAGCTCCGGCGAGCCCGCCTCGCTGATCGGCACGCCCTGCGACTCCATCCACATGCTCGTGCCTCCGACGACACCGAACCACAGCGTGCAGATGATCGACGGCACCACGATGACGACCGTCACGTACTGGCGCAGGGTGCGGCCGCGGGAGATCTTCGCGATGAAGAGACCCACGAACGGCGTCCACGACACCCACCACGCCCAGTAGTACGTCGTCCACGCCTGCATGAACGCTTCCGTGTCACCGCCCATCTCCGTGTTGCGCATGAGCATCGTGCCGAGCTCGCCGAAGAACGCGACCCCGGATGCGGGAACCAGGTTCAGCAGCAGCAGCGTCGGTCCCGCGATGAAGATGAAGACGCCGAGGAGGCCGGCCACGACCATGTTGATGTGGGAGAGCATCCGGATGCCCCGCTTGACGCCCGAGACGGCAGACAGGATGAAGAGGGCCGTGAGCACCGCGATCGTCGCCACCAGGAACCCATTGCCGAGCTCGCCGAGGCCCGTCACGACCTGCACGCCAGAGGCGATCTGCAGCGCGCCGATGCCGAGCGACACGGCCGTGCCGAAGAGGGTCACGAGGATCGCGAACACGTCGATGATCGGCCCGAACCAGCCCTGCGTGCGCTGCGAGAAGACCGACTCGAAGAGCGCCGAGATGAGCGGTGCCCGGCCGCGACGGTACGACGCGTACGCGATCGCCCCGCCGACGAGCGCGTAGTAGGCCCAGGCCATGGGCCCCCAGTGCAGCACGGTCTGCGCGAGCGCCGTCTGCATCGCATCCACCGTGCCCGAGTCGACGTCGAAGCCGTGCGGTGGGGCGAGGAAGTACGTGAGCGGTTCCATGGGCCCGTAGAAGAGGAGGCCGATGCCGATACCCGCGGAGAAGAGCATCGCGATCCACGACACCATCGTGAACTCGGGCTTCTCGTCGTCGGCACCCAGCCGCACTCCGCCGGTGCGGCCGTATCCGACGACCAGCATGAAGACGGCGACGGCGATCGTGAGCACCGAGAACAGCCAGCCGAAGCTGCCCGTCACCCAGTCGAGCGAGATCGCGCCGACGTCCGAGAGGCTGTCGGGGGCGAGCAGGGCCCACGCGATGACCGCGACGACGCCCGCACCGGCGATGCCGAACACCGACCAGTTCGTGCGGAACGCTCGGCCGGTCGACTCGACGCCGATGCCGGGAACAAGCGCCGGGTGCATCGGGTCAGGGTCGATCACCTCGCGGATGATGCGGGTCACGGGGCCACGTTGGGGCCCGAACGAAGGGGGCTGCTGTTCGAACGAGGAGGGTGGTGTGTCCTGTGAGCTCATGGCGCGGGGAACGTCCGTTTCTCTCGGGGGAAGGCAAACGGGGTGCAACGTTACCCGAAGGGCTTTCCGCGGCCGAGTCGAGTTCGCACCGCTGCGACCGTCCTCTGACGCCGCGACGGGCGCTGAGCAACCTCGGAGGCCTGCGCGCGAGACTTGGCTGAGTGAACCACCTCACACCCCAGCATCGAGGAGACCCAATGCCGCTCAACATCGCCGACCTCACGATCACCAGCCCCGACTTCGAGGCCGGAAGCCGCCTCGCGGACACGTACAGCGCGGACGGAGCCAACACCGCCCCTCGGCTCGAGATCACGGGCGTCCCGGCCGACGCCGTCGAGCTCGCGCTCATCGTCCACGACCCGGATGCGCCCCTGCCGCTCGGCTTCACCCACTGGATCGTGTACGGCCTCCCCGCCCAGGACGGCATCATCGACGCGAACGCAGACCATGCCCGCGCCGCCACGAACAGCGCGGGCAAGGCCGAGTACATGGGACCACAGCCTCCAGCGGGGCACGGCGACCACCACTACTACTTCACGGTCTACGCGCTCGACCACCACGTCGAGGGCACGCCGACCCGCGAGGAGTTCCTCGACGGGTACGCGCACGCGATCCTCGAGCAGAACCGACTCGTCGGCGTGTACTCGAACTAGGCGCATCCCGGAGATCGCGCGACCCCGGCCGCGATCACAGGCAGCGCCCCGGCAGCTCCCCCTACATTGGGGGCCGTGACCCACCCCCGCGATTCCTCCCAGGGTGTCGAGGGCGAGCTCGCCCAGGACACCACGTTCGACGACCGCGTCGTGCGAAAAGCCGACTCCAAGGCGGCGGTCGCCGTCCGCCAGGGCGTCCAGCGCGTCGGCGACAGGGTCGGCCCGAACAGTGCGCTGATCCTGCTGCTCGTGATCGGCGCTGCGATCATCCTCGGCCTGAGCATCCTCGCCGCCGAGATCTACGAGGCCGTCACCGACCGGGACGGCGTCGCGGGCCTCGACCAGCCGCTGCTCGACTACGCGATCACCCTCAGATCCCCGCAAGCCGACGCCATCATCACCGCGTACACGGACATCGCCGGGCAGATCGGCATGCCCGTCATCGCCGTCGGAACGCTGCTGATCCTGTCGATCCGCCGCCGCTCATGGACGCCGGTCATCCTCATCGTGGCGGCGGGCGGTGGCTCACTGCTCATGACGGTCGTCGGCAAGAACTTCATCGGGCGCGTGCGCCCCGAGCAGTCGGAGGCCGTGCCCCCGTACGAGACCTCCGCGTCGTTCCCCAGCGGGCACACGCTCAACGCCGTCGCCGTCATCGGCGTCATCGCCTACCTGCTCATCCTGCGCCGCCAGACCCGGCGCGCCCGAGTCCTCATCGCCCTCGGCGCCGCACTCTTCGCGCTCACCGTCGGCCTCTCACGCGTGTATCTGGGACACCACTGGTTCACGGATGTGCTCGCCGGCTGGGTCCTCGGAGCCGCCTGGCTCGCGTTGGTCATCTGCGCGCACCGCCTGTACCTGCTCATCCGCGAGCAGCGGCATGCTCGCCAGCTCGAGCAGACAGCCCAGGACAGGGCCGCCTGAGGCGCAGTCTGAGGCAATCCGTCTTGCCACGAGTCTCCCAGGAGGCACAGACGACTCGTGGATCCACGATCGCTACGGTCGCCGGCATGGTTAATCTCAAGAAGCGGGTGTCCACTGTCATCGCCGGTGCCGTCGTCGCGGGTGGCCTCATGTTCGGCGGGGCGACCGCCGCCCAGGCGGTGACGCCCAACTACAGCGTCGGCCCATTCGCCACGGCAAGCGAGTGCGAGGCCGCGAAGATCACCTATATCTCCTCCTGGACGAAGATCAGCCAGGGCTGCACGTACTACCCGCAGCAGGGTGGCTTCGTCGACAACGGCTACTACTTCCACTACCGCGCGATCGCCTGATCGAGGTCGCCGGCACCGCGCGGCTCAGCAAGCGATGCCCTCCGCCACACCGTACGTGGCGGAGGGCATCGTCGTTCCCTGGCCACCGCGGCGACCGAACGTGCTGCGAGCGTCACTGCGGCTCGGCGGCAACGCGCGCAGCAAGCGCGGCAGCTCAGGCGGCGGGGCAGCTCAGACGCGCTGCTCGTGCACGGCCTCGAGCGCCGCGCGATCCTCCGGCAGCATGCCGTCGATCGGCTCGCCGTTCCAGACGATGTCCGCGCCAAGAGCCGCGAGCAGCTCCTTGCGCTCCCCGTGCGAGAGCTGGGCCCCGTGCACGATCGTCGCGGGACTCCACAGCATCGCGAGCTCGTCGTGCCAGCCAGCGCCGACGTCGCGCACGTGCAGCAGGTCGTGGAGTGACTTCGGGAGGTGCTTGATGGGCTCGGCGAACGCATCCGCGAGCACCGCGAGCTTCACCTGACGCTCGACGCCCGGCGCGACCACGAACGGCTCCGGGTTGCTGCCCTTGAACGCCTCCGAGACCTCCTCGGCCTCGAGCAGGATGACACCGCTCGTGGGCCGCGGGTTGCATTCGATCGCGAACAGTCCGCCGTCGTTGTCGACGAAGTCGAACGACAGCTGCCCCGTGTAACCCGGGTCGAGGGTGTCGACGAGCTTCTGCGTGTAGTCGAGCGTCTCCGTGCTGTCGATCGCGAGGAACGAGATGCCGGTGCTGTGCGCCCACTGCTCGGGCGCGCGGTAGGTGCAGTGCGCGGTGACACGGCCATCGACGACGATGCTGTACGTGCAGATCATGGGGCCGTCGACGAACGGCTGCACGAGCCACGGCTGGTCGGGCGTCGGCACCGCGTCGTCCACCGACATCTTGCCGGCGAGCGGTCCGGTGTTCGTGAGCAGCCCCACGCCGCCGCGCGAGAACGCGGCGCGCGCGAAGTACCTCGGGTACTGGTCGATCGCCGCCCGCAGCTCCTCGGGGCTGTTCGCCACGATCGTCTCCGGCACGGGCACGCCGGCCTCGATGGCGAGGCGCTTGAAGCTGGCCTTGTCGTGCAGACGGGCGAGCTGCTCGAACCCTCCCGTGAAGACGCTCGTGCCGTCCGGCAGCTCGTGGCCGCGAGCCGCGAGGTAGAACGCCTCCTCGAACGTCGGGATGACGACGTCGATCCCGTGCACTTCCACGATATTCACGAGGTCTTCGATGAACTCGTCCGTGTTGAACCGCGGAGAGTTCGTCACGAAGTGCCCCGCGAGGTACTTCGAGTGATTGCCGATGGCACCCGCGTAGGTGTCGCTGGCGAACACCGTATGGCCCGTGCTGCCCAGCTTTCGGATGATGTCGAGCGCGAACGTGTTCCGGGAACTGGTGACGAGTACTCGCACGGGGAGATCCTCTCGAAAGGGTGGAAGCGGGTCACGCCAGCCTAGTGAAGCACCCGTCTCAGCCTCGCCCCGGGGATCACGAGAAACTCCCCGTCGAACTCCCCACTTCAGCACCTCGGGCCGACGTGCCGGACCACGCTCCCCGTCGATGTCGGTGGCCGGTGCTGTACTTGGCGCATGGAAACTCAGGGGTGGGTTGCGGTGAGCTTCGTGCTCGGCGCAGCCGTCGCAGTCATCGTCGCGCTCGTCTTCAGGTCGCGGGCGAACAAGCGCTGGAAGACCACGCTCGAAGAGCGCGAGAACGCCGCGGAGGCAGAACGGAAGGCGCTGGCCGCCGGCGCAGAGCGGGCACACGCAGCATTCGACGAGCGACAGCGGGAGCTCGTGCGGACCACGGAGGCTCGTCTCGAGCAGCTCGCGCGAGCACATGACGAAGAACTGCAGCGGCGCCAGCTGGTGCTCGAGCGCCACCAGCAGCAAGCCAGGCGCTCCCTGGAATATGAGCTCATCTCGAGGGCGGCGATCCTTCAGAGCTGCGGGACCCTGGGACTGGACGGGGTGCTCGCGACCAACACGTGCATCCTCGTCGAGGAAGGGTTGAGCACCAACAGATACGTGACGCAGATCGACCACGTGCTCATCACAACCGCCGGGGCGCTCATCGTCGAGCACAAGCGCTGGCGCGGAACCATCTTCGACGGCATCCGACCGAGTGCCGCGAGCGCCTCCTACAAGAACCTCATCGACGACTCCAGACTCGATCCACCCTTCGCCGTGCAGATTGCACCCCGAGGCGGGCCTTTCAGAGGCAGTGAAGAAGAAGCCGGCGGGCTCGCCGTGCGCACGCACCTCGGCTCCAAGTCACCACGGAAGCAGGTCAGGGCGCAGGCCGTACACCTCTCCAAGCACCTCGACGAGCAGCTCGGTGGCGCCCCTTGGATCGATACGTGCGTGTTCTATTCGAGTTCCGACGCGACCGTCTTCACCGAGACGCGAACCGGCACCACCCCAGAGGACCAGACAGCCGTCGTGGCCGGCGAGCGAGAGTTCCTCGACCTCCTCGTGCTCCGAGAGCGGACCAAGCGAGAGCGCCTCGACCGAGACCTCGTAGAGCGGATCGCGGCCCTCCTGCACACGGGCGGGGCCAAGATCGATAGCTTCGGAGCGTTCTCGCACGGACCGGCCGCGATCCTCGCCAGCCAGATCGACCCGCCGATGGATACCCCGGCAGCCCCGGCGATGGCGGATGCGCCTCTGGGCTGACCCGGAAAACTGCTCTGGTACGCGAAAAGGCCCCGCGTGGCGGGGCCTTTTTCGTGTTGCTGCTGTTGCTCAAACTGGCTGGGGTACCTGGACTCGAACCAAGAACAAAGGTACCAGAAACCTCCGTGTTGCCAATTACACCATACCCCACTGGCACCGAAGCGCCTCAGAGAGCATAGCGCACTCCGCGAGGCTGGACAAATCAGCGCGTCGCCCGGGCCCCGAGCGCGCCTGACTCGAGGCCGAGGAGGTCCCGGTCCACAGCCATGCCGGTCTGCGCACCGTTCCCCGCCGCGACGATGAGCATCTGCGGCCCGGGCCCCGTCAGCTCCCCCGTCGCGTAGATGCCGGGCACGCTCGTGCGACCCAGCTCATCCGCCGCCACGAGGCCGAACGCGTCGAAGTCGACACCGAGGTCGCTCGCGAAGTCGAGCTTCGCCACGTAGTTGGGGCGCACGAAGACGGCCTCGGTCGTCACGACGTCGCCATCCTCAAGCGCAACCCCCGTCACTCCCCCCGGCCCGCCTTCGACATCGACGACGGCCCGGTTCTCGACGACGACTCCGCGCTCGATGAGGTCGAGCTCCTGCAGCTCAGCAAGCTGCCCTTCCCCCGCGAACACGGTCAGCGCGCCGGTGAAGCGCGTCAGCTGCACCGCCCGCTCGTAGAGATCCGTCACCCCCGGCGCCGCGATCACGGAGACCCGGCGGTCGCGCTGCGTCCACCCGTCGCACTCGACGCAGCTGTGGATGCTCGTGCCGTAGAACGCGCGCAGCATCGGCAACGCAGGCAGCACCTCCGTGAGGCCCGTCGCCAGGATCACCGAACGCGCGAATACCGCCCGCGCTGGCGTGCCGCGCACCCCCTTCGCCTCGACCGCGAACCGGTACGGCACGCGTACCCCATCCCGGCGACGAGATGCGATCTCTCGCGGGTCAGCGCTGACACTCGAACCGTCAGCCGCGGGGACGCCACCCGCCACGAACGCGAACGACCCCTCGAACGCGGCCCCCTGCGAGGCCTCCGCGCCCGCCGATTCCTCGTCGCTCAACGCGCGCACCCGAGAGACCTGGGCGAACTGGATCTCCGCATCCTCGTACGCCTCGACGTCCTCACGCCCCAGCCTGCGCAGCTCGTTCGGGGCGGTGTGGTCGCGCGTCAGGAAGCCGTGCGCCTCGAGCGTCGCCGAATGCCGGGGCCGATTGCCGTCGAGCACCAACGTCGAGTACCGGTGCCGCGCGAGGATCAGCGCCGCCTGCAACCCCGCAGGCCCACCCCCGATGACAACAACGTCGTAGTGCGTGCCCAAGGCCTCGGTCATGCAGTCCTCCCGGAGTCTCCCGCCCGCCGGCTCAGGCAGGCGGGCATCCTCTGAGGGTATCCTCACCCGTCCCGACGTGCGAGGGCTGGCGCGATCCGCGGGCCTCTGGGCGCCATCGCATCAGCCCACTCACGCCGACCGTGCGACTTCACCAGCCCCTCGCCCTCGGATACAAGTCTCGGGATGGGTTAGACGCTTCGGGATGGGAAAGAAACCATCCCGAAGTGAATAACCCATCCCGAAACGAGGTGCGTGCGCGCCCGACGTGCCGCCGAGCGTTCCGCGACACCTGCGGGCGCCATCCCATCGGCCCACTCACGCCGACCGTGCGACTTCAGCAACCCCTCGCCCCCCGACACAAGTCTCGGGATGGGTTAATCGCTTCGGGATGGGAAAGAAACCATCCCGAAGTGATTAACCCATCCCGAGACGAGGGGGTGAGTGCTCGGCACGCGCGAGCGGACACGCGCGAGCGGGTGAGCGCGCGAGCAGCGCGGGCTACGCGGCGAGGCGCGAGGCGAGCGAGCGGATGCGCGCGAGCGACTGCTCGCGGCCGAGCAGCTCGAGCGACTCGAAGAGCGGCGGGGAGATCTTGCGGCCGGAGACGGCGACGCGGATCGGGCCGAACGCGACGCGCGGCTTGAGGCCGAGGCCGTCGATGAGCGCGCCGCGGAGCGCCGCTTCGATCTGCTCCGTCGTCCACGCATCCGGCGCGTCGAGCGCGTCGAGGGCCGTGATGGATGCGTCGAGCACGCCCGAGACGTCGCCCTTCAGCGAGCCGACCGCCGTGTCCTCGACTTCGAGGTCTGCGGCGTCGACGAAGAGGAAGCCCAGCATCTCCGGGGCCTCGCCGAGGAGCTGCATGCGCTCCTGCACGAGTGGGGCCGCGCGGCCGAGCAGCTCGAGCTGCGCATCCGTCGTCTCGAGCGGGAGCACCCCGGCGAGCTGCAGCGGGGCGACGAGGCGTGACGCGAAGTCGTCGGCGCCGAGCAGGCGCATGTGCTCGCCGTTGATGGCTTCGGCCTTGGTGAGGTCGAAGCGCGCCGGGTTCGGGTTGACGTCTTCCACGTCGAACGCGACGATCATCTCGTCCATCGTGAACACGTCACGGTCGGCGGCGATCGACCAGCCGAGCAGCGACAGGTAGTTGAGGAGCCCCTCCGGCAGGAAGCCGCGGTCGCGGTGGTGGAAGAGGTTCGACTCGGGGTCGCGCTTGGAGAGCTTCTTGTTTCCTTCGCCCATGACGTAGGGCAGGTGACCGAAGCGCGGGATGAACTCGGCGACTCCCACGTCGATGAGCGCGTGGTACAGCGCGATCTGGCGCGGCGTCGACGAGAGCAGGTCCTCGCCGCGGAGCACGTGGGTGATGCCCATGAGCGCGTCGTCGACGGGGTTCACGAGCGTGTACAGCGGCTTGCCGTTCGGCCGCACGAGCACGAAGTCGGGGAACGAGCCCGCCTTGAACGTGATCTCGCCGCGCACGAGGTCGTCGAAGGAGAGGTCGGTGTCCGGCACCCGCAGGCGCAACGCAGGCTCGCGGCCCTCGGCCTTGAGGCGGGCGATCTCGTCGGCCGACAGGTCGCGCTCGTAGTTGTCGTACCCCATCTTCGGGTCGCGACCTGCGGCGATGTTGCGCGCCTCGATCTCCTCACCCGTCGCGAACGACTCGTACAGGTGACCGGCGTCGCGCAGCTTCTGGATGACGTCGAGGTAGATGTCGGTGCGCTGCGACTGGCGGTACGGCTCGTGCGGCCCGCCAGCGTTCACGCCCTCGTCCCAGCCGAGGCCGAGCCAGCCGAGGCCGTCGATGATCTGCTGGTAGCTCTCCTCGGAGTCGCGCTCCGCATCCGTGTCCTCGATGCGGAACACGAAGGTGCCCCCGGTGTGCTTCGCGTAGGCCCAGTTGAAGAGGGCTGTGCGGATGAGCCCGACGTGCGGGGTCCCCGTGGGAGACGGGCAGAAGCGGACGCGGACATCGCTGCCCGTTGCGGTGGTTACGAGCGAAGAAGAGGATGCAGTCATGAGGCCCCCAGCTTACCGGGGCGAGCCCACGCGCCGGGAGCTCCGTCGGCAGCTCAGCTGGCAGTTCAGCCGAGCACCTTCCGCCAGGCGCCCTCGCTGATGAACGGACGGAAGCCGAGGGCCTCGTTGACGTTCAGCATCGGCCGGTTCTCTTCGGCGTTGTACGTGTAGACCCGCTCGACGTCGGGGTGCAGGCTCCTCCACGCGAGCAGGTTCTCCGCCTTCACGAGCAGGCCGAGCCGGTGGCCGCGGTGCTCGCTGAGCACGAGCGTGTCCTCCTGGTCGGCCCGCTTCGTGCCGTCGGCCATCCGCTGCAGCTCGGTGAAGGCCACGAGCTCGCCGCTCGGGAGGTGCTGGATCGCGCCGACCAGCACCTGGTCGCCTCGGGCGGTGGCGGTCGACTCGAGCTCCTCGCGAACGCGCTTCGCGTCCCACGACTGCTCGTCCTCGGCGAGGTCGCCCTGCGGGGCGTCCGTGCTCATCCGCGCCTTGAGCTGCGCGTAGCCGTCGATGTGCTCCTCGGGCGTCGGGTACGACCATGAGACGTAGCGGTAGTCGTCGCCGGCGACCTCGGCCGCGCCGTCGCGCAGCCCGCGGAGGCCGGCGTCGCGCTCCTCCCCGAGCTCGAGCACGCTCATCCGCTCGACCTGTCCCAGCTCGAAGCCGCGCCCGACCAGCATCTGGGCGGCCGGATCGAGGGCGGGGATGTCACCCACCCCGGTCGGTGACGGGATGCGCGGCCCGTCGACCTCCCGGTGCACGACCCAGGTGCGGATCTCGGTGCGGCCCGCTTCGCGCACCAGGCGCTCACCCAGTTCGTAGGCGGCGGCCCCGAACCCGCGGCCCCTCGCCTCCGGGTGGATCTCGAGCATCATCTTCGCCATGTGGACGTCCTCCGTGAGCGGGAGGTCGAAGAGGACCCGGCCGACGAGGCGTCCGTGCTCTCGGATGAGACGACCGTCGCGGCGCTCGTAGTCGCTCGCCTCGTAGCCCGGGAGCAGCACCTCAGCAGGCAGGACGAAGTCGTCGTTGCGATACGTCTCCCGGGCGACGGCGTTGCGGAGCGCCGTCATCTCGTGGAACGACTCGGCCGACGCATCGCCGAGCGATGAGGGGATGGCCAGGGGTTCGGCGGTGAACCCGTCTGGCTGACTGGCGGCGGGGGCAGTGGTGTCGAGCGACATCGGATGCTTCCTGTTGGTGCGGTGAAGCTGCGGCATCGCAGCCGGCCAGAATATCGATGGCGGCGCGCTCAACTCAAGCGGGCTGCGTGGCGACCGTCCGTCGCGCATCGCGCTTCAGGTACACAACGACCAGAACCGTTCCAGAACTGGACGCCGGGGTAAGGCAAGGCTTATCTTGGCTCGGTGACTGCTTCCGCTGCTCTCCAGACCCGCCCCGCCTACCGGCCGTACTGCGCCGAGGTCCGCTCGGTGCAGCATCTGTCGCCGGCATTCACACGGGTGACCTTCACGTGCGAAGAGTTCGAGCACTTCGGCACCACCGGGCTCGACCAGCGGATCAAGCTCATCCTCCCCATGGCCGACGGCACGACCAGCGACTTCGGGCAGCGCGACCCTGAGGTCCTCGACGCCGGCCTCTGGTACGAGCGCTGGCGCGAGACGCCGACGGCGCAGCGCAGTCCCCTGCGCACCTACACGGTTCGCCGCGTCGACCCGGACGCGCGCGAGATCGACGTCGACTTCGTCGTGCACCACGGTGCTGGCCCCGCGGGAGCCTGGGCCGAGACCGCGAAGCCCGGCGACGACCTCGTCATCGTGGGCCCCGACCAGCGCAGCGAGCACTCGCACCTCGGCGCCGACTGGCACCCAGGCACCGCCAAGCGCCTGCTCCTCGCGGGCGACGAGACCGCGGTCCCCGCCATCGGCTCCATCCTCGAGTCGCTCGACGAGCGGTGCGACGTGGACGCGCTCCTCGAGGTGCCGACGAGCGCAGACATCATCCGCATCGACGCGCCCGCGAACTTCCGCATCACCTGGCTGCCACGCGACGGCGCCAAGCACGGGGCGCGCCTCACGGAGGCCCTGACCAGCTGGTGCGAGGCCTCCCCCGACGCGCTCGCGCAGGCCGCATCCCCACGCCCGCAGCAGATCGCCGACATCGACGTCGACGTCGACCTCCTCTGGGACAGCCCAGAGGACGGCGAAGGCGAGTTCTACGCGTGGATGGCCGGGGAAGCGGCGACCATCAAGACGCTCCGCCGCCACCTCGTGACCGTGAACGGCGTCGACCGCAAGCGCGTCGCCTTCATGGGGTACTGGCGCCTCGGCCAGTCCGAGCACCAGGAATGATCGCGGGCGCACGCGCGCGCCGCATCCGCCTGGTCGCCGTCGGCGCCGTCGCGCTGCTGATTGCCGCCGTGATCCTGAGCCTCCTCGTCGGAGCCCGCCCCATCGCCCCCTCCGTGGTCCTGGATGCGCTGCTCTCTCCCGATCCAGAGCTCGCGGACCACACCGTCGTGCGAGACCAGCGCATCCCCCGCACGCTGATCGGTCTCCTCGCGGGCGCGGCGCTCGCCGTCGCGGGCACCCTCATGCAGGGCATCACACGCAACCCGCTCGCCGACCCGGGACTCCTCGGCATCAACGCGGGGGCCTCCGTCGCCGTGCTCGTGGCCATCACGTTCTTCAGCATCTCCGCGCCGACCGGATTCGTGTGGTTCGCGTTCGCGGGAGCCGCCGTCGCCGCCGTGGTCGTGGCCTTCGTCGGCACTCGGGGGCCCGACGGCGACAATCCGGCGAAGCTCGCGCTGACCGGGGCCGCGGTCACCGCCGGCCTCACCGCCGTGACCACCCTCATCCTGACGACCTCCATCGTGGCGCTCGACGTCTTCCGCTACTGGCAGGTCGGAGGGCTCACCTCGCGTGGCCTCGACACCGTCGCCGTCGTCGCCATCCCGCTCCTCATCGGCGGCATCATCGCCGTCGCGAGCGCGCGCGGCCTCGACCTCATCGCCCTCGGCGCCGACACCGCGGCAGGCCTCGGGCAGAACGTGGCCCGCACCCGCGCGCTCGGCATCCTCGCCACCGTGCTGCTCTGCGGGGGCGCCACCTCGATCGCCGGCCCCATCGTCTTCATCGGGCTCCTCGTCCCCCACGCGCTCCGCGCCATCGTCGGCGACGACTACCGGCGCCTCCTCCTCATCGGCGCGCCCCTCGGCGGCGCCGTCCTGCTCATCGCCGACATCATCGGACGAGTCATCGCCCTCCCCGGCGAAGTGCAGGCCGGCGTGGTCGTCGCCTTCGTCGGCGCCCCGGTCCTCATCACGCTCGTGCTGCGTCGGAAGCAGGTGGCGCTGTGACCGGATGGGATACGCGCACGCTCGCCCCCGCCGCGGAGCACGCAGGGGCCGACTCGCCACTCGAAGCGGTGCGAGCCCGCGTCCGCCGCCGCCGTTCCGCCGTCTTCGTCGGCCTCAGCGTGGCCCTGGCCGCGGTTGTCCTCGTCGGCGTGACGACGGGCGACTACCCGCTGACGCTCGAACAGCTCGGCCGGGCACTCCTCGGCGGCGGCGACCGGCTCGAGACGTACGTGCTGTTTCAGGTGCGACTCCCCCGGGTCCTCATGGGCGTCCTCGTCGGAGCGTGCCTCGGCGTGGCCGGTGCCCTCTTGCAGGGCGTGCTGCGGAATCCCCTCGCGAGCCCCGACCTCCTCGGCATCAGCGGAGGCAGCAGCGTCGCCGCTGTGTTCCTGCTCCTCGTCTTCGGCGTCACGGGGCCCTTCCTCGCAATCGCAGCGTTCGCCGGAGGCCTCGCGGTCGCCGGCGTCCTCCTCCTCGCGGCTGGCCGGCGCGGCGAGGCCGGCTTCCGCCTCATCCTCGCCGGCATCGGCATCTCGTTCCTCTGCGTCGCCATCATGAACTACCTCATGGTCCGCAGCCAGGTCGAGCTCGCCCAGGCCGCGCTGCTCTGGGTCACGGGCTCCCTCGCCTCCACCGCCTGGTGGCACCTCCTCGTCGTCGGCGTCGTCGCCCTTGCGGCGCTCCCCGCCGTGACGCTCTCGGCCCGCTGGCTGCCCATCACGCAGCTCGGCGCATCCACGTCCGCCGGACTCGGCGTCAGCACCAGTCGGGTGCGGATGATCGCGGTCCTCACCGCGGTCCTGCTCACCGCCGCCACCTGCGCCTTCGCGGGACCCATCTCCTTCATCGCCCTGTGCGCGCCCGCCATCGCCAGGTCGCTGCTCGGCCACGGCGCCATCGGCGTCGGCGCGAGCGCGCTCACCGGAGCGGCCCTCCTCACCGGCGCCGACCTCGTCGCGCAGTTCGCGATCCCCGAGACCTCACTGCCAGTCGGAGTCGTCACCGGAGCCGTCGGCGCCGTGTTCCTGCTCTGGCTCCTCGCCTCCACGAAAGGACGCCAGCTGTGACCGGCGACGACTTCGCGCTTGCCCCCACCGTCGACCCCGCCGCGAGCACCGGCCCGGGCCCACGCCTCTCCGCACGCGGGCTCTCCGCCGGCTACCCGAGCCGCACGGTCATCGAGGGACTCGACCTCGACATCACCCCCGGCCGCATCACGATGATCATCGGCGCCAACGCCTGCGGCAAATCCACCCTCCTCGGCGTGCTCGCCCGCCTCACCACGCCGCTCGCTGGCAGCGTTCGCCTCGACGACGTCGACGTGGCGAGCATCCCGAGGCGCCGGTTCGCGCAGACCGTCGGGATGCTCCCCCAGCATCCGACCGCCCCCGACGGCCTCACGGTCGCAGAGCTCGTCTCCCGCGGACGCCACCCCCACCGCGGACTCTTCGACCGCTGGGGCCAGGCCGACACGAAGCACGTCGACGAGGCCATGCGCCGCACCGGCGTCGCCGAACTCGCCGACCGCCCCGTCGGCGACCTCTCCGGCGGGCAGCGCCAGCGAGTGTGGATCGCGATGTCGCTCGCCCAGAACCCCAAGGTGCTCCTCCTCGACGAACCCACGACGTTCCTCGACCTCAGCCACCAGCTCGAGGTCCTCGACCTGCTCGTGAGCCTCAACCGGCGCGAGGGAACCACCATCGTGGTCGTGCTCCACGAGCTGAACCTCGCCGCCCGCTACGCCGACGAGCTCATCGTCATGCGCGACGGACGCATCGTCGCCAGCGGAGCCCCCACCGACGTCCTGACGAAGGAGGTCGTCGCCGACGCGTTCGCGCTCGACGCGCTCGTCATGCCAGACCCCCTCACCAAGACGCCCCTCATCGTGCCCGTGCCAGGCGGCGCCCACACCGGCAGCGAGCCCGCATAGTCCCGCCGCACCCCGACTTCCTCACGTCACGCCCCCGCTCGAAAGGAACCACCCATGCACCGAATCCTCCGACCGATCGCCGCCGCAGCGGTCACGGTCACGGCGCTCGCGCTCAGCGCCTGCGCCCCCGCGGCCACCGACGCGGGCGACGCGGCCGCCGCCCCCGGCGACGCATCCAGCTTCCCCGTCACCTTCGAGCACATGTACGGCAGCACCACGATCGAAGAGGCACCGACCCGGATCGCGACGTGGGGCTGGGGCGTCACCGACGCGGTCCTCGCCCTCGGCATCGTCCCAGTCGCCATGGCCTCGATGGACTACGGCGGAGGCGACGACCGCATCGCGCCGTGGGTGTCCGACAAGATCGAGGAGCTCGGCGGCGAGACCCCCGTCATCCTCGACAACGCCACCTACGAGCTCTCCGTCGAGGCGCTCCTCGCCACCGACCCCGACGTGTTCATCGCGTCCTACTCGGGGCTCACACAGGAGGAGTACGACGCCGTCACGGCAGCCGGCGTGCCGGTCGTCGCGCCGGAGGAAGCCATCTGGTCGACGCCGTGGCGCGACGTCATCACCGACACCGGCAAGGCCCTGGGCCTCGAGTCGGACGCCACCGCGGTCCTCGCCGACCTCGACCAGCAGGTCGCCGACCAGGCCGCAGAGCACCCCGAGTTCGAAGGCACCACCATCGCCTACGCCTCGGAGGACGTCGACACCTTCTACCTCCTGCTCGAGAACGACCCGCGCGTCGAACTGCTCACCGACCTCGGGTTCACGAGCGCACCATCCGTCGCAGAGCTCGCCACCGGAGAGTCGACCTTCTCCACCACGGTCTCCAGCGAGAACCTCGACCGGATCGACGCGGACGTCGTCTTCACGCAGACCGAGACCGAGGAGCAGCTGCAGACGTTCCTGACCTCGGACCGCACGAAGCTCATCCCCGCCGTCTCGAAGGGTGCCGTCGCGGCGCTCGTCGGCGAAGAGAACGGGGCGGCCATCTCGCCGACCGCGCTCTCCATCCCGTTCTTCCTCCCGACGCTGGTCGAGCAGCTCACCGCCGCCACGGACGTCGCGAACAGCTAGCCGCGGCGCCCACTCCCGCACGGCGCAGATCGCCGCCAGCCAATGTGCCCTTTCGGGACGCCCAGAAGGGCACATTGACTGGCGGCGATGGGCCGACGCAAGGTCGGCGGGGGCTCCAGCTAGACGCGGATGGCGCGGCTGAGCGCGGCGAACTCGCCGGAGAGTGCGGCCCTAGCGCGCGGTGACGGGGTTCGAGAGCGAGCCGATGCCCTCGATCGTGCAGGTGACGGTGTCGCCCTTCGCGAGGGGACCGACGCCAGCGGGAGTTCCGGTGAGGATGATGTCGCCGGGCAGCAGCGTGAACACGCTCGACGCGTACTCGACGAGCTTCGCCACCGAGGTGATCATCTGCGAGAGGTCGCCTTCCTGGCGCAGCTCACCGTTGACCTCGGCCGTGATGCGCCCCTTCGACGGGTCGAAGTCGGTCTCGATGATCGGGCCGAGCGGGCAGAACGAGTCGAAGCCCTTGGCGCGGGCCCACTGGCCGTCGCTCTTCTGCAGGTCGCGGGCCGTCACGTCGTTGGCGATCGTGTAGCCGAAGATGACCTGGCCCGCATCGGCGGCCGGCACGTTGCGGGCGACTTGACCGATGACGACGGCCAGCTCGGCCTCGTGGTCGACGCGCTCCGACTGGGGCGGCAGCACGATGGGGTGGCGCGGACCGATCACCGAGGTGTTCGGCTTGAGGAACATCATGGGGACCTCGGCGGCCTCGTTGCCGAGCTCGTTGGCGTGCTCCGCGTAGTTGCGGCCGAAGCCGATGACCTTCGAGCGCGGCAGCACGGGCGATTGCAGCTGCACCTGGTCGATCGGGATGCGTTCGTCGAGCGTCTCGTAGCCGAGGTAGAGGGGGTCACCCGCCAGCTTGACGTAGACCTTCTCCTCCTCGTCGAGGATGCCGAAAGTGAGCTGACCCTGGTATTCGAAGCGCGCGATCTTCACCGGGCCAGCCTACAGCGGACCGGGCCGACCGCGGTCGGGCGATGCCCAGCCACGTCACGCCAGGCCGGCACGAACTACTGCAGCGCCGGGGCCGGCTCCGCGTCGCCGTCGGCGCCCGTCTTGATCGTCTCGCCGCGGAAGAAGCCGGGGCTGCGGAAGTACTGCACGACCATGAGCACGACACCGAGCAGGAGCACCCCGACACCGAGCACGAAGACGAGGCCTATGCCGTCCTGGGCGATGCCGTCCGCGTCGTAGCTGGTCGCGAAGATCGCCGAGCCGGACCCGAACGACGGCGAGAGCGACGCCCTGGCGGTCTCGAAGAAGAAGTAGAGCAGCGCGAGGCCGCCGAGCAGCGGGAACATGAAGCGGAAGAACACGTTGCGCGTGGATGCGAGCAGCGAGCGACGGAAGTACCAGACGCAGGCGAGCCCGGTCACGCCGTAGTAGAAGCAGACCATGAGGCCGAGGGCCGCGATCGTGTCCCACAGCGCGTTCTCGGAGAGCAGGCGCAGCACGATGTAGAAGGCGATCGCCGCGACGGCCGAGGCGATCGTCGCGACCGACGGCGACTTGAAGCGCGGGCTGACGCTCGCGTACGACTTCGGCAGCGCTCCGTAGTGCCCCATCGCGAGCAGCGTGCGCGACGGCGACACCATGGTCGACTGCAGCGAGGCGGCCGAGCTGAACATGACGGCGACCGTCATGAGTAGTGCGAACGGCCCCATGATCGGCTCGGCGAGGGAAGCGAGGATGCTCTCCTGGTTGTCCGGGTTGCCGGCGCCGAGCCCCTCCTCGCCGATCCCCGCGTACGCGAGCACGGCGAGCGTCATGAGCACGTAGATGGCGACCATGACGAAGATCGTGAGCATGGATGCGCGTCCTGGCGTCTTCTCGGGGTCCTTCGCCTCCTCGTTCATCGTGATGACCGTGTCCCACCCCCAGAAGAGGAAGATCGACAGCGAGACGCCCGCCGAGATCGCGGCGAGCGAGCCGACCTCGAACGGGTTGAACCAGGACAGCTCGACGGGCGTCGCGTCGAACGCGGTGCCGTTTCCGACGTGCACGAACGCCGCGATGATGAACCAGACGATCGCGATGAGCTGCACCACGACGAGCACGTACTGCACCTTCTTCGTCGACTCGACGCCCCGATACGAGATCCACGCCGCCAGCGCGGTGAAGATCACGGTCATCGGGATGTTGATCCACAGCACGCGTGTGAGGTCGGCGAGCGCCGGGTTCTGGAAGATCTGCGCCAGCATGATGAAGAAGAAGTCGACGGCGACGGCCGCCAGGTTGGAGAGCACCAGGACGGTGGCGGCGATGAGCCCCCATCCGCCCATCCACCCGATCCACGGGCCGAACGCGCGGGTCGCCCAGGTGAACGACGTGCCGGAGTCGGGCATCGCCGTGTTGAGCTCCCGGTAGCCGAAGACCACGAGCAGCATGGGGATGAAGCCGACCATCATGATCGCCGGCGTGTACACGCCGACCTCCGCGATGGTGGGGCCCAGGCCGGAGGTGACGGCGTAGGCGGGGGCGATGCAGGAGACGCCGATGACCGCGGCTCCGAGCACGCCGACCTTGCCGGCGGAGAGGCCCTTCGCGCTCAGTCCCCCGCCGTGCAGCTCCTCATTGAGCTTCGCGGCGGCTGCGGTTTCCGAAGTTGTCATTTGGTGATGATGACCCATCGACGGTGACCCGTCAATGGGCCGAAATGGCCCCGAAATATACGTGAATCGACAGAACGGCCAGTGGCCTCCACCGACCCGTCGGTTTGCAATCCGGCCGGGCCCGCGAGAGATTGGCACCTGCTCGCGCGTGTCCTCCCCCTCGAGAGTTGGTGGGCAGCACCCTCGACCGAGAGGCACCATGAAGAGGCCAACAGACCCGCATCCCGTCATCGAGACCCTGCTCGACGGTGCCGACGACGACGCAGCCCGTCCCAGCCCGCGGTCGCCGAGGCGCGCATCCGCACCGTCCGCCCGCCGCCCCAGGGCTGGCGAGGGCCGCCACGTGTCCAGGCGCAGGCGCACGAGCTCGAAGTTCGTGAGACGCCGCATCATGGTCGCCGCGGCGGCGGCGGTCTGCGTGACCATGGTCGCGGGCATCAGCTTCGTGTCGGCCACGTACTTCCAGGTCGTCGGCAACCTCGCCGACAACGCGGTCGGGCGCGCCGACGGAACGGGCACCGAGATCTCCGGGTGGGACGGCGCCGTTAACATCCTCATCATGGGCTCCGATTCGCGGGACGGGCAGACGAGCGCCGACTACGGGGAGGCCGGCGGGGCCAGATCCGACGTCATGATGCTCCTGCATGTGTCGGCTGACCGCGAGGACGCGACGCTCATCAGCATCCCCCGCGACACCATGCTGCCGACCCCGGAATGCACGACTCCGGCGGGCGACATCGTGCCAGCGCAGGAGGCCGCGCAGATCAACGGCGCCCTCGAGAACGGGCCGTTCTGCTCGCTCGACACGATCCGCGCCTTCACGGGGCTCCCCATCGACCATTTCATCGTCGTCGGCTTCGACGGCGTCATCGGCATCACGGAGGCGATCGGCGGCGTCGACGTGTGCGTCGAGAACGACATCGCCGACGACTACTCGGGTCTCTACATGACCGCCGGCACGCACACTCTCAAGGGTGAGGCCGCCCTCGCGTTCCTCCGCACCCGCCACGGCTTCGCCGACGGAAGCGACCTCGGCCGCATCCAGGCGCAGCAGGCGTTCCTCGCCTCCCTCGCCCGGAAGGTGACGAGCGCTGGCACCCTCACGAACCCGGGTGCCCTGTACGGACTCGCCGACTCCGCGTCCAAGGCCATGACGGTCGATGAGGCGCTCGCGCAGCCGAGCAGCCTCGTTGCCCTCGCGCAGACGCTCTCGAACGTCGACCTCAGCCGGATCGTCATGCTGCAGCTGCCCGTCGTGCCGTACTGGGCAGACCCGAACCGGGTGGAGCCGCTGACCGAGGAGACCGACGCGATCTTCGCGACGCTGCGAGCCGACCTGCCGCTATCGTTCCAGGACGACGAGGCGCCGGATGCGCCGGCCGGGATGGCCCCGGAGCCCCAGCCCGACGAGGTGGCGGATGCCGAGGACGCGGCCGGCGCCCCGAGCGAACCCCTGACGCTTTCCGACGACATCGTCGGCCGGACGGCGGAGGACACCACCTGCGCGAGCTGACGAAGCACTCCGCATGAACGCAGAAACTGGGGTTGCGCATCCGATCATCTGGCCGGGATGCGCAACTCCAGTTTCTGTGTCAGGCCCGGCGCGGGCAGGGCGAGAGCGCCCGAGCGCTAGTCCTTCAGCACCTCGATCGACTGCGTGTCGCGGTCGTTGCCGATCTGGATCGTCTCGCCGCGGAAGAATCCGGGGTTGCGGAAGTACTGCACGACCATGATGACGACGCCGAGCAGCAGCACGCCGATGCCGAGCACGAACACGAGGCCGATGCCGTCCTGGGCGATGCCGTCCGCGTCGTAGCTCGTCGCGAAGAGCGCCGAGCCGGAGCCGAACGACGGCGAGAGCGATGCGACTGCTGTCTCGTAGAAGAAGTAGAGCAGCACGATGCCGCCGAGCAGCGGGAACAGGAACCGGAAGAAGAAGTTCCGTGCGGAGGCGAAGAGGCTGTGCCTGAAGTACCAGACGCAGGCGAGGCCCGTGACGCCGTAGTAGAAGCAGATCATGAGGCCGAGGGCCGCGATCGTGTCCCACAGCGCGTTCTCGGACAGCAGCCTCATGACGACGTAGAAGACGACGGCGGCGATGGCCGAGGCCAGGGTCGCGACCGACGGCGACTTGAAGCGAGGGCTGACGTCCGCGAACCGCTTCGGCAGCGCCCCGTAGTGCCCCATCGCGAGGATCGTGCGCGACGGGGAGACCATCGTCGACTGCAGCGACGCCGCCGACGACGAGAGGATGGCGAGCGACATGAGCAGCGCGAACGGCCCCATGACCGGGCCAGCGAGCGCCGCGAAGATGCTCTCCTGGTTGTCCGGGTTCCCCGCCCCGAGACCCTCGGTGCCGATGCCCGCGAAGACGAGCACGGCGAGCGTCGTGAGCAGGTAGATCACCATGATGATGATGATCGTGAGCATGGCGGCGCGGCCCGGGGTCTTCTTCGGGTCCTTCGCCTCCTCGTTCATCGTGATGACCGTGTCCCAGCCCCAGAAGAGGAAGATCGACAGCGAGACGCCGGCGGCGACCAACGACATGTCACCGAGCTCGAAGGGGTTGAACCAGGACAGCTCGACGGGCGTCGGGTCGAAGGCCGTGTTGTTGCTCAGGTGCATGAACGCGGCGATGATGAACCAGGCGAGCGCGATGAGCTGGAACGCGACGAGCCCGACCTGGATCTTCTCGGTCGCCTCGACTCCCCGGTACGAGATCCACGCGGCGAGCGCCGTGAAGAGGACCGTGACGGGGATGTTGATCCACAGCACCCGCGTGAGGTCGGCGAGCTCCGGATTCTGGAAGACCTGCGCCAGCAGGATGAAGAGGAAGTCGACGGCGACGGCGGCGAGGTTCGAGAGCACCAGGACGGTTGCCGCGATGAGCCCCCATCCGCCCATCCACCCGATCCACGGGCCGAACGCGCGCGACGCCCACGTGAAGGTCGTGCCGGAGTCGGGCATCGCCGAGTTCAGCTCGCGGTAGCCGAAGACCACGAGCACCATCGGGATGAAGCCGATGAAGAGGATCGCGGGCGTCTGCACGCCGACCTGCGCGATGGTTGGGCCGAGGCCCGAGGTCAGCGTGTAGGCCGGGGCGATGCACGAGATGCCGATGATGGTGGCGCCGATGACGCCCACCTTGCCGGCGGAGAGGCCCTTGGAGCTGAGCCCGCCCCGCTCCGTGCTGTCTGCTGTCTTCGTCATCGCCCTGTTCCTGTCTCAGTGGATTCGGCACCGGGGGCGGGCTTGGGCGCCTCGGCGGGGAGCACCGCGCGTGGCACGACGATGACCGGCACCGTCAGCACCCGCAGCAGTCGCTGCGCGCGGGCGCCGAGGAAGATGCGGCCTCCCTGCGCGAGTCGGCTGGAGCCGACGAACGCCACGTCGCCCGCACTCCAGTTCGCCTTCTCCAGCGCGGCCTCGAGGTTCTCGCCCTCGACGGTCTCGACGGTCGCCTTCCCTGATTCGAGCAGCGCCTCCGCACGGCCCGCGAGCACGGCGCCGCCGAACTCGCGCACGAACTCCTCGACCTCCTGCACCTGGCTCGGCGGAACGCGGTCGAGCTGCACGAGCGAGAGGAGACGCAGCTGCACGTCGCGCTGGAGCGCGCTCTCGACGGACGTGCCGATGAGCGCGGCCGCGCCGGAGCGCGTCCCGAAGAGGGTCGTGATGCGCGTGACTGGGCCCTCCTCCGCGAAGCCAGCTGGCGCGAGCGCCACCGGCAGCGGCGAGGCGTGCAGGAGCGTGGATGCGACGGTCCCGACCGTGAACTGGCGCAGGAGCGCCGTCGTGGCCGCCCCGATGACGATGGCGACCGCACCGAACTCCGAGGCGACATCCATGAGGCCCTGCGCCTCGCCCGAGGCGCTGCGGACGACGCCCGTCGCCTGGATACCCTCGGGCACCTGGGCGAGCGCTTCGCTCATCCACGTGTCGATCTGCTTGCCGATGATGCTGTCCGCATCGTCGAGCGGCAGCGGGTGCGTGCCGCTGTACGGCGACGTCTCCGGGGTGATCATCGCGATGATGAGCTCCGTGTCCGTGCCTTTGGCGAGGAAGGAGGCGAGGGCGAGAGCGTCATGCCCTCGGTCGCTCGCGATGTAGCCCACTACGAAACGCTGCGTCATGCTGCCTCTCCAGTTCTTCGGGTGTCGTCCGATTTCACGTGCCGTGGGCGCTCAGGACTCGAGGATGCGCTTCGCCGTAGCTTCGCCCATCCGCACTGCCCCGTCAACGTGCTGGTAGCCCTCTGCCGCGAGGTCGGAGCTCGACCAGAAGATGGGGCCGACCGGGTCGTGCTGGATGGCGCCCCAGCGGGCGAGGCCACCGAGGTCGTAGCTGGTGGCGTACGCGCCTCGCGTCCACTCCTCCGCGCCGAAGTCGGAGAGGTAGAACACCTCGGGCTCGAGTGCCTTCTGGCCGAGGAATTCGGCGACGGCCCCGAGCACGGCCGCCTTGCGCTCCTCCTCGCCGAGCGCCCACATGGCTTCGGCCGCCTCGTCGGTGATGAACCCGACGAGCGTGCCGCGCTCGTCTTCGTGGTTGGTGTTGTCGTAGACCTCCTGCACGAGGTGGCCGGCGCCGAAGGCGGTGCCGCTGAGGCCCTCTTCCCGCCAGAACGGCGTCGCGTAGGTGGCGTGCACCTTGATGACGAGGCCCATGGAGATGTGCTGGTGCACGATCATCTGCTGGCGAGGCAGCGCGGGCACGAACGAGACGCGCGAGTAGAGGTTCGGCGGCACGGCCATGATGGCGTGCTGGGCCTTCACGGTGATGTGGTCGGCGATGGCCGTCACCGGGGCGGCCTTGCCTGCGCCGTTGTCGTCCCAGTGGAGGAAGCGCACGGGGTTGTTCAGGAACACGACGTCGTCGCCGAGTTCCGCGGCCATCTGCTGGCTGACCGACTGCATGCCCCCGACGACGCGCTTGTCGAGGATGAAGCTCTCGTCGACGAGGTTCGAGAACGAGCCGGCGGATGCGGCCATGAGCACCGCCTGCAGGGCGGAGAACGCGAAGGCCGGCTTGGTGAGCATGCCGCCCGCGACGAAGAGCCCGATGTTGTTGCAGGCTTCCTCGTCGTCGGACTGCTGACGCAGCCAGTGGTGGAAGGAGATGGTGTCGAGCTCGCGGGCCTTGGCGTGCGCCCAGGGCTCGTGGGGGCCGATCTCGGCGGCGAGGCCGTCGAGGATCGCGATCATGCGGTCCATCTCGGCGGCCGTGTGCTCGCTGACGGGGAAGGTGTCACCCTCGTAGACGGTGCGCTCGCCCTTGGGGCTGATGTAGACGGACTTGCCCTCGCGGTAGCGCGAGAAGGTGTCCTTGCCGAGCTCTTCGAGAAGCGCGAGGAGTGCCGTCTGGTCCGGCGACACCCACTGGCCGCCGATCTCGAAGAACTGGCCGTCGATGATGTTGCTCCACGTGCGCCCGCCGACGCGGTCTCGCGCTTCGAGGACGGCGACGGTCTTGCCCGCCTGGGTGAGGCGGCGTGCCGCCGTGAGTCCGGATGGGCCCGCTCCGATGATGACGACGTCGCGTTCGATGGTCTGCATTTCCGCTCTTTCCGTTGTGACAGCCCCAAGCGCCCTGGCTTCGCCGTCGAAGTGAGTCAGGATGGCGACCGGGTTCGTGACCGTGCCATCCAAATGAACAGGATTAATTTACGTTAGTCGACACCGCGCCCTCGGACAAGGAGCATTTGCGAGGCGATATGGTCGGGAGACGGGAGGGCCAGTGAGCACCAGCGAACATGTCGAGTCCGATGGACAGCGGCGTGCCGGGCGACCCCGCACGCGCATCCTGACGCAGAAGCGCATCACCGACGCCGCCATGCGGGTCGCGAGCCACGACGGCTACGACGCCCTGACCATGGCGAAGCTCGCCAAGGCGCTCGATGTGACCCCCGCCGCGCTCTACAACCACGCGCACTCGAAGCGGCAGATCCTCCGCTGGATCGAGGACCGCCTCATGGCCGCCGTCGACGCCTCCGCCTTCGAGACCGAGCCATGGGACCTGGCCCTGGCCGCGTGGGCGCGCAGCTACCGGCTCGTCATGAAGGAGCACGACTCGCTCGTCGAGGCGATCGCGAAGATGCCCGTGGCAGGTGCGACCGAGACCCTCGCGATGTACGAGAGCGTTGCCGCAGGCCTCCGCCGCGCCGGCTGGCCCGACGCGAGCATCATGCCGGCGATCGTCGCCATCGAGTCGTTCATCTACGGATCCGCGTACGACCTCAACGCCCCGATCGACATCTTCGACCTCGGCGACCAGGCGGATGCGGCGCCAACGCTCGCGGCGGCCGTCGCCGCACATCCACCCCGCGAGCTGCGCGAGCAGGCCTTCGAACGCGGCCTGGAGGCACTCATCCGAGGCCTCGGCGCCGCGGCCGGCCTCGAGACGACGACCCACTGATCAGTTCCGGCCACCGCGCCCCGCCCGTTCCGAACCGTCGCGCTGAATCCGTCCTGGTGCCCAGCCCCGGCGCAGACATATGGAAAATGCAGGCTCGTCTCGAAACGAACCAGCATGAGCCCCATGTTTGCAGCCCGCTCGGCGGGATGCGGGGGCGCGGGCGCGGCGGCGGGCGCGGGCGCGGCGGCGAGCGCGGCGGCGAGCGCGGGCGCGGGCGCGGCGCGGATGCCCGCGGAGACACCTCGACGCCCCGGCGGCGCGGAATGTGCCGGGGCGTCGAGATTCTGGTGCCGGGGCTTCCCGGCGGTCTGGTGCGCGCCCGTGGCGGGCGCGAGCGGGCTACGCCTGCGCGCGGATGGCGGCTTCGAGCACGTCGAGGCCGTCGTTCAGCAGCTCGTCCGTGATGGTGAGCGGCGGGAGGAGGCGCACGACGTTGCCGTAGGTGCCGCACGAGAGGAGCACGACGCCCTGGCTGAGCGCGTCAGCGACGATCGCCTTCACGGCCGCCGGGTGCGGCTTCTTCGTGGTCGTCGCCGTGCCGGCCTCGACGAACTCGAACGCCAGCATGGCGCCGCGTCCGCGGACCTCACCGATGATCGTGTTCTCGCCGAGCTCGGCGCTGAGCGCCTCGAAGCGCGTCTTGACGATGGTCTCGATCTCGAGGGCGCGGGCAGCGAGCTGCTCGTCCTCCATGATGCTGATCGTGGCGAGCGCGGCGGCCGTGGCGACGGGGTTGCCCGTGTAGGTGCCGCCGAGTCCGCCGACGTGCACGCTGTCCATGATCTCGGCGCGGCCGACGACGGCCGAGAGCGGCATGCCGCCCGCGACGCCCTTCGCGATAGTGACGAGGTCGGGCACGATCTCCTCGTGCTCGGACGCGAACCAGGCGCCGGTGCGGCACATGCCGGCCTGCACCTCGTCGGCGATGAAGACGACGCCGTTGGCCTTCGCCCACTCGACGAGCGCGGGGAGGAAGCCCTCGGCTGGGACGATGAAGCCACCTTCGCCCTGGATGGGCTCGATGATGATGGCCGCGACGTTGTTGCCGCCGACCTGCTTCTCGATGACGTCGATCGTGCGGGCTGCCGCCTCGGCGCCGGTCAGGCCGTCACGGTACGGGTAGCTCATGGGCGCGCGGTAGACCTCTGGCGCGAAGGGCCCGAAGCCGTCCTTGTACGGGATGTTCTTCGCGGTGAGGGCCATCGTGAGGTTCGTGCGGCCGTGGAAGGAGTGGTCGAACGCGATGACGGCGTTGCGGCCGGTCGAGTGGCGGGCGATCTTGACCGCGTTCTCGACGGCTTCGGCGCCGGAGTTGAGGAGCACGGCCTTCTTGGCGTGGTCGCCCGGCGTGATCTCGATGAGCTTCTCGGCGACGGCGACGTAGCCCTCGTACGGGGTGATGCCGAAGGCGGTGTGCGTGAAGTGCGACGCGGCTTCCTGCACGGCGGCGACGACGCGGGGGTGCGAGGCGCCGACGTTGGTGACGGCGATGCCCGCGCCGAAGTCGACGAACTGGTTGCCGTCGACGTCGCGGATGATGGCGCCATCGACGTCAGCCGCGTACACGGGGACTGCGGGGACGAGCGACGCGGAGACGCTCGCCTCACGACGCGCAGTCAGGGCCTGCGACTTGGGGCCTGGAATGGCGCCTTCGAGCTTGCGCTCCTGGGCAATGCGGAACTCCGTCACGATGCTTCCCTTCCTCGGGGTTCGACCTCTTGGTATGGCTTGAAGGCTACGCGGTTCTCCCCTCAGCGATGAATGGGCACGCGCACGACGCGTCCCACGGCTGCTGTGCATCCGTCTAGGCGTGCCTACAATCGGGGCATGCTTGCCACCGTCGACACGCTTCTCGCGGACCGCTCCCTCGGCCTGACCCTGCTCACCGGAGCCCCCGGGACGAGGCGGACGGGCATCGAGTGGGTCGCGACGACCGAGCTGCTCAACCCGCAGCCGTTCCTCACGGGAGGCCAGCTGGTGCTGACGACGGGGATGCGCCTGCGCGGCACGCGCGCGTACCGCTCGTTCGTGGACTCGCTCGTCGCGGCCGACACCGTGGCGCTCGGCGTCGGCACCGGCTTCACGCACGAGAGCGTGCCGGAAGCCCTCGTCGCCGCGGCCGAGCAGGCCGGACTCCCCCTGTTCGAGGTGGCCTACGAGACGCCGTTCGCGGCCCTCACCAAGGTCGTCACGCAGGCGAGCACCGACGCGCAGCACTCGCGCCTCGAGGGCGAGCATCGGCAGCAGCAGCAGCTCGTCACCGCGCTGCTCTCCGATGGCGGCGTCGCCGGGCTCGCCGCGCGCCTCGGGCGGCTCACCAGATCGCACGTCGCCGTGACGCGTCTCGGCGAGCTCCTGGCGGGCAGCCTCGACGTGCAGGATGAGGCCGTGAGCGGCTGGGACGCGCTCCCCATCTCCACGGGACAGTCGGCCGGCGCGACGCTCCACATCACGAGCCCGCGTGTCAACGAGGGGCTCGTGAACTACGCGCGCTCCCTCCTGAGCCTGCAGCTCATGCAGGACGCGCGCCGCGTGCGGGCGGCCCGCGACGCGTCGGGTCTCGTGCTGCACGACCTCGTGCAGGGGAAGTTCGCGGTCGAGGACGCCGAGCGGCGGCTGACCGCGCTCGGCGTCGCGACGGGGCAGGCCGCGCGCGTGCTCGTCGCCGAGACCGACGATCGGCGCACGGCGGAACTCACCGCGCTCCCGTTGCCCGCCGAGCTGCAGTCGTCGGTCTCCGCGGTGTTCGATGGCCGCCTCGTCGTGATCGCGCCCGAGCGGACCCGAATGCCCGCGGCGGCTGAGGCGCTCATCGGCCTCGCGCGCTCGGCGGGCATCGCGGCACGAGTGGGCATCGGCGACCTCTACCCGCCGTCGCTCGCGCTGCGCTGGAGCTACTTCGAGGCCCGGGATGCGCTGCGGAATGCCCCGCAGGACGTGGACGTCGCCACGTCGGCCCGCCTCTCCATCTCGTCGCTGCTCCTCGCGAGCCGCGACGTGCCCGTGCTCGAGCTGGCCGCTGAGGTGCTCGGCCCGCTCGAGACGCACGACACCGAGCACGGCTCCACTCTCCTCGCGACCCTCGACGCGTATTTCGCGCACTCCGGCCAGATCGCGCAGGTCGCGGAGGAGCTCGGCACGCATCGCAACACCGTGCGCTACCGACTCGACCAGATCGCGAGCATCACGGGCCTCGACCCCCGCGTCATGGCCGAGGGTGTGCAGCTGTGGCTCGCGGGCGCGGCCAGGCGCCTCAGCCCGAGCGGCGGGATGCGCGACTGAGCTGCCCGAGCGGACGCTGCGGGCCGTCCGCTCTGCCAGACTTGGCGCATGCGCACCTCCGTGACCCTCCCGAACGGCGTCGAGATCGAACGAGACGACGCCGTCGACGTCACCGTCGACGTCCTGGAGGTGGAGGACCTCGCCTTCGCGCACGTCTGCCGCTCCCTGCGCCCGCAGCTGCGGCCACCCGCTGGCCTCATCGTGACGATGCCCGCCGGTGACGACGTGCTCGGCTACGTGTATCGCGAGGAGCAGCGCGAGGACGGCCGCCGCGACGAGCTCGACGACACCGACTCGCTGTTCGTCGACATCCACGAGCTCACGTTCGAGTTCGACGCACCCCGAGACGCCGACATGGACGAGGACGGCGTGCGGGGCCTGCTCGCGCGCGCCCGCCCCGAGACCGCGCTGAAGGTCGAGGGCGTCGAACTGCTCGACCTGCGGGACGGCCCCATGTCGCTCATCACGTGCCGTCCGCCTCGCGCGTGGACCTTCCGTCAGCTCGTGCTGGAGGTGCAGCTGCTCCGCGGCTCCTATATGGCCCTGCACTACAAGAGCTAACGGCGGCGCTGCGTCACCTCTCGCCAGCGGACCGCGCGCGACGGTGCCACGGCGAACGTCAGGAACCAGCCCCCGGAGTACGCGAAGAGCGCGACCAGCCCCATCGCGGCGACCGGACTCGCGAACACGCCGAGCGCCAACATCCCGAGCACCGCCACGATCACGACCACCCGCCGCAGCCAGGCCGGGACGTGCACGAGGTACCTCGTGGTCGCCCACCCGGCGAGGGCGGCGACCACGAGCACGACGGGTCCCAGCCAGAACTCTGCGAGCGCGAGGAACACCGCGAACGCGATCGCCAGGACGAATTCGAGGACCGCCAGCAGCACGAAGCCGCGCCTCGACGGCGCAGCCATGGTCCGCTCCTGAAACTCGGCGCCCTTGCGGGCAGCCCACCCATAGACCATGCGAATGCCGCAGCTACGCCAGGCGCTGCGTCCAGCCCATGAGGTCGGGCAGCTCGCCGTTCTGGATACCCGTCAGCTCGGCGCGGATGCGCATGCTCACCGAGTCCTCCGTGAGCGCCGGGTTCTCGATCGTGAAATCGGGCGACTTGACCTTGCCGATCGGCGAGATGACGGCCGCGGTGCCGCACGCGAAGGCCTCGACGATCGACCCGTCGGCGACGCCCTCGCGCCACTCGTCGATCGTGATGCGCCGGTGCTCGATCCTGCGACCGGCCCGCTCGCACAGCTCCAGCACGCTGTCGCGTGTGATGCCGGGGAGGATGGAGTCGCTCAGCGGGGTCAGGATCGTGCCGTCGGACTTGATGAGCACGATGTTCATGCCGCCGAGCTCCTCGAGGTACCTGTTCTCGGAGGAGTCGAGGAACAGCACCTGCTCGCATCCGTTCGCGTACGCCTCCTCCTGCGGGAGCAGCGACGACGCGTAGTTGCCGCCGCACTTCGCCGCACCCGTGCCGCCGGCACCCGCGCGCGAGTACTCCTGCGAGAGCCAGATGTCGACGGGGCGCGTGGGGTCGGAGAAGTACGAGCCAGCCGGGCAGGCGATGACCATGTAGCGCACCGTCTGCGCCGCACGCACGCCGAGGAAGTTCTCGAACGCGATCATGAACGGGCGCAGGTAGAGGGTCTTGCCCTCGCCGGCCGCCGGAACCCACTGCTCGTCGATCTGCACGAGCTGGCGCACCGATTCGAGGAAGAGCTCCTCGGGCAGCTCCGGCAGCGCGAGCCGCTTCGCCGAGTTCTGCAGGCGCTGCGCGTTGCGCTCTGGCCGGAACCCGAAGACCTCTCCCCCGCCGTGGCGGTACGCCTTGAGGCCCTCGAAGATCTCCTGGCCGTAGTGGAACACCGCCGAGGATGGGTCGACCTGCAGCGGGCCGTACGGCACGACGCGGGCGTCGTGCCAGCCGTCGGCGACCGTCCAGTCGATGATCACCATGTGGTCGGTGAAGTGCTTGCCGAACCCGGGGTCGGCGAGCACCGCCTCCCGCACCTCGGCGGATGCGGGAGCCGGGTTTCGCTCGACCGAGAACTCGAGGGACGCGCCCGCGGTGCGTGCGGCCTGCGTCGTCGTGCCTGGCTGGGTGCTGCTGGTGTCGCTCATGCGTTGGTTCCTTGCGCGGTCAGTCGGGAGATGATGGCGTCGCCGATCTCGGACGTGCTCCTGGATGCCCCGCCTCGCGACGCGAGGTCGGCGCGGCAGGCTGCCTCGAGGGCTGCGGCTGCGTCGATGAGTCCGAAGTGCTCGAGCAGCAGAACGACGGAGAGGATCGCCGCCGTCGGGTCGGCTTTGCCGAGGCCCGCGATGTCTGGTGCCGAGCCGTGGACTGGCTCGAACATGCTGGGGAATTCGCCTTCGGGATTGATGTTGCCCGAGGCCGCCAGCCCGATGCCGCCGGTGATGGCTGCGGCAAGGTCGGTCACGATGTCGCCGAACAGGTTATCGGTGACGATCACGTCGAATCGCGATGGGTTCGTGACGAAGAAAATCGTAGCAGCGTCGACGTGCAGGTACTCGACGGCGACGTCAGGGTAGTCGGTGGAGACCCGGTCGACGACGCGCTGCCAGAGCACGCCGGCGTTGACGAGCACGTTCTTCTTGTGCACGAGCGTGAGGTGCTTGCGGGGGCGGGACTTGGCCTTCTCGAACGCGTACCGCACGGTGCGCTCGACGCCGTAGGCCGTGTTCACGGAGACCTCGGTCGCGATCTCCTGCGGGGTGCCGACGCGGACGACGCCGCCGTTGCCGACATACGGCCCCTCGGTGCCCTCGCGCACGACGACGAAATCGACCTCGCCGGGGTCGCTCAGCGGGGTCTTCACGCCGGGCGAGATCGCGCCAGGGCGCAGGTTGATGTAGTGGTCGAACGCGAAGCGCAGCTTCAGCAGCAGGCCACGCTCGATGATGCCCCCGGCCAGTCGCTCGTCGGCTGGGTCGCCGCCGACGGCGCCGAGGAGGATGCCGTCGTGCTGCGCGAGCGCGTGCAGCTCCGCGTCTGAGATGATCTCGCCGGTCTCGAGGTAGCGGGCCGCGCCGAACGGGTACTCGGTGAGCGTGAGCTCGACGCCTGCCGGCAGCGCAGCCCGAAGCGCGCGCTGCGCCTGGGCGGTGACCTCCGGGCCGATCCCGTCGCCCGCGATGACGGCGATGTCGAGCTTCTCTGGCGCTGCACGTTCCGACACGAGGCGTCCTTTCCTGCCGACGGCGGTCGCGGCTCCCCCAGTTTAGGCCGCAGCCGGGCTAGCGTCTGTCGTCATGACCACCGCGATCCTGCGCCGCAAGGACGATCTGCCGCGTGCGCGCGCCGCCAGCCGCCTCACGGCCTACGTGTACGGCAACATCATCATCCTCGCGACGCTCCTCGGGCTCGTGCACGCGGGCGAGAATCCCGGCGAAGGTGCCATCGTGGTCCTCGCGACCGGGGGCACGACGCTCCTCGCGCACCTCATCGCCGATGCGGTGGGCCACTCCACGAGGGCCGAGGTCGGCGACCGCCGCGAGCGCACGGCGCACATCGAGTTCCTGCACGAGCTGCGGGATGCGGTGCCGATCGCGTCGGCTGCGTCCATCCCGGCCGCGATCCTCGGAGTGGCCGCACTCGGCGTCATCGACGGCGAGACGGCGCAGCTCGTCGCGGAGATCGTGATCATCGTGCGGCTCGCTGCGATGGGCTTCACGGTGCAGCGCATCCGCGGCGAGCGGCCCTCGTTCCGCACCTTCGCCGCCGGCGTCGGCCTCGCCCTCATCGGCGTCGCCATCTCCGTGCTCAAAGCGAACCTCGGGCACTGATCAGCCACACGTCCCGCCCCTCACACCAGCGCTGTCCAACTTGCGTGTTGGATGCGCCAGGGCAGCCCCGCAAAGACCCGCCGACCCGCATCCATCCCGCAAGAGCGTCATGCACGCACGTCCCGTCGGCAGAACGCGACGGCTGCGCAGCAGACCAGTGCCACGACCGCGAGGAGGAACACCGCGTAGGCGCTCCCAGGGTCGAGCGCTGCCGCCGGGTTCGCTGCGGTCACGGCGGCAGCATCGAACAGCTGCGCGCCGGCGATCGTGGGCAGGAACTTCGCCCACGGCGTCAGGAAGACCAGGACAAGCGAGATCTGCGAGACCGCGATGAGCACGAGCAACGGCACCAGGGCCTGGCGGACCAGGACCGCGAAGCTGAACCCGATCAGCGCGATACCCGTCCAGTAGACGACTCCGCCCAGCCAGCGCACCAGGAGCGAGACGGGCACGCCGTCGCTGAGCACACTGAGCGATCCGAGACCGAGCTGACTGCAGATGCTGAGCAGCGGGATCGTCACCGCTCCGAGCAACGTCACGGTGACGGCGAGGACCGAGACCTTCGCGAGGACGAGCCTGAACCGGTTCGGCACCGCGACGAGCGAGGTCTGGATCTGTCCGCCGGAGAACTCACCGCTTCCCGCGAGCACCCCCACGATGATGACGCCGATCTGCCCGAGCGCGATCCATTCGAGGCCGACGACCTCCGGCGTCGTCCCGGCGGCGAGCATCGGGTCGTCGACGCGCAGCCCCTCGCCAACCGAGGGGGCGGTGACTGCGGCCATCAGGACCGGCACGACGAAGCTCACGGCCAGCGTGATGAGGACCGCTCTGAGAGTGAAGAGCTTCGAGGACTCTGACGCCAGCGCCATCTTCACGCGGCACCACCCGCAACATGCTCGGCGCAACCCTGCGTCCAGGCGAAGTACGCGTGCTCGAGGCTGTCGTACTCCGCGACCAGGCTCGTCGCCGCCCCCGCCCTGATGACCGTTCCGCGCGCCATCACGACGAGGTCGTCAGCCATGGACTGCATCTCCCCCATGAGGTGCGACGAGATGAGCACCGTGCGGCCGGAACCCGCCAGCGAGCGCGCAAGATCCCGTATCCAGCGAATGCCCTCCGGGTCGAGCCCGTTCATCGGCTCGTCAAGGATCACGACCTCCGGGTCCCCGAGGAGCGCGGCCGCGATGCCCAGACGCTGCCCCATGCCCAGAGAGAAGGTCCCGACGCGGCGGTCAGCGACGTCCGACAGCCCGACGAGCTGCAGCGTCTCCGGGATGCGCGTGGGCGAGATCCCGTTGCTCGCCGCCATCCATCGGAGGTGCGCTCTCGCCGTGCGTCCGCGATGGGCACCCGACCCGTCGAACTGCGCGCCGACGCGGGTCAGGGGACGCCGCAGGCTTCGGTACTCGGAGCCGAGCACCGACGCGCGCCCGGACGTCGCTCGGTCGAGGCCGAGCAGGATGCGCATCGTCGTCGACTTGCCCGCTCCGTTCGGGCCGAGCAGCCCCGTCACCCTGCCTGCTCTGGCTTCGAAGGTCACGGACTCAATGGCAGTCCGCTTCCCGTAGATCTTTGTCAGGTTCTCGACTTCGATCATGAACCCACCCCCTTTTCTGCATGGTTGACGGCCCAGGAGCGGACCGAGAGAAATCCAGCGACGGCGAAGACGCCGATCCAGCTCAGCAGCACGAGAAGCCCGAGCATCGGCCCCAGGTCCCCGGCAAGCGGAGCGTCCTGGAGCAGCAGTTGAGCGCCCGCCTGGTCGGGCAGGAACCTGGCGGCCGAGGTGAACTCGAGCAGGTACGGCGAGATGGCGAGCGTGAGCGCCAGCATGGCGGTGAGCCCGACGATGCCGCTGCGGAACGCCGACGAGATCAGGAACGAGAGCAGGCTGATGAGCGACCAGTAGACGATGTACCCCGCGAGCAGGCGGAGGTCTCCACCGGGAAGGCTCGTCAGGCTGCCGACCGCGCGGCAGTCGAGGACAGCGCAGCGGGCGGCATAGCTTCCCAGGACGGCGGGAAGGGCGACCGCGACGCCGAACGCGAGCGCGGAGAGGGCCTTCGCGAGGAAGAAGCTGCGCCGGTCTGGGACGGCGAGCAGCGAGGAGGCGACGACACCGTTGTCGCGCTCCTGCGCGAAGACACTCGCCCCCAGGAAGACCGCCCCGATCTGTCCGTAGTGCAGCACCATGAGGAACGCCGACTGAGGTTCGAGTCCGCCAGCAGCGGTGACATCCCCCGAGAGCATCGCCTGGTGCGTCAGCGCGGTGACGCCGTAGGCGGCACCGATCACGACCGCGACGGTTGCGAGACTCGCGATCCGCGATGAACGCAGTGAGGTGAACTTGATTGCTTCCGCGCGGAGCGCGTGGAGGAACGTGGTCATGGCCTGCCGCCCTCGGTCGAGTGGACGCTCCTGATCGGGTGCCGTGCTGTCCGGTCCATGTGGCTAGCGTGGCACTCGGGTGGTCAGCGGACCATCATTCGAAAGTTCGAGCCCTGGACACCAGCCTGATCCCACAGGACAATGCGTGTTTTGCCCCAAATAAGTCGCGACGAGCACCCCCATTCCGGGCCCAAAGAACAACGCTGCCTGCGTTCCCAACCGCGGCGATCTCTCGCGGGGTTGGGAACGCAGGCAGCGCTTGTGTGGGTGACGCGGGGCGTCTAGCTCTCTACGATGTCGATCTCGTGCAGCTCGGAGGCGCCGATCGCGTCGCGCAGGTGCGCGAGCAGCTCGTCGCTGGCCGGCTCGTCGATCGTCAGCACGGAGAGGGCTTGGCCGCCCTCTTCGTCGCGGGCGATCTGCATGCCTGCGATGTTGACGCCTGCCTCGCCGAGCGCGGCACCGTAGACGGCGACGACGCCGGGGCGGTCGCTGTAGACCATGACGAGGTGGTGCGCGGCGAGGGGCACCTCGATGCTGTAGCCGTTGATGCCGACGAGCTTCTCGATCTGCTTCGGGCCCGTGAGGGTCCCGGAGACGGAGACCGTCTTGCCGTCGCTGAGCGTCGCGCGCAGCGTGAGCACGTTGCGGTACTCGTCGCTGTCCTCGTCGACGTTCATGCGCACGTCGAGGCCGCGCTCCTCCGCCAGGAGCGGCGCGTTCACGTAGGAGACCTGCTCGGTGACGATGTTCGTGAAGAACCCCTTGAGCGCGGCGAGGCGCAGCGCCTTCACCTCGTAGCGGGCGAGCTCGCCGTGCACCTCGATGTCGAGGGCGACGGGAGAGGCGCCGATGAGGCCCTGCAGGAACTGACCGAGCTTCTCCATGAGCGGGATGCCGGGGCGCACGTACTCGTCGATGATGCCGCCAGCGACGTTGACCGCGTCCGGCACGAGCTCACCGGCGAGGGCGAGGCGCACGGAGCGAGCGACGGAGACGCCGGCCTTCTCCTGGGCTTCATCGGTGGATGCGCCGAGGTGCGGTGTGAGCTGCAGGTTCGGCTGGTCGAGGAGGTCGCGGTTCGATGGCGGCTCGGTGACGAACACGTCGAGCGCTGCCCCCGCGATCGTGCCGGACTCGAGGGCGTCGCGGAGCGCGTTCTCGTCGATGATGCCGCCGCGCGAGCAGTTGACGATGCGCAGTTCGGGCTTGGCGAGCGCGAACTGGGCCTCGCCGATGAGACCGGTGGTCTCGGGCGTTCGCGGGATGTGGATGGTGATGAAGTCGGACTGCGCCATGAGCTCTTCGAGGGTGAGGAGCTGCACGCCCAGCTGCGAGGCGCGGGCGGGCGTCACGTAGGGGTCGTAGGCGACGAGGTGGACGCCGAAGCCCTTGAGGCGGTCGACGACGAGCGTGCCGATGCGGCCGAGGCCCACGATGCCGATGGTCTTCTCGAACAGCTCGACGCCCGTGTACTTCGAGCGCTTCCAGTCCCCTGCCTTCATCGACGCGTTGGCGTTCGGGATGTGGCGGGCGAGCGAGATGATGTGGCCGACCGCGAGCTCGGCTGCCGAGGTGATGTTCGAGGTGGGCGCGTTGACGACCATGACGCCGGCCTTCGTGGCGGCGGGCGTGTCGACGTTGTCGAGGCCGACGCCGGCGCGGGCGATGATCTTCAGGTTCGGGGCCGCGGCGATCGCCTCGGCGTCGACCTGGGTCGCGCTGCGCACGAGGATCGCGTTGGCCTCGGCGAGTGCTTCGAGGAGCGCGGGACGATCGGTGCCGTCGACCTGGCGGACTTCGAAGTCGGGACCGAGCGCATCCACGGTTGCGGGGGAAAGCTGCTCGGCAAGCAGAACGACGGGCTTTGACACGTGAAGAATCCTCCAGTGGAGACAGGGAGTCTGCGGGCGCAGGCCGAAGCGATCCTATCGCGAGGCGCGCTTTCGCCTCACGTCGCCGTAACACTGAGCGATCGCTGACGAGGAAGGGCCGGCCGCGAGCGGATGCTCGGGCCGGCCCAACGCAGTTCAGAACTGCAGACGGGAGTGACGCTTAGCGCGCGACCTGTCCGTCGACGTAGTCGCTGTCGGTCTGCTTCCAGGCGAAGAGCTTGCGCAGCTCCTGGCCGGTCTTCTCGATGGGGTGCGACTCGCCCTTCTTGCGGAACTCGGCGAATTCGACGCCGCCGTTGTCCTGGTCGTCGATGAAGCGCTTCGCGAACGCGCCAGACTGGATGTCGGCGAGCACGGCCTGCATGTTGGCCTTGACGCTCGGGTCGATGACGCGGGGGCCGGACACGTAGTCGCCGAACTCGGCCGTGTCGGAGACCGACCAGCGCTGCTTGGCGATGCCGCCCTCCCAGATGAGGTCGACGATGAGCTTGAGCTCGTGGAGCACCTCGAAGTAGGCGATCTCGGGCTGGTAGCCAGCCTCGGTGAGCGTCTCGAAGCCGTACTGGATGAGCTGCGACGTGCCACCGCAGAGCACAGCCTGCTCGCCGAAGAGGTCGGTCTCGGTCTCTTCCGTGAAGGTCGTCTTGATGACGCCGGCACGCGTTCCACCGATGGCGGCCGCGTACGAGAGGGCGGTTGCCCATGCGGTGCCGGATGCGTCGTTCTCGACGGCGATGATGTCCGGGATGCCGCGGCCTGCGACGAACTCGCGGCGCACCGTGTGGCCGGGGGCCTTCGGGGCGACGAGGATGACGTCGACGCCCTCGGGAGCGTCGATGTAGCCGAAGCGGATGTTGAAGCCGTGCGCGAAGGCGAGGGTCTTGCCTGCGGTGAGCTTGTCCTTGACGCTGTCCGTGTAGATCGAGCGCTGGTGCTGGTCCGGCGCGAGGATCATGATGACGTCGGCCCACTCGGCCGCGTCGGCGACGTTCAGGACCTCGAAGCCGTCTTCCTGTGCCTTGGGGGCGGACTTCGAGCCGTCCTTGAGGCCGATCTTGACCTCGACACCGGAGTCGCGGAGGTTCTGCGCGTGGGCGTGGCCCTGCGATCCGTAGCCGACGACGGCTACCTTCTTGCCCTGGATGATGCTCAGGTCGGCGTCGGTGTCGTAGAGGATTTCAGCCACGTGTGTGCTCCTTGGTTGTTGGCGTTTGGCGTGTGGGTTCTTCAGTGCCGGTCGGCACAGGGCAGGTGAGCGCTGGCCGGTGGCTCAGCGCGAGACCCGCTCGGTCATCGACTTCGATCCGCGGCCGACGGCGACGAGGCCGGACTGGACGATCTCACGGATCCCGTACGGCTCGAGGACGCGCAGGAAGGCCTGCACCTTCCCGGTGTCGCCCGTGGTCTCGATGACCAGCGCGTCCGTTGCCACGTCGACGACGCGGGCCCGGAAGAGGTTGACGGCTTCGATGACCTGCGAGCGGGTCGCGGAGTCGACCTTGACCTTGACGAGCAGGTGCTCGCGCTGGACGGACGCGTCGTATTCGAGCTCGACGATCTTGATGACGTTGATGAGCTTGTTGAGCTGCTTCGTCACCTGCTCGAGCGGGAATTCCTCGACATCGACGACGACCGTGATGCGGGAGAGCCCGTCGACCTCGCTCGCGCCGACGGCGAGCGATTCGATGTTGAAGCCTCGGCGGGCGAACAGCCCGGCGACGCGTGTCAGCAGGCCTGGCTTGTCCTCCACGAGGAGGGAAAGGACGTGCTTCGACATGGTCTACTCCCCCTCGAAGGTCGGGCTGTGTTCTTTGGCGTACTGGACGAAGCTGTTCGAGACGCCCTGCGGCACCATCGGCCACACCATGGCGTCTGCGCTCACGACGAAGTCGATGACGACGCTGCGGTCGTTGGTCTCGAGCGCGAGCTTGATGGCGGCGTCGATCTCTTCCTCCTTCGTGACGCGGATGCCGAGCGCCCCGTAGGCGTCGGCGAGCTTCACGAAGTCCGGGATGCGGACCGTCTCGTGCCCCGTGTTCAGGTCGGTGTTCGAGTGGCGGCCGTCGTAGAAGAGGGTCTGCCACTGCCGCACCATGCCGAGCGACGAGTTGTTGATGATGGCGACCTTGATGGGGATGTCGTTGATGGCGCAGGTCGCGAGTTCCTGGTTCGTCATCTGGAAGCATCCGTCGCCGTCGATGGCCCACACCGTGCGGTGCGGCTCGGCGACCTTGGCGCCCATGGCCGCCGGGATGGCGTACCCCATGGTGCCGGCGCCGCCGGAGTTGAGCCACGCGTTGGGGCGCTCGTACTTGACGAACTGCGCTGCCCACATCTGGTGCTGTCCGACGCCTGCCGCGTAGATCGCTTCCGGCCCCGTGAGCTCGCTGATGCGCTGGATGATGCGCTGCGGCGAGAGGAGTCCGTCGCTCGGGTCGGTGTACCCGAGCGGGAACTCGGCCTTGAGGCCGTCGAGGTAGGTCCACCACTCGTCGAGACGTTCCGTGTCGGCGGGCGCGTGGTCGGTGACGGCGGCGAGGAGGTCGATGGCGACCTCGCGGGCGTCGCCGACGATCGGCACGTCGGCGGTGCGGATCTTCGAGATCTCGGCGGGGTCGATGTCGACGTGGATGACCTTCGCGTTCGGCGCGAAGAGCGCCGCCTTGCCGGTCACGCGGTCGTCGAAGCGGGCGCCGATGGTGATGAGCAGGTCCGCTTCCTGCAGCGAGAGCACAGCGGGCACGGTGCCGTGCATGCCCGGCATGCCGAGCATCTGCGGGTGCGAGTCGGGGAACGCGCCGCGAGCCATGAGGGTCGTGACGGCTGGCGCCCCGGTCTTCTCGACGAGTCGCTGCACTTCCGCGGAAGCACCCGAGCGGACGATGCCGCCACCCAGGTAGAAGACGGGCTTCTTGGCCTGCGCGATGAGCTGCGCTGCGGCGAGGATCTGCTTGCCGTGCGCCTTGAGCACCGGACGGTAGCCGGGCAGGTCGAGCTTCACGGGCCAGACGTACGGCGCCTTCTTCTGCTGCGCGTCCTTCGTGATGTCGACGAGCACGGGTCCCGGACGACCGGTCGAGGCGATGTGGTAGGCGGCGGCGATGGCCGCGGGGATCTCCTCTGGCGTGCGAACCAGGATGCTGTGCTTCGTCACCGGCATGGTGATGCCGATGATGTCGGCCTCCTGGAAGGCGTCCGTGCCCATGAGGTGCGAGAACACCTGGCCGGTGATGGCCAGCAGCGGCACCGAGTCCATGTAGGCGTCGGCGATCGCGGTCACGAGGTTCGTCGCGCCGGGCCCGCTCGTCGCGATGCACACGCCGGTCTTGCCGCTCGCCGAGGCGTATCCCTCGGCCGCGTGGCCGGCACCCTGTTCGTGGCGAACAAGGATGTGGCGGAGCTTCGTGCTGTCGAGCAGCGGGTCGTATACCTCGATGATGGCGCCACCCGGCAGCCCGAAGACGTCCGTGACCCCGAGGTTCTCGAGGGTGCGGACGACAGCCTGGGCTCCGGTCAGCATCTCGGGCTCGTGCCCAGCGGAGGGTGATGACGCCGCGGCGATGCGGGCGGCAGTTTCCTGCGTCATGAGATCCGTTCTTCTTCGTGCTCGATGGCTCGAGCGCAGTCGATGAGGCGCAGCCCCGGATCAGAGTCGAGACTCTGGATCAGAGTCGAGACTCTGAGGGCTAGCCCGTGGTCGCGCCCTCGGACGCGCTGCGGACGAGCTTCGAGTATTTCGCAAGCACGCCGCGCGTGAACTTCGGAGGGAGCGGTTCCCAGCCTTCTCGGCGGGAGGCGAGCTCGGCTTCGTCGACGAGTAGGTCGATCGAGCGAGCCGCGATGTCGACCCGAATCAGATCTCCACTGCGGACGAAAGCGATGGGACCTTGGTCGACCGCTTCCGGTGCAATGTGGCCGATGCACAGGCCGGTTGTGCCGCCTGAGAATCGTCCGTCCGTCAAGAGTAGTACATCCTTGCCGAGACCCGCGCCCTTGATGGCCGCCGTGATGGCGAGCATCTCGCGCATGCCTGGTCCGCCCTTCGGACCTTCGTAGCGGATGACGATGACGTCGCCCGCTTCGATCTCCCCGTTCGTGAGGGCATCCATCGCGCCGCGCTCGCGCTCGAACACGCGGGCCGGCCCCTCGAAGACGTCGGCGTCGAAGCCGGCCGTCTTCACGACGGCACCCTCGGGTGCCAGCGAGCCGTGCAGCACCGTGATGCCGCCCGTCGCGTGGATGGGGTTGTCGATCGTGTGCACGACGTCGCCGTCGACCGGGTCCGGGTTGAGGTCGCGGAGGTTCTCGGCGAGCGTCTTGCCCGTGACGGTGAGCGCGTCGCCGTGCATGAGGCCCTCGTCGAGGAGCGCCTTCATGACGACTGGGATGCCGCCGTGGCGGTCGACGTCGTTCATGACGTACTTGCCGAACGGCTTCATGTCGGCGATGTGCGGAACCTTGTCGCCGATGCGGTTGAAGTCGTGCAGGGTGACGTCGACCTGGGCCTCGCGAGCGATCGCGAGGAGGTGGAGCACGACGTTGGTCGAGCCGCCCAGCGCCATCGCGAGCGCGATGGCGTTCTCGAACGCTTCCTTCGTGAGGATGTCGCCAGTCGTGATGCCCTGGCGCAGCAGGTTGACGACGGCCTCGCCCGAGCGGTGCGCGAACGCGTCGCGGCGCCGGTCGGCGGACGCCGGAGCGGCCGATCCCGGCAGGCTGAGGCCGAGCGCCTCGGCGACGGACGCCATCGTGTTCGCCGTGTACATGCCGCCGCAGGCTCCCTCACCCGGGGCGAACGCGCACTCGATGCGCTTCAGGTCGGCCTCGGACATCTTGCCGGCCTTGCACGCGCCGACTGCCTCGAAGGAGTCGATGATCGTGATGTCCTTCTCGGTGCCGTCCGAGAGCTTGACCCAGCCGGGCGCGATGGATCCGGCGTACAGGAAGACGCTCGAGAGGTTCAGACGGGCGGAGGCCATGAGCATGCCGGGGATGGACTTGTCGCATCCCGCGAGCAGCACGGTGCCGTCGAGGCGCTCCGCCATGACCACCGTCTCGACCGAGTCGGCGATGACCTCACGCGAGACGAGGGAGAAGTGCATGCCCTCGTGGCCCATGGAGATGCCGTCGGAGACGGAGACGGTGCCGAACTGCAGCGGGTAGCCGCCGCCCGAGTGGACGCCTTCTTTGGCGCCCTGGGCAAGGCGGTCGAGGGAGAGGTTGCACGGCGTGATCTCGTTCCACGAGGACGCGATGCCGATCTGCGGCTTGTCCCAGTCTTCGTCGCCCATGCCGACCGCGCGGAGCATGCCCCGCGAGGTGGTGGCTTCGATGCCGTCGGTGACGACCCGACTGCGTGGCTTGATGTCGACTTCTGGCTCAGGCATGCCCGCCATTCTACGCCGCGGAGAAGGTCGCCCCGCGCCGCCGGGAGCGCCTACTTCTCGCCGTGCCCGAGACCCTCGTGCTCGGGTGCCGGCTCCTTCTCCGGTTCCCCGGTCCGCACGGCCTGCGCGCGCGTCAGCTCGTCGTCGGTTCGGCGCTGGGCGCTCTCGACCGCCGCGGCGAGCTCGTCGACGTGCAGCGACACGTTGTCGAACTGCCGGCTGCGGTATCCGGCTCGAGCGAGCATCGTCGCGCCGGCCGGGGTCGTGAGCATCTGGAAGAACATGATCGGGATGAGGAACAGGATCGTGGGCAGGTGCGTCTGCTGCACGGCGAGGCCGATGAGCAGGAACATGAGGCCCGCGATCTGCGGCTTCGTCTGCGCATGCATCCGCATGAGCACGTCGGAGAAGCGCATGAGGCCCACCCCGGCGGCGAGGGACAGGATGGCTCCCAGCCCGAGGCAGACGAGGGAGACGACGTCGAGCGCATCCACCGGGGCGTTCTCCACGAGCAGCCCACCGGAGGCGAGCAGAGCGTCAGAAGCGCTCATTGGCGTTCGCCTCCTGTCGGGTGACGTGCCTGGCGACGGCGACCGAGGCGATGAACGCGGTCATGGCGAGGGCAAGCACGAGCGGGATCGTGTCGGTGTGTCCGCGGATGATCATGTCGGCGACGAGCACGCAGATGAGGATCGTGAGGAGCGCGTCGGAGGCGACCATGCGGTCGACGATGGACGGACCGCGGATGATACGGATCACCGCGAGGAGCGCCGCGACGGCGAACATCGCTCCGAAGATCCAGACGAGGGCGTCGATGACCATCACTTGCGTCCCTCCTTCGCTGCTGATGCGCCGGCGGATGAGCCCTTGACGACGACGGGCGTGTCGTGCGCGAACTGCTTGTCGCGGATCGCCTCGTGCTTCTTCTGCGCAGGCGATTGGCCGATGGGCTCGAGCCCACGACGCACGCGGTCGCGGTTGACCCGCCAGAGGTCGTCGCGGGTCCCGAGCGCGAGCGCGAGCCCCTCCTCCACGTCGAGCGCGAGCGCCTTGACCGATTCGACGGACTCGTCGGTCGAGGCGTCAAGCACGTGCAGGTAGAGCACGGAGTGCATCCGGTCGACTTCGACGACCATCGAGCCGGGGATGAGCATGTTGACCTCGGCCGTCAGCGTGAGGATGAAGTCGCTGCGCGTGCGCAGCTGCACCGAGACGACGGAGCCGAGCGGCGGCTTCGCTGGCCGGAACGCCAGCCACGCGACGATGAACGACGCGCTGACCAGCCGGTACATGAACTTCACGAAGAAGACGAGCGTCCACCACAGGTTGATGCGCCCGGAGAGGTCGACGGCCGGCAGGTAGAAGACCTCGACGATGATGACCGAGAAGATGATCCCGGTGACGACGCTGATGACGTCGACGTGGCCCCACAGCACCAGCCAGAACGCGACGAGCGCGAGCAGCAGCGGCAGCTGGACGAGGATGGCATGGCGCCTGGGCTTGCGGGCGCTGCCGTCTTTCACCTTCATGGCTTGAGCACCTCCCCGTTGGAGACCGAGCTGATGTACTCAGCCGGGAACAGATCGAACGCGGCCGTCTCGGACCACTCGTAGATGGGGCCGGCGAAGATCGTGATGGCGACGCTCACGGCGACCATGGTGGTCGTCGCGATCGTCATGAGCCGCGACGACGACTTCGTCTCGGTGACGACGGCCGACTCCGGCGTGTCGGAGATGCGCTCCGTCATCGGCGAGGAGAAGTCGACGACCTGCTCCTGCGTGCGCCAGAAGCCCAGGTTCCAGACGCGGATCAGCGCGTACAGGGTGAGGAGGCTCGTGACGGCTCCGGCGCCGATGAGCACGTAGCTGAGCACGCTGCCCTGTGCCGCGCCCGCCGTGAAGAGGCCGAGCTTCCCGATGAAGCCCGAGAACGGCGGGATGCCACCGAGGTTGAGCATGGGGATGAAGAACAGCACGGCCACGAACGGCGCCCGCTTGAGCATCCCGCCCAGGTGGGTCAGCGACGAGGAGCCCGCGATGCGCTCGATGAGCCCCGTCACGAGGAACAGCGCGGTCTGCACGATGATGTGATGGACGATGTAGAACACCGTCGCGGCGTAGCCGAGCTCGGTGCCGAGGGCGACGCCGAAGATCATGTAGCCGATGTGGCTGACGAGCGTGAACGACAGCATTCGTCGGATGCCGGCCTGGGCCACCGCGCCGAGGATGCCGACGATCATCGTGAGCAGGGCGATCACCATCAGCAGCACGGAGATGTCGTTGTCCCAGAAGAGCAGCGTCTCCGTCCGCAGGATCGCGTACACGCCGACCTTCGTCAGCAGGCCCGCGAAGACAGCCGTGACCGGCGCTGGCGCTGACGGGTACGAGTCCGGCAGCCAGAACGACAAGGGGAACAGCGCCGCCTTGATCGCGAAGGCGATGAGGAGCGGCATGTGCAGCATGAGCTGCACGTCCTGCGGGAGCTCGGCCATGCGAACCGCGATCTCCGCGAAGTTCACCGTGCCGACCGCACCGTAGATGAGGGCGATGGAGCCCAGGAAGATGAACGACGAGACCAGGCTCACGACGATGTAGGTGACGCCGGCCTTGATGCGCTCCGTCGTTCCGCCGAGCGTGATGAGCACGAAGCTCGACACGAGCAGGATCTCGAAGCCCACGTACATGTTGAAGAGGTCGCCAGCGATGAAGGCGTTGTAGACGCCCGCGGAGAGCACGAGGTAGGTCGGGTAGAAGATCGAGACCGGCGTCTCGTCGTCGCCGTCCGCCGCGCCCTGGCCGATCGAGAAGGCCATGACCGCGAGCAGCACGATGCTCGTGACGACGACGAGCATCGCCGACAGCTGGTCGACGACGAGCGAGATGCCGAACGGCGCGAGCCATCCGCCGCCCTGGACGACCAGCGCCTCGCCAGATGTGGTGACCGCGACGAGCAATCCGATGCTGACGCCGAGCGCGAGCACGAGCGTCGCCTGGGCGATGAAGATCTGGAGGCGCGCCGCGCGGGCGGCGGTCAGCGCCAGGGCCGCGCCGATGAGCGGCACGAGCACGATGAGGGGAACGAGCCAGGTCATGAGCGCTCCCCCTCTCCTGCGGTGTCGTCGTGCGGTTCGGTGTGGTCATCGAAACCCGAGTCGAGGCCGACCTCGCGAGCTCCGGCAGGCTGCGAGCCCTGCTCGGCGTCCGCATCCTGCTCACCCGCCCGGAACTCCTCGAGCTCCTCGTGCCGGTTGCTCGGCTCTGTGGCCTTCACGGATACGTCGGCGAAGCTGTCCTTGCCCGACCCTGGTTTCGGCCCATCGCCCATGTTGATGCGGGCAGTCGAGACCGCCGCTTCCGCGTACTCGCCGAACTCCGTGTCCCCGGACTCGTCCTCGTCGAACTCCTCGTCGTCCTGCGAGAGGTCCGCGGTGCGCATCGCGATGTCCTCTTCGTCGTCGCTCACCGTGTCCGCCTGCGCGAGTCTCCACGAGCGGTAGATGAGGGCGAGCATGAACGCGGTCACGCCGAAGGTGATGACGATGGCGGTGAGGATGAACGCCTGCGGGATCGGGTCGGAGTAGTCCTCCGGCGCGATGTCGGCGTCGTAGATCGGGGCGAGCCCGAAACTGCCCGACATGAAGAAGATGAGGATGTTCGTGGCGTTGCCGACGAGCAGGATCCCGAGGAGCATCCGCGTCAGGCTGCGCTCGAGGAGCAGGTACACGCCGCATGCGTACAGCACGGCCATGCCGACGAGCAGCACGAGGGACAGGGTCATGAGCGGGTCACCTCCTCGGATCCGACGGGTTCGATGTCGCTCTGATCTGCCTCGACCTCTTCGTTGACACGGGCAAGCGCCCCGGTGTTGTAGCCCGTCTCACCGGGCTCGCCTCCCTCGCCCTGCAGACCGTCGTGCTCAGCGGCCGAGTCCGAGTCGGGAGACGCATCCTGTTCGATCTGCAGGTCGATCTCCGAACCGAGCGAGCGCAGGATGTCGATGACCAGCGCGATGACGATGAGGTAGACGCCGATGTCGAACACGGTGGAGGTGACGAAGACGAACTGTCCCACCCCCGGGATGTCCTGATCGATCCAGGATGAGGTGAACGGCGCCTGGCCGAAGAAGATCGGCACGAGAGCCGTGAGCGTCGCGAGCAGGAAGCCGATGCCGAGGAGACGGCCCGCATCCACCTTGACGGCCTCGTCGAGCTCGGCCCGGCCACCCGCGAGATAGCGCGCAGCAAGGGCGAGGCTCGCGACCGCACCGCCGGCGAAGCCGCCGCCCGGGGTGTTGTGGCCGGTGAAGAGCAGGAAGAGCGAGGCGATGAGCAGCGCGTGGAACACGAGCCGCACGACCACCTCGAGGATGATCGAGCGGTTGCTCGGGGCGAGCGACTTGCCGGCGATGAGCCAGACCTTGCGGCGCTCCCCCTGCAGCTTGTCGGCCCGGCCGAGCTTCTGCCCGGCCGCGCTCACGGCGGCGAGGTCGATGGGTTCGGTGACGGGGCGTGATGCGCGGCGGAACCGCGGCCCGCGCGCCGCGTCGACCCGCGAGCGACCCCGGTTGTTGAGGTAGACGAGGCTCGCAACACCCGTAGCGGCCGCGATGAGCACGGAGAGCTCACCCATGGTGTCCCATCCGCGGATGTCGACGAGCGTGACGTTGACGATGTTGGAGCCGTGGCCGCCCTTGTAGGCGAACTCCGGGAAGAACACGGAGTCTGGGATCGCCTGGCGGGAGGCGAGGGAGATCCACGCGACGATGGCGAGGACGAGTCCGACGGATCCGCCGATGAGCCACCTCAGCCACGACGGCGGGTTCTTGAGCGCCTTGCCGTGGCGGGCAGGGAGCCTGCGCAGCACGAGCACGAAGACGACGAGCGTGATCGTCTCGATGAGGGCCTGCGTGATCGCCAGGTCCGGTGCGCCCGAGAGCGCGAAGAGCCCGGCCATGCCGTAGCCCGTGACGCCCACGAGGATGACTCCCTGGAACCGCTTCTCCGAGGTGGTCACGAAGAACGCCGCGAGGATCATGATCAGGATGATCGCGATCTCCTGCCAGCGGATCTCGGTCTCGAAGGCCGGGACGGGCGTGTCCATGGTGACGAGCGTGAACACGGACGCCACGACGAACATGATGAAGATCGATGCGAGGTAGAAGGGAAGCGAGCCGCGCTGGGTCGTCGCCGTCGTGCGCGCCGCGATGACATCCACGACGCGCATCGTGGTCCAGTAGCCGCGAGACGACTCGATGAGCGGAGGCACCTTCGCCTGCGCGCGGGCTACCCCGGCGCGCCAGACGAAGAGCAGGCCACCGACGATGAACGTGCCGATCGTGATGAAGAGCGCCGGCTCGAACCCGTGCCAGAGCGCCAGGTGGTACGGCTTGACGCCGGGCAGCTCCGGCAGCGTGTCCGCGTACATCGCGAGCACCGGGTCGACGAGACCGGACGCGAAGCCCAAGCCGAGCGAGGCGGCGACGAGGATGAGCGGGGAGAACATGAAGTCGAGGTGCTCGGGCACGTAGCGCACCCGCTCGACGTCCGGCTTCGACGCGAAGGCCCCATAGAGGAACCGGGCCGAGTAGGCGACCGTGAACACGGTGCCGACGATGACGCCGATGAGCGCGATCCACCCCCACACGCTCCCGGCCTCGCCCGCCTCGAGGAGCGCCGTGAGGATCGCCTCCTTGGCGACGAACGTGAACATCGGGGGCACGCCGGCCATGGCCGCGATCGCCAGCGCCGTCATCCAGAACAGGACGGGCGCCGCCTTCGCGAGCCCCGACAGCTTGCGGATGTCGCGGGTACCCGTGCGGTGGTCGATCATGCCGACGATGAGGAAGAGCGCGGCCTTGAAGCAGGCGTGCGCGATGACCATGGCCAGGCCCGCGAGCGCCGCGTCCCGTGTGCCGAAGGCGACGACGATGGTCATGAAGCCGAGCTGGCTGACGGTGCCGTAGGCGAGGATCAGTTTCAGGTCGTGCTGGCGCAGCGAGCGCCACCCGCCGATGAGCATCGTCGCGATGCCGATCGTGACGAGCACCTCCCGCCACCCGGGCATCTCGGCGAACCCGGGTGCGAGGCGGGCGATGAGGTAGATGCCGGCCTTCACCATGGCCGCGGCGTGCAGGTACGCGCTCACCGGTGTGGGAGCGGCCATCGCCGCAGGCAGCCAGAAGTGGAACGGGGCGAGCGCCGACTTCGTGACGGCGCCCGAGAGCACGAGCATCACGGCCGTGATCGTGAAGCCGTCGAACTCGGGCGGGTTGGCGATGATCTCGGAGAGCAGCGTCGTGCCGGTCGAGGCATGCAGCATGACGAGGCCGACGAGCATGGCCAGGCCGCCGAGCGTCGTGACGAGCAGCGCCTGCATGGCGGCACCGCGGCTCGCGCGCTTCGACGAGTAGTGGCCGATGAGGAGGAACGAGAGCACGCTCGTCGCCTCCCAGAAGATGAAGAGGAGGTAGATGTCGTCGGCGAGGACGAGGCCGAACATGACGCCCGCGAACGCCAGCAGCACCGCGGCGAAGCGCCCGAGGTCGGGCTCGTCTGGCTTGAAGTAGCGGCCGCAGTAGATGAGCACGAGCGCGCCGATGCCGGTGACGATGAGCGTCATGATCCACGCCAGCACGTCCATGCGCATGGCGACGGCGACGTCGATCTGCGGGATCCAGGGGACGCTCTCGACGAGCACCTCACCGCTCAGGATGCGCGGACCGAGCAGCGCAGTCCAGACGAAGGCGGCGGCGGGGATGGCGGCGGCGGCGAGGAACGTCACGTTCCGTAGCCACCTGTGGAGCACTGGGATGAGGATGCTCGCGCCGAGGAAGATAGCCAGGAACGCGATCATTCGGCCTCCTGGAGCTCATGCAGCGGTGTGGACGAATCGATTTTACCTGGCAGTTGTCTGCGTGTGTGCCGAATGCCTCGCTCGATAGCGTGAGTGCATGCATGATTCTCCGCCTGGACCCCGGCCGACGGCGACGGGAGCGCGTGCGCTGGCGCCCGATGCCGCGCGTGGTTTCGCTCTGCTGTTCATCGCGATCGCGAACCTCACCGTGTACCTGTACGGCAGGGACCAGGGCATCCTGTTCCGTCCGGTGGATGCCGGACTCGGCGACCGGGTCGCGGATGTCCTCGGCGCGCTGTTCATCGACAACCGGAGTTTCCCGCTGTTCTCGTTGCTGTTCGCCTACGGCTTACACCAGCTCGTGACGCGTGAGGAAGCGCTCGGCACAGCGTGGCCCGTCGTCAGGCGGCTGCTCGTGCGGCGCAACGCGTGGCTCTTCGTCTTCGGGGCACTGCACGGACTGCTCCTCTTCATGGGCGACATCATGCACACGTACGCGCTCGCCGGGTTCGTGCTCATCCTGCTGATGAGGTCGCCGAACTGGGTGCTCTGGCTGGTCTTCGGCATCACGGCCCCGCTCGCCGTGGCCTTCGGCAGCGGTGACGGCGCGGCGGCGTCCGGGCTCGCCGCGGTGGGCGGCGCGGCCGATCCGATGATGCCCTCCGCCGTGAGCGCGACGCTCCTCGACGCTCAGCTCGCGCGAGCCGGCGAGTTCCTTCCGCTCCTCGCATTCGCGCCGTTCACCGTCCTCGGCGTGCTCCCGCCCATGATGCTGGGCCTGCTCATGGCCCGGAGCCAGCTGCTCGAGCGCCCGTGGCAGCACGCTCGCGCGGTCCGCAGCATCGCGATCGGTGGCGTCTCGGCCGCCATCCTCGGGGGCCTCCCCTTCGCCTTCGGCCTGGCGCTCGGGTTCGAGCCGGGCCCCGTCTGGTTCCTCGCAGGCTCACTGCATGCGGCCACCGGCATCCTGGCCGGTGCCGGCTACGCCGCGCTCTTCGCACTGATCGTCGCGGGCACGCAGCGCTCCGGCTCCCGCCCCGGCCCGGTGATCGGGGCGCTCACCGCCCTCGGACGTCGCTCCATGTCCGGTTACCTCGCACAGTCGGTCATCTTCCTGGCGATCATGCCGGCCTGGTCGATGGGGCTCGGCGCCACCGTGGGCACCGGCGGTGCGCTCCTCGTCGGCACCGGCACCTGGCTCGCAACGCTCCTCGGTGCCGTCCTCCTCGAGCGGATGGGCAAGCCGGGGCCCGCGGAATGGGCGATCCGGAGGCTCAGCTACGGGCGACCACCCGCCAGAGCGGTCGTACGATAAGCCGCATGCAGACCACGAGGCTCTACCGCGACGGACACCGGGTCGGCGGCGAGCACTCGCTCACGAATCTCGCCGAGCACCGCGCAACCGGGGACTGCACGGTCTGGGTCGACCTCACGCTCGACGAAGAAGGCGCCCTTGACGAGCTGGCCTCGCTCCTCGACCTGCACCAGCTCGCCGTCGAAGATGCGAGGTCCCACCTCGAGCGGCCTCGTCTCGCGCGTTTCGACTCCCACCTGCTGCTCACGCTGTCGAGCTCCGACTGCGACGAGCAGGGAGACGTCACGATCTCCCGACTGACGGCGTTCATCCTGCCGGGCATCCTCATCACCGTGCATGAAGCCGGCTTCCCCATCGAATCCGTCGCGAAGCGCCTCGACGAGAACGAGGAGCTCTCCGCGTACCGGGTCCCCTGGCTCGTCTGGGCGCTCCTCGACGTCATCGTCGACAGCCACACCGACTCCGTCGAACGGCTCGACGAGGTCATCGAGGCCCTCAGCGACGGGCTCTTCAGCGAGCGGCCCGACACGAGCGAGGTGCAGCGACGCGCGTTCACGCTGCGGCGGAGCGTCTCGAAGCTCCGCCACGCGACGCTCCCCCTGAAAGAGGTGATCACGCTCCTCATCCACCAGGGAGAGGAGAAGGTGGCGCCAGAGCTGCACCCGTACTTCGCCGACGTCGGCGACCATGCGGCGCTCGCCGCCGAGTGGTCCGAGACGCTCGCGGATCACATCTCGACGGCCATCGAGACGAGCATCGCCCTGCAGGGCAACAGGATGAACGAGATCATGAAGAAGGTCACGGGCTGGGCTGCGATCATCGCCGTGCCGACCGCCATCACCGGCTTCTTCGGCATGAACGTCGACTTCCCCGGCCACGACGAGGTCGAGGGCCTCATCGCCTCGGTGTCCCTCGTCATCGGCTCGTCGGTCGTGCTCTACATCGTCTTCAAGAAGCGCGACTGGCTGTAGCCGCACCGGCTGCGCACTCCCCGCCACACCTCCCCCGCCTGGCTCCTCCCCCGCCCTGGCGGAAACCGCCAAGAGACCTGCGGGGTGTGCATCCGGTTCTCTCGAAGCGGATGCACACCCCACAGGTCTGCCGGTAGGCAGCGGCGCAGCGGCGCAGGTTACGCGGTGACGCGCTCCTCGTCGATGACCTGCTGGCTCTTCGCGTCACGGGAGTGATCCGTGGAGCCGTGCACGTCCTCGTTCATGGTCGCCTCATCGAACGGGGCGCCCCCGCTGAGGACGAGGTCGACGCGCTGCTTGTCGATCTCCTTCGTCCACGTGCCCACGAGCACCGTCGCGACGGCGTTGCCCGTGAAGTTCGTGAGCGCGCGAGCCTCGGACATGAAGCGGTCGATGCCGACGATCACGCCGACGCCGTCGACCAGGTCGGGGCGGTGGGCCTGCAGGCCTCCAGCGAGCGTCGCGAGGCCGGCGCCGGTGACACCGGCGGCGCCCTTCGAGGCGATCATCATGAAGATCAGCAGCGACACCTGCTCGCCGATGGACAGCGGCGTGCCCATCGCGCTGGCGATGAAGAGCGACGCCATCGTCAGGTAGATGGCCGTGCCGTCGAGGTTGAACGAGTACCCGGTCGGGATGGTGATGCCGGCGACCGACTTCGAGACGCCCACGTGCTCCATCTTCGCGATGAGGCGGGGCAGCGCGACCTCGCTCGACGAGGTGGAGACGATGAGCAGGTACTCGCGGCCGAGGAACTTCATGAGCTTGAAGATGTTCACGCGGGCGACGAGCCACAGCAGCGTGCCCAGCACCACGACGATGAAGAGCGCGCACGTGATGTAGAAGGCGATCATGAGGGTGCCGAGCGCGATGACCGCGTCGATGCCCGTCGCTCCGACGACCGCGGCGATGGCACCGAACGCGCCGACCGGGGCGACCCACATGATCATGCCGAGCACGCGGAAGACGAGCGCCTGGATCTGCGCGATCGCGTCGATGATGGGCGCCGCCTTCGTGCCCATCTTCTGCAGGCCGAAGCCGAGCAGCAGGGCCACGAAGAGCACCTGCAGGATGCTGCCGTCGGTGAGCGACGAGAACAGCGACGTCGGGATGATGCCGAGCAGGAAGTCGGCCGTGCCCTCGCTCTTCGACGCATCGGCCTCGTAGGAGGCGCTCGCGATGTTGAGCCCCTCGCCCGGGTGGATGAAGTTGCCGACGACCATGCCGATGGCGAGGGCGAAGGTCGACATCGTGATGAAGTAGAGGAGCGCGAGCCCGCCGACCTTGCCGACCGTTGCCGCCTTCGCGATGGAGCCGACGCCGAGCACGATCGTGCAGAAGATGATCGGGGCGATCATCATCTTGATGAGCGCCACGAACGCCTCGCCGACGGGCTTGAGGGCCTTCCCGAACTCCGGGAGGACCAGGCCGACGGTGATGCCCGCGAGCACCGCGATGATGACGGCGATGTAGAGCCAGTGAGTCTTGTCGATCCCGCGCTTGCGCGGAGCCTTGGTGTCCTGAGATGTGAGCGCCATTGCCTTCTTCTCTCCGTTGAGATCCGACGCGAGCTGCGTCGGGAGCGATGGATCGAGCATCCGCTCACCGGCAGAACTGCCGCGACTTGCGTTCATACTGTTCTCACCGCGCCCGCAGCGGCGAGATCCGACGCGGCACGCTCATCGACGACGAGGAGGAACCGTGCGATTCGCAAGCTGGAGCGTTGCGACGCGCCTCTTCGTGCTGCAGTTCGTCGCGATCCTCGCGCTCACCGGGCTCGGCGTCGTCATCGTGTGGGCGGATGCGCGGCGCGAGGCGGAGGACGACGCGGCGCTGCGCAGCCTGGCGGTCGCCGAGACCATCGCCCACGACCCGTTCGTCGTCGAGCAGCTGGAGACCGACGACCCGAGCAGCACGCTGCAGCCGTACGCGATCGTCATCTCCGACTCCACGGACGTCGACTTCATCACGATCATGGACACCGACCGCGTGCGCATCACGCACCGCAACCCCGAGGAGATCGGGCGCCTGTTCCAGGGCAACATCGACACGGCGCTCGGCGGCTCGACCTTCACGGAGACCTACACGGGCACGCTCGGCCCGTCTGTCCGGGCCGTCGCCCCGATCTGGGACGACGGCGAGGTGGTCGCCCTCGTGTCGGCCGGTGTGACCGTGTCGAACGCGCACGTCGCGACGGGGTCGCGCATCGCCCTGATCCTCTGGTCGGCCCTCGGCGCTCTCCTCATCGGCGGCGCCGGAGCCTGGGCGCTCAGCCGCTACCTTCGGCGGGTGACCGACAACCGTGGCCCCGAGGACCTCGCCCGCATGTTCGCCTACTACGAGGGTGTGCTCCGGTCGATCGACGAGGGGCTCGTGCTCATCGACCCGAAGGGCAGGATCGTGCTCGCCAACGTGGTCGCCGGCGAGTACCTCGGCCTGCCGCCGTTCGACCCGCGGGCCGCCCCGGTTCCGGTCAAGGACCTGGCCGCTCCTGAGATCCTGCGAGAGGTCATGCTCCGCAGCGATGCGGTCGTCGACGAGATCGTCGTCACCGAACGGCATGTGCTCGTCGTGAACAGCGAAGCCGTCGTGACGCGCGGGCCCGGTCAGGATGCACCGCGCTCGGCCGGCACGGTCGTCACGCTGCGCGATCACTCCCGCATCGAGGAGCTCAGCGGCGAGCTCGAGACCTCGCAGACGCTCGCGGCGGCGCTCCGCTCGCAGGCGCACGAGTTCGCGAACCGGCTGCACACCATCATCGCGCTCATCGAGCTCGGCCGCCCCGAGGAGGCGATGCGGCTCGCGAGCTCGACGCTCGACGTCAGCCAGGAGCTCGCCGACCGGCTCGTGCGAGCCATCGAGGACCCCGTGCTGGTCGCGCTGCTCCTCGGCAAGTCGGCGCAGGCAGACGAGATGGATGTGCGCTTCGAGCTGCACCTGCCTGAGCGGGTTCCCGCGAGCGCCGCTGCTCGCGACCTCATCACCATCGTCGGCAACCTCATCGACAACGCACTCGACGCGGCACGCACGACGCCGGCCCCAGCCGTGCGGGTGCTCGTCGAGGAGCTCGACGGGGAGGTGCTCATCGAGGTGAGCGACAGCGGCGACGGGCCCGATCCGGAGTTCCTGGGCCGCATCTTCGACTTCGGGGTGTCCGGCAAGCCCGGCAAGGGGCGCGGGGTCGGGCTCGCGCTGGTGCGGCAGGCCGTGCGCCGGTCGGGCGGCAGTATCGAGGTCGACGGGTCGGCGTTCACGGTGTGCCTGCCGCTGCGTGCCCCGGACACAGCGCAGGCCGGGGCCTCGCGCGACTGGGAGGCCGCGAATGGACGGTGAGCGGGCGACGCAGGCGACACCACTGAACGTGCTCATCGTGGACGACGAGCCGCTGACAGCGCAGGCGCACGCCTCCTACGTGGACCGCCTGCCGGGGTTCCGCACCGTCGCCGTCGCGGGCACGGCGTCCGCCGCGCTCCTCGCGGTCCGTGCATCCGCCCACGGCGACACCGAGCGCATCGACGTCGTCCTCCTCGACATCAACATGCCGGACGCGACGGGCATCGACGTCGCGAGGCGACTCCGGGCCGAAGGTCACGACGTCGACATCATCGCCGTGACGGCCGTGCGCGAGGCGGCCACCGTCAAGCAGGCGGTCTCGCTCGGCATCGCCCACTACCTGCTCAAGCCGTTCACGTTCCAGACGTTCGCGGAGAAGCTCGAGGCGCTGCGCGAGTACCGCGCCGGTCTCTTCGACCACGTCGTCTCCAGCCAGGATGAGGTCGATCAGACACTGGCGTCCCTCCGACAGGCCACACCGCACGCGAGCCTCCCCAAGGGGCTGACGAGCGAGACCCTCGCGAGCGTCATCTCCGCGCTGCGCTCCCTCGAGGCGGGAACCGGCATCTCCGCGAAGGAGCTGTCCGAGCAGCTGGCACTCTCCCGCGTCACCGCGCGCCGCTACCTCGAGCACCTCGTCGACACCTCCGCCGCCGATCGCACCCCCAGGTACGGCACCCCGGGGCGGCCCGAGCTCGAGTACCGTCTCGCCTGAGGCGCTCCGGCCGCCGTCACCTTTCGGACAGCCGGGGGGAGTAATCTCCGGAAAATGATCACCGTCGGCATGAGCACCTCCTGCACGTTCCCCAAGTCTGTCGAGACGTCGTTCCAGATAGCCAGGGACGCGGGCTTCGACGGCATGGAGATCATGATCTCGACCGACCAGACATCTCGCAGCGTGGATGCGCTGAAGCGCCTCATCGACAAGTACCAGCTCCCGGTGCTCGCCGTGCACGCCCCCGTTCTGCTCTTCACGCAGTTCGTGTGGGGCCGCGACCAGCGCACGAAGCTGCAGCGCTCCGCCGAGCTCGCCCGCGACATCGGCGCCTCCACCGTCGTCGTCCACCCGCCATTCCGGTGGCAGTCGGGATACGCGGAGAACTTCCTCGAGATCGTCCGCGAGATCAACGCAGACACGGGCACCGAGATCGCCGTCGAGAACATGTTCCCGTGGAAGGTGTCCGGGCGGGCGCTGCAGGCGTACAAGCCCGGCATCGACCCCGTCGACATGGACTGCGACGCCATCACCCTCGACTTCTCGCACGCCGCGCTCTCGGGACGCGACTCCCTGCAGATGGCGAAGGCGGCCGGCGACCGACTGCGGCACATCCACCTCTGCGACGGCCAGGCGCCCGACGTCAACGACAAGCTCTTCGACGAGCACCTCGCGCCCGGCGAGGGAGGGCAGCCCGTCGCCGAGACGCTGCAGTACCTCGCCTCGATCGGCTGGTCGGGCCACGTCGTCGCCGAGGTGAACACACGCAAGGCGAAGAACGAGGCCGACCGACTGCGCATGCTCCGCGAGACCGTCGCGTTCGCGCACGATCACCTGCAGCTGGGCCGCCCGGTCCCCGACGAGGTCTAGCCGCCCACCCCGACTCGGGCTGGAATCCTCACTTCGTGGCGGGAAACTTCCCCCAACGAAGTGATTTCTCCATCCCGAGACGCTGCCCCGAGACGCGGGGTCTACGCGGCGACGAGCTCGCGGCGCCCTGCGGCGAGGCCGGCCACGAGTGACGGCTTCGAGCGACGCCGACGCCCGATGACGAGGCTCGCCGCCGCGAACGACACCGCGGCGATGACGAACATGCCGATGGCCGCCGTGACCACTCCGGAGGTGCTTCCTCCCGAGTAGGCGATCTGCAGCCCCGCGGCGAGGTGCGTTCCGGGGAGCAGTCCGGAGAGCATCTCGACGAACGGCGACTTCAGCTCGAGCGGCACGAGCCCCCGCATGGCGAGTACCTGGATGCTCAGGACGCCGATCGATGCGACTGCTGCTGCCCGGCGCCCCCAGAGCGTCGTGAAGAGCAGGTGCAGGCCGATGAGGGCGAGCGCGCAGAGTGCGCCGAGGCCGAGCGTCGCGAAGGCCGCGGTCACGGGCACCCCGACGAATCCGTGGGCGATCACGATGACCGCGAAGAGCACTGCGGCCAGTGGCAGGAGCATGCGCCTCGCGGCGTCGAGCAGGATGCGCCCGTTCGTCGCCATCGACGCGTAGGCCTCGGTCGGCACGAGGCGGCGCATGAGGGTCGTCGCGAGGGCGGCGAGCCAGAGCGCGAGGGGCAGGATGAGCGCGGTGAGAATCTCGCCGAAGCTCACCTCGTGCTGCATGGTCTGATTCGTCTGGACCGGGTTGGCGACGACCTCCGCGAGCGCGTCCGGATCGCCGACGGCGTTCTCCGCCTGCGCGGCACCGTCGCTCAGTCCGGTCGACAGCTGGCTCGCGCCGGAGGTGAGCTCGCCGACGCCCTCCTGGATGGGGGCGACTCCGTCGACGAGCAGCTGCTGCCCGTCGCGGAGCTGCCCGAGACCAGTGGCGAGCGCGCTCGCGCCGGTCTCGAGCTCGGTTCCGCCGGTGACGAGCTGGGATGCGCCGCTCTCGAGTTCGTCGCCCGCGGTCGCGAGGTCGGAGGCGCCCGTGGTGAGGCTGCTGGAGCCCGCTGAGAGCTGCGTGGCGCCGGTGTTGAGCTGGTCGATGCCGTCCGCCAGGGTGACGAGGCCGGTGCCGAGCGTCTTCAGGTCGTCTGCTCCGTCGGTCACGGCGGTCAGCTCGCTCGTAGCCCCGTCGAGGGTCTCGACGAGGCCGTCGACGCCGCCGGTCGTGCCGACGAGGCCCGCGATCTGGGTCTCGCATTGGGTCTTCAACGTCGGGTCGGCGAGGGCCGCGCACCAGGCGACGAGGCCGTCCGTGGAGTCGTTGAGGGCCACGAGCGCCGGCCGGATCTGCTCCTGGTAGGTGGCGGTGCCCTGCGTGACGGCGGTCGAGTATCCCTCGAGCTGTGTGCCCGCGTCCGTGAGCTGCTGTCCGCCGGTGCGGAGTCCTGGCGTCTGCGCGGCGAGCTGGCCGACGCCAGCCGCGAGCTGGTCGGCGCCGCTCGTGTACTGCGTGATGCCCGCGGAGAGCTGGTCGACGCCGCCGGTGTACTGGGTGATGCCGCTTGAGAGCTGGCTGACGCCGGAGACGTACGTGCTCACGCCGGTCGAGAGCTCGCTGGCACCGTCCGCGCTCTGCACGAGTCCGGTCGAGAGCTCGCTCTGGCCGTCGGCGAACTGGGCGAGGCCGGTGCCGAGCTGCGTGCCGCCGTCGGCGAGCTGGGATGCCCCATCGGCGGCGTCGCGGAGGGAGGTCGCGGTCTGGCCGATGCCGTCGAAGAGCTGAACGGCGACCATCTCGGTGACCTGCGTGCCGAACTGGGCGGTGAGCGCATCGGCGAGCCCGTTGGCGATGGCGGGCGAGAGGTAGTCGTGCGACTGGTCGGTGGTCACGTCGATCGTGGCGGGGGTCGCCCCCTCGTCGGCGATGCCCGTGATGCGAGCGGAGAAGTCCTCCGGGATGGTGACGACCACGTACGCCGAGCCGTCTTCGAGTGCCGCCGCCGCGGTGTCGGCGTTGGCGAGCTGCCAGTCGAAGCCGGTCGCCGTGTCGGGATCGGTGAGCGCGCTGACGACGAGCCGGCCCGCGATGACGGTTGTCTCGGTGCCGTCCGGCGCGGTCTGGGTCTGGAGCTGGTCGTTGTTCACGATCATGGCGGGGATCGCGGAGGTGCGGGCCTCTGCGCCGGCGAGGCCGGCGAAGTAGGCGCCGGCGACGACGAGGGGCACGAGGATTGCGACGAGCAGGTTGCGCAGGCGCCGCCGGCGCAGCGCCCCGCGGTCGGCCGTGACGGCGTGGAGGACGGCGGCGCTCATGCGAGTGCTCCCTTGTGCGTGCTGGTTGCGGCGTGCGTGGATGTGGATGCGTCGGCGGATGCGCCCGGCGCGGCGTCGAGGCGGATGCGCCCAGCGGGACGTCGAACCTTGCCGATGATTGCGGCGGGGTCGAGTCCGCTGGGGAGTCCGAGCACGATGGTCGTGTCGGGTGAGGCGAGCGTGCTCACCTCCGCGAGGAGGGAGGAGGCGAGGCGGGTTGCCACCTCGGGTTCGGCTCCTGGGCCGAGATCGACGATCAGGACCTCGGGGTCCTCCGCGAGCGCGATGCGCGCCAAGGCGACGCCTCTCGATGCGGGCCGGAGCTCGCCGAGGTTCGTGCCGGCCTGCACGCGGGGCGAGCCGTCGCGGAGTCTGGCCGCGGCTGCTGAGACCTCGGCGACGCCCTGGTCGACGAGTGCGGCTGGCACCGGTCCCCCGGTGGCTCCGCGTCCGAGGCGCAGCCGCTCTTCGAGGAGGGCACCCACGGTGAGCTCCGCCGACCTGGCGTCGAGCGTCGAGGCGTCCACGACGGCGACGCGTCGCATGAGGGCGCTCTCGTCGCCGGGCGTGAGGTGCCCGTGCGCGTGGGCGTGCCCGGCGACGGGTTCGATGCGTCCCGCGAGGGTGGCCGCGAGGAGCCGCCGCTCGGCGAGCTGTCCCTCCACGAGCAGCACACCGCCGCGCTCGATGCCACCTGTCACGGGGCGCGTGGCCGTCGTCTCGGTTCCGGCCACGAGCTCGCCCATGGCGATGCCGTCTGGCTGCTCGCGCATCCACTCGACGTTCTGGCGGTAGTGGCGAAGGTGCTCGCCCTCGACGTCGAGGTCGGGGAGGATGCGGTCGAGCCAGGCTGGGAGGGCCCAGGCGCGCTTGCCGAGCATCGCCATGATGGCGGGCACCAGCGTCATCCGCACGAGGAAGGCGTCGAAGAAGATGCCGGCGGCGAGCCCGAGGGCGATGGCCTTGATGACGCCGGCTCCCTCGGGCACGAAGGCCGCGAAGACGAAGAACATGATGAGCGCGGCCGCGGTGACGACGCGTGCGCCGTTCGCGAAGCCCGTCTCGACGGCGTTCCGCGCGTCGCCGCTGCGCACGTACGCCTCGCGCATGCCGGAGACGAGGAAGACCTCGTAGTCCATGGCCAGCCCGAAGATGATGGCCATGAGCAGGATGGGCATAAAGCTGATGATGGGGCCGGGCACGACGTGCAGTGCGTCGGCGAACCACCCCCACTGGAAGATCGCGACGACGACGCCGAAGGCGGCGAACACGCTCAGGAGGAAGCTCAGGGCCGCCTTGAGCGGGACGAGGATCGAGCGGAACACCATCGTGAGCAGGAAGAAGCTGAGCCCGACGACCACGGCCGCGAACGGCAGGAGCGCCTGGTTGAGGCGGTCGGAGATGTCGAGCGCGATGGCGGTCGCACCGGTCACGGAGGTCGCCATGCCGGTCTCAGCTTCGAGCTCGTCGCCGAGGTCGCGGATCTCGCCGACGACTCGGAGCGTCTCGTCGTCGTCCGGGCCCGTCGAGGGCACGACCTGGATGATCGCGGAGTCCACGGTCGTGTTGGGCAGCGGGTCGCCGACGGTGTCGACCCCGTCGACGTCCGCGACGCGGTCGGCGATGAGCTGCAGGTCGTCCAGGAGGGTCTCGTTGTCACCCTGCGTGATGTCGACCATCACGATGAGTGGCCCGTTGGCGCCTGGTCCGAAGTGCTCTGCGACGAGGTCGTAGCCGATGTGCGCCACGCTGTCTTCCGGCTCGGATGCGCCGGACGGGAGCGCGAGCTTGAGGTCGAGTGCCGGGATCGCGAGCGTGCCGAGGATGGCGATGACGGCGAGTGCGAACGGGAGCGGCGCCTTCATGACGAGCCGCACCCAGCGGCGGCCCATCGTCGGCTTCGCATCTGCGCCGGTCTCGCGACGGAACGCGCGCGAGCCGGCCTTGGGGCGCATCCGCTCGCCCGCAAAGCCGAGCAGCGCGGGGACGAGGGTGATGACGGCCGCCATGGCGGTGAAGACGGCGGCAGCCGCGGCTATGCCCATGACGCTGAGGAACGGGATGCCGACGATCACGAGGCCGAGCAGCGCGATCATGACGGTCACTCCGGCGAAGACGACGGCGTTGCCTGCCGTGCCGACGGCGGTCGCCGTCGATTCCTCGGCGTCCATGCCGTTCGCGAGCTGCGTTCGGTGGCGCGAGACGACGAAGAGTGCGTAGTCGATGCCGACGGCGAGGCCGATCATGACGGCGAGCAGGGGGGTGGCGCTCGAGACGACCACGAACTTCGCGGCGAAGAGGATGCCGCCCATGGTCACGCCGACCCCCACGATGGCGGATACGAGCGGGAGCCCTGCGGCGAGCACCGACCCGAACGCCACGAGGAGCACGATCGCCGCGAACACGACGCCGACGATCTCGGTCGGCGTGAGCCCGTACTCGAGGTTCTGGAAGATCTGCCCATCGAACCCGACTTGGAGTCCGGAGTCCTCGAGCGATGTGCCTGCCTCAGTGACGTCGGCGATCAGCTCGTCGCTGATGTCCTCGCTCGTTCCGTCGAACTGGACGCGGATGATGCCTGCCTCGGCGGCGTCCGACACGGCGTCGGTCGCGTACTCCGAGAAGGGAGAGAGGGCCTGGCTGACGCCGTCGAGCTCGCCGATGCGCTCGGATGCGGCGTCGATGGCGCTCCGGTACGGCTCGTCGTCGACGGAGTCGCCCGCGGGAGTCACGACGACGACGCTGGCGCTGGCACCGGCTGCTTCGGGGAACACCTCGCCGAGGCGGTCGAGCGCCGCCTGCGACTGCGTGCCCGGAATCGCGAAGGACTCCTTGAGGGTTCCGCCCGCGGCGACGCCGACGCCGAGGGCGACCGCGAGCAGCAGGAGCCAGGCGGAGAGCACACGCCATGGGTGGCGGTATGAGCCGCGGGAGATGCGGAAGAGGAGAAGGGCCATGAGTGCGGTGTCTGCCTGTCGACTAGCGGCGCGTGGCCGAGATGAAGGTGAGCGCGTCGACGAGCTCGTCGCGTGTCGGCTCCTGCGTCCGCGCCTCGCCTGGGATGTTCTCGTTGGCGAGGCAGTAGGTGACGCCCGCGAGGCCGATGGCGATGCGCAGCGCACGGTCCGGGTCGTCCTCCGACAACGCCGCGACGAGTCGTTCGATGATGGGGTCGACTCGGGTCGCGATGAACTCGCCAGCACCGGTGCTGCGGTGGTTCACGAACATGTGCACGGCCAGGCGGTGCTGGAGGAGGAAGTCGACGAAGGGGCCGACGAGGCGCCTGTCCTCGGTGCCGATGTCGAGGTCCTGCAGGGAGTCGACGAGCTCTTCGAACGCGCCGAGGGCCTCGAGCACGGCCTGCTCGAAGAGGCCCTGCTTGGAACCGAAGTGGTAGAGCAGGTTGGCCTTCGTGTACCCGGCCTTGCTTGCGATCTCCTGCAGCGAGGCGCCCTCGTAGCCGTGCGCGGCGAATTCGACGAGGGCAGCCTGCTTGAGCAGGTCGGTCGGATGCTGGCGGGACGCCGATCGAGGATGCTCGGGCTGCGTGGGCTCGGGATTCGGCTGCGGTTGCTCGGTCACGCGAGCAGTCTATTGACCGAACGGTCAGAGTTCAACCGATCGGTCAGGATGCGCGAGCGGGGCGCATCCTGACCGGTCAGCTCACCCCCGCGGTTCAGGCGCGGGGCACGTTGGGGCCGGCGACCGCATGACCGATGGAGAGGGCCAGCAGCGAAGCCGCGCCGATCACGCCGACGTGGAGCGCGGTGACCTCGAACTGGCCTGGCACCGTCGACGCGGAGGGCAGCGAACCGGGGAGGTGGTTCTGCGCGTTGACGGTGAGGGCGAGCACATCGCTGAGCAGGAGGAGCGCGGCAGAGAGGAGGTCAGTGATGGCCGTGAGCTCGACCGAGAGGACCCCTGCTGGGTCGAGGAGCGCCTCGAGCGCCGCCTCGACGCTCCCCGCGACCGCGACCATGACACCGCCCATGAGCCCGCCGAGGAGCCGGTCGGTGAGCCTGTTGCCGGTGGTGAAGGTCGCCGTGCCGCTCGCGAACTGCGCGAGCGTGCCGGAGAGCTTCAGAGAACCCGTCGTCACGGTGATGGCCACGCTCGACGCAAGCCGAGCGAGCAGTGCCGAGACCCACTGGTCCAGGATCGTCGAGACGGCCGACACCGGGACCCCTGAGGCGAAGAGCGCCGTGTTCGGTGCAAGCCCGTTGAGCCACCCCGGCGTGCCCGCGACGTAGGGCCCTCCGAAGAGGGTCGAGAGGTCGAGCGAGACCATCCCGGCCTCGGCATCCAGCGTCAGCGCGGCCGAGCCGTCGCCGGGCAGGGGCTGCAGGAGCGCGTCAGCGGCGATCGACACGGACACCGATATGTTGGCGGCGTCGAAGATCCCGCCAAGCAACGGTATCGACGAGAGCGGCCCCAGGATTCGCGACGTGTCGACGGCGAGGGTCGGCAGACCGGCCGTGAGCGCGGAGACGAGCGCGCCGGCCGCTGGCGTGGAGAGCTCGAGCGCAAGATGGCTCATGAGGTACTGACGCAAGGCGACCGGTTCGGCGCACGGATCCGCGATCTCACTGCGAGCGCCGACGGCGCCGACGACAAGAGCGACATCGGAGACCGCACCGACGAGATCCGCCGCGGGGGCGCCCGCCAGGTTCTCGAGCAGGCCCTTCAGCTCGACGCGCGCGAGATCGGGTGCGGCGTAGGGATCGGGATTGAGGGTGATGCTGCCGCTGTCCGACACGGCGCCGACCGCGCCGAGGGAACCACCGTCACGGTTCGCGCGCGCGAACTGGTGGACGACGCCGAGGTTCGCATCGGCGAGCGTGAGGATTCCGCTGAGCACAGCGGCGGCTCCGCTGAGCGGGGCGAGAGTGGCGGGCCCTGCCACCGTGACGATCGGCGGGGACCCGGCACTGTTGCTCGCCGGCGAGCCGGTGAGACCCGTGACCGCGTTCAATGACACACCGGCGAGCGACCCGTGGAGCAGGCGCGCTCCCGCACGCGTGCTGTACAGGCCGGACGGGGACTGACACGTCGACGCGGCGGCGAGTGGAGCCGCGGTCGCCGCCAGGAGCACGGGCGCGATCCAGGCGGTGCTGGCGAGCACCCCTCGCCGGGTGAGCCCGGCTTGCTTGTCGGGGTTGGAGTCCATGCGGGTTCTGGGCAGGGAGGGAGGGTTCATCGATGAGACCTTGCGTCAGGGGACACAGCTGCACCGGGGTGTGCAGTTGCCGACATCACTCGCGCATTCGCGCGGATGATGAATGCACGCTAACTTGGCCCGGACCAATTCCACCAGCCGACGACGGCCGGAACACCTCTCGACGCCACGAATACGAGAATGTCCCGCCGCTCAGCCGTGGCACCCCACCTCCGCACAGCGTCGAGATCGCATCCACACTTCATCGGATGGCCAGACGACACCGCTACCCTGACGACGTCAATCAGAACGCTGGCGGCATCACAACGACGCGGCCCCGGCACAAGGGAGCGGAACCCATGCGCAAATTCCTCACCAACGGCGCGATCCTGTCCTCGGTCTTCGGCATCGTGGGTGTCGTCCGACAGACCTCGATGGAGACCAAGCGCTGGCGAGCAGTGCTCGTCTGGCTGGCCTGGGGCATCTCCACGGCCCTGGCGATCAGCGCCGTCATGGACGACGCGAACCAGAAGAAGCTAGAGCTCGACTAACAATCCGAGCGTCGTGCGGCGTGTCTGTCGACACGCCGCACGAACGCCGTGAGACTAGTGCTGTCTCAATCCGCGGCAGAAGACCTGTCCCGGTTCACGAGCTCACAATCCAGGTGCAGAAAGGGGACTCCGTGTTCGGTTGGTTCCGCAAGCGGCGACACCCCGAGGGTGAAGCCACGTCGATCGCAGATTCGACGCAGCCCACCGCCCAGCAGACGGCCACGACGCTGCCGTCGCTCCCCCAGCATCAGATGGGTGCCATCCCGGCCCCTATCCCCGCTGCATCCGCACCGTCGGCACGCCCGGCCATGCCCCTGGGCGGCCACCCCAACTTCTCCGGCCTCGAGCGCCCGGGAAGCGAGCTGGAGCCACCGCGCCTGCTCGAGCCCAGCGCGATCATGAGCGACGAGGCCCGCGAGGAGCTCACCCTCCTCCTCGACGACATGTTCGGGGCCGAAGGCCGCTACCGCCTCGAGTGGCGCCCAGACCGCGAGCCGGGCGACGACGCCATGTTCTCCGAGATCATGGTCGCCGACCTCGTGCGCCGCATCCAGAACACACTGGGAACCGTCGCAGCGCTGGAAGCAGGCGACGAAGCGCCGGTGCGCCTCGCTCCTGCGAGCGAAGCGGAACGCCAGAAGGCTATCGAGTCGTTCCTCAAGCCCGAGGAGTCGCTTGAGGACCTCGTCGAGACGGTGACCCCTCGCCCGGCTGACCTCGCAGCGCGAGCATCCCTGGCCGAAGAGCGCAAGATCGCCTGAGCCTCTCTCCACGCGCGCACAGCACTGAGCAGCGCGTAACGAAGAACCCCGGTCCGTGTTCGGACCGGGGTTCTTCGTTACGCGCTGCGTGCGCCTAGATGGCGAAGTACGGGAGGAGCCCCGCGAAGACGACCGCGACGACGACCAGGTACCAGACGATGATGATCGTCACGAGGAACGGTGCGAGCTTCTCCCCCACTCGCTTCGCGCCGGCACCCAGGTGCCCGTGCACGAGGTTGAAGATCGTCCCCGTAGAGACGAGAGGGATGGTCGCCGCCCAGATGATCATGCACCAGAGGCACAGGCGCGCGAGCTCGAAGGCGCTGTACCACTGCAGGTAGCTGACGAGCGCCGCGGCGCCCACCAGACCGACCTGGAAGGCGACCCAGAACCAGCGACGGTAGCTCGCACCCGCGAAGATGCCAGCTCCGATCGCGACCGTCACGGCGAACGTCACGAGGCCGATGATGATGTTCGGGAAGCCGAGGATCGCACCAGCTGAGGACTGCATGGCCGGACCGCACGTGACGAAGATGCTCAGATCGCAGACCAGCGCCTCGTTCGGCGCCTGCAGCTTGTGGATGTACTCCACGGTGAGGAAGAAGCTCGCGAGGAGCCCCACGCCGCCGAAGACGACAAGCGCCCACGCAACGTTCCGCGGCGTGCGCACGAGCCAGGGCAGGCGGGAGACGCCGCCCTGCTCGTCCGCCGCGCCGGCCTCTGCCGTCTCAGGGGAGCTCGTCATCGTGCGCCGCCGCTACTCGCCGGCGTTCGCGGTGCCGGCGAGCGCCATGAGCGTCTCGACGGTCGGGGGCGTCTGCTGCAGTTCGCCGTCGACGAAGATGCTCGGGGTTCCCGAGACGCCGGCCTCGCGCGACGCAGCCGTGTTCGCGGCGGCCCACCCCGAGAATTCGCCGTTGGTGGCCGCGGCGAGGGCTTCTTCGTTCGTCACACCGAGCTGGCTCAGCGCCGATGCGTAGTCAGCGGGACCCCAGCTGGTCTGCGTCTGGCCTGGGATTCCGAACAGGCCGTCGTGGACCTCGAAGAACGCGGACGGCTGGTAGGCGACGGTGGAGGCGATCGCCGCGGCGGCCTCAGCACCGTACGGGGCCACGATGTTGATCGCGTGGTAGGTCACCTGGGCGTCACCTGCGGCGACGAGATCGTTGTAGACCGCCCCAGTCTGCTCGTGGTAGTCCACGCAGTGGGGGCACGAGTAGTCGTAGTAGTAGTCGATCTTGACGGGGGCATCCGCTGCACCGACGACGATCGCCGAGTTGTCGACGACCTCGATGGGCTGCTCGACACTCGAACCGTCGAGGCGCTGCACCGCCACCGTGCCATCGGCGGTCAGCTCGATCTTCTTGCCGAACCAGGTCGAGCCGAAGACGGCAAGCAGCACGATCGCGCCGAGCACGACGACGGCCCCGACGATGATGCCCACCTGCGTGAGCACGCGACCGCGCCGGGCGCGCGCCTCCTCCTGCTTGCGGATGGCGTTCGCCTCCTCGCGAAGCTTCTGAATGTGTTCGCGGTTCTTGTCTGCCATTGCGGCTCTCCTCGGGTTCGACGACCGGCGTCATTGTACGTGAGATCATTTTGTGACCTTCACATACATACTTGCGGCCACAACTATTACATTGTGCACCCCGCACATCCGACCACCCCCAGGGAGCAGCCACCGTGAGTTCCATGTTCCGGTCGCTCGGCGAACGGAACTACCGCATCTGGTTCGCGGGGTCCCTGACCTCCAACGTCGGCACGTGGATGCAGCGCACAGCGCAGGCCTGGATCGTGCTCACCGAGCTCACCGACAACGACGCCACCGCGCTTGGCGTCGTCATGGCCCTGCAGTTCGGCCCGCAGCTGCTGCTGGCGCCGTACGCCGGCGTCATCGCCGACCGCTTCTCGAAGCGGAAGGTGCTCATCTGGACGCAGTCGGTCATGGCCGTGCTCGCCCTCGCGCTCGGCGCCATCGTGACGGCGGGCGCCGCGGAGCTCTGGCACGTCTACGTCTTCGCACTGCTGCTCGGCTGCGCGGCCTCCCTGGACGCGCCAGCGCGCCAGGCGTTCGTCTCCGAGGTGGTGGGCCTCAAGCTGCTCTCGAACGCCGTAGCCCTCAACTCGGCGTCGTTCAACGGCGCCCGGATGCTGGGGCCGGCCGTCGCCGGAGTCCTCACGGTCCTCATCGGCGCGGGCCCCGTGATCCTCGTCAACGCGCTCACGTACCTCGCGACCATCGCGGCCCTTCTGGCCATGCGCGGCTCGGATCTGCTCCCCGCTCCCCCGTCGAAACGCGGCCGCGGGCAGATCCGCGAGGGCATCCGCTACGTCGCGAGGCGCCCGGACATCGTCGCGGTCCTGGTCCTGGTCTTCCTCCTCGGCACCTTCGGCCTGAACTTCCCCATCTACACGGCGACCATGACGACCATGGAGTTCGGTGGCGGCGCGGATAGCTTCGGCCTGCTCTCCTCGATCCTCGCCATCGGCTCGCTCGGGGGCGCGTTGCTGGCCGCGAAGCGCGAGCGAGCCCGGTTCCGTGTCCTGCTGTCGTCGAGCGTGTTCTTCGCGCTCAGCTGCCTGGCAGCCGCCCTGGCGCCGACGTTCTGGCTGTTCGCCGTGGCCCTCATCCCCATCGGCTTCACCTCGCTCAGCGCGATCACCACGGCCAACGCCCTCGTCCAGGGAAGCGTCGAGCCCTCCATGCGCGGGCGGGTCCTCTCGCTGTACATGGCGATCTTCCTCGGCGGGACGCCCGTCGGTGCCCCCGTCATGGGGTGGATCGTCGAACTGTTCGGGCCGCGCGCGGCGCTCCTCGTCGGCGGCGCATCCGGTGCCGTCGGGGCGATGCTCGCCGCCTGGATCCTGCACCGGGCCGGAGCGTTCAGGTGGCGTGACCGCCCCTGGCGCAACCTGGACGACCCGCGAGCCGACGAGCCCCTGTAGGCGTCCGCGCTTCGACGCGCATCCGCTCATCACGCTCGACGAGCGTCGGCACGGGCCAGCAGACGACTCAGGCCCCGCTCGAACGCGGTCGACTCAGTGCGCCCCGAGGACGCGCTTGAGGTGTGCGTTGTCGAACACGCCCTCCGGATCCAGTCGTTCGCGCGCCGTGTGGAAATCGCCGAAACGCGTGATGACGTGCTTGAACTCCTCCGCACGCACCGTGTGGAAGCTGCCCCAATGCGGGAGGCCGCCAAGGCTCAGGAAGAGGTCCTCGGCAGCGGTGAAGATCGCGCGCGCGTCGAGCGTGGACGGCACGCGCACCGTGATGTTCCCGACAGCCCTGCCGTATGCGTTGGACAGGAACGCGTCGTCGGCGGCAGTCGTCGAGATGCGAACGGCGTAGGGGAGGTTGAGGTGCGCTCGCTCGAGGGTCTCGTCGAGCGCACGCAGCACCTCTGGGGTCTCGGCGATGGGGAACGAGTACTCGAGTGACGCGAAGCGCACCGGGGCGGGCTCCGCGAGCGCTCGCATGGGCCCCAGGGTCGACTCGCCGACCGGATGCACGCGGTTCGCGAGCTTGTTCACCGCGGGGGTGAGCAACGGCAGCGACTTCGACAGGCCGATGGCGAGCATCTCGCCGAGCGCGCCGAAGGATGCGGAACGGCGTGAGGGCGTCGGCTCGTCGGCGATCTCGCCGGATTCGCGGAACCCCTGCGTCACGAACACCTCATCGGTGTGCGGCCGCCAGCTCGCCGAGAAGTGGTCAGCGCCTGAGGCGAGCACAGCGAACTCGTCGACGAGTTCGCTCATGCGCATCTGCTCCTCAGAGGTGCGGATGCGGTAGCCGGGCACGATGCGGAACACGAGCTCCGTGAAGATGCCGAGCGCGCCGAGGCTGAGCTTCACCGAAGGCCACAGCTCGAGGTCCTGGTGGGCGCTCACCGTGACGAGCTCGCCGGTCCCGGAGACGAGCGTCGCGGAGACGAGCTGCGATGACAGACTCGCGAAACGAGCACCAGTGCCATGGCTGCCCGTGGCGATCGCGCCTCCGAGAGTCACGGCGGGGTTGTTCGGGATGTTCTGCAGCTGCCATCCGTAGGTCTCGAGCAGGGCCCCGGCCTCGGCGATCGTCGTGCCGGCACCGAATGACGCCTCATGGCTGTCGAGGTCGATCCAGTTCATGCCGCGGAGGCCTCGGGCGTCGAGGAGGATGTCCGGGGCCGCGGCCAGCGCATTCGAGGTGTGGCTCGCACCGACGGGACGCACGTGCCTGCCCCTGCTGTAGGCCTCGGCGACGACCTGCTGGACCTCGAGCGCAGTCCTGGGAGCAACGATGCTCGACGGGTTCGCGCGTGCGGTCCGCGGCCAGTTCGCCCAAAGTTCTCCGGGTGCAATCGTCACGGAATCCGCCTCCTCGTCGTCGGCGCGTTGCGCGCCAAGCCAGTGCATGCCCATTGTGCCAGCACCGCGCCTCCGAGAACGGCAGACCGGTGCCCTCCCAGCCCGAAGAGAGCCTCCCTCGAGGATGCAAGAAGGCCCGGTAGCTGGCGAGAGCTACCGGGCCTATCTCGTACACCCCCTCGGACTTGAACCGAGAACCCATTGATTAAGAGTCAATTGCTCTGCCAATTGAGCTAGAGGTGCGCGTCGTTCCGTTTCCGTGGCGACCAAGAGAGAATAGCACTGTTTTGAACTCGAAGTCCAATCGGCCGCGACATGCCACGATTGAGGCCATGACGACCTCCACTCCGACCCGCCTCGAGCCGGGCGCAGACGCTCCGGACTTCACCCTCACAGATCAGGACGGCCACGCCGTCTCCCTCTCCGACTACCGCGGCAAGCGCGTCATCCTCTACACGTACCCCGAGGCATTCACCCCTGGATGCACGGCTGAGGCGTGCGACTTCCGCGAGAGCGATGCCCCCCTTCGCGCCGCCGGGTACACGATCCTCGGCATCTCGTCGGACGACCCGGAGAAGCTGGCCGAGTTCCGCGACGCCGAGCACCTGGACTTCACGCTCCTGAGCGACGCCGACCACGCCGTGCAGACCGCCTACGGCGCCTACGGAGAACGCAACAAGTACGGTCGCGTCGCCGTGGGCCCCATCCGCTCGACCTTCGTGATCGACGAGCACGGCAAGATCACCGAGGCCCTTTACAACGTTCGCGCCGCGGGCCACGTCGCCCGGATCCTGAAGCTGCTCGGGGTCTAGCCCCTCGCTTCCACCTCGTCGTCGTCGCGGCGCAGTGCACGGCCCGTCGCCGGATGCACGGCCGCGACGATGCCGAGCAGGCTGATGGCGACGAGCACCCAGCCGGCCCAGACGGCCAGGTCGCCCTGGAGGAACACCCAGGCGACTGCCAGCTGCATGATCTGCCAGGTGATGGCAGCCCCGCGGACCCAGGCGCGCAGACGCAGCGTCGACACGGCCACGAGCGCAAGGAGCACGCCCCCCAGAAGCGCGAGCCCAGCAAGCGCAAGGGATGAGGCGAGGAACTTGGCCTCCTGCGCGGCGGTCTCCACGACGAGGAATGCCGTCACGGCGGCGAGGATCGCGGCCTCCACGCCGAGCACGCCGGCAAGCAGAACGACGGTGACCGGGCGCTTGGTCGTGCCTGGGCTCACGAATTACCCCTTGCCTGGAAAATGACGCTGTGGCAAAATCTTTCTCTAGGTAGAGATACCCGGAGGAATGCAAGATCGAGGCCAAGTCTATAGGCCAGTCACCGCATCCCGGGTTCACGAACTTCGCTCCCAGCGGAGCGTTTTTGTGCGCGAGGCGCACTCGATAAGGAGCACCACTGATGGATTGGCGCGATACTGCCGCCTGCTTGGACGCAGACCCCGAGCTCTTCTTCCCGGTCGGGAACACCGGCCCCGCTGTCGACCAGATCGACGCAGCGAAGGCCGTTTGCGCTTCCTGCAAGGTGACCGAGGTGTGCCTTCAGTACGCACTCGACACCGGTCAGGATTCCGGCGTCTGGGGAGGCCTCTCCGAAGACGAGCGACGTGCACTCAAGCGTCGCGCTGCACGAGCGCGACGCGCGTCCTGAGCAGCAGACAACCCGCGGTCTGACCGCGGATCGCCAGACGGGCGGCGCTCACGCGCCGCCCGTCTCGCGTTTCCAGCGACTGGGGATGAGGAGCTTCACCTGCGTTCCCTCCCCCGGCTCGGAGTGCCATTCGATGGAGCCGCCGAGCTCGCCCTCAACCAAGGTGCGGACGATCTGCGTGCCGAGACCGGCGCCGATGCGTCCGGCGACGAATCCGGAGCCCGTATCCGCCACCGTGACGGAGAGCCCACCCGGCGTCTGCTCGGCCGTGACGGTGACCTCGCCTTCCTGCCCCGCGAGTCCGTGCTCGACAGAGTTCGTGACGAGTTCGGTGAGCGCAAGGGCCAGCGGCGTCGCGTACTCGCTGGGCAGCGTTCCGAATCGACCGCTGACGACCGGTCGGACAACCGTGTTCGAGGAAGCGGACACCTCCGTGATGAGCTTCATGACGCGGAGGAACACCTCGTCGAAGTCGACGGTCTGGGAGAAGCCACCGGAGAGCGTGTCGTGCACGACCGCGATCGAGGAGACCCGACGCATGGCCTGCGTCAGCGATTCCCTGGCCTCGTCGCTCCGCGAGCGTCGGGCCTGGATACGCAGGAGCGCCGCGACGGTCTGCAGGTTGTTCTTGACGCGGTGATGGATCTCCCTGATCGTGGCGTCCTTGGTGATGAGCTCCTGCTGCTGGTGCCTGACGTCTGTCGTGTCTCGGCAGAGCACGATGGCGCCCGTGCGCTCTCCGTGCGCCCTCAGCGGCAGCGCGCGCAGTGTGACGGTGATGTCTCGCGCTTCGACGTCGGTCATCCACGGCGCACGCCCCGTGACGACGAGCGGCAGCGCCTCGTCTACCGTGACGCGGCTCTTGTCGTGCACGAGCGCTGAGGCGACCTCCGAGAGCACTTCCCCCTCGAGCTCTCCCCCGAAGCCGAGCTTGTTCATGGCGCTGAGCGCGTTGGCGCTCGCGAACGTGACGACGCCGTCTCTGTCGAGCCTGATGAGTCCGTCCGATGCTCGCGGTGCGCCGCGGCGTGAGATCTGCGGGGCCTCCGGATCGGGGAAGGCTCCCTCTTCGATCATTGCGAAGATCTCGTCGGCGCAGTCGCGGAACGTCTCTTCCTGGCGGGTGATCGAGCGTGTGCTCCCCAGGTTCGTGTGACGCGTGATGACGGCGATGGGGTGCTGGCTGACTCCCTCACCCGGCAGACGGCAGAAGACGGGTGTCACGAGCAGCTGCGTCGGGATCTCGTCGAACCAGTCCGGCTCGGTCGACCGAACGGTGATGCCCTCCTCGTAGGACCTGCGCACGGCCATCGCCCACTGCTCCCGCACGGACTGGCCGATGAGGTCGCGGTAGAAGAGCGTCGGGGCACTCGAGGGGCGCCCCTGTGCGACGGCGACGAAGTCGTCGTCCTTCGTGTGGACCCAGAGCACGACATCCGCGCACGAGAGGTCCGTGAGGAGCTGCCAGTCGGCGCTCAGCTGCAGGATCCACGACTGCTCAGCTTCACTGAGGGTTCCGCGGCGCTGGAGTTGCGATGAGAGACTCGACACTCGGTCAGCTTAGGAGTTCTGAGCTTGCAGTTCGCCGCGACCGCGCCAGAATCGACGAAACGCCGAAGTTCGTCGCCTGTTCTCACCCTTTGGTTGCCGGGTCTCGAGGCCACTGCCGGCTGAGGCCAGCAGCGTGTCCGAGACGTAGGCTCCGATCGCACGAGCGAACGCGGAGCGGGGGCTGGCGTACGAGACCGGCTCGCCGGCGAGCAGCGCACGGTCGCAGGCCGCCTGGTCGAGTGGGATGAGCGCTTGCGCCTCGAGGCCCGCGAATCGTGAGAGGACGTGCCGGATCTGACCTGCGGCGCCCAGGCCGACCGCGTCAGCTCGCACTCGGTTCACGATGACATCCGTGGGTGTGTCGTCGACGAGGTCGACGAGGTTCGCGCGGGCGCGCAGGAATCTCTGGAGGCCAACTGCCTGCCCGTCCGCGACGGCGAGCACTCGGTCCGCAGCGGTGAGGGCGGTCAGGGTCGCGGCCGAACGACGAGGCGAGAACGCGTCGCTCGCGATCTCGTCGTCGCTCTCGAGACTGAAGCCGACGTCGACGACCACGAGGTCGGCGACCTCGCGGCACTTCTCGAGCACAGTTGCCACCCGATCCCTCGCGAGTTCCGGCCACCTCGCGGGATTCGCGATGCCGGTGAGCACCAGCAGTCCACCCCGGCCGAAGGACCGCGGCACCGCGATGCGCTCGATCTCGGCGACCGTGAGTCGTGCCGCGCCCGCCAAGCGGCAGGCAGCTGCGAAGCCCGGCGCCTCGTCGGTGATGCCCAGCATTGCCGCGAGCGAGCCGCCGTAGCTGTCGGCATCGATGAGCAGCACTCGCTGCCCCATCTCGGCGGCCTTGGACGCGACCGCTGCGGCCACGGTGGATGCGCCCGGAGCGCCGTGCGGACCCCAGACCGCGAGCAGGACGCCCCTGCCGTCTGCGCGTGCCCGTCGGAGCGGCAGTGCGGTCATGCCCCGCTCGTGCGCCATGGCGCGGGTGCCGACGCTCGTGGGCATTCTGGCCGCGCGTCTGCGCTCACGTCGCCCAGCTCCCTCGCTCGTCGGGTGCTTGGGCTCGGGCTCGGGCTCGGGCTCCGCAGGGTCAGGTCGGTCCTCGTCCGAAGGCTGGAGGCTGACGGCCGGGGGCCTCGAGAATGCCACCGATCGCTGCGGAATCGGGCCGGTTGGCATGGAGCGGGAGGAGTCACCGGACGTTCTGGCGAGGAGCACCTCGATCTCGCTCCAGCTGACCGCCGCTTCGACGACCTCCGTCGCGGAGAGCGTCTCCGCGTTCCGCCGTTCCAAGTCGCTCGAGACCACGACGATCACACGCGCGCCGAACCGGGCGCACGCCGCCAGACTGCGCGGAGTCAGCGTCTCCGGCGCCCCTTGCAGCACCACGATCTCAGGTCGCAGCCGCTCGAGCGCCGTCGCGGCGGCGAGCCCACCGGAGACTCGATCGACGATGTCGTGTCCCGCCGCGATGATGCCCTCGAGGAGGCGGGCCTCGATCTCGAAGTCGATGGCAAGCAGGATCCTCGACATGTCACTGCCCCTTCTCGCGGAAGACTGGGACGAGGGCCAGCCGCGAATCGTTGCTGATCGCCGCGAGCAGTGCGGGGATCTCGGCCTTCGGCAGCAGCAGCTCCACCCGGTCCGCCTGGCTCGCGGAGAGGGCCCCTTCCCTCGGGAGGATCTTCGCGACCGTCGCATTCGACGAGGTCAGCACTGGCGCGCCGTAGGTCCCGGGGGCTGACTCCTGGCTCGACCAGAGTTCCACCGCACTGCCAGCGCCCAGCTCCGTCGGCAGCCCGCCGGAGACTTCGACGACAACCGACGACCGGCTCGAATCAGCGTCCCCGAGGGCTGACCTCGGCAGGAGCTCACCAACCTCGACCGCCTGGGTCACGAGGAACTCGCCCGTCGGCACCGTCTCCGTGCTCACGTACGCCTCCGCGCTCGGCCCGAGCACGACCTCGACGGCCACGAGGTCATCGACCGTGATCAGCTGCCCGGGTGCGATCGTCGAGGCGGCGGCGTAGGCAATTTCCGTTCGGTTCCCGGCGACGAGAACGCCGACGACACCGAGCACCGACGCGATGACGAGGAGTATTCCGAGGAAGAGCCTCGGGTCGACCCAGCGTCTCGGCTTGCGAGCCCTGCTCACGCTCATGCCACTCTTCCCTTCTTCGGTCGCCGCGAGGTGGCGACTCCGCCATCGTGGCGCAGCGCGAGAGAACCTGCAGAAGTTATCCACAACATGCGTCGATCCACGATCTGCGCGCGATAATCGAGGGCATGAACGCATCCGTTGACCCCCAGTCAATCGGCCGTTTCCTGACCCTCGCCGAGGTCTCCGAGGTCCTCAACGTCACGATGGATGTGGCGACCGGTCTCGTGCAGAGCGGGGAGCTGCCCGCGATCCGTATCGGCGGCGTCGGCGAATGGCGAGTGGAACGGACGATGCTCGAGCAGTACATCGACGACCAGTACGAGTACCAGCGACGCGTCGCTGCACTCCGCCAGGGCGAGTTCGCAGACGCCGGCGACTTCCTCGAGGCGAACGCCACACAGGATGACACGACCCCGCGCCTGCGCCCGTTGCTGTAGACAGCCCGTCGCCGGCCCCGGACCGGTCAGTCGTCAGCGAGGATCACAAGACGCAGGTCGTCGAGCGGGATGATGCGGTACGCGACGACATCCCGCGATCTTCTGGCCACCCCGCGCTCGTGGACGGCGACATCGACGTGGTCGCGAGCGACCCGGTCGATGGTGCCCACGATCGTGCCGGTGGTCACCACGAACTCGCACTGCCGGCGACGCCGCCCGAGGTCCCGCAGCGCGAATGCGAGGCCGAGTCGCCCGGACAGGTCACCTGGACCGCTCGCGGCCGGTTCGCGCAGACTTGCGACGAGTTGCTCCTCAGTGAGCACCAGGGACGCGATACCCGCCGTCGGGACGATGCAGACGCGCGCCCGACCCGATTCCGCGAGCAGTTCGGCTGACAGCCAGTCGCTGCCGAACGCCTTCGGGCGCACGGCCACGAGGGAACCGTCCGACAGCTGCAGGGAAATGGGCGCCGAACTGGTCTCCGCGAGCGCGACGAGACGCTCGCGCACCGTCAGTCGACCCACGCGAAGTCGCTCCTCGTCGACGGCGCGCCTGGCGGCCTCGTCGTCGAGCGCCCCCTGCAGCTCGCCCGCGAGGTCATCGAACAGATCGTCCCATCGCACCTCGACAGCGTAGAGTTCACGGCCCGTGCGACCGGAGTTATCCACAGGGGAGTTCACCCCTCGCGAGCACCGGGAGCGACGTGGTTTCATGTCGCCAGGCGGTTCGGGGGGAATCGTCTGAGATCCGACGGGGGCAGTATGTCGCCAACGCGCAGCACCAGGGCGCTCCGCGCCATCGATGCGCCACAATCAACGCTTTCCGCGGCGGCGGGCGAACTCATCGACGCCGACCCGCTCTTCGTCCGGGAACGCACGGCCGCGAGCGACCTTCCCGATCCAGCTCCACTGGTCTCGAATCTGGCCCGAAGCGTCGTCGAGGTCATCTCCGGGGTCCGCGACATCGAGCAGCTGTCCAGGTGGGTGACCGACGACGTCTACCGTCACCTGCTCATTCGCACGCAGCACGCAGCACGAGCGAGGCAGGCGCGACGGCGTCCAACTCGCCGGCCGAACTTCGTCGAGCTGAGCGTGCGCATTCAGGCGACGACGGAGAACATCGTCGATGCCGTCGTCGTCCTCGACTTCGGCGCGCGGGTCAGAGCCGTGACCGTGCGCCTCGAGGGTCTCGACCGGCGCTGGCGGGCATCCGCCATCCACGTCCTCTGAACTGCCCAGCGCGACGAGAACGCCTCGGCGGACGTGCCACCACGAGTGGTGGCGCGTCCGCCGAGGCGTCTGCTCTGCTCCCGGGAGCTGGCCGCTACTTCTTGCGGCGTCGCTGAGCGCGGTTGCCCGCGGGCTGCCCACCAGGCTTCGACGTCGCGCCCTTGCCGAACGAGCTGCCTGCGGCCGGGCTGTCGCCGTCAGACGGGGACGCCTGCTCGGCCGCCTGCCGCTTCGCGGGGTTCCCTGAACGCGAGGCTGGCTGGCGCGAGCGTGTTGCCTGCTGTGTGCTGGCCACCGGCGATGCCTGCTCCTCACCGGCCTCGCCGCGAGCCTGGTCGAGCGCGGAGGAGGTGCCGAGGTCCCGCTCGCGGCGCTTGGCCTCCGCAGTCGCCCGCTGGTTGAGCTGACCGCGCTCGTTGCGCACCTCGACCTCACCCTGGTCGGTAGCTGCCGAGTAGCTGAGCGCGGTCTGCGCCTTCTCGTCGAGCCCCTTCGCGACGATCTGCACGTCGGGCGTCTCGCTGGCGGACGGCGTCTCGTCCTTCTTGACCGTGACCTCGAGGTTGTAGAGGAAGCCGACGGATTCCTCGCGGATGCTGCCGAGCATCTGCTGGAACATCGCGAAGCCCTCGCGGGTGTACTCGACGAGCGGGTCACGCTGCGCCATGGCGCGGAGGCCGATGCCGTCCTTGAGGTTGTCCATCTCGTAGAGGTGGTCGCGCCACTTCCGGTCGATGACGCTCAGCACGACGCGTCGCTCGAGCTCGCGAGTGGCCTCCGTGCCGATCGATGCTTCGCGGCGCTCGTAGGCGTGGCGTGCATCGGAGAGGACCTCCTCCTCGAGGAGCTTCCGCGTGAGCTTGCTGCGCCCACCCGCTTCCTCGAAGAGCTCCTCCTCGGTGATGCCGACCGGGTACAGCTGCTTGAGGTCTGTCCAGAGGGCCTCGAATTCCCAGTCGTCGCCCGTGCCATCTCCCGTGTGCTCCTGGATGATGTCGTCGATCGCGTCAGTGAGGAAGTTCTGCACCTTGTCGGCGATGTCGTCGCCTTCGAGGATGCGGCGGCGGTCGCTGTAGATCGCTGTGCGCTGCTCGTTGAGCACGTTGTCGTACTTGAGCACGTTCTTGCGGATCTCCGCGTTGCGCGACTCGACCTGCGACTGCGCCGAGCGGATGGCGCGCGAGACGATGCGCGACTCGAGTGCGAGATCGTCTGGCGTGCCGTCGCCGGCCATGATCGCGCGGGTCGCACCGGTGTTGAAGAGGCGCATGAGGTCGTCCGTCATGGACAGGTAGAAGCGGCTCTCGCCCGGGTCCCCCTGACGTCCGGAGCGTCCACGCAGCTGGTTGTCGATTCGACGCGACTCGTGGCGCTCGGTGCCGAGCACGTAGAGGCCGCCCGCTTCCGCGACTGCGTCGGCCTCGCCCTTGACCTGCTCCTTCATGGCGGAGAAGACCTCGAGCCACTTCTCGTCGTACTCGTCGGCGTTCTCCTGCGGGTCGAGGCCGAGGGCGGTCATCTCGGCGACCGCGAGGAACTCGGCGTTACCGCCGAGCATGATGTCGGTACCGCGACCGGCCATGTTCGTGGCGACCGTGACCGCGCCCTTGCGACCAGCCTGAGCGACGATCGCGGCCTCGCGCGCGTGGTTCTTCGCGTTGAGCACCTCGTGCTTGATTCCGCGCTTCGCCAAGAGCTTCGAGAGGTACTCGCTCTTCTCGACGCTGGTCGTGCCGACGAGCACGGGCTGTCCGGTCTCGTGCCGCTCGACGATGTCCTCGACGACCTGGTCGAACTTGACCTTCTCGTTCTTGTAGACGAGGTCGGGGTTGTCCTTGCGCTGCATCGGACGGTTCGTGCGGATGGGCACCACACCGAGTTTGTAGGTGCTCATGAACTCGGCCGCTTCGGTCTCGGCCGTACCGGTCATGCCCGCGAGCTTGTCGTACATGAGGAAGTAGTTCTGCAGGGTGACCGTGGCCATCGTCTGGTTCTCGGCCTTGATCTGCACCCCTTCCTTCGCCTCGATCGCCTGGTGCAGGCCCTCGTTGTATCGGCGCCCTTTGAGGATGCGGCCCGTGTGCTCGTCGACGATGTTGACCTCGCCGTTCTGCACGACGTATTCCTTGTCGCGCTTGAAAAGCGCCTTCGCCTTGATGGCGTTGTTCAGGAACGAGATGAGCGGCGTGTTCGCCGACTCGTACAGGTTGTCGATGCCGAGGGCGTCCTCGACGCGGTCGATGCCGGGCTCCAGGACGCCGATCGTGCGCTTCTTCTCGTCGACCTCGTAGTCGCGACCTTCCTTGAGCTTGCGCACGATGGAGGCGAACTCCGAGTACCAGCGGTTCGCGTCACCCTGAGCGGGGCCGGAGATGATGAGCGGGGTGCGAGCTTCGTCGATGAGGATGGAGTCGACCTCGTCCACGATGGCGAAGAAGTGCTCGCGCTGAACCATGTCCTCGGCACGCCAGGCCATGTTGTCGCGGAGGTAGTCGAAGCCGAACTCGTTGTTCGTGCCGTAGGTGACGTCGGCCGCGTACTGCTCGCGGCGCTCCGCGGGCGACTGGCCGGAGACGATGCAGCCCGTGGTCATGCCGAGGGCGCGGAACACGCGGCCCATGAGGTCGGACTGGTAGCTCGCGAGGAAGTCGTTGACCGTGACGACGTGCACGCCCTTGCCCGCGATGGCATTGAGGTAGGCGGGCAGCGTCGCGACGAGGGTCTTGCCCTCACCGGTCTTCATCTCAGCGATGTTGCCGAGGTGCAGGGCGGCCCCACCCATGAGCTGCACGTCGTAGTGGCGGAGACCGAGCACACGACCAGCGGCCTCGCGGACGGCGCCGAACGCCTCCGGCAGGAGCGCGTCGAGCGACTCCCCCGCTTCGTGCCGCTCGCGGAAGGATGCGGTGATGTCGCGCAGCTCATCGTCGCTGTACTCCTTGAAGGCGTCCTCGAGGCGTCCGACCTGCTTGGCGATGCTCTCGAGCTTGCGAAGGGTGCGCCCTTCGCCCATGCGGAGAATCTTCTCGAGAACTGAGGCCAAGGTCTGCTCCTACTGGTTGACGCAAGCGGCGCGAGAGCGCGCTGAGAGGCACAGCCCATGCTGTGCATATTCGTTGATTCTACGCACCTCGCCCCGACCGATGCTGGACGCATCGACCGGGGCGAGGCTGAGCAAGCTGGGCTCAGGAGACGGGAACCTCGTTCTCGTCGAGCGCGATGACGCCGTAGTCCCAGCCGCGCCGGCGGTACACGACGCTCGGGCGGAGCGACTCGCTCTCGATGAAGAGGAAGAAGTCGTGGCCGAGGAGCTCCATGTGATCGACGGCTTCGTCGTTGCTGAGGCGCTTCGGGGCGAACGTCTTCTCGCGGATCACGACGGGCGAGTAGAGCTCGTCCAGCTGCTCTTCTTCCGCAGCGATCTCCGAGGCGGTGCCGCCGTTCTCGACGAGCCTGATCGTGTCCGTGTCAGCGGGAACCACATCGATCTGCGAGAAGTTGTCTGCGGCCGCCTCTTGGAGGCGGAGGGGGGTGTGCTGTCCGCGGTGGATCTTCTTGCGGTCCTTGTTGCGACGGAGGCGCTCGACGAGCTTGTCGAGCGCGAGATCGAAGGCTGCGTACTTGTCACCGGCTTCGGCTTCTGCGCGGATGAGCGGGCCGGGGCCGAAGAGCGTGATCTCGACCTTGCCCTTGTCGAGCAGGTTGCCCGCGCGGTCCGTGCGCTTGGTCAGCTTGATTTCCGCCGCCTGCGTCTTGCCATCGAGCAACGAGACCTTGGCGAGCGCTTTCTCCGTGGCGTACTCGCGGAAACGGTCCGGGATCTCGGTGTTGCGACCGGTGATCGTGATTTCCATGTCACTCTCCTGTCGTTCTGCACGAGGCCGAGGTGTCACTGCCTCGTGATGCTGTGCCGCAATCGTAGACCCCTATTCGCCCGGTGTTATCTGCGACTTCGCAGGCATGCCGTACCCTCCGCGCGTGTCGAGTGCGGCTCACGGGTGATGCGGTGCTCTCCGCCTGGTCTCCGCGATGACAGCGCAGCCGACGACCACCGCCCCAACGGCTTCCAGTGCGCGCACCGATTCCCTGATCGTCGCGCCGCTCGTGACGACATCGTCGACCAGGACGACCCGCGCACCGGCGAGCCTGGGGTCAGCGACGTAGGCGTCCTCGAGGTTCGCCGCCCTGGCGTGCTGGGAGAGCCCCGCCTGATCGCGGACCGGCCGGGTGATGCGGAGCCCGCCGACGCCGCGCGTCCCGGGCACCGCAGCCTCCCAGAGCATGGCGAGGTGGGCGTACCCGCGCACACGACGAGACTTCGGCGAGGAGGGCGCGAGCACCGGAACCCACGCGGGTTGCGGTCCGGTCGTGGATGCGGGGGCTCGCGTGGACTCCGCCAGTGCGCTGATCGCGCTCCGCAGAAGGAGGCCGAGCGGGCGGGCCGCGTCCGTCCTCCCACGTTCCTTGAGCGCCGCGATGAGCGCCTTGGTCGGTCCTGCATAGTCGGACGCGGCGATGACCGGGATGCGGCTGCCGTCGACGGCGACGACGGGCAGCTCGCACGCCCGGACGAACGTGTCGCGCGCGAGGTGCTCAGCGCACCGCCGGCACAGGGCCCGATCGACGGCTCCGCACGCGGCGCATGTGACCGGCAGGACCACCGCGAGCGCGTCGAGCGCATCCGCGCGCAGCCGCTCGAGCCACGTGCGCAGAAGCGCGACCTGCATCGACGGCGGCGACATCCTGCCAGCTTGCCTCAGCCTGGTCCGCGGTCTCCCCCGGCGGCTGAGACTGTGGAGAACCGCCTCAGCGCATCCGTCACACCTGCGTCAGGATGAAGTCGACGACGGCGTCCGACTGCTGCCACCTGTTGCCCTTCGGCACGTAGATGTGGTGGTCCTTGTCGAGCACTCGCAGCCCGGCAGGGGTGTTGCTTCCCGTGATCTGCTGCCCGTCGAGCACCGCACCGTTGACGCTGACCGTGCCGCCGACCGTCTGAGTCCGGACCTCGGCGGTCCCCTCGCTGCCAACCGCGAGGACGGCGAGCGACGTCTCGTCGACCCAGGCGAGGTCGACCGGCGAGGCTCCGCCCGGTTCGAGGACGAGCGGGACGCCGAGCGCCACTGGTCGATTCGTGCTCGGCTCACGCTCGATCGCCATGACGGCGACCCGCACCCCGACGGAGCTGTTCTCGAGCACGGCCAGCCTCGCGCCGTCGCGCGACACGGCGATGGCCCGGTACCCGGTGGCTCCGACGTTCTCCGCGGGCTCGAGCCAGCTGTGCTGGCGGTCCTCGACGTCGGTCGCGCGGAGCCCGGGCCCGTCCGTGCTCCCCGTCCAGGTGTACCCCCAGCTGTCCAGGCTCATGGCCAACGGACCCGGCCGCGCGTCCACGAGCAGGGGTTCAGGATCGGAGATGGGCGTCGTGAAGACGCCGTTCGGGGTCACGAAGGATGCGACGTCGCCGTCGGCGGAGTAGGCGCCCTTCTGCGGGCTGAGCGAGGCGAGCGCGCCCTGCAGGGCCGCCGTCTCTGGCGATGCCGTGACGTTGACGCCGCCGAGGAAGCCGAGTTCGCCGCTCTTGTACACGAGCGGCGTGCTCGTCACCTGGCGGTTGACCACGACCTCATCCTCCGGAGGAAGCTCCTGGTCGATGGGGACACCCGTGATCGACATGGTGACGCTCGTGATCGCCTCGAAGTCCGCGAAGCTCTCGGTGAGCTGCAGGAGCATCCGCGAGTACTGGTCGGGTGAGGTCGAGGAGAGACTCGACGAGAAGTCCACGTCGGCGACATCCCCTTCGACGGTGACCGCCCCCAGCAGTGAGACACCGGACGGGATAGCGCTGACGACGTTGCCCTCGGCGAGCCAGGGGGCTGGGCCGTTCACGAGCGCGCGGGCGATCCGCGTCAGCGCTGTCTGCTGCGCGTCGAACCAGCGCACGTCCGGCACGAGCCGCGAGAGGGTGTCGTCGTAGAAGTAGAGCGTGTAGCTCTTGAAGAGGCTGCGGAAGTTCTGGCTGAGCAGCACGATGCCCGGTGGGGCCTCCGTGATCCTCCACTCGCCGGCGGAGTCCTGGGCGAGCGTGAACTCGAGCCGTTCCGTCGTTCCGCTCTTCAGCTCACTGTAGAGGCCTTCCGAGTCGACGCTCGCCGAGGACTTGTAGCTGGCTTGGATGCTGTCCGGCCCCGCATCGACCACGTCCGGCACGGATGCCGTGATGAGGATGCGCGCGTTCGGGTCCCACTCCTGTCGGTACGAGTCCGCGAGGTACTCTCTCGCGACCTCGTAGTCGTTCTGCGTTCCGGTTCCCGCGTCGAGGAACCCCTCGACGATCTCCTCGCGGCTCATCCCGTCGCGGGGGGCGTCAGGGAAGAAGCTGTAGGACTGGTCGCTCTCCTGCTGCTCGGACTCTCCGGCCAGAACCTGGCCGGAGGTCGGGATGCGGGCGCATCCGGCGAGCACGAGCACGGCGAGGACCACGATCGCGGCGGTCGCGCTGCGCGCGGCGCGACGTCGGTACGCTGCTCGTGTCACTTCGGGTCCTCCTGGTCCTGATCGCGGCTCGCACCGGCGGTGTCGCTGTCCAGGCCATCGTCGTGGTCGCTGCTGGGAAGCGACGGCACGGAGTCGGGGGCCGAGCTCGTCACGACGACCGCCTCGGCGTCGTCCCAGGGCGCTGGTGCCTGCGTCGGCTCGTCCAGGGAGGCGGTCTCGATGACGTCCATCGAGTTCGTGGGGGCCGAGGAGACGATCGACTCCGCGTTCGAGGAGCGCATGCCGACGAGGTCAGGGAGCTCGATGGGCTGCGTGTCGACGTCCTCGTCGGTGAACGCCTCGGAGGACACGTCCTCCTGCTCGATCGTGATGGTCGCGGCCCCGGCGTCACCCGGCTCGAGTGGGAGCGGCGACCCCATGATCTTGCCACCCACGAACCGCGGGAGCGTGAGCCGGAAGTTCGTCCCCTTGCCGGGCTCGGACCACACCTCGAGGCGTCCTTCGTGCAGGCGGACGTCCTCGAGCGAGATCGCGAGCCCGAGCCCCGACCCGCCCATCGTGCGCTTGCGGGACGGATCAGCGCGCCAGAACCGGTCGAAGACCCTCGTCCGCTCCGCCTCGGTCATGCCGATGCCGTAGTCGCGCACCGAGAGGGCGACCGCCGACTCGTTGGAATCGACCGAGACCACGATGGGCTTGGCCTCCCCGTGCTCGATGGCGTTCCCGAGGAGGTTGCGCACGACCCGGTTGATGCGACGTGCGTCGAATTCCGACTCGCCGTATCCGCCTGGTGCCTTGAGGACGAGGCGTGTGCCGTGGTCGAGCGCGACCGGGGTCATGGCCCCGATGACGTCGTCGGCGACCGTCGCGAGGCTGTTCGATTCGCGCAGGATCTCCACCGCGCCCGCGTCGTACCTCGAGATCTCGAGGAGATCGGCGAGGAGGATCTCGAACCGCTCGATCTGGTCGTGCAGCAGCTCGACCGAGCGAGCCGTGACGGTGTCGAAGTCGTCGCGTCGGTCGAAGAGCATCCCACCGGCGAGACGGATGGTCGTGAGCGGCGTCCGCAGCTCGTGCGAGACGTCCGAGACGAAGCGCTGCTGCACCTGGGACAGGTTCGCGAGCCGCTCGATCTGGTCCTGCAGGCTGTCCGCCATCTCGTTGAACGATCTGGCCAGCGTGGCGATGTCGTCCTCGCCGGACTCGGGGACACGCTGCTCGAGGTGGCCGGCGGCGAGGCGTCGGCTCGTCTTCGCCGCCTCGCGGATGGGCTGGATGACGGCGCGCATGACGAATCCCGTGATGACGGCGACGAGCAGGACCAGCACGATCATGGCGACGACGAGGGTGCGCTGCACGAAGTCGAGCGTCTGCTGGGTCTCCTCCATCGAGTACACGAAGTACATCTCGTACTGGCCGAGGTTCTGCACGGTGACGGTTGAGCCGATGACGATGCCGGGGACGACGTTGCCGAGCTCGTCGACGAGCGCGATCGACTGATAGTGCGTCTGCGGGGAGGTCGACGCGGCACCGGTCGCGGTCGTGTCCGCCCCTGCGCTGACCGCTTCCTTAAGCTCATCGGAGACGAGGTCTGCGGACACGGGTCCCTTCGCGAGTGCTCGCAGCTCGTTCGACTGCTCACCCGTCCCTGACCCGCTCTGCATGAAGATGACGCCGTAGCTGTTCGCCGCGGAGTCCTGCGCCGCATCCACTGCGACGGTCTGCAGCGTCTCCAGGGCCGCGCTGTCCGTCTCCTCGCCCGACGCGAAGACGGTCTGGGCCGCCGTCACGGCACGCTCGGTCTCGGAGACGAGCGGCCGAAGCCTCGAGTTGAAGAGGTCGCTCGCGATCGAGTTCGACATGACGAAACCGACCGACAGCACCGTCGCGGTCGTCAGCGCGACCGAGAGCGCGATCGTGCGGAACGGCAGCGACGTGCGCCAGAGGAACACGAGGTTCCGCCACACGCCGCGGGCGGACCGCCACCGGTAGGGGACGCGGATGCCCTCCGTGTCGACGTCGGAGGACCGAGGAGAGGTGGAGGTCGCGCGCGGTATCACTGCGCTCACGTCAGGAGAATGCGGTGGTGTTCCCAGCGCGGTAGCCCACGCCGCGAACCGTCGCCACGATCTTCGGATGGTCCGGGTCGTGCTCGACCTTCGCGCGCAGGCGCTGCACGTGCACGTTCACGAGTCGCGTATCCGCCTTGTACTGGTAGCCCCAGACCTGCTCGAGGAGCTCCTCGCGCGTGAAGACCTTCTGCGGCTTCGCCGCGAGGGTCAGGAGCAGGTCGAACTCGAGAGGCGTCAGGTTGATCTGCTCGTCGCCTCGCAGGACCTCGTGCGCGTTCACGTTCAGGGTCAGGTCGCCGACGCGGATGATGCTCTGCACCTCCGGCTGGCTGGCGCGAAGTCGCGTCTTGATGCGTGCGACGAGCTCCTTCGGGTTGAAGGGCTTGACGATGTAGTCGTCGGCACCGGCCTCGAGGCCGCGCACCACGTCGGTCGTGTCCGACTTCGCGGTGAGCATGATGATCGGGGTCCCGGATTCGGCGCGCAGCAGGTGGCAGATCTGGATGCCGTCGAGCCCAGGGAGCATGACGTCGAGCAGCACGAGCTCCGGCTTGACCCGACGGAACTCGCCGAGGGCAGCCGCGCCGTCACCGCAGAACTCCGGTTCGTAGCCCTCAGCTCTGAGCACGATGCCGATCATCTCCGAGAGCGCGAGGTCGTCATCGACCACGAGGATGCGTTCGCCCACAGAACCCTCCCTGTTCCAGAACCCGCACGAGACCGGGCGGTTCCCTCAGCGTAGCGGGCGTAGCCTCCTCAGAGGCTCAACCCAGAGAGCGCGGCGAGCAGTATGCCACGATGGGCGGGTGACGCATGGCCCATACGAGCACTCACCAGAGCCCAACCACGCGTATCCGCCGCCACCCGGAGCGCCGTCGAGCGGCGGGTTCGAGCAGGGAGCCCAGTGGCCCGCGCCGCAGCCTGCCCCCGGCTCGTCGAACTGGCAGTACGGCCCTCCGCCGGAATCCGGGTACGGGCAGCAGCCCGGTGGCCAGTGGATGCCGGCCCCGACTCCTGGCCTGTTCCCGTTGCGTCCACTCGCGTTCGGGGATGCGCTCGCCGCCACCTTCCGGCTCTTCCGCACGTCCCCCAAGACGACCCTCGGCAGCGCCGTCATCGTCATGGGCGCGACCACGCTCTTCGCGAGTCTCCTTCCGGTGGTCGTCGGCATGCTCATGTTCACGCGCATCCCATTCGGCGGAAGCCAGGAGGACATCACGCCGATGCTGGTGTCCTCCATCACGCTGACCTCGCTCGCCGCGCTCTTCGGCTTGGCCATCGCCGGCGTCGGCTCGGCGCTCCTGCAGGGCATTCTCGTGCGCGTCGTCGCACGCGGGGCGATCGGCGAGAAGCTCGGCTTCAAGGAAGCCTGGCGCGCCGGGTGGCGCGGCATCTGGCGCCTCATCGGCTATGCGCTGATCGTCGGCGTCGGCTCGCTCCTCCTCATCGCCATCGGCTGGCTGCTCATCCCGTTCATCCTGTTCATGGTCCTCTCTGGCTCAGGAGCAGACGAGGCGACGATGGCCGGTTCCATCGGTCTCGGCGTGATCTTCACGCTGCTGCTGGGCGGCGCGACGGTCGTCCTCATGGTGTGGGTGGGCATCAAGATCATGTTCGCTCCGAGTGCCATCGTGCTCGAGGGGCTCGGGCCCATCGCGGCCATCCGGCGCAGCTGGGGTCTCTCCCACGGCAGCTTCTGGCGGGTGCTCGGCATCGTGGTCGTCATCCAGGTGATCCTGAACTTCGCGACGGGGGCGGTCTCGACGGTCGCGCAACTGGCCGTCAGCATGGGCCAGGTCATCCTCACGCCGCTCGGCACCGGGCAGTCGACGGAACCGCAGCCCGGCACGATCGTCGCCTTCGCAGTCATCCTGCTGCTCACCTCAGCGCTGCAGGTCCTGCTCGGGGCGATCGTCCTCGTGCTCACCAGCGGAAACGCCACGATCCTGTACTTCGATCTGCGGATGCGGAAGGAAGGGCTCGGCGTGACCCTCCAGCGGTACGCGGAGCAGTCGTCAGCTGGCGCGGAGATCACCGACGCCGACTTCGATGTGCAGCGGGAGCAGCACCCGGCGCCCATGACCGCTCCGGGATACGCGCGCTGATGGGCTTTGGCCCCTGGGCCGGCTCCGGAGAGCCCCCTCTGGAGATCGATGAGGACCGAGCCCGAGACCTGCTGCAGGGCGAGCTCGCCAAGAGCGAGTACACGCAGGCCTCGCCGACCTGGCTCGACCTGTGGATCGATGACTTCTGGAACTGGGTCAACGACATCCTGCAGCCCATCGACGGCGTTCCCGGTGGGCTCTCGCCGATCGCGCTCGTGCTCGGCGCGATCGTCGTCCTCGCCGTCATCGCGTTGCTCGTGGGTCGCCCGATCCTCGTTCAGCGCGCGAGGCGCAGGTCGGCGCTCTCACCTGATCTGTTCGACGGTGACGAGCGCTCCGCGCAGGAGCTGCGGGCCTCCGCCGCCGCCGCGGGGGCACGGGGTGACTTCGAGACTGCCGTCATCGAGCAGTTCAGGGCGCTCGCGCGGGCCGTGCATGACCGCACCGTGATCGCACTGAGCCCCGGCATGACCGCGACGGCCGTCGCTGAGGCGACGACCTCTGCGTTTCCGGGGCAGGCGCCCGGGCTGCACCGAGCTGCCCGGTCGTTCAACGCGGCCAGATACCTGGGCCTCGGCGCGTCAGAGGACGACTGGCTCGCGTTGCGCGAGGTGGATTCGGCGCTGCAGGCGGCCAAGCCGGTGGCGCTCACCTCGTTCTCGGGTCGCGCCTCATGAGCCTCACGCAGGAAGCGACGCCGACGCTCGCAGAGCGTTTGAGGCGAGCACGTCCGTGGCTCCTCATCGCCGTAGGCGCCGTCGTGATCGCCGTGACCAGCGCGCTCATCGCGGGCGGTGTCGCGAGCGCCAACTCCCCCTATCTCGGTGTCGACTCCGCACGCCCCAATGGGGCGAAAGCCGTGTTCACCGTGCTCGGCGAGCAGGGAGTTCAGACGAGCAGCGCGGAGAGCATCGATGACGCCCGGTCGCGGCTCCAGGACGCCGAGGGGGAGACGACGTTGGTCGTGCACGACCGCGACGGCATCGCGGTCGATGAGCTGGCGGCTCAGATCGCTGACCTGGACGCGGACAGGGTTGTCCTGCTCGCTCCGAGCCGCGGCCTCCTCGAAGCCTTCGGCGGGGCGATCACGGTCGGTGGGGTCGGGGCCGCGGGTGAAGCGGGAGATGTCGTCGAGGCGGGCGCGGAATGCGCTGCGCCCCTCTCCGAGCTGGCACCCGAGATCTCGCAGCGAGGAGCTCGGCTCTATCAGCTCGACGACGCTGCCGCGGGCGGCAGCGCCTGCTACGCCGAGTCGGAGCGATTCGCCTACGTCGAGACGACGCTTGCCTCGGGGACGACGCTTTCCGCGCTGGGGGCGACGGACAACCTGAGCAACGGCGACGTGCTGAGCTCCGCGAACGCGGCCATGGGGCTCGCGGTGCTCGGACAGACCCAGTCGCTCGTCTGGTACACGCCTGGAATCTCGGACGCGGAGGCCGTCTTCGGCGTCGAGCCCTCACTCGATGCGTTCGTGCCGCCTTGGCTGACGCCGAGCATCCTGATCGCCCTCGCCACGCTGCTCGCGGTCATGGTCTGGCGCGGTCGCCGCTTCGGGCCGCTCGTCGAGGAGCGCCTGCCGGTGATCGTCGAGGCGTCGGAGACCATGCACGGCCGCGGACGGCTCTACGCCCAGCAGCGCGCGCGTCTGCGCGCGCTCGACAACCTCCGCATCGGCACGACCACCCGGCTCGCGAAGTCGCTCGGGCTGGCCAAAGCCAGCAGCGTGCAGGAGATCATCACCTCGAGCGCGGCCATCCTCGGCGCGAACCGAGCAGCCATCGCCTGGACCCTCCTTGACGCCGTCCCCGGCAGCGAGGCCGAGCTGCTCGACCTCAGCCAGGCCCTGCTGACCCTGGAACGAGCGGTCGCCGAAGCGGCTGATCCCGGCCGCGGTCCCGTCAGCACAGGCCCCAGCACCACCGATCAGAGTTCCACCGCCGAGAAATCCGGAGGCCCAGTATGAGCACCGATGTCCGTGAAGCACTGCAGCGAGTCAGAGGCGAGGTCGCCAAGGCCGTCGTCGGACAGGAGCGAGCGGTTGACGGTCTCCTCGTCGCCCTGCTCGCCGGCGGCCACGCCCTGCTCGAGGGCATTCCAGGGGTCGGCAAGACCCTCCTCGTGCGGACCCTGAGCGAGACGCTGTCGCTCGACACAAAGCGCGTGCAGTTCACGCCAGACCTCATGCCAGGTGACATCACGGGCTCACTGGTCTACGACGCTGCCGCTGGCGAGTTCGAGTTCCGCGAGGGCCCGGTGTTCACGAACATCCTGCTCGCCGATGAGATCAACCGCACGCCGCCGAAGACCCAGTCGGCCCTGCTCGAGGCGATGGAGGAACGTCAAGTGTCCGCGGACGGGGTGACGCGCGCGCTCCCCTCCCCCTTCCTCGTCGCCGCGACCATGAACCCCATCGAGTACGAGGGCACGTACACCCTCCCGGAGGCTCAGCTCGACCGCTTCCTTCTGAAGCTCGTGCTCGAGCTGCCGTCTCGAGACGCCGAGTTCGAGGTGCTGCGCCGGCATGCCGCGGGGTTCTCTCCCCGGGACCTGCGCGCCGCAGGGGTGCGAAGCGCGCTCACGGCCGAGGAGCTCAGGCGCGCTCAGGCCGAGGCGGCGGCTGTCGATGTCCGGGCAGACGTGCTCGCGTACATCGTCGATATCGCTCGGGCCACCCGCCAGTCGCCGTCCGTTCGCATGGGCGTCTCTCCCCGTGGGGCGACCGCCCTCATGTCGGCGAGCAAGGCATTCGCGTACCTCAGCGGGTACCAGGCGGTGACGCCCGACCACGTGCAGGCGATGTCGCTTCCGGTGCTTCGGCACCGACTGCAGCTTCGACCGGAAGCCGAGCTCGAGGGGGTCGGCGCGGACGCGATCCTTCGCTCGATCCTCGCGCAGGTCCAGGTACCCATCTGATCCGGCAGCTGCGGGTGCTCGTCGAAGTTGCAGGTCTGAAGGGAAGCGTGAGCGCATGGTGGTGAGCGGACGTCTGGTGCTCCTGACTGCGGTCGGCGCCGTCCCAGTGGTGCTCTTCGGGCAGACAGCGGAGTCTGCGTACGTGACGCTCGCGATCTGGCTGCTCTTCGTTCTCCTGACGTCGATTGCAGACGTCTTGCTCGCCGGCGCCCCGCGCCACGTCGAGATCGAGCGTGACCTGCCCGCTCGAGTACGGCTGGGGGAAGACGCCGTGAGCAGGGTCGCGATCACGAACCGAGGATCGCGCACGCTCCGGCTCCAGGTCAGGGACGGCTGGGAGCCGACCGCGGGTGCAACGCAGCAGCGACCCAAGCTCGATGTGCCGTCCGGCGAGCGACGTGTGGCGGAGTTCCCGCTTCGTCCTTCGCGTCGCGGCGACCGGAGGTCCGAGCTCGTCACCCTCAGGAGCTGGGGGCCCATGGGCTTGGCTGCCCGGCAGGTGAGCCTCGCCGACCGCGGCGTGCTCCGGGTGCTGCCCCCGTTCAATTCGCGCAAGCATCTGCCGTCGCGTCTCGCGCGGCTGCGGGAGCTGGATGGGGCGACGCGTCTCATGGTTCGCGGGCAGGGGACCGAGTTCGATTCGCTGCGCGAGTATGTCCGAGGGGATGACGTCCGTTCGATCGATTGGCGCGCCACGGCTCGGCGCCAGGACCTCGTCGTGCGAACGTGGCGCCCGGAGCGCGACCGCCGTGTGGTCATCGTCATCGATACCGGACGCACCTCTGCGGCCCGTGTTGCCGACGAGACGCGTTTGGATACGGCGATCGAGTCGGCGCTGCTGCTGGCGGCGCTGGCGACTCGTGCTGGCGATCGCGTGGACGTGGTCGCCTGGGACCGCCGGGTGCGCGCACGCGTCCAGGGTGTCTCCGGTGCCGAGCTGCTGAGCCGCATGGTCGAGTCCCTCGCGGATGTGGAGCCTGAGCTGATCGCCACGGACTGGCGGGCGATCCCCGGCCTCGTGCGCGGTGTGACGACGCATCGGTCGCTTGTCGTGATTCTTTCGACGCTCGAGACGGGTGGCACGCTTGAACCGGTCATCGCCGCTCTGCCGCAGCTGGCGAGCAAGCACGTGGTGGTGCTCGGGTCTGTGTTGAATCCGGATGTGCACGAGGTGGCGCTCCGCCGGGATACCCGCGAGCAGACGTACGCGGCCTCGGCCGCCGAGCGGGCCTTGCTGGATCAGGAGCGGGTCCGCCAGACGGTTCGTCGTCTTGGCGGGGACACGGTCACGGGTACCCCGTCGGCGCTGCCTCCTGCGATCGCCGACCACTACATAGAGCTGAAGGCGACTGGTCGACTGTAGGCAACGAAGGGTTTTCGGGCAACAAAAAAGCCGGGGTTGGTGGGCGAGGAGCATCTCTGCTCACTCACCAACCAACCCCGGCTCATGAAGAAGTCCGGCGGTGACCTACTCTCCCACAGGGTCCCCCCTGCAGTACCATC